>NZ_OCNK01000006.1 GCF_900230285.1 Blastococcus haudaquaticus | reverse complement strand
AAGGAATCCCAAACCAGAACCCGAAGGCCCCGGCACGGGGTATTACTTGGCACTGACTTTCGGCACGCTGTTGAGTTCTCAAAGAGCGGACGCGCTCGTACTCCACCCTCGCGGGCTTCGTCCGAGACGATCTTCTCGTGTGGCACCGCACAACGGTCAGGCCCCTCGGGGCCTTCCCGCCGGCCCCAGACGGGGTCTCGCGCGGCGCAGAAAGAAAGTTACGTCCGTCGGGGGGCCGGTGTCAAACCGGCAGGTCCGTGACGCCGGACACGCCCTTGGCACCGTGTCGTCACCTGTCCGACACAGACCGGACGGAGCCGGTCAGGAGCTCCGGCGGACCCCCGCGACGGAGCGCTTGCCCCGCCGCAGGACCAACCAGCCGCCGGCCAACCACGCGTCGTCCCCGGGTACCGCATCACCGTCGGTGACGCGGTCGTTGTTGAGGTAGGCCCCGCCCTCCTTCACCGTGCGGCGGGCCTCCGACAGGCTCCCCACGAGGCCGGTCAGCTGCAGCAGCTGGGCGACCGACGGCGTCTCGCCGTCCACCGTCACGCTGCCGGCCTCCTGCAGCGCTGCGGCGAGAGTATCGGCCCCGAGGGCGGTGAGGTCGTCGCGGCCGAACAGGGCCCGGCCCGCCGCCTCCGCCTGGCGCAGCTGCTCCGGACCGTGCACGAGCGCGGTGAGCTCCTCCGCCAGCGCCCGCTGCGCCGTCCTCGCCGCCGGCCGCTCGATGCTCTCGGCGATGAGCGCCTCGACCTCCTCCGCCGGGCGCTCCGAGTAGAGCGGCAACCACGACCGGGCATCGCCGTCGTCGGCGTTGAGCCAGAACTGGAAGAACGCGTACGGAGACGTCAACGAGGGGTCCAGCCACACGGCGCCGCCCTCGGATTTCCCGAACTTGGTGCCGTCGGACTTCGTCACCAGCGGGGTGGAGAGGGCGTGGACCTTGGCACCCTCGGTCCTGCGGACGAGGTCGATGCCGGCGGTGAGGTTGCCCCACTGGTCCGATCCCCCGGTCTGCAACGTCACCCCGTGCCGTCGGTGCAGCTCCCGGTAGTCGTTGGCCTGCAGGATCTGGTAGCTGAACTCCGTGTAGCTGATCCCCGCCTCCGAGTTCAGCCGGGCGGACACCGCCTCCTTGGCCAGCATCTGGCTCACGCGGAAGTGCTTGCCGATGTCGCGCAGGAAGTCGATGGCGCTGACCGGCGCCGTCCACTCCAGGTTGTTCACGTAGACCGGGCCGCGGAGCCCCTCGGTCTCCGCCGGCACGTCGAGGAACGGCGCCACCTGCTCGCGGATGCGCTCCACCCAACCGGCGACGGTCTCCCGGTCGTTGAGCTGGCGCTCCGACGACGGCCGCGGGTCGCCGATCAGGCCGGTCGCGCCACCCACGAGGACGACGGGCTGGTGACCGGCGCGCTGGAGCGCCCGCAGGACCATGAACTGCAGCAGGTGCCCGACGTGCAGGCTCTGCGCCGTCGGGTCGAAGCCGGCGTAGTAGGCGACCGGTCCCTCGGCGAGGTGGGCTCGCAGCGCGGCCTCGTCGGTGCTCTGGGCGATGAGGCCCCGGCGGTGCAGGTCGTCGATCACGTCGTTCACAGGTGCCCATCCTGCCCGGCCCGGGGGCGGCGCGACGTGCCACCTGCCCGGAACGCGCTCACCGAGGGTGCACCGGTCTCCCAGAACCGCCACGGGAGTTCCGTCGCCGTGCTGATCCCGACGCGTGGCCCGGCCGAGATGTCGGCCGGCGCCGGACCCCGGTGCAGCCGGACGGGCGAGGCGGGATCCAGCAGGTCCGTACCGAGGTCGTCCCGTCCGATGGCGAGGGTCTGGGTCAGTCGGGCGGGGCCACCCGCCAGGTCGCGGGGCGTGCGCGCGGCCGGTCGCCGGGAGCGGGCGACCCCCTCCCCCGCCACCACCTCGCCGGCGCGCAGGAGCACCGCCTCCCCGTCCCCGTCACGGCCGACGACGACGTTGGCGCACCAGTGCACGCCGTAGGAGAAGTACACGTAGAGCCGGCCGGGCGGGCCGAACATGATGGCCGCGCGCGGGGTCGGTCCACGGTGCGAGTGCGCGGCGGGGTCCATGCCCGAGCCGGAGTAGGCCTCGACCTCGGTCAGTCGCAGTGCGACGGTGCCCTCCGGCCGCTGGGTGACCATCCAGCACCCGAGCAGGGACGACGCGACGACGTCGACCGGGCCGAGCAGCTCGTCCGCCGTGAGCAGCGGGCCGGGAGCGGTCAGAGCGCCATCACCTACAGCACCCCAGCCACCGGTGAGGACGCCGCCCAGTCCGCGTGCACGACCGCCAGGTCCTTGAGCGCCGTCAACTGCTCGGCCACCCGCTCGGGCGCCGTCCCGCCGCGGGCCTTGCGGGCCGCCAGTGCCCCGGGCACCGACAGGACCGTCCGGACGTCGGGGGTGAGGCGCTCGTCGATGCCCGCGAGCTGGTCGTCGTCGAGCTGGTCGAGCTCGAGCCCGGCCGACTCGCAGAAGGCGACCATCGACCCGGAGATCTCGTGCGCCGAGCGGAACGGCACCCCGGAGGACACCAGCCACTCGGCGACGTCGGTCGCCAGCGCGAAGCCCTGCGGGGCCGCGGCCTCCAGCACCTCGGGCCGGAGGGTCAGCGTCGCGACCATGCCGGTGACCGCGGGCAGCAGGAGCATCAGCTGCTCCAGCGAGTCGAAGACCGGCTCCTTGTCCTCCTGGAGGTCGCGGTCGTAGGCCAGCGGCAGGCCCTTGAGCATCGTCAGCAGACCCGTGAGGTTGCCGACGAACCGGCCGGACTTGCCGCGCGCGAGCTCGGCGATGTCGGGGTTCTTCTTCTGCGGCATGATCGACGACCCGGTGGCCCAGGCGTCGTCGAGCCGCGCCCAGCCGAACTCCGTCGACGTCCAGAGCACGACCTCCTCCCCCAGTCGCGAGAGGTGCACGCCGAGCAGCGCGGCGGCGAAGCAGAACTCGGCCGCGAAGTCGCGGTCGCTGACGGCGTCGATCGAGTTGTCCGCCGCGCGGTCGAAACCGAGCTCGGCGGCGACGGCGTCGGGGTCCAGCCTCAGCGAGGAGCCGGCGAGCGCGCCGGCACCCAGCGGGCTGACCGCCGTCCGGCGGTCCCAGTCCTGGAGCCGGTCGACGTCGCGGGCGATGGAGTGCGCGTGGGCCAGCAGCTGGTGGGCGATGAGCACCGGCTGCGCGTGCTGCAGGTGGGTCATGCCGGGGGCGGCGACGTCCTGGTAGCGCTCGGCCAGACCGAGCAGCGCGAACTCCAGCGACGACAGTTCCGCCACCAGCGCGCGGACGTTGTGCCGCAGGTAGAGGCGCAGGTCGGTCGCGACCTGGTCGTTGCGGCTGCGGCCGGCGCGGAGCTTGCCGCCGAGGGTGCCGAGCTTGTCGGTGAGCCCCCGCTCGAGGGCCTCGTGCACGTCCTCGTCGGACTCGATCGGCGCGAACGTACCGGCGGCGACCTCGGCCGACAGCTCGGTCAGCGCGCCGACCATCTGTGCGAGCTCCTCGTCGGTGAGCAGCCCCGCGCGGTGCAGGACCCGCGCGTGGGCGCGGGAGGACGCCAGGTCGTAGGGCGCCAGACGCCAGTCGACGTCCGTGGACTTGGACAGCGCCGCCATCGCCGGCGAGGGGCCGCCGCCGAAGCGTCCGCCCCAGAGCCGGGTCTCGTTCGCTGCCGTCACGGGCCACTCTCTTCCAGGTCGGTCTTGAGCTCGGGATAGATCGCCGGCGTCCCGGCGGCGAGCGCCCGCAGCCGGTCGGCCAGGGCCGGTCCGCCGTCGGGCTCCCGGGAGACGACCAGCAGAGTGTCGTCCCCCGCGATCGTGCCCAGGACGTCGGGGAGGCCCACCTTGTCCAGGGCGGACGCCAGGAACTGCGCGGCTCCGGGCGGGGTACGGAGGACGGCGAGGTTGGCGCTGCCCTCGGCCTGGGTGAGCAGGTCGGCCAGCAGGCGGGTGAGCCGGGCCGGCGCGGCCTGGGCCGGACGCAGCGGCGCGTTCTCCGGCGGCAGCACGTAGCTGGCCGGGGCCCCGTCGGAGCCGCGCATCTTCACGGCGCCCAGCTCCTCCAGGTCGCGCGAGAGCGTCGCCTGCGTGACCTCCACGCCCGACCCGGCGAGCAAGGCGGCGAGATGCGTCTGCGAGGTCACTGCCTGCGCCTCGATCAGCTGCCGGATGCGGGCCTGGCGGGCGCTGCGGGTGAGCCCCGCCGTCATCGCTGGAGCAGCCACATCAGGAGGGCCTTCTGGGCGTGCAGCCGGTTCTCGGCCTCGTCCCACACCACGCTCTGCGGCCCGTCGATCACGGCGGCGGCGATCTCCTTGCCGCGGTAGGCGGGCAGGCAGTGCAGGACGACGGCGTCGTCGGCGGCCCGGCCCAGCGCGGCCTCGTCGACCGCGTAGGGCAGGAACGGGGCGATGCGGGCGTCGTACTCGCCCTCCTGGCCCATCGACACCCAGGTGTCGGTCGCCAGCACGTCGGCGCCGTCGGCTGCGGCCGCGGCGTCGGCGGTCCAGCCCACGGAGCCGCCCGTCTCGGCGGCGATCTTCGCTGCGCGGTCGAGGACGGCGGGATCGGGCCGGAAGCCCTCGGGCGACCCGATCCGCACATGCATGCCCGCCGTCGCACCACCCAGCAGGTAGGAGTGCGCCATGTTGTTCGCGCCGTCGCCGAGGTAGGTCAGCGATCGGCCGGCGAGGCTGCCCTTGTGCTCGATGACCGTCTGCAGGTCGGCCAGGATCTGGCAGGGGTGGTACTCGTCGGTGAGCGCGTTGACCACCGGTACCCGGCTCGCCGACGCCATGGCCTCGATGCGGTCCTGGCCGAAGGTGCGCCAGACGATCGCGGCCACCTGCCGGTCGAGCACGCGGGCGGTGTCCTCGATCGGCTCCCCTCGACCCAGCTGACTGCTGCCGGCGTCGATGACCAGCGGATAGCCACCCAGCTCGGCGACGCCGATGGAGAACGACACCCGGGTGCGGGTGGAGGGCTTGTCGAAGAGCACCGCCACCGCCTTGGGGCCGGCGAGCGGCATCGGCGCCTCGGCGGTGTGCCGGGTGGCCTTGAGCGAGGCGGCGAGCGCCAGCACCTCGGCCTGCTCCGCGGGGGTGAGGTGGTCGTCCTTGAGGAAGTGCCGGGTCACTGGGTCTCCAGGGAGGCGTCGAGGGCAGCGGGCAGGGCCGCCACGAAGGCGTCGACCTGCACGTCGGTGAGGACGAGGGGCGGGGCGAGCCGGAGGACGCCGGGCGCCACCGCGTTGGTCAGGAACCCGGCTGCGCGCAGCCGGCCCTCCAGCGCGGGGGCGACGTCGTCGGTCAGGACGACGCCGAGCAGCGCACCCCTCCCCCGGACCCCGCTGATGCCCGGGTGACCGAGGCCCTCGATACCGGCGGTGAACCGGTGCTCGAGCTCCTTGGCCCGCTCCAGCAGCCCTTCGTCGCGGATCGTGTCGAGCACGGCCAGCGCAGCGGCGGCCGCGATCGGGTTGCCGCCGAAGGTCGAGCCGTGGGCGCCGGCCGTCATCAGGTCCGCCGCGTCGCCGAAGGCGAGGGTCGCGCCGATCGGGAGCCCGCCGCCCAGCGCCTTGGCGAGGGTGATGAGGTCGGGCTGCAGACCCTCGGCCTGGTGCGCGAACCAGTGCCCGGTGCGGCCGATGCCGGTCTGCACCTCGTCGAGCGCGAACAGCGCGCCGGACTTCCCGGCCGCCGAGGCGGCGCCCGCCAGGTAGCCGGGAGGCGCCGGCAGCACGCCGCCCTCGCCCAGCATGGGCTCGAGCAGCAGCATCGCCGTCCGCTCGGAGACCGTCGCGGCCAACGCGTCGGCGTCCCCGTAGGGCACGTACCGCACACCGCCGGGCAGAGGTGCGAAGGCCGCCGCCTTCGACGGCTGTCCGGTGAGTGCCAGGGCACCCATCGTCCGCCCGTGGAAGGCGCCCTCGGCGGTGATGACCTCGGGCCGACCGGTCAGTCGGCTGATCTTGAACGCCGCCTCGTTGGCCTCGGCGCCGGAGTTGCAGAAGAAGACCCGTCCCGGCCGGCCGGCGAGGTCGAGCAGCCGCTCCGCGAGCGCGACGCCGGGCTCGTGCATCGCCAGGTTGGAGACGTGCCCGAGCTTCTGCGCCTGGGCGGTGATCGCCTCGACGACCTTCGGGTGCGCGTGGCCGAGGATCGTCGTCGCGATGCCGCCGAGCAGGTCGGTGTACTCGCGCCCGTCGACGTCCCACACGGTCGCGCCCGCGCCGTGGTCGAGCGCGACCGGCGGCGTCCGGTAGTTGCTCATCATCACCGCCGACCAGCGGCGGGCCAGCTCCTCCGTGTGCGTCATGGTGCCGTGCCCTCCTTCTGTGTCGTCCCGTGCGGGGCCGTCGGAGCCGGCACGACCATCGTGCCGGTGCCTTCGGTGGTGAACGTCTCGAGCAGCAGGGCGTGGGGTGTGCGCCCGTCGACGACGGTCGCCCTGCGGACCCCGCCCTCGACCGCCCGCAGGCAGGCGGCCATCTTCGGGATCATCCCGGCGTCCAGGTGAGGCAGGACCTCGGCGAGCTCGCGGGCGTCGATCTGCTGGACGAGCGAGTCGCGGTGGGGCCAGTCGGCGTAGAGCCCCTCCACGTCGGTGAGGACGACGAGCTTGACCGCGCCCAGTGCGGCGGCGAGTGCGGCCGCCGCGGTGTCGGCGTTGACGTTGTGCACCACGCCGTCCGCGTCCGGGGCGACGCTGGCGACGACCGGGATGTGGCCGGCCTCGAGCAGCGCGGTGACCGGCGTGACGTCGACGGCGGCGACGTCGCCGACCAGACCGATGTCGACCGGTTCGCCGTCGACGACCGCCTGCGTGCGGGCCGCGGTGAACAGGCCGCCGTCCTCGCCGGAGAGGTGGACCGCCATCGGACCGTGCTGGTTGATCAGGCCGACGATGTCCGGGCCGACCTGACCGGTGAGCACCATGCGGACGACGTCGATGGTCTCCGGGGTGGTGACCCGCAGGCCGCCCTTGAACTCGCTCTCGATGCCGAGCCGGCCCAGCATCTCGGTGATCTGCGGGCCGCCGCCGTGCACGACGACGGGCAGGATCCCGCACGTCCGCAGGAAGACCATGTCCTCCGCGAAGGCGCGGCGGCACTCGTCGTCCACCATGGCGTGGCCGCCGTACTTGATGACGACGACGTTGCCGTGGAACTCCTTGAGCCAGGGCAGTGCCCCGGTGAGCACGGCGACCTTCTGCCGGTCGCCCTCGGGGTCGTTCTTCCGCATGACCCGGCGGGTGCCGACCGTCCGCGGCAGGCGCGGCTGCGGGGACGGCTCGTCGATGCGGACGTCGGGCGGGGTGGGGTCCTGGTGCTGCGGCGTGTGCGCCGAGTCCTGCGCGGTCACGTCGAGTACGCCGAGTTCTCGTGCACGTAGGCGATGGACAGGTCGTTGGTCCAGATCGTCGCCTGCTCGCCGCCGGCCCTGAGGTCGACGTCGATGGTGATCTCCCGCCCGGTCAGGTCCACGCCCTCGCGCGGGTCGCCGATCGCGCCGCCCCGGCAGACGGTGACGCCGTTGATCGTCACGTCGACCTGGTCGGCCTCGAACGCGGCGTCGGTCGTGCCGATCGCCGCGAGCACCCGTCCCCAGTTGGGGTCGTTGCCGAACAGGGCCGTCTTGAGCAGGTTGTTGCGCGCGCAGGCCCGGCCGGCGGTGAGCGCGTCCTCCACGGAGGCGGCGTTCCGGACGGTGATGGCGATGTCCTTCGTCGAGCCCTCGGCGTCGGCCAGCAACTGCATCGCCAGGTCCGTGGCCGCCGCCGTCAGCGCCTCGGTGAACTCCTCCGCGCTGGGCGTGACGCCGCTGGCCCCGCTCGACATCACGAGGACCGTGTCGTTGGTCGACAGGCAGCCGTCGGAGTCGACCCGCTCGAAGGACAGGCTGGTCGCCGTCTTCAGAGCGGGGCCGAGGACGGCCGGGTCGACGACGGCGTCGGTGGTGAGCACGACGAGCATCGTGGCCAGCGACGGGGCCAGCATGCCCGCGCCCTTGGCCATCCCACCGATCGTCCAGCCGTCCCGCTGCTGCACGGTCGTCTTCGGCACGCTGTCGGTGGTCATGATCGCGCGGGCGGCGTCGGGCCCGCCGTCCTCGCTCAGCGCCTTCACCGCATCGGTGATGCCGGCGGTGAGCTTGTCCATCGGCAGCCGCATGCCGATCAGGCCGGTGCTCGCGACCGCGACGTCGATCGCGCCGATGCCCAGCTCGGCCGCGGCGTGCTCGGCCGTGGCATGGGTGTCCTGGAACCCCTCCGGCCCGGTACAGGCGTTGGCGCCGCCGGAGTTGAGGACGACGGCGCGCGCCCGCTCGCCCTCGAGCACCTGGCGGCTCCAGAGCACCGGCGCGGCCGGGAAACGGTTGGTGGTGAAGACCGCGGCAGCCGCGTCGTCCGGACCGTGGTTGAGGACGACGGCGACGTCGGGGTCGCCGGAGGACTTCAGCCCGGCGGCGACGCCGGCTGCGGAGAACCCCTGGGGGGCGGTGGTGCTCATGGCGCTACTCCAACGAGGGGGAGACCGGTGGTCTCGGGGAGGCCCAGGGCGAGGTTGGCGCACTGCAGCGCCGCTCCCCCGGTGCCCTTGGTGAGGTTGTCGACGGCGGCGACGACGACCAGGCGGCCGGCGTCGGGGTCGACCGCGATCTGCAGGGCGACGGTGTTGGCGCCGAGCACCTGGGCCGTCGTCGGCCACTGGCCCTCGGGCAGCAGGTGCACGAACGGCTCGTCGGCGTAGGCCTTGGCGTAGGCGGCGCGCGCGGCAGCCGTATCGATGGGGCCGTCCACGCCGGGCTGCAGCTTCGCCGAGCAGGTGGCGAGGATCCCGCGGCTCATCGGCACCAGCGTGGGCGTGAAGCTCACGCTGACCGACGACCCGGCGGCCTGCGACAGGTTCTGGATCATCTCCGGCGTGTGCCGGTGCACCCCGCCGACGCCGTAGGCGCTGACGTTGCCCATGACCTCGCTGCCGAGGAGGTGCGGCTTGGCGGACTTCCCGGCGCCGGAGGTGCCGGAGGCCGCGACGACGACCACCTCGGGTTCGACCAGGCCGGCGGCGAGGGCCGGGGCCATGGCCAGGGTCACCGACGTCGGGTAGCAGCCGGGGACGGCGATCCGCCGGGCGCCGGTCAGCTGCTCGCGCAGGCCGGGGAGCTCGGGCAGGCCGTAGGGCCAGGAGCCGGCGTGCTCTCCCCCGTACCAGCGGCCCCATGCGGTGGGGTCCTGCAACCGGTGGTCGGCCCCGCAGTCGATGACCAGGGTCTCGGCGGGGAGCTGGGCAGCGATCGCAGCGGACTCCCCGTGCGGCAGGGCCAGCACGACGACGTCGTACCCCGCCAGGGAGGCCGCGTCGCTGGGCTGGACGGTCATCTCCGCGAAGGGCAGCAGGTGCGGCTGCAGCTCACCCAGGCGTCGGCCGGCGCTCGAGTTGGCATGCACCCCGGCGAGGCGGAGGTTCGGGTGACCGGCCAGCAGCCGGCACACCTCCCCGCCCGCGTACCCGGTGGCGCCGGTGACCCCGACCGTCCACGTCTGCCCTGTGTTCACGATGCATGACCATACACGCCCATGCATGACCGTTCACTGGGTTATCGGATGTCACGGGAGTGCGCCCGGCACCGCCTGGGCAGTGGCCGGAGGTGACCTCGTTCGACCGGATCGTCATCATCTTCAACCCGAAGAGCACCGGCAACGCCGCGGACTCGGCGGAGGAGCTCCGGGCCGAACTGGCGCACCGCCTCCCGTCCGTGTCGCTGGACCTCTCCCCCACCCAGCACGCCGGGCACGCCCGCGACCTGGCCCGGGAGGCCGCCGGCACCGGTCGGCCCCTCCTCGTCTCGGTGAGCGGCGACGGCGGCTACAACGAGGTGGTCAACGGCGTCATGGACGCCGGCAACGACCGCGCCGTGTGTGCGGTGCGGGCCGCCGGGAACGCCAACGACCACCGCCGCACGACCCGGGAGAGGCCGCTCGCGGATGCGATCGTGGCCGGCGACGTCCGGCGGATCGACCTGCTCCGGCTGACCGTCGGGAGCGGTCCCGCCGCGGAGGTCCGTTACGCGCACTCCTACATCGGCGTGGGTCTGACGCCGGTCGTGGCGGTCGACCTCGAGGAGGGCGGCAAGGGTTCGTGGCGGGAGATCGTGTCGGTGGTGCGGGGCTTCTCCCGCTTCCGCCCGCACCCCGTCCAGCTCGAGGACGGACGACGCCGGACGATCGACAGCCTGGTGTTCGCCAACATCCCCGAGATGGCCAAGTACGCGAAGCTCAGCGACGACGGCACCCCGGACGACGGCCGCTTCGAGGTGATCACCGAGCAGCGGACCGGCAAGCTGCGCGTGCTGTTCATGGCGATCAGGGCGGCGACCCGCGGACTCGGCCCGCAGCCCACCGCCACCCACTACGCCTTCACGACCCTCGCCCCCATGCCGCTCCAACTGGACGGGGAGCTGATGGAGCTGGACGCGGGAACGCTCGTCACCGTCGACATCGCGCCGTCAGCGCTGGCCACCGTCTTCTGAGTCGCGCGTCCCCTCCGCCCGCGGCAGACGGGCGAAGAGCGCCGCGGCGACGCCGGCCAGCACCGCCGTGGCAGCCCAGGCGACCACCGGCGTTCCGGTGCCCGGACCCGGGACGCCGGTGGTGGCAGCGGCCGTCAGCAGGACCAGGGCGGTGCCGATCGCCGTCCCGAGCTGGGCACTGGTGTTGATGACGCCGGAGGACGTCGCCCGCTGCCGCTCGTCGACGTCCGTGCCGAGCGACGTCGTCGCGACGGCGGCGAGGCCCAGCCCGAAGCCGGCGACCGCCATCCCGGCCGCGACGAGGACGGCGGCGGCCGGGGCGAGCAGCGGCAGCGCGATGCCGGCGCCGATGAGGGCGAGCCCGGCCGCGGTGACCCGTTCGCGTGGCCGTCGCACGATCAACCGCGCGGCGGCCGCCGAGCCGGCGATGACCGCGACGCTCAACGGCAGCAGCGTCGCCGCGGCCTCCAGCGGCGAGCGCCCCAGGGTGGACTGCAGGTAGAGCGTGATCAGGGTGGCGACGCCGCTGGTGGTCGCGGTGTTCACGAAGGAGCCCGTCGTCCCGCGCAGCACCTGCGGGGTCCGGAGCAACGGGACCGGCAGGAGCGGCGCGCTCGACCGGCGGTCGACCCGGACGAATCCGACGGCCACGACGACGGCGGCCCCGGCCAGCAGCGCACCCAGGGGCCGGTGGCCGTCCTCCCCGAGCAGCGTCGTCCCGACGACCAGCAGCATCACCGCCGCGGTGAGCAGCACCGAACCCAACGCGTTGAGCGGCGTCCGGGCTCGGGCCTCCGGGTCGTGCGGGACCAGGCCGGCGACGGCGACCGCCTGGACGGCCGCCATGATCACGAGCCCCCAGAAGATGACCCGCCAGGTGGTGACGGCGGAGACCGCGCCGCCCACGACGAACCCCGACGCCCCGGCGGCTGCACCCGCAGCGCTCCAGGCGGCCACCGCCCGGGCACGGGCCCGGTCGCCGTCGGCCACCGTCGTGAGGAGCTTCAGCGCCGAGGGGACGGCCGCGGCGGCAGCGGCACCCTGGACGCAGCGGGCGGCGGTCAGCACGACCACCGAGGTCGCCACCGCTGCCAGCAGGGAACCGACGGCGAAGACCACGAGGCTCGCCAGGATGGTGCGGCGATGGCCGAGCCGGTCACCGAGCCGCGCACCGAACATCAGCAGGCCGCCGAAGAACATGGCGTACCCGGTGGCGACGAGGGTGCCGTCAGCCCCCGTGCCACCGACGTCGGTGAGCATCTCCGGCAGCGCGGTGACCACGACGGTGACGCCGAGGACGTCGACGAACTGCACGAGGCAGAGCGCCGCGACGACGCTGCCGACGCGCGTCCCCGCCTGCGCACTCCCGGCCGATGGACCCACAGCCGGGCACCATGCCGGAACCCACCGACACTCCGCATCCAGGAGCCGGACCGGGGAACCTAGCCGAGCGGGTCCTGTTCGCCGTACGGCCGGAGGCGCAGCTGCCGGGCGGCTTCGCCGAGGGCGACCGCGCGGGCGGTGTCCAGGTCGTCGACCCCGGCCCGCAGGAGCCGGCCGGACCAGGCGTCCAGCTCGCCCGCCGCGATGGCCGTGATCAGCTCGGAGACCGCCTCGGGCGGCGTCCAGTCCTCGAAGCCCTGCCAGATCGCCATCGAGCGGGTCATCGCCGTGTCCACCACGCCCGGCGAGACGTCGAACGCGCGGACGTCACTGCCCTCGAGCGCCGCGGCGAGCGCCTCGGTCATCCGCATGAGCCCGGTCTTCGCGACCGAGTAGGCCGAGTACTCCGGGCGGGCGCGCACGCTCATGCCGCTGGCGAGGTTGACCACCCGGCCGCGGTTGCGCAGCACCATCCACGGCACGACCGCCCGCGACAGCAGGAAGCCGCCCTTGATGTGGCTGGCCACGACGTCCCACCACTGGTCGGGGTCGGCCTCCCAGAGCGGCACCTCCAACGCGTCGATGACGCCGGCGTTGTTCACGAGCAGGTCGATCTGGCCGAGCTCCCCGACGACGGCCTCCACCGCCGCCTCCACCGACGCGCGGTCGGTGACGTCGGCGGCGACGGCGAACGTGCGCGCGCCGGTCGCGGCGGCCACCTCGGCCATCGCCGTCCGCAGCCGGTCCTCGGTCCGCGCCAGTCCGGCGACGGCCATCCCGCGGGCGGCCAGCGCCTCGACGAGATGCCGCCCGATGCCGGTGGACGCGCCGGTGACCAGCGCGACCTGGCCGGTCAGCTCAGCCACGGAGGACGCCGAGCCCGCGGTCGGCGACCGCGGTGACGACGGCGGCCCGCACGGCGGCCGCCTCCTCCCCCGTCAGCGTGCGGTCCGGCGCCCGCAGGGTCAGCGCGAAGGCCAGCGATCGCGTACCTGCGTCCAGCGGCGGGCCGGCGTAGACGTCGAACAGCCGGACACGCTCGAGCAGGTCACCCCCGCCGGCGGTGATCGCCTCCTGCACCAGCGCTGACGGCACGGACTCGTCGACCTGGAAGGCGAGGTCCAGCAGCACCGGCGGGAAGGCGGAGATCGGCGGACCGACCGGCACCTCGGCGGCGGGCAGAGCGTCGACGTCGAGCTCCATGACCGACGTCCGGGCCGGCAGCTCCAGTGCCGCGCACACGCGCGGGTGCAGCTCGCCGGCGTACCCGACCACGGTGTCTCCGACGAGCAGCTCGGCGCACCGGCCCGGGTGCCACGGCGCCCGGTCCCCGGCGCGGACGGTCAGCTCGACGCCGGAGGCGGCGGCGACCAGGCGCGCGGCCTGGACGGCATCGGCCCACACCGCCGGGCGTCCCTGCCCCCACCAGCCGCGCGGCTCGCGGTTGCCGGCCAGCGCCACGGCCACGTGCCACGGCTGCGCGGGCACCGCGCCCAGGAGCGCCGCCAGCGTCTCGTCGTCGGGACGGCCGTCGACGCCCGGGAGCGGGGCGGAGGTCCGCACCCCGCCCGGGAACACGGCGCCGTGCTCGAAGAGGGCGACGTCGCGCTGCCCTCGCGACAGGTTGCGCGCCAGCGACGCGAGCAGGCCCGGCAGCAGCGTCGTCCGCAGCGCCGGCTCCTCCTCCGAGAGCGGGTTGCGGACGAGCACGACCTGACGGCGGTCGTCGTCCTCGGCCAGGTTCAGCGCGTCCAGGGCCGGCGTCCCGACGAACGGGTACGACGGCGCCTCCACGTAGCCGGCCTCGGCGAGCGTGCGGCCGATGCTCCGGCGTCGACGCTGCACGTCGGTCAGGCCCCGGCCGGGAGGTGCGGTGGGCAGCACGGACGGGATGTCGTCGTAGCCGGCGAGGCGGACGACCTCCTCCACCAGGTCCGCGGGATCGGTGAGGTCGGGGCGCCAGCTGGGCGGGGTGACGGCCAGCGGGCTGGACGTCGCGTCGACGTCGCACCCCACCGCCTCGAGCAGCTCGACGACCTGGGCGCCCGTGTAGGCCACGCCGGACACCTGCGCGGGCCTGGCCGCGTCGAGCGGGATCGACGGGCGGGGGGCACGGGTGTCGATGTCGACCACCCCGCCCACCACCTGCGCGCCGCCGTACTCGGCGAGCAGCTCAGCGGCCCGGGCGAGGGCGACCACCGTCATCTCGGGATCCACGCCGCGCTCGAACCGCTTCGCGGCCTCGCTGGGCAGCCGATGCCGGCGGGCGGTGCGCGCCACGCCGGTCGGCTCCCAGTGCGCCGCTTCCAGCAGCACCGACGTGGTCGCGTCCCCGATCTCGGTGGACGCCCCGCCCATGACGGCGGCGAGGCCGATCGGGCCGGTGTCGTCGGTGATGAGCAGGTCGTCGGTCGACAGGCTCCGCACGCTGCCGTCGAGGGTGGTGAGCTTCTCGCCCTCGCGGGCCAGCCGGACCGCGATGGGCCCGGTGACGGCGTCGCGGTCGAAGGCGTGCATCGGCTGGCCCAGTTCGAGCATCACGTAGTTGGTGACGTCGACGGCCAGGGAGATGCTGCGGACGCCCGCCTGGGCGAGGCGGCGGCGCATCCACCAGGGGCTGGGCGCCGTCGGGTCGAGACCCTCCATGGCGAGCATCGAGAAGCGGTCGCAACGCTCGGGGTCGGCCACGGTCACCGGCCACGCGGGCTCGCCGGACCAGGCGGGCGGGGTGAGGGCGCCCGGGTCGCGCCACGGGGCGGCCAGACCGGTGCCCATCTCCCGGGCGATGCCACGCATCGAGAGGCAGTAGCCCCGGTCGGGGGTCACGGCCAGCTCGATGACGACGTCCTCGAGTCCGACGACCGGCCCGGCCGGCGTGCCCGGAGGGGGCACGTCGGACCCGTCGGCCCCGAGCACGAGGATCCCGGCGTGGTCCTCACCGACGCCCAGCTCGCGGACCGAGCAGATCATCCCGTCGGAGACGTGGTCGTAGGTCGTCCGCGCGGCGATGGCGAACCCGCCGGGCAGGACAGCGCCCGGGAGCGCGACGACGACGGTGTCGCCGACGACGAAGTTGCGGGCGCCGCAGACGATGCCCCTCGGGGACTCCTCGCCGACGTCGACCTGGCAGTACCGGATCGGCTTCTTGAACTGCGTGAGCTCCTCGATCTCGAGGACCTTGCCGACGACGAGCGGGCCGGTGACCTCCTCGGGGCGGTGGATCTCCTCGACCTCGAGGCCCAGGCGCACGAAGGCGGTGTCGAGGTCCTCGACGGACGTCCCCGCGGGGACGTCGACGTACTCGGCCAGCCAGCCGATGGGGACCCGCATCACTGCTCAACTCCGAAAGAGGTGGTGAACCGGACGTCGCCCTCGACGATGTCGCGCATGTCGCCGACGCCGGAGCGGAACTGCAGGGCGCGCTCGATGCCCATCCCGAAGGCGAACCCCGAGTACTCCTCGGGATCGATGCCGCAGGCGACCAGCACCCGCGGGTTGACCATCCCGCAGCCGCCCCACTCGACCCAGCGCGGACCGTCGCGGTGCTCCGGGAACCAGACGTCGAACTCCGCCGACGGCTCGGTGAACGGGAAGTACGACGGCCGCCAGCGGGTGATCGCGTCGGCGCCGAAGAGCGAGCGGGCCAGGTGGTCGAGCGTCCCGCGCAGGTGTGCCATCGTCAGGCCGCGGTCGACGGCCAGGCCCTCGACCTGGTGGAAGACCGGGGTGTGCGTCGCGTCGAGCTCGTCGGTCCGGTAGACCCGGCCCGGCGCGACGACGTAGATGGGCGGCGTGCGCGACAGCATCGTGCGCGCCTGCACCGGGCTGGTGTGCGTGCGCAGCACCAGGCCGGAGTCCTCCGGCGCGACGAAGAAGGTGTCCATCATCGTGCGCGCCGGGTGGTCGCGGCCGATGTTGAGCGCGTCGAAGTTCAGCCACTCCGCCTCCAGCTCCGGCCCGTCGGCGACCTCGTAGCCCATGCCCACGAAGATGTCGGCGATCCGGTCGGTCAGCGTCGTCAGCGGGTGCCGCGCCCCGCGGGGCGTCCGGTCCCAGGGCAGGGTGACGTCGACCCGCTCCTCGGCCAGGGCGCGGGCGTCGCGCTCGGCCTCCAGCTCCGCGAGACGTGCCGCGTAGGCGTCGGTGACGGCGACCCGCGCGGCGTTCACCCGCTTGCCGGCGTCGCTGCGCGCGGCGGGCGGCAGCGCACCCAGCTCGCGGCGGGCCAGCAGCACGGGCGCGCGGTCGCCGAGGTGCGCGGGCCGGACGGCGGCCAGCGCCTCCAGGTCGCCGGCGTCGGCGAAGGCCTTCTGCGCCGCGGTCACCGCGTCGTCGAGGGCCTCCGGGGAGAGCGCGGCGACCTGCTTGGGGTCGTAGGGATCGTTGGCGCCAGACACGGGAGGCCATTCTGCCCGCCGGGCACCCCGGCCCGCGCCTGGGTTCCCGGACGGTCGCGGCGAGATCTGCACACTCGCCCTCATCAGCGCCCTGATGGCGGCGAGTGTGCAGATCTCGTCCGGTCGGGGGCGGGTGCTACAACGGCTCCGGAGCGCCCCGACCGTGGCGGTACCGGAGGGGGACGTCGTGGGGGTCGTGCTGGCGCTGTTCTCGGCCCTGGTCTACGGCACCTCCGACTTCCTCGGCGGGCTGGCGAGCCGGCGCGCGTCGGTCTTCTCCGTCGTGGCGCTCTCGCAAGTCGCCGGGCTGGTTCCGCTGCTGGCAGTACAGCCCTGGCTCGGCGGCCCGGTCACGACCGGAGACCTCCTGTGGGGTGCCGCCGCGGGGCTGGCCGGCGCCGCCGGGCTGCTCCTCTTCTTCCGGACCCTGGCGCGCGGCGTCATGACCGCGGTCGCTCCGGTGACAGCGGTGACCGCCGCTGCCGTGCCCGTGCTGGCGGGGGTCCTCAGCGGGGACCGGATCGGCTCCTGGGCCGCCGTCGGCATCGTGCTGGCCCTCGTTGCCGTCGTCCTCGTCTCGGCCGACTCCGGCCTCGCGGGCCTGCGCGCCGCCCCGCCGGCAAGCCTGCCGCCGGCCCTGCTGGCGGGCTCGGCCTTCGGCCTGTTCTTCGTCTTCCTCGACCAGACCGGGGAGGACGCCGGACTGACTCCACTGGTCGCTTCCCGGGTGACCTCGGGTGTGCTCGTCGTGGTCGTGGCCGCGCTCACCCGCCAGTCGCTGCGGCCGACCCGGGTCGCCCTCCCCCTGATCGTGGCCTCGGGGGTCGGCGACATGTCGGCCAACGCGCTGTTCCTCCTGGCCACCCAGACCGACAGCTCCGTGGCGATCGTCGGGGTACTCGCGTCCCTGTACCCGGTGAGCACGGTGGTGCTCGCCCAGGTCGTCCTCCGGGAACGGCTGGTGCCCGCGCAGCTGGCGGGTCTGGTCTCCGCTGCGGTGGCGATCGTCCTGATCACGCTGCCGGCCTGACACCTCCCCCCAGGGGAGGAGACGCCGCATCCCGGCTCACTCCGCGGCCCCGGGCCGCCGATGGGCAGACGTGGACGTCTCCCCTGAATTCCCGGCCGACGCGCTCGACGCAGCGCTGGCGCCCGGCGGTGTGCGCAGCGTGTTCCAGCCGATCGTCGAGCTGGACACCGGCCGGGTCGTCGCCTACGAGGCCCTCGCCCGCGGACCGAAGGGGCCCCTCGAGCGCCCCGACCTGCTCTTCGCGGCCGCGCGGACCGCGGGCCGGCTGGCCGAGCTGGACGAGATCTGCCGCGCCGCCGCCTTCCGCGGCGCGGTCGAGCAGGGTCTGCTGGCGCCGCTGACCGTCTTCGTCAACGTCGAGCCCGAGATCCTCGACAGCGCTCCGCTGGACGACCTGCTCGCCATCGCGGAAGGTGCGCCGAAGGACCTGCGCATCGTCATCGAGATCACCGAGCGGGCCCTCGCCGCCCGCCCCGCCGAACTGCTGCGCACCGTCGAGCGCGTCCGGTCCCTGGGCTGGGGCGTTGCCGTCGACGACGTCGGCGCGGACTCCATGTCTCTGGCCTTCCTGCCGCTGCTCGCCCCCGACGTGGTCAAGCTGGACCTGCGCCTGGTGCAGGAGCGCCCCGGGCCGGCGGTCGCCGAGATCATGAACGCGGTCAACGCGCACGCCGAGCGGACCGGGGCGGTCATCCTCGCCGAGGGCATCGAGACCGCCGAGCACCTGGCCACCGCCCGCGCCCTGGGCGCGACCCTCGGGCAGGGCTGGCTGTTCGGCCGTCCCGGTGCGGGCGCCGCGCCGGGGCTCCCGACCGGGCAGCTCGAGCTGCCCGGTGCCGCCGCGGCGGCGCCGATCGACGCCTCCCCCTTCGCCTGCCTGCCGGCCTCCGGAACGCTGCGCCGCTCGCGCAAGTCGTTGCTGATCGAGCTCAGCAAGCAGCTGGAGCGCGAGGCGATGCGGCTGGGCGAGACCTGCGTGGTCGCCGCGACCTTCCAGGAGGCCCGCCACTTCACGCCGTCGACCATCCAGAGATACCGCGACCTGGTCGACCGCACCGGCTTCGTGTGCGCGCTCGGCGAGGACCTGCCGGTCGAGCCCCTGCGGGGCGTCCGCGGTGCCACCCTCCACCCCAGCGACCCGGTGCGCGGCGAGTGGGACGTCGTCGTCCTCAGCCCGCACTTCAGCGCGGCGCTGCTCGCCCGCGACCTGGGGGACGACGGGCCCGACCTGGACCGCAGCTTCGAGTACGCGCTCACCTACGACCGGGACACGGTGGTCCGGGCCGCGCACGCCCTGCTGACCCGGGTCGCCCCGCGCAGCGGCGGCGTCCTGCCGGAGGCGCCCGCCCGACCGCAGCCGCGTTCGTCGGCGACCGCGCCCCTGCCGCAGATCGGCGTCGACGCCGACGCGCTGCTGCGCAGTGCCATGGCCGCGACGACGAGCGGCGTGACCATCGCCGACATGCGCCTGCCCGACCAGCCGCTGGTCTACGTCAACGAGGCCTTCGAGCAGCTCGCCGGCCTGCCGCGCGGGGAGGTGCTCGGACGCAACTGCCGGTTCCTCCAGTCGGCCGACACCGACCAGGCTGCGGTCGCCCGGATCCGCGCGGCGATCGACCGGGGCGAGGGGTGCCGGGAGACGGTCCTGAACCTCCGTGGTCCCGACCGCGAGCCGTGGTGGAACGAGATCCACCTGTCACCGGTCCTGGGCGCCGACGGCACGGTCGCCCAGTACATCGGCGTGCAACACGACGTGACCGCCCGGGTCGAGGCCGAGCGCGCCCTGCTGCAGGAGCGCGACCGCAACCGCGCCTGCCTCACCCGCATCCAGGAACTGGCCTACACCGACCCCCTGACCGGCCTGCCGAACCGGCGCCGGCTGGAGGAGCAGGTGGAGACCGCGATCTGGAACGCCCGCAGCGGCTCGGACACCCTCGCGCTGCTGTTCCTCGACCTCGACGGCTTCAAGGGCGTCAACGACGGGCTCGGTCACGCGGCCGGCGACGAGCTGCTGCAGACCGTGGCCCGCACGCTGCGCGGCCGCCTGCGCCGCGGTGACCTGCTGGCCCGCCTGGGCGGCGACGAGTTCCTGGTCGCGCTCACCGGCCTGGCCCCCGAGACCGCGGCTGCCGAGGCGCGCCGGGTGGCCGACGAGCTGACGACCGCGGTGGGAGCTCCGCTGGACGTGGGCGGCCGGGAGGTGGCGATCGGCGCGAGCGTCGGGATCGGCGTCTACCCGGGCGACGGCGAGGAGTTCGCCGCCCTGCTGCACAGCGCCGACGTCGACATGTACGCCCGCAAGACGGCGTCCCGCATGGCGCTCCAGCGGCGCTGAGCCCGGCTCAGCTCCGGGGCACGCCCTCGCGGTCGCCGTCGAGCAACTCGACCGGGAACGGCGGGCGGCCCCGGCCGCTGATCCGGGTGTTGCCCCACGCGTCGCGCTCGGTCGCCTCGGCCGGCGCGCTGCCGTGCGGCGTCGTCAGCTCCACCACGGCCCGGGCGGGCAGTGCGGTGCGCACCCGGCCGGACCAGACGACGTGCCCGGCGAGCGGATCGAACCGGGCGGCGAGCGCGGCCGCGGCGGTGCGTGGCGGCTCCCCCTCGACCGTGAGGGTGACGTCGCCCTCGTAGCCCTCGGGCTCGTCGTGCTCGCTCATCCCAGGCCGATCAGGCGCGCGGGGGCAGGAGTGCGCCGAGCCCGCCGTCGGCCAGCGCCACCAGCTGCTCCACGAGCTCGGTGGACGGGACCGACCGGGTCGTCGCCCACCAGTGCGACGTCAGCTGCACCATGCCCACGAGCCCGTAGGCCCAGGTGGCCGCCGCGCCCGAGGGCTGACCCGCCGCCTCCATCCGCTCGGCGAACAGTGCCGCCAGCGCGTCGGCGATCCGGTGCTCGGTCGCGGCCACGAGGTCGGCGCGGCCGGAGCGGCCGGTGTGGGCGTAGGCGAAGCGGTAGAGCTCCGGCTCGTCCTCGATCAGGGAGACGAAGGCGGCGATGACGGCCCGCAGCGCGGCCCGGTCGTCCCCGTGCTCGCGGACGATCTCGCCGAGCAGCCGCGGGAGCAGCACGGTGTCCGAGATCCGCTCGAGGACGGCGTCGACCAGCTCGTCCTTGTCGGAGAAGTAGCGGTAGATGACCGTCTTGGAGACCCCGGCGCTGCGGGCGACGTCGTCGACGGCGAAGTCGGGACCGGTGGTCCGGACCGCCTCCACGGCCGCCCCGACAAGGTCCTCGCGGCGCGCCCTGCGGTGCTCGGTCCACCGGGAGCGGCGGCCGTCCTGCGGCGCCGGTTCGGAGGCCGGGGGGACGTCGGCCGGCGGTGGCGCGCCCCGTCCCTCCGCCACCTGTTGCATGTGTTTCACGGTAACAGCTACCTTTCTCCACAGCCGCGTTCGACGACCTGGGGGAGCTCGCCGATGACCGCCACCATTCCGTCCACCATGCCCAGTACGGACACCGGTCAGTCGGGCCGGCGCCCGGTCGATCGACAGGCCCTCTCCACCCGCCTCCTCGGGTCGGCGGCCAAGAAGTCCTACGACCCCGTGGTCGACATCGACTGGGCCGCGCCCATCCCTGATCATCTCTACGGTCTGTCACCCGAATGGTCGACGCTGTACGCCACGCCGTTGTGGGACGGCTTGAGCGAGGACCAGCGGGTCACGCTGACCATCCACGAGTACTGCTCGATCTCCGGCGTGGGCATCTGGTTCGAGTGCCTGCTCATGCAGCTGGTGCTCCGTGACATCTACGGCGAGGACCCGGCCCAGCCGCACGTCCAGTGGGCGCTGACCGAGATCGCCGACGAGTGCCGGCACTCGGTGATGTTCGCCCGCACGGCCGAGACGTTCGGGGCGCCGTCCTACCAGCCGCCGGCGTCGATCCTCCGGCTCGGGAAGGCCTTCGCCGCCAAGGGCGACGGCCCGGCCGTCTACGCCGCGATCCTGGTCGCCGAGGAGATCCTCGACATCTTCCAGCGCGACCTGATGAAGGACGAGCGCGTCCAGCCGCTCACCCGCGCCACGAGCCAGATCCACGTGGTCGAGGAGGCCCGGCACATGCGGTTCGCCCGGGAGGAGATCACCCGCCGGACGCCAGCGCTGTCGACGTGGCAGCTGCGCAGGCACCGGACGGTCGTCGCCGCGGTCGCCGCGATCGTGGCCGAGAACCTGGTGCAGCCGGAGGTCTACGCGTCCGTCGGGCTGGACCCGCGGGAGGCCAGGGCCGCGGCCCGGGCGAACGAGCACTACGCGGGCAAGCTGCGGCACGCCTCGACGGGCCTGGTGGCGTTCCTGCGGGACGTCGGCCTCGTCGGCGGCCCGTCCGAGCTGCTCTGGAGACGCGCGAAGCTCGTCTGACGGCACCGCTGCAGGGGCCCGCCACGAGCCTGTGAGTGGTGGAGGGCAGGGGCCGACCTCAACGTTGCTGCAGCTGGGTCGCGTAGAGGCAGATCGCCGCGGCGGCGGCGAGGTTGAGGCTCTCGGCCCGCCCACGCATGGGGATGCGCACCCGCGCGTCGGCCAGGGCCCCGAGCTCCGCGGGCACCCCTCTGGCCTCGTTCCCGAACAGCCACAGCACCGGACCGGCGAGCCGGTCACCCAGCTCGTCGAGGGCCGCCTCTCCCCCGCCGTCCGCGGCGAGCACCGTGACACCGGCCGCCCGGAGCGCCGGAAGCAGCTCGTCCAGCCGCGCTCCGCGGACGACGTCGACGTGGAAGAGGCTTCCCGCGCTGGCCCGGACCGCCTTGCCCCCGTACGGGTCGGCCGATCCCGCGCCGAAGACCACCGTGCCGGCGCCGCACGCGTCCGCCGTCCGCAAGACCGTGCCCGCGTTGCCCGGATCGGCCAGCTCCGCCAGGGCGACGGACAGCCGGGGTGGCTCCGCGACCAGCGCCGCGGGGTCGACGTCCCGGAGCTCGCAGACGGCCAGGAGACCCTGAGGGGTCACCGTCTCCGACAGGTCGGCAGCGGCCTTGTCGGTGAGGAGCCGGACCGGCACGCGGGTGCCCGCCAGCAGGTCGCGGTGCGCGGCGGCCGCGGACTCGGTGGCGTAGACCTCCCGGAGGCCGTCCGGTTCGGCCAGCGCCTCCACGACGGCCTGCCGCCCCTCGGCGAGGAAGAGGCCGGCGGCGTCGCGGCCGGCCCGCCGGGTCAGCTTGCGCGCCGCCACGATGCGCGCGGAGCGCTCGGTGAGCAGCTCGGCCACGGGACTCCCTTCCTCCGTGCGGCGAGATCGGCGATCTCGTCCCGTTCAGCGTCCCGATGGCGGCGAGATCGCCGATCTCGCCCGGGGGTGACGCCGGGCAGACGGCGACGCCGCCGGTGCCCGCCCCGGAGGACGGACACCGACGGCGTCAGGTGACGTGCTGGAACGGCCACCCTGCAGGGTCCCGCGCCGAGTTCGCGAGGCGTGGGGCAGGGTGGCTCCTCGTCAGGCTGCCTGGGCGCCGGTCGCCTGGGGGTTCGCGGCGAGCGCGGCCCGGGCGGACTCGACCAGCGCGGCGAAGGCGGCCGGCTCGTTCACGGCGAGCTCGGCCAGGACGCGGCGGTCCAGCTCGATGCCGGCCAGCTTGAGGCCCTGCATGAACCGGTTGTAGGTCATGTCGTTGAGCCGGGCCGCGGCGTTGATCCGGGTGATCCACAGCTTGCGGAAGTCGCCCTTGCGCGCCTTGCGGTCACGGTAGGAGTACGTCGCCGAGTGGAGCAGCTGCTCCTTGGCCTTGCGGTACAGCCGCGACCGCTGGCCGCGGTAACCGGCTGCCGCCTCGAGGGTCGTCCGACGCTTCTTCTGGGCGTTGACCGCCCGCTTCACGCGTGCCACGTGAGAGCTCCTGTCTGTAAGTGGGGAAAAGGGCGGTCAGAGACCGAGCAGCTTCTTCATCCGGCTGGTGTCGGCCGGGGACAGCACCCCGATGCCCTTGATCCGCCGCTTGCGCGAGGAGGACTTGTGCTCGAACTTGTGCTGGTTGTTGGTGTGCTCGCGCACCAACTTCCCGGTGCCCGTGACACGGATCCGCTTCGCGGTCCCCTTGTGGGTCTTCTGCTTCGGCATGTCCCTCGTCCTGTTCGTCTGTCGTCGGTGCCCGTCGGCAGCTGGGCTGCCGGACGGGCCCGGCCGTCTCGGTGGTGCGGTGTGCGGCCGCTCAGGCGCTGGGCGCCTGCTCCTCGGCCGCTGGGGTCCCGGAAGCCGTCGCCTTCTCCGCCTTGGCGGTCCGGCGGGCGGCGTCGGTGGCCGCCTGGTTCCGGTGCGGGGCGATCACCATGACCATGTTGCGGCCGTCCTGCTTCGGGTTGGACTCGACGACGCCCAGTTCCTGGACGTCGGCGGCCAGCCGCTGCAGAAGGCGGTAGCCCATCTCCGGGCGCGACTGCTCGCGACCGCGGAACATCACGGTGATCTTGACCTTGTCGCCGCCCTTGAGGAAGCGCTCGACGTGGCCCTTCTTGGTCTCGTAGTCGTGCGGGTCGATCTTGAGGCGCAGCCGCATCTCCTTGATGACGGTGAGCGCCTGGTTCCGCCGGGCCTCGCGGGCCTTCTGGGCGGACTCGTACTTGAACTTCCCGTAGTCCATGAGCTTGCAGACCGGGGGACGCGCCATCGGCGCGACCTCGACCAGGTCGAGCTCGGCGTCCTGTGCCAGGCGCAGTGCTTCGCCGATGGACACGACGCCGACCTGCTCACCCTCGGGTCCGACCAGGCGGACCTCGGGGACGCGGATACGGTCGTTGATGCGGGGCTCGGTGATGGCCTCTCCTCTGCTCTTGCCTGGGAGGAGTCGCTGGCCCGTCCCGGGCACCGGGAAGACGAAGGCCCCGGGAGCATCAGCTCACGGGGCCCACTTCTCCGGTGCGGCACGCGCGAGCGCGTGCGCGACGCGACAACCGACCGGGGCCGGTTCTCGCGATCCGGGGACCTGGACGCCTGGACGGCGTCAGGTGGGAGCGGGCTCCTCTTGGATCAGCGGCCCGGGGCGGGGCCGCTGGTTGGTTCGCGCGCCTCATGTAGCGGGGGGAGGCACGCCCACCCTACAGCGCCCACGCCGCTCCGGTCATTCCCCCCTCGCACCGTGCTGGAGGGGCCACCCCTCAGGGACCCTCGCCGAGCCTGCGAGGTGCGGGAGGAGGGGTCCTTCATCAGTCGTCGTAGAGGAGCGGCGGGCGCACCGGGTCGCTCGCCCGTGCCGAGGCATGGAGCGCCCGCAGGCCCTCGACCGCCCGCACCGCGTGCTCGCCGTCGACCGCCTGCAGGGCCAGGAGCGACACCTCGTCGCCGTTCTCCAGCAGCAGCGAGGCCCACGGCGACTTCGGATCGAAGCGCACGGCCCGCACCGCCTGCCAGGGCAGCTCGTGGTGGACGACGACGTTCCGCACCCGCACGCCGGCGGCGTCGGCGTCGACCCGGGAGCGGCCGAGGAACATGACCCCGGCGGCGAGCACGATGCCGATGCCGGCGAGGGCGACCTGGTCCGACGTCCGGTAGCTGACGACGGTGTTCGTCGTGTCCTTCAGCCCGAGGGCCACGACGACCATCACGGCGACCACGACCGCTCCCAGCAGAGCGAGGAGCAGCCGCATCCGGCGGGGTACGGCCGACACCGTCACGTGGTCGCCGCCCGGTGGAGTTCCCGTCACGCCACCATGGTCCCAGCACCTCGCCGCCGAGTGACCGGCAGCGTGACTGGCAGAGTGCGAGGCCGTGGAGATCACCGGCACCGCCCAGCACGACGCATGGCAGCAGAAGGCGCTGCCGCCGGTCGAGCGGCTGCGCCCCGACCTGTGGTCGATCCCGGTGCCGATCCCCCACAATCCGCTGCGCTACGTCAGCGTGCACGCCTTCGCGCTCGACGGCGGCGGGCTGGGACTGCTCGACGCCGGCTGGGGAAGCGACGAGAGCTGGGCCGCGCTCACCGCCGGCCTCGCCGCGATCGGGGCCGGCGTCGAGGAGGTGCGCGGCGTGCTGGTGACCCACCTGCACTTCGACCACCTCGGTCTCGCGGCGCGCGTCCGGGACGCCTCGGGCGCCTGGATCGCCATGCACCCGGCGGACGCGGCAGCCGTCGCACGCCTGACCGCGGCCGGTGCGCAGGCCATGGTCACCGCGGAGGTGGAGTTCCTGGTCGGGCTGGGTGCGGGCCGCGACGAGGCCGTCTCCGACGTCGGTCCGCCCGAGAACCTGAGGGCCTTCACGCAGATGGCCGTGGCCGACCGCCTCCTGGAGGACGGGGAGCACGCCGACTTCCCGGGGTGGCGCATGCGGGCCGTCCACACACCGGGACACACCCCCGGTCACCTCTGCTTCGCCGAGGAGCGGAGCCGGCTGTTCTTCTCCGGCGACCACGTCCTGCCGCGGATCAGCCCCAACATCTCGACGAGCCCTGGCGGTCTGCCCGATCCGCTCCGGGACTACCTGGACTCCCTGGCCGCCGTCCGTGACCTCGACCCCGCCGAGGTGCTGCCCGCGCACGAGTGGCGCTTCCGCGGCCTGGACGCCCGGGTGGACGCGCTGACCGCGCACCACGAGCAGCGGCTGGCCGAGCTGCTCGGCGCCATCCGCGCCCATCCCGGCTCCACCCCGTGGGACCTGGCCGCCCACCTGACCTGGTCGCGCCCCTGGGAGCAGTACGAGCGGCGGATGCGGATCTTCGCGGTCACGGAGACCGACGCCCACCTGCGGCTGCTCGCCAGCCGGGGGCTCGTCGTCAGCAGCGGCGGTCCGGTGCCGGCATGGACCCTCGCCCTCCGCTGAGGACCGTCGACCTCGCCGACGTCGTCGCCCGGGTCCGGACCGGGCCGGCACGCCTGGGCGGGGTGCGGCTGGTGTCCGTCGACGGCCCCGCCGGCTCCGGCAAGACCACCCTGGCCGGGCGGCTCGCGTCCGCGTTCGGTGAGGACGCCGCCCTGGTGCACGTCGACGACCTCTACGCCGGCTGGACGCTGACCGGTGCCGTCGCCCGGCTCCAGGCCGGTGTGCTGCGGCCGCTGGCCGAGGGCCGGCCGGGCGCCTTCCACGCCTTCGACTGGTCCACCCGCTGGTTCCGGCCCGAGGCGACAGTGGTCCCCGTCCCCCGGGTGCTGCTGATCGAGGGATGTGGCAGCAGTCCCCGCGCGCTGGACGCGTGGACGACGCTGCGGATCTGGGTCGAGGCGCCCGCGGACCTGCGCCTGGCCCGGGGTCTGGCCCGGGACGGCGTCCACCTCACCCCCGAGTGGCGCCGGTGGCAGGGCACCGAGGCCGCGGAGTTCGCGCGCGAGGGCACCCGCGCCCGCGCCGACCTGCACGTGGACGGCAGAAGCGTCGGCGCGGGGACCGGCGTCGCACTCCTGCCCTGACCCGCCCGCTCGGCGATGTTTACCGAGACCCCGGGATGCGCAGGCAGCTGAGGGGCGCGTCGATCGAAGACACGGTGGAGCGGCGCCCTCGTGCCGAACAGGACCCGCCGTGACCGGGAAGCGTCTCTCCGACCAGCACCTCCCCCTGACCGACGAGCTCGCCGGTGTCGTCGCCCGCATGTCGGGCCTGCTCCTGACCCACGAGACGGTGGAGACCGCCCTCGGCCTGCTCAGCGCACTGGCCCACGAGACCGTCCACGGCGCCTCCGGCGCCGGTGTCTCCACGATGGTCGGCGGGCGCCGGGTGTCGTCGGGCTCCACCGACGACCGGGTGCGCCAGGCCGACGCCCTCCAGTACGAGCTGGACGAGGGCCCCTGCCTGGCCGCCTTCTCGGGGCGCGAGGTGGTGCGCGTCGACGACCTGACCCGGGACCGGCGCTGGCCCCGTTGGGCGGAGGCGACGGTGCCGTTGGGCTTCCGCGCCACGCTCAGCGCCCCCCTCGTCGCCGGCGACACGTCGTTGGGCGCCATCAAGGTCTACGCCGACACGCCGGGCGCCTTCGACCCGCGCAGCGAGCAGCTCCTGAGCCTGTTCTCCGCCCAGGCCGCCGTCCTCGTGGCGAACGTCCAGGCCTACGACCGCGCGAAGCGGCTCAGCGACGGCCTGCGCGAGGCGGTGCGGGGCAGGGACGTCGTCAACATGGCGAAGGGCGTGCTCATGGGGCGCAGCAACCTCGACGAGGACGCCGCCGTGACGGTGCTGATCAGGAACGCCCAGCGGGACGGGACCACGGTCGCCGCCGCCGCCGAGGCCGTCGTCGAGTCCACCGCTCGACGCCGACGGTGATGGCCAGGCCCGAACGGATCCCGCCCGAGGGGCTCCGGCGGTCGGCGCTCCGCGCCGCGATGGACTTCGCCGGCCTGTCGCCGGAGCAGCTCTGGATGCGTTACTTCGGTCTGGGCGGCCACGCGGACCTGGTGGACCTGGACGCCCACATCACCGGCCTGCTGTCGCTGCCTCCGGCCCAGGCGGACGTGCTGGCCCACGCCATCAACGAGTACCTGGACGAACTGGTCGCCCAGCACCGGGTCCCCTACCACCGGTCCAGCCAGGGGAGCCGGCCGACCGGCCCGCTCACGGCCCTCGTGAGCCTCCTCCTGGCCGCCGGCTCCGCACCTCCGGAGCAGCTGCCCGCACTCGCCGCTGCGGCGGGGCGGGCCCTCGGCGTGGAGGTGACCGTGCACCTCGTCGACCACGAGCAGCACGCCCTGGTGCAGCTGCCCGGTGCCGAGGGCGGCGGGCCGGCACGGTCGGCTCTGGACAACAGCATGGCGGGGCGCGCGTTCCGCACCACCCAGATCGTCGCCTCCGACCGCGACACCCGTCCCCGGCTGTGGGTGCCGGTGCTCGACGGCGCCGACCGGCTCGGAGTCCTGGGGGTGGACCTCGCCGACCCGTCCGACCTGTACGACCCCGCCCTGCGCCAGCACTGCTCCTGGCTGGCCAGCATGCTCGGCCACCTGGTCGCGTCGATGGAGCCGTACGGCGACGAGCTCGGACGCCCGCGGCGCAACCGCCCCATGACTCCCTCCGCCGAACTCCTGTGGCAGCAGCTACCGCCCCTGACGGCGGCCACCGACGCATTCCAGCTGGCCGGGATGCTCGAGCCGAGCTACGACACGGGCGGCGACGCGTTCGACTACGCCCTCTCCGCGACCACGGTGTCCCTGGGCATCTTCGACGCCGTGGGGCACGGCATGCCCGCCGCGCTCATGGCCGCCGGCGCCCTGGCGGGGTACCGCAGCGCCCGACGCGACGCCCGGGGCGTCTTCGACCAGGCGCGAGCCATCGACGACGTGATCGCCGCCAGCTTCCCGGGCAGCGCCTTCGTCACGGGCGTGCTGGCCGAGGTGGACGTCTCGTCGGGCCGGCTGCGCTACATCAATGCCGGCCATCCTCCGCCGCTGCTGCTGCGGGGCGGCAGGGTGGTCAAGGAGCTGACCGGGGGGCGGCGGGTGCCCTTCGGGCTGGAGGCGTCCGGGCTGACCGTCGCCGAGGAGCCGCTCGAGCCCGGCGACTGGCTGTGCCTCTACACCGACGGGATCGCGGAGGCCCGGGACGCGGCCGGCGCGTGGTTCGGCGAGGCACGGCTGCTGGACTTCCTGACGCGGGAGATCGCCTCGGGCCAGACGGCGCCCGAGACGGTGCGACGGCTCACCGAGGCGGTGCTGCGGCACCAGGGCGGGCTCCTCCAGGACGACGCGACGGTCCTCCTGGCCCGCTGGACCCACGCCGACGCGCCGGGGTAGCCCACCGGCGGTGCGCGGCCCGTGTCCGCCCCGACACACGATCGCAACGCGGACGCCCCACCATGGAGAGGTGACCGACACCGCGACGAGGTCCGAGGCGGACGCCGATCCCGTGCCGTTGGCCGGCTACACGGTCGCGGTCACGGCCGCCCGCCGCAAGGAGGAGCTCGGCGCCCTCCTCGACCGCCGGGGTGCGCGGGTCCTCTACGCGCCGGCCATCAGGATCGTGCCGCTCGCCGACGACGCCGAGCTGGTCGCCGCCACGCGCGAGGTGCTCGACCGGCCCGTCGACCTCGTCGTCGCGACCACCGGCGTCGGGTTCCGCGGCTGGCTGGAGGCGGCCGACGCCTGGGACCTGCCGCTGGTCGAGCACCTGCGGACCGCGCGCGTGCTGGCCCGGGGGCCCAAGGCCCGCGGCGCGATCCGCGGCGGCGGGCTGGTGGACGCCTGGTCACCGGAGTCCGAGTCGTCGGCGGAGGTGCTCTCGCACCTGCTGTCGGGCGCCGAGGGACCGCTCGCGGGAAGGCGGGTCGCCGTCCAGCTGCACGGCGACCCGCTGCCCGATCTGGTCGCCGGCCTCCGGGCGGCGGGCGCGGACGTCCTCACCGTCCCGGTCTACCGCTGGGTGCTGCCCGAGGACGTGACCCCGGTGCGCCGGCTGGTGGCCACCATCGCTGCCGGCGGGGTCGACGCGGTCACCTTCACCAGCGCGCCGGCGGCGGCGAGCCTCCTCGGCGTCGCCGCGGAGCTCGGCCGGAGGGACGACGTCGTCACGGCGATGAACGGGCGGGTGCTGGCCGTCGCCGTCGGGCCGGTGACCGCCGGGCCGCTCGACGCCGCCGGGATCCCGTCCGCCCAGCCCGAGCGGGCCCGCCTCGGCGCCCTGGCGCGCGAGGTGGTGGCGCGGTTGCCCGAGCGGGACCCCGTGCTCCAGCTCGGCGCGCACACGCTGCAGGTGCGGGGCCACGCCGCCGTGCTGGACGGCCGGTTGATCGAGCTCGCTCCCGGGGCGATGGCGGTGCTCCGCGAGCTGGCCCGGCGCCCCGGCCACGTGGTACCGCGCACCGATCTGGTCGCCTCGCTGCCCGGTGGCGGCGACGGGCACGCCGTCGAGATGGCGGTGACCCGTCTGCGCGCCGCCCTCGGCGCACCGGTCGTGGAGACCGTGGTCAAGCGCGGCTACCGGTTGGCGCTCTGAGGTCGAGCCGCATCAGGACACGGGGGAATCCGTTGATCACCGACCCGGTGTCGGCCGCCTTGGTGAAGCCCGCCCGCTCGAACAGCGCCCGCGTCCCGACGTAGGCCATCGTCAGGTCGACCTTCCGTCCCTCGTTGTCGACCGGATAGCCCTCCACCGCCGGTGCCCCCCGGCCCCGGGCGAAGGCCACGGCCCCCTCGACCAGGGAGTGCGCGATGCCCTGTCCGCGGTGCCCCGGACGCACGCGGACGCACCACAGCGACCAGACATCGAGGTCGTCGACGTGCGGGATCCGCCGGTTGCGCGCGAAGGAGGTGTCGGCGCGCGGGTGGATCGCCGCCCAGCCCACGACCTCGTCGCGGTCGTAGGCCAGCACGCCCGGGGGCGGGTCCTCCCGCACCAGCTGCCGCACGCGCTCACCCCGCGCCGGCCCCTGCAGCGCGAGGTTCTCCTTCGACGGGACCCGGTAGCTGAGGCACCAGCACACGTTGGCGTCCGGTCGCTTGGGTCCGACCATGGTCGCGACGTCGTCGAAGCTGGTGGCCGGCCGCACCTCGATCGCCATGCCGGCATCCTGGCAGCGTTCGGCCCCGTCCAGAGGCTCGCCGCGAGCGTGCGAGCGGTGAGGAGGACGGGGTCCTCTCAGACGGCGCCGTGCAGCGCCCGCGGCCGGAGGTAGACGACCCAGGTGACGACGACGCAGACGACGTAGAAGGCGATGAACACGAGGTAGGCGGAGTCGCCGGTGCCGGTGGTCATGAAGGACTGCCGGAAGGCCAGGTTGACCAGCACCCCGCCGAACGCTCCGACGGCGCCCGCGATGCCGATCAGCGCCCCGGACATCCGCAGCGCCCTGCGGTCCGCGGCGACCGGGTCGCCACCGGCGGCCACCGCCTGCAGCGCCTGCGACCGGAAGATCGCCGGGATCATCTTGTAGGTCGAGCCGTTCCCGATGCCGCTGAGTACGAACAGCAGGACGAAGCCGACGACGAACAGTGGCAGGGACTCCAGCTGGCTCGCCGTCCAGACGACCCCGGCGCCCAGCGCCATCGCGACGAAGTTCCAGCAGGTGATCCGCGCGCCGCCGAACCGGTCGGCCAGCGAGCCGCCGATCGGCCGGATCAGCGAGCCCAGCAGCGGCCCCAGCCAGGTGAGCGACGCGGCGGCCAGGGGCGTGGCGAACGACTCGGCAAACTGGTTCTGCAGCACCTGCCCGAAGGCGAAGCCGAAGCCGATGAACGAGCCGAAGGTCCCGATGTAGAGGAAGGACATGATCCAGGTGTGCGACTCGCGGGTCGCCTCCCGCATGGCGCGGGGCTGGTTGCGCGCCGTCGTCAGGTTGTCCATGACCAGCGCCGCACCGACGGCGGCGACCACGATCAGCGGGATGTAGGCGAAGAGGATCACCCGTGGGTGATCCACGCCCACGGTGGCCAGCACCAGCAGGCCCACGAGCTGCACGACGGGGACGCCGAGGTTGCCCCCGCCGGCGTTGAGGCCGAGCGCCCAGCCCTTCAGCCGGTCGGGGTAGAACGCGTTGATGTTGGCCATCGAGCTGGCGAAGTTGCCGCCCCCGACGCCGGCGAGGCACGAGACGACGAGCAGCGTCGTGAAGGACACCCCCGGCTCCAGCACGACGGCGGTGGCGATCGTCGGGATCAGCAGCAACGCGGCGCTGATGATCGTCCAGTTCCGGCCGCCGAACTTCGCGACGGCGAACGTGTAGGGCAGCCGCACGAAGGCCCCGAGCGCCGTGGGCAGCGTGGTGAGCAGGAACTTCCCGGCCGGGTCGATGCCGAAGACCGCCTCGGGCAGGAACAGCACCAGCACCGACCACAGGCTCCAGATCGAGAAGCCGATGTGCTCGGAGAAGATCGAGAAGAACAGGTTCCGGCGCGCGACCGGCTTGCCGGTCGATTCCCAGAACTCCGGCTCCTCGGGGCGCCAGTCGTCGATCCACTTGCCCCTGCGCCCCGACGGCGGCGCTGGTGGCGCGGCGACCGTGGTGTCGGTCGGCATCGTCTGGTCGGGGCGGGTGGGTGCGGCCATGCGAGGACGGTCGCAACGGACGGTTTCGCCGGCGTCGCTCGCACGCTGAACTCGTGTTCCGTTCTGCTCACCGCAGGTGCCCCGGTGTGGTGAGGGACCCGGTTCCCGGCGTGCAGGTGGCCGCCCGGACGGACGAAGATCACCCGGTGACCGCATCCGAGCAGACGTCGACGGGCCGCGACCTCATCGAGGCCGGCACCCCCGTCGCCGGATCCATGAGCCGCGCCGCCGCCACCGTGGTGTTCGACCCGGCGGCGGCCATGGTGAAGGTGGACCACCGGTTCGCGGCCTGCCTGTCCGCGGCCGCCGACGAGGCCGCCGGCCTGCGGATCCCTCGCGAGCGGGTCCGCGCCGGCGCCGTCCTGGCCTTCGCCGTGGAGTACGCGGCGACGCTGCACCGCAACGGGCGGCCGGCCCGCACCGACGGTTGGTTCGACGAGCGGCCCGGCAACCGCCCCGCTGCCCACGAACTGGCGGAGGCGGTCCTCGCCGCCGCCCGCAGGTCCACCGAGGAGCGGCGGGTCCGGCACCTGGGCTACCTGCTCGCCGAGGTGGCAGTCTCCCCCGACGTCGACCTGGACCTGGCCGGCCGGGCGCTGCGGCTGGCGGAGGTCTCGAGCTGGCGACAGCTCGCGATCCTGGCGGCGGTCGGCCGCCGGGAGCGGGTGCCGCTGCCGATGGCTCCGCTGGAGGACGAGCCGCGCGCCTGGACGGCCTGGGGCGCCCGGGAGGACGTCACCGACCTGCAGGTTGCCGGCCTGCTGGCCCCGCCGGTGGGCGCCGCACGTCCGGGCGCCACGCTGCCGAGGCTCCGGACCGCGGACCTGCGGCTCACCCGCCGCGGCGTGCTCGTGCACCGGCTCCTGGTGCTGGACCTGCTGCACGAGGACGCGGTCGTCGCGGCGCTGCGGGACCTGGGTCTGCCCCGCAGCTGACCCCGCTCCGAATCGTTACGGATTCGTTGCCGCGGACTGTCATCCTTTCCGCCCCTCCGGAGCGTCTTACCTGCAGGGGGCCAGCGAGGGGAGCCAGCATTGGTCGAGAGCCACGGCACGTCCGCCGACACCGCATCGGTGATCGCTGCCCGACAGCTGGCCGAGGATGCGCACCGGCGGCGGTTGCCCGCCGACCTGAAGCGCCGCCGCCGCCGGCCCCTGGTCGTTCCTCCGCTCCCCGCCGCGCGGCACGAGACCGCACCCGAATGACCTGACCGCGGACCGTCAGCCGGCCGAGCGGGCGTAGGCCACCGGTGTGGTGCCGAGCATCCGGCGGAAGTGGCGGGTCAGGTGCGGCTGGTCGACGAACCCCGCAGCGACCGCCACCTCGGCGGCCGGCATCCCGTCGAGGAGCAGCCGCCTGGCCAGGTCGATGCGCCGGCCGGTGAGGTACCGGTGCGGCGGCAGCCCGTGCCGGCGGGTGAACGCCCGGACGACGTGGGTCGGGTGCACCCCGAACAGAGCGGCGGTGTCGTCGAGCCGCAGCCCGTCGACCACCCGGGCGTCCAGCAGCTCCCGCACCCGGTCGGCCAGCACGTCGTCCCGCACGACCGCGGGCCGGTCGACCGTGCGGTCCAGGTGCTGGGCCAGCCGCTCGAGCACGAGGGCGAGCCGGCTCTGCGCCTCGAGGTCCTCGGTGTGCGGGCGCAGCGCGGCATGCAGCCCGGAGATGCGATCGCGCAGCAGCCGGTCGGCGATCGCGGGCCGATCCACCGCGGGGCCGACCCGTCCCGTGCCGAGCGTCCCCGGCTCCAGGTACAGCACCCGCTTCCGGAAGCCGCCGGGGAACCGCGAGCGGCCGTCGTGCGGGACACCCGGCGGGAGCAGCGTCACCGCGGCCGGGGAGGCGCCGTGGGCGTGCCGGTCGAGCTCGTAGTGCACGGCACCGTCGTCGACGAGGAGCAGCGTCCACGCGTCGTGGGTGTGCGGCGGGTAGACGTGGTCGGTGAACGAGGCGTGGAAGACCTCGGTCAGACCGGGGACGGCCGGATGCCAGGCCACCACCTCGCTCACGGTCAGGAACGTACAAGACCTGGGGGCACTGCGGCTCCCACGCTGACCGGCATGGACACCCCTGACGAGCCGCCCCGCTGGGCCACCAAGATCGCCGTCCTCCTCCGCTCCGATCTCGCCCCGTGGCAGGCGCTGAACGTCACCGCGTTCCTGGTCAGCGGGATCACCGCGTCCGGACCGGAGCTGGTCGGCGAGCCGTACGAGGACGCCGACGGCACCGGCTACCTGCCGATGCTGCGCCAGCCGGTGCTCGTGCTCACCGGCCCGGCCGAGCTGCTCGGCACCGCCCGCACCCGGGCCCTCGACCGTGGGCTGCGGCCTGCTGTCTTCACCGCCGAACTGTTCGCGACCCCCGGTGACATGCAGAACCGGGCCGCGGTCCGCGCGGTCGCGGGCGCCGAGCTGGACCTGGTCGGGCTGGCCGTGCACGGTCCGAAGAACGCCGTCGACAAGGTGATGAAGGGCGCGGTGATGCACCCCTGAGCGCGGGCTCAAGTGCGCCCCAAGTGCATCCAAGCCGTCCGTAAGCGCCTCCCGTCATGGTCGTCCCCGACCGCACTCGACGAGGAGAACCCCGATGGCCCACCAGACCCACCCCACCCCGCCTTCCGGCCCGTCCGCCCCGCAGTACGCCCCGCAGTACGGCCCGCCGGCCGGCGGCTACGCGCCGGCGCCGGTGCGGCGCAGGCGCACGGGTGCCGTCGTCGGCGGCATCATCGCCGCGGTGGTGGTGCTCGGTGGACTCGTCGTCGGTGCCCTCGTCTGGTTCGGCGGCAGCTCCCTGGACATCGCCGAGGCCGAGCGGCAGATCGGGCGGCTGACGGCGGAGCAGACCGGCGTCGCACCGACCGACGTCTCCTGCCCGGCGGACGTCGAGGCCGAGGCGGGGGCGACGTTCACCTGCACCGCGGCCCTGGAGCACCAGCCGATCTCCTTCACCGTCACGCAGACCGACGACGAGGGCAACGTGCAGGTCGACAGCGACAACACCTTCGTCCACGTGGACGTCGTCGAGGCGTCGCTGGACGAGCAGCTGGGAGAGCTGGCCGGCGTCCCGGTCATCAGCACCTGCGACACCGGCGGGCACTCCGTCCTCGTGGACGCCGTCGGCACGCCGATCCCCTGCTTCGTCGACAACGCCGCGGACGCGACGGACACCATCGAGGTCGTCGCGACGGTCGACGAGAGCGGCGCGGTGTCCTACGACCTGGCGTGACCGCCGACTAGACCTCGACCAGCAGGGCCCCGTCGACCTCCCGCACCGGGAAGAGCCGGATCGGCGGGGCCCCGTTGGTCGAGGCGCCGTCGGACCACTTGTAGGCGTAGAGGTGCAGTGGGCACACCAGCACGTTCAGGTCGGTCTGCCCGTCCGCCAGCGGTCCGCCGGCGTGTGGGCAGGCCGCCTGCGTGGCGTGCAGGGACCCGTCCCGCAGTCGGAAGACGGCGATCTGCGTGCCACCGGCGACGAACGCCCGCCCCTCCCCCGGCGGGATCTCGCTGACCCGGCCGACGACGTGCTCGACGCCCCGGCCGGGCGCTGCGGTGTTCGGAGCCGTCTCGGTCGCCGGGGTGCCGAGCTCGGTCCCCTCGGTCGTCGGGTGTGCCGTGTCGTAGGTGCTGTCGGCATGCGTGACGCTCATCGGACCGGCACCTTCGGCAGGGGGATCAGGGGCAGCGCGGGGCGGAACTGGCCGGGCGTGGCCGGCTGCTTGCCGTCCTGGCCCCAGGGGTCGACGTAGGCGTCGATGGACCTCTGCATGCCTTCGTCGAGGTCGGCGACGATGCCCTCACTGTCCTCCAGGAGCACCGCCTTGATCGTCTCCAGCCCGATGCGGGGCACGAAGTCGTAGGTTCGTTCCAGCCAGTTCGCGTTCTCGCGGTAGTACTGCATGAACCGACCGGCCAGGGTGATCACGGCCTCCGGTGAGTCGACGGTGGCCAGCAGATCGCCCTTGCGGATCGTCGCCCCGGCGGCGCCGCCGACGTACACCTCCCACTTGCCGTTGCCGACCGCGACGACCCCGACGTCCTTCACGTAGGCCTCGGCGCAGTTGCGCGGGCAGCCGACGACGGCGAGCTTCATCTTCGCCGGGCTCTCGATGCCCTGGAACCGGGTCTCGAGGTCGATGCCGAGCTGGGTGGAGTCGCCCAGCCCGAACCGGCAGAAGTCGCTGCCCACGCAGGTCTTCACCGTGCGGAAGCTCTTGCCGTACGCGTAGCCCGACGGCATGCCGAGGTCGTCCCACATCGCGGGCAGGTCCTCCTTGCGGACGCCGAGCAGGTCGATCCGCTGGCCGCCGGTCACCTTCACCATCGGCACCTCGTACTTCTCGGCGACGTCGGCGATCTTCCGCAGCTGGGCCGGCGTGGTGACGCCGCCCTTCATCTGCGGGACGACGGAGAACGTGCCGTCCCGCTGGATGTTGCCGTGCACCCGGTCGTTGATGAACTTGGCGTCGTTCTCCTGCTCGTAGTCGCTGCCCCAGACCATCCGCAGCAGCGACGTCAGGCCCATCTTCGACTTCGCGTCCTCCTGCCCGCCCGGTGCCAGCGCGGCGAACACGGCGGAGACGCTGCGCAGGTCCTGCTCGCGGATCGCCGTCATGAGCTGCGGCTTGGCCATCGGGATGCCCGGCACGTACCAGGACGCGGACTCGTCCTCGGTGACGTCGCCGTCGGCGGCCCACTCGACGATCTGCTTGACCAGCGACTTGCAGGAGCCGCAGCCCTTGCCGGCGCGGGTCCGGTCCATGACGGCGCCGACGCTGGTGCAGCCGTCGGCCACGGCGCCGCAGAGGTCGCCCTTGGAGACGCCGTTGCAGTTGCAGACCTGGCTGTCGGCCGGCATCTCGGCGACGCCGACCTCCTCGGCGCCGTCGGAGAGGTCGACGAGCAGCCGGATGCGCTCCTCGGGCAGCGGCGCGCCGCGGTCGAAGGCCTGGGTCAGGAACGCGACCTTGCGGGTGTCGCCCAGCAGCGTCGCGCCGACGAGCTTGTCGTCGCGGATGACCACCGAGAGGTGCACGCCGCGCTTGGGCTCGGAGATCACCAGGAACTCGTCGTCGTCCCGTTCCGGCGTGTTGATGCCCATGACGGCGACGTCGACCCCGGCGACCTTGAGCTTCGTCGCCGTCCGGCTGCCGTGGTACTCGGCGTCGGGGTCGGTGCCGGTGAGGACGTCGGCCAGCACCTTGGCGTGCTCCCACGCCGGGGCGACCAGGCCGTACACCTCGCCGCGGTGCTGGGCGCACTCGCCGATGGCGTAGATGTCGGGGTCGTCGGTCCGCAGCTGGTCGTCGACGATGATCGCCCGCTCGACCTCGAGCCCGGACCGGACGGCGACGTCGGTGTGCGGGCGCACGCCGGCGGCGACGACCAGCAGGTCCGCCTCGATCTGCCGGCCGTCGGCGAGGAGGACGCCGCGGACGCGGTCGTCGCCGATGACCTCGCTGGCGAAGACGTCGAGATGGACGGTGATCCCGAGGGACTCCACGCTCTTCTTCAGGATCGCCCCGGCCTCGGGATCGAGCTGCGCGTTCATCAGGTAGGGCGCGGCGTGCACGAGCTCGACGTGCAGGCCGTGGCCGTGCAGCGCCCGAGCTGCCTCCAACCCGAGCAGGCCGCCACCCATGACGACGGCCCGGGTGCAGCTGCCGGTCGCGGCCAGCATGGCCCGGGTCTCGTCGATGGTGCGGAACCCGTAGACGCCTGGCAGCAGTCCGCCGTCGTCGGCACGTACGCCCTTCATCGGTGGGATGAAGGAGTAGCTGCCGGTGGCCAGGACGAGGTGGTCGTACGGAGTGGCGGTGCCGTCGCCGGAGTAGACGACCTTGGCGGCGGTGTCGATGCGCTCGACCCGGACGCCGGCCCGGAGGTGCACGCCGTTGTCGGCGTACCAGTCGTGGCTGTTGAGGACGATGTCGTCCTCGTGCTCCTCCCCCGCCAGGACGGGCGAGAGCATGATCCGGTTGTAGTTGCCGTGCGGCTCGTCGCCGAAGACGGTGATCCGGAACTGCTCCCCGCCGCCGCGCTCGAGCAGCTCCTCGACGAAACGGGCGCCGGCCATGCCGTTGCCAACCACCACCACGCGGCCCCGGGTGTCCAGTTCGTCGTCCATGTGCAGGACGGTGAGGCCCTGCGGGCGCCCGCCGAGGATGGCCGTCATCAGACCTCCACCAGCCCGAGGTCGACCACGAGCTCGCCGGTGACGCCCTCGGGCGCCGCCGCGTGCAGCTCGACCACCGTGCCGCCGGTCAGGTCCTCGACCACCCGCAGGGGCACGTGCACGTCGCCCTTGGCGCCGATGGGGAACCAGCGCATCGGCTCGCCGTCGCGCACGAGCAGGACGTAGACCAGCTCGCCGGTGGAGTTGCCGCCCCGGAAGTACAGGGCCTGCGCCGACTGCCCCTGCGGGACGGTGTAGCGCAGCGCGGCGTCGACCGGGCCGGGCTTGGAGAGGCCCTCGCCGGTGATCGGGAAGACGCCTTGCAGGAAGCGTGGGGTGCTCTTCACGCGGGTGCTCCTCTTCCGGGTGGGATGGCGCGGTTCGGGGGTAATCGGCAGGTGGTGGTCTCGCGGCTGCGGCTGGAGCGCGGCCGGTGGCGGTGCGATGAGCTCGGCGGGGCCCTCGACGCGGGCGACGGCGACCGCGCAGACCTTGAACGCCGGCATCTTCGACGTGGGGTCCAGCGCGTCGGCGTCGGTGAGGGCGTTGGCGCTGGAGCCCCCGCCCCAGTGGAAGGGCACGAAGACGACGTCGGGGCGGATCGCGTCGGTGACCAGCGCGTGGAAGCGGGCCCGTCCGCGGCGGGTGGTTAGCTCGACGACGTCGTCCGGCCCGATGCCCAGTCGGCGGGCGAGGTCCGGGTGCAGCTCGGCGCGCGGCGTGGGCGCCACCATCTGCAGGCTTCGGGTGCGCCGTGTCTGCGTGCCGGACTGGTACTGGGCCAGGACCCGCCCGGTGGTGAGGACGTAGGGGTACTCGTCGTCGGGGCGCTCGTGGGCGTCCACGTGCTCCACGCGGACGAACCGCGCCCGGCCGTCAGGGGTGGCGAACCGCTCGGCGAACAGCCTCGGCGTCCCGGGGTGCGCCGTGCCGTCCGGAGTGTCCGGGCAGGGCCAGAACACGCCCTGCTCGTCGTCGATGCGCCGGTAGCTGATGCCGGAGTAGTCGGCCACTCCCCCGGCGCTGGCCCGGCGGAGCTCCTCGAACACCGTCTCCGGGTCGCCGCTGAAGTGCTGCCCCGCTCCGAGCCGGTCGGCCAGGGTGGCCAGCAGCTGCAGGTCGTCGGGCACGCCCGGGGGCGGGTCGAGCGACCGCCGCCGGCGGATGACCCGGCCCTCGACGTTCGTCATCGTCCCGTCCTCCTCCGCCCACATGGCGCTGGGCAGGACGACGTCGGCGAGCTCGGCGGTCTCGGAGAGGAAGAAGTCGCTGACGGCCAGGAAGTCCAGGTCGCCCAGCCGGCGGATGACCCGCCGGGCGTCGGGTGCGCTGACCGCGACGTTGGAGGCGAGCACCAGCAGGGTCCGAACACCGCCGTCGGTGCCGAGCGCGTCGAGCAGCTCGAAGGCCGACCTCCCGGGTGCGGGCAGGTCGTCGGGATCGATCCCCCAGACGGCGGCGACGTGCGCCCGTGCGGCCGGGTCGCGCAGGGAGCGGTAACCGGGCAGCTGGTCGGCCTTCTGGCCGTGCTCGCGGCCGCCCTGCCCGTTGCCCTGCCCGGTGACGGTGCCCCAGCCGCTGCCCGGCCGGCCCGGCAGTCCCAGCGCGAGGGCCAGGTTGATGTACGCCTGGGCGGTGTCGGTGCCGCTGCGGTGCTGCTCGGCGCCACGCGCGGTCAGCACGATCGCTCGCTCCGCCCGGGCGAGGGCGAAGACCGTGCGCCGCTGGTCGGCGACGGGTACGCCGGTGAGTCGTTCGACCCGGTCGGGCCAGTAGGCCGCCACCCCGGCGCGGACCTCGTCGAAACCGCTGGTGCGGGCGGCGACGTACGCCTCGTCGACCAGCCCCTCCGCGAGGGCGATGTGCAGCAGTCCGTTGGCCAGGGCGAGGTCGGTGCCCGGCAGCGGCTGCAGGTGCAGGGCCGCGCTCCGGGCGGTGGCCGTGCGCCGGGGGTCGACGACGACGTGCTGGGCTCCGCGCTCCCGGCCGGCGTCGAAGTACTGCATCGCCGGCGGCATGGTGTCCGCCGGGTTGCTGCCCACCAGCACGACGACGTCGGCCGCGGCGATGTCGGCGAGCGGGAAGGGCATCCCCCGGTCCAGCCCGAACGCCCGGTTGGCGGCGCCCGCGGCCGAGGACATGCAGAAGCGGCCGTTGTAGTCGATGGCGCTGGTGCGCAGCGCGACCCGGGCGAACTTCCCGAACTGGTAGGCCTGCTCGTTGGTCAGCGACCCGCCGCCGAAGCAGCCGACGGCGTCGCGCCCGTGCACGCGCTGGGTGCGCTCGATGGCGTCGACCAGCCGGCCCAGTGCGTCGTCCCACGTGGCCTCGACCAGCGGACTGGTGCGGTCACCCGGGATGCTCCGGACGAGCGGGCGGAGCAGCCGCTCGGGATGGTCGAGCAGCTCGGTCGAGGACCAGCCCTTGGAGCACAACCCGCCCCTGTTGGTCGGGAAGTCGGCGGGGACGAGGGTCGCCGGCCGGTCCCCGGCGGTCACCTCCATCCCGCACTGCAGCGAGCAGTACGGGCAGTGCGTCAGCGTCGTCCGCGTCGTCCCGGCACGGCGGGCCGGGGACTCGGGCGACACGGCGGCGGGCACGCGTCCGAGCCTCGGGGACCGTCGTTTCCCCGGGTGGGCACCGGCGTCAACGCTGGGTTCCGAGGACCTCACAGGGGGGTGGCCGCTGCTGTGCGGCGGCCGTCGGCGCAGGATGGGGGGCCAGGGGGCCGCACGCGGGGCGAAGGAGCAGGTCATGACCGGGCCGGACACGAGGCCGGACACGAGGCCGGACGAGGACGCCGACCCCGACAGCCCCGAGGGCCGCGGCGGAGCCGCCGTCGTCATCCCGGCGGCCCCTCCCGGGAGCGGCCGGACCGGGCTGGACCGCCGGCGGGTGCTGGGCGCGGCCATCGAGTTCATCGACGCCGAGGGGCTCAACGCGCTGACCATGCGCCGGCTGGGCGCCTACCTCGGCGTCGAGGCCATGGCGCTCTACCGGTACGTGCCGGGGCGGGAGCAGCTGCTCGACGGCGTCGTCGAGTCGGTGATCGACGAGCTCTACGGCGACCCCGACGTGCACCTGGCCGCCTCCCACGGATGGCAGGACTACCTCCAGCGGCTCGCGCACGGCGTGCGGCGCATCGCCCTGGCCCACCCGGAGGTGTTCCCGCTCGTCGCGACCCGCCCCCCGGCGGCGCCGTGGGTGCGGCCGCCGCTGCGCAGCCTGCGCTGGGTGGAGTCCTTCCTGGACGCGCTCATCGACAGCGGGTTCAGCGAGGCCTCCGCGGTCGCTGCCTACCGGGCGTACTCCAGCTTCCTGCTCGGGCACCTGCTCCTCGAGGTGTCGCAGAAGGGCGTGAAGATCAGCCCGGAGGACCAGCCCGAAGGCGTGCCGGGGGCGGTCGCCACGACGGACCTGAGCGAGTACCCCACCGTCGTCCGGCTCGAGGCGCTGCTCTCGCTGGACGAGTCGGCGGCGGAGTTCGAGGAGGCGCTGGAGAACCTGCTCGGACGCCTGGAGGTCGTCCTCCGCGAGGGGCGGACCCCGCGGCGCGGGGACACGCGCGGCTAAACACGGAAGGCTCTGTTTACGTCGTAAATCGCCGGGCATGGCTGACGACGGCGCGCTACCCGTGAGAACCGCTCCGGTGCGGCGACCGCCGACTCAGCCCAGACCCCGCGAGGAGCACTACGTGATCACCGAGCAGAACCTGTCCGCAGTCATCGGCAGCAACGCCGTCGGAACCGACGGCAAGATCGGCACCGTCGGCGAGGTGTACCTCGACGACGAGACCGGCCGTCCGGAGTGGGCCACCGTCCGCACCGGCATGTTCGGCACGAAGGAGGCCTTCGTCCCGCTGGCCGACGCGGACCTGTCCGGCGAGGACCTCCGCATCCCCTACGACAAGGACAAGGTCAAGAACGCCCCGCACATCGGCACGGACGGCCACCTCTCCCCCGACGAGGAGACGGAGCTCTACCGCTACTACGGCGTGGGCAACCAGGCCGCTGCGCCGGTCGCCGACACCACCGGTAGCGCGAACACCCACGGCACCGTCGGCCACGACACGTCCGGTCCGACGACCGACGACGCCATGACCCGCTCCGAGGAGCACCTCACCGTCGGCACCCAGCGGGTCGAGGCCGGTCGCGCCCGCCTGCGCAAGTACGTCGTCACGGAGAACGTCACCCAGACCGTGCCGGTCTCCCACGAGGAGGTCGTCCTCGAGCGCGAGCCGATCACCGACGCCAACGTCGGCAACGCCCTCGACGGCCCGGCCATCTCCGAGGAGGAGCACGAGGTCGTCCTGCACGCCGAGCGGCCCGTCGTCGCCAAGGAGGCCGTGCCGGTCGAGCGGGTCCGGCTCGACACCGAGACGGTCACCGAGCAGCAGACGGTGACCGACACGGTCCGCAAGGAGCAGATCGAGCTCGACGCCGACGCCGACGTCCGCCGCTCGTGATGGCAGAGCCCGCGTACTCCGGGGAAGGCGCGCACTCCACGAAGGGCGCCGCACGCGACGCCGTCGACGCGCAGCGCTCCCGCTACGGCGGGATCAAGTGGGGCGCGGCCTTCTTCGGCTGGCTGTCCGCCAACGGGCTGGCCGTGCTGCTGGTCGCGCTGCTCAGCGCGGGCGGGGTGGCGATCGGCCTGACCCAGGGCGTGCCGTCCACCGACGCGGCAGCCGAGGAGGCCAGCACGATCGGCATCGTCGGCGGCATCGTCCTGCTGGTGATCCTGTTCCTGGCCTACCTGGCCGGCGGCTACGTCGCCGGTCGCATGGCCCGCTTCGACGGTGTCCGCCAGGGCATCGCCGTCTGGGTCATCGGCCTGATCGTCGTCATCGCGCTCGCGGTGCTGGGGCTGGTCTTCGGCTCGGAGTACAACGTGCTCCAGCAGCTGAACCTGCCGCGCATCCCGATCGACGAGGGCACCGCGACCACCGGCGGCATCATCGCGCTCGTGGCCATCCTGCTCGTCACGCTGCTCGGGGCGATCCTGGGCGGCAAGATGGGCGACAAGTACCACCGCAAGGTCGACCGCGCAGGCTTCGACGCCTGAAAAAGGACCCCCTGCCCCCCCGACACTCGCACGCTCGTGCCGGGACCCTGCAGGGGGCCTGCGGGGGCCGTCCCATCCGGGGCGGCCCCCGCCCTGCGTCTCCGGCCGTGGTCGAATGCGCGGGTGACCCAGGGCCCCACCATCCGGCGGATCGACTCCCCGGACGAGGAAGGGCCCGACGTCCGCCGGGCCGAGCAGCGCGACGTCCCGCGCATCGCGGCCACGCTGACCGTCGCACTCGCCGACTCGCGCTGGACCCGCTGGGCCCTCCCCGACGACGGGCGGATGCAGCGGCTCACCCGCCTGCACGAGCTCGACGCGGGGCACCGCGGCGTGGGCACCGGCACCGCGTGGGTGACCGAGGACGTCGACGCGGTCGCCGTCTGGGAGCCCCCGCCCGGCGCTGAGGGCACCACTCCCCTGCCCTCCGACGTCCGGGCGGCCCTGGCGGGCGAGCTCCCCTACCTCTCCGCCCACCGGATCAGCGCCGTCCGGGACACCGCGGCGCTGATCGCCGCCGCACGGCCCGAGCAGCCGCACTGGTGGCTGCTGCACCTCGGAGTGCGACCCTCCTCCCGTCGGCGGGGGCTGGCGGCCGCGGTGCTCGCCCCGGCGCTCGTGCGCTGCGACGACGACGGGGTCCCCGCCGCGGCGGCGGTCTTCTCCTGGGCCAACGTCCGCTTCCTGCGGGGGTTCGGCTTCGAGGTCACCGCCGAGCTGCGCACGGCGGACGACGACCTCCCGCTGTGGGTGCTCGTATGGCAGCCTCAGCCGAGATTTCCCGGCTGAGCCTGTCGATCCGCGGCGGGGCCGCTCGTACAGAGGGTGAGTGACCGGCAGGAGGCCGGCGCCGACCCGAGGAGGACGACATGCCGAAGTACCTGATGACCGTGGTCGAGCCGAGCACCGGCACCGGCCTCGCACCGGGACAGCTCGAGCAGATCATGAAGGACGTCGACGCCCTCCACCACGAGATGCAGGACGCCGGCATCTGGGTGTTCGGCGGTGGACTGCGCCCCCCGCACACCGCGACCACCCTCCGCTCGGCCGACGACGACGTCCTCGTGGTGGACGGACCGTTCGCCGAGGGCAAGGAGCACGTTGGGGGGTTCTCGATCGTCGACGTCCCCGACCTCGACGTCGCACTGGAGTGGGGTCGCAAGCTGGTCGCCGCGACCACGATCCCGATCGAGGTCCGGCCGTTCTACGACACCACCGGGTGACCGCTCCCGCCCGGACGGAGATCGAGCGCGCCTTCCGCGAGCACTACGGCAAGGCCGTCGCGGTCCTCACCCGCCTCCTCGGCGACATGGACGCCGCCGAGGAGGCGGTCCAGGACGCCTTCCTGACCGCCGTCCGGCGGTGGCCCGAGGACGGCGTCCCGCCCAGCCCCGCGGGCTGGATCGTCACGACCGCCCGCAACCGGGCGATCGACCGGTTCCGCCGGGAGAGCACCCGTGTCGACCGGTACCGCCAGGCCGCGCTGCTCCAGGCGGACGACGCACCCCCGGAGGTGGGTCCCGTGCAGGACGACCGGCTCCGGCTGATCTTCACCTGCTGCCACCCGGCGCTCGCGCCGGCCGCCCAGGTGGCCCTCACGCTGCGGCTGCTGGGCGGCCTCACCACCGCCGAGATCGCCGCGGCGTTCCTGGTGCCGGAGCCGACCATGGCGCAGCGGCTGGTCCGCGCCAAGGGCAAGATCCGCGACGCCGGCATCCCCTACCGGGTCCCGAGCGAGGCGGAGCTCCCGGACCGCCTGCGGCCGGTGCTCGCCGTCGTCTACCTGGTCTTTACGGAGGGGCACACCGCCTCCAGCGGCGCGCGCCTGGTGCGCGAGGACCTGTGCGCGGAGGCGGTCCGGCTGGGCCGTCTGCTCGCCGAGCTGATGCCCGACGAGCCGGAGGTCCTCGGTCTGCTGTCGCTGATGCTGCTCACCGAGGCCCGGCGTCCGGCCCGCACGACCCCGGCCGGCGGGCTCGTGCTGCTCGCCGACCAGGACCGCGACCGGTGGGATCGAGCGCTGATCGCCGAGGGGCAGGACCTGGTCCGCGCCTGCCTGCGGCGGAACGCCCCGGGCCCGTACCAGCTCCAGGCCGCCATCAACGCCGTGCACAGCGACGCGGCGGCCGCCCGCGACACCGACTGGCGGCAGATCCTGGCGCTCTACGACCAGCTGATCGCCATGGCACCGAGCCCCGTGGTGGCGCTGAACCGGGCGGTCGCGCTGGCCGAGGTGCGAGGTCCCGCGGCGGCCCTGGCCGTCGTCGACGATCTCGACCTCGGGCAGCTCGACGTCTTCCACGCCGTGCGGGCGGACCTGCTGCGGCGGCTGGGCCGGACGGCGGAGGCCGCGGAGGCCTACCGCGCCGCGATCGGCCGTGCGGGGAACCAGCCGGAGCGGGACTTCCTGCGCCGACGGCTGGAGTCGCTGCGCTAGTCCCAGGCGCGGCGCTGCTTCTTCAGCTGGCCGCGCTGCTTCTTCGCCTCGATCCGACGCTCCTGCGAGCCACGGGTGGGCTTGGTCCGCCGCCGGCTCGGTGGCGGCGGTGCCAGCGCGGCGCGCAGGACCGCCGCCAGCCGCTCCCGCGCCGCCTGCCGGTTGCGCAGCTGCTGCCGGTGCTCGCTCGCAGCGATGGTCAGGACGCCGTCGACGAGCCGGGCGCCCAGCCGCGCGGCCAGCCGATTGCGCTGGGAGTCGCTGAGCCCCGGGAGGTCGAGCGGGGCGACCGACAGCTCCACCCGCGAGTCGGCGGTGTTCACGCCCTGCCCACCAGGCCCCGAGGAACGGGAGAACCGCCAGTTCAGCGCCCCGGCGGGGACGACGACGGAGCCGGTGACGGCGAGGTCACCGGAGGCGTCGTCCACGGCCGGCATGCGCACAGTGTGTCCGACGCTCACGCGGACACCGCCGACAACGGGCCCGGCTGCAGGTACTCCGCCGTCCAGCCCGGCACGCTGTCGGCCCACTCCGCCCGCTCGTCCGCGTGCACGCCGCGCAGGATCCGACGCCACGTGAGGGCCCGGGCCAGCGGTGCCACGCGCAGCGCGAGGTCGCACTGCTGCCGCAGCGCCCGGGGGTCGCCGTAGTCGCTCCACGGCTCGAGGTAGGCGTCGCGGAGCCGGACCAGTGCGGGGCCGCCGTCCGGCAGGTCCAGCGCCCGCCCCGCCATGCGGAGCGCGACCCGCAGGCTCAGGAAGGGGTGCGAGACCGAGGCGTCGCCCCAGTCGAAGAACCGGTGGCGGCCGTCGCTCGCGAAGACGTTGGCGCCGTGCACGTCGTCGTGCTGCAGCGTGGCCGGCAGCCCGCCGCCGGCCAGTTCCGCGCAGGCCCGGACGACGTCGTCGCGCCCGGCGAGCAACCGCCCGTGCACCTCGGGGGCCAGCCCGCCAGGCCGGCCCACCAACTGCGCGTCGTCGTCGGCGAGCAGGTCGTCGACGAGGGCGGGCAGACGCCCGGGCCGGGTGTCCGGGACCCCGAGCCCGAGGATCGCGTCGGCGTGCGGGACGAGCGCCAGCTGGAGCCGTGCGTACGCCTGGAGCATCGCCGCCCAAGCGGCGGGGTCGGCCCCGCCATCGCGCAGGGTCCGGCCGCCGTCCGGGAGCAGCAGCAGACGCCGGGCCGGCTCGACCGCCAGCGGCACCAATACCCGGTCGGGCACCCAGCGGCCCAGCGCGCCGGCGAGCACGGGCTCCTGCGCCGAACCAGGACCGACCGATTTGAGCCACGCCACGCCGCCCCCGCGCAGCGGCAGGCGGAAGGCCGTCGACCAGGTGCGTACGTGCGGCTGCTCCGGTTCACCGTCGAGCTCCAGCCCCGCGCGGGCCAGTTCCGCCGTCGCCCACTCCAGCGCCTCGGCGCGCCAGCGGGGGTCGCGCCAGGTGGCGATCCCGGTCGTCTCCCCGCTGCTCACCCCGCGACGCTAGGCGGCGTGCGGGGCCGCGCGCACGTGGTTTCGGGCGGTCACGAGGCCGGCACCGGGTCGGCGCCACCGGTCGCACCAGGACGGCAGCGGACGAGGCGTCGCGCGGTGAGCCAGGCGCCGCGCCGTGCACCGTGCCGTTCCAGCGCCTCGACGGCGTAGGCGGAGCAGGTGGGCGAGAACTGGCAGCACGGCGGGCGCGTGGGGCTGATCCGCTGCTGGTAGACGCGGACGGCGGCGACCATGCGGTCGGCCAGGCGCGTACCGCGCGCGCCGGTGCCCGCGCTCCGAACCTCGCGCAGGGTCGTCGGGGCCAGCAGCATCGAGTCCATTCCGCAGCCGACGGCGTTCGCGAGGCAGCAGCCGGTGTTGAGGAACAGCAGATCGCGCAGGCAGCTGTCGTTGCGCCGTCCGTAGCCGTGCCCGTAGCCGTAGCCGGGGGGCGGGCCGTAGCCGTAGCCCGGGGGACGGCCATAACCCCTGCGTGGGCGACGACGGCGGGGACCCCAGCCACTGCTCCAGATGAACACCATGGACTGCCAGTACCGCGGGATGATCGTCGGCATGCCTTCCCTCGCCGACGCGCTGGCCGCGGGACCGGTCGTCCTGGACGGCGGTCTCTCCACCGAGCTCGAGGCGCGTGGGCACGACGTCTCCTCGGCGCTGTGGTCGGCCCGCCTCCTGCGCGACGCACCCGGGGCGATCGTCGAGGCGCACGCGGCCTTCGCCGCGGCGGGCGCGCAGGTGGCGACGACAGCCAGCTACCAGGCGACCGTCGAGGGCTTCGCGGCGGCGGGTGTCGACGCGGACGAGGCCCGCCGCCTGATCGCGTCGTCGGTGGTGCTGGCCCGCGAGGGGCAGGACGCGGGACAGGGCGAGGGATGGGTCGCCGGCTCGGTCGGTCCGTACGGCGCGATGCTGGCCGACGGGTCGGAGTACACCGGCGACTACGTCGACGCGATCGGCGTCGCGGCCCTGCGGGCCTTCCACCGACCGCGGATGGAACTGCTCGCCGAGGCGGGCGCGGACGTGCTGGCCTGCGAGACCGTGCCCGCGGCCGCGGAGGCCGAGGCACTGCTCGCCGAGGCCCAGGCGCTGGGCGTCCCGGTCTGGCTCTCGCTCACCACGGTGGTCGACGACGACGACGTCCCGCGCACCCGCCGCGGCGAGCGCGCGGCCGACGTCTTCGCGATGGCGGCCGGGGTCGACGAGGTGGTCGCCGTCGGGGTCAACTGCACCGCGCCCGCCGCGGTCGGGCCCGCGCTCACCGCAGCGGCCGCCGCCGGGAAGCCGGTCGTCGTCTACCCGAACAGCGGGGAGGCGTGGGACGCCGCGGGGCGGCGCTGGAGCGGGCCACCCGGGGTGTCGCCGGACGCCGTCCCGACCTGGGTCGGGAACGGCGCCCGGCTGGTGGGCGGTTGCTGCCGCGTCCGCCCGGCCGACATCGCGGCCGTCGTCTCAGCCCTCCCCTGAGGGGCCGACATGGCCACTTCGGCCCCTCCTGGCGTTACAGGATGGGGTTGCCGCCGGTGACGGCGACCCGGGCGCCGGACACGTAGGAGGCCTCGTCGCTGGCCAGCAGCACGTAGACCGGGGCGAGCTCGGCGGGCTGACCGGCGCGGCCCATCGGCACCTGCTTGCCGAAGCTGCCGACCTTCTCCGCCGGCATGGTGGCCGGGATCAGCGGCGTCCAGACCGGCCCGGGGGCCACGCTGTTGGCCCGGATGCCCTTGTCCGCGTACATCTGCGCCATGCTCGCGGTGAAGTTGGCGATGCCGGACTTCGTCATCGCGTAGGGCGCCAGGTCGGGGCTCGGCATGTCGGAGTTCACCGACGACGAGTTGATGATGGCCCCGCCGGGGGGCATGTGCGGGATCGCGTCCTTGGTGAGGGTGAACATGGCGCTGAGGTTCACGGCGACCGTGTGGTCCCACTCCTCGTCCGAAACCTCCTCCAGCGTCGGGTGGCTCATCTGGAAGGCGGCGTTGTTGACGAGGATGTCGACCTTGCCGAACTCCTCGACGGCCTTGGGGATGATGGATTTGGCGTGGGCCCGGTCGGCCAGGTCACCCGCCACCAGGACGCACCGGCGCCCGGCCTCCTCGACGTACTTGGCGGTGTCCTTCGCGTCCTCGTGCTCGTTGAGGTACGAGATCAGGACGTCGGCGCCTTCCCTCGCGAACGCGATGGCGACGGCGCGGCCGATGCCGCTGTCCCCGCCGGTGATCACGGCTGCCTTGCCGGTCAGCTTCCCGGAGCCGCGGTAGCTCTCCTCGCCGTGGTCGGGCTTGGGGTCCATCTTGCCGAGGACGCCGGGGACGTCCTGCTGCTGCTCGGGCTGGCTCTCGGGGCGGGGCTCTGACACGGGTCCTCCTGCGGTGCGCACGGCGGCGCCACTGTTCGACGCCGTGCCGCCCTACCCGCGCCGACCCCCGCGGAACCCGACGGTCAGGCGGCCCGGGCCAGGGTGCTCGCCGCGGGGGCCGCGACCGGCAGCTGCCAGCGCATCTCGAGCCGGCGACGGCCCGAGCCGTCCACCACCGGGACCCAACGGCACGCCGGGCACTCCACGTTCGACCTCATCACGCCACCTCTCGTTTACCTTCCGTTCACTTTCTAGGCCCCATCGGTTCATTCGATGCATCGACGGAGCGGTCGTTACCGGATCGTGACCGTGAGTGCGTGCTCGTCGGCCGGTGGCGGGTCCGGGAAGGTCTGGGCCGTCAGGCACGCTGTCGTCCACGATGTCTGCTCCCCCGCTGCTCGACGACGCCGCCGACCTCTCCGCCCTGCGCGCACGTGGCGACGACGCCGACGAGCTGTTCGCCTCCTTCGCCGCATGGGCCGAGAACGGCGGGACGACGCTGTACCCGGCGCAGGAGGAGGCGCTGATCGAGCTGGTCAGCGGCGCGAACGTCGTCCTGGCCACCCCGACGGGGTCCGGCAAGTCGCTGGTCGCCACCGGCGCCCAGTACGCGGCCCTGGCAGCCGGCCGGCGCAGCTACTACACCGCCCCGATCAAGGCTCTGGTCAGCGAGAAGTTCTTCGCCCTCTGCGGTGTCTTCGGCGCGGCCAACGTCGGCATGCTGACCGGCGACGCCAGCGTCAACGCCGGGGCGCCGATCATCGCGTGCACCGCCGAGGTGCTGGCCAACATCGCGCTGCGCGAGGGAGGTCAGGACGACGGCCTGGGCGACGTGCTCGTGGTCATGGACGAGTTCCACTACTACGGCGACCCCGACCGGGGCTGGGCCTGGCAGGTGCCGCTCCTCGAGCTGCCGAAGGCGCAGTTCCTGCTGATGAGCGCCACCCTCGGCGACGTCACCTCGCTGCGCGAGGACCTCACCCGGCGCACCGGCCGCCCCACGGCCCTGGTGGCCAACGCCGAACGCCCGGTCCCGCTGCACCACTACTACGCGACGACGCCGATGCACGAGACGATCCAGGACCTCCTGGACACCCAGCAGGCGCCCGTCTACGTCGTCCACTTCACCCAGGCCTCGGCGCTGGAGAGGGCCCAGGCGTTGATGAGCGTCAACGTCTCGACCAAGGAGCAGAAGGCCGCGATCGCCGAGATGATCGGCGGGTTCCGGTTCTCCTCGGCGTTCGGCACCACGCTCAGCCGGCTGGTCCGCCACGGCATCGGCGTGCACCACGCGGGGATGCTGCCGAAGTACCGGCGGCTGGTCGAACAGCTGGCGCAGGCCGGGCTGCTCAAGGTCATCTGCGGGACCGACACCCTCGGCGTCGGCATCAACGTCCCCATCCGGACCGTCGTCTTCTCCGCGCTGAGCAAGTACGACGGCACCCGCACCCGGCTGCTGCAGGTGCGCGAGTTCCACCAGATCGCCGGGCGGGCGGGGCGCGCGGGCTACGACACCGCGGGCACCGTCGTCGTCCAGGCGCCGGAGCACGAGGTCGAGAACCTCAAGCAGTTCGCCAAGGTGTCCGACGACCCGAAGAAGCGCCGCAAGCTGGTCCGCAAGAAGGTGCCCGACGGCATGGTGCCGTGGAGCGAGTCGACGATGAAGCGGCTGGTCGAGGGTGAACCGGAGAAGCTGACCAGCAACATGCGGGTCTCGACGTCGATGATCCTCGACGTCGTCGACCGGCCGGGCGACCCGTTCGCCGCGATGCGCCGGCTGCTCACCGACAACCACGAGCCGCGCAAGAAGCAGCTCCAGCACATCCGGGACGCGATCGGCATCGCCCGCTCGCTGCTGCAGGCCGGCGTGCTGGAGCGGCTGCCGGAGCCCGAGCCGGACGGCCGGCGCTACGACCTCAAGATCGACCTGCCGCCGGACTTCGCGCTCAACCAGCCGCTGTCCACGTTCGCGCTGGCCGCCATCGACGTGCTGGACCCGGAGTCCGAGACGTATCCGCTCGACGTCGTGAGCGTCATCGAGGCGACGCTCGACGACCCGCGGCAGATCCTCGCGGCGCAGCTGAACAAGGCCAAGGGCGAGGCCGTCGCGCAGATGAAGGCCGAGGGCATCGAGTACGACGAGCGGATGGAGCTGCTCGAGGAGGTCAGCTACCCGAAGCCGCTCGAGGAGCTGCTCGGGCACGCCTTCGACGTGTACCGGCAGACCAACCCGTGGGCCGCGGACGGGCTGCTGTCGCCGAAGTCGGTCGTCCGCGAGATGTGGGAGCGGGCCTTCACCTTCCGCGAGTTCGTGAACACCTACGGGCTGACCCGGTCCGAGGGCGCCGTGCTGCGCTACCTGTCCGATGCGTTCAAGGCACTGCGCTCGGGCGTCCCGGCCGCGGCCCGCACCGAGGAGGTCACCGACATCGTCGAGTGGCTCGGCGAGCTCGTCCGTCAGGTCGACTCGTCACTGCTCGACGAGTGGGAGCAGCTCACCTCTCCCGACCAGCCGCTCGACGCCCCGGTGGCCGTCCCCGCCCGGCCGCGTCCGCTCACCGGCAACGAGCGCGCGTTCACGGCGATGGTGCGCAACGCGCTGTTCCGCCGGGTCGAGCTGTTCGCCCGGCGCCGCTGGTACGACCTCGGCGAGCTGGACTCCGGGTCGGGTTGGGACGCCGACCGGTGGGAGCAGGTGGTGCGGGCGTACTTCGCGGAGCACGAGGAGGTGCGGACCGGCGCCGACGCCCGGGGTCCGGCGCTGCTGATCATCGACAGGGGCGAGCCGGGACTGTGGCGGGTGCGCCAGATCCTGGACGACCCCGAGGAGGACCACGACTGGGGCATCGACGTCGAGGTGGACCTGGAGGCCTCCGACGAGGACGGCGCGGCCGTGCTGCGCGTGGTCGACGCGGGCCGCAAGGACTGACGCCGGAGGCGTCATCGGATTGTGTCCGATGACGAGCCGTTTCGGCTGTCCCGGCCGGCGGAGCGGTCCTACCCTCGGAGCACTGCGGACGCCTCCCCTCGCCCGCACCGTCGGAGGACCCGATGACCGAACGTCTCCAGCCCAGCGGTGCCGACCGACCCGTGGACGTGGGGCCCGAGGGAGGACCGACCCTGTTCGGCCTGCCCGCCGAGTTCCCGGAGGAGAGCGACGGGGACCGGCTGCCGGCCGGCCGCACGCCCTCCGATGCGTCCCCCCGCCTGGCGGTCGTGAAGCGCGCCGACGTCGCGGGCGCTGCTGCGCTCGTGCTCGCCGGGGTCGCCGCGAACGTGAGCCTGTCCCTGTCCTGGTGGCCGGGCGAGGGACCACCCGGCCTGTCGCTGGTCCGGCAGGGGGCCGAGGCCCTGGACGCCGGCGTCGACCACGCTGTCCGCGCCGTCGTCTGGCAGCCACTGGCCGTGGTGGCGTGCGGCGGTCTCCTGGTCCTCCTGGGCTTCCTCCTGCTGGTCCCGGCCCGCGGGCACCGGCTGATCGGCGTGCTGGCGCTGGCCGTCTCGCTGACCGCCGCCGCCGCGGTCGCCCTGCTGCTGGTCGACGGCGGCCTGCTCAGCGTGGGCTTCGGCCCGGGGATGTGGTGCGCCGTCGCCGTTCCCGTCCTCGGGGTGCTCGGCTCGCTGAAGGCGATGCTCACGGCCCCGCTCGTCACCCTCGACTCCCGCTGACCGGCGTCCGGCCGCGCGGTCGGACTGTGACGTGATCGACCCCTGCTCTGCGGCGCACCGGGCCGGCACCGTGTCAGGCTCGACGGCGATGTCCGCATGACGGGGTGGGAGATGGTGGCGGTGGCCGCGGCCGGGTTCGCCGCGGGCGGCATCAACGCCGTGGTCGGCTCCGGCACCCTCGTCAGCTTCCCGGTGCTGCTGGCCGTCGGACTGCCGCCGGTGCCCGCCACCATCAGCAACTCCCTGGGCCTCATCGCCGGCAACCTGAGCGGCTCGATCGGCTACCGGCGCGAGCTGCGCGGCCAGCGGCGCCTGCTGTTGCGGCTGCTGCCCGCCTCGGTCCTCGGCGCGCTCACCGGCGCCTTCCTGCTCCTGCACCTGCCCGCGTCGACGTTCGAGGCGGTCGTCCCGGTGCTCGTCGGCGTCGCCGTCGTGCTCGTCGCCGTCCAGCCGCTCGTGCAGCGACGGCTGCCCGCCCGGCCCGACGACGGGACGGCTCCCCCGGTCGACGGCCGGCGGCTGGCCGCGCTGTTCGCCGGCGCCTACGCCACGGGGACGTACGGGGGCTACTTCGCCGCCAGCCAGGGCGTCCTGCAGATCGGCATCTTCGGGTTCCTCCTGCGCGAGTCCCTGCAGCGGCTCAACGCGATCAAGAACGTGCTCACCCTCGCGGTCAACACCGTCGCCGCCGGGGCCTACGTGGTCGTGGCCACCGACCGGATCGACTGGGCGGCCGCGGGACTGCTCGCGGCGGGCTCCCTGGTGGGCGGGGCCATCAGCAGCCGGTACGGCCGACGCCTGCCGTCAGGGGTCCTGCGGGCCGCGATCGTCGTGCTGGGCATCGTGGCCATCCTGGTGCTGGTGTCCCGGTGAGCCCCTGGGAGTTCGGCTTCCTCGTGCTGGCCGGGATCGGCGCGGGACTCACCGGCAGCATCGCCGGGCTGGCCTCGCTGATCAGCTACCCGGCTCTGCTCGCGACGGGCATCCCGCCGGTGACCGCCAACGTCACCAACACGGCCGCCCTGGTCACGGTGGGGATCGGCTCGGTGAGCGCCTCCCGGCCGGAGCTGCGGGGCCAGGGCCGGCGGCTGGTGCCGCTGGCGGCGGCCGCCGTCCTCGGCGGGGTGACCGGCGCCGTCCTGCTCCTGCTCACCCCGTCGGAGGCCTTCGAGCGGATCGTCCCGTGGCTGATCGGCGGCGCCTCGCTGGCCATCCTCGTCGTCCGGCCACCGCGCGAGCTCGCCGAGGCCCACGTGGGCCGGCCGCACCGGGACCAGTGGTGGCTGCCCGGCGCGATCTTCCTCATCTCGATCTACGGCGGCTACTTCGGCGCCGCGGCCGGGGTTCTCATGCTGGCCACGTTCCTGCTCACCACGGGCGAGGGACTCCCCCGCAGCAACGCGATGCGCAACGTCATCCTCGGGGTGGCCAACACGGTCGCCGCGATCGGCTTCGTCCTGTTCGCCTCGATCGCCTGGTCGGCCGCGCTGCCGCTGGCGATCGGGCTGTTCCTCGGTTCGCTCCTCGGCCCGCGGATCGTCCGCCGGGCGCCGCAGACCGCGCTGCGCCGGGTCATCGCCCTCGCCGGCCTGGGCCTCGCCGTCTACCTCGGGGTCGAGGCGTACGGCTGAGACCCGGGCCGGCGGGCGGAGGGTCAGCGGCTGACGTACGCCGCGAGGAAGAGCACGAACCCGGCGAGGGCGAGCAGCAGGCGGGCCGGCGTGAGGCCGTTGAGCAGACCGGCGGTCGCCTCCACCCACTGCGGCCGGACGACGGCGTCCCGCGAGCGCTGGCGCATCATGCGCACCTCGTCGGCCAGCAGGACCCCGGCGCTGCCGAGCATCCCCAGGCCCAGCACGACGAAGACGAGGGCCAGCCGGTCCTCGAAGCTCTCCGCGGTCCCGCCCAGGACAAGCACGGTGATCCCGCCCAGCAGCAGGCCGAGCAGACCGCCGGCAACCGGCGCCCACGGGCCCATCACGGTCAGCGGTCCCCGGCGGGGCATGCGCGGCCGGGGACGCACGGTCACCGGCGCGGTGGGCTGCATGCCCGGCACCATCTCCCGGTCGACGGCGATGTTGGCCTCGTCCACCGGCGCAGCGGCGGGCTCCGGGGCCGACGCCGGTGCCGCCTCGGCCTGTGCGGCGGGGCGGACGATCGGGATCTCGGCCGTCCCCGTCCCGACGGACGTACTTCCGTTGCGTTCACTCATGACTGATCACCTCATCCGACACGCTAGGCGCACCCGTCCCGGGGATCCGGCAGGCCGCTCCGGCGGCCCGCACACGCAGCGTGATGCCACGCCGCCGAAGGCCGCCGGGCGACTCAACAAGTGGCGAGCAGGCCCTGCAGCGCCTGCGACTCCGCCGGCGTCACCGACAGCGCGTAGGTCGACTTCACGGTCACCACCACGGTCGCGTACGAGCAGCCGTAGGCGGCGTTCGAGGGCACCCACTCGTCGGCCGTGGAGTCGCCCTTCGAGGAGTTCTCGGACCGGGTGGTCGCCATCAGGTTGGCCAGGTCGTTGGCGAAGGCCGCGCGCTGGTCGTCGCTCCATTCCGCCGCGCCCTGCACCCACGCGGCGGCCAGCGGGACGACGTGGTCGATCGGCACCTCAGCGGCGGTCGCCTTCTCGAAGAGCACCGACTCCCCGGTGTAGGGGTCGTCGAGGAGCCCGGCGATCACCACGCAGCCGTGCGTGCCCTCGCGCACCTGCACCTCGGTGAGGTCGCGGTGCAGCACGTCGTTGCGCTGGTCGCAGCCGTTGCGGTCGACGTCGGACCACGCCGGCCCGAAGACGCAGCCCTCCCCCGCGCCGCAGCCCCGCTCGTAGCCGTCCAGCGAGGTCTTCTCCGCGACCGGCAGCGCCGCGAGCGCGGCGACGGCCGCGGCGGGTTCGAGCGTTCCCGCGGGAACATCGCCCTGCCCGACCGAGGCGGCCGGCGACGGCCCGGCCGGAGCGGGCGCGATCTCCCACTCGAACGTGCACCCGGTGAGTGCGACGAGGACGGCGAGCAGCACGGCGACGGCGGAGCGGGGCACCCCCGGACGCTACGAGCGCCCGCCCATGGTTTCCCGGACCGACAGGCGCCCCGGGGGGCCTTTGTGGCCACGAAGGCCCTCAGACGAGGCGGCGGCTGTCCTGGGCGACGATCCGCAGCCACCGGTAGCCGTAGCCGCCCAGCGTGATCTCCACCGTGCCCGCGTCGGAGACCGTCGTGCTGCCGGTCTCCAGCAGGTCGACCAGGCGGTGCGAGGAGTCGCAGCCCTCCAGCGCGAGCGGCACCGTCCGCGGCTCGGGACCGAGGTTGTGCAGGGCCACCAGCGCACCGTCGTCCCAGCTGCACAGGTGGGCCAGCACCTCGCGGCAGGGCTGCTCCAGGATCTGGAACCCGCCCCAGCCGAGCTCGGGCGACTCGCGGTACCGGCGGATGAGCAGCTTCATGAACGACAGCAGCGAGTCGGGGTCGTTGCGCTGGTCGGCCACGTTCACGTACTCCGGCGCGAAGCCACCGGAGACCACCGGGCCGGGCAACCTCCGCGGCTCCGCGGACGAGAACCCGCCGTTGCGGCCCGGCGTCCACTGCATCGGGGTTCGCACGGCCAGCCGCCCCTCTGCGTCGAGGTCCTCCCCCATCCCGATCTCCTCCCCGTAGAAGAGGACGGGAGTACCGGGCAGCGAGAACAGCAGGCTGTAGACCATGCGCACCCGCCGAGGGTCGCCGTCGAGCATCGGGGGGAGACGGCGCCGGAGGCCGCGCCCGTAGACCTGCATCCGCTCCTCCGGCCCGAAGGCCGCGAACACCTCCTCGCGCTCGTCGTCGCCGAGCTTGTCGAGCGTCAGCTCGTCGTGGTTGCGGACGAAGGTGGCCCACTGCGAGTCGGGGTTCAGCGTCGGCCGGCCGCTCAGCGCGGCGGCCAGCGGACCCGCGTCCTCGCGGGCCAGCGACAGGTACAGCGCCTGCATGCCGATGAAGTCGAACTGCATCGTCAGCTCGTCGCCGTCGGCGCCGCCGAAGAACTCCAGCTGCTGCTCGAAGGGCAGGTTGACCTCGCCCAGCAGGACGCCGCTGCCCGACCGCCGGCCGACCAGCGAGCGCAGCGCACGCAGGTAGTGGTGCGGGTCCGGGAGGGCACCGCCGTCGGCCCCCTCGGTCTCCAGGAAGAACGGGACGGCGTCGACGCGGAAGCCCGACAGCCCCAGCTGCAGCCAGAAGCCCATGATCTTGGCGACCTCGTCCCGCACCCGCGGGTTGGTCACGTTCAGGTCGGGCTGCTCCTTGTAGAACTTGTGCAGGTACCACTCCCCCGTCTTCTCCGACAGCGTCCAGATGCTGTCCTCCTGGTCGGGGAAGACAACCTGATCGGACGTGTCCGGCGGCGGGTCGGAGCGCCACACGTAGAAGTCGCGGAACGGCGAGTCCTTCGACGACTCCGCCGAGCGGAACCACGGGTGCTTGCGCGAGGTGTGGTTGACGACGAGGTCGGCGATGACTCGCATGCCCCGGTCGTTCGCCGTCCGGATGACCTCGACCAGGTCGCCGTGCGTGCCCAGCCGCGGATCGACGCCGTAGAAGTCGGTGATGTCGTAGCCGTCGTCCCGTTCCGCCGTCGGATAGAACGGCATGAGCCACAGGCACGTGACGCCGAGATCGGCCAGGTGGTCGATCCGCTGGGCGAGGCCCGCGAAGTCGCCGATGCCGTCGCCGTCCCAGTCCATGAACGTCTCGACGTCCAGGCAGTAGACGACCGCGTTCTTCCACCACAGGTCCGCGGTGTCGGTGATCCTCACAGGGCCACCGCGGGTTCCGGGGCGGTGACTCCCACCTGCGGCAGGACGTGCTCGCCGAACGCGTCGAGGAAGCCGCGCTGCTCCTGGCCGACGTGGTGGAGGTAGATCTCGTCGAAGCCCAGCGCCGCGTACTCGTCGATCCAGGCGGCGTGCTGGCCGAGGTCGGAGGACACCCGCACCACCTCGGCGACGTCCGCCGGGGTCACGTGCTTGCTGGCCTGCTCGAACGCCTCGGGGGTGTCGAGGTCCCAGCACAGCGGCGGCGGGAAGACGTTGCTGTGCCACTCCTCGTGCGCGATCGCCAGCGCCCGGTCCGGGTCGGGGTCGTAGGAGACGTGCAGCTGGAGGACGAGCTTGCCGCGCCCGCCGGCGTCGCGGTAGGCCGCCACCATCTCGCGCAGGGTGTCGTGCGGCTGGTTGATCGTGACCATGCCGTCGGCCCACTCGGCGCCCCGGCGGGCCGTCGCCACGGTGACGGCGGGGGCGATCAGCGCCGGTGGCTGCTCGGGCAGCGACCAGATCCGCGCCCGGTCGACGGTGACCAGTCCGTCGTGCGTGACCTCCTCCCCCGCAAGCAGCGCGCGGATGATGTCCACGCACTCGCGGAGCCGGGCGTCGCGGACGTCCTTGCGCGGCCACCGGTCGCCGGTGATGTGCTCGTTCATCGCCTCGCCGCTGCCGAGCGCGACCCAGAACCGACCGGGGAACATGGCCCCCAGCGTGGCCACGGCCTGGGCGACGATCGCCGGGTGGTACCGCTGTCCCGGCGCGTTCACCGCGCCGAACGGCAGCGACGTCGTCGCCATGGCTGCGCCCAGCCAGGACCACGCGAAGCCCGAGTGCCCCTGTTCGAGGTTCCAGGGCGCGAAGTGGTCCGAGCACATGGCCGCGCTGAAGCCCACCTCTTCCGCGTGCTGCACCGCCTGCAGCAGGTGCGCGGGGTGGATCTGCTCGTGGGAGTTGTGGAATCCGATCACCGGCATGGGACATGCCTACCGAAGTGCCGGCTCCCCGGCCATGCGGTGCGCCACCCCGGCACCGCGGCGGGCGTTCAGGCGCCGGCGTCGACGAGGGTCGTCGGTGCGGAGCCGAGGGTCGTCGGTGCGGAGCCGAGGGCCGTCGGTGCGGAGCCGAGCAGGAACCGCTCCGCCTCGTCCTGCTCCAGCGGCGCGGCGAACAGGTAGCCCTGGGCGAGGTCGCAGCGGGCGGCACGCAGCTGGTCGCGCTGCACCTCCAGCTCGATGCCCTCCGCCACGATCTCCAGGTCGAGGGTCCGGCCGAGCTCGATCAGACCGCGCACGATCGGCGGCAGCTCGGCGCCGGCGATCGTCGAGATGAACGACCGGTCGATCTTGAGGATGTCGACGGTGAACTGCCGCAGGTAGCTCAGGGACGAGTAGCCCGTGCCGAAGTCGTCGAGGGCCAGGCGCACGCCCAGCGCCCGCAGCGCGGCCAGCCGATCGGCGGCGGCGTCGGGGTCGCGCACCAGGGCGGTCTCGGTGACCTCGAGGACCAGCGCCGAGGCCGGGAGCCCGCTGGACGCCAGCGCCTCGACGATCTGCCCGACGAGGTCGGGTGAGGCCAGCTGGACCGCGGACACGTTCACGGCCATGGTGAGGTCGCGCATGCCCGGCCGGCGGCGCCACTCGGCGGCGGTGGCGCACGCCTCGCGGAGCACCCACGCACCGATCTCGCCGATCAGGTCGAGGTCCTCGGCGACGGGCACGAAGCGGTCCGGAGCGATGGGACCCAGCGTCGGCGAGTGCCAGCGCAGCAGTGCCTCGAAGCCGACGACGGTGGAACCGGAGAGCTCGACGACCGGCTGGTAGACCAGTCGCAGCTCTCCCCCGGCCAGCGCTCCCTGCAGCTCCCGCTCCAGCTCGCGACGCTCGACGACCGCCGCCCGCATCCCGGGGTCGAAGACGACGACCCGGCCGCGACCGGCCGCCTTGGCGGCGTACATGGCGATGTCGGCGTCCCGCACCAGGGAGTCGCTCGTCGCGTCCGGGTCGCTGACGGCGACGCCGACGCTCCCCGACACGGTCACGACCTGGTTCCCGATCCGGACCGGTCGGCCCAGCGCGACCAGGACGCGCTCGCCGGCAGCGGTCGCCTCCTCGGCGGTGCCGGCCTGCCCGACGAGGATCGCGAACTCGTCGCCGCCGAGCCGGGCCAGGGTGTCGCCGCCCCGCACCGTGGCGGCCAGCCGCTCGGCGACCTGCCGCAGCAACTCGTCCCCGGCCTGGTGGCCCAGGTTGTCGTTGACGGCCTTGAAGCCGTCGAGGTCCACGTAGACGACGGCGGAGGTGTCGCCGTGTCGCGCGTCGTGCCGCAGCGCCTGCTCGACCCGGTCGGTGAAGAGGGCGCGGTTGGCCAGACCGGTCAGCCCGTCGTGGAACGCCTGGTGGGCGAGGGTCTGCTCCGCCCGCTTGCGCTCGGTGACGTCCGTGGCGTGGACGACGACGCCGTTCACGTCGGGGTCGTCGGACAGGTCGACCAGCCGCACCCCCAGCCAGCGCTCCTCCCCCGCCACCTGACGGGCCAGCTCGGCGCTGACGACGGCGCCGCCCGCGGCCAGGGCCCGCTCGAACACGGTGCGGGCCTCGGCGGGGTCCAGCCCGGCGTGCCGCATGAGGTCGGACACGGGCAGGTCCGGGCCCGGGTCCGCCCCCAGCAGGACGGCGAGCTGGGAGACGTCGCTGCGCAGCCGGCCCGAGCGGTCGACCACGACGACCGCGTCGGACGAGTGCGCCGCGAGCGCAGCGCTGTACCGCGCCCGGGACCCCACCAGCTCGCGGGCACGGGCCTCGGCCGTCATGAGCCGGGCGGCACGGGCGAAGACCAGGAGGACCAGCGCCAACGTGGCGCCGTAGAGCGCGAGGGGGCTCTCCGGCCCGTCGGTGAGATCGTTGACCAGCTCGATGGAGCCCGGCACGAGGAGCGCTCCCAGGGACACCGCCAGCCGGCCGAGCCCCGCGTCACCCTCGCGGGCCACCTTCGCACCGGCCGACGTGGTGGCCCGGGTCGCCAGCACGAGCAGGACGGCGCCGAGCATCCAGCCTGCGGACAGCATGGCTCCGGCGTCGCCGGGGTCGGGCCTCATCAGGTACGCGAGGTCCGACGCCAGCCAGCAGCCGGCGCCGACGGCGACCGCCAGCGCGCCCCCGTCCCTCCGGTGACCGGCGACGACGACGCGGAACACCAACGCCACCAGCGCCGCGTCGAGGGCCGGGTAGGACGCCCAGACCAGACGGGTGAGGATGGGCACCGACTCGTCGACGACCGTGGCCGCGATCGAGAACTGCCACATCACCAGGAGAGCGGCCACGAGGACGACGACGGTGTCGATCCACCCGTCCACCCGCGCGCGTGCCTCACCGGCCGAGCATCCCGCCATGCGGGTCAGCCCGAGCGCGAGGGCGACGTAGCCGCTCAGGTAGGCCGCGTCGGCGACCGACACGTCCGGCTCGAGCCCGAGCCAGGTCAGCAGCTGCCACACCAGGTCGCCCAGGCTCGACAGCGACAGACCGAGCGCGATCAGGACGACACCGGGGCGTGCGGGGCGCCCCCGGAGGCCGACCCACGCCGCGACGGCGCAGCCGAGGACCACCACCAGGTACAGGACCTGGGACGCGAGGGTGCCGTCCAGCGCGACCGTGGCCGCGATGAGCGCGGCCGCGGCGGCGAGCCAGCCGCCCGTGCGGGCGCGCCGGCCGAGTCGTCGGGCGTCGTCGCCCATGGTCACCGTCCCCGTTGGTGTTCGTCCCCGGAGATCTCGGCCGCAGGCGGCCGGTGCTGGAGCGCGGGCAGGCTTCCCACCCCCTCGGGGTGAGGCCGGGGCCGATTCAGGGTTCAGCCGGAACCACCAGCCGGCCCAGCCGCGCGGCCCACCACCCGGGCGTGCCGGTGCCGCCGTGCAGGCAACGAGGGGTCCCCTACCGGGGTCAGCGTGCCGCGAGGGCGAGCCGGACGCCGAAGCCGAGCAGGGTGGCGCCCGTCAGCCCGTCGACCGCCCGCACCGTGCCGGGCCGCCGCAGCCACCGGCCGAACACCCCGGCCAGGGCGATCAGCAGCGCGAACCACCCCACGGAGAGCGCCGCGTGGACACCGGCGAGCAGCAGGCCCACGAGCAGCGGGTCGCTGCCGGCCGGCACGAACTGCGGGAGCAGCGCCGCGTAGAAGACGCCGACCTTGGGGTTGAGCAGGTTCGTCGCCAAGCCGGTTCGCGCCGCCCGCCATGCCGACCCGCCGCCCCCGCCGTGCGGAACGTCGCGCGGGCCCTCCGGGCGGATCGCGCGGAGCAGCAGGCGGAGGCCGAACCACACCAGGTACGCCGCGCCGGCCCACCGCAGCAGGTCGTAGGCGAGCTGGGACGCCGTCAGCAGGGCGGAGACGCCCACGGCCGCGGCCGCGCCCCACACGAAGAGCCCGGCGACGATCCCCGCCGCGGTGGCGGCGGCCTCGGTGCGGCTGCGGGTGAGGGCCGCACGGAGCACCAGGGCGGTGTCCAGGCCGGGCGTCACCGTCAGGGCCGCGGCCACGAGGGCGAAGGCGAGGACGGCGGGACCGAGCGTCACCCGGCCATCCTCGCGCCCCGGGGCTCGGAGCGGCCAGGGCCCTGCGGCGACACTGGTCGCGTGCTGCCACCGCCGGGGACGCCCGGCACCGACCTGCCGGTGCGCTCCGCGCTGCCCGCACTGGCCGAGGCCCTCGCGTCGGCCGGCTCCGCGGTGCTCGTGGCGCCGCCGGGCACCGGGAAGACGACGCTCGTCCCGCTCGCCCTGGCCGGCACCCTGCCCGGCCGCATCCTGGTGGCCGAACCGCGCCGAGTGGCCGCGCGGGCCGCCGCCCGCCGGATGGCGGCGCTGCTCGGCGAGGCCGTCGGCGGCCGGGTCGGCTACAGCGTGCGCGGGGACAGCCGGCGCAGCGCCGCGACGCGCGTCGAGGTGGTCACCACGGGGCTGCTGGTCCGCCGGCTGCAGGCCGATCCGGAGCTGCCCGGGGTCGACGCGGTGATCCTCGACGAGTGCCACGAGCGGCACCTGGACACCGACCTGGCGCTCGCCTTCTGCCTCGACGTGCGCGGCGCGCTGCGCCCCGACCTCCGCCTGCTGGCCATGTCGGCGACGGCGCAGGCGGAGCGGCTGGCCGCGCTGCTCGGCGGGGACGGCGCGCCGGTCCCCGTGGTCGAGACCGCCGGCGCACTCCACGACGTCGACGTCGTCTGGGCCCCGCCGACCGGCCCGGTCGACCCGCCGCACGGGCTGCGCGTCGATCCACGGCTGCTCGGGCACGTCGCCGCGACCGTCCGCCGGGCGCTGGCCGAGCAGGCGGGCGACCTGCTCGTCTTCCTGCCCGGCGGCGGTGAGATCGGCACGGTGACCGGTCAGCTGCGCGGCGTCGACGCCGACGTCCTGCCGTTGCACGGCCGGCTGCCGGCTGCGGCCCAGGACGCGGCGTTGCAGCCCGGACCCCGCCGCCGCGTCGTCCTCGCCACCGCGCTGGCGGAGAGCAGCCTGACGGTGCCCGGGGTCCGTGTGGTCGTGGACGCCGGGCTCTCCCGGGTGCCGCGGGCCGACCTGTCCCGCGGCCTGGGCTCGCTGGTCACCGTCCGGGCGTCGCGGGCCTCGGTCACGCAGCGCGCCGGCCGGGCCGGCCGCGAGGAGCCCGGTGCCGTGTACCGGTGCTGGACGCCGGCCGAGCAGGACCGGCTCGCCGCCCACGACGAGCCCGAGGTCGCCATGGCCGACCTCACCGCCTTCGTCCTCGAGCTGGCCTGCTGGGGCGCGCCGGGGGGCGCCGGTCTCGGCCTGCTCGACGCTCCCCCGCCGGCCGCCCTGCTCGTCGCCGGGCAGACCCTGCGCACGCTCGGCGCGGTGGACGACGACGGCCGGGTGAACGCCCGTGGTCGTGCGCTCACCGCGGTCGGGGTCCACCCGCGGCTGGCCCGCGCGCTGCTCGACGGCGCCCCGCTGGTCGGCCGTCGCCGGGCGGCCGAGGTGGTGGCGCTGCTGTCGGCGGACGTCTCCTTGCGCAGCGACGACCTGGCCGCGACCTGGCGCGACCTGCGCTCGGGTGCCGACCGCGGCGCCACCGCGCGCTGGCGGGACGAGGTCACCCGCCTCGAGCGGTCGGTGGCCGACATGCCCCCTCCGCGCCTGCCCGACGACACCGCGGCCGGGCTGGTGGTGGGCCTCGCGCACCCGGAGCGGCTCGCCCGGCGCCGGCCAGGCGGCACCGGCACGTACCTCATGGCCGCCGGCACCGGGGCCGAGCTCGCCCCCGGCACGTCACTCACCGGTGCACCCTGGCTGGCGGTGGCCGTCGCCGACCGGTCGCCCGGACGCCGGGACGCCCGCGTGCGGTCGGCCGTCGCGATCGACGAGGCGACCGCCCTGGAGGCCGGCGGTCCGCTGCACCGCGACGGCGACGAGGTGTCCTGGCGCGACGGCGACGTGCGCAGCGCGCGCGTGGAGCGGCTCGGCGCGATCGTGCTGGCCGAGCGGCCGGCGCGGTCGCCGGATCCCGGCGCGGTGGCCGCCGCGGTCGCCGAGGGGCTGCGTCTCGAGGGGCTCGGGCTGCTCCGCTGGACCCCTGCCGCCCATCGGCTGCGGTCCCGCCTGGCGGCGGCGCACCTGGGACTCGGGCAGCCGTGGCCTGCGGTCGACGACGGCGCGCTGCTCGCCGCGATCGACGTCTCCGGTGCCCGCAGCCGCGCCGACCTGTCCCGGGTGGACGTCGTCGCGGCCCTGCGCGCGCTGGTGCCGTGGCAGGTGGCCGGCGACCTCGACACCCTGGTGCCCGAACACGTCGTCGTCCCCACCGGCTCGCGGATCCGGATCGACTACACCGACCCGGCCGTGCCCACGCTGTCGGTCCGCGTGCAGGAGGTGTTCGGGTGGGGGCAGGCCCCGCTCGTCGCCGGCCGTCCGCTGCGGCTGCAGCTGCTCTCCCCCGCCCAGCGTGTCGTCGCGACCACGGCGGACCTCGCCGGGTTCTGGGGGACCGGCTACCCGGCGGTGCGCAGCGAGCTCCGTGGCCGCTATCCCCGCCACCCCTGGCCGGAGGACCCGGCGGCCGCACCCGCGACGAAGCGAGCGACGTCACGGTCCCGGTTCCGGGACTGAGACTGCGGGCTACCGGCTGCCCGGCGAGGATCGCACGGTGACACCGACACCGACCACCGACGAGTGGGGCATCGACGCCAGCTGGCTGGACGCGCTGGACGAGGAGCACCAGGTCGCCCAGGCCACCATCGACCGGCTTCGGGAGGTGATCGGGCGCCCGCCGGCCGACCTGGAGGAGCGGGCCCCCATCGTGGCGCGCCCGGGCGACGCCCTCGAGATCGACGAGGCCGACGTCGTCTGCGAGGACGGCCAGGTCCGCCACGTCGACGGCGAGCTGCCCACCGACTTCCCGCTCGGCTACCACTGGCTGCAGTCGCCCGACGGGCGGCGCCGGCGGCTGATCGTCTCGCCGGGACGGTGCTGGCTGCCCGAGGACCGCTCCTGGGGGTGGGCGGTGCAGCTCTACGCCGCCCGCAGCCGCGACAGCTGGGGCATCGGTGACCTCGCCGACCTGCGGGCGATCCGCCGCATGGCCGCCGACCAGGGCGCCGGCTTCCTGCTGATCAATCCGCTGCACGCCGTCGCCCCCACTGCCGGCCAGGAGGCGAGCCCGTACCTGCCGGCCACCCGGCGCTTCCGCAACCCCGTGTACCTCCGGGTCTCCGAGGTGCCCGGGGCCGACGGTGTGGACCTCGAGGAGGACGCCGGCCGCGCCCTCTCGGACGGCTCCCTCATCGACCGCGACGCGATCTGGGCGCGCAAGCGCGAGGTCCTGATGCGGATCTTCTTCGCCCACGGCGGCGGTGAGGCGTTCGCGCGCTGGCGGGAGGAGCAGGGGCAGACGCTGCAGGACTGGGCCACGTGGGCCGCGATCGTCGAGGAGCACGGCGGCGACTGGCACACCTGGCCGGAGGGGCTGCGTCGCCCGGGGAGCCGCGAGCTGGCCGAGTACGTGCAGCAGCACGGCGCGGTGGTGGGCTTCCATGCCTGGCTGCAGTGGGCCCTGGACCTCCAGTTCACCGCCGCCACCGGCGACATGACCGTCATCCAGGACCTGCCCATCGGGTTCGCCGGCGGCGGCGCCGACGCGTGGGCGTGGCAGGACGTGCTCGCGGAGGGCGTCGACGTGGGCGCCCCGCCGGACGCGTTCAACAGCCAGGGCCAGGACTGGGGTTCACCCCCGCTGATCCCCTGGCGGCTGCGCGACGCGGACTACGAGCCGTTCATCCAGTCGATCCGGGCCACCATGGCCGGCGCCGGCGGCCTGCGGATCGACCACGTCATGGGCCTGTTCCGGCTCTGGTGGGTCCCGTCCGACGGCTCGGCAGCGGACGGCGCCTACGTGCGCTATCCGTCGGAGGACCTGCTGAACATCGTCGCGCTGGAGAGCGCCCGGGCGAACGCCCTCGTCGTGGGTGAGGACCTGGGCACCGTCGAGGACGGCGTGCGGGAGGCCATGGCCGAGCACGGCGTCCTCTCCTACCGGCTGCTCTGGTTCGAGGACGACGACCCGTCGGAGTGGCCGGCGGCAGCGATGGCCGCGGTCACGACCCACGACCTGCCCACGGTCGCGGGGCTCTGGACCGGCGAGGACCTCGAGGAGCAGCGGGAGCACGACACCGGCACCGACGAGGAGCTGGAGCGCGGCCGGACGTCGCTGCTCGGACACCTCCCGGGGCTGGCGCAAGGCGCGTCGGTCGAGGAGGCGGTGACGCGCGCGCACGAGCTGCTGGCGCAGGCGCCGTCGACCCTGCTGTCGGCGACGCTGGACGACGCCCTCGGCGAGTTGCGGCGGCCCAACATGCCCGGGACGACGGACCGTCCCAACTGGTCGCTGCCGCTGCCCGTCCTCGTGGAGGACCTGCCCTCCCATCCGCTTCTGCAGCAGGTGGCGAAGACCCTCGCCGACGGCGTCGCACGCCCGGACTGAGCGCCGGCACGCAGGACGACCGGAGGCCGGCACCCCGTACGGGTGCCGGCCTCCGGCCGTGTGCTGGTGCGTGCCGGCCGAGCCCGGTCGGCCGGCACGCTCCGATCAGCCGCCGAACCAGCCGCGCACCAGGTTGCGGAGCAGCTCCTGGAGCGTGCTCAGGAACTGGCCCAGACCCGGGTTGCTCCCGTTCCCGCCCCCGTTGCCCGGCTGCTCGGCCCCGGTGACCTGGAGCTGGACGGTCGCCGTGCGGTCGGAGTCCGTCCCGGTGGCCACCACGTCGACAGCTCCGGCCCGGGTGCCGCGCGGGACGCGGACCTCGACCGAGCCCGCGCCCTCGGCGTTCGTGCGGACCCGACCCACCTGGTCGCTGCCCAGCGTCACGGTGACGCGCTCGGACGGCCCGAAACCGGTGACCGAGATCGTCACCCGGTCACGCGGCGCGACGGTCGTCGACGACGCGGTGACCGCGGCGGCCGGGGTCGGGACCGTGGGCGCCGGTTCCTCCCCGACCGTGACCCGGCCGGTGTAGTTCTCCGGGCTCAGCGGCGAGTTGTCCTCCAGGTAGGCCTGGAAGGAGTCGAAGTCGATGAGCCCCGTGCCCTCCGTGGTGCCCTCGGCGAAGGCGGTGAAGTTGTCGCCCCCGGAGGCCAGGAAGCTGTTGGTGGCCACCCGGTAGCCGGCCGTGAGGTCGAGCGGCTCGCCGGAGACCCGGACGCTGTGGATCCGCTCGCCGGGCGCCGCCGCCGGGTCGTAGGACCAGGTCAGCTCCTCGGAAGCCCCCAGTGCCAGGAACGGTCGCGTGCTTCCGGCGGGCTGCCACTGCTGCTCGAGCACCTCCACCAGCTGCTCACCGGTCAGCGTCGTGACGACCAGGTCGTTGGCGAACGGGGTGACGGCGTTCGCCTCGGCCAGCGTGATCTGGCCGTCCTCCCCGTAGCGCAGGTCGGCCCGCAGACCACCGGGGTTGATGAGCCCGAGGTCGGCCGGCTCGATCGCGCTGAGCTCGGAGCCGTACACGTAGGAGTCGGCCAGCAGGCCGCCGAGGGCCGAGTAGGAACCGCGGTCCTCGGTACCGGCGGGCGTGAAGGCCCGGGTGATGTCGGCGGTCACCGAACCGATCACCTCGTTGCCGATCGCGTCGGCATAGGTCTTCGCCTCCGCGACGGTCGCGGCGACCGCGGCGACGCGCTCGTACGCGGCGGTGAGTTCGGCGGCCGGCCGCGTGGTGAGGTCCAGGTTGTCCACCGTGAAGGCGGTGACCTCGTCGGCGCCCTCGTCGTAGGTCAGCCCGATGCGGCCGAGCGCTGCCCCGTACGACCCGGTCTGGATGACCGGTCGGGTGCCCTCCTCACCGGGGACCGGCGCCTCCCAGGCGTAGCGCTGGTGGGTGTGGCCGGTGAAGATGGCGTCCACGTCGGCGTCCACGCCGTTGACGATGTCGGTGAAGGCCGTGTCCTTGGCGAGCTCCGCCGCCAGCGACGCACTGCCGGGCGCGCCCTCGTGGGCGAGCAGGACGATCACGTCCGCCTCGTCCCCGGTGCCGTCGGTCAGCTGGGTGACCACCCGGTTGGTGGCCTCGACCGGGTCACCGAAGGTGATGCCCTCGATGCCCGCCGGCGAGACCAGCGAGCGGGTCTCCTCGGTGACGACGCCGATGACCCCGACGGACACGCCTGCCGCGTCGAGCAGGGCGTACTCCGGCAGTGCCGGCGCCCCGTTCCGGTAGACGTTGGCCCCCAGGTGGGGGAAATCGGCCAGGCCGGTCTCCCCGTCGACGCCGACGCGTCCCACCAGGTCGTCGAAGCCCTGGTCGAACTCGTGGTTGCCGACCGCGGAGGCCTGCAGCCCCATCTCGTTGAGCACCTCGAGCGTCGGCGCGTCCTGCTGGACGGAGGAGACGAACGTCGAGGCACCGATGTTGTCTCCCGACGACAGCAGCAGCGTCGCATCGACACCCTCCCGGGCCCGCTGCTCCTCCACGGTGCCCGCGAGGCGGACGGCGCTCTCGGTCAGCCGCCCGTGGAAGTCGTTGATCCCGAGCAGCTGCAGCTCGGTGATCCCGTCCCCGCCGTCGCCGGCACTCTGCGCCGGGTAGGAGATCGGGAACAGCGACTGGTAGCCCTTGCCGCCGACGTTCTTGTAGACGCGGAGGGTCGCGGTGCCCGCAGGCAGCTCGGCCAACCCCGTGTTCTTCGTGAGGTACGCAGCGGCGCCGGGTGCGACCGTCTGCGCGTCGGAGTCCCCGTAGCCGGTGAGCATCCGGACCTGGACGGGCACGCTGTCGGTGTTCACGAAGTGACCGGCGATGTAGGCGACCCGGTCCTGCGGGTGGACCCAGCTGTTGCCGTTGGCGACGCCGGTCGGATTGCCGACCGCCGCCGGGGCCTCGGTGACGACCGGGCTGTCGGCGGGCGCCGCGAGCGCCGGCGAGACGCCGAGCAGGCCACCTCCCACCAGGGCGGCGGTGACGGCGGCGACGCCGCGCGCCGTCCGTTGGACTGAGTGCATCGAGAACTCCTCGGGATCGGGATGGTGCTGACAGGGGCCGGGGCCGGATCTCCTGACGGGATCCGGCCCCGGCGGGGCGGGCTCCGGTCCCGGTGACGCCGCGTGCTCGTCACCGGGCCGGGATCAGTCGGCCGTGGCGGCCTGGCTCGCGTAGGCGACCGGGAACAGGGACTGGTAGCCCTTGCCGCCGACGTTCTTGTAGACCCGGAACGTCGCCGTGCCGGCGGGCAGCTCTGCCCGCTGGGTGCTCACGGTGAGGTACGCCGCGGCGCCGGGAGCCACCGTCTGTGCCTGCGACTGGCCGTGGTCGGTGAGCAGGCGCACCTGGACCGGCACGCTGTCGGTGTTCACGAAGTGGCCGGCGATGTAGGCCACCTGCTCCTGCGGGTGCAGCCAGCTGTTGCCGTTGGCCACGCCCGTCGGGTTGCCGGTCGCCGGGGGTGTCCCGGTGGCGCTGCGGCCCGGGTAGCTGACCGGGAACAACGACTGGTAGCCCTGCCCGCCCACGTTCTTGTAGACCCGCAGGGTGGCCGTGCCCGCCGGAAGCTCGGCCAGCTTCGTGTTCACCGTGAGGTATGCCGCGGCACCGGGAGCCACGGTCTGCGCCTCCGACTGGCCGTGGTCGGTGAGCAGGCGCACCTGGACCGGCACGCTGTCGGTGTTCACGAAGTAGCCGGCGATGTAGGCCACCCGCTCCTGGGGGTGGACCCAGCTGTTGCCGTTGGCCACGCCCGTCGGGTTCGACACCTCCGGCTCCGGCTCGGGCTCTGCCGAGGCCTCCAGGTCCAGCCCGACGAGGATCGGGTCGTGGTCGCTGGAGCGGTACTGGTTCGGCGCGTAGAGCCGGTCGGCACCGGTGTACTGGTAGGCGAACGACTCCACCGAGTTGATGTTCCAGTGCGCGACGTCGGTCACCTTGGCGGTCAGGCCGGCGGTGGCCATGGCGTGGTCCAGGGACCCCGACATGTCGTCGAACACGTAGCTGTAGCGACCCTCGTCGAACTCCGTCCCGAGGTCGGTCAGGCCGGCCTCGCGCAGGACGACGATGGGGTCCTCCTCCGAGTAGGCGTTCAGGTCACCGAGCACCAGCACGTCGTCGTCGCCGGTGCTGGTCCGCAGTTCCTCGACGAACTCCGCCAGCGCTTCCGCCTGGCCGACTCGGTCGGGGTTCGATGCACCCTGGCCGTCGCCCTGGTCCGCGTTCTCGCCGCTGCCGCTGCCCTTGGACTTGAAGTGGTTGGCGATGACGGTGAACGTGTCGCCCTCAGCCTGGAAGGCCTGGGCGATCGGCTCGCGGGCGTTGTCGAAGTTCTCCTCGTCGACCAGGCCGACCGGGTTCCCGACCGGCGTGACGGATGCCGGCCGGTAGATGATCGCGTTCCGGATGACGTCGCGGTCGACGGCCAGCAGCTCCTCGGGGAAGGGGACGAAGGCCCACGTGTCCGAGCCGGCGGCGGCGTTCAGCCTCCGGACCAGGTCCGCGACGGCCTGGTCGGGGCTGCCGTCGCCGTAGCCGGTGGAGGCGGTGTCCTCGATCTCCATGAGGCTCAGGACGTCGGCGTCCATCGCGTTGATGGCCGTGACGATCTTGGCGGCCTGCTGCTCGAACTCGGCCGGGCTCGCCGCGCCCCGCGCGTCGGTCCCGGTGAGGGTGAGGAAGTAGTTCAGCACGTTAAACGCGCCGACCTGGACGTCCCCGCCGACCGCGTCCGGCGCCGACGGACGGGTGTTCTGCGGCGTGAAGGTGCCCTCGGCGCTGCCGTCGGCCGGCTGGAGCCGCCAGTTCGAGAACCCGTAGCCCAGCACGACGGGCGCGGTGAGGGTGAGCTCGTCGCCCACCCGGACGGGGGTCTCGGTGGTGAGGTACGGCGCCGTCGCCGGGTTGACCCGTGCGGTCATGCCGTCGTCGAGCACGATCCGCCGCAGGGCGTTCTGCGCGGCGACGGCCTCCGCCTCGGGGCCCGGGCGGGCCAGCTCGGTCGGCTGCACGAGGAGGCCCCCCTGCGAGAGGGTCAGCTCGCCGAAGCTGGTCAGGTCGAAGACCTCGCTGACGGTCAGGGCGTCGACCGGGTCGACCAGCATGCCCTCGAGCCGTTCGCGCGTGGCGTCGTCGGCGGGCAGGTCGAGGTCCGCGGCGGGGGGCAGATCGGCCACGGATCCCTCGGCGCACACCGCGGCGGTGTTGCCCGAGCCGATCTGCGTCTGGCCCTCGTACTCCCCGGGGTTGCCGGCGACGACGACCGTGTCGCCGAGGTCCACCGCCGTCGGGCTGTAGACGAAGATGCCGTCGGAGGTGGCGGCGTCGCCGTCACCGTCGGCATCCTGCAGGTAGAAGCCGTTGAAGCCGGCCAGGTCACCGACGACCACGCCACGGATGGTGACCGGCTGTCCGGCGAGCGGGGTGGCGTTCCCGGTGCCCTGCACGGCGCCGATCTCGTAAGTGGCAGCGGTGTCGCAAGCCGTGCCCGGCCCCTCCGGCTCCTCCGGCACGTCGGGTCCTGCGGCGTTGACGACCCCACGGGTGGCGGCGGCGGGACCGGCCCAGACCAGCGCGTCGCGCGTGGCGTCGTACGTCCGGGACAGCGACTGCCCGGCCTCGGTGGAGGTCGTCTCCGCGACTCCGATGTCGGTGCTCGTCCTGCCGGCGGCCGGACCGCTCACGGCGGTGACCGTGCCTTCGTAGGAGAGGAACTCCAGCAGCTCGGTGCCGCGGACCAGCGCGAGACCGTCGGTGGGGCCGTTCTGGATGCCGTCCGTCGGGTAGCCGATCACGGCCACCGCGGGGGCACCGGCCGGCGCGGTGACGGCGGGCAGCGCGTCGGTGTCGTAGACGGCGCCGTTCTGGTTGTAGAGCACGATCGACAGACCGGCCGGGCTCGTGCCGGCCGGCAGGTGGACCTCGACGAACTCGCCGGTGTCGGCGCCGGCGTTGTCGTAGTGGATCTCCGAGATGTACGGGGTCGTGGGAGGCGCCGCCAGGGCGGTGGTGGGCAGACCGACGACAGCGATGGATGCTGCGGCCGTGCCGAGGGCGGCGCGCCGCGCGACCGCACGAGCGGTGGGGCGGCGCGACGTGGTGCCGGGTTGTACGGGCACGCTGTTCCTTCCGAAGGAGGAGCTGACGGCCGGACCGTAAGAGCGCACAGTGACCATGAGATGACGCGCTGACGACTTCTTCGCGGTGGTAAACAGTTGAATCGTCGAGTTCCTCACCGAACGTGCTCGACGACTGTCGGACCGTTGCGACCCCACCGGGCGGTCGCCGGTGCGATACGACGGATCCCTCGGATGGGCCACTCGAGATCGGGTGGGGGTTGTCACACGCGACACCCGCCGCGTGTCGACACGACGCGCCGCATCAGACCCCGGCCCTGCATCGAACAGTTGTTCGATGCACGTGCGAGACTTCGGACATGGCCGGCGGCATGCACCGAGGACGCTCCAGGCGCTCCCTCGGGGAGCGGGCGGCCAACTCCGGGGTGCGGGTCGAGGACGCCGCCCCGACCGTGCGCGAGGGCCCGCCGGCCGAGGGACGGCTGTCGACGGAGGACCGGACGGCCGGCTATGCCGCCGCCGGGGACGGCGGAGAGGGCCGGCACTGCTGGGTGCGGGATCCACCCGAGTTCCCCGGCACCTGGCCCGGTCTGCTGGTGGAGTGGCGGCAGCGCGGCGGCGGCTGGCAGGGCAGGGTCGCCTACACCGTCACCGGACCGCACGGGCCCGCGCTGGTCGAGGCGTGGTTGCCCGCCGCGCGCCTCGAGCCGCGGTGAGCCGGGTCGCGGTTAGCCGATCCCGGTGACGGCTATGGGTCCGGCGCGACCGACCACTCCTGAGGACGACCCCAGAGGAAAGAGCGACGATGACCGGCCCGCACGACACCCCGAACCTCGACGACGTCATCCAGCCCGAGGAGAACGTGACCCGGGACCGCACCCAGCACGCGAAGGACCCGCACCCCGGCGACGAGGTGCTCGAGCACCGCACCGAGTTGGAGCGCCAGGCCGTCGGCTCGGACGACGCCGACCCCGCCGGTGCCGAGCGCCACTCCGCGACCGACTGAACGTCCGGCCGCCGGCAGGTGGCGTGCGCCGGCTGTCCCCCGGCGACGTCGCCTGCTGGGTGCTCAAGACCACCCGCCCGCCGTCGGCGATCGACCCCGGCTGGACGGCGACGGCGGCGCGGGACCTGGACCGGTGCGTGCGCCGCTCCTACCGGCTGGCGCTGATGGCGCCGGGGCAGCCCTGTCTGCTCTGGTTGAGCGGTCGCGACCGCCCCGGCGTCCACGCGCTCGGCGAGGTGGCCGGTGACGTCGAGGAACGCGCCGACGGCCCCGTGGTGCCGGTCCGGCTGACGCTGCTCGACGTCCCGGTCCCGCGGGTCGAGCTGCTCGCCGACCCCCGCATGCGGGACGCCGAGGTGCTGCGGATGCCCGCCGGCAGCAATCCGTCCTGGCTGTCGGCGCAGGAGTACGCGGCCGTGCTGGACCGAGCCGGGCAGCCGGGCCTGGGACGATGGGCGCCGTGAACCCGAACCGCCGCGGCTGGGGCGCGCTGGCCTGGCTGCTCACCCTCCAGTTCTTCGTGGTCGAGACCGTCGCGGAGGTTCGCTTCGACGGTTCCTACTCGCGGGTGGACGACGTCATCAGCGCGCTGGGTGCGTCGGATTCGGCGGCGCGGCAGCTGATGAACGCGTCCTTCGTCGTCCAGGCGGCGCTGATCCTCGCCGGTGCCGTCCTGCTGCGCCCCACGCTGCTCCGCAGCGCCGGGCGGGTCGCTCCTGCCCTGCTCGGGGCGGCGGGCGTGGGGGTCCTGCTGGTCGGGGTCTTCCCGACCGACGGCAACTCGACCATGCACGCGATCGGCGCCGTCCTGTACCTCGTGGGCGGCGGGCTGGGACTCATCGCCCTCGCCTACGCCGTGCGCCCCCGGTCGGAGGCCCTGGGGACGACGCTGGCGCTGCTCGGGCTGGTCGCGACGGCGGCGACGGCCTTCTTCGTGTTCGGCGTGACCGGCTACCTCGGAGAGGGTGGGACGGAGCGAGTGGCGGCCTATCCGCTGCCCCTGGGGCTCGCGCTCACCGGGGTGGCGCTGTGGCGCCTGGGCGGGCCCGCCGGCGTCGGACGCCAGGAGGAGCGCGACCGTGCCCGGGCCGAGCGCGAGGAGCGGGCCCGTGCGCGCGACGCCGCCCTGGAGGCACGGGCGCGGCGCGTCGATCCCGGGACCGCCCCGGACGCGAATAGTGCCGACGACGCCGACGACGCCGACGAGCTGGACACCGAGGACCCCTGGGCCAGCCCTGGGCGGCGCCGGGACTGACGCCTGCCCCCGGCTCAGGTCGTGGCGCCGGCTTCCTGAGCGGCCGGTACCGGCGGCCTGGGCCGGCCCCGGCGACGGGACAGGGCGACACCGGCGAGACACACGGCGCCGCCGACGATCGCCAGCGTCGGCGGCACCTCGTCCAGCAGCACCCAGCCGAGCAGGATGACCAGCGGCGGCACGACGTAGGTGGTGACGCCGAGCCGTCCGGCGTCCATCCGTCGCAGCGCGTAGGCCCAGGTGCTGAACGCCAGGGCGGTGGGGACCACACCCAGGTAGACCATGCCGATGACCGACCCGGCGGGAGCCGCACGGAGGTCGTCGACCAGGGCGCCGGCCCACGGGAGGCAGCACACCGCGCCGGTCGCGCAGGCCATGAAGGTCACCTGCAGGCCGGGCAGCCGGCGCAGCAGCGGCTTCTGCGCGACCACACCGGCGGCATAGGTGACGGCGGCGACGACGCAGAGCACCACCCCCACGACGTCGGTGTCGGCGCTGCGGGTGGCCAGCCCGATGAGGATCACGCCCGCGAAGGCCACGGTGATGCCCACGACGAGCCAGCGCGGGAATCCCTCCCCCAGGAGCAGTCCGGCGAAGACGGCGATCAGGATCGGGCCGATGTTGACCAGCATCGCGGTGGTGCCGGCGTCGAGGTGCTGCTCCGCGGCGTTGAGCGCCACGTTGTAGATGCCGAACCAGCCGATGCCACAGACGGCCAGCAGGCCCCACTCCCGACCCTGGGGCCGCACCCAGCCGCGGCCCAGCATGAGCAGCCCGAGGACCGCCGTGCCGACGAGCAGCCGGCCGAGTGCGAGCGCTCCCGGCGAGAGGTCCTCCCCCACCCCCCGGATGGCCACGAAGGCCGACGCCCAGGCGAGCACGGTCACCACGACGGCGGCGATCGTCCTGCCGTCGGGCGACGTGCCGGGGCGGGCGAGGACGGGGGTCTGGATGCTCACGGAGGGACAGTAGGCGCGCGTTCCGACGCCGTCCGGCGGATATCGGACGTCGCTGCCGGACCGGCTGATGTGCCACGGCATCTGGCAGGAATGCGCCCGTCCCGCCTGCCCCGTGGAGCCCGGTCCCGGTGCCCGGTGCTGGAGGTGCTCAGTGCTGGAGGTGCTCAGTGCTGGAGGTGCTCGGCGTAGGTCCGCCGCCCTTTCTCACCACCAGCGGGTACCGCCGCACCGTCGCGGAAGGCGGACCCCAGCTTGCCGGGCACGGGCGTCGCGACGACGTGCGCGCCCGGCGCACGGGCCGCCGCCCACGCGCGGGCGAGGTCGGCCACGGCGAGCTCCTCGGGGCCTCCGTACTCGACCACGCCACCCGTTGCCGGCCGGCCCACGACGTCCACGACGTGCTGCGCGACGTCCCCCACGTCGACCGGCTGCACCCGCCACCCCATCGGCACGGGGAGCACGGGTCCCTTGCGCGCGCTGTCGAGCAGGAAGTCGACGAAGTCGTGGAACTGGGTGACCCGCAGCAGCGTGACCGGCAGCCCGGACGCCAGCAGCACCTGCTCCGCGGCGAACTTCGCGCGGTAGTAGCCGTACGGGATGCGGTCGACCCCGACGATCGAGACGTACACGAGGTGGCGCAGGCGGTCCCGGTCCACCGCCTCCACCAGGCGGCGCGTGCCCGCGACGTCGACCTGCCACGGATCGCCCTGGGGGTCGCTGGCGGCGTGCACGACCAGCTCGGCCCCCGCCAGCGCAGCCCGCAGATCGAAGCCGGAGGACAGGTCGCCGCGGACGCCACCCGGGCCGGTTCCCCGTCGCGACATCTGCTTCACGCCGTGCCCGGCCTCTCGCAGCGGCCCGACCAGCCGCTGTCCGAGCCGCCCCGTACCTCCGGTCACCAGAACGTCCATGGCCGCAGTCTGGCGCGTTCGCCGTCCCCTGCGGGTCGCAACCCGGCGCTATCTCACAAGAGAGATAACGTGTGCGGCCGTGACGCTCACCGACACCCCCACCGACACCGCTGACGGACGGGCGCGCGAGTCCAGCGCCATGCGGCGGATCGGTTCCCTGGTCCGCGACGCCCGCCGCCACCGTGGCCTGACGCAGCAGCAGCTCGCCGAGCGCCTGGGCACCAGCCAGAGCGCCATCGCGCGGATCGAGCAGGGCAACCAGAACCTCACGCTCGAACTGCTGGGGCGGCTGTCGGCGGCCCTGGAGAGCGAGTTGATCAGCCTCGGTCCCACCGGGCCCACGCACCTGCGTGTCGCGGGCGGCCACCCGCTGCAGGGCAGCGTGACGGTAAAGTCCTCGAAGAACGCCGCCGTCGCCCTGCTCTGCGCGGCGCTGCTCAACCGCGGCCGGACGACTCTGCGCAACGTGGCCCGCATCGTCGAGGTGGAGCGCATCCTCGACGTCCTCCGCTCCATCGGCGTCTCCGCCGTCTGGGACGAGTCGGGGCACGACCTCACCCTCGTCGTCCCGGACGAGCTGGACCTGGCCGCGATCGACGCGGACGCCGCACGGCGGACGCGCAGCATCATCATGTTCCTGGGCCCCCTGCTGCACCGCGCGCAGACCTTCGAGCTGCCCTATGCCGGCGGCTGCGACCTCGGCACGCGCACCGTCCAGCCGCACATGATCGCGCTCCGCCCCTTCGGCCTGGAGGTCGAGGCCAGGGCCGGTGAGTACCACGCGACCGTGCAGCACGCCGGTGCGCCGGCCCGCGCCATCGTGCTCACCGAACGCGGGGACACGGTGACCGAGAACGCGCTGCTGGCCGCCGCGCGCACCGACGGCACCACGGTCATCCGCAACGCCAGCTCCAACTACATGGTCCAGGACCTCTGCCTGTACCTGGAGCTGCTGGGCGTCGGCATCGAGGGCCTCGGGACGACGACGCTCGTCGTCCACGGACGGCCGGTGCTCGACGCCGACGTCGACTACACGATCAGCGAGGACCCGGTCGAGGCGATGAGCCTGCTGACCGCCGGCATCGTCACGAAGTCGGAATTGACCGTGCAGCGGGCGCCGATCGACTTCCTGGAGATCGAGCTGGCGGTCCTGGCCGAGATGGGGCTGCGGTACGACCTCTCCCCCGAGTACCTCGCCGACAACGGGCACACCCGGCTGGCCGACATCACCATCCGGCCCTCGGAGCTGCACGCCCCCATCGACAAGATCCACCCGATGCCGTTCCCGGGCCTCAACATCGACAACCTGCCCTTCTTCGCCGTCATCGCCGCGCAGGCGAGTGGATCGACGCTGATCCACGACTGGGTCTACGACAACCGGGCGATCCACCTGTCCGACCTGACCCGCCTCGGCGCCGACGTGCGGCTCATGGACCCGCACCGCGTGCTCGTGAACGGCCCCACCCGGTGGTCCAGCGCGGAGGTCGTCTGCCCGCCGGCGCTGCGCCCGGCGGTGGTCATCCTGCTGGCGATGCTGGCGGCCAAGGGGACCTCGGTCCTGCGCAACGTCGACATCATCGCCCGCGGCTACGAGCACCTGTACGAGCGCCTGGTCGAGATGGGCGCGCACATCGAGGTCTTCCACGACTGAGTAAGGACCCCAGGAAGGACCCCGTCCTCCCCGCCCTGGACGGGGCCTTTCGCCACTCGCAGGTTCGCGGCGAGCCTCCGGACGGGGCCATCACTACGGTGGCCGACATGACGGTGACGGAGGTGTCGGTAGCCGGGGTGATGGCCGAGCTGGCCGCGCTCGAGGACCCGAGGGCGCGGGAGGTCAACGAGCGGCACGGTGACGACCACGGGGTGAACCTGGGTCAGCTCCGCGCGCTCGCGAAGCGGCTGAAGACGCAGCAGGAGCTCGCGCGCGAGCTCTGGCGGACGGGCGACACCGCGGCGCGGCTGCTGGCGCTGCTGATCTGCCGGCCCAAGGCGTTCGAGCGCGCCGAGCTCGACGCCATGCTGCGCCAGGCGCGAACACCCAAGGTGCACGACTGGCTCGTGAACTACGTGGTGAAGAAGAACCCGCACGCCGAGGACCTGCGCGTCGCCTGGACGGCCGATCCGGATCCGGTGGTGGCGAGCGCCGGCTGGGCGCTCACCACCGAACGGGTGGCGAAGAAGCCCGAGGGGCTCGACCTCCCCGGCCTGCTCGACGTCGTCGAGGCGGAGATGAAGAACGCCCCCGACCGGCTCCAGTGGGCGATGAACCACTGCCTGGCGCAGATCGGCATCGAGCACGCCGAGCACCGCGCCCGCGCGATCGACATCGGGGAGCGCCTCCGCGTGCTCGAGGACCACCCGACGCCCCCGAACTGCACGTCCCCGTTCGCGCCGATCTGGATCAACGAGATGGTCCGCCGTCAGCAGGGCAGCCAGCAGCCGTCCTAGGCCAGCGTGACGCCGAAGCCGTGCACGGCCAGTCGCACGAGCACGGGCCCGGGCCGCAGCAGGTCGCCGACGCGCGCCGCGCTGGCCGCCTCCAGGTCGGCGAGGCGGAGGGCGTAGGCACCGGCGCCTGCGAGCCGCGCTTCGTGGAGGGCGGCGGTGTTCGCCCACACCTTGCGGCGTGACTCGCGCAGGAAGAGCCGGCTCGCCCTCCGATTGACGGGGGCGAGGAGGTGCTCCAGCCAGGTCCGTCGTCCGCCCGCCCGCTGCAGGGCGAGGTCCTCCTCCGCCACGCGGGCGGCCAGGACGTCGTCGATCCGCTCGTGGTCCCTCCGACGGCGGTCCATGAGGGACGGCGCCGCGAAGTCCTCGGGCGGGATGACGGCGATCAGCGACTGCGGGAGGTCGTAGTTGATGTGCGCATTCATCCCGAGCAGGACGTGCGCCTCGGGCGGCAGGCCCGGATCCGCGCCGAACGCCCGCCGCCAGGGCGCGGCCACCGCGTGGGGCGTCGCACGGTGGATCTCCAGGGCGTCGAGGTAGAACCCCGCGAAGTCGACGTCCCACTCCGCCACCCAGTCCGGGTCCTCGAACCGGCCGGCGGTCAGCGCAGCGCCGACCGCCCGGGTCGTGCGGAGGTATGTCCCCAGGAAGAACCGCGCCGGGTCCCCGTCGCCCGCCACCTGGTCCAGCAGCAGCTCCATCCGGGCCACCAGCGCGGCCACGCCGTCCGTCACGCCCCGGCCCCCGCGCACGGGCCCGCCGCGGGCGTGCGAGCGGTGGGGGGCAAGGGGTCCTTCGTCAGAGGAGGGCGTCGAGGCCGTCGTCCTGCGGCATCGCCATCCCGGCCTCGACGGGCGGCCGGTGCGGCTGGTCCAGCCCGCGCATCCGCGCGGCGTGCAGGGCGAGCAGGAGGTTGAGCCGGAGGGTCGGGTCGGTGGTGAAGGGGCCCAGCATCCGCTCCAGCTTGCCGATCCGGTACCGCATCGTGTTGTAGTGGAAGTGCAGGCGGCGGGCGGACTCCGCCACGTTGAGGTTCGTCTCCAGCAGGACGCGGAGCGTCTCGCGGAGGTCCGCGGAGTCAGCGTCGGCGGCGTCGGCCAGCGGGCCCAGCACCTCGTCGACGTAGGTCCGCAGCTCCGTGCTGTCCGGGATCAGCGACAGCAGGCGGAAGACGCCGAGCTGGTCGAAGTGGGTCACCGCGGAGCCGCCGTGGATCTCCTGACCGACGCCGAGCGCCCGCTGCGCCTGCCGGTGGGCCTCGGCGAGCGCGGAGAGCGAGTCAGCCGGCCGGCCGATCCCGGTCCCGAGCACGCGGCCCACCCGGCGGAGCCGGCCGTTGACGCGCGAGGACACCGCGGACACCAGGGCCGACAGCTCCTCCGCGGTCCGACCGTCCAGCGGCAGCAGGGTGACGATCTCGGTGGCCAGCCCGGCGACGGCCGCGCCGGCCACCTCCGGCTCCAGCGCGGCCCGCCATCCGTCGGCGAGCCGGTCGAGGACGTCGAGCGCCTTGGTCGGGTCGGCGGCGGCGTCCGCGACCGTCTCGGTGGCGGTCACCAGCACGGCGACGGGCCCGTCGAGGCGCCAGCCGAAGGAACGGGTGTAGGCCAGCGTGCGCTCGGTGTGGCCGACGGAACCGCCCACCAGCCGGCGCACCAGGTCGCCCTGGAAGCGGAGCTCCACGGAGTGCACCGCCTGCAGGCGGATCACCGAGAGCGCGGCGATGACGGCGGCGCGCTCGAGCACGCCTCCGGCGCCGAGCATCATCGCGCCGGTCCGGTGCACCGCGACCAGCCAGCCGTGCCGCTGCTCGCCGGCCATGATTGGCGCGACGGCGTACTCCCCCACGCCGCCCGGCAGCTCGTGGTGACCGGGGACGAGCAGGATGCCGTCGGCCGGAGACAGGTCCGCGTCGGCCAGCACGTCGGCCGGCGTCACCACGGTCTGGTCGGCGCGGACGCCGGAGAGCCGGCGCGAGGGCGTCATGGCCGCCAGCTCGTCGTCGGCGGCGGCGTCCAGGAGCCACAGCCAGTCGCTGATCTCTGCGACGTCCGCCCGCGGCCCCGCGCTGGTGACGACCTCGCGGTCCGGGCCCAGCCCGAGGACGGCGGCGCCGTCCATCATCACGGCCAGCCGGGCGGCCACCTCGGCGAGCCCGCCCCCGGTGAGCGCCACCTCCATGAACTCGTCGTCCATGCGGGAGGAGAGCGCGAGGGCCTGGCTCTGCTTGCTGACGACCGCGCCGAGGACCCGGGACACCAGGTCGTCGAGCCGGACCCCGGCCGGGAGGGCGAGCACCGGCAGACCACGTCGCTCCGCCTCCGCGAGCACCTCTCCGGGGAGCGGCGCCGGGCCCTCGGTGCGGCGGAACGCCAGCGCCGCCGTGCCCATCGAGTCCAGGCGCTCGACGAGGGCGCGGTAATTGGCGGCGTCCGCGGGGGGCAGCCGCGCACCGAGGACGACGAGCACGTCGGGACCCGCCGCGGCCAGCGGATCGGCCGGGTCGTCGACGACCATGTGGCGGACGACGCGGCCCAGGCCCGCAGCACCGGCAGCCACCGACGCGCCGGCGAGCCCCGGGAGCTGGAGGGTCTCCTCCACCGTGAGCCCCATCCGCTCCTGCCAGCTGGTGCGGTCGTCCCGCGGCACCTCGACGCGCGACTCGTCGACAGCCCAGTTACGCCGGAAAGGGATCGACCCGTCACGGTGCGTCGGGGCAACGAGTGAAGCATCACCCTGGGTCACGAAGCATCCCCCTCATGTTGCGGTCCAGGTTGCCATACCACCCGAAGCTGTCAGGAGTCCCTGGACGCCGGGGTCCATTCTTGGCGAGTTCCGCCATGAGACGGCATGCGACGCGCCGAATAGGTTCGAGACCCGGTCCACTCGTTCGCTGGATGGTAGGCCGTCGTCGCATCCCGGCGACCACCCACCCCTCCCGTCCACGGACATCCGCGGCACCGGCCAGGCGGGGGGTATGGGCGCCTCCCGTCGTCCCTGAGACGAAGGGCCGACATGCGCACCATCGACGAGACCACAGCCTCGGTAGACCGCCACGAATCGGGTGAATCGCAGCGCGGTCGCGCTGCGCGCGCCGGAGTGCCGACCATCCCCCTCCCCCGCGAGTCCGCGCAGGCGACCGCCCGCACGGCCCGTCCCTCGCGGGCGGCCACCGCCGTTCCGGCGGGCGCCAGCACCGGCATCGCCGAGTTGCTGCGCGGACCCGTCCGCCCCGCACGGGTACTGCTGAGCCTGCCGGCCGCCGTGTACCTGCACGTCTCGACCGACCGCGGCGGCGACGTCGTCGGGATCATGACCAGCGACGCCGCCCGGCTCCCGCTGGGATGCGTGCTCTTCCGGCCGAGCAACGGCCGGCCGCTGGTGGCCCTGCCCCCGGGAGCGCCGGCGGAGGTCGGCGGAGGCCGCATCGTCGTCGGCGACCTCGCCGTCAGCGCGGCCGCCTGGTGGAACCCGCGGCCGAAGCTGCCGAGCCTGCGCCCGGCGCTCCTGCCCGAGGGCGTGCGACAGCTGCGCAACGCGCTCTACGGCGAGGGCGTCCCGCACAGCGCCTTCACCCTCCCCGGCCTGCCCGTCGGGCCCGGTGGACCGCTGGCGGCGCTGCGGGGCGCCGTCCGGCGTGCGGACCTCGACGCCGCGCTGCGCACGGCCACCCGGCTGATCGGTCTGGGCCCTGGCCTGACTCCCGCCGGCGACGACGTCATGGCCGGCACCATCGCCGGGCTCGTGCTCCTCGGTCACCCGTCGGCCGAGCGGTTCGCGGCCGGGGTCTACGCGCTGGCGGCCGGGCGCACGACCGAGCTGTCGCGGGCGCTGCTCCGGCACGCCGCCTGCGGTCGCGTCAGCGCGGAGTACGCGGCGGTCCTGCACGGCCTGGTCGGCGAGCGGCCGCTCGGCCCGGCGATCGACGGCCTGCTCGCCACCGGCGCGACGAGTGGCCGCGCCATGGCGCTCGGCCTGTCGACGGCCATCGACCTGGTGGAGCGCACCACCCGGCACTGACCGCTGGGCCACGGGGCCGGCAGCGGCAGGCACCGCATCAGGGGCGAGCGACCATCAGTTCGTCGGAACGACGACACCGTCGCCCACTTGGGGCACGGGCGCCGGGAGCAGCCCGAGCGCGCTGGCATTGACCCCCAGGACTGCCTGGTCGACGGCGTCACCCAAACCAGCTGCGAGCACCCGTCCGACAGGGTCGGCCACTCCCATGTCGAAGGGGTAGTCGCTGCCCAACACGACTCGATCGGCGCCCACCGCCTGCACGAGCGCGCGCAAGGCCTCCGGCGTGTGCACCAGCGAGTCGAACCACATCCGCTTCAGGTAGCTGCTCGGGAGCTGCTCGCACCCCCGCGCCTCGGATCGGACCGTCCAGGCGTGGTCGGAGCGCCCGAGGTAGGTGGGCAGGTAGCCGCCCCCGTGGGCCGCGACGACGCGCAGTCCCGAGTGGCGGTCCAGGACTCCGGAGAAGACGAGATGGGAGAGCGCCACCGCGTTCTCCACCGGCTGCCCCACCGTGTTCGAGAGGTAGAAGCGGTCCAGCCGCTCGTCGAGCGAGCAGCCGAACGGGTGCAGGAAGACCACGACGTCGAGCTCCGCAGCCCGTGCCCAGAGCGGGTCCAGTCGTGCATCCGAGAGTTCGACCGCAGGCGTCCCGGCCGGGTGACCGGGGGCGAAGGAGGAGATCTCGATGCCGATGAGCCGCCGCTCGACGGCGTCATCGAGCGCCTCCACGCAGAGGTCGGGGTGCTGCAGCGGCACGAGGCCGAGTCCGGACAGCCGGTCGGGATGCTCCGCGACCAGCTCAGCGATGCGCTGGTTGGCCGTGGTCCACACCATGCGAGCCAGGTCACGATCGGCCCAGTAGTGGTAGTGGGACGGCGACGGACTGATCACCTGGACGTCCACACCCGCGGCGTCCATGTCCGCCATCCGTCGTGCGCCGTCGGTGAGCTGCTCCCACCGCTCGGCGATCATCGCGCCCGAGACCGACATCGACCCGGCGCCGTTGCGCCGGGCGTCGAGGGCTCGGTGCCCGGCCAGTCCCTCCGCTCCCGCGACGACGGCCTCGACTTCCGGCAGCAGGGCGTGCGCGTGCACGTCGACGACGGGACGGCGGGCGGGGGTGCCCCACGAGTCGGTCGCGGCGCCGGCGACGGCGGGGGCGACCGGCTCGCGAGAACGTCCCTCTCGGGCAGCAGGGGGCACGTCTTTCCTCCAGTAGTCGGCGACTAGGACACGGTCGACGGGCAAGTCGGTATCAGGGAAGATGCAATGGGTGATGCGTCGCATCCATCGCGTGGATAGGGTCCGCGACCGTGAACCTCGCCAACCTGGACCTCAACCTGCTGGTCGCGCTCGACGCGTTGCTGACCCAGCGGGGGGTGACCCGAGCGGCGCAACAGGTCGGACTGAGCCAACCGGCGATGTCGGCGGCGCTGGCCAGGCTGCGCCGACATTTCGGTGACGACCTGCTCGCCCGCTTCGGCAACGACTACCGCCTGACACCTCTGGCCGACCGGCTCAAGGAGCCGGTGCGCGTCACCCTCGAGGGCGCCGAGCGCGTCTTCGGCGCCCAGTCGGAGTTCGCCCCGGCCGCTTCCACCCGCGAGTACAGCGTGCTGATGAGCGACTACAGCAGCGCCGTCCTCGGCGGGCGGCTGATCCAGCTGCTGAGCGAGCAGGCCCCGTCGGCTCGGCTCCGCCTCGCCCACAACGCCCCGCACATGGTGGATCGGGCCGAGCAGGCCCTGCTGACGGCTGACCTCATGGTCCTGCCGCACGGCTTCATCTCGGGGCTCCCGCACACGGACCTGTACCGCGACTCGTGGACCTGCCTGGTGTCGGCCGACAACGAGGACGTGGGCGACCACCTCACGGTCGAGCAGGTGGCCTCCCTGTCCTGGGTGGCGGCCTACTACGGCCCCACGGCCTCGACGGCGATCGCCCAGCGGATGCGCATGCAGGGTGTCGAGCTGAATGTCCAGGTGGTGACCGAGAGCTTCTACACCGTGCCGGCGCTGGTCACCGGCAGCGGCCGGATCGCCCTGATCCAGGAGCGGCTCGCGGCCCTGCTCCCCCGTGATGCCGGGGTCCGTACCGTCACGTGCCCGCTGGACCTCGAACCACTCGTCGCTGCGATGTGGTGGCACCCCATGTACGACCGGGACCCGGAGCACGTCTTCCTGCGCGGTCTCGTGCTTCGTGCGGCACACGAGGCCGCCGGCGACGACTGACCGTCGACGGCGCCGACCCCGCACGGCGTCGTCCATCCACCAAGCGGATGCGCGATATCACAAAATCTGTCTTCCCGATGCCGGTGGCGTACGTCACCGTCTCGGGACAGACAATCGAAGGAGGATCCCGCGTGGACGACCGGCAGCTCGCCCGACCATGGTCGGTGACCGCCGACGGTGTCTCGAAGGTCTTCGACAGCGGCACGGTCGCCGTCGAGGACTTCGACCTCCGCGTGCGTCCGGGCGAGTTCATCGCGCTGGTCGGACCGAGCGGATGCGGGAAGTCCACCTTCCTGCGGATGGTGGCGGGCCTGCTGCCGCGCGACGCCGGTGAGCTGCGGGTCCACGGCGACGAGGTGACGTCGCCTCGGCAGGACGTCGGGATGATGTTCCAGAAGCCGGCGCTGCTGCCGTGGCGGACGGCGCTGGAAAACGTGCTGCTGCCGACCGAAGTAGGCCCGAACCGACGCGGGACGGGCGAGGCGCAGGCGCGCGAATGGCTGGAGCTCGTCGGCCTGCGGGGGTTTGAGCACTCCTACCCGAGGCAGCTCTCCGGCGGCATGCAGCAGCGCGTCGCCCTGGCGCGCCTGCTGCTCATCGGTGCCGACGTCCTTCTGCTCGACGAGCCGTTCGGTGCCGTTGACGAGCTGACCAGGGAGCGCCTGAACCTGGAGCTGCTGGCAGTCCACGAGCGCTTGGAACCCACCGTCCTGCTGGTCACCCACAATCTGGCCGAGGCGGTCCTGTTGGCAGATCGGGTGATCGTGATGTCACCTCGCCCGGGACGGCTGGCGGGTGTCCTCGACATCCCCCTCGAACGTCCCCGTTCGCTGGCGATGCTCGGGTCGATCGACTACGTGCAGCTGCTCGGCCGCGCTCGGGCCACGCTCGACGCAGCCGCGGCCGGGCAGGAGGTCACGGCGTGACCGGCTCCCCCTCCCGCACCGCTCGCATCGCGGCCCCGCTCGGGTTCCTCGTCGTCCTCGTCGTCCTGTGTGAGGTGGCCCTCGCCGCCGGCTGGGTGAGCTCCTTCGTGCTGCCCGCCCCCAGCGCCATCGCCGAGGCCTTCGTCGATCTGGTCTCGTCGGGTCTCCTGTGGGTGCACCTGAAGGCGACCGTGATCGAGACCCTGGCGGGATTCGCGATTGGGGCGGCTCTGGGGGCGATCACCGCGGCCGCCTGCAGCCTTTCCCCCTTCCTCCGCAGCATGCTCTACCCGTACGTCATCAGCCTGCAGGTGACCCCGCTGATCGCCATCGCGCCGATCCTCATCGCCTGGCTGGGCTTCGGCTACGGCTCGAAGATCGCGATCGCTGCCCTCATCTGCTTCTTCCCGGTCTTCGTCAACACGCTGGCCGGCCTGCTCGTGGTGGATCCGGACGCACGGGAGATGTTCCGCTCCCTCGGAGCGAGTCGTCGCGAGACGTTCACCAAGCTCATGCTCCCGAGCGCCCTGCCCGTCGTGATGGCCGGCCTGAAGACCGCGATGACGCTGGCCCTGATCGGGGCGGTCGTCGGCGAGTTCATCTCGGCGCAGAACGGTTTGGGGCTCCTCGTGCAGCGCTTCAGCTACCAGTTGGCCACCGCGGACGCCTTCGCCGTCGTCCTCGTCCTGACCCTCCTGGGCTTGCTCTTCTACGGCGCCATGGAGCTCCTGGACCGGGTCCTCGTGTTCTGGAACCACGAGGACCGGCTCAACGCGCGCAGCCGGGCGAGGGCTGGCCGCGACGGCACCGGGACGTCGTCGTCAACCCCTCAGCACGCCGGCACGGTCACGACCGGATCCCACCCCCACTGACCCGAGCACCGAGAGGACATCGCATGCGTACACGCACGAACAGGGCGCTCGCCGCCGTTGGCACGTCCGTGCTCCTGACCGCCGTCGCGGCGTGCGGCGGCGGCGACGACGGAGACGCCTCGGCGGACTCCGGGCTCACCACCCTCGTCTACGCCCAGCCGACCCCTGAGTCGATGGCGTTCTACGCCTACGTCGTCGCCGACGAGCTGGGTTTCTTCGAGGAGGAGGGGCTGGCCGTCGAGCTGGCCCCGTCGAGCGAGGACGTGCCGACGTCCACCCTGGTGGTGAGCGGCAACGCCGACATCGGCATCGCCGGTGGTGCCGAGGTGCTCTTCGCCGCGGCCACCGGTCGCGAGATCGCCGCGGTCTACGACGTCCTGACCGCCAGCGCCGAGGGACTGGTCGTGCCGGGCGACAGCGACGTCCAGTCGGTCGCGGACCTCGACGGCGCCACGATCGGCATGGCCTCCGACGAGGAGCGCCCGCTGGTCGGGACCGCCCTGGAAGCCGAGGGACTTTCCCTCGACGACGTCGAACTGGTCGTGGTCGGCACTAGCGGTCCGACACTCGCCAACGAGCTCCAGTCGGGGAACCTGGATGCCTTCGCCGGCTCGCTGCTGGACTTCTCGGCGATGCAGGCGGCCGGTATTGAGACCCGCAACATCACGCCGGACGCCCTCGACGAGAGCCCGACCCAGGTCATGGTGGTCTCGCGGGAGAAGCTCGAGTCTGATCGGGAGGCGATCGAGGGCTTCCTCCGGGCCTACGCCAAGGCCACCCATCTGGGGCTGGAGGACCCTGACCGGGTCGAGGAGATCCTGCGCGAACGGGTTCCGGACGAGTGGCAGGACGAGGCCTTCGGCGAGGCCCTCTTCAGCGCCGGGCTCGACCTCTGGCACCCGGTCGGCGATCAGTACGGCGAGCTCCGGCCCGATGCCTGGTCGTCGTTGCAGGACCAGCTCATCGCCTTCGGCGAGCTCGACGAACCGGTGGACATCGACGGCATCATCGACGACAGCCTGCTCGAGGCGGCCAACGACTGGGATCGCGACTCCGTCGGTAACTGATCGTCCGCACGCATCGGCCCCTCCCGACACCAGCCGGGAGGGGCCTGTCGATGTCCGCGCCGGCACGGCGCCTACTCCGGCGCCTCAGTCACCGAGGGCGGGCAACAACGGTCCGAGCCCGTCCCACTGCGCGATGCGGCAGCCGTCGGTGCGCGAGAACGTGCGGTCCACCGCTGCGGCGTCCCAGCGGCCCGTGACGCTCGCGGTCTGCGGGCCGCCGTACTGCTGGGTGCACGCGACGTCGTCGGGCAGCGGCGCGAACGGGTCGTCCAGCGTCTCCAGGTGGGCGCACGCGGCCGCAGGGTCCGGGTGTGCGGCGCCGTCGGTCCCGTCGCACACCAGCGTGTACGTCTGCGGGGCCGCGCCGTCCCCGGGGTCCACGGTGATCTGGAGCCAGCGGTCCGCGACGGAGCCGGTGGCTTCCATGGACGGGAACCGGGTGCCCGGGCCGTCGTCCTCCGAGCCGCAACCGGCGATCACGAGCGAGGCGGCGATCAAGGCCCGGCGCATCCGGCCCCCGCGCCGGGCGGGGGGCACGTGGGGGTCTTCCTCAGATCCGGGAGGCGTGGATGCTCGTGACGAGGATGGCGCGGGCGCCGAGCTCCCACAGCTCGTCCATGACCCGGTTGGTGTCGGCCTTCGTCACCATCGCCCGGACCGCGGACCAGCCCGGCGTCTGCAGCGGGCTGACCGTGGGGCCCTCGATGCCGGGCGTGATCGCGGTGGCCTGGGCCAGGATCTCGTTCGGGCAGTCGTAGTCGAGCATCACGTACTGCCGGGCCACGAGGACGCCGCGCAGCCGGCGCCGCAGCTGGGCCACGGCGGGGATCTCCTCGGCCCCCTCGCGGCGCACCAGGATCGCCTCGCTGGTCAGCACGGGATCGCCGATGATGCGCAGCCCGGCCGCCCGCAGCGTCGTCCCGGTCTCGACGACGTCGCAGACCGCGTCGGCGACGCCCAGCCGGCAGGCGGTCTCGACGGCGCCGTCCAGCTTCACCACGTCGGCCTTGATCCCCGACTCCTCGAGGAAGCGCAGCAGGAGCACGGGGTAGGCCGTGGCGATCCGCTTCCCGGCCAGCTGGTCCACCCGGTCGATGCCCGACTCCACGGGCGAGGCGAAGCGGAAGGAGGACCGCCCGAAGCCCAGCGACATGACCTCGACCGCCGCGGGGCCCTCCCCGTCGTCCGGCGCGGTCTCCAGCAGCATGTCCCGGCCGGTGATCCCGACGTCGAGGGTGCCGGCGGCGACGTAGACGGCGATGTCACGCGGACGCAGGTAGAAGAACTCGGTGTCGTTGTCCGGGTCGTAGACCGCGAGGTCCTTGGTGCTGCGCCGCTGCCGGTAGCCGCTCTCGGCGAGCATCTCGGCCGCGGGCTCGCTCAGGACGCCCTTGTTCGGCACGGCGATGCGCAGCACTCGAGGTCTCCTCGGACGTGAGATGACAGGGCGGCCCTCGAGCAGGGACCCGCGGCGCGCGGAGCGTGTCGTGGGGGCTCGAGGGTCCTTACATTCAGAGGTGAGCGTAGACGTCGTCGAGCGTCAGACCCCGCGTCAGCATGAGCACCTGCACCCGATAGAGGAGCTGGCTGATCTCCTCCGCCGTCCGCTCGCCCGACTCGTGCTCGGCGGCCATCCAGGACTCGGAGGCCTCCTCGACGACCTTCTTGCCCGCGGCGTGGACGCCGTCCCGCACGGCCTGCACCGTCCCCGACGCCGGGTCGGCGGCCGCCACCTTCGCCGACAGCTCCGCGAACAGCTCGTCGAAGGTCTTCATCGCCGGCCGTCCCGCATGATCCCGGCGGGCGACGCCGCGAAGCCGGTCGCCCGGGGCGGGACGCGCAGCTCCCGCAGGGTCAACGCCGTGGCGAGCGAAGCGATCGCGGCCTCCCAGCCCTTGTCCTCCGCCGATCCGGGCAGCCCCGCCCGGTCCCGCGCCTGGTCCTCGGTGTCGCACGTGAGAACCCCGTTGCCCACCGGCTTGCCGGCGTCCAGCGCCACCCGCGTGAGGCCCGCGGTGACGGCGTCGCAGACGTACTCGAAGTGCGGCGTGCCGCCGCGGATGACCACGCCGAGCGCGACGACGGCGTCGTGCCGCTCGGCCAGTGCCTGCGCGACCACCGGAAGCTCGACGGCTCCGGGTGCGCGCACGACCGTGGGGTCGGGGATGCCGCTGGCCCGCGCCGCCTCGAGGGCGCGCGCCAGCAGCTGGTCGGTGATCTCGGCGTGCCAGGTGGTGGCGACGATGCCGAGGGTCAGCCCGGCCGCCTCGACCGGCTCGACGACGGGCGCACCGCTACCACTCACAGCGTCTGCTCCTGCTGTCCGAGGGGCACGTCGGTGCCCGGCACGGTCGCCGGCGCGCCCGCCGTCTCCTCGAGGCTGGCCGGCGGCTCGATGATGTCGAGGAGGTGGCCCATCCGGTCGCGCTTGGTGCGCAGGTAGCTGAGGTTCTCCGCGGTGACGTGGCTGGGCAGCGACACCCGGCCCAGGATGCGCAGGCCGTAGCCCTCCAGCCCGGCCCGCTTCGCCGGGTTGTTGGTCAGCAGCCGCATCGTGTGCACGCCGAGGTCGACCAGGATCTGCGCGCCGGTCCCGTAGTCGCGCGCGTCGGCCGGCAGCCCGAGGTCGAGGTTGGCGTCCACGGTGTCCGCGCCGAGGTCCTGCAACTGGTAGGCCTGCAGCTTGTGCAGGAGGCCGATGCCGCGGCCCTCGTGGCCGCGGATGTAGAGCACGACGCCGCGCCCCTCCCGGGCCACGGCCGCCAGCGCGGCCTGCAGCTGCGGTCCGCAGTCGCACCGCAGCGAGCCGAACACGTCGCCGGTGAGGCACTCGGAGTGGACGCGGACGAGGACGTCCTCGCCGTCGCCGATGTCGCCGTAGACGAAGGCCACGTGCTCGCGGTCGTCGTAGGAGCTCGAGTAGCCGACGGCGGTGAAGACGCCGGGCGCCAGCGGGACGGTCGCCTCGGCGACCCGCTCCACGAGCTTGTCGAAGCGCTTCCGGTAGGCGATGAGGTCGGCGATCGAGACCATCACCAGGTCGTGCTCGTCGGCGAACACCCGCAGCTCCTCGCCGCGGGCCATGCCGGTGGGGTCCTTCTCGCTGACGATCTCGCACAGCGTGCCCGAGGGGCGCAGCCCGGCGAGGACGGCGAGGTCCACGGCCGCCTCCGTGTGCCCGGGCCGGCGCAGCACGCCGCCGTCCTTGGCGCGCAGCGGCACGATGTGGCCGGGGCGGCTCAGGTCCTGGGCGGTGGTGTCGGCCGCGGCGAGCGTCCGGATGGTGGTCGCCCGGTCCGAGGCGGAGATGCCCGTGCTGACTCCCTCGCGGGCGTCGACGGTGACCGTGTACGCGGTGCCGTGGCGGTCCTGGTTGACGCGGAACATGGGCGGCAGGTCCAGCCGGTCGGCGTCGGCCTCGGTGACCGCCACGCAGATGTAGCCGGAGGTGTACCGGACCATGAAGGCCACGAGCTCCGGGGTGGCGAGCTCGGAGGCGAAGATCAGGTCGCCCTCGTTCTCGCGGTCCTCGTCGTCGATGACGACGACGGGCCGGCCGCTCTTGATGGCGGCGATCGCGGTCTCGATCGAGTCGAGCCGTCCCAGCGGCGTGGTCATCGTGATGCCCCCAGCAGTCGTTCCACGTACTTGGCGATCACGTCGACCTCCAGGTTGACGGGCTCCCCCGGGGCGCGCGCGCCGAGCGTGGTCTCCCGGAGGGTGGTGGGGATGAGACTGACCTCGAACCAGGGCTCGGGGAGGTCGGCGGCACTGACCGCGCTGACGGTGAGGGAGACGCCGTCGACGGCGATGGAACCCTTCTCGACGACGTAGCGGGCCAGCCCGGACGGCAGGGCGATCCGGACGACCTCCCAGTGCTCGCCGGGGTCGCGGGCCAGGATGCGGCCGACGCCGTCGACGTGGCCCTGCATCATGTGCCCGCCCAGGCGGGTGTGCGGCGTGACGGCGCGCTCCAGGTTGACCGGCTCGCCGGCCCCGGCGCGGCCGAGGCTGCTGCGGGACAGCGTCTCGGCCATCACGTCGGTGCTCCACACGTCGCCGGACACCCCGGTCACGGTGAGGCAGACGCCGTTGACGGCGATGGAGTCACCGAGGGAGACGTCCTCGAGCACGCGCGTGGCGCGGATGCGCAGGACAGCGGCATCCGACTGGTCCTCGCGGACCACGAGGGTGCCCACCTCTTCGACGATCCCGGTGAACACCTCAGCTCCCTCCGTCCGCGTGCTGGTCCCCACCAGTGTGCCGGGTGGGGCGCAGCCGGATCTGCACGTCCCCGCCCAGCGGGAGGAGATCGACGATCGAGAAGGACAGCGCTCGGGCCATCGTGCTGATTCCCAGGTCCCCCACGAGTGAGGCGCCGGCGCCCAGCAGGCTGGGTGCGAGGTGCACGACGGCCTCGTCCACCAGCCCGGCGCGGAGGAAGGCAGCGGCCAGGGTGGGACCGCCCTCCAGGAGGACCCGTCGGACGTCGCGGTCGAAGAGCTCGGCGAGCAGCGCCTCCGGGGTCCCGGCGCGGCTGACGAGCGTGGGAGCCGCATCGTCGTGCAGCCGCGCGGTTGCGGGCACCCGTCCGCGGCGGTCGACGACGACCCGCAGCGGCTGGTGCCCGGAAGGCCGCCCGTCCGCGTCGCGGACGGTGAGCTGGGGGTCGTCGGTCAGCGCCGTCCCGGAACCGACGACGACGGCGTCGCAGGTGGCCCGCAGCCGGTGGACGGCGGCGCGCGCCACCTCGCCGGTGATCCAGCGGCTGGTGCCGTCATCGGCGGCGACCCGGCCGTCGAGGGTGGCCGCGACCTTCCAGACGACGAACGGCCGGTGCTCCCGGACGCCGGTCAGCCAGGGCGCCAGCGCACCGTGCTCCGCCTCCGCCTGCCCGACGCCGAGCTCGACCTCGATGCCCGCGGCCCGCAGGCGGTCGGCTCCCCCGCCGGCGAGCTCGGTCGGCTCGGGCACGGCGACCACCACGCGGGCGATCCCGGCGGCGATCAGTGCGTCGGCGCACGGGCCGGTGCGTCCGGTGTGCGCGCACGGCTCGAGGGTGACCACGGCGGTGCCCCCGCGGGCCCGCTCGCCGGCCTGCGCCAAGGCGACGACCTCCGCGTGCGGACCCCCGGGCGGCCGGGTGGCCCCCTCCCCCACCGGCGTGCCGTCGGCGGCGAGCACGACGGCGCCCACGGCCGGATTGGGACTGGTCGTGCCGAGGACGGCGGCGCCGAGCTCGCGCGCCCGCTGCATGGCGCTGGACTCGCGCGCCCGCTGCATGGCGCGGGACTCGGCGGAGGTGGCGCTCACCCGCGGATGGCCGCGGCGGCCTGCTCGCGCAGGGCGGCGATGGCCTTGTCCGGGTCGTCGGCGCCGTAGACGGCGGACCCTGCCACGAACATGTCGACGCCGGCCTCGGCCGCCTGCTCGATGGTGTCGGCGTTGATGCCGCCGTCGATCTCGACGATCAGCGTCAGGTCGCCGGCGTCGACCAGCCGGCGGGCGGTCCGCACCTTGGTCAGGACGTCGCTGATGAAGGACTGCCCCCCGAAGCCCGGCTCGACGCTCATGACCAGCAGCGTGTCGAAGTCCACGAGCACGTCCAGGTGGTCCTCCAGCGGCGTCCCCGGCTTGAGCGCCAGCCCGGCCAGCGCACCGGCGGCCCGGATGTCGCGGGCGACGCCGCGGGGGTCGGTGCAGGCCTCGGCGTGCACCGTGACGTTGCGCGCCCCGGCCTCGGCGTACTCCGGCGCCCAGCGCTCCGGATCCTCGATCATGAGGTGGCAGTCGAGCGGGACGGGGCTGACCGCCTGGACCGCCTTCATGACGGGCAGGCCGAACGTCAGGTTGGGGACGAAGTGGGCGTCCATGACGTCGAAGTGCAACCAGTCCGCGCTCGCGACGCGGGCGGTCTCGTCCGCCAGCCGCGCGAAGTCCGCCGACAGCAGGCTCGGCGCGATCTTCGGTTCACGGGGCACGTCTGCGGAGTCTAGGTGGGGCCCCGGCAGGCGGTTTCCCTCGCGCGGGTGTAACCCCCGGACCGGGCGGGCCCCTAGCCTCCGGTCATGCAGCCGCCCCGGACGTCGTCGTGGACCTGAGCACCGGTGTGGCCGTGCGGCTGGCCGCCCTCTGCCTGACCGACGGCGGCCGGTTGCGGGACTTCGACATCTGGGACACGGCCGCCCGCGGGGCCCTGCTCGTCGACCTGGCGCGCGCCGGCCGGCTGGTCGACGAGGCCGCCAGCGTCGCCATCGACACCACCCCCACCGGCTTCCTGCCCGCGGACCGGTTGCTGGCCGCCATCGAGGTGGAGCCGGAGCGTCCGCTGGTGTGGTGGCTCGACAACGGGGGCGTCCGGATGGAGGACGTCGCCGACGCCGCGGTCGAGGCCGGCCGCTGGGCCGTCCGGCGCACCCTCGTGGGCCGTCGCTACGACGACCTGGACCACGCGGACGTGCCCGACCCCGCCGACGGGGAGCGTCCGGACGACGTCCCACCCGAGGCCGCTGCGGTCGCCGCGCTGGCCACCGCGTGCGGCGCGTCGGGACGCCGTCCTGAAGCGCCCGCGGAGGAGGACCTGGCGACTGCCGGTCCGCTGCGGTGGATCTGCGAGACGGTGACCAGCCACCTGCAGGACGCCCAGCGGCGCAACCTCCGCGCGGCCGGTGCCGCGGACGGCACCGGCTCCCCCTACTACTGACCGGGCAGGAGGCGCTTCGCTCCCCGCGCGCTCCCGGGAGGCGACGTCGCGGCGTTCGTGAGGGCGCGGTTCACGGGTTCGGCGGGCGCCGACGCCTGGCCGTGCTCCGGGGTGGTCGAGCTGGACCTGCCCGCCGCCGAGGTCCCCCGTTCGCGCTCGACGGGCTCGTCGAGGCGATCGACGACGGGCGCTGCCGGCTCTCCCTCGGCGCCTGGTCGTGGGTGGGGCCGGCGGCGACGATCGGCCGGTTCGACACCGGGATCCACGTGGTCGGCCCGCCGCAGCTGGCGGAGGCGTTCGCCACGCTGTCCACCAGGTACGCCGCCGCCGCCACAGCCGGGGGTACAGCTCCGCACTGACGGGGGACGGCGCTCACCCGGTCGGGTGCTCGCCGCGCGGAACCGTCCGCTCGAGCCCTACCGTCCGTGACCGTGCGCCCCCGGCCCTCCCCTCTCGATCGACGGCCGACCTGGCCGTCGGGGGATCCGCTGACCCAGAGTGAGCTCGACGCCGGCCTCGGGCCCGCCGGGGCCCTGGGGACGTTCCCGCCCTCGGGGAACCGGGTGCACGACGAGGCGGCCCTCGACGGGACGGACATCGACCGGGCGGACATCGACTGGGTGGAGGTCGAGCGCCGCGGCCGGCGGGCCGGTCTCCTGCTGCCGACGCTGGTGATCGCGCTGGGCTCGTCGCGCGTGCTGCTGACCGACGACTACGCGGGGCTGCACGGCACCGCGGCCCGCTGGCTGCTCGGCGCCGTCGTCGTCCTCGTGCTGGCCCTTCAGCTCGCCGCGGAGGTGGTGCCCGGGCTCCGCGCCCGCCGCGCCACCGCGGCGCGGGTGGAGCACGCGCTGCGCGCGCACGCCGACCCGGGTCCGGGGCTGCGCTCGCGCGTGGACGTGCTGGCCCGCCGCACGGTACGGGTGCGCTGGGTGGGGCGGGCGCTGCCCGTCCTGCCGCTGTCGGTGCTGGTGCAGGCCGACTGGCAGCGTGCGACGGCGCTGCCGGCCGTCGCCGTCCTCCTGGTCGCCTACGCGGCGCTGGCCGGGTGGCACCACCGGCAGACTGCAGCCGCGGCGCGGTGGATCGCGCAGCCGGTGGGCCCGCCGCGGACGGCTCCTCCGGTCCCGTGGTGGGAGCCGTGGCTCGGCGGACGCCGGCTGCTGGGCCTGGCGGCGGCGTACGTGCTCGTCGTCGTCGTCGTCACGGTCGCTCTCTGAGGCGCCCGGTCAGCGGTCGGACAGGGCGATCCACTCGGCACAGCCGAGATCGCGCCCCGCCACCCGGCCTGGCTACTCTCCGCCGGATGAGCGACGGAACGGTCGGCACTCCGCCGGAGCCGCAGATCGACTGGAACGCCGCCGTCCGCCGGGAACGCCGCCGCGAGGCCGGCACGTTCGCACTCATGCTCGTGGCTTTGGCGGCGTTCCTGCCGCTGCGGTTCGACCCCTCCAGCACATCGGACCGGCCATTCGTGGTCATCGTCGGCCTCCTGGTCCTCGCCGGATCCTGCGGCGTCGCCGGGTGGCTCTGGGGAGGAGCCGGCCCCCGCCGGACCGATCGTCATCGGTCGCTGTACGCCCTGCTCGAGCACGTGGATCCTGGCGTCGGACTCCGCGGACCGACCCATCTCCTGGCCCGTCGACAGGCACCGAACCGCTGGTTGTTCTGGTTGCCATCCGCTGCTCTGATGCTGCAGACCGTCGAGGGGCGTTGGAGCGAACCCGCGGTCGCACTGCCGTCCGCGGCGATCTTCTTCGCCTGCCTGGCCGCGGTCATGTGGCGCATGAATCGGCTGGGTGTGGCGGGGCGACGATGGTTGGACGAACCTCCTGTGCCGATCAGCTTCGAGGACGTCTGACCGGCATCAGCGGGTGCGGCGGAGCAGCGCCATGAACATGGCGTCCGTGCCGTGCCGGTGCGGCCACAGCTGCGCGTAGTCCCCGCGCGCGATGCCCGGCACCTCGGGGAAGAGCGGCGCCACCGGGAGCACCTCCACGTCGTCGCGGGCCGCGGCGACGTCGACGACGGCGACCGTCTCCTCGGTGTGCGGTGAGCAGGTCACGTAGGCGACCACTCCCCCGGGCCGCACGGAGGCCAGCGCCCCCGCGAGCAGCTCCAGCTGCAGCTCCACCAGCGGAGCGACGTCCGCCTCGGTCCGGCGCCAGCGCACCTCCGGCCGGCGGCGCAGCGCGCCCAGCCCGGTGCACGGGGCGTCGAGCAGCACGCGGTCGAAGGAGCCGGCGGCCCACGGCGCCTCGCGGCCGTCGGCGGCCAGCACCTCGACGTCGGCCTCGCCCGCCAGCGCGGAGCGCACCAGCTCCGCCCGGTGCGGCGCCCGGTCGGCCGCGGTCAGCCGCACGCCCTCGGGGCGGACGGCGGCCAGCAGCCCCGCCTTGCCACCGGGACCGGCGCACATGTCCAGCCACGCCTCGTCCCGGCCCTCCATCGGTGCGCGGGCGAGCAGCAGGCCGGCCAGCTGGCTGCCCTCGTCCTGCACCGCGGCGACACCGGAACGCACCGACGCCAGCCGTCCGGGATCGCCGCCGTGCAGCCGCACCGCGTACGGCGACCACGGCCCCGCTTCGCCGCCGGACTCCTCGACCAGCGCGGCGCGGTCGGTCCGCCGGGCCACCAGGTGCACCTCCGGCGCGGCGTCGTCGGCCGCCAGGGCGGGCTCCAGCTCCTCGTCCCCGCCCAGGGCGTCCCGCCAGGCGTCGACGATCCACCGCGGGTGGTTGGTGGCGAGCGCGAGCCGCTGCTCGTCGTCGCCGCCGAGCGTGGTCAGCCACGCCGCACGGTCACCGCCGGTCGCGACCTTGCGCAGCACCGCGTTGACCAGCCCGGACGCGCCGGTGCCCACGATCGCGCGGGTGAGGTCCACGGTGGTGTCGACCGCCGCGTGGGACGGGACGCGGAGGTCGATCAGCTGGTGCGTCCCCAGCCGGAGCAGGTCGAGGACGCGCGGGTCGAGATCGGCGAGCGGACGGGACACCAGCGTCGTCAGGATGGCGTCGAGCGTCCCCCGCGCACGCAGCGTCCCGTACGCCAGCTGGGTGGCGAAGGCGGCGTCGCGCTCGTCCAGCTCGAATCGCTCGCGCAGGAGCTGGGGCAGCAGCAGGTTGGCGTAGGCGTCCCGGGAGGTGACGCCGTCGAGCACGTCGTAGGCGGTCAGCCGGGCACCGTCGAGCGGCCGCTTGCGCGCCGCCGGGTGCCGCTTCCTCGGCGGCGTCACTGCCCGACCCGCTCGCCGGCCGCGGGGCGGGCGCCCCGCGCCCAGTCGGCCGCGGGGAACATCCGCTTGCCCGCGGGCTGCACGTCCCCGAGCCGGACCGCACCCCGCCCCGTGCCCACGAGGACGCCGTCGGCGTCGACGAGCAGCCCGCCTGGTTCCAGCGCGACAGCGTCGGCCACGGGGACGACGGGCCCCAGGCGCAGCCGGTCGCCCCGCCAGGTGGTCCACGCCCCGGGAGCCGGGGTCACCCCGCGGACGCGACGGTCGACGACGTGCGCCGGCAGCGCCCAGTCGACCCGGGCGTCCGCGGTCTCGACCTTGGGCGCCAGGCTCACGCCCTCGGCCGGCTGCGGATGCGCGACCAGGCTGCCGTCCGCGATCCCGTCGAGGGTGGCCACGAGCAGCCCGGCACCGCTGACCGCGAGCCGCTCCAGCAGGTCTCCGGCGGTGTCCCGCGCACGGACGGGCTCGGTGACCGTGCCGAAGACCGGCCCGGTGTCCAGGCCCGCCTCCAGCAGGAAGGTCGAGGCACCGGTGATCTCGTCACCGGCCATGATCGCGTGCTGCACCGGCGCCGCCCCCCGCCAGGCAGGGAGCAGGGAGAAGTGCAGGTTCACCCAGCCGTGCGCGGGCAGGTCGAGCGCGGCCTGCGGCACCAGCGCTCCGTAGGCGACGACGGGAGCGCAGTCGACGGCCAGTGCGGCCAGCTGCTCGAGGAACTCCGGCTCACGCGGCGAGCGCGGCTGCAGGACCGGCAGGCCCGCGGCGTCCGCGGTCTCCGCCACGGGTGACCGGCTCATCTTCCGGCCCCGCCCCGAACGGGCGTCCGGACGGGTGAGGACGGCGACGACCTCGTGCTCGGAAGCCAGCAGCGCCTCCAGCGATCGGACGGCGGGTGCCGGGGTGCCGGCGAACAGGAGCCTCAGTGGGGGCTCACCTTCACGACCGGGGCGGGTGCCGGCAGCCAGGCCGCCATCCCCGCCCACTCGGCCGCCTCGAGCTCCGCCAGCGCGGCCGCCCGCGCGTCGGGATCGAGCCGGTCGACGAACAGCACGCCGTCGAGGTGGTCGGTCTCGTGCTGGATGGCGCGCGCCAGGAGCTCCGAGCCCTCCACCCGCACCGGGTCGCCGTGCATGTTCCAGCCGGTGGCCACCACGTGCAGGTGCCGGCGGCAGTCCCACCGGTACCCCGGGATCGACAGGCACCCCTCGGGACCGTCCTCGGTCTCCTCGCCCACCGGCGACACGTCGGGGTTGACCAGGTGGCCGACCTCGCCGTCGACGTACCAGGTGAACACCCTCAAGCCCACGCCGAGCTGTGGGGCGGCCAGGCCGGCGCCACCGGCGGCGTGCATGGTCTCGGTCAGGTCGTCGACGAGCGCGCGCAGCTCCGCGTCGAAGTCGACGACGGGCGCGGCGGGGGTGGTCAGCACCGGGTCGCCGAACAGCCGGATGGGGGTGACGCTCACCCGACGATCGTAATCGGCTCCCGAACGGCCTCCCGCCACGAGCGTGCGAGGGGTGGGGAGACGGGGTTCCTCACGTGAGCGCGGCCCGGACGGCGGCAGCCACGTGCAGCGCCGTCGTGGGGAAGGTCGGGACGGGGACGTCGTCCGGCCCGATGAGCAGCTCGATCTCGGTGCAGCCGAGCACGACCCCCTGCGCCCCGCGGTCGACCAGCCGGTCGATCACCTCCTGGTAGGTGCGGCGCGACCCCTCCCGGACGATGCCCCGCACGAGTTCCTCGAAGATGACCCGGTGCACTGCCGCACGGTCGGCCGCGTCGGGGACGACCACCTCCAGGCCGGCGGCGGAGAGGCGGTCGACCAGGAACGGCTGCTCCATGGTGTAGCTGGTGCCGAGGAGGCCGATCCGGCTGAGCCCGGCGGCGGTGACGGCCGCGGCGGTGCTGTCGCCGATGTGCAGGAAGGGAACGTCCAGGGCCGCGGTCACGGTGCCGGCGACGGTGTGCATGGTGTTGGTGCACAGGACCACCAGGTCCGCACCGGCCGCCTGCAGCGACCGGGCGTCCGCGGCCAGCAGATCTCCGGCCCGGGCCCAGTCACCGGCCACCTGCAGTCGCTCGATCTCGGCGAAGTCCACCGACAGGAGCACGCACCTGGCGGAGTGCAGGCCGCCCAGCTGCTCGCGCACCGACTCGTTGAGCAGGCGGTAGTACAGCGCGCTGCTCTCCCAGCTCATCCCGCCCAGCAGGCCGATCGTCTTCACGGGCGCATCCTGGCAGCCCCCGCGCGCCCCGGGGGCGGGCGGAGCCGATCAGGAGGAGCCGGCAAGCTCCAGCGTCGCCGTGGCGCCCATGCCCTGCTCCCCACCGCCGCTGGGATCGTCGTCGCCGCCGATGCGGGTCAGCGCCACGATCACGGCGACGACCACGATGAAGGCCAGGAACGCCAGCAGGATCTTGAGCCCACCGCGCTTGAGGTCGCCGGGACGGGGGCCGTCGCCCGTGTTGGGCTGGGGATCGGTGGCGGTCACGAGAGCTCCTCGGGGTCGGCCGGGTGGGAGCTTCTGGCTTGAACTCTCAGGGGCCCTGTGCGCCTACCCCGCGTCCGGACCGCTGACACGCTCCGGTCAGACGAGCTCGAGGGGGTCGAGCTGCACGCGCACGTGCTCGAGCGCCTTCTTGGCACTGCGCACCCCCTGTACCTCGGTGAGCGCGTGCGCGAGCGCACCGCCCTCGCTGCGCGGCACCCGAACCAGGAAGCGCTCGCGCTCTCCCTCCTGCCCGGGTCGTGGCCGCTCCGGAACGGGCCCCAGCAGGTCCGCGCCGTCGGGCAGGCGCAGCGCGTCGAGGAACTCCGCCAGCGCCTCCGGGGACCCGGCGAGCGAGGCGATGCGGGTCGCGGGCGGGAAGCCCAGCTCGCGGCGGTCGGCCAGCTCGCGCGCCGCCAGCCAGCCCGGGTCCCAGCGCACCAGCGCCTGGACGACGGGATGCGCGGCGTCGGCTGCGACGATCACGTGCCCTCCGTCGGACGCGGGCCGCACCAGGGCGGCTGCGTTCATCCAGCGGCGCAGCGTCTCCTCCCCCGCGCGCAGGTCCGCGCGGCCGAGCAGGGCCCACGAGTCCAGCAGCAGCGCGGCGCCGTACCCGCCCTCGGCCACCGGTTCGGCACCGGGCGTCGCCACGACGAGCGCCGGACCGCTGGGGACGGTCGCGAGCACGCCGCTGGTGCTGCCCGAGGTGCGCACGGAAGCGCCCGGGAAGGCCCTGGCCAGCTCCTCGGCGGTCCGGGACTCACCCACGACGGAGGCGCGCAGCTTCGTGCCGTGGCAGTGCGGGCAGTCGAAGGTGGCCGCCGGGCGCGCGCACCATCGGCAGGCCGGTATGCGGGCGCCCCCGGGGCCGGGCCGCGGGGAGATGCCCAGTGGCCCCGCGCAGTGCGCGCACCGGGCCGGCGCCCGGCAGCGGGCGCACGCGAGGGACGGCACGTAACCCCGCCGTGGCACCTGCACCAGGACCGGCGTGCCGGCCGCCAGCGCCCGCCGGGCCGTCTCGTGCGCGAGCGAGGGCAGCCGCGCCGAGCGGGCGGCGGGATCCCGGGCCAGCTCGAAGTCCTCGCCGAGCGCCCGGACCCGGGGGGCGGCGGCCCGGAGGACCGCCCGGTCGGCCACCAGCTCGTGCGCCCACCCCGACTCCACCAGGAGGGCCGCCTCCGCCGTCCGCGAGGTCCCGGCGACGACCGCGGCGCAGTTGTCCAGCCAGGCCCGCTGCACCAGGACGTCGCGGGCGTGCGGATAGGGGGCGCGCTCGTCGGAGTGCAGGTCGTCGCCGTCGTCCCACACGACGACCAGGCCGAGGTCACGGACCGGGGCGAACATCGCGGCGCGGGTGCCGAGCACCACCTGGGCAGCCCCCCGTGAGGCGGCCAGGAACTGCCGGTATCGCTTCTCCGGCGAGTCGTCTGCCCGCAGGACCGTGTACGCGTGGGCCGGAAGCAGGCGGGCCGCGGCGGCCGTGAGCCGGTCGAGGTCCTTGCCGTCGGGGACGACGACCAGCGCACCGCGGCGCCCGGACAGCGCGGCCCGGCACAGCTCGACCAGCCGGGTGGGCCAGTCCTCACCGGGCAACGCCGTCCACACCGCGCGCGCCGGCCGGCCCTCGGCCAGCGCCTCCAGGAGCGCCGGGCCGGCCTGGTACCGCGCGAAGCCGGCCGGGTCGGGCGGATCGGGCAGGTGGTCAGGCGTCGGGGTCGGCCGCTTCTCGGCGGCGGCGCGGCGGGGCGGCAGGGCCAGGCGCAGCACGTCGCTGGCAGTGCCGGCGTAGCGATCGGCGACGGTCCGCACCAGCTGGGCGACCTGCGGGGTCAGGACCGGCTCCCCCGACGGCACGTGCGACAGCGGCTGCAGGGAGCCGGCGAAGTCGGTGCTGTCGCCGAGCTCCCAGACGACGCCGTCGACCAGGCGGCCGTGGAAGCGCACGCGCACGCGGCAGCCGGCCTGCACCGTGTCGGCCAGCTGGTCCGGGACGGCGTAGTCGAACGGGCGGTCCAGGTGCGCCAGGGGCACGTCGACGACGACCCGGGCCACCCGCGGAGTGCGTGGGGGGCCCGGGTCGTCAGCGGGCTCGATGGCCCCGGTGCAGGGGCCCGACACGAGCTTGCGAGTGTTGGGGGGCAGCGGGGTCCTTCAACAGTGCGGTTACTGACCCACGGCCGAGCGCAGGGCGTCGACGCGGTCCAGGCGCTCCCACGGCAGGTCGATGTCGGTGCGGCCGAAGTGGCCGTAGGCCGCCGTGGGGGCGTAGATCGGGCGGAGCAGGTCCAGGTCGCGCACGATCGCGCCGGGGCGCAGGTCGAACACGGTGCTGATGGCCTTCTCCAGCACGTCGTCGGCGACCGTGCCCGTGCCGAAGGTCTCGACGAACAGGCCGACGGGGTGCGCGGCGCCGATCGCGTAGGCGACCTGCACCTCGCAGCGCTTGGCCAGGCCCGCGGCGACGACGTTCTTCGCCACCCAGCGCATCGCGTAGGCCCCGGAGCGGTCCACCTTCGACGGGTCCTTGCCCGAGAACGCGCCGCCACCGTGGCGGGCCATGCCGCCGTAGGTGTCGACGATGATCTTCCGGCCGGTCAGCCCGGCGTCACCCATCGGACCACCGATGACGAACTTGCCCGTCGGGTTCACCAGCAGGCGGTAGCCGTCGGTGGGCAGGCCGAGGGCGGCCAGCTCCGGCTCGACGACGAGCTCCTGGATGTCGGGGCTGAGCAGCTGCTCGATGGAGATGTCCTCGGCGTGCTGCGAGGAGACGACGACGGTGTCGACGGCGACCGGCTTGTCGTCCTCGTAGATCACGGTGACCTGGGTCTTGCCGTCGGGGCGCAGGTAGGGCACCGACCCGTCCTTGCGCACCGCCGACAGGCGACGTGCCAGTCGGTGGGCCAGGGCGATGGGGAGCGGCATGAGCTCCGGGGTCTCGTCGGTGGCGTACCCGAACATCAGGCCCTGGTCGCCGGCGCCCTGACGGGAGATCTCGTCCTCGTCCGTGTGCGTCCGCGCCTCGAAGGCGGTGTCGACGCCCTGGGCGATGTCGGGCGACTGCGCCCCGATGGACACACTGACACCGCACGAGGCGCCGTCGAAGCCCTTGCGGGAGGAGTCGTAGCCGATCCGCAGGACCGTGTCGCGGACGATCGATGCGATGTCGACGTACCCGCCGGTCGTCACCTCGCCGGCGATGTGCACCTGGCCCGTGGTGATCATGGTCTCGACGGCGACGCGGCTGCGCGGGTCCTGCGCCAGCATGGCGTCGAGGATCGAGTCGCTGATCTGGTCGGCGATCTTGTCCGGGTGGCCCTCGGTTACCGACTCGGACGTGAAGAGACGGCGTGACATGTCGGTACTCCTGGGTCGGTGGGATCGCGCGGCAGACCGGTGGATGCACGGCTCCGGGGCACGTTACCCGGCGGAGACCCCGCGGCGGCAGCCGCGGGGGAACGGCCTACCGGGGAGGCGGAGGAGGCAACTGTGGCGTGATCGTGGTCCAGATGCCCGCCGCGACGGCGTCCTTGCTGCCGTGCGGCACCGCGGCGGCCGATCCGTCGGCCGCCAGGACGACCACCGAGTTCTCCGACCGGCCGAACACCTGGCCCGCCGACACGTCGTTGACCACGAGCAGGTCGCAGCCCTTCCGGGCCAGCTTCGCGCGGGCGTGGGTGAGCACGTCGCCGTCGGCGTCGCCCGTCTCCGCGGCGAAGCCGACCACCAGCTGGCCGGCCGGTCGGGAGCCCACGAGCTCCGCGAGGACGTCCGGGTTGCGCACGAGGGCCACCGAGTCCGGCTCGCTCGCCGAGTCCTTCTTCAGCTTGGCGCCCGCGACGGTCGCCGGCCGGAAGTCCGCCACCGCTGCGGCCATCACGACCACGTCGGCATCCTTCGCCTCGGCGTGCATCGCGGTCCGCAGCTCCTCGGCCGTGCCGACGGCGACCACCCGGACGCCGAACGGAGCCGGCAGCTCGACGTTCGCCGCGACCAGGACGACCTCCGCGCCGCGGGCCGCGGCCACCCGGGCCAGCGCGTAGCCCTGCTTCCCCGAGGACCGGTTGCCCAGGTAGCGGACCGGGTCCAGCGGCTCGCGGGTCCCTCCGGCGCTGATGAGGACGCGACGGCCGGCGAGGTCCTGGGCGAGCGCCTCGGCGCCGTGCTCGAGGACGACGGTGGCCAGCGCCGCGATGTCGGCGGGCTCGGGCAGCCGGCCGGGGCCGGAGTCCGGACCGGTGAGCCGGCCGACGGCGGGCGGCAGCACGACGGCGCCGCGCCGCCGCAGCGTGGCCACGTTCTCCTGGGTCGCCGGGTGCAGCCACATCTCGGTGTGCATGGCGGGCACGAACACGACCGGACAGGAGGCCGTCAGAAGGGTGGCCGTCAGCAGGTCGTCGGCCCGGCCCATGGCCGCCCGCGCGAGCAGGTCGGCGGTGGCCGGCGCGACCACGACGAGGTCGGCCCCCTGCCCGATGCGCACGTGGGCGACGTCGGGGACGTCGGACCAGACGTCGGTGGTGACCGGGTTGCCCGACAGCGCCTCGAACGTGGCGGCACCGACGAAGTGCAGGGCCCCCGGGGTCGGGACGACGCGGACGTCGTGGCCGGCCTCGGTGAACGCCCGCAGCACGAAGGCGGCCTTGTAGGCGGCCACGCCCCCGCTCACACCCAGCACGATGGAACTCACGACGTCATCCTCCCAATACGAGAGCGCACCCGGCAGACGATGCCGGGTGCGCTCTCATCACTCTGGGGTGGGCCGGTGCGGGCCCGGCCGGTTCAGTTCTCGCCGGCGGTGTGGGTCAGCAGACCCTCGTTGATCTCGCGGAGCGCGATCGACAGCGGCTTCTCCTGCGGAGCGGTGTCGACCAGCGGGCCGACGTACTCCAGCAGACCCTCGGAGAGCTGGCTGTAGTAGGCGTTGATCTGGCGGGCGCGCTTGGCGGCGAAGATGACCAGGCCGTACTTGCTGCTGGTGCGCTCGAGCAGCTCGTCGATCGGCGGGTTGGTGATGCCCTCGGGGGCAGGTGCGACTCCGGACACGGGCGGGCGTGCTCCTCTTTCGATGGCGGGAGGAAGCGGCCGGTGGGAGCACCGGCGACTCTCTTCCTCGTGGGCGCTACTCCCCTGGCACGAGGCCGGGCGAGGGCGCAGTCAGCAAGCCTACCAACTCGTCGGCGGCCCTGGCCACGTCGTCGTTGACCACGACCACGTCGAACTCCCCGGCGGCGTCCAGTTCGGCCTGCGCGAGCGCGAGGCGCCGCTCCTGGACGGCGACCGGCTCGGAGCCACGGCCGGCCAGCCGGCTGACCAGCTCGGCCCAGGACGGCGGGGCCAGGAACACCAGCTGCGCCTCGGGGTCGCGCGCCCGCACCTGGCGCGCGCCCTGCAGTTCGATCTCCAGCAGGGCCGGGGCTCCGGCTGCCAATCGCTCCCGGAGCGGGGCGACGGGGGTTCCGTAGCGGTTGCCCGCGTACTCGGCCCACTCCAGCAGCCCGTCGGTCGCGATCAGCCGGTCGAACTCGGCGTCGTCCCGGAAGTGGTAGTGGACCCCGTCGACCTCGCCCGGACGAGGGCGACGCGTGGTCACCGACACCGACAGCCAGACGTCGGGATGCCGACGCCGGACCTCCGCCACGACCGTGCCCTTGCCGACCCCTGAGGGGCCTGACAGCACGGTCAGCCGCGCCGGATTGCCTGATACCACTCGTCGTCCTCGTCCGGGTCCGTCCGTGTCGAGGCCGGACTCAGACGACCTTCTCGTCGCTGAACTCGGCCTCGAGCGCCTTCCGCTGGTTGGCTCCCAGACCGCGCACACGACGGGTCGGGGAGATCTCCAGGCGCTCCATGATCTTCGCAGCCCGCGCCTTGCCGACTCCGGGCAGGGACTCCAGGACCGCGGAGACGCGCATCTTGCCGATCACCTCGTCGGTCTCGCCCTGCTTCAGGACGTCGCCGACGGTGGCGCCCTTGCTCTTCAGCCGCTCGCGCAGCTCGGCTCGGGCCTTGCGGGCAGCGGCGGCCTTCTCGAGGGCTGCTGCCCGTTGTTCGGGGGACAGTTCAGGCAAAGGCATGGCGACCCAATCGTGTCGGTGCCGGCGCGGATTCGGCCGGGTTCATCGTCTGGGAGTCGTAGGGAAGCGGCTCGCCTCTGAGCCTCACGACCAACCTAGTTCCCGGCAAATCCGCTGGTCACGCGCGCCTCGCTCCGGAAATGCGCTGCTCGCGTGTCGTAGCGGTTCATACGGCGTTCACCTACGCGGTGACGATCCGTGATCTGCGCAGGTCGGGACCGGAACCGCGCGTTTCCGTTCCGGATGACGGCCGCCGGTTCCGCGAGGTGGCCCCCTGACCGTCAGGACGACGACACGCCGCGGGTCGACACGCCGGTCAGCCGGCCGGAGAGCCTCGCCGGAGGCCGCCCCGACGACCCAGCCACCAGCCGCCGGTCGCCGCGAGGACGAGCAGCCCGGCGACGACGAGCAGCGCACCTGCCAGGTGCCCGCCGGTCCAGAGCACCGTCCATGGCCCGTCGAACCCCAGCGTGAGCCGGCTCTCGTAGGCCGAGCCGGGCTCCGCCGGTGCGTAGCTGCCGTCGTAGGCGGTCCACCTCCAGGTGTTCGCCAGCCAGAAGACGGTGATCCCCGACCCGACCAGCACCCCGCCCAGCGCCGCGAGGAGCGCCGGCAGCGCCCGCCTCACCGCGCGAGCTCCGCCGCCCAACGGTCCGCGGCGGCGCGCAGCGCGACGGCATCGGGACCGGCGGCCAGCACGTCGCGCGACACGGTGGGGACGACGGCGCGGCCGGATCCGAACAGCCGGTGCAGGTCCGCGACGGAGCCGCCCTGGGCGCCGAGGCCGGGCGCGAGGATGGGCCCGCCGAGGCCGTCGAGGTCGACGTCCAGCTCTGCCAGCGTGGCGCCGACGACCACGCCGAACGACCCGGGCCCGGAGGCCGCGTCCTCGGCGTTCCAGCGGCCGACGGTGTCCACGACGCACTGGGCCACCGACCGCCCGCCCACGACAGCGTGCTGGAAGGTGCCGGCGTCCGGGTTGGACGTGCGAGCCAGGACGAACAGCCCACCGCCCTGCCGTCTCGCGGTCTCCACGGCCGGCTGGAGCGAGCCGGGGCCGAGGAAGGGGCTGACCGTCATCGCGTCGACGTGCAGCGGGTGCCCCGGTCGCAGGTAGTCGGCGTAGGCGTCCATCGTCGACCCGATGTCGCCGCGCTTGGCGTCGAGGAGAACCAGCGCACCGGCCTCGCGTGCGCGGGCGACGGCCTCCTCGAGCACGGCGAGCCCGCGCGACCCGTGCCGCTCGTAGAACGCCATCTGCGGCTTGAGCACCGCGACCGAGCCGGCCAGGGCGTCGACCACGGCGTCGCTGAACCGCGCCAGGCCGTCCGGGCTGTCGGGCAGTCCCCAGGCCGCGAGCAGCGGCGCGTGCGGGTCGATGCCGACGCACAGCGGCCCCCGGGCGGCGACGGCGTCCGCGAGGCGCGTGCCGAAGGCGGCGCTCATCGGTGCGCGTACCCGACGGCGTCGCGCAACGAGGCGAAGCCCCGCTCGGCGAGGGCTACCGCCAGTTCGTCGTGCACCCGCGCGACCGCCGACGGGTCGTTGAACACCGCCGTCCCCACCGAGACCGCGGACGCCCCGGCGAGGACGAACTGGAGGGCGTCCAGGCCGCTGCGGATGCCACCCATGCCGAGGATGGGCACCTCCGGCATCGCCTGGTGCACCTGCCAGACGCAGCGCAGCGCCACCGGCCGGATCGCCGGGCCGGAGAGCCCTCCGGTGACCCCGCCGAGCACCGGCCGCATCGTGTCGGGGTCGATGACCAGCCCGAGCAGCGTGTTGATCATCGAGAGCCCGTCGGCGCCCGCCGCGGAGACCGCGCGGGCGACGCCGACGATGTCGGTGACGTCGGGGCTGAGCTTCGCGTAGACCGGCTGCGCGGGATCGGCCACGGCACGCACGGCGGAGACGACGTCGGAGGCGGCTACCGGGTCGCAGGCGAACACCTCGCCGCGGCTCTCCACGTTCGGGCAGCTGATGTTCACCTCGAGGCCCAGCACGCCGGGCACGCCGCGCAGGCGCTCGGCCAGGGCGGCGAAGTCCTCGACCCGGGTGCCGGCGATGGAGACGAACGCGCGGACACCGCGGTCGGCCAGCCACGGCAGGTCGTCGGCCAGCAGCCCGTCGATCCCGGGGCCCTGCAGCCCGATCGAATTGAGCATCCCGCTCGGGGTCTCGGCCATCCGCGGCGTCGGCCGGCCGGAGCGTGGCCACAGTTGCACCGACTTGGTCACCACCGCACCGATGGCCGTGAGGTCGACGAACGGCTCCAGCTCCGCGCCGTTGGCCGAGCAGCCGGAGGCGGTGAGCACCGGGCTCGGGATCGGCGCGGCACCGAGCGCCGTCGACATGTCGACTGCCGTGTCCAGCGCCGTCACGGTGCCACCACTCCCATCGCATCGGCGCCGACGACGTCCCAGGGCAGCGTCCCGACGTCGGCGAAGCGCACGCGGTCGCCGCCGAAGACCGGTCCGTCGGTGCACGAGCGGGAGAAGCGGGTGCGACCGTCCTCCCCCACCACGGGGAGCACGCACGTCATGCAGACGCCGACCCCGCAGGCCATCGACTCCTCGACGGCCACGTAGGAGGGCAGTCCGGCGGTCGTGGCCGCCTCGGCCACCGCGCGCAGCATGGCCATGGGGCCGCAGGCGTACACGACGCCGACCTGGCCGGGGGCCCGGCTCGTCAGCAGCTCAGCCATGGCGTCGGTGACCCGGCCCTGCCGGCCGGCGCTCCCGTCGTCGGTCGTCACGATGACCTCCGCCAGCTCGCCGAGCTCGTCGACCGACGAGAGCCGGTCGGCGGACGCGGCACCGCAGATGGCGATGACGGGCGAGCCGGCGGCCCGCAGCCGCGCGGCGAGCCCCCTCAGCGCGGCCGCGCCGTAGCCGCCACCGACGAGGACCGCCGGGGTGCCGTCGGAAGGCATCGGGTACGGCCGGCCGAGCGGGCCGACCACGTCGACGGTGTCGCCGACCTGCAGACCGGCCAGCCAGGTGGACCCCGGCCCGTGCGGGGCCACCATGACGGTGACGGCGCCGTCGGCGGCACCCGCGATCGCGATCGAGCGGCGCAGAAGGTGCGCCGACGTCGGCCCGCCCACGGCGAAGGCGACGAACTGCCCCGGCTCCGTGCGCTCGGCGATCTCCGGCGCGGCGAGGGTCAGCTCGACGTAGGCGCCGACCGGCCGCCGACCGGACACCTCGACCACGCGCTGCACCGGTGGGTGCGCCGCGCGCGCCGCCGGCGAGGTCAAGGAGGTCACGCGCGCACCCCGCCGAGGTCGGCGTGGATCTCCTGCAGGCTCCGGACGCCGATGTCGCCGCCGCGCAGCGCCTCGATGCCCTGCACGGCCGCCGCCATGCCCTGCACCGTCGTGATGCACGGGATGCCGGCGGCGACGGCGGCGGTGCGGATCTCGTAGCCGTCCAGGCGCGGTCCGCTGTTGCCGGGCGACCCGAAGGGCGTGTTGACGACGATGTCGACGTCACCGGCCAGGATCCGCTCGACGACGTTGCCCGGCCCCTCGCTGAACTTGCCGACCACCTCGGCCGCGACGCCGTTGCGCCGCAGCACCTGGGCCGTGCCCGCTGTCGCGAGCACCCGGAAGCCCAGGTCGGCCAGCCGCTTGATCGGGAAGACGGCGTTGCGCTTGTCGCGGTTGGCCAGCGACACGAACACCGTCCCCTCGGTCGGCAGCGAGCCGTAGGCGGCTGCCTGCGACTTGGCGAACGCGGTGCCGAACTCGGTGTCGAGGCCCATGACCTCGCCGGTGGACTTCATCTCCGGCGACAGCACGGTGTCCACGCCGTGGCCCTCGACGGTGCGGAACCGGTGGAAGGGCAGCACGGCCTCCTTCACCGCGATCGGCGCGTGCTCGGGCAGGTCGGTGCCGTCACCGCTCGCGGGCAGGACCCCCGCGGCACGGAGGGACGCGATCGTCTCCCCCACCGCTATGCGGGCGGCCGCCTTGGCCAGCTGGACCGCGGTGGCCTTGGACACGAACGGCACCGTGCGGCTGGCCCGCGGGTTGGCCTCGATGACGTAGAGGATGTCGTCCTTGATCGCGTACTGGACGTTCATCAGCCCGCGGACGCCGATGCGGGCGGCGAGCTTCTCCGTGGCCGCGCGGATCTTCAGCAGGTCCGCCGATCCCAGGGTGATGGGGGGCAGGGCGCACGCGGAGTCGCCGGAGTGGATGCCGGCCTCCTCGATGTGCTCCATGACGCCGCCCAGGTAGAGGTCGGTGCCGTCGTAGAGCGCGTCCACGTCGATCTCGACGGCGTCCTCCAGGAAACGGTCGACCAGCACCGGGTGCGCGGCGCTGACGTCGGTCGCCTTGGCGATGTATGCCTCGAGGGTGGCGTCGTCGTAGACGATCTCCATGCCGCGGCCGCCCAGGACGTAGGACGGGCGCACCAGCACCGGATAGCCGATGCCGGCGGCGATGGCCCGAGCCTCGGGGAACGTCGTGGCCATGCCGTGCTTGGGCGCGAGCAGCCCGGTGTCGGCGAGCACGCGGGAGAAGGCCCCCCGGTGCTCGGCGTCGTCGATGGCCTCCGGCGACGTGCCGAGCACCGGCACGCCGGCGTCCTTGAGCCGCTGTGCCAGCCCCAGCGGGGTCTGCCCCCCGAGGGTGCAGATGACCCCGGCCACCGGCCCTGCCGCGCGCTCGGCCTCGACGACCTCCAGGACGTCCTCGAAGGTCAGCGGCTCGAAGTAGAGCCGGTCGGCGGTGTCGTAGTCGGTGGAGACGGTCTCGGGGTTGCAGTTGACCATCACCGCCTCGTAGCCGGCGTCCTGCAGCGCCATGACCGCGTGCACGCAGGAGTAGTCGAACTCGATCCCCTGGCCGATCCGGTTCGGGCCCGAGCCCAGGATCAGCACCGCCGGCTTCTCGCGGGGCTCGACCTCGGTCTCCTCGTCGTAGGAGGAGTAGTGGTACGGCGTGCGGGCCGCGAACTCGCCGGCACAGGTGTCGACGGTCTTGTAGACCGGGCGGATGCCGAGTCGCCACCGCAGGGACCGGACGCCGTCCTCACCGGCCAGCTCGGGCCGGAGGGCCGCGATCTGACGGTCGGAGAGTCCGAAGCGCTTGGCGCGCCGGAGCACCGGCGCGGTCAGCGCGGGGGCGTCCCGGACCTGCTCCCCCACCTCGCGGACCAGTGCGATCTGGTCGACGAACCACGGATCGAAACCGCTGGCTTCGGCCACCTGCTCGACCGTCGCGCCGGCCGCGAGGGCCTGCTCGGCCAGGTAGAGCCGGCCGTCCACCGGCACACGCAGGGCGTCCAGCAGCTCCTCGGCCGACCGCTCATCGCGAGCCCCGGTCCAGAAACCGGCGACCTTGGTCTCCGTCGAGCGCATGGCCTTGCCGAGCGCCTCGGCGAAGTTCCGGCCGAACGACATGATCTCGCCGACGCTCTTCATGGTCGTCGTGAGTCGCGGGTCGGCCCCGGGGAACTTCTCGAAGGCGAACCGCGGGATCTTCACGACCACGTAGTCCAGCGCCGGCTCGAACGCGGCCGGGGTGACGCCGGTGATGTCGTTGGTGATCTCGTCGAGGGTGTAGCCGATCGCGAGCTTCGCGGCGATCTTGGCGATCGGGAAGCCGGTGGCCTTGGACGCCAGCGCCGACGAGCGGGACACCCGGGGGTTCATCTCGATGACGACCAGGCGGCCGGTGCCGGGGTGGACGGCGAACTGGATGTTGCAGCCGCCGGTGTCGACGCCGACCTCGCGCAGCACCGCGATGCCGACGTCGCGCATCCGCTGGTACTCGACGTCGGTGAGCGTCATCGCCGGCGCGACGGTCACCGAGTCGCCGGTGTGCACACCCATCGCGTCGATGTTCTCGATCGAGCAGATGACGACGACGTTGTCGCTGCGGTCGCGCATCAGCTCGAGCTCGTACTCCTTCCAGCCCAGCACCGACTCCTCGATGAGGACGGTGTGCACCGGGGAGTCGGCGAGGCCGTGGCCGGCCATGCGCCGCAGCATGGACTCGTCGGTCGCGATGCCCGAACCGAGCCCGCCCATCGTGAAGCTGGGCCGGATGACGACGGGGTAGCCGACCTCTTCGGCGGTGGCGATCGCCTCCTCGACGGTGCCGCAGACCCTCGAGCGGGGAGCGTCGGCGCCGATCGACCGGACGATGTCCTTGAACAGTTGTCGGTCCTCGCCGCGGTTGATCGCGTCGACGTCGGCGCCGATGAGCTGGACGCCGTACTTCTCCAGCACGCCGTTCTCGTACAGGCCGATGGCGATGTTGAGCGCGGTCTGCCCGCCGAGGGTTGCCAGCAGCGCGTCGGGGCGCTCCTTGGCGATGACCTTCTCGACGAACTCCGGCGTCAACGGCTCGATGTAGGTGGCGTCGGCGACCTCGGGGTCGGTCATGATCGTCGCGGGGTTGCTGTTGACGAGGCTGACCCGCAGCCCCTCCGCACGCAGGACGCGGCAGGCCTGGGTGCCGGAGTAGTCGAACTCGGCGGCCTGCCCGATCAGGATCGGCCCCGAGCCGATCACCATCACGTGCTGGATGTCTGACCTCTTCGGCATCAGGCGTTCTCCCCCGTGCTGTGCTCGACCCGCGGCGCCGGTCCGCCGGCGTGCGTGCCCCCGGCCCGCGCGGTCTCCATCAGATCGACGAACCGCTGGAACAGCGGGGCGGCGTCGTGCGGCCCGGCCGCCGACTCGGGGTGGAACTGGACGCTGAAGGCCGGCACCTCCAGGCAGCGCAGACCTTCGACCACGTCGTCGTTGAGTCCGACGTGGCTGACCTCCACCTGCCCGTAGGGGGTGTCGGCCGGCCGGTCGAGCGGGGCGTCCACGGCGAAGCCGTGGTTGTGGCTGGTCACGCGCACCGTGCCGCTGACCCGGTCGAGCACCGGCTGGTTGAGGCCGCGGTGACCGAAGCGCAGCTTGTAGGTGCCCAGGCCCAGCGCGCGGCCGAGGATCTGGTTGCCGAAGCAGATGCCGAACAGCGGTCGCTGGGCGTCCAGCACCCCGCGGACCGCCTCGACCGCGTAGTCGGCGGCGGCCGGGTCGCCCGGACCGTTGGAGAGGAAGACGCCGTCCGGGCCGGCGGCGAGCAGTTCGTCCGCGGTGGCCGTGGACGGCAGGACGTGGGTCTCGACGCCCAGTGCGGCCAGGTGCCGTGGCGTCGCGGTCTTGATGCCGAGGTCGAGCGCGGCGATCGTGAACCGCGTCTCCCCCACCGCCGGGACGACGTAGGCCTCGCCGGTGCTCACCTGCGGGGCGAGATCCGCGCCGGTCATGCTTTCGGCGCTCTGCACGCGGGCCAGCAGTGCGTCGGCGTCCAGCTCGGTGCTGATGCCGGCCCGCATCGCGCCGCGGTCGCGCAGGTGGCGGGTGAGGGCGCGGGTGTCGATGCCGCTGATGCCGACGACACCCTGCTCGACCAGCTCGTCGTCGAGGGTGCCGGTGGCGCGCCAGTTGGCCGGCCGGCGGGCCGGATCGCGGACCACGAACCCGGCGACCCACATCCGCCGGCTCTCGTCGTCCTCGCCGTTCACGCCGGTGTTGCCGATGTGCGGGGCGGTCATCACGACGACCTGACGGTGGTAGCTGGGGTCGGTCAGCGTCTCCTGGTAGCCAGTCATGCCGGTGGCGAACACCGCCTCGCCGACCGTCGTCCCCACCGCGCCGTAGGCCTCGCCCCGGAACGTGCGCCCGTCCTCCAGGACCAGGATCGCGGTCATCGGGTCGCCTTGCCGTCGAGCACCGTCGGGACACCTCTCAGGAACGTGTGGACCACCCGGCCCGGGAGCTCCCGGCCGGCATAGGGGCTGTTGCGGCTGCGGCTGGCCAGCGAAGCCGGGTCGACGGTGACCCGGGTGGTGGGGTCCAGCAGCAGCAGGTTGGCGGGCTCGCCTGGGGCGAGCGGACGGCCGTGCGATCGGTCACCCAGCCCGCTGAGCCGCCCGATGGCCGCCGGCCGCACCGACATGCGGTCGGCGACGCCGGCCCAGTCGAGCAGACCGGTCTCCACCATGGTCTCGACGACGACGGACAGCGCCTGCTCCAGGCCGAGCATCCCGGGGCGGGCCTGGGCCCACTCGCTCTCCTTGTCCTCCACGGCGTGCGGTGCGTGGTCGGTGGCGACGGCGTCGATCGTGCCGTCGGCCAGCCCGGCCCGCAGCGCCTGGACGTCCTCGTCGGTCCGCAGCGGCGGGTTCACCTTGAACACCGGGTCGTAGCCCTCGGCGCAGGCGTCGGTGAGCAGCAGGTGGTGGGGGGTGACCTCCGCCGTCACCTGGACGCCGCGGGACTTCGCCCAGCGCAGCAGCTCCACCGAGCCCGCCGTCGACACGTGGCAGACGTGCAGGCGCGCGCCCACGTGGCCGGCGAGCAGCACGTCGCGGGCGATGATCGCCTCCTCCGCCGCGGCCGGCCAGCCGGTGAGCCCGAGCCGGGCGGAGCGGTCGCCCTCGTGCATCTGCGCGCCGGCGGTGAGCCGGGGCTCCTCGGCGTGCTGGGCGACGACGCCGTCGAAGGCCTTCACGTACTCCAGCGCGCGCCGCATGAGCGCCGGGTCGCTGACGCAGTGCCCGTCGTCGGAGAAGACCCGGACGCGGGCGGCGGAGTCTGCCATCGCCCCGAGCTCGGCCAGCCGCTCGCCCTTCAGCCCGACCGTCACGGCGCCGACGGGGACGACGTCGACCAGCCCGGCCTGCTCGCCGAGCCGCCACACCTGCTCGACGACGCCTGCGGTGTCGGCCACCGGGTCGGTGTTGGCCATCGCGTGCACGGCGGTGAAGCCGCCCAGCGCGGCGGCGCGGCTGCCCGTCTCGACGGTCTCGGCGTCCTCGCGGCCGGGCTCGCGCAGGTGGGTGTGCAGGTCGACCAGGCCCGGGAGCGCGATCAGCCCGGCCGCGTCGACGACCTCGGCGCCGGTCGCGGACAGCGAGTCGCCGATGGCGGCGATCCGGCCGTCCGTGACCAGGATGTCGGCGGGCTCGCCGCCGTAGGGCCTCGCGCCCTTGATCAGGTGGTTCGTCACGCGGGCTCATTGCCTCCGAGCAGCAGGTACAGGACGGCCATGCGCACGGAGACGCCGTTGCCGACCTGCTCGACGATCGTGGAGCGGACGGAGTCGGCCACCTCGGCGGCGATCTCCATGCCGCGGTTCATCGGCCCCGGGTGCATGACGATCGCGTCGTCGCCCAGGGCCCCCATCCGGCGGGCGTCGAGCCCGTAGCGGCGGCTGTACTCGCGGGCGCTGGGGAAGAACGAGGCGTTCATCCGCTCGGCCTGGACCCGCAGCATCATCACCACGTCGGCCTTCGGCAGCACGGCGTCGAGGTCGTAGCTCACCTCGACCGGCCACGTGCCGATGCCCACCGGCAGCAGGGTCGGGGGCGCGACGACGGTGACCTCCGCACCGAGGGTGTGCAGCAGCCGGACGTTCGAGCGGGCCACCCGGCTGTGCAGCACGTCGCCGACGATCGCCACCCGGACGCCTTCGAGGCGGCCGAGCCGCTGCCGGATCGTGTACGCGTCGAGCAGCGCCTGCGTCGGGTGCTCGTGGGTGCCGTCACCCGCGTTGACCACGCTGCCGCGCACCCAGTTGGCCAGCCGGTGCGGCGCACCGGAGGCCGAGTGCCGGACGACGATCGCGTCGCTGCCCATCGCCTCGAGCGTCAGCGCGGTGTCCTTGAGGCTCTCGCCCTTGGAGACGCTGCTGCCCTTGGCGGAGAAGTTGATGACGTCGGCGGACAGGCGCTTGGCCGCCAGCTCGAAGGAGATGCGGGTGCGGGTGGAGTCCTCGTAGAACAGGTTCACCACGGTGCGGCCGCGCAGGGTCGGCAGCTTCTTGACCTCGCGGCCGGCCAGCGCCTGGTCGATCTGTGCCGCGGTGTCGAGGACGAGCGTCGCGTCGCCACGGTCGAGGTCCGCAGCCTCCAGCAGGTGCCGCTTCACTCGGCGGCCTCCGTCACGAGCACTTCGTCCACTCCGTCGGTCTCGGTGAGGTGCACCCGCACCTGCTGGCTGCGGCTGGTGGGCACGTTCTTGCCGACGAAGTCCGCGCGGATCGGCAGCTCGCGGTGCCCCCGGTCGACGAGGACGGCGAGCTGCACACTGCGCGGGCGGCCCAGGTCACGCAGGGCGTCCAGCGCCGCCCGGACCGACCGCCCGGAGAACAGGACGTCGTCGACGAGGACGACCAGGCGGTCGTCGATGCCCGCGTCGGGCAGCACCGTGGGCTCGAGGGCCCGGACACCGCGCCGCCGGAGGTCGTCGCGGTAGAGGGTGATGTCGGCGGTGCCGACGTCGACCGCCGTCCCGGTGAATGCCTCGATGCGGGCGGCGAGCCTGCGGGCCAGGGGTGCGCCGCGGGTCGGGATGCCGACCAGGACGAGGTCCGAGAGGCCGCCGTCCGGCGCTCCCGGCTCGATGGTCGCGGCCCGCTCGATGAGCTGGTGGGCCATGCGGTCGACCACGCGGGCGACGTCGGCGGAGGAGAGCAGAGCACCGGGCACGGGTTCCCGGGCAGGCTCGGCAGAGCTGGCCATGAGGCCTCCTTCCCCGCCTCACTGGACGGGTCGTTAAAGGAGTTGGTAGGACCGCGGACGACGGTACTGCACGTCCCGGAGCCGCCCTCCGGCGACCGTTCCGTACCAGGTCAGAGCCGGAATGGTTCACGCTGCGTACCGATCACGTCACTGACACACCAGGTGTTTCCCTCCTGTTGCACTGACCGCACGACCAGTACGCTCAGTCACCAACTTGACCTTTCCGAGACGACGGACAGTGAGCAGACAGCGATGAGCACCGACTACTCACGGGCCCTCGGCGCCCGGCTCCGCGCCATCCGCAACCAGCAGGGGCTCTCCCTCCAGGGTGTGGAAGACAAGTCGCACGGCCGCTGGAAGGCAGTCGTCGTCGGTTCCTACGAGCGCGGCGACCGCGCGGTCACCGTGCAGCGGCTGTCCGAGCTGGCCGTCTTCTACGGCGTGCCGGTCTCCGAGCTGCTGCCCGATCCGCGGCCCAGCTCGGCGGTCACGTCGAGCACGAAGATCGTGCTGAACCTCGAGTCGCTCGGCTCCCTGCCGGCCGACGAGGCGGGCCCGCTGGCCCGGTACGCCTCGACCATCCAGGCGCAGCGGCACGACTACAACGGCAAGGTGCTCTCGATCCGTGCCGAGGACCTCAAGTCGCTGGCGATCATCTACGACATGAGCCCCGACGAGCTGACCTCGCGGCTCATCGAGTGGGGGGTGCTGAACCCCGGCATGGAGAGCGTCGTCGGCTTCGGTGGCCCAGACGACGACGACGAGGAGCTCGACCCCAACTGGGAGCGCCGCCGCGCCCCGCGCTGATCCGTCCTGCGCCCGCCTCCGCGAGCCACCGCTCCCCCGCCTCAGCCGCCCCTGACGCTCAGCCACTCCTCCTCGTCAGCGTGCTCGCCGGACGAAGCTCGAGGGCGAGCGACGGCACCGGAGAGGTAGGCGCCCGGTGCACCGTGACCAGACGCATCCCCCGTTCGCCCGCCGCCCGAACCACTGCGTCGGTCACCGACACCTCCGCGCCGCTGGCGAGCAGGCTGTGCGCGATCAGCACCCGACCGTCCGGCTCCAGCACCCGCCGGACCACGTCCCACTCCACGGCCGGCGGCGTCCAGAAGGCCCGCACGTTGACGGCCACGACAGCGCCGAAACGCTGCTGTCCGAGGTCGACCGAAGCGAAATCGCCTTCCACCAACTGCGCGCGCCCGGCCGCCAGGTGCGCGTGGTTCCGGCGCGCGGCCGAGGTGATCATGGTGTGCGAGCGATCCACACCCACGACCCTGCCCGCCGGTGTCCGCTCGGCCAGGAGCCCGACGAGCACTCCGTGTCCGCATCCGACCTCGAGGACGTGCTCCTCGGGGGCCGGCCGCAGGACCTGGGCCACCCAGACCAGGCGTGGGGAGCCTCGCATCGCATCCCCCTCCGGGCGGGGGCGGGTTCACCGCCGGGAAGTGCGGTCAGCTCCGGATCACGCTGTCGGCTAGTCCGTGGCGGCGCCCACCGACGGCGCGGTCGCGGGTAGCTCCGTCTGGCTGCTCCCGGAGCCGGCCGGGAGGTAGAGCAGGCCAACCAGGACCACCACGACGACCGGTATGGCGATGATCCCCCGGACCAGGGGATGCCGACGCTCCGTCGGCGGCAGACGCAGCAGGTCGGCGAGGAGCAGCGCCCCCAGACCCGCCGTGGTCGCGACGAGAACGGGCAGGACACCGTCGCTGCCGGGCAGCATGAGCGCCGCGGGCACGAGCAGGGAGGCCACGAGGAGCGCCGGCACCGGCACCAGCCGCAGGCCTACGGCCGCCAGCACCACGAGGCCGGCGAGACCGAGCACGACCTGCTGCTGCACGTCGGCCAGGCCGGTCGACATCGGCTGGTCGAGGCGACCGGGGACTATCGCCACCGCCAGGCCGATCAGGGCGGCGGTGCCGAGCACGAGTCCGGCCCACGTCGCCCGGGTCGGGGTCACCGCCGTCCCGCGCAGCACCTGGACGAGTCCTACCGCCGCGAGAGCGACGATCAGCATCGGTTCGGTCAGGACGGCCACCCCGAGGCACACCGCACCCAGGACCGTGAGCGACGGGTGCAGCCAGCGATGCTGCCGCCGGCGGTGCCGCCCGTGCCTGCGCCCCTGGGCCAGCACGAGGAGGGCCGTGCCGGCCGCCCCCCATCCCGCTGAGAGACCCGCCGCGGTCAGCACACCGAAGAGGGACACGACCGGTCCCATCACCGCTGCGGCGGCGAGCGTGGCGACGACCGCAGCCGCCGGCCAGCGCCGCTGCCAGGCGATGACCAGCAGCGAGAGGACCATCACCAGGACGGACAGGACAGCCACCTCGCGCGCCGCGGTGAGCGCGTCGGGGTGACGGTCGAAGGCCGCCGTGAGCCACCCCCAGCCGGCGACCTGATCCCGCACTGCGATGTCACCGACCGGCACTGCGGGCGCCGCCTCGCGCCCGACCCGCATGACGGCCGCCGCCGCGTTCGCGACCCGCTCCTCGGCCGTGCCGGCGGGAGCCGACTCGGCGACGAGCGCGACCCGGACCAGCAGCACGACGGCGGACCCCCCGGCCGCGGCCCACGCCAACGACCGGCGCAGACGGGCACCCCTCCCCTCCCGCGGGGCGAACCACGGCCACCGCCGGGCCAGCAGGGGCTGGACCATGCGGTAGGTCAGGGTCGCCATGAGCACGGTGCCGAGCCAGGGAAGGACGAGGAGCACGAACTGCAGGACGCTCAACGACAGGGTCCCGATGTCGCCGTTCTGCATCGCGCCCTCGACCGTCCGCTGGTACTCCAGGACCGCTTGCCAGACGTAGGGGAGGGCGCGCGGCAGAACCAGCAGGAAGACGACGAGGTAGAAAGTCAGCAGCGGCACCGTGAGGGCGACCCACAGCACGATCAGCCGCCGGGACCACGGGCGGAGCTGCCGGACCTTCGGGTCCGTGGGCCGACCGGGGAGCGCGCTGCGGAGCACGGGGCCGACGTAGCCGAACAGCTCGGGGACGCCGGCGATGTCGCCGAGCATGTAGTAGCCGTCCAGCCGGATCGACGGGAGGAACTGTGCGGCCGTCTCGGTGTGCATGGTCAGCAGGGCGACGAGCACCCATGGTTCACCGGTGTGCAGGTACAGGACACCCACGACGGTCATGGAGATGGCGTTGAAGTAGACGCCGCCAAGATCGGTACGCAGCCGACCTGTCCGGTCCAGGCGGTAGGCATCCGTGACGTTGCTGTACAGCGCCGGCCAAACGATGTAGAGCCCGAGCCCCATCTCGCCGGGCCGGGCGCCTCCGTAGCGGCAGGCGGTGACGTGACCGCACTCGTGGAAGACGTTCGCCAGCACCATCAGCCCGAAGAGCACGAGCACCAGCTGCGGATGCCTGATGTAGTCGGTCACACCCGTGAGGAGCGTGGCGAAGAGGCCGTCGACGGAGAGCAGGACGGCCGCATCGACCACGACGAACGCGGTGAGCGCCGCGACCCAGGCCGGCCGGGTGAAGAAACCTTCGAAGACTCCCGCGATGCGCCAGGCGACCGCGGCGGGGATGACGCCGACCCGGTACCGCAGCGCCAATAGGAGATCGGGCATGACCGGAGCCGGCGACGCCGCGGAGGTGTCCTCGGCCGCATCGGCGGCCACGATGCCGACCGGGCGCAACCTCTCGTCGACCAGGTAGCGCACCTGCTCGGGGGTCAGCGGCTCGTCGAGTTCCTCGGCGAACCGGCGACCGAGATCGTCGGCGATCCGGCCGGCGTCCCGCCCGTCCAGCGCCTCGGCGATCCGGTACAGCAGTTCGGGCAGCTGCATGACCTGCCCGTCGGACCGGCGGACCAGGAACTTCCGGGTCTGATAGCCGGAGCCTTGGTACTCACCGAGGAGTTCGACGCCCTCGGTCCGATGCAGCGGGACGGCGAGATCGGCGGCCGCCGCACCCGCGGGCCCGGCTGCTGGTCCGGCGGGGGCGGGCGGGCGCTGCTCCCCTCCCGGTGCTTCGGCCGGGCGCTCCTGGTGAAGCTCCGCGATGGTCGTCGTCATGCCGACTCGTCCTCTCCCGCTGTGCGGGAGGGAGAGGCGGCCGGTGACCAGCCACCTCTCCCTCCCGGAACCGCACCGTCATCGGCGCGGCCGCGTCAGCTGGTGTCAGGCGTTGCCGCCGGCGCCGCCGGACCCGCCGTTGGCGAAGGCCCCGGCGTTCTGGTCGCCGCCGTTCACCAGCGCGAAGTTCACGGCGACGAGGCTGATGGCCGTTCCACCGTTGCCGCCCCGTCCCCCGTTGCCGCCCCGGCGACGGCTCCCACACCCGCAGCCGCTGGCGGTCATCGTGGTGCGCGCCGGCAGGAGCTCGACGGTCTGGTCTGCGAACATGATTCCTCCTCGTAGACGGGGAATGCCCCCGGGAATTGGCAGGAGCCAGCGGAAGAATGCACCGACACAACGGTGGGAATTCCCCCGCTCCCGCCTGGACACCGACTTCAGAACGAACCCGGTAAACAGATCCTGGGTCGCCGGCCATGGGGACAGCAACCGGAAATGGCACGGGGAACGCGCGTGGCGACACGCAATCATCGGACGATCAGTACGCGGCGTCCGGCGCCCCTCACGTAGGACCAGGATTGCGACACGCAATGCGGATTGTCGCGGCCTCCGCACGAACGGTGAAGGGCGGCTCGGGCACGAGGTCCGGGCGTCATACCCCTGTCACCACGGACAGCGGGGGGCGACCGGACGGTCGCCCCCCGCACCCGACCCGTTTCACGGGTCCCGACGTCACCCGGAGCCGGCCAGCGACTCCTCAGCCAGAGCTCCGGCGCCGGCAGCCCTCGGTCAGCCGTTGCCGCCGGCGCCGCCGGCGCCACCGTTGGCGAAGGCCCCGGCGTTCTGGTCACCGAGGTTCACCCCCGCGATGTTCACGGCGAGCACGCTGATGGCCGTTCCGCCGTTGCCGCCCCGTCCCCCGTTGCCGCCCCGGCGACGGCTTCCACACCCGCAGCCGCTGGCGGTCATGGTGGTGCGCGCCGGCAGGAGCTCGACGGTCTGGTCTGCGAACATGATTCCTCCTCGTAGCCGGGGGAATGCCCCCGAGAGAATGGCAAGAGCCAGCAGAAGGATGCACCGACACAACGGTGGGACTCCCCCGCTCCCGCCCGAACACCGAATTCACACCGAATCCGGTGAACAGATAGTGAGTCGCTGGCCATGGGTCGACAACCTGAAATGGCACGGGGAACGCCGGTGGCGACACGCAATGATCGGACCTGCAATACGCGACATCCGGCCGCGGTCACGTAGGACCCGGATTCCGATACGCACTGCGGAAAGTTGCCGCGCACGCACGAATGGTGAAGACAGAACCGCGCCGCACGTGGCGGCGTAACGGCGCCTGGGCCCGAGGCCTGACACGTCGGCCGGCGCAGCGGGTCCGCGCACGCCACCTGTGCCGACGGGTGAGGCGAACTACGGGGCGCCCTGCCCCGTGCCGCCGCCGCGACCAGCGCCACCGCACCCCGTGCCGGGTCGGGCGTCGCGGTGCCCGCCGCTCAATTGGAGGGTGACACTGAGGGCGACCACCCGCACGTCGGACGCTCCGTCCCGGCCCCGGGTCCCGTCCTTGCCGCGCACGAGCTCACCGCCCCGGTGGTCGGCCGCGCCGGTCGTCGACGCGCCGTTCCCGCACCCGTCGCAGCACATGGCCACCTCCATGAACCGGGCAGACCGCTCCCCGCAGGTGATCGCGCTGGCCGCCGACGTCCATGGTGCGCCCCGGCGCGGTCCGGCGACGCCACCCTGCTACGTAGCCGGACCGACGGTCCACGCAGTGCGGACCGTGCGCCCCCGAGTGCGCCGGGTCAAATTTCGGATCTCGTGCGGACGCAACTTGCCCGCACCGTCTCGTAGCAGGAGTCTGGGCCGACGTGGGGGCCCCGCGGCCAAGCAGCGTGGCAACGAGGGAGCGGGTCGGGCATGTCTGAAATTGCAGTCGAGCATCGCTATGCCGCATGTACCGATCCCCTCCCCCATGCCATCCGGCGCTGGCCGTTCGTCGACAGGGATCACAAGCTGGCGACCGTCCTCGCCGAGCTGAGCGACACCGACGTCTCGGCCGTCGTCGTGTCGGGACCGGGCGGTTCGGGTCGCACCCGCCTGGCGCGGGAAGCGGTCGCTGCCTTGGACCAAGGGAACCGGCGCACGGAGTGGGTCACCGGCACACGTGCGGCCTCGGCAATCCCGTTGGAGGCGGTGGCGCACCTCGTTCCGCCGGGGGCAGCCGCGACCGATACGACGGCCATGTGGCAGGCGCTCGCGGCGGCCTTCGACGCAGGACCCGGTCAGCCCCGTCCCCTCATCGTCGTCGACGACGCCCACCTGTTGGACGACGTCTCCGCCGCACTGGTGCACAAACTGGTCCTGACCCGGATGGCCGACGCCGTGGTGACGGTCCTAGGCGGGGCACGCGCGCCCGACCTCGTCAAGGCGCTGTGGCACGACGGACTGGCGGCCCAGGTGGAACTGCGCCCGCTCGCGCTGTCCCACGTGACCGAGCTGCTCACCGCGCGACTGGGTGGCCGCCCGACGTCGCGAACATGTCAGGAACTTCACGAGGCGTCCGCGGGGAACGCCGTCCTCCTCCGTGAGGTCGTCGAGGCCGGGCTGCAGGTGTCGCGGCTGGACCGGTACGACGAGCTGTGGCAGTGGGACGGCGACCCGGTCCTCACCGACCGCCTGTGCGAGGTCGTCCGCACCCTGATGGGCGACATCGGCGACGACGAGCGCGCGACCATGGAGCTGCTGGCCCTCATCGGGGAGCTCGAACTCCCCGACCTGGTCGCGCTGAGCTCGTCCGACGTCGTCGCCGCACTGGAGCGTCGAGGACTCGTGACCGTCCAGACCGACGGCCAGCGACCGGTCGCACGAGTGGCCCGCCCGCTGGACGCCAAGGTCCTGTGCGCCGCGATGCCTCACTCGGCCGCGAGCGACTTCCGCACCAGGCTCGCCAGCACCCAGTGCGTCCGCCGGTGGGCTCGGGAGAACCCCGCTCGCATCGGACCGCTGCTCCTCGAGCTGGGCGTCTCTCCGGCCGACCCGCCCGTGCTGGCCCGGGCAGCCGCCGAGGCGAACGCCCGGTCCGACTCCCGGCTGGCCGAGCGCCTTGCCCGGGCTGCGCTGGAGCACGGGCCGTCGGTGGCGGCGCAGACTGCTCTCGCCGAGGCGCTGCGGTGGCTCGCGGACCCCGAGCAGGCCGAGGCCGTGGCAGGGGGCACGCCGATGCAGCGGCACCTGCCCGAGGGCCGCAGTCTCGCGGTCACCCGCATGTTGAACCTCATGCTCGGGCTCGGTCGTTGGGACGACGCACTGGCCCTGGCCCGTACCGACCGCTCGAGCGGCGGGGCTGACGCCCTGACCGGCGCGGAGTCCCTGCTCCGGATGCTGTCCGGAGATGTCGATCTCTCCGCCGATCCCCGCCCCGACCCACCGGCCACTCACGCTGCCGCGCCGTGGACCTCGCTGGCGTCAACGCTTGGCCTCGGGCTGCTCGGCCGGGCGGACGAGGCAGTGGTGGCGGCGAAGCGCGGGTGGGCAGCCCTGGAAGCCTCGACCTCCGACACCGAGAGCCAGTCGGTCCGGGCCGGCCTCCTCGTTGCCGAGCTCCTCGCCCTCGACCTCGACGGCCGAGTGAATCGCCTCGAGGCCAGGGCGGTCGAGCTCCACGAGCGCACGATGGCTCGCCCGCGGTCCGCGGCGGACGCGGTGGCTGCCCTAGGGCAGGGGCTCGCCGCACTCGCCGCCGGCCGGTTGCAGGACGCAGAGCACTGGCTCGCCGAGGCGGCCTCGGGACTGAGCGCGTGCGACCCCCTCGGAGTCCTCGCCCTGTGCCAGGCGAAGCAGGCCGAGGTCCAGGCGCTACGCGGGGAGAAGTCCTCGGCAGAGGCCATCCTGCTGGGCGTGCCGAGCGACCGTGCAGTGCGCTGCTTCGACGCGGAATTGCTGCTTGCGCAGGCATGGACGGCGGCAACCGCCGGGCGCGAGCGGGAGGCGGGCCGGCTGGCATTGAGTGCCGCTCTCACGGCCGGAGAAGCGGGACAGCTCGCGCTGGAGGGACGCAGCCTGCACACAGCTGCTCGACTCGGCCGCGTCGGCACCGTCGCCGGACGACTCCGCGAGGTCGCCACGGACATCGGAGGGACGTTCGCCGGTCTGCTCGCGGCTCAGGCGGACGCTGCCGTCCGTGGGCTCGGCGAGCAGCTCGACGACGTCGCGGCAGAGTTCCGACTGCGCGGCCTGCGCGTCCTGGCCGCGGACGCCGCGGCGCAGGCCGCAGCAGCGCACCGGGCCGCGGGCCACCGTCGCCGTGCGGCTGCCTCCGGCGCACTGGCGGTCGGCCTCGCACGAGCCGCCGGCGGCCTGACGACGCCCGCCCTCTCGCGACTCAGCCCGTACGCGCTGTCCCGCCGCGAGCAGCAGATCGCCGCGTGGGCCGCTGAGGGCCTCAGCAACCACGCGATCGCGGAGCGGCTCGTTTTGTCCGTCCGCACGGTGGAGACCCACCTGGCGCACGTGTACGACAAGCTCGGCATCAACAGCCGGGCTGCCCTCGAGACGGCGCTCGCCGCGGACGGACCCTGGTGATCCGGTCGTGAACCGGCGCGGTCAGTTCTCCTCGCGGGTCCTGCTCCCAGTGCTGTTGCTCGGCCTGCTGACGGCGTGCTGGAGCCCCTCGGGTTACAGCAGTTCCAGCAGCGCAGCCGGTGCTTCCGGCCAGCCCGGCTCTCCGGGTGCGCCCGGGTCGGCCGGCGCGTCCGGTTCTCCCGGTGCCCCCGGGCAGCCAGGTCAGCCGGGCCGAACCGTCTCCGGCAGCGTGGCCGTGTTGTCCTGCTCCGGGAACTCGTGCTCTGTCACGCTCGGGGGGACCGGCTCGCTCGTGCAGGTCCTCGGGACGACCATCTCGCTCGACCACATCCGCGACGGCCAGGCGACCTTACGGGTGGGACGCGAGACCTTCCCCTGCACCGACGGCGTGACTGTGTCGACCGGGGGACTGCGGCTGCACTGCACGAAGGTCACGACCGACCTGGTGGAGTTCACCGCCACACGCGCCTGACCGGCACCGTGACCCGGGTCAGGCGGTGGGGACCTCTGCGGCCAGGATCGCGCCCAGGACGCCGTTGACGTAGGCCGGTGAGTCGTCGGTGGACAGCGTCTTCGCCAGCTCCACCGCCTCGTCGATGACCACGACGTCCGGGACGTCGTCGGCCCAGAGCAGCTCGAACACCGCCATGCGGAGGATCGCGCGGTCGACGTCGGGCAGCCGGTCGAGCTGCCAGTTGGACGCGTGCGCCTCGATCAGCGCGTCGATGCGACCCGCATGTTCGGCGACGCCCTCGACCAGCCGGATCGTGTGCTCGGGCACCGGCGGGTTCCCCGTCTCGATCCGGTCGCGGAGCATCGCCAGCCGGTCGCTACCGCGGACCTCCGCCTCGTAGAGGACGTCGACGGCGCGCTTGCGCGCCTTGGAGCGGGCGGCCATGTGCGGTTACCCGGACTTCAGTTGACGCGGCCGAGGTACCGGCCGTCGCGGGTGTCGACCTTCAGCTTCTCGCCGGTGGTGATGAAGAGCGGGACCTGGATCTGCGCGCCGGTCTCCAGCGTCGCGGGCTTCGTGCCGCCGGTGGAGCGGTCGCCCTGCAGGCCCGGGTCGGTGTGCTCGACGACGAGCTCCATGGTCACCGGGAGCTCGACGTAGAGCGGGATGCCCTCGTTCACGGCGACGGTGGCCTCGGTGTTCTCCAGGAGGTAGTCCGCACCCTCGCCGACGGTCTCGGCCGGCACGTGGATCTGGTCGAACGTGTCGCCGTCCATGAAGACGAAGTCGTTGCCGTCCTTGTACAGGTAGGTCATCGAACGCTTGTCCACGTTGGCCGTCTCGACCTTGAGGCCGGCGTTGAACGTCTTGTCGACGACCTTGCCCGACAGGACGTTCTTCAGCGTGGTGCGCACGAAGGCCCCACCCTTGCCCGGCTTCACGTGCTGGAAGTCGGTGACGGTCCACAGCTGCCCGTCCAGCTTCAGGACGATGCCGTTCTTGAGATCGTTGGTGGTAGCCATCAGAGGACCAGCAGTTCCTTGCTCGTGAGGGTCAACAACTCGGGCTCGTCGTCCGTGACGACCAGGGTGTCCTCGATCCGGACACCGCCGTGGCCGGGCAGGTAGACGCCCGGCTCCACGGTGACGGCCATGCCGGCGGCCAGAGTACCCGCGCCGAGCGGCCCGATGCCCGGCGCCTCGTGGATCTCCAGCCCCACACCGTGTCCCAGCCCGTGGGAGAAGTGCTCGCCGTGGCCGGCCTCGACGATCACGTCACGGGACGCTGCGTCGACCGCGACCACGTCGGCACCGACCGCCAGGGCCGCCCTCCCGGCCGCCTGGGATGCCGCCACGAGCTCGAAGATCTCCCGCTGCCAGTCGGCCGCGTGCCCCAGGACGACGGTCCGCGTCATGTCCGAGTGGTACCCGTCCACGGTGGCGCCGAAGTCGAGCTTGAGGAAGTCCCCGTCGCGCAGCACGGTGGCGTCGGGACGGTGGTGCGGGATGGCCGAGTTGGCGCCCGCGGCCACGATGGTCTCGAACGACGGCGCCTCGGCACCCAGGAACAGCATCCGGGCGTCGAGCTCGCGGCCGACCTCGAGCTCGGTACGCCCCGGCCGCAGCGCGCCCTCGGCGGCCAGTTCGGCCAGGGCCTGGTCGGCCACCGCGCAGGCCCGGCGCAGCGACTCGATCTCCTCGTCGTCCTTGATCGCCCGCTGGGCCTCGACGGCGCGGCGGACCGAGGCCAGCTCGGGCACCGTGCCGCCGTCGGAGGCGTCGGCCAGCAGCTTCTCCAACTGGGCGAGGCCGTCGACGGTCAGGTCGTGGGACTCGTATCCCAGCCGCCCCGCACCCCGGCGCACCGCCTCGCGGGCGATCCCCGAGACGGTGGCGCGGTCGACCAGGACCTCGACGTCGGGCACCTGTGCTCCCGCCTGCGTGGTGTACCGGCCGTCGGTGCCGAACAGGTCGGCCCCGTCGGCGCGCACGAGCAGCACGCCGTTGGAGCCGGTGAAGCCGGTGAGGTAGCGGACGTTGAGCAGGTTGGTGATCAGGACTGCGTCGAGCCCACGCTCGCCGGCGACCCGCCGCAGCGCGTCCCGACGGTCAGCCGCACGGCTCACTGCATCCATCGTCCGACTCACTGGACGCCCTGCTGCGCCAGCCAGCCGAGCGCCAGGATGTAGCCGCTCACCCCGAGCCCGGCGATGACACCGTCGGCCACCCCGGAGACGTAGGAGTGGTGCCGGAACTCCTCGCGGGCGTGGATGTTGGTGATGTGCACCTCCACCAGCGGGGCGTTCAACGCGGCGAGGGCGTCGCGCAGCGCCACCGAGGTGTGCGACCAGCCGGCGGGGTTGATCAGCACCGGGTCGCCGGCGTCGGACGCCGCATGGATCCAGCGCAGCATCTCGCCCTCGTCGTCGGTCTGGCGGACCCTCACCTCCACGCCCATCTCGCGGCCGGTGGACTCGACGAGCTCGACCAGCTCGGCGTAGGTGGTCGTCCCGTACTTGGCCGGCTCGCGGAGACCGAGCCGCCCGAGGTTCGGGCCGTTGAGGACCTGGATCGTCATGCGGGGATTCCTTGTCTGGGCTGGTGGCGGGGCGGGTGGATCACGCTGCGACGGCATCCCAGGCGGCGTCGAGCCACGCCTGGTCGGGGTCGGTCAGGATCGCGGGGCTGCCCATCCCGTCGAGCACGACGAACCGCAGGGACGCGCCGCGGGCCTTCTTGTCCACCCGCATCACCGATTGGATCGTGGCCCAGTCACCGGCGTACCGGGTGGGCAGGCCCATCGCGTCGACGAGCGCGCGGTGCCGGTCGACCTCCGCCCGGCTCAGCAGGCCCGCCTGGCCGGCGAGCTCCGCGGCGAAGACGAGGCCGACGGCGACCGCCTCGCCGTGCCGCCAGCCGAAGTCCTCCACCCGCTCGATCGCATGACCCAGCGTGTGGCCGTAGTTGAGGAACTCCCGCCGGCCGGTGTCGTAGAGGTCCTCCCCCACCGCCTCGGCCTTGACCCGCACCGCGCGTTCGATCAGCTCCGCCGTGTCGCGACGGCCGGCCGGGTCCCGGTCGAGCAGGTCGAGGATGGCGCCGTCGGCGATGAAGCCGCATTTGACCACCTCGGCCAGCCCCGACCGGAACTCCGCGTCCGGGAGGCCGGCGAGGACGTCGGTGTCGGCGAGCACGGCCGTCGGCGGGTGGAACGCGCCGACCAGGTTCTTGCCCGCGCGGGTGTTGATCCCCGTCTTGCCGCCGACGGCGGCGTCGACCATGCCGAGGAGGCTCGTGGGGACCTGCACCACGCGTACGCCCCGCGTCCAGGTGGCCGCCGCGAAGCCGGCCAGGTCGGTGACCGCTCCCCCGCCGAGGCCGACGACCGCGTCGGAGCGGGTCATGCCCAGACGGCCGAACTGCTCCCAGAGCCCGGCGGCCACCTCGGCCGTCTTCGCCGCCTCGCCGTCGGGCACGACGACGGCCTCCGCCGCCACGCCCGCGGTCTGCAGCGTCTCCACCGCGGCGCCGGCGAGGGCCGCCAGCGGCGGGGTGTGCACGACCGCGGCCTTCGCCGTCCCGGCCAGGACGAGGCCCAGTTCGCTCTGGGCACCGGCCCCGATGACGACGTCGTAGGGCTTCTCCCCCGGGACCGTGACCCGCCTCATCGACCGGTCCCGGCGGGGGACAGCCCGGCGACGATCTCGGCGACGACGTCCTCGGGCACGCGGCCTCCGGTCTGCACGGTCAGCGTCGCCACCTCGCCGTAGAGCGGGGCGCGCGTCTCGAGCATGTGCCGCAGCATCGCCCGTGGGTTCACCCCGAGGATGGGCCGGTCCCGGGAGAGCCCCACGCGCTTGGCCGCCGACGGCAGGTCGACGTCCAGCCACACCACGGTCCCGCCGTCCCGCCCGTACGAGACGAGGAGCTCGCGCGTGGCCGCGCTGGTGACCGCTCCCCCACCGAGGGCGAGCACGCCGTCGTGCTGCGCCAGCCCGGCGGCGACCGCCTCCTCCTCCAGCGCCCGGAAGTACGGCTCGCCCTGGCTGACGAACAGGTCCGCGACGGGGGAACCGGTCGCGGACTCGATGTCGTGGTCGGTGTCCCGGAAGCCGGTGCCGAGCGCGTCGGCCAGCGCCGTGCCGACGGTCGTCTTCCCGGACGCGGGTGGCCCGACCAGCACGAGCAGCGGGCGGCTCATCGGATCGGCAGGGCGTCGAGGTAGGTCTGCACGTTGCGGCGGGTCTCGGCGACCGAGTCGCCGCCGAACTTCTCCAGGACGGCGTCGGCCAGCACCAGGGCCACCATCGCCTCCATCACCACGCTGCCCCGGGGGACGGCGCAGGCGTCGCTGCGCTGGTTGATGGCCACGGCCGGCTCCAGCGTGGTCGTGTCGACCGTGGCCAGGGCGCGCGGGACGGTCGAGATGGGCTTCATGGCGGCGCGCACGCGCAGTGCCTCGCCGTTGGTCATGCCGCCCTCGATGCCGCCGGCGCGGTCGGTGAGCCGCTGCACGCTCGCCTTCCCCTCGACCGAGTCCGCCAGCTCGATCTCGTCGTGGGCCACCGAGCCGCGGCGCCGGGCGGTCTCCAGCCCGTCGCCGACCTCGACCGCCTTGACCGACTGCACGCCCATGAGCGCGCCGGCCAGCCGCGAGTCGAGCCGGCGGTCCCAGTGCACGTGGCTGCCCAGGCCCGGCGGCAGTCCGTGGACGACCACCTCGACCACGCCGCCGAGGGTGTCGCCGTTCTTCCGGACGTCGTCGATCTCGGCGACCATGCGCGCGCTGGTCGCCGGGTCGGCGCAGCGGACCGGGTCCTCGTCGATGCGCGCGTTGTCGTGCGGGCCGGGCAGCACGCCGTCGGGCACGACCACCGGGCCGATGGCCACCACGTGGCTGACCACGTCGACGTCGAGGACCTGACGCAGGAACGCCTGGGCGATCGCGCCGAGCGCCACCCGGGCCGCGGTCTCCCGCGCGCTGGCCCGCTCGAGCACCGGCCGGGCGTCGTCGAACCCGTACTTCTGCATGCCGGCCAGGTCGGCGTGCCCCGGTCGCGGCCGGGTCAGGGGCGCGTTGCGGGCCTGACCGGCCAGCACCTCCGGGTCGACCGGGTCGGCGGCCATGACCGTCGACCACTTGGGCCACTCCGTGTTGCCGACCTGGACGGCGATCGGGCCGCCCTGCGTCCGGCCGTGGCGGACCCCACCGGTGAGGGTGACCTCGTCCTGCTCGAAGGACATCCGGGCGCCACGGCCGTGGCCCAGCCGGCGGCGGGCGAGCTGCAGGTCCAGGTCGGTGGTCTGCACCTGCACGCCGGCGGGCAGGCCCTCCAGGATCGCGGTGAGCTGCTGACCGTGCGATTCACCTGCGGTCAGCCAGCGCAACATGGCCGCGATTCTGCCAGTCGGCGGGTGCCCGCCCTCGATCAGGTGAGGGAGACCGACCCCAGGGCGAGCACCAGCACGGCACCGGCCAGCAGCGGCGGGCCGAACGGGATGGCGGTCCGCCAGCCCGCCCGCCGGGTGGCCAGCAGGACCAGCGACACGAGGGCACCGGTCAGCAGGCCGAGGAACACGCCGGTCAGGAGGACACCCCAGCCGAACCAGCCGAGCACCAGGCCGAGCAGTCCCAGGAGCTTGACGTCCCCGAACCCGAACCCGTCCGGGGACAGCAGCGCCGCGACGACCCCGACGCCGAACGCCGCGCCCGCGGCGGCCAGCGCACGCAGGACGGGGGTCCACGTGCCCAGCACGGCGGCGTCGACGACGAACGCCGCGGCGCAGACGGCGACGGCGGGGTAGGTGACCGCGTCGGGCAACCGGTGGCTGAGCAGGTCCACCGCGCCCAGGACGACCGCGGCCCCGGCCGCCCAGGCGAGGGCCACCGTCGCCGGCCGGTCACCGGTCAGCAGGACGCTCCCGGCCAGCAGCACGGCGAGCACCGCCGTCATGACGCCGGTGCGGACGGCGGACGGGACGGCGGCGTCGTCCCGGGCCGCCAGCCGCACCGCGACCCGGGCGAGCCAGGGCCCGGCGAGCAGCGCCGCCAGGAGCGCGACGCCGAGCAGCAGCAGCCGGGAGACCTCCACGGCCGCGGTCAGCGGCCGACGACGGCCGCGTCGAGCGCGGTGCGCATGGCCCCGATCGGCGCAGGCTGCCCCGTCATGAGCTCCACCTGCGCCGTGGCCTGCCAGAACAGCACGTCCAACCCGCCGGCGACGGTGCCGCCCAGCGCGGTGACCCGGTCGGAGAGCGCGGTCGGCCACGGGTCGTAGAGGACGTCGAGGAGCGTGTGCTCGGCCCGCCACGGCAGGTCGAGGATCCCCGCCTGGGCACCGACGGGCACGGTGCTGACGATCAGCGGTGCGTCGAGGACGCCGCCATCGAGCGGCACCACCGTCGACGGCACCCCGAGGGTCCGGAGGACCCGGGTCACGTCGCCGGTGCGCAACGGGTCCCGGACGACGACGTCGACGTGCTCCGCGCCCAGGGAGGCGACGGCGACCGCGGCGGCGACCGCCGTCCCGCCGGCACCGATGATCGCCGCCGATCCGACCTGCTCCACCCCGGCCAGCTGCAGCGCCATGCCGATCCCGGCGACGTCGGTGTTCTCCGCCCGCCAGCCCGCCTCGGTGCGCACCAGGGTGTTCGCGGCGTGCAGCAACCGGGGCAGCGGCTCCACCACGTCGGCGACGTCCACGGCCGCCTGCTTGCAGGGCATGGTCACCGAGAAACCCCGCCACTCCTCACCGAGACCGGCGAGCAGCACGGGCAGGTCCTCGGCGCCGACGTCCAGCGCGTCGTAGGTCCAGTCGGTGAGGCCCAGGGCCTCGTACGCCGCCCGGTGGAGGACCGGGGACAGCGAGTGGCCCACCGGCCGTCCGAGGACCGCCGCCCTCATCCCTCGGGATTCGCGCGCAGCCACTGCCGGAAGATCTCCACGTTCGCGTCGTGCTCGTCCTTGGTGGCCGCGAAGCGGGTGTCGCCGGTGTCCGGGTCGACGACGACGAAGAAGCGCCAGTCACCCGGGGTCGGGTTGAGCACCGCACGCATCGCGTCCTCGCCGGGATTGTTGATGGCGCCCGGCGGCAGGCCCGGGTACAGGTAGGTGTTGTACGGCGACGGGTTGGCCCGGTCGTCGACCGTGGTGGTCAGACCGCCCTTGCCGTTGGCGTAGTTGACCGTGGTGTCCAGCTGCAGCGCCATTCCGTCGGCCAGCCGGTTCTCCAGGACGCGGGCGACCTTGCCCATGTCCTCGACCGATCCCGCCTCCGCCTGGACCATGCTCGCCTTGGTGACCACCGCGAGGCGGTCGGCCTCGGGGATGCCCAGCGAGGTGAGGACCTCGGTCCCCCGCGCGACCATCTGCCGCAGCAGGTCGGCCGGCGCGGTGTCGGGCTCGACGTCGTAGGTCGCCGGGAACAGGAAGCCCTCGAGCTGGCCGTTGGCGTAGGCGGGCAGTCCGAGCGCGGCCGGGTCGGCCGCGGCGGCCTGGAACTCCTCGACGGGGCGCCCGGTCTCCTCGGCGATCCGGACGAGCGTCCGCTCGACCGTCAGTCCCTCCGGCAGCGTCACCCGCGTCATCAGCCGGGAGACGGGGTCCAGCAGCAGGTCCAGCGCCGCCTGACCGCTCATCTGCGACCGCATGTTGTAGACGCCCGGCTGGATGCCCACGGACGCGGCGTTGGCCTCGGCGGCCTCGACGAACGGGCTCACGGAGGCGATCACGTCGGCGTCGACCAGGGAGCGGCCGATGTCGCTGAGCGTGTCGCCGTCCTGGACCCGGATCGGCACCTCTCCGGTGCCCTGCCCGGTGTAGTCCTGCGCCGTGGGATCGATGAGCTCGATCAGCTTCTGGCCGCCCAGCACGATGCCGACGACCAGGCCGGCGAGCACGAGCAGGGACGCGATCACGGCGAACGGGCTGCGACGCCGACGGGCTCGGCCGGTCCGCTTGTCGTAGGGCTTCAGCGGGATGTCCTCGCCGAACGCCTCGTCGTGGAGCAGGGTGCCCGCGTGCCGGTCGGACCCGTCGTGCCGGTGGCCCCGCGCCGAGCCGTCGCGGCGTCCGCGGCGCCCGCGACGGGGCGCCTCCTCCTCCACGTGGGCGCCGATGACCTCCAGGCCACCGGTCTGGTCGTCCCAGCCGGGCCCGTCGGGGTCGAGGACGTGCGCGTCGGTGGCGTCCTCGTCGGAGGAACGGTGCCCGCCCATGGGGTCAGGAGCCTGCCCGTGCCGGCCGCGCCTGTCGAGGGGGGCGCCGGGCATCAGGGGCTGGGCGACGGTCTGGGCCTCGTCACCCGGCGCGTCCTGCCGGGGCTGCAACCGGTCCCACACGCCCGGGGGCCGGGGCGGGAGCGGAGCGGAGGGATGAGCGGAGGGCAGGTCGTCCGCACCCGGACCCCATCCGCCGGCGTCCGGCTCGTCGCTGCTGTGCCGGGCGCTCAGGGGATGGCCGGGGTGGTCGCTGGAACCGTAGGACCACCACTCCGGCTCGACCAGCGGGCCGGTGTGGTCGGCCCCGTGGTCGGTCCGGCGGTCCAGCAGGCCGTGGTTCCGGCGAGCGGGGCTCCCGGTCTCGCGGCCGACCGGCGGCAGGCCGCCCGTCACGTAGGGCTGGACCTGGTACCGGGACGGCTCGTACCGCGGCACACCGAAGCCGAGATCGCCCGGGGGCGGGAACGAGCCCTCCGGAGTGGAGTGCCGCCCGCCGACGTCGCTCACGTTCGGGGCCGCCGGCTGTCGAGGAACTGTTGCAGGATCACCACGGCGGCTGCCTGGTCGATCACCGGGCGCTGCTTGCGGCTGTCGATGCCGCTGTCGCGCAGATGACTGGCTGCGGTCACGGTGGAGAGCCTTTCGTCGATCAGGATCACCGGCACATCCGGAATGCGGTCGGCTAGTTCCTGAGCGTAATCGGCAGCATCCTGCGCGGAAGCGCCCGACGCACCCGACAGGTGCACCGGCTCCCCCACCACCACCTCCGTCACCTCGTGTTCCACGACGAGCGCGGCGAGGCGGTCCAGATCGGCCTTGCTCTTCGCCCGGCGGAGCGTGTCGAGCGGGCTGGCGAGCGTCCCGGTGGGGTCGGAGAGGGCCAGGCCGACGCGCACCGTACCGACGTCGACGCCCATCACCCGCCCGGCCGACGGCTGCGCCGAGGAGCGCCGCGGCGGCACCTTGAGGTGCTCGGGCCAGCCACCGCTGAGGTCGATCTCGCTGGTCTCGTTGGTGACCGGCGGAAAGCCGCGGCTGAGATCCAGCTCGGTCGTCGGGTGGTGCTGCGGCTGCGACGACGTCGTACGGGGCCGCGCCGGCGGCACGGCCGGCAGCTCGCGCCGCCGTCCGCCGACCGGTCCGGTGTCCTCGGGGTTGTACTCGCTGTCCGACACGTCGGTCACCTTCCCGTGGCGGTCACGACCGCCTGCTCGCCGGCCTGCAGTGCCGCGGGGATACCCGCGGGATCGGTGCCGCCGCCCTGGGCGACGTCCGCCTTGCCTCCGCCGCGGCCACCCACGGGCGCCGCAGCGGCCCGCAGCACGTCGTTGGCCGACAGCCCTCGCTCGAGGGCCGCCGGGTTGAGCGCGGCCACCAGTGCCACCTTGCCACCGGATTCCGACGCGAGCAGGACGACCGACGGCCTGTCGCCCGGCAACCTGCCGCGGATGTCCAGCGCCAGCGTGCGCAGATCGCCGCCGCCGAGACCGGCCGGCGATCCGGTGACCAGCGAGACGCCACCCACGTCGGTGGCGGCGGCCGCCAGCTGACCGGCGGCGGCCACCGACTGCTGCGACCGCAGGTCGGCGAGCTCCTTGTCGGCGTCCCGCAGCCGGGCGACCATACCGCTGACCCGCTCCACCAGCCCGTCCTGCGGGGACTTCAGCAGCTCGGCCAGCTGGCGGACGAGGTCGCGCTCGCGGGCGAGGTAGCGGAAGCCCTCGAGACCCACGACGGCCTCCACGCGCCGGGCTCCCGAGCCGACCGACGACTCACCGGTCAGGGCGAGCGTGCCGATCTGCGCGCTCCCCCGCACGTGGGTGCCACCGCACAGCTCACGCGACCAGGGGCCGCCGATCTCCACGACGCGGACCTGCTCGCCGTAGGTCTCGCCGAACAGCGCGATCGCGCCGAAGGCCTGCGCCTCGGGCAGCGTCATGTAGGACGCCGTGACGCGGTGGTCGGCGCGGACCGCCGCATTGGCGACGTCCTCGATGTCGGTGCGCTGAGCGGGTGAGAGCGCGCCCTGCCAGGCGAAGTCCAGCCGCAGGTAGCCCGGGCGGTTGTAGGAGCCCGACTGGAGGGCCTGCGGGCCGAGCACCTGCCGCAGGGCGGCGTGGACCACGTGGGTCCCGGAGTGCGCCTGGCAGGCGGACAGCCGCCACTCGTAGTCGACCTCGGCGGTCAGCTCGACGCCGTCGCGCAGCTCGCCCTCGAGCACCCGGACCTGGTGGGCCACCAGGCCCTTGACCGGCCGCTGGACGTCGATGACCTCGGCGCGGCCGCCGTCCCAGGTGAGGACGCCGGCGTCGGCGACCTGGCCGCCGGACTCGGCGTAGAACGGCGTCCGGTCCAGGACGACGCGGACGATCTCCCCCGGCCCTGCGACCGGCGCGCCCTCCTCCTCGGCGACGACGGCGAGGACCCGGGAGTCGGTCCGCAGGGTGTCGTACGCCTGCCAGTCCGTCGGACCGTGCTCGGCGAGCAGCCGCCGGTAGGCCAGCACGTCGACGGAGCCGGTGCGCTTGGCACGGGCATCGGCCCGGGCCCGCTCGCGCTGCTCCTTCATAAGTGCGCGGAAGCCCTCCTCGTCGACGGTCACGCCCTGCTCGGCGGCCATCTCGAGGGTGACGTCGATCGGGAAGCCGTAGGTGTCGTGCAGCGAGAACGCCTGGTCGCCCGAGAGCGCCGGCGTCCCGGCCGCCTTGGCCTGCGTGACGGCGGTGTCGAACAGCGTCGTCCCGGCGGAGAGGGTGCGGCGGAACGCCTCCTCCTCGGCGTAGGCGACGGCGGAGATCCGGTCGAAGTCGGTGGCCAGCTCCGGATAGCTCGCGCTCATCGCGTCACGGGAGACGGGCAGGAGCTCCGGCAGCGTCGCCTCGTCGATGCCGAGCAGCTTCATCGAGCGGACGGCGCGGCGGAGCAGCCGGCGGAGGATGTAGCCGCCGCCCTCGTTGCCCGGCGTGACGCCGTCGCCGATGAGCATCAGCCCGCTGCGCACGTGGTCGGCGACCACGCGCAGCCGGACGTCGGACTCGTGGTCGCGGCCGTAGGTGACCCCGGCCAGCTCCGCCGCGCGGCGCAGCACCGGCGAGACCTCGTCGATCTCGTACATGTTCTCGACGCCCTGCAGCAGGTAGGCCACGCGCTCGAGGCCCATGCCGGTGTCGATGTTCTTCTTCGGCAGCTCGCCGAGGACCCGGAACTCCTCCTTGCTGCGGACCTCGTCGAGCTCGTACTGCATGAAGACGAGGTTCCAGATCTCCAGGAACCGGTCGCCCGCCAGGTCCACGGCCGGGCCGCCGTCGGGGCCGAACTGCGCGCCGCGGTCGACGTAGATCTCCGAGCAGGGGCCGCCGGGGCCGGGGGCGCCGGTGTGCCAGTAGTTGTCCTTCTTGCCCAGGCGCTGGATCCGCTCCTTGGGCAGTCCGGCGATGCGGTGCCACGCGTCGGCGCCCTCGTCGTCGTCCAGGTAGACCGTGGCCCAGATGGTGTCGGGGTCGAAGCCCAGCCCGCCGTCCTCGATCTTCCCGGTGATCAGCTCCCAGGCGTACTGGATCGCCCCCTCCTTGAAGTAGTCACCGAAGGAGAAGTTGCCGTTCATCTGGAAGAACGTGCCGTGCCGGGTGGTCTTGCCCACCTCCTCGATGTCGAGGGTGCGGACGCACTTCTGCACGCTGGTGGCTCGCGGGAACGGCGCGGGCTCCCGGCCGGTCAGGTACGGGATGAACGGCACCATGCCGGCCACGGTGAACAGCAGCGAGGGGTCCGGCGAGATCAGCGAGGCGCTGGGGACGACGGTGTGGTCGCGCTGGGCGAAGTGCTCGAGGAAGCGGCGGCGGATCTCGGCGGTCTGCATCAGGGTCCTACTCGGTTCAGCGGATCGGGTGCCGGGTGTCGGGCGCCCGCGACGGGCGTCAGCTGTCCGCGCTGTGGGCGCCGTGACGGCCGGGGAGCTGCACCTGGTCGCCACTGGGCAGCGGCGCGTCGAGACCCGTGCCGGCGCGGAGCTCCTGCTCGCGCTCGGCCATCGCGTCCCGGATGTCGGCACCGAAGTCGCCGATCGCCTCGGCCAGGTCGCGCAGGCCCTCGGCGATGGAGCCGCCGATGCCGGCCGGGGTCATCTTCTCGGCGGCGCGGCTCAGCTTGCGGACGACGAGGGCGCCGATGGTGATGCCCATGGCGAGCCAGAACAGCCGGCGCATCAGGCGGCCCGCCGGGCGGCGCGGCGGGCGCGGCGCGCTTCCTTGTCGCGGGCGGCGGCGTCGGCAAGCGCCTGGCCCTCACGCTTCTTGCGGGTCGCGCTGCGCACGCCGTAGCTGAACGCGGCCACCTTGATCAGCGGGCTGCCCAGGGTGGCGGCCACCACGCTGGTCAGCGCGGCCACGTTGCTGGAGACGTTGGCGGCGTTGCCGGTGATGTCGTCCACGCGCTCGAGGTTGCTGTTGACGTGGGTCACCGTCGTGCTGGCCTGGCTGAGGATCGGTGCGCTCTGCTCGCGCACCTGGCGGATCGTCAGCGTGGTCTCGTCGAGCGTGCGCCCGAGCTTGAGCAGCGGGACGGCGACCAGCACCACCAGCAGCACCAGGGCGCCGGCTGCGATCAGCCCGGCGATCTCTCCTACGGACACGCGCACTCCCGTTCTCGGTGATTCGTCGGCCGGCTCGCCCGTGAGAGGTGCGGCCTGGCGTGGTCACAGTAGCCGCGACCGCCGTCCCGCCCGGAGCTGTATCGGCAGCCCGTCAGCGAGTGCGCCGCAGGATCGCGCGCAGTTTCGCCAGCCGCTCCCCCAGGCGCGCCTCGGCACCGCGACCGGTCGGCCGGTAGTAGTCCTTCCCGACCAGCGCGTCCGGCGGGTACTGCTGCGGGACGACGCCGTCGGGATGGGCGTGCGGATAGACGTAGGTCGAGCCGTGCCCGAGCTTCTTCGCGCCGCCGTAGTGGGCGTCGCGCAGACCCGCGGGCACGGGACCGGCGAGGCCGGCCCGCACGTCGGCGACCGACTCCCCCATCGCCACGGTGACCGCGTTCGACTTCGGCGCCGTGGCCAGGTGGACGACGGCCTGCGCCAGGGCGAAGTGACCCTCGGGCATGCCGATGAAGGCGACCGCGTCGGCGGCGGCGACGGCGGTGAGCAGGGCGGTCGGGTCGGCCATGCCGATGTCCTCGCTGGCGCTGATGACCAGCCGGCGGGCGATGAAGCGCGGGTCCTCCCCCGCCTCGACCATCCGGGCCAGGTAGTGCATCGCGGCGTCGACGTCGCTGCCCCGGATGCTCTTGATCAGGGCGCTGGCGACGTCGTAGTGCTGGTCGCCCTGCCGGTCGTAGCGGACCGCGGCCTGCGCGACCGCCGTCTCCAGCGTGGCGAGGTCCAGCACGTCGGTGCCCGCGGCCTTCGCGGCACCGGCGCCGGACTCCAGGGCCGTCAGCGCCTTGCGCGCGTCGCCGCCGGCGACCCGCAGCAGGTGGGTCTCCGCCTCCTCGGTGAGCGTGACCGCGCCGTCGAGCCCGCGGTCGCTGGTGAGGGCCCGGCGGAGGACGGCGCGGACGTCGTCGTCGCTGAGCGGCTGCAGCGCGAGGACCAGGGACCGGGAGAGCAGCGGGCTGACCACGGAGAAGAACGGGTTCTCGGTGGTGGCGGCGATCAGGCTGACGATCCGGTCCTCGACCGCGCTGAGCAGCGAGTCCTGCTGGGTCTTGGAGAACCGGTGGACCTCGTCGATGAAGAGGACGGTCCGGCGGCCGGCGTAGGTGAGCTCGCGCTTGGCGGCGGTGATGACCGCCCGGACCTCCTTGACGCCGGAGTCGAGCGCGGACAGCTGGACGAACTGGCGCTTGGTGGCCAGCGAGATGACATGCGCGAGCGTGGTCTTGCCGGTGCCCGGCGGGCCGTAGAGCACCAGCGACATCGGCTCGTCGGACTCGACCAGCCGGCGCAGCGGGGCCCGGTCGCCCAGCAGGTGCTGCTGCCCGACCACCTCGTCGAGCGCGCGCGGGCGCATGCGGACCGCCAGAGGCGCGCCCGCGTCGACGGCCGCCGCGGCCGCCGTCTCCACGGGGTCGTCGAAGAGGCTCGTCACGGTTCCCGACGCTACCCGCGGGGCACGACACCTCCGTGCAGCAGCGGAGCATCGGGAACGACATCGTCGGCCGGGTCAGCGTGGGGGCGGTGGGCCTGGGCGCCATGCCCCTGTCCACCAAGGACCCCCGCCCCTCGCGGGAGGAGGCGGTCGCCGTCGTCCACGCCGCCCTCGACGCCGGGGTGACCCTGATCGACACGGCGGACGCCTACTCGAGGGACGAGAGCGAGTTCGGGCACAACGAGGTCCTCGTGGCCGAGGCGCTGGCGTCGGCGTCCGCCTCCGACGTCCTCGTGGCCACCAAGGGCGGGCACACCCGGCGCGGCACCGACTGGGATCTGGACGGGTCGCCGTCCTACCTCCGCCGGGCGTGCGAGGGGTCGCTGAAGCGGCTCGGGGTGGAGGCCATCGGGCTGTACCAGTTCCACCGGCCCGACCCCGCGACGCCCTGGGAGGTGTCGATGGGTGCGCTGCGCGAGCTCTTCGACGACGGGCTGGTCCGCATGGTCGGGATCAGCAACGCCTCGATCCCGCAGATCGACACCGCCCGCGCCGTCCTGGGCGAGGCGCTGGTGAGCGTGCAGAACCAGTTCTCGCCCGGTTACCGGTCCTCGGCCGTCGAACTGGCGCACTGCGCCGAGCACGGGCTGGCCTGGCTGCCGTGGAGCCCGTTCGGCGGGGTCTCCGCGGCGGGTTCGCTGGACTCCGCGGCGCCGGTGTTCGCCGAGGTGGCCGACGAGCTCGGGGTGTCGGTCCATCAGGCCACGCTGGCCTGGCACCTGGCGCAGTCCGACGTCGTCGTCGCCATCCCGGGGGCGTCCCGGCCGGGGTCCATCCAGGACTCCGCGGCCGCCACCCATGTGACGCTGACCGACGACCAGCTCACCCGCCTGGACGCCGCCTGACCCCTCTCCTTCCGCACCCCCCGCCGACTGAGCAGTTGCGGTCGCCGACACGCGCGGACACGCCGCCGCAGGCGACCGCAACGGCTCACTCGCCCGTCCACAAGGCGGGGCGCCCTCCACCGATGGCCGACTCACCGGCTGGCATCGTCCGCGGCGCCCCACCGTCGATCCGTGGCCGACCACGAGCTCGCACCGACCTGCACCCGCGACCAGGCACTGGCTGCCGGGCTCACCCGAGCACAGCTGAGGGACGACGGCCGGCGCATCAGCCGGGGGCTCTACGTGTCACGCGCCGTGCCACTGGACGTCCGTGCCGCATGCCTCGCCACCCTGCCGGTGCTGCCACCTGGATCGGCGTTCTCGCACCTCACGGCCGCGGCACTGCTCCGAGCCCCGGTCGAGCACCGCTGGCCGCTGCACCTGAGCGTCCCGCCGGACGTTTACCGGCCCCGGCGGGTGCGGCTGCGCACGCACGTCCGGCGGCTCACCGATGACGACGTCGTCCGGCACGGCGACCTTCCGGTCACCAGCGGCGCCCAGACGTGGCTGGACCTGGCCGCCCTGTTGCCCGCCGGCGAGCTCGTGGCTGTGGGCGATGCATTGCTCCGCGCGGGGCACCTCGACGGGATGGGTCTCTCGGCGCGACTTCGACGAGCCGGCGGCGTCCGCGGCATCGTCGTGGCGCGGGAGCTGGCGCCGCTGCTCAGCCCTCTCGCAGCATCCCGGCCGGAGAGCCTCGTGCGCCACGCCCTGGTCGCCGGCGGTCTGCCCGAACCGGAGGTGCAGATCCCGATCCAGGACCGCTGGGGCAACGAGGTGGCGCACGCCGACCTCGGGTGGGAACGGTGGAAGGTGGCGCTCGAGTACGAGGGGCGACAGCACGCCGAAGCCCGTCAGTTCGGGCGGGACGTCGATCGCTACTCGCTCATGGGCGCCGGGGGCTGGCTGGTCCTGCGATTCGCCGGACGCCATCTCGGGCGCCTGGACACCGTGGTGGACCGGGCAGCAGCCGCCCTCCGGAGCCGCGGCGCGCACTGGTGACCGCCGACTGTGCAGTTGTTGCCGCCGACACGCGCGGACGCGCCGGCGCGAGCGACCACAAGTGCTCACTCGGCCCCAGCGCGGTCAGCGGGCCAGGGTCTGCTTCAGGGCGGCGAGGACGAGGGCGACCTTGTCCGGTGCCGCGTTGGGCCCCATGAGCCCGATGCGCCATACGGTGGCCGCGTAGGCGCCCACTCCCCCGCCGATCTCGAGGTCGAAGCGCTCCAGGAGCTCCTTGCGGACGGCGGCCGCGTCCACGCCGTCCGGCACCCGCACCGTGGTCAGCTCGGGCAGGCGGTGCCCCTCGGCGGCGAACAGCTCCAGCCCCAGCTCCGACAGGCCCTCGTGGAGCAGCCGCCCGGCCTCCTCGTGCCGCGCGTGCACGGCGTCGAGCCCTTCCTCGAGGATCCGGCCGAGCCCGGCGTGCAGCGACACGACCATGCCGGTCGGCGCCGTGTGGTGGTACGTGCGGCCGGAGCCCGCGGCCTCGCCCGCATAGCCGCCGAGCAGCCCGAGGTCGAGGTACCAGCTCTGCGGCCGCTCGATCCGCCGTTCCCACGCCCGGTCGCTGATCGTGAACGGCGCCAGGCCAGGGGCCACGCCGAGACACTTCTGGGATCCGGAGTAGGCGAGGTCCACCCCCCAGTCGTCGAGCCGGACCGGGATGCCGCCCAGCGAGGTCACGCAGTCCGCCAGCAGCAGGGCGTCGCCCTTGCCCGCGGCGAGCGGCTCGAGGTCGGACCGCACGCCGGTCGAGGTCTCCGCGTGGACCGCGGCGATGAGCTTCGGCGACGGATGCGCGGCGAGCACGCGTTCCGCGTCGACCGGTTGCCCCCACTCGTGCTCGACGGCGATCACCTCGGCCCCGCATCGCGAGGCCACCTCGACCATGCGCTGCCCGAAGAGCCCGTTGACGGCGACGACGACGACGTCCCCGGGGCCGACGGTGTTGACGAACGCCGCCTCCATGCCCGCCGATCCGGTGGCCGACAGCGGCAGCGTGCGCCGGTTCGCCGTCCCGAAGACCTGCCGCAGCCGGTCGGACGTCTCGTCCAGGATGCCGAGGAAGACCGGGTCCAGGTGCCCGAGCAGCGGTTGCCCGAGGGCGACCGTCGCCTCCGCGTAGGGGTTGGAGGGTCCGGGTCCGAGGAGGGTGCGGGCACGCAACGGCATGCCCGCACCCTACGAGTCGGCCTGCGCGTTCGCCGGGTTCGAGGGACCAGGCGCCCCGGGCTGCCCGGGCAGGGCCGGGTCCTCCGGCTTCGCGTCGATGCCCGCTTCCTTGCGCTGGGCGTCGGTGACGGGCGTCGGCGCACCGGTCAGCGGGTCGAACCCGGCACCGGTCTTCGGGAAGGCGATGACCTCGCGGATCGAGTCAACCCCGGTGAGCAGCGCCGACAGCCGGTCCCAGCCGAGCGCGGCACCGGCGTGCGGCGGCGGGCCGTAGGCGAAGGCCTCGAGGAAGAAGCCGAAGCGCTCGCGGGCCTCCTCGCGCGACATGCCGAGGGTCTCGAACACCCGCTCCTGCAGGTCGGCGTCGTGGATACGGACCGAGCCGCTCATCACCTCGTTGCCGTTGATCACCATGTCGTAGGCGTCGGACAGCGCCGCGCCCTTGTCCTCGGCGAACGTCTCGCGCCACTCCGGCGTGGGCGAGGTGAAGGGGTGGTGCATGAAGGTCCAGGAGCCGTCCTCGGTCTCCTCGAACATCGGGAAGTCGACGACGAAGAGGAACGACCACGAGCCGGGCTCGATCAGCTCCAGCCGCTTGGCGATCTCGTTGCGCGCGGCACCGAGCAGCTCCTGCGACGTGCGACGGGCGCCCGCGGCGAAGAACACGCAGTCCCCCGGCTGCGCGCCGACGGCCGCGACAAGCCCGGCCCGCTCCTCCTCGGAGAGATTCTTGGCGACCGGGCCGCCCAGCGTGCCGTCCTCGGCGATGGTCACGTAGGCCAGGCCGCGGGAGCCCCGCGACTTCGCCCAGTCCTGCCACGCGTCGAACGCGCGCCGCGGCTGGGAACCGCCGCCGGGCATGACGACGGCCCCGACGTAGGGCGCCTGGAAGACCCGGAACGGGGTGTCGGCGAAGTACGACGTCAGCTCGGTCAGCTCGATGCCGAACCTGAGGTCGGGCTTGTCCGATCCGAAGCGGTCCATCGCCTCGCGGTAGGTCATCCGCGGGATCTCCGGGACGTCGTAGCCGGCCAGCTCGCGCCACAGCGCGCGGACCACGTCCTCGGCGACCGCGAGCACGTCGTCGCGGTCGACGAAGCTCATCTCGAAGTCCAGCTGGGTGAACTCCGGCTGCCGGTCGGCGCGGAAGTCCTCGTCCCGGAAGCAGCGGGCGATCTGGTAGTAGCGCTCGAGCCCGCCGATCATCAGCAGCTGCTTGAACAGCTGCGGCGACTGCGGCAGGGCGTACCACTTGCCCGGCTGCAGCCGGACCGGGACGACGAAGTCGCGCGCACCCTCCGGGGTGGAGCGGGTGAGGTTCGGCGTCTCCACCTCGGCGAAGCCGTGGCGGTGCATCACCTCGCGCGCGACCCGGCTGATCTCGGAGCGGACACGCATCGCCCGCGCCGGGCCCTGCCGGCGCAGGTCGAGGTAGCGGTACTTGTACCGGACGTCGTCGGAGGCGGCCTGGTCGCTCTCGATCGGGAACGGCAGCGGAGCCGCGGCCGACAGGACCTGCAGCGTCGTCGTCGCCACCTCGATCTCCCCGGTCGGGAGCTCCGCGTTCTCGTTCCCCTCGGGACGCCGCCGCACCTCCCCGGTCACGAGCACGCAGTACTCGTTGCGGAGGTGGTGGGCCTCCTCCTCGCGGACGACGACCTGCACGTAGCCCGACGCGTCGCGCAGGTCGAGGAAGACCACGCCACCGTGGTCACGGCGTCGGGCCACCCAGCCGGCGAGGGTGACGGTGGTGCCGGCGTCGGACGCGCGCAGCGTTCCGGCGTCGTGGGTGCGAAGCACAGGGAGAGCCTTTCGGGGAGGGCGGTCTACCAGCGGTCGTGCACGTGGGCGCGGATGCGCTCGTCGTACACCCGCTCGAGGTCGGACAGCTGGGAGTCGGACAGGGGCGCCAGCGAGGCCGCCGCCACGTTGCCACGCACCTGGGTGACGTTGCGGGCACCGGGGATGACGGTGGTGACGCCCGGCTGGTCGATGACCCAGCGGAGGGCGAAGGCGGCGGTCGGGACCGAGTCGCCGGCGATCTCGGCGACCTCGCGGGCCGCGGCGACACCGATCTCGAACGGCACGCCGGCGAAGGTCTCGCCCACGTCGAACGCCTCACCGTTGCGGTTGAAGTTCCGGTGGTCGTCGGCCGGGAAGGTCGTCGACTCGTCGTACTTGCCGGTCAGCAGCCCGCTGGCCAGGGGAACCCGGGCCAGGATGCCGACGTCGGCACGGCGGGCCGCCGGCAGCAGCTCCTCCAGCGGCTTGCGCCGGAAGATGTTGAGGATGACCTGGATGGTGGCCACCCCCGGGTGCTGCAGGGCGGTGAGCCCCTCCTCGACGGTCTCCACCGAGACGCCGTAGGCCGCGATCGCCTGCTCCTGCACCAGGGCGTCGAGGGTGTCGTAGACGCGCTGGTCGGAGTAGACCGCCGGGGGCGGGCAGTGCAGCTGGACGAGGTCGAGGGTGTCGACGCCGAGGTTGCGGCGGGACCGGTCGATCCACGCCCGCAGGTTCTCCGGCGTGTACTGCCCGGCCTCGAACGGGTCAGCGCGCCGGCCGGCCTTGGTGGCGACGAACGGGCGGTCGGAGCGGGTGACCAGCGCCTTGCGGATCCGCTCCTCCGAGCGCCCGTCGCCGTAGACGTCGGCGGTGTCGAGGAGCGTGACGCCCGCGTCGAGCGCGGCGTCGAGGACCTCGGCGGCCGAGTCGTCGTCGACGTCGCCCCAGTCACCGCCCAGCTGCCAGGTGCCCAGGCCGACGACGCTGACGTCGGCCCCTGTCTTCCCGAGGGGTCGCTGCTCCATGCTCACCCCTCCACACTCGCACGCAGCGTCTCGAACAGCTCTCCCACGGGGACCGGGCGCTGCTCCCCGGTGCGCATGTCCTTGAGCTGACCCACGCCCTCGGCGAGGTCCCGGTCACCGACGACGACGACGTGGGTGGCGCCGGAACGGTCGGCTGCCTTCATCGAGCCCTTGAGCCCGCGGTCGCCGTAAACGGTGTCCGCGGAGATCCCCGCCTGCCGCAGCTGCCCGACGAGCCGCACGGCCAGCTGCTTGGCCTCCGCGCCCAGCGGGACGACGAACGCCTGCACGCCGGCGGTGACGCCGATGTCGAGCCCCTCCGCCTGCACCGCGAGCAGCGTCCGGTCGACGCCGACCGCGTACCCGATGCCCGACACGTCGGGCCCGCCGAGCGCGGCGGACAGGCCGTCGTACCGGCCGCCTCCTCCGATCGCCGACTGGGCGCCGAGACCGCCGTGCACGAACTCGAAGGTCGTCTTCGTGTAGTAGTCCAGGCCGCGCACCAGCCTCGGGGCCTCGGTCCAGGTCACCCCGAGGTCGGTGAGGTGCTGCCGGACGGCGTCGTAGTGCGCCCGGGTGGAGTCCGAGAGGTGGTCGACCATCAGCGGGGCCTCGCCGAGCTGCGCCTGAACCTCGGGTCGCTTGTCGTCGAGCACCCGCAGGGGGTTGATCTCGGCGCGCCGTCGGGTCTCCTCGTCGAGGTCCAGCTTCGCGAGGAACTCCACCAGCAGCTCGCGGTACTGCGGGCGGCACGTCTCGTCGCCGAGCGAGGTGAGCAGCAGCTCGTAGTCGGTGAGCCCCAGGTCGCGGAAGCCCTGCACCCCGAGCGCGACCACCTCGGCGTCGAGCGCCGGGTCGTCGACGCCGAGTGCCTCCATGTCGACCTGGGTGAAGTGCCGGTAGCGCCCGGCCTGCGGCCGCTCGTAGCGGAACGCCGAGCCGGCCGTCCAGAGCTTCACCGGCAGCGCACCGTCGTAGAGCCGGTGCTCGATGAAGGCACGCATCAGGCCGGCCGTGAGCTCCGGACGGAGCGTCAGCGAGCGGCCGCCGCGGTCGTCGAAGGTGTACATCTCCTTCGTCACCACGTCGGTCGACTCGCCCACCCCGCGGGAGAAGACGGCGGTCTCCTCGAAGACCGGCGTCTCGACGTAGCCGTAGCCCGCCCGCCGCAGCGGCGCCGTGAGCGTCTCCCGCACGGCCAGGAACCGGGCCGATTCGGGCGGCAGGGTGTCGAACGTGCCCTTCGGCGCCGTCAGCCCGCTCACAGTCCACGCCCCGACGGCGCGCTGGCGGCCTCGGCCAGATAGGGGTTCGTGGCCCGTTCCCGCCCGATCGTCGTCGCCGGGCCGTGACCCGGCAGCACCACCGTCTCGTCGTCCAGCGGCAGGACGACGTCGCGCAGCGAGGTCAGCATCGAGTCCCACGACCCACCCGGGAGGTCGACCCGGCCCACGGAGCCGGCGAACAGGACGTCACCGGAGAGCAGACCCGGTGACTCCCCGAGGTCGACGGAGAACATGACCGAGCCCTGCGTGTGCCCCGGCGCGTGGCGGACCGTCAGCTCGACGCCGGCCAGCGACAGCACGGCGCCGTCGTCGAGGGCGCGGACCTCCGACGGATCGGGCAGCCGGACGCCGGTGATCAGCGGGGCCAGCTGCGGGCCGTGCCACCGGGCAGGGTCCGACAGCATCCCGTTGTCGGCGGGGTGCAGGTAGGCGGGGATGTCGTAGCCGTCGCACACCGGCAGCACCGAGAAGGTGTGGTCCAGGTGGCCGTGGGTGAGGACGACGGCGACGGGCTTCAGGCCGTCCTCGGCGAGCATGCGGGCCAGGGGCTCGACGGCGTCCATGCCGGGATCGACGACGACGCACTCCTGCCCGGCACCCGGGGCCACGGCGTAGCAGTTGGTGCCGAACGCGCCGGCGGGGAAGGAGCGGATGAGCACCCGTGCAGGTTACGCGGGGCATGTTCGCTGCCCGGGCGCTGCCAGGGGACGCCCAGGACCGCCCCCTAGACTCGCGGCCGAGCAGCGGCCGAAGTGTCCGCGGGTACCGCGTCCGCCCAGCACCAGCACCCGCCCGAGGAGTACTGCACCGTGCCCACGAACAAGCAGCGGCGCCAGGCCGCGCAGCGTCACCTGCAGCGCCAGCTGGAGCGCCGTGCCGAACTGGCCAAGAAGCGCCGCCGCAACCTCGGCATCCTGGCCAGCGCCATCGCCGTCCTCGTGGTGGTCGGGGCCGCCCTGCTCATCACCGGCGTCTTCAAGGGCGACGACGACGCGACGGCCTCCGACGACCCGACCGTCTCCGACACCGCGGCCCCCACCAGCGCAGCCGCGCCCACCACGAACGCCGACGGCACCGTCAGCTGCACCTACGCGCCCGACGCCTCCGGCAACCCGAACCTGACCGACGTCGGCACGCCGCCCACCCCCGAGGCGACGCCGGCGCAGGGCACCAGCACGCTGCTGATGAGCACCGACCAGGGCGACCTCACGCTGACCCTCGACCGTGCCAAGGCACCCTGCGCGGCGGCGAGCTTCACCTTCCTGGCCCAGCAGTCGTTCTTCGACGGCAGCACCTGCCACCGGCTGGTGAACCAGCCGTCCTTCGGCGTGCTGCAGTGCGGTGACCCGACCGGCACCGGTTCCGGCGGCCCCAGCTACAAGTACGCCGAGGAGGTCACGCCCGAGACCACCTACCCGCGCGGCACCATCGCGATGGCGAAGACGAGCGCGCCGGGCACGACGGGCAGCCAGTTCTTCCTCTGCTTCGTCGACACCCAGCTGCCGCCGGAGTACACGGTCGTCGGCACGATCGACGAGGCCGGGCTCGGCGTCCTGGAGACCGTCGCCGCCGGGGGGATCAAGGACGTCGGCGCCGAGGGCGACGGGGCGCCGGCCATCCCGGTCAGCATCGAGTCGCTGTCCGTCGTCGCCTGAGAACCGGCTGCCCGCGGTTTGCCGTGCCGGCGTCCGGCGCACTCCCCGGGAGGGGCGGTGCACCGGGCGCCGCCCGTGATGGGGCGGAGCAGCACATGAGCGAGCAGTCGGCCGAAGGCAGCGGGCAGGGCGAGGAGAAGGGCGCCGGCGTCGAGCGCGGCGGCATGGAGGAGGCGACCGGCGTCCCGCTCACCGAGACGGAGATCGAGACCTCCAAGAAGCCCGAGGACCGCGACAGCAACGTGTGACGGTCGCGTCGCCGCCTCACGCGACAGGCTGGAGCGGCGCCGCTGCAGGGGCCCGCGCCGAGCGCGCGAGGCGTGGGTGCAGCGGTGTCCTTGCTCAGGCGGTGACGTTGGCCTGACTCCGCGCCTCGGTCCGCTCCTCGCTCGCTGGCGCTCGCTGCGATGCTCCCGAGGCTGTCGTCAGGCGGTGACGCGCTCCACGTCGAAGACGCCGTCGACGTTGCGGACGGTCTGCAGGACCGCACCCAGGTGCGCGGGGTCGGCGAGCTCGAAGGTGAACCGGCTGACGGCCACGCGGTCGCGGCTGGTCTGCACCGACGCCGAGAGGATGTTGACCCGCTCGTCGGCCAGCGCCTTGGTGACGTCGGAGAGCAGCCGGTGCCGGTCCAGCGCCTCGACCTGGATCGCGACGAGGAACACCGATCCGGGCTGCGAGGCCCACTCGACCTCGACCAGCCGCTCCGGCTTGCGCTGCAGGTCTGCGGCGTTCGTGCAGTCCGTGCGGTGCACGCTGACCCCGCCACCGCGGGTGACGAAGCCGAGGATGTCGTCGCCGGGCACCGGGGTGCAGCACTTGGCGAGCTTGGCCCAGACGTCGGACATGCCGTGGACGACCACGCCCGGGTCGCCACCGGCGCTGCGCCGAGGCGCCGACCGGCGGGTGGGGATGGCGGTCTCGGCGATGTCCTCGACGGCGCCCTCGGTGCCGCCCAGGGCGGTGATCAGCTTCTCGACGACCGACGCCGCGGAGATCTGGTTCTCCCCCACGGCGGCGTACAGCGCGGTGACGTCGGCGTAGCGGAGGTCCTTGGCCAGCGTGCTGAGGGCCTCGCCGCCGAGCAGCCGCTGCAGCGGGAGCCCCGCCTTGCGCATGGCGCGGGTGAGGGCCTCCTTGCCGGCCTCGACGGCGTCCTCGCGGCGCTCCTTGGTGAACCACTGCCGGATCTTGGTGCGCGCCCGCGAGGACCCGACGAACTGCAGCCAGTCCTGCGACGGTCCTGCCGTCGGCGAGCGCGACGTGAACACCTCGACGACGTCGCCGTTGGACAACTTGCTGTCCAGCGAGACCAGGGAGCCATTCACCCGGGCGCCGATCGTGCGGTATCCGACCTCGGTGTGCACGGCGAAGGCGAAGTCGACGGGGGTCGAGTCGCCGGGGAGGCTGATCACGTCGCCCTTGGGCGTGAAGACGAAGACCTCCTGCGGACCCAGGTCGTAGCGCAGGGTCTCCAGGAACTCGCCGGGCTCCTGGGCCTCGCGCTGCCAGTCCAGCAGCTGTCGCAGCCACAGCATGTCGTCGGGCGAGCCGACCTTGGGGGGCGCCCCGAACTCACCGGCGCTCGGCTTGCCGCCGGCCCGGGCGCGCTCCTTGTACTTCCAGTGCGCGGCGATGCCGAAGTCCGCCGTCCGGTGCATGTCGTGCGTGCGGATCTGCAGCTCGACCGGCTTGCCGTGCGGACCGATCACCGTCGTGTGCAGCGACTGGTACATGTTGAACTTCGGCATCGCGACGAAGTCCTTGAAGCGGCCGGGCAGTGGCTGCCAGTGCGCGTGCATGATGCCGAGGGCCGCGTAGCAGTCGCGCACCGAGTCGACCAGGATCCGGATGCCCACCAGGTCCCAGATGTCGGTGAAGTCCCGGCCGCGGACGATCATCTTCTGGTAGATCGAGTAGTAGTGCTTGGGCCGGCCGGTGACGACGGCCTCGATCTTCGCGGCCTTGAGCTGCTCGCTGACCTGCGAGGTCACCTCGGCCAGGTAGGTGTCGCGCGACGGAGCCCGCTCGGCCACCAGCCGGACGATCTCGTCGTACCGCTTCGGGTACAGCGTGGCGAACGCGAGGTCCTCGAGCTCCCACTTGATCGTGTTCATGCCGAGGCGGTGGGCCAGCGGCGCGAGGATCTCCAGGGTCTCGCGGGCCTTCTTCTCCTGCTTCTCGGGCGGGAGGAAGCGCAGCGTGCGCATGTTGTGCAGCCGGTCGGCCAGCTTGATCACCAGGACCCGTGGGTCGCGGGCCATGGCCACGATCATCTTGCGGATGGTCTCGGCCTGGGCGGCGTCCCCCAGCTTCACCTTGTCGATCTTGGTGACGCCGTCGACGAGGTGGGTGACCTCCGATCCGAAGTCGGCGGTGATCGACTCCAGCGTGACGCCGGTGTCCTCCACCGTGTCGTGCAGCAGGGCGGCCACCAGCGTCGTGGTGTCCATGCCCAGGCCGGCGAGGATCGTCGCCACGGCCAGCGGGTGGGTGATGTAGGGGTCGCCGCTCTTGCGCTTCTGGGCGGCGTGCGCGGCCTCGGCCACGTCGTAGGCACGCTGCAGCAGCGCGAGATCGGCCTTGGGGTGGCTCTGCCGGTGCAGCGACGCCAGCGGCTCGAGGACGGGCCGGATGACCGGCGTGCGGGGGCTGGCCACGATGCGGCGGGCCAGCCGGTCGCGGACCCGGCGGCGCGGGGTGTCGGCGTCCCCCGGCTCGGACCCGACGTCATCCGGACGGCGGACCGCGGGGCGGTCGGGCAGCGGCGGCCTGGCGGGTGCGGCGGCGGGTGCCGGCCCCTCGGCGGCGGGGTCCCCCGGGCGCGCGGGAGCCGCGTCAGCGGCTACGTCCGAGGCCACGGCTGCTCCTGCCCTACTGAGGAGGGATGACCCGTTCCATGCTAGCGGGGCCGCGCCCGTCGCATGGACCGGCGGGACCCGAACGGGGGTGACGTCCCCCTCGGTCAGGCGGTCCAGAGGGCGTGCACGGTGTGCGGGGACAGCCGTTCCCGGCCGGCCAGCGCCACCAGTTCCACGACGACCGACACGGCGGTGACGACGCCGCCGAGCTGCTCGACCAGCCCGACGGTCGCGCCGAGCGTGCCGCCCGTGGCCAGCACGTCGTCGACGACGAGGACACGGGCGCCGGGCCGGATCGAGTCGGCGTGCAGCTCCAGCGTCGCCGTCCCGTACTCGAGGGAGTAGTCGGCGGCGATCCGCTCGCGCGGCAGCTTGCCGGCCTTGCGGACGGGGACCACCCCGACGCCCCGGTGGTAGGCGACGGCCGCCGCGAGCAGGAAGCCGCGCGCCTCGACGCCCACGACGACGTCGTACCCGGGATCGTCGGCGCCGCCCGCCACGGCTGCCACCCGCGGATCGGAGACTGCCGGCGCGGCCAGTCCCCTGACCATGCGGCCGAACGCGGGCCCGTCGGCGAAGACGGGCGTCAGGTCACGGAAGAGGACGCCCGGCTCGGGGTGGTCGGGGATGTCGACCGTGAGGGAGGCGATCAGCTCGTCGAGCGGCTGCTCGCCGGGCGCGACTGTCTGCGTCACCGGCGCTTCTTCGCGGGCGGGCGGCCCTTCGCCCCGGGTCGATGCGGACGGGTTCCGGGCCGGGGCGCCACGGTGGAGCCGCTGCCGCCGCCCTCACGGCGCACGGTGGACGGCGACTCGATGACGACGTCGGCCTCGACGGAGTCCGGGAGCTCGGCGACCGCGACCCCGCCGCGGGCCGGCCGGGCGCGGCGGGCGCTGGCGACCGGACCGGTGGGGACCGGGCCTCGGCTCCCGGCCTGGCGGGCTGCCGACGACCGGCGGGCCTGGACGCGCCGGCGCAGGGCCTGCACCTCCGGCTCGCGCTCCTTGAGGTCGGCCACGATGGGAGTGGCCAGCACGATCGAGGAGTACGTGCCGGCCGCGAGCCCGACGAACAGCACCAGGGCGAGGTCCTTGAGGGTGCCCACGCCCAGCAGCCCGGCGCCGACGAACAGCAGCCCGGCCACCGGGAGCAGCGCGATCACCGAGGTGTTGATCGAGCGCATCAGCGTCTGGTTGACCGCCAGGTTGGCCGCCTCGCTCCACGTCATGCGGGCGCTGCGCTCGAGGTCCTTGACGTTCTCGTCGACCTTGTCGAAGACGACCACGGTGTCGTACAGCGAGAAGCCCAGGATCGTCAGGAAGCCGATCACCGTGGACGGCGTGACCTCGAACCCGATCAGCGCATAGACGCCCGCCGTCACGACGATGTCGTGCACCAGGGCGGCCATCGCGCCGATGGCCATCTTCGGTTGGAAGCGGAGCGCCAGGAACAGCACCACCGCGACGAGGAACACCACCAGGGCGATCAGCGCCTGGTCGGTGATGTCGCGTCCCCAGTCGGCGCTCACCGCCTCGGGACTCACGTCGCCCGGCTCCACCCCGGCGGCCTCGGCGATCGCTGCCACGACCGTCCGCTCGGCGTCGTTGTCCAGGGCGCCGGTGCGCAGGAGGACGGTGTCGCCGCCCACGATCTGGGCCGTGGCCACCTCGGCGCCGGCCTCCTCGGCCGCCGTCCGCACCTCCTCGAGCTGCTGCTCGCTGCCGGGCAGCCGGAAGCTGTTTCCGCCCGCGAAGTCGATGCCGAAGTTGAAGCCGCGGAAGACCATCGACAGCAGGCAGAGCGCGACGACGACGGCGGTGATCCGGTAGATCAGCCGGCTGTTGCCGACGACGTCCAGCCCCGCCTCGCCGTTGTAGAGCCGGTGACCCAGGCCGCGGAAGCCGCGACCGGTGCGGGACGCCGGCGCCGCGGGGCCGTCCTCCTGCGGGAGGCCGGCGTCGGCCAGCGTCCGCTCGTCGGAGACCTGCTCGACGGTCCCGGTCTCGGTCCCGTCGTCGGGGGTGCGGGTCATGAGGTGCTCCTGTCTGCGCCGGCGCCGACCAGGTCGCGGTCGGCCGCCGGGCTGTGGGCAGGACGGCGGGTGTGCTCCACCCGGCCGAGACCGGAGATGCGGCTGCTGCCGAACCACCGGAACCGGGACAGCACCGACATCAGCGGGTGGGTGAAGAGGAAGACCACGATCAGGTCCAGGACCGTCGACATGCCCAGGGTGAAGGCGAAACCCTTCACGTCACCGATCGCCAGCCAGTACAGGATCGCGGCCGCCAGGAAGCTGACCGCGTCGGCCGACAGGATGGTGCGGCGGGCGCGGACCCACGCGCGGGGAACCGCCGAACGGAAGCTGCGGCCCTCCCGGATCTCGTCCTTGATCCGCTCGAAGTAGACGACGAAGGAGTCCGCGGTGATGCCGAGGGCGACGATGAAGCCGGCGATGCCGGCCAGGCTCAGCGTGAAGCCGATCTGCCGGCCCAGCAGCACCAGGCAGGCGTAGACCACGATTCCGGACAGGACCAGGCTGGCGATCATCACCAGGCCGAGCAGCCGGTAGTAGACCAGGGAGTACAGGAAGACGAGCGCGATGCCGAGGGCTCCGGCGAGCAGGCCCGCCCGGAGCTGCTCCTCACCGAGCTCGGTCGAGATCGACTGCGCGGTGGCCTGCGTGAAGCTCAACGGCAGCGCGCCGTACTTGAGCTGGTTGGCCAGGTCGGTGGCCGACTCCTGCGTGAAGCTGCCGGAGATCTCCGTGCCGCCCGCGATGGCCTGGTTGATCGTCGGCGCCGAGATGACCCGGCCGTCGAGCGTGATGCCGACCGAGCTGCCCACGTTGGCCCCGGTGAAGGCGGCCCAGGCCGCCGACCCCTGGGAGTTGAAGTCGAGCTGGACGATCCACTCACCCGTGCCGGCCCGGGTCCCGGCCGTGGCATCGGTGACGTCGGTGCCCTCGACGACCGCCTGGCCGAGCAGGTACTTGGCCGTTCCGTCCTCGCTGCAGGAGGCGACGAAGTCGTCGGGCCGGTCCACGGTGCCCGGCGCCTCGTTCTCGCAGGTGAGGGTGGCGAACTCGGCGGCGGCCTCCTCCTGGGTGACGGGGGGCCGGGAGGTGTCGGCCTCGGGGTCCTCGACCGCATCCCCGGACGGCGCGGCGGTGCCGGTGGGCTCGGCGGGGTCGGTGGACCCCGCGGCGGTGGGCTCCGCCCCGTCGGTGGCGGCCGCCGGGTCCGTCGCGGCGGCGTCGTCGCTGGGGGCCGAGCTCTCCGGCGTCGCCGGCGTGGCCGGCTCGGGGCCGGAGATGACCGGCCGGAAGCGCAGCTGCGCCGTCTGGCCCAGCTCCCGCGCCTGGTCGCCGTTGTCACCCGGGACCGAGATGACGATGTTCGAGTCGCCCTCGGTGACCACCTCGGCCTCGGCAACCCCGAGGCCGTTGACCCGCTGTTCGATGATCTGGCGGGCCAGCTCCAGGTCCTCCGGTGCGGGCGCCTGACCGTCCGGCGTGCGGGCGGCGAGGGTGACCGTCGTCCCGCCACGCAGGTCGAGGCCGAGCTGGGGCGTGCGGACGCTGCCGGTGAAGTAGATGAGCCCGTACAGGATGGCGACGATCAGCAGGAAGGCAGCGAAGTACCGGCCTGCCGGCAGGGAGCGGTTGGCCACGGTGGTTCCCCGGGTCAGAGGGTGCCGTCGGCGGGCCGTCCGCCGGTCGCGCCGGGGGTACCGCTGTCGGTGCCCTCGTCGGTCGCCGCGTGCCCGGGGTCCCCGAGCGGCTTGCGGATCTCCAGGATCGCCGGCCGGGCGAAGGTGACGACGATGCCCGGAGCGATCTCCAGGTCGACCGTCTTCTCGGCCAGGGCCGCGACCGTGCCGTGCAGGCCGCTGGTCGTCATGACCGGGGTGCCGACGGTCAGGGAGTCCTGCATCTCCTGCGCCTGCGCCTGCATGCGCTTGCGCTGCCGGGCCGGCAGGACGAAGAGCATGACGGCCAGCAGGCCCAGGATGATGATCGGGAAGTACTGCTCCACGACAGATGTGCCTCTCTACCGCGCGGCCTGCTCCGCGGTGGGTGCGGCCCCGGGACGGGGACCGCTCGAATGCGTCGGTCAGCTGCGGCGCGCAGGCGACCGGACGGGACGCGCGCGGCCACGGCCGGACGAGTTGCGCGCCAGCGAGCGGGAGTCTATGCGCCGAACAGGGGCTCTGACGACGCACCCGGGGTCGTCGGTGCGCCGGTCCCCCCGCCGAAGGACCCACCGGCACCGCTGATCAGCGCTCCGCCGCGGGGCAGCGGGTGCCCGAGGTGGTGCCATGCCGCCTCGGTGGCCACCCGCCCCCGGGGCGTCCGCGCCAGCAGCCCGGCGCGCACGAGGAAGGGCTCGCACACCTCCTCGACGGTGTTGGACTCCTCCCCCACGGCCACGGCGAGCGTGGCGACGCCGACCGGTCCGCCCCCGAACCGGACGACGAGCGCCTCCAGCACGGCGCGGTCGAGCCGGTCCAGACCGAGCACGTCGACGTCGTAGAGCGCCAGCGCGGCCTGCGCGACCTCGCGGGTCACCCGGCCGTCGGCCTCGACCTCGGCGTAGTCGCGCACGCGGCGCAGCAGCCGGTTGGCGATGCGCGGGGTCCCGCGCGAGCGGCCGGCGATCTCCGCGGACCCGTCGTCGGTGAGCTCCACCCCCAGCAGGTCGGCGCTCCGCCGCAGCACCAGCTGCAGCTCGGCGGGCTCGTAGAACTCCATCTGCCCGACGAAGCCGAAGCGGTCGCGCAGCGGCCCCGTCAGCAGGCCTGCCCGCGTGGTGGCGCCGACGAGCGTGAACGGGCTGATCTCCAGCGGGATCGCCGTGGCGCCCGGCCCCTTGCCGACGACGACGTCGACGCGGAAGTCCTCCATCGCCATGTACAGCAGTTCCTCGGCGGGGCGGGCGATCCGGTGGATCTCGTCGATGAACAGCACGTCGCCGGGCGAGAGGTTGGAGAGCATCGCGGCGAGATCGCCCGAGCGTTCGATCGCCGGGCCGCTGGTGATCTTCACCGAGGTGCCCAGCTCGGACCCGATGATCAGCGCGAGGCTGGTCTTGCCCAGGCCGGGCGGCCCGGAGAGCAGCACGTGGTCCGGCGGCCGGCCCCGCCGCTTGGCGCCCTCGAGGACCAGAGCGAGCTGGCGGGCGACCTTGGGCTGGCCGATGAAGTCGTGCAGCGAGTGCGGGCGCAGCGCGGACTCGACCACGCGCTCCTCGTCCCCGGCCTGCGGCGACACCGAGGTGTCCTTCCCCAGCTCGTCGGCGATGGAGCCGGCCAGCGGCCGGTCGAAGGGCGAACTCATGACCTACCCAGCAGCTGCAGGGCCTGCCTGAGCAGCACCGCCACCTCCACCGACCCGTTCGCCACGATCTGCTCGTCGGCCACGGGCGCGAGCTGCAGCACCGCGCCCTCGGCCTCCTTGATGCTCCAGCCGAGGCTCATCAGGGCTGCGGTGAGCTGATCGCGCCACGGCGCCACCGGCGTCACCGACGGCAGCCCGGACGGCGCGTCCAGCGACGTGTCGGTGGTGATCGAACCGAGCCGGTCGCGCAGCTCCAGGATGAGCCGCTCGGCGCCCTTCTTGCCGATGCCGGGCACCTGCATGAGCGCCTTGACGTCGGCCGTCGAGACGGCGCGGCGGACCTCGCGCGGCGGGTGGATGGCGAGCACCGCCTGGGCGAGCCGGGGCCCGACGCCGTTGGCGGTCTGCAGCAGCTCGAACAACTGGCGCTCGTCGTCGTCGGCGAAGCCGTAGAGCGTGAGCGAGTCCTCGCGCACGATCAGGCTGGTCGACAGGCGGGCGGCCTCCCCCACGGTGAGCCGGGCAATGGTGCCCGGCGTGCACTGGACGGCGAGGCCGATGCCACCGACCTCGACGACCGCACCGTCGGGAGACACCGCAGCCACCCGGCCGGAGACCGACGCGATCACTTGGCGATCCCCGTCCAGCGGGGCAGCGTGCGCTGCACGACGGGGGCGCCGATGCCACCGGCCAGGGCGGCGACCCGCAGCCGCTGCTGCGCCGGCCCGCGCCAGGCGTGGCAGACGGCCAGTGCGAGCGCGTCCGCGGCGTCGGCCGGCTTGGGCGGACTGGCCAGCCCCAGGACCCGGGTGACCATCATGGTGACCTGCTCCTTGTCCGCGCGGCCGTTGCCGGAGATGGCGGCCTTGACCTCGCTCGGCGTGTGCCACGCGACCGGACGGTCGGCCTGGGCGGCGGCGAGCGCGGCCACGCCGGCGGCCTGCGCCGTCCCCATCGCGGTGCCCTTGTTGTTCTGCGTGAAGACCCGCTCGATCGCGACCACATCGGGCCGGTGCTCGCGCAGCAGCGCCGTCACGGCGGTGTGCAGCTCCAGCAGCCGGAGCTCCAGGTCGAGCTCGGCCATGGTGCGCAGCACCCCGACCCCGATCGCCGTGGGCCGGGAACCGGGACGGCCGTCGACGACCCCCCACCCGCACCGGGTGAGACCCGGGTCGATGCCGAGCACGCGCATGTGGAGCCCCCTGGTCAGCCGAACGCCTGTTCGACCGAGGCTAGCCGTGCGGCGCGAACGCCGGGCCCCGACACACCGCTAGCCGATCGTCTCCAGGACGTCGTCGGACACGTCGTAGTTCGCGTAGACGTTCTGCACGTCGTCCAGGTCCTCGAGCGCGTCGATCAGCTTGAACACCTTGGCGGCGCCGTCGGCGTCCAGCTCGACCTGGACGCTGGGCACGAAGCCCATGTCGGCCGAGTCGTACTCGATGCCCGCCTCCTGCAGCGCGGTGCGGACGGCCACGATGTCGCCCGGCTCGCACACGATCTCGAAGGTGTCGCCGAGGTCGCGGACCTCCTCGGCGCCGGCGTCCAGGACGGCCATCAGCACGTCGTCCTCGGTGGTGCCCGTCGCGGGCACGACGATGACGCCCTTGCGGGAGAACAGGTAGGACACCGAGCCCGGGTCGGCCATGTTCCCGCCGTTGCGGGTCATCGCCGTCCGCACCTCCATGGCCGAGCGGTTCTTGTTGTCGGTGAGGCACTCGATGAGCACGGCGACGCCGGCCGCGGCATAGCCCTCGTAGGTGATCGACTGGTAGTCGACGCCACCGGCCTCGAGGCCGGCTCCGCGCTTGACCGCGCGGTCGATGTTGTCGTTGGGGACCGAGCTCTTCTTCGCCTTCTGGACGGCGTCGAACAGCGTCGGGTTACCGGAGAGGTCCCCGCCACCGGTGCGGGCGGCGACCTCGATGTTCTTGATCAGCTTGGCGAAGAGCTTGCCGCGCTTGGCGTCGATCCCCGCCTTCTTGTGCTTGGTCGTCGCCCACTTGGAATGGCCGCTCATGGGGTGCCCCTCTCGTTCCCGGCCTCCGCGCCGGCCTGCTCGGCCAGGTGACGGCGCACGACTTCGACGAACAGCGCGTGCACCCGGCGGTCCCCGGTCAGCTCGGGGTGGAAGCTCGTGGCCACCAGGTTCCCCTGGCGGACCGCGACGATCCTACCGTCGGCCGCTCCGCCGACGACCCGCCCGAGTACCTCGACGCCCTCGCCGGCCTCCTCCACCCACGGCGCGCGGATGAAGACCGCGTGCAGCGGCCCGCCCTCGAGCCCCAGCTCGACCTCGGACTCGAAGGAGTCCACCTGCCGGCCGAAGGCGTTGCGGCGGACCGTCACGTCCAGCCCGCCCACCGTCTCCTGGTCCGGCGGCGCATCGAGGATGCGGTCGGCGAGCAGGATCATCCCGGCACACGACCCGTAGGCGGGCAGCCCCGCGCGCACCGCTGCCCGCAGCAGGTCGAGCAGGCCGGACCGGACGGCCAGTTTCACGATGGTGGTCGACTCCCCACCCGGCAGCACGATGCCGTCCACGGCGGACAGCTCGGCGGCCCGCCGGACGGGAACGGCCTCGGCGCCCTGCTCGGCGAGCGCGGCCAGGTGCTCCCGGACATCGCCCTGGAGCGCGAGCACCCCGATGACGGGGCGGGCGGGGACGGCGGGCACGACGGGAAAGGTTACGGCCGCACCGACGGCGGGACGGCGGCCGCCCGGCTGGAGCTCCAGGTCAGCAGCCGTTCCAGCGGCCCCCGCCCGAGCTTCCACCGCCACACCGCGGCGCCGGCGAGCGCCGAGACGGTGAAGACCAGCCAGACGGCGACGCCGCGCGGACGGTCCGGCTCGACGGCGAGCAGCGCCCACAGGACGACGATCTGCGCGGTGTAGACCGACAGCGCGAGCGCCCCGACCGCGCGCAGGGGTGCCGTCAGCAGCGGCAGCCTGTCCGCCAGCACCAGGCACCCGGCGATCACGAGGACGGCGAACCCGCCGGACCCGACCAGCTCGGACGTCGTGCCGCTGTGCGGCTCGGCACCGGTCAGCCATGCGGCCTCCCACGACCCGAGGGGCGAGGCGAAACCTGCCGACGGCCCACCGGACGGGGCACCGTCCGCGACGGCGCGGTTGCTCGTCCAGCCACCCGCGTACCCCAGCACGGCGGCGCCCGCCCCGGCCCCGGCCAGCCGCGCCCGCACACCGGCGGAGGTGAGATCGAGGCGACCCACGGCCAGCCCGACCAGGAGGAACGCGAGCCACAGCATGGCCGGGTAGCTGCCGGTGACCAGCAGTTCCGCGACGTAGTGCGACTCCGCGTCGGCGACCGACAGGCCCTGCCCGAGGAGGACGTTCAGCGGCGGGCCGGCCACCGCGACGGCTCCCGCGGCGAGGAACAGCCGCCGCGGCGGCCAGCGCAGGAACGGCAGCGCCAGCACGAACAGCACCGCGTAGACGCCGAGGATGATCGCGACGAAGGTGTCCAGCCACTCCAGCACCGCGCCGATGGCGAACACCCACGCGGCGCGCACGGTGATCCGCAACCGGGCACGGACCAGGTCGACGCCGTCGGCCGGCCTGGTGCGGCCGGAGAGGAGCGCGATCGAGACCCCTGCCAGGGTGGCGAACAGGATCGACGAGCGGCCGTCGACGACCGCCGCCCAGGTGGACGGGTGCCTCGTCAGCTCCGTGCCGATGTCCAGGTGAGCACCGAACATCCCCAGCACGGCCAGACCGCGCGCGAGGTCGAGTCCCCCGATGCGGTCCGCGACGGCGGGGTCGGTCACCAGCCCCGGGTGGCGAACCGCTCGCTCTCGGGCAGGGTGGCGACGTTGATCCCGACCATCGGCTCGCCCAGGCCGCGGGACACCTTGGCGATGACATCGGGGTCGTCGTGGAAGGTCGTCGCCTGCACGATCGCGGCGGCGCGCTGGGCGGGGTCACCGGACTTGAAGATCCCCGAGCCCACGAAGACACCCTCGGCACCGAGCTGCATCATCATCGCCGCGTCCGCGGGGGTGGCGATGCCGCCGGCGGTGAACAGGACGACGGGCAGCTTCCCCAGCCGGGCGACCTCGACCACGAGGTCGTAGGGCGCGCGCAGCTCCTTCGCGGCCACGAACAGCTCGGTCTCGTCGAGCGTGCCCAGCGCCTTGATGCCGGCGCGGATGGACCGCATGTGCCGGGTGGCCTCCACGACGTTGCCGGTCCCTGCCTCGCCCTTGGACCGGATCATCGCCGCGCCCTCGGAGATGCGCCGCAGCGCCTCGCCGAGGTCCGTCGCGCCGCACACGAACGGCACCGTGAACGCGCTCTTGGCGATGTGGTGGGCCTCGTCGGCCGGGGTGAGCACCTCGGACTCGTCGATGTAGTCGACCCCGAGCGCCTGGAGCACCTGCGCCTCGACGAAGTGCCCGATGCGGGCCTTGGCCATCACCGGGATGGAGACGGCGCCGATGATGCCCTCGATCATGTCGGGGTCGCTCATCCGGGAGATCCCGCCCTCGGCGCGGATGTCGGCGGGCACGCGCTCCAGGGCCATCACGGCCACCGCGCCGGCGTCCTCGGCGATCTTCGCCTGCTCGGGCGTGACGACGTCCATGATGACGCCGCCCTTGAGCTGCTCGGCCATCCCGCGCTTGACGCGATCGGTTCCGGTGGAGGGGGTCTGCGCTGACACGGCGTGGCCTTCGGGACGGGCGGACGTTCTTCGGAGGACCGATCGTACGGCGGGTCAGGTCGCCGGCCGCCCGGCACCGGCCGCCTGCTCGTGGCGGTCGTCGATGTCGAAGTACCGGGGCAGTGGGCGCCGGCCGTGCAGTCGCAGCACCCGCGCCAGCCGCGACCGGCGCAGGGCCTGGGTGTCCCGCACGGCGTCGTTGTAGAAGCGCCGGGCCAGGGCCACCCGGATCACGGTGCCCTCCAGGTCGGTCCGCAGCGAGGCCGGCACGCCGCGCAGGTCCCCCGGCAGCTCCCGCAGCTCCCGTCCCAGAGCGTTCTCGGCCAGCTCCCGGTCCCCGTCGACGGGGCGGCGGGCGTCCGCCGCGAACGCGGCGAGGTACTCGGCCCGGTCCTCCCCCACCGCCGCCGGGTACTCCCGGGCGAGCTGCTCCGCCACGCCGGCACGGCGCTGCAGCTGCGTGTCGAGGGCGAGCCAGGCACGATCGACGCGGTCCTCCAGGCGGCTCAGCCGGGTCAGCGTCCACGTCACCCACGCGACCAGGACCAGCAGGAGCGCGCCGACGACGAGGAACCAGGCGTCGGGCGTCACGGGGCGTCAGGCTAGCGGGGCCTCGAGCCGTTTGGGGACGTGCGGGCCTTGCGCCGCCACGGAGGCACCCCCGGGTAGTCGGCGTCGTCCTCGGCGACGACCCCGCCGCCGCCGGGCGGCACGACCGTCTCGTACACGGCCAGGATCCGGCGGGCGAGCAGCTGCCAGTCGTACGACGCGGCGGCCTGCTGGCCGCGGGCGGACAGCTCGGCCCGTCGCGCCGGGTCGCCCAGCAGTTCGCCGAGCGCGCCGGCCAGCGCCGCTGCGTCGTCGCGCCGGACGAGCACCCCCGCCTTCCCGTCCTCGAGCACGCGGGCGAAGGCGTCCAGATCGCTGGCGACGATCGGCGCGCCGGCGGCCATCGCCTCGATGAGGATCACGCCGAAGGACTCCCCGAGCAGGTTCGGCGCGCAGTACACGTCGACCGAGCGCAGGAACGCCGCCTTGTCGGCCTCGGAGACCTCACCGAGCAGGGTGACGTGCGGGCGGAGGTCCTCCCCGACCAGCGGCCACAGCTCCTCGGCGTCCCCGCGGCCGGCGATGACCAGGCGGGCGCCCGGGTGCTCCTGGACGACGGTCCGCAGGGCCTCGAGCAGCACGGGCAGACCCTTGCGCGGCTCGAGGTAGCGGCCGATGAAGCCGATGGTCGGGCCGTCGACGCCCCGGCGGAATCCGGGCAGGGTGGGCCCCTCGGCGAAGAACCCGGTGTGCACGCCGTTCGGGATGATCACCGCGTCGCCGCCCAGGTGCTCGACCTGCACGCGACGGGCGAAGTCCGACACGGCGATCCGGCCGCTGATCCGCTCCAGCCACGGCGTCGCCCAGGGACCGACGACGGCGAGCCACTTCGACCGTGTGGTCGCGGCGTGGAAGGTGGCCACGACCGGCCCCTTGGCGATCATGCAGACGAGCAGGGACACCGACGGCGACGCCGGCTCGTGCACGTGGACGACGTCGAAGTGCCCGTCGCGCAGCCAGCGGCGCACCCGGGAGGCCGACACCGGACCGAACTGCATGCTGGCCATGGAGCCGTTGTAGGGCACCGGCACGGTCCGGCCGGCGAAGGTCGCGTGCGGCGGCAGGGACTCCTCGCGCTCGGCCGGGCTGAGGATCTCCACGTGGTGCCCGAGGCCGCGGAGCGTCTCGGCCAGGTCCCGCACGTGGTACTGCACCCCGCCGGGGACGTCCCAGCGGTACGGGCAGACCAGGCCGATGCGCATCAGGGGGCGGCCGTGCTCGGGGAGGAGCTCTCCGCCGCCCCGGCGGGCGGGTCCGGCGGCACGTCGGCCCAGATCCGGCCGAGCATGTGCCAGTCCTCCGGCCGGTCGGCGATCGAGGCGGCGAACGCGTCCGCGACGGTCTGCATGGCGGCGCCCACGCGGTCCTTGAGCCGCCCGGGGCCGGCGACCGGCACCTCGGGCGAGAAGACGAGGCGCCACCCGTGCCCGGTGAACTGGCAGACCGTCGGGATGAGGGCCGCGCCCGTCTGCGCGGCGAGCAGGGCCGCGCCGCCGGGCAGCGTCGCGGGCCGGCCGAAGAAGTCGACCGGCACTCCCCCGCTGCCGAGGTTGCGGTCGACGAGCAGGCAGGTCGCGCCGCCGTCCGCGAGCCAGTTCCGCAGCACCTCGGTGCTGGGCCGTTCCCCGCCGGTCAGCGGGACGACCCGGAAGCCGAGCGACTCCCGGAAGGCGACGAAGCGCTCGTAGAGCGATTCCGGCTTCAGCCGCTCCGCGACGGTCATGAACGGCCCGCCGAGCCAGTCGATGAACCACACCCCGGCGGCGTCCCAGTTGCCGCTGTGCGGCAACGCCATGATGACCGGCCGGCCGCCGGCGCGGCCCTTCTCCAGGTGCTCGAGACCGACGACCTCGGTGCCGGTGACGATCCGCTCGCTGCTCATCGCCGGGAGCCGGAAGGCCTCCTGCCAGTAGCGCGCGTAGGAACGGACCGCCCGGGTGGTGAGGTCGCCGAGCTCGGTCTCGGTCAGCCGGCCGCCGGTCACCACGCGCAGGTTGGCCCGCAGCTGGCGGGTGCCCTTGCCGTCGCGCCCGGCGGCCCAGCGCCCGGCCCGGTCGAAGGCCGCCCGCGCCGCCGGCTCCGGCAGCAGCCGCACCGCGTGCCATCCGGCGGCGAACCCGGCGTCGGTCAGCCGGGCGGTCGTCCGGTCGACGAGGGTCCCGCTCACGGCGCCGGCGGGGACGGCGGCACGGGCAGCGGGCGGTCGGCGGCGGCCCGGCGGACGGCGAGGAAGCGCTGCGCGACGGTCACGGCGCTGCCGACGAGGAGCACCCACAGGGCCACGTGGACGGCGTAGGGGATGCCGAGCCCGGTGAAGCCGGTACCGACGAGCACCAGGATCAGCCGCTCCGTGCGCTCGACGATCCCGACGTCGGCCGACAGCCCGACGCCCTCGGCGCGCGCCTTGATGTAGGAGGTCAGGATCCCCAGCACCAGGCAGACGAGCGCCAGCAGCACGAGGAGGCGGTTGTCGCCCTCGCCGGAGTACCACCAGACCAGCGCCCCGAAGATCGCCGCGTCGGCGGCCCGGTCGCCGGTGGAGTCGAGGACGGCGCCCCACACCGATCCCCCACCGCGGGCGCGTGCGAGCGCCCCGTCGAGCATGTCCAGCAGGACGAAGACGGTGACCGCCGCCGACCCCCAGAACAGGAAGCCGTTGCCGATCAGGAAGACCGCGGAGGCGACGGCGCCGAGGGTGCCGATGATCGTCACCATGTCGGGCGTGACGCCCGCCCGGCCCAGCCGGGCGACGACCGGCGCCCAGAAACGGGCCACGGCCGGGCGCGCGTTGCTGCCGAGCACTCAGGCCTCCGTCGGGGTGGAGGGGCGGGTGGAGGACGCGGAGGTGGAGGGGCGGGCGGACGACGCGGCCGGGAGGGCCTGCTCGGTCCACGCGGTGGCGAGGAGGGCACGAGTCTCGGTGAGCACCTGAGGGAGCACGCGGGTCAGGCCGATGACGGGCATGAAGTTGGTGTCCCCGCCCCAGCGCGGGACGGCGTGCTGGTGCAGGTGGTCGGCGATGCCGGCGCCCGCGACCGAACCCTGGTTCATGCCGATGTTGAACCCGTGGGCGCCGCTGACCGTCCGGACGGTGCGCATGGCCGTCTGCGTGAAGGCGCCCAGTTCCGCCACCTCCTCGGACGTGAGGTCGGTGTAGTCCGGCACGTGCCGGTACGGGACCAGCATCAGGTGACCGGCGTTGTAGGGGTACAGGTTGAGGACGGCGAACACCGTCGTGCCGCGCGCGACGATCAGCCCGTCCTCGTCGCTCATGGTCGGGATGACGCAGAACGGGCAGTCGTGGGCACCGGTCGGCTTGCCCTCGCCCCGGATGTAGGCCATCCGGTAGGGCGTCCAGAGGTGCTCGAAGGCCCTGCCGGGTCCGTCGTCGGTCATCCGGCGGGCACGTCCGTCGGATCTGCGGCCACCGGGTCCACGTTGGACCGCGACGCCACCCACGCGGCGACCTGCTCCACCGCCTCGTCGACCGGGACGCCGTTCTTCTGCGAGCCGTCGCGGTAGCGGAAGGACACCGCGCCGGCCTCGGCGTCGGTGGCGCCGGCGATCAGCACGAACGGCACCTTCTGCTTGCTCGCGGTCCGGATCTTCTTCTGCATCCGGTCGTCGGAGTCGTCGATCTCCACCCGGAGCCCGCGGGCCCGCAGCTTCACCGCGACGTCGGTCAGGTAGGGCACCTGCTCGTCGGTGACCGGGATGCCGACGACCTGCACCGGCGCCAGCCAGGCCGGGAACGCACCGGCGTAGTGCTCGGTGAGGACGCCGAAGAACCGCTCGATGGATCCGAACTTCGCCGAGTGGATCATCACCGGTTGCTGGCGGCTCCCGTCGGAGGCGCTGTACTCGAGGCCGAAGCGGGCCGGCTGGTTGAAGTCGTACTGGATGGTCGACATCTGCCAGGTGCGGCCGATGGCGTCGCGCGCCTGCACGGAGATCTTCGGGCCGTAGAAGGCGGCACCGCCGGGGTCGGGGACCAGTTCCAGGCCGGTCTCCGTCGCCGCGTCCTCCAGCACCCGGGTGGCCACGGCCCACTCCTCGTCGGTCCCGATGAACTTCCCCTGCTTCGCCGGGTCGTCGCCGCGGGTGGACAGCTCGAGGTAGTAGTCGTCGAGACCGAAGTCGTTCAGCAGCCCGAGCACGAAGGCCAGCAGGTGCCGGATCTCCCCGGGCGCCTGCTCCGGGGTGACGTAGCTGTGCGAGTCGTCCTGGGTGAGCCCGCGCACGCGGGTCAGGCCGTGCACGACACCGGACTTCTCGTAGCGGTAGACCGAGCCGAACTCGAAGAAGCGCAGCGGCAGCTCGCGGTAGGACCGCCCGCGCGACCTGAAGATCAGGTTGTGCATCGGGCAGTTCATCGCCTTGAGGTAGTACTCGCTGTTCTCCAGCTCCATGGGCGGGAACATGGTGTCGGCGTAGTACGGCAGGTGGCCCGAGGTCTCGAAGACACCCCGCTTGGTGATGTGCGGGGTGCCGACGTAGTCGAAGCCCTCCTCGATGTGCCGCGCGCGGACGTAGTCCTCCATCTCGCGCTTGATCACCCCGCCCTTGGGGTGGAAGACCGCGAGCCCGGACCCGATCTCGTCCGGGAAGCTGAACAGGTCGAGCTCCACCCCCAGGCGGCGGTGGTCACGCCGTTCGGCCTCGGCCAGGTGCTCGAGGTACGCCTTGTGGGCGTCCTTGCTCTCCCAGGCGGTGCCGTAGACGCGCTGGAGCTGCGGGTTCTTCTCGCTGCCGCGCCAGTAGGCCGCGGCACTCCGGGTGAGGCTGAACGCGGGGATGGCGTTGGTGCGCGGCAGGTGGGGGCCGCGGCACAGGTCGGTCCAGATCCGCTCGCCGGTGCGCGGGTCCAGGTTGTCGTACATGGTCAGCTGGGCACCGCCGACCTCCACGTCGGCACCCTCCGCCGCCTCGGCGGCGCCGCCCTTGAGGCCGATGAGCTCCAGCTTGTAGGGCTCGTGGGCGAGCTCGGCCCGGGCCTCGGCGTCGCTGATCTCCCGGCGGGAGAAGTTCTGCCCGGCGCGGACGATCTCGGTCATCTTCTTCTCGAGGGCGGTGAGGTCCTCGGGGGTGAACGGCCGCTCGGGGTCGAAGTCGTAGTAGAAGCCGTTCTCGACCGGCGGGCCGATGCCCAGCTTCGTGCCGGGGAACAGTTCCTGCACGGCCTGGGCCAGCACGTGGGCCGCGGAGTGCCGGATGACCGCGCGACCGTCGGGGCTCGAGGCGGCGACCGGCTCGACCTCGGTGTCGGCGTCCGCGGTCCAGGCGAGATCCCTGAGGTCACCGGTGGCGACGTCCCGGACCACGACCGCGCCGTCGGGCCCCTTGAGCGGGATCCCGGCGTCCTTGAGCGCCTGCTGCGCCGTCGTCCCGGCCGGCACCCGGATCGGGGTGGTGGCGGTCGGCGAGGGCGGGGTCGACACAGGAACTCCTGGTGGTTCGGAGGGATTCGGCCTCCCGAGCCTAGTGCGAAGGTCCGGGGTTCCCGATCAGCAATACGGCGTCGCCCGCCTGCGCCGTCCCCGGCGTGACGACGTCGGCGTAGACGCCGAGGCAGTGCTTCGGCGTCCTCGTGACCCGCAGCACGGCGTCGCCGATCCGCACCTCCTGCCCGACCCAGGCCCGTTCGTCGCCGCCCTCGTCGAGGGAGACCAGCAGGTTCGCGCGGGGGTCGTCCGCCGAGCAGCCCTCCGGCACCTCGCCCCGTGCGGCCCGGTCGATCGCCTGCTCGGAGACGAGGTGGACGGGCGCGACCCCGGGCTGCGGCGGGAGTGCGGCCAGGTGCACGGGCCGGCCGGCGGCGGCGGACAGCTGCTCCTCGTCCACTCCGGCGCCGTCCAGTCCGGCGATACCCGGCGCCTCCTTGGCCCGCACCGGCCGCCCGTCCGCGTCGACGACCGTCCACGTCCGGTCACCCGCGAGACCGTCGGGACCGATCGCGGCGGTGGGCACGGCGGTCCCCGCCAGCGACCGCACCGGGAAGACCCGGATCTCCTGGACCCGGCCCACCGGTCGTCCCGTCGTCACCCCTCGGACCGTACCGGCGGGAACGGTACGGAGTCGTACTACTCAGCGAGCCCTTCCTGCAACGAGCGGTGACGGATCGCAGGCCGCCCGGCGCCCCGGTGAGCCACCCGTGTATCCGGCCGCACCACACGCCCCTCCACCTCGCAACCCTGCACCGTCGACACGGCCGGCAACCGCCGCCCCCCGCAGAGAGGTTGGAGAACATGCAGACCACGACAGGTATCCGGGGGGTGCGCCGCTGGGTCCTCGGGGGCGCCACCCTCGCGCTCGCCGCCACGATGGTGGCCTGCGGGTCCGACGACCCGGGCGGCGACGACACCGCGGCCGCGGAGACGAGCACGTCCGAGAGCGATGCCGACCCCGCCGCGTTCTGCGAGGCGTCCGTCGACCTCGAGGCGGCCTTCGCGATGGGCCCGCCGGTCGACGAGGCCGCGCCGCCGGAGGAGCAGCAGGCCGCCATGGAGGAGTTCGGCGCCACGGTCGAGCCGCTCCTGGGCGACGTCGAGGACGCCGCGCCCGAGGAGATCTCCGAGACGGTGACCGAGGCCACCGGACTCGTCCGCGAAGCCCTCGCCGGGGACCCGTCCGTCATGGAGAGCCCGGAGTTCCAGCAGGCCGACGACGACATCGACGAGTACATGCTCGCCGAGTGCGGCTACGAGCACGTCGAGGCCACCGGCGTCGACTACGAGTACGAGGGCCTGCCGGACACCGTCCCGGGCGGCGTGGTGGCGATGACCTTCACCAACGAGGGCGAGGAGATGCACGAGATCGGCCTCGCCCGGATCAACGACGACGTCACGATGCCCGTCGAGGAGGTGCTGGCCCAGCCGGAGGAGCAGGTCTTTTCGATGATCCAGCTCGCCGGGGTCGTCTTCGCCGGCCCGGGAGAGTCGGAGACGACGTTCCTGCGCATGGAGCCGGGCCGGTACGGAGCCGCCTGCTTCGTCCCCCAGGGGACCACGCACGACACCGAGGGCGCCGGGCCGCCGCACTTCACCCTGGGCATGTTCGCCGAGTTCACCGCTGAGTGACGGGGAGACGCGGATGCCGGCGACGCGACGCCAGTTCCTGGGGCTGACGGCCGCCGCCGGACTCTCCCTCCTCACCGGCTGCTCCGGACGCGGGCCGTCGGCCGCAGGCCCCTCTACAGCGGGGGCCCTGCGGCTGACGGCCGCGCCGATGCGCGTCGACCTGGCCGGTCACGCGGTGCCCACCTGGGGCTACGGCACCGTTCCGGGCCCGGAGATCCGCCTCCGGGCCGGGGAGACCCTGCGCGTGCAGCTGGCGAACGAGCTGCCCGAGGACACCACCGTGCACTGGCACGGACTCACCCCGCCGAACGGGATGGACGGGGTACCGGGCATCACCCAGGACCCGGTCGCCCCCGGCGAAGGGTTCTCCTACGAGTTCGAGACGCCCGTCGCCGGGTCGTTCATGTACCACGCGCACGTCGGCATGCAGCTGGACCGGGGCCTCTACGGGCCGCTGGTCGTCGAGCCGCGCACCGAGGAGCTGGCCTACGACTCCGAGTACACGCTGATGCTCGACGACTGGCGCGACGGACTGGACGACCACGCCGGGCACGGGGCGGAGAGCTCGGCCGGACACGGGGCGGAGGACAGGGCCGGGGACGACCCCGACCCGGTCGACGCCGTCTCCTTCGGCGGCCGCTCCTACCCCCTGCTGTTGGTCAACGGGCGCCCGCCGGAGGACGCGCCGGTGCTGACGGCGCGACCGGGTGACCGGCTGCGGCTGCGGGTCATGAACATCGCCGCCGACACCGGCTTCCGCTTCGCCGTCGCCGGCCACCGCCTGACCGTCACCCACGCCGACGGCATGCCGGTGGAGCCGGTGACAGTCGATGCCCTGCGGCTGGGGATGGGCGAGCGCTACGACGTCCTGGTCGACGCCGCGCAGCCCGGCGGCGTCTGGCAGGTGGGCGTGCAGCCCGAGGGCCGGGGCGGCTGGGGCCGGGCACTGCTCCGGTACACGGGCAGCGAGGCATCGACGGCCCCCGCGGTGGCCGAGCGACCGGCCGAGCTGGACGGCCGCCTGGTCAGCTACGAGCAACTGGTGGCGCGGGAGCCGTTGCCGCTGCCCGCGGGCGCACCGGACCGTTCGTACGACCTCACGCTCTCGGGGACGCAGATCGGGGGCCAGAGCTATCCGGACGCCGACCCGCTGGTGGTCTCCGACGGGGACTGGGTGCGGTTCACGATGCGGAACACCAGCGCGAAGTGGCACCCCATGCACCTGCACGGGCACCACTTCCAGGTGCTGACGGCGTCGGGGCGGGGGCCGGTGAAGGACACCGTCACCGTCCCCTCGCGCGGCGGTGAGGTGACCTTCGACTTCCTCGCCACCAACCCGGGACGGTGGTTGTTCCACTGCCACAACCACCACCACATGGAGGACGGCATGCTGCGGCTGGTCGAGTACGAGCCGCCGGCCTGAGGAACGACGAAGGGCCACACGACGAAGGGCCAGGTCGCCGTCGTCCGGCTGACCTGGCCCTCCGCAGGAGTGGGCGATACTGGGATCGAACCAGTGACCTCTTCGGTGTGAACGAAGCGCTCTACCGCTGAGCCAATCGCCCCCGCGTCCTGCGCCGACGATTGTGCCAGAAGCTCACCGCCAGAGCGGCACCCACCCCGGCACCCAGTCGGGGACCCCCATCACGTGGAGCGTGACGACGAGGACGCCGTAGACGAAGGCCGCCGTGGCGGCCGCGAGGAGCAACCGCACCCACACCGGCTGCGCCGTCAGCCAGTCGGTCCAGCGCTTGACGTGCTTCTTCGTGAACTCGAGCAGCCGCTCGGCCCAGGTGAACTCGCTGGCCAGGACGAAGAGACCGGCGATCACGGTGAGCCAGCCCGGTCCGGGGAAGGGGATGGTCACGAGTCCGAACGCCACGATGAGGCCGCCCACGATTCCCACGCCGACCCGGTAGGAGTGGTTCAGCGTGCGGCGCGCGGCGAGCCGCCGGCGCCACTTCGTCCCGGCCACCCGCTCGCGCAGGCTGTGGACCTCGTCGGCGTCGTAGCGGGCCCGCCGCTGGTCCGACGTCTCCCGGTGGGCGTGCTCCGGTGGAGCCGCTGTTCCGTGTTCGCTCAGCTGGTCACCTGCCCGGTCGCGACGACCTCCGTCGGTTCCGACGGAGCCTCCTGACCGGGCTCGAGGCTGATGGCGAACTGCGGGTAGTCGTCGAGGCCGGTCAGCCCGGAGCCTACGGTTCTCAGCTCGATCTGTGACCGCTCCACGTCGAAGGTTCCCAGCGGTTCGGCCCCGTCGTCGCCCACGCCCCAGACGACGTAGGTGGTGGTCGCGGCGTCGTTGACCGACAGGCCGTGGGTGAGCACCTCGATGTCGTCGCCGCGCGGCACCACCGTGGCGACCGGCCGCCCGTCCGCGCCGAGCGGCTCGAGCACGACCCGCTCCGGGCTCAGCAGCGCGTCGAGGACGTCCCGCTGGTCGGCGACGGTCGAGCTCAGCTCCGCGCGGTCGGAGCGCAGACCGATGTTCCAGAACCCGAGCCCGAGCACTGCCGCCACCGCCGCGGCGACGAGCGCCAGCGGGAGCGCGCGCCTGCGGGCGGTCCGGGGGGCCGGCACGGCCGCGTCCGCCGGCGGTGGGACGACGGCGGGCCGGTGGACCTGCTCGGTCGCCTCGACCGCGGCGCGCAGCCGGGCCCGCAGCGCCGGCGACGGCTCGGCGGGCGCCAGGTCGGTGGCGAGGGCGCCCATGACGTCCGTCGTCTGCGCGACGGTCTCCGCGCACCGGGCGCAACCCGGCAGGTGCCGGTTGAAGGTCGCCTCGTCCTCGGGCTCCAGGGCGTGCAGCGCCCACCCCACGGCCAGCTCGTCGTAGTGCTGGTGGTCGGCGGTCATCTGGGGAACTCCTCGGTGGACGGCGCGCTGTCCAGGGCACCGCTCCCGGCCGCGCCGCCGAGCTCCTGCTTGAGGCGGCGCATCCCGGACAGCATGCGGGTCTTGACGGTGCCGAGCGGGGCGCCGGTGAGCGTGGCGACCTCCCGCTGGGTGTAGCCGCCGTAGTAGGCGAGCGTCAGCGCCTCGCGCTGGGCCGGGGAGAGGACGCCCATGGCGGTCCGCACCTGTTCCCCGACCAGTCGCGTCCAGGCGTCGTCCTCTACGTCGCGCGTGGCCGTCGGGGCGTCGAGGACCAGGGCGTCCTCGGCCTGCGCCTGCCGTCTGCGCTGCGACTCCTCGCGCCGCACGGCATCGACGGCCTTGTGGTGGACGACGGCCAGCAACCAGGAGGAGAGGCTCCCCCGCCCCCGGTCGAACGCGGCCGGATCGCGCCAGACGCTGAGGAACACCTCCTGCAGCACGTCCTCGGCCAGGGCGTCGTCGCCCAGGATTCGGCGGGCGAGGGCGAACGCCGGCCGGCGGAACCGCTCGTAGAGGTCATCGATCGCGCCCCGGTCACCCGCCCGGATGCGGCGGATGACGTCGGCATCCCCCTCGGCGTCGTCGGCCCGCCGCGGGGGTGAGGTCACGGATCGCATGATCACACGCCTCATTCGTCCACTCCTGCCCCAGTGGTTCATTCCTGCGTGTCCCGACGGTTCACCCGCGCCCGCGGGGGGCATGGCAGAGGGCGACAGCGACGCCCACTGCCGTACCCGTGTGACGGGTGTGGCGGATGTGAAGGAAGTGCAATGCGACGTCACTTCGAGCACCGACGGTCGTTGACCTGACATGCGCAGCGGTTGGACCCCCGGGTACTCGTCCCCCATCACGCTCCAGCTGGTCGGTCCGCAGTCGTGGACCGAGGTGCCGGCGATGCTCTGCTACGACGCGGCCGACCCGTTCGCCGTCCGGATCGCCTTCGGCGACGTGGGCGACGAGAACGGCGTCGTCGACCTCGAGGAGGGCGGCATCGCCTGGCTGCTGAGCCGCGAGCTGCTGCAGGCGGGGCTCGAGCGCCCGGCCGGCGACGGCGACGTCCGGTTGTGGCCCGCGCACGCGGCGACCGACGTCCTGTTCCTCCACCTGCGCGCCCCGTCGGGCGAGGCGCTCTTCGAGCTGTCGCGAGCGACGGTCGCGGCCTTCCTGCGGCAGACGGAGACCCTCGTCCCCTCCGGCGCGGAGAGCGAACTGCTCGACCTCGACGACGAGCTGCACGTGCTGCTGTCGAACGGTGGAGCGGACCCCTCAGGACGCTGACCTGCACTTTCGTGGTCCCCTGCGGCTCTCCGGAGGCGCGGGGGACCCCCCTGCTCGGGGCTCTTGAACCCGTCGGTTAGAGTTCTGAACACAACGCGGATGTGGCTCAGTGGTAGAGCATCACCTTGCCAAGGTGAGGGTCGCGGGTTCGAATCCCGTCATCCGCTCGGAACCTCGGGCGCTGGTCGAGAGACTGGCGCCCGCGTGCGGTGGAGTGGCCGAGAGGCGAGGCAACGGCCTGCAAAGCCGTCTACACGGGTTCAAATCCCGTCTCCACCTCGTCTCCTCCGCGGAGCACGAGCGCGGAGGAGGGTCCGGCCGCGAGGCCGGGACGGGCGATTGGCGCAGCGGTAGCGCGCTTCCCTGACACGGAAGAGGTCACTGGTTCGATCCCAGTATCGCCCACCAGCAGAGCCCCAGGTCGATGACCTGGGGCTCTCGTCGTTCCGGGGCTCTCGTCGTTCCGGCTCAGCGCCGGTAGCGGCTCCGCCACCAGTAGCCGGCCAGCATCATCTGCAGCGCCGCCGCGGCCGCGAAGAACCCGGGCACGGCCGGGTGGGCATCCGGGTCGAGCGAGGAGCCCACGGCCACGCCGACGGAGGTCATGACGAGTGCGATCCAGGTCCACACGCGTCCGCGACGGACGTCCGCGGACGCGGCGGTCGGCCGCGTCATCCCAGCACCGGGGCCACACGATCGGCCCAGAACCGATCCACCTGCGCGGCCAGCTCCTCGTGCGTCCCGCTGTTGTCCAGGACGACGTCGGCGACCGCCCGGCGGTCCTCGTCAGAAGCCTGCGCCCCCATCCGCGCACGGGCGTCCTCCGCCGTGAGCCCGCGCTGGACGAGCCGGGCGACGCGGATCCCCTCCTCGGCCTGGACGACCAGCACGAGGTCGTAGGAGGACGCCTGTCCGGTCTCCACCAGCAGCGGTACGTCGTGCACCACGACGGCGTCGGGCGGGGCCGCACCGGCCAGCTCGGTCGCCCGCGCACGGACGAGGGGGTGCACGATCCCGTCCAGCCGCCGCCGGGCGTCCGCGTCGGCGAAGACGACGGCGGCGAGCGCGGCCCGGTCGAGGGAGCCGTCCGCGGCCAGCACGTCGGCACCGAAGGCGTCGACGACCGCGGCCAGGCCCGGCGTACCGGGCTCCACCACCTCGCGGGCGATCCGGTCGGCGTCGACGATCACCGCACCCCGGGCGGCCAGCAGGGCGGAGACCGTGCTCTTCCCCGATCCGATCCCGCCGGTCAGTCCGATGCGCAGCACGTCCCGGACACTAGCCATCTCCGGACCCGACTCCTGAGGGCGCAGGTCACGGCCGGGTAACACCCGTCCGACTCGTCCGGCGCGTCGCACCAGTCACACGCGTCCCACGCATAACGTCCGCCTCGGCGATCTTCCCCCGCCGAGAGAGGCAGGACCCCGACATGTCCCGTACCACCGCTGACGCATCCGCCGCGACGCGCGCGGCCCGCCGTGGCGCCGGCCGTCACCGGCTCGGCGCGGCCACCGGTGTCCGCTGCGCCGACATCCCCGCCGTGCGCGAGCGGATGCAGTTCCAGCGTGCGGCGCCCGCGCGCCGGAACACGTTCCTCCAGTGGCTGTTCCAGGCCCCGCCGGCCGGCCGCCACACCTGGAGCTCCCTCGCCGGATCCGGCGGTCGTCCCCGCACGGCGTTCGCGATCATCCTCAGCCTGTAGCGGGAGCACCCCGCCGGTCCCCGCCCCCGCACGCTCGGGGCGGGACCTGGACCGGACCCGAGGGCCCGTGGACCCGCGTCCACGGGCCCTTTTCCGTGCCCGGGGACGCCAGAGGCCCGGCACCCCCGAAGGGATGCCGGGCCTCTGGACCGGAACTACTGCTCACTCACCGCCGGCGAGCTTGGCCCGCAGTGCGGCCAGGGCCTCGTCGCTGGCCAGCGTCCCGCCGGTGCTGGCCGGGGCGTCCGGACCGGCAGCGTCGTCGCTGGAGTAGCTGCCACCCGCAGCTGCCTCCGCGTCGGCCTCCTTGGCGGCCGCGATCTGCTTGCGGTGCGCCTCGAAGCGGGCCTGCGCCTCGGCGTAGGCCTTCTCCCACTCCTCGCGCTGGGCGTCGAAGCCCTCGCGCCATTCGCCGGTGTCGGCGTCGAAGCCCTCGGGGTAGAGGTAGTTGCCCTCGGCGTCGTAGGACGCCGCCATGCCGTAGGCGGACGGGTCGAACTGCTCCTCGTCACCCACGACGCCCTCGTTGGCCTGCTTGAGGGACAGCGAGATGCGACGACGGTCGAGATCGATGTCGATGACCTTGACGAGGATCTCGTCGCCGACCTGGACGACCTGCTCCGGGATCTCGACGTGGCGCTCGGCCAGCTCGGAGATGTGCACCAGGCCCTCGATGCCCTCGTCGACGCGCACGAACGCACCGAACGGGACGAGCTTGGTGACCTTGCCGGGGACGACCTGCCCGATCTGGTGGGTCCGGGCGAACTGACGCCACGGGTCCTCCTGCGTCGCCTTCAGCGACAGGGAGACGCGCTCGCGGTCGAGGTCGACGTCGAGGACCTCGACGGTGACCTCCTGGCCCACCTCGACGACCTCGGACGGGTGGTCGATGTGCTTCCAGGACAGCTCGGAGACGTGCACCAGGCCGTCGACGCCGCCGAGGTCCACGAACGCACCGAAGTTGACGATCGAGGAGACGACGCCCGTGCGGACCTGGCCCTTGGCGAGCTTGTTGAGGAACTCGCTGCGCACCTCGGACTGGGTCTGCTCCAGCCACTGACGCCGGGAGAGCACGACGTTGTTGCGGTTCTTGTCGAGCTCGATGATCTTCGCCTCGAGCTCGCGGCCCACGTAGGGCTGCAGGTCGCGGACGCGGCGCATCTCGACCAGCGACGCCGGGAGGAACCCGCGCAGGCCGATGTCGAGGATGAGGCCGCCCTTGACGACCTCGATGACGGTGCCGGTGACGACCTCGTCGGCTTCCTTCTTGGCCTCGATCGTGCCCCAGGCGCGCTCGTACTGTGCGCGCTTCTTGGAGAGGATCAGCCGGCCTTCCTTGTCCTCCTTCTGGAGGACGAGGGCTTCCACCTCGTCGCCGACGCTGACGACCTCGTTGGGGTCGACGTCGTGCTTGATGGAGAGCTCGCGCGAGGGGATGACGCCCTCGGTCTTGTAGCCGATGTCCAGCAGCACCTCGTCCCGGTCCACCTTGACGATGACGCCCTCGACGATGTCGCCATCGTTGAAGTACTTGATCGTCTGGTCGATGGCGGCGAGGAAGTCCTCGGCGCTACCGATGTCGTTGATGGCGACCTGGGGGGTGCTGGAAGGACGGACCTGAGTGGAGGTCATGTGGTTGGTTGCTCCGGACGGTTTATGCGTAGGGACAGGGCGACCCCGCGGCCGGGAGACCACGAGGGATGATCAGCGGAGAGCCGGTTCTGGCGTTCCGTGAGGAAAACCACGACAGACCTCTGGCGCATTCCCCATCGTACGGACGCGCGGAGGCTGGGGTCCACCTGGGTGGGGACCCCGGAACCGCTCCCCCGGCGTGTCACGATCGGCGGGTCATGGACTCCTCCGCGAACCTCCCCCTCGCCGACGACGGGTACCCCGCGGCCGGCGGCGTCGCCCGCCGGCCGGCAGGCGCCGAGGAGTCGGCGAGGGCGAACCGCCGCTGGTGGGACGCGGCCGCTCCGGCCTACCTCGCCGAGCACGGCTCCGACCTCGGCGACGCCGACTTCCTGTGGTGCCCGGAGGGGCTGCGCGAGGCCGACGCGCACCTGCTCGGGGACGTCGCCGGGCGGCGGGTGCTGGAGATCGGCTGCGGGTCGGCACCCTGCGCGCGGTGGCTGCGGACGGCGGGCGCCGACGTCGTCGCCATGGACCTGTCCGGCGGGATGCTGGCCCGTGCGGCCGAGCTGAACAGGTCCACCGGGATCCGCGTCCCGTTGCTGCAGGCCGATGCGTCGGCCCTCCCCCTCGGCGACGCGACCATGGATCTGGCGTGCTCCGCCTTCGGCGGCCTGCCGTTCGTGGCCGACCCCGGCGCGGTCCTGGCCGAGGTGGCCCGGGTCCTCCGCCCTGGTGGCCTCTTCGTGGCGTCGGTGAACCACCCGCTGCGCTGGCCGTTCCCCGACTCCCCGGACCCGGAGGACCTGCGCGTCGTCTCCTCCTACTTCGACCGCACGCCCTACGTGGAGACCGACGGCGACGGGCGGACGGTGTACGTCGAGCACCACCGCACCGTCGGCGACTGGGTGCGGGCGGTCGTCGGAGTGGGGCTGGTGCTGGAGGACCTCGTCGAGCCGGAGTGGACCCCGGGCCGCAAGCAGAACTGGGGTCAGTGGTCCCCCGAACGCGGCGCGCTCGTCCCGGGCACGCTGATCCTGGTGACGGCGAAGTCGGGCTGATCTCCCCGCCGGCCAGCTGCCTGTCTCGGGCTGCCGAGCTTTCCGTTCACCAGAGCTACCACCGGTGCCGGGCTATCTGGAGGAAACTCTCGCCGTACATGCTCAAGGCCTTCTGTGCGCGCCCCTCGTCTCCCCCGAAGAGGTTCGCCTGCAGCGGATCCCATTGCTTGCCGTGGGTGGAAAGCTCGAGCGTGAGTTCCTCCACCGGATTGCCGTGGTGATGGCTGAAACGCCATGTCGAACGCCCGTACCAATGGGACCGGCCCCAATGGTGACCACTCGGATCCGCCGCCGCGCGCACGTTGACGACATCCTGCGCTAGGACGCCCAAGATGACCTCTGCTCGGTCGAACTCGGCGTCGTAGGTGTCCTGATCCGGCCACTGATCCAAAAAGAGCGGGCGCACGATGTGGTGGAGCCACTCGGCCACCGGAGTGTGGTACTTGCCGTGCCGACGTTCAGTGAAGTCCTTCAGCGCGTCCTCGGGGTCCCGCCCCGATATGGCAGCGCGTGCCAGCGTATTGCTGACCTCATCTGTCGCGAACGGCTTGTATGGGTCGGTGACATCCAGGATGGGTAGCGGTTTTTGTTCGTACCGGTCGCGGACAGTCGGGTCGACGACGAGGGTCTTGACGTTGTCCCACTTGCGGCTGGACGCGGCAGCCAGGGTCGCCGTCACAATGCCGACCATGCCTGGCAGGTGCCGTACCTCCAGCAGCGGCTGAACGCCGCTCTGGATCTTGTTCGCGGCCGCGACGAAGGAACGCAAGCCGTTCGCCCAGGGTGCAATCAGGTCGGCGGTGCCCCAGCGGGCTGCAACCTGTAAGGACGCGCAGAACGGTTGCGCAAGGGACCACAAGTCTTGGGCCTCCTGCGCGACCTGGACGACCCGCTCATCGTTCGACCCCCCGAAGGGGCCGGCCACGCGGTCAGCATCACTCAACGCCGCCATCACCCGTTGGACCTCGTGGGACACGAGGTCGTCCAGTTCGATGCGGCGGGCGGGGTCCAACAACATTTCCTTGGTCAGCCGCTTGAGCAGGTCCGCCCGTCCCGCGTGCGTGGCCTGCTCCACCGCGGCCAGGGCCGTGGCCGAGTCGGGCCGCTTCTCACCCGTCAGCCGCAGAATCGTCGTAACGAGCCGGGTCGCGTTCGCGGTGTAGGTAGGACCAAAGAGGTCGGAGTAGTTCAGGTCGCTCAGCATGCGCCCCGCGCCGAGGTCCCACGGCGGTACGTCGCCATCGTCGAAACGGATCGGGATGAGCCACGTGCGGCCTGGCGGCATCATTCGGAACTCCTCGGCGGCCAGGGTCAGCTCCTCGTTCATGTAGGACCTGTCTTTGCCCCGGGAGCTATCCGAGAAGCACGCCAGGAAGACCAGCGCCCCCTTCCGGATCGCCTCCCGAATCTTCACCTTCCAGGCGTCCCCCGGGCCCAGGGCCGACCTGTCCCGCCAGTACGGGATCTGTGCCGCCTCCAGGACAGCACACAGCGCGTCGACCCCCTCCGAGTCCTCGCGCACATACGAGATGAACACGTGCTTGCCGTCCGCGTCCGCCATGGTCGCCACGATAGAGACGGCCTCCGACGCGCCGCCGGCATCGCACGTGGCGCTCGCATCTGGTCTCGGCCTTCAGCGCTCGGGCTGACACACTCCCCGGCCATGAGCACCGTGATCGACGTTCACACCCCCGACGGCGACCGCCATCGCCACGTGAGCAGCGCGCAGAACGGCGAGCTGGAGACGCGGCACCTGGCCGACGGCGCCATCGAGATCATCGGTCTCCACCTAAGCCCCGAAGTACGTGGGCGAGACGGCGGTGTCCTTCGCCCTGCGACCCGGAGGGAGGAAGTCCTGGGTCGCTACTCGGCCGGGAGCAAGGTGGTCTACGTGGGGCATGGACCGACGGGGCGCTGAGGCTCCGGACTTCGAGCCGCCCGCGCCCCACCCACCCGGCGAGGACGCGCTGCACATCGGGTAGGAGCGCTTTGAGCACCTCAGTGGGCGGCCTCGTCCCAGGTCCGGCCGAAGCCGACGGACACCTCCAGCGCCACGGACAGGTCGGCGGCGCCGGCCATCTCGCGGCGCACGAGCTCCTCGAGCCGCTCCCGCTCCCCCGGCGCGACCTCGAGCACGAGCTCGTCGTGCACCTGGAGCAGCATCCGCGAGGACAGGCCCTCCGCGGCGATCGCCTTCTCCACGTTGAGCATCGCCACCTTGATGACGTCGGCCGCGGACCCCTGGATCGGGGCGTTGAGCGCCATCCGCTCGGCCATCTCGCGCCGCTGGCGGTTGTCGCTGGTGAGGTCGGGGAGGTAGCGACGCCGGCCCAGGGTGGTCTCGGTGTAGCCGGTCATCCGCGCCTCGTCGACCACGCCGTCGAGGTAGTCGCGGATGCCGCCGAAGCGCTCGAAGTAGGCGTGCATCTGCCCTCGCGCCTCCTCGGGCGTGATGTGCAGCTGCTGCGCCAGGCCGTAGGCGGAGAGCCCGTACGCCAGGCCGTAGCTCATCGCCTTGATCCGGCGGCGCATCTCGGGGTCGACCTCCTCGATGGGGATGCCGAACGCCCGGGAGGCGACGAAGGAGTGCAGGTCCTCCCCCGAGGTGAACGCCTCGATGAGGCCTTCGTCGCCGGAGAGGTGCGCCATGATCCGCATCTCGATCTGGCTGTAGTCCGCCGTCATCAGCGACTCAAAGTCTTGGCCATGGCCCTGGCCGACCACGAAGGCCTGCCGGATGCGGCGGCCCTCCGCGGTGCGGATCGGGATGTTCTGCAGGTTGGGGTCGGTCGAGGAGAGGCGGCCGGTCGCCGCGATCGTCTGCTGGTACGTGGTGTGGATGCGCCCGGCGTCGTCGACCATCGGGATCAGGCCGTCGATGACGGTCCGCAGGCGCGTGACGTCGCGGTGGCGGAGCAGGTGCTCGAGGAACGGGTGGCCCGTCGTCGCGAGCAGGCTGGTGAGCGCCTCGGCGTCGGTCGTGTACCCGGTCTTGTTCTTCTTCGTCTTCGGCAGGGCCAGCTCGTCGAAGAGCACCGTCTGCAGCTGCTTGGGCGATCCGAGGTTCACCTCGCGTCCGATGACGGCGTAGCACTCGGCGGCCGCCGCGGCGACGCCGTCGGCGAACTCCTTCTGCAGCTCGTGCAGGAAGTCGAGGTCGGCGGCGATCCCGCGGTACTCCATCGCCGCCAGCACCCGGGTCAACGGCAGCTCGATGCCACCGAGCAGCGCGTCGCCGCCCCGCTGGCCGAGCACGCTCTCCAGCGCGTCGGACAGGTCGTTGACGGCGACCGCCTTGAGGACGTCGGCGTGCGCGGCCTCCCGGGCGACGTCGTCCTCGCTGGGACCGAGACCGTCGAGCGTGAGCTGCCCCTCCGGCTCGGCGGCATCCCTGAGCTCGCGCTTGAGGTACCGGACCGCGAGGTCACCGAGGTCGAAGGACCGCTGACCAGGATTGGCCAGGTAGGCGGCGAGCGCCGTGTCGCTGACGAGGCCCTCGACCTCCCAGCCGCGGGACCAGATCGCCAGCAGCGGGCCCTTGACCTCGTGCGCCACCTTGGGCGCCGACGGGTCGGCGAGCCAGGCGGCCAGCGCCTGTTCGTCGGCGGCGTCGAGGTCGGGTCCGAGGTCGACGAAGGTGGCACGGTCGTTGCCCGCGGCGAGCCCCAGACCGGTCAGCTCACCGGTACCCCGCCCCCAGGTGCCGCGGAAGATGAGCCCGGTCCGGCCGGTGCGCGCGTTGGCGTCCAGCCAGGCCCCGAGCCCGCCGGGGGCGAGTTCGTCCTCGGCGACGTCGAAGCCGCCCTCGACCTCCGGCTCGGCGCTGGTCAGCGTGGAGAACAGCCGGTCGCGGAGCACCCGGAACTGGAGGTTGTCGAAGAGCGTGTGCACCTCGTTGCGGTCCCACGGCTGGACGCCCAGGTCGACGGGGCGCAGGTCGAGCGGCACCGAACGGTCGAGCTCGGTCAGCCGGCGGTTCTGGAGCACCGAGGAGAGGTGCTCGCGCAGCTTCTCGCCGACCTTGCCCTTCACGGTGTCGACCTGGTCGACCAGAGCGTCGAGGGAGCCGTACTCCCGCACCCACTTGGCGGCGGTCTTCTCCCCCACGCTCGGGATGCTGGGCAGGTTGTCGCTGGGGTCGCCCCGGAGCGCCGCGAAGTCCGGGTACTGCGCCGGCGTGAGCCCGTACTTGGTCTCGACCTCCTCCGGCGTGAAGCGCGTCATGTCCGAGACGCCCTTGCGCGGGTAGAGGACCGTGACGTGGTCGTTGACCAGCTGGAGGGCGTCGCGGTCACCGGTGGCGATGAGGACGTCCATGCCCTCCTCGACCGCCTGGACGGTGAGGGTGGCGATGACGTCGTCGGCCTCGTAGTTCTCCGCGGTGATGACCGGGACGTGCAGCGCGGCGAGCACCTCCTGTACGAGGCTCACCTGCCCGCGGAAGTCCGTCGGGCTCTCCGACCGGTTCGCCTTGTACTCGGCGAAGATCTCGCTGCGGAACGTCTTCCGGCCGACGTCGAAGGCGACCGCGAGATGGGTCGGCTTCTCGTCCCGGAGGATGTTGATCAGCATCGACGTGAAGCCGTAGACCGCGTTCGTCGGCTGCCCGGTCGTGGTGGAGAAGTTCTCGACGGGGAGCGCGAAGAACGCGCGGTAGGCGAGCGAGTGCCCGTCCAGGAGCAGCAGGCGCGGGCGCGCCCCGGAGGTCGTCGGGACGGCGGGCGCTGTGGTGGAGACCGGTGCGGACATCGGGTCCGATCCTATGTGCGGGTACCGACGTCGATACCGTGCCCGCGTGAGCACTCCTCCCCCGTCCTGGCTCCCGGCCGACAAGCTCAGCCCGCTGGACGACAAGCTGGGCATCCGGATCACCGACTACGACCCGGATCGCATGGTCGCGACGATGCCGGTCGCCGGCAACGAACAGCCCTTCGGCCTCCTGCACGGCGGTGCGAGCTGCGCGCTGATGGAGACGATCGGCTCCTGGGCGGGTGCACTGCACGCCGGCCCGGACAAGCAGGTGGTGGGCATCGAGCTGAACGCGAGCTACCTGCGCGGAGCGACGTCCGGTGTCGTGACCGCGGTGTGCACGCCGGTTCGTCGCGGACGCACGCTGTCGACGTTCCTGATCGAGATCACCGACGAGGACGGCCGCCCGACGGCGACCGGTCGGCTGACCTGCCTCACCAAGGACTGAGCACGGACCCCTGGAGGGGGCCTAGGCGGTGAGGCCGCGCGTCACCGGTCGACGGCGGGCCGCGGCCCGGCGCGGCGCCGGGATCGGGACCCCGCCGCGCTGCCAGGTGGCGAGCGACCGGGTGAGCGACTCCACCGAGACGATCCGCCGGGTGGCCAGCGGGGCGAACCCCATGCGCGCGAGGAATCGCTGCCGCTCCGCCTCGTGCCCCCCGGCCACCGCGACGACGTGGGCGGCGCCGTTCTCCTGCGCGTACGCCGCGGCCGCCGCCAGCAGGACGGCGCCCACGCCGCGGCGGCGGTGCTCGCGGTGGACGACGAACGTGTCCACGGTGACCTGCGGGTTGCCCAGCACCAGCGACAGCGGGTCGAGCCCGAGGACCGCCAGACCGACGACGGCCTCCCCGGTCGCTCCGCCCACGGCCGCGTGGGGCCCGGGCAGCACGGCGAGCACGACCCGGTGCCCCGGGTCCTCGAGCAGCCGGCGGAAACCGGAGGCCGCGGCGTTCAGCGAGACGTGACCGGTGAGGACGTCCCCGGCATGCGCGTCGGCGCGGTGCTGACGGACGAGCGCGAGGACGGCGGGTAGGTCGGCCGCACGCGCCGTACGCGAGACCACGCGGGACCGCGAACCGGTTCCTGACACGGAATCCTCCCCTGAAGGTGGGGGAAGAGTGCACCGCTGAGCAGCCGTGATCACGACGACGCGCCGCACGAACACACACCGTTACCACAACGGCGTGTCGCGGAAAGGTCACAGGTCAGCCCGAAGAGACAGCCGGGCAACACAACCGGGTTAGGGTCCGTGCTCACTCATCCGCTCTGGGAGGTCGCGTGACGCACGCGGGAAACCGTGCCCGCCGGCACGGTCGACGAACGGACCCGCACGGGTCCCTGCAGCGACCCGGGGGTCGCAGTCGACCATCGGGCAGGCGACGCGTCGTCGTCAGGTTGCTGCTGGTGCTGACCTTCGGGCTGGGCATCGCGGCGTTCACGCCGGGCCTCGCCCAGGCGGAGGGCGAGCAGCTGACCGGGACGGTGCAGACCAGTCGGAGCGGCCCGATCGAGGACGTGCAGATCGAGGTCGCCGGGGCTGACGGCGCCGAGATCGAGAGCGTCGAGACCGACGACGAGGGCCGCTGGTCGGTCGACCTCCCCGGCCCGGGCGAGTACACCGTCACCCTGGACGAGGGCGACCTGCCCGACGGCGTCGAGCTCGCCGGCGCGAACAGCCGCACCGTCACCGTCGACGAGGGACGCCGGCAGGCGGTCATCATCGGTCTCGAGGACGGCAGTCGCGGTGCCGGTGGTGGCGGCGTGCGCGCCATCCAGCTGCTGGTCGACGGCATCCGGTTCGGTCTGCTGATCGCCATGGCCGCCGTCGGCCTGTCCCTGATCTTCGGGACGACGGGGCTGACGAACTTCGCCCACGGTGAGCTCGTCACCATCGGCGCCGTCGCCGCCTGGTACATCAACGTCTCCGGCGGCGTGAACCTCGTCGTCGCCACGGTCCTGGCGATGGTGGTGGGCGCCGCGGTGGGCGCGCTGAACGAGCTGGCCCTGTGGCGTCCGCTGCGCCGGCGCGGCACCGGCCTGATCGCGGCGCTGGTCGTCTCGATCGGCCTCTCGCTGCTGCTGCGCTACCTGATCCAGGTCGTCTACGGCGGCCGGTCCAGCCCGTACCAGGGCTTCCAGGGCGGTCGCGCCGTCGACTACGGCGTGTTCACCATGACGAACGCCGACCTCGCGTCGGTGATCATCTCGGTGATCGTCCTGGTCCTGGTAGCGCTCATGCTCCAGCGGACGAAGATCGGGAAGGCGATGCGCGCCGTCTCGGACAACCGGGACCTGGCGGCCTCGTCGGGCATCGACGTCAATCGCGTGATCCTCGTGGTCTGGATGATGGGTGGCGCGCTGGCCGCTCTCGGCGGCGTGCTGCTGGGCCTGTCGGACCAGGTCCAGTGGGACATGGGCTTCCGGCTGCTCCTCCTGATGTTCGCCGGCGTCACGCTGGGCGGCCTCGGGACGGCGTACGGGGCGCTCGTGGGAAGCCTCATCGTGGGCGTGTTCGTGCAGATGTCGACACTCGTCATCCCGAATGACGTGAAGTACGTCGGAGGCCTGCTGCTCTTGATCGTCATCCTCGTCATCCGGCCCCAGGGAATCCTGGGCAGCCGAGTCCGGGTCGGCTGAGCCATGGCAGACCTCCTCAACGCCCTGGCCGTCGCGGGCAAGTCCGCCCTCGGGTTCCAGGCGATCTTCTTCGCGCTGCTGGCCATCGGCATCAACGTGCAGTTCGGCTACGCGGGGCTGCTGAACTTCGGTCAGATCGCCTTCGCCATGCTCGGCGGGTTCGGCATCGCGATCTCGGTCAGCAAGTGGGGCATTCCGTTCTGGGCCGGCGTCCTCGTCGGCCTCGCAGCAGCGGTCGTGCTGGCGCTGCTGCTGGGTCTGCCCACGCTGCGGCTGCGGGCCGACTACCTCGCGATCGCGACGATCGCCACGGCGGAAGGGCTGCGACTGCTCTTCCGGTCGGTGTCGGCGACGCCGGTCACGAACGGCACGCGCGGCCTCTCCGGCTTCAACGGCGACTTCATCGCGCTCGCCCCGTGGAACACCTCGCAGCGGTACTCGATCCTCGGCACCAGCTGGTCCGGCGGCGAGCTGTGGGTGGCCCTCGTCGGCTGGCTGCTGGTCATCCTCGGCAGCCTCCTGGTCTTCGCTCTCATGCGCAGCCCCTGGGGCCGGGTGCTGAAGTCCATCCGCGAGGACGAGGACGCCGTCCGCTCGCTCGGCAAGAACGTCTACGTCTACAAGATGCAGGCGCTGGTCCTGGGCGGTGTCTTCGGTGCGCTCGGCGGCATGGTCTACGCGGTGGGCACCGGGTCCGCCGTTCCGGACCAGTACCAGAACGCCAACACGTTCCTCGCCTACGCCGCCCTGATCCTCGGTGGTGCGGCGCGGGTGCTGGGGCCCGTGATCGGCGCCATGATCCTGCTGTTCATCCTGCAGTTCGCCGACACCGGGCTCCGCCTGCTGATCGACAACGGGGTGATCCCCGACGACCTGCTGTCCTCCACCGACGTGGCGCAGATCCGGTTCATCCTGGTCGGTGTGGGACTGATGCTGCTGCTGATCTTCCGCCCGCAGGGGATCTTCGGTGATCGACGAGAGGTGATGCTCGATGCCCGCTGACCCCACTCCGCACGGTGCGACCGCGTCCGGGACCGGTGCCGCCGGTGGGTCCGGTTACCACCCGGAGCGCACGGGTGGCTGGACGAGCGGCGACGCCCCCCAGCGGCTCGCTCAGGTCGCGCTCCGCGACCTCCCCTGGGAGGTCGGGGTCGCCAAGCCGGACCCGGCCGTGGTCGTCGACGGCGTCACCCGCACGTTCGGTGGTCTGACCGCGGTCGCCGTCGACCACCTCGAGGTGCAGCGCGGTGGCATCACCGGCCTGATCGGGCCCAACGGTGCCGGCAAGACCACGCTGTTCAACCTGCTCACCGGGTTCGACCAGCCGGACACGGGCACCTGGTCGTTCAACGGTCAGTCGCTGGGCAAGATGTCGCCGCACCAGGTGGCGCGTCTGGGAGTCGTGCGCACGTTCCAGCTCACCAAGGCGCTCTCGCGCCTCACGGTGCTCCAGAACATGCTGCTCGGTGCCCAGGGCCAGCGGGGCGAGAGCTTCTTCCGCGCGCTCGTGCCGGGCATCTGGCGGGCGCAGGAGAAGGAGAACACCGAGAAGGCGATGGACCTGCTGCGGCGGTTCAAGCTGGACGCCAAGAAGGACGACTTCGCCGGCACCCTGTCCGGTGGTCAGCGCAAGCTGCTGGAGATGGCGCGGGCGCTCATGAGCGACCCGCAGGTCGTCATGCTCGACGAGCCGATGGCCGGGGTGAACCCCGCGCTGACGCAGAGCCTGCTCGGCCACGTGAAGGACCTGCGCGAGCAGGGCATGACCGTGATCTTCGTCGAGCACGACATGGACGTCGTCCGGGACATCAGCGACTGGGTGGTGGTCATGGCTGCGGGCCGGATCATCGCCGAGGGGCCGCCGGAGTCCATCAGCCAGAACCAGGCCGTGGTCGACGCCTACCTCGGTGCCCACCACGACGCCCCGCTCACGGTCGAGGAGGAGGACCAGGTCCTCGCCCAGGCCGAGCAGACGATCGCCCGCGAGGAGGGCTCGGACGGCGACGTCCTGAGCTCCGAGCGCGGGCCGGAGAGGACCGACCGATGAGCGACCCGTTGTTCGAGGTCGACGAGTCCGGCGAGGACCTCACCCGCGCCGACACCGTCGCCACCGCGGCTGCCGAGCTCTCCCCTGCCGAGAAGGCGGCCACGCGCGAGGAGCACGTCCGGCTCGCCGAGGGTGCCCTCGTCCGTGCCGACGACCTGGTGGCCGGGTACGTGCCGGGCGTCAACATCCTGCGCGGGTGCGACTTCTACCTGCAGGACGGCGAACTCGTCGGCATCATCGGCCCGAACGGTGCCGGCAAGTCGACGCTGCTGAAGGCGCTGTTCGGGCTGATCCCCGTGCGGTCGGGCAGCGTGACGCTGCGCGGGGAGGACATCACCTCCGCGCCGGCGCACCGACTGGTGTCGCTGGGGGTCGGTTACGTGCCCCAGAACAACAACGTGTTCCCCTCCCTGACGCTGGAGGAGAACATGCAGATGGGCGTCTTCCTGCGCCCGAAGATCTTCAAGGACCGCTTCGACTACGTCGTCGACCTGTTCCCGCTGCTCGGTGAGCGGCGCAAGGCCAAGGCCGGCACCCTCTCGGGTGGCGAGCGGCAGATGGTCGCGATGGGCCGGGCGCTGATGATGGACCCGTCGGTGCTCCTGCTGGACGAGCCGTCGGCCGGCCTCTCCCCCGCCTACCAGGACGAGGTCTTCATCCGTTGTCGCCGGATCAACGCGACCGGCGTCTCGATCATCATGGTCGAGCAGAACGCGCGCCGGTGCCTGCAGATCTGCGACCGCGGATACGTCCTCGACCAGGGCCGGAACGCCTACACCGACACCGGTGAGTCGCTCATGCACGACCCCAAGGTCATCGAGCTCTATCTGGGAACCCTGGCGAAGGCCCAGTAGTCCCTGCTCGGCCCGACGCACGCGACGCCGGCATCCCCGCGAGGGGGTGCCGGCGTCGCGGCGTTCCGGGTCGGCCCAGCAATCTCCGCCGGCTCCGTCAGAAGGGGGCTGGTTCCTCGCGGGGTGGGGTGGGGTGGCCGGGGACCTTGGTGCGGGTGGGCCGGGGTTGGGGCGGTGGGGGGAGGTCGTCGTCGGTGCCGTAGCGGGGTGGGTGGGTGGTGACGCGGTCGCCGGTGGGGGTGGTCCATTGCAGGCCGCCGTCGGGGAG
>NZ_OCNK01000005.1 GCF_900230285.1 Blastococcus haudaquaticus | reverse complement strand
ATCCCGCCGAGCTGCTCCCGCGGCGAGAGACCCCGCACGTCCTCGGCGGCCAGGGCATCCAGCGCCGATTGCAACTCGCCCATGACCACCCTCCCCACCTGTTCGAACATGTGTACGAAGTCTATGCCAGTGAGCCGCTTCCGGCCAGATGAATCCCCAGGTGAGAGCGCTGTCCACAGTCTCGCGACGCGCTTGCTGAGTCGTGTCCGGTCCGATAGGCATGCGTGCCTGAACGCCGATGACTTCCGCGGACGGCGGCGGTCCTACGGACGTCGACCGATCAGAAGGAGCCCCGTGGACCAGCTGCTCAGAGTGCAGAACTTCACCGTCTCGAGCGACGGCTTCGGTGCCGGCGAGGGCCAGAGCCTGGAGCGACCGTTCGGGCACGCCGATCCCCGGGAGCTGATGGCCTGGGCGCTCGCCACGGCGAGCTTTCCCAACCGCAGCGAACCCGGGGGGAGTCGCGGTCTGGACGACTACTTCACGCGCGACTTCAGCCACGGCATCGGCGCCGAGATCATGGGCCGGAACAAGTTCGGGCCGCAGCGGGGTCCGTGGCAGGACCACGAGTGGCAGGGCTGGTGGGGCGACGAGCCCCCGTTCCACACGCCCGTGTTCGTCATGACCCACCACGGACGTCCGTCGTTCTCCCTCTCCGACACCACGTTCCACTTCGTCGGCGGGGAGCCCGCGACGGTTCTCGACCAGGCGAAGGGGGCAGCTCAGGGCAAGGACGTCCGGCTGGGTGGCGGGGCGACCGTCATCCGGCAGTTCCTCGAGGCCGACCTCGTCGACACGTTGCACGTCGCGGTCGCGCCGGTGGAGCTCGGTTCCGGGACGAGGCTGTGGACGTCACCCGACGAACTCGGTGACCGCTTCCACGTCGACGTCGTGCCCAGCGCGAGCGGTGTCGTCCACCACCTGTTCTGGCGGAGGTGACAGGTCAGCCGACGCGGTAGCCCGCCGGCGTCGCCACGACGTCCACGACCTCCCCGGAGGGGCGGCCGCAGCGCCGCTCGCAGCCGACCCAGTGCTGCCGGGCACCGTCCGCCGGGAGCGTCCGGCCGGCCACCGCCCGGGTCACGTCACCCCGGACGTCGGCCAGCGACCTGGCGCAGCCGGGCCGTCCGGCGCACGCGGTGACCCGCAGCCAGTCGCTGGCGGGGTCGAGGACGAGGTCGGCCGAGGCCAGCACCTCGGCGGCCGACGGGTCGGGCAGGTCGGGCACGACGATGCTCCGCCACGGGGTGAGCTGCACGTCGCCCCCGGCGGTGTCGGCGAGAAGATCGGCCTGGGCGGCCGTCAGTCGGCCGAGCGGGACGACGGCGACCACTGCGGTGCGGCCGTCGTCCTGCGCGACCGCCCCGGCCGGGCCGGTCGTCGGTGGCGAGGGGACGGTGAGAGGCTCGGCGCGCGACCCGGGCAGAGCCGCCGCGATCCGGGCGGGACCGCCGGCCAGCTCGCTCACCCGCCACGCGGTCCCGCCCTGAGCGGCGCGTTCGTCCAGGAAGGCGCGGGTGGCGGCGAGGGCCAGCGGGACGGCGTCCGCGGGTCGGCACCGCAGCCCGGTGTCCGTCCCCGCGAGCAGGAGCGCCACGTCGCCGGAGCCGCGCGCCAGGAGCCCGACGTCGGCCCCCAGCCCGGCCACGTCACCCCGGCCGTCGTCGAGAGCGGCGAGAAAGCGCCCGGGCAGCGCGGCGAGCGCCGGGTCGGCACAGAGGGCGACGTCGAATGCCGACACCCACGGGCGCACATCCAGGAAGCCGCCGACCCGACCGCTCAGCACGCTGGCGAGGACGTTGCGCGCCGTCTCGTGGGTGGCGCTGGGCAGCAGTCCGGCGTCCGTCAGCCGGGAGCCGAGCTCGACCTCGGCTCCCGGGCGCAGACCGCGCAGCTGCACGTTGGCGCGGCTGGTGAGCTCCAGCGCGCCGTCGCCGAGGTCGCGGGCGGCGGCGGCCAGCACCAGGAGCTGGGCCGCGGACAGCGCTCCGCCCGGCACCCGCACGCGCGCCAGTGCGCCGTCCGCGGCGGCATGGGTCTGCAGCGCACCGGGGCAGGCGTCGGCGCGGTGCCTCACGGGAGGAGCTGTCATCGCGCCAGCGAGGCTACTGCGACCTGCCCGGACGATCTCTTGCGAACTGTTTGCAATAGGCTTCGGTGCAGGTCGATGGAGGGACACGGATGGCTCCGCACGGACGAACGGCGCGCACGATGGCGGTGGGCGGGGCCATGGTGCTCGCGGTCAGCGCGTGCGGCGGGACCGCGGGCGGGACCGCCACGTCGGAGTCCCCGACGGAGCTGCGGCTGGCGATCGGCGGTGAGCCGGACGACGGCTTCGACCCCACGCTCGGCTGGGGAAGGTACGGCTCCCCGCTGTTCCAGTCCACGCTGCTGGCGCGCGACGCCGACCTGGGCATCGTGCCGGACCTGGCCACCGACTGGTCGGTGAGCGAGGACGGCCTGGTGTGGACCGTCGACGTCCGCACCGACGCCCGGTTCAGCGACGGCGAGCCGGTCACCGCGGCCGACGTCGCCTACACCTTCACGACGGCCAGCGAGAGCGGCGGCCTCACCGACGTCACCGCGCTGGCGGAGGCAGTCGCCGTCGACGACGACACCGTGGAGCTGCGGCTGCAGCGACCGCAGAGCACGTTCGTCAACCGGCTGGTGTCGCTCGGCATCGTGCCCGAGCACGCCCATGGCGACGACTACGCCCGCAACCCCGTGGGCTCGGGCCCCTTCGCCCTCGTGCAGTGGGACGAGGGGCAGCAGCTCATCGTCGAGCGCAACGACGACTACTACGGCGACCTGCCGGACTTCGAGCGGATCGTCTTCCAGTTCACCGGCGAGGACGCCTCCATGGCAGCGGCCTCGGCCGGCCAGGTGGACATGGCCGCCGTTCCGAGCCAGCTCGCCGGCACGGAGGTCCCCGGCATGCGGCTGGTGCCGGTCCCGTCGGTCGACAACCGGGGGATCATGTTCCCCTACGTCCCCGATGAGGGCCGGACGACCGAGGACGGCGCTCCGATCGGCAACGACGTCACCTCCGACCTCGCGGTGCGGCAGGCGGTCAACTCGGCCGTCGACCGCGAGCTCCTGGTGGAGGGCGTCCTCGAGGGCTTCGGCTCGCCGGCCACAGGACCGGTCGACGGCCTGCCCTGGTACGAGCCGGCCTCCGCCGTCGGGGACGCCGATCCCGCCCGCGCGGCGCGCCTGCTGGAGGACGCCGGCTGGGTCGACGGGGACGGCGACGGGGTCCGGGAGAGGGACGGCGTCCGAGCGGAGTTCGCGCTGCTCTACCCGGCCGACGACAGCCTCCGCCAGGGGCTCGCGCTGGCGGTGGCCGACATGCTGGCCCCGATCGGCCTCGAGGTCTCCGCGCAGGGGGAGAGCTGGGACGTCATCGATCAGCGCCTGCACGCCGACGCGGTGCTCTTCGGCTGGGGCAGCCTCGACCCGACCGAGATGTACAACCTCTACTCGTCGAGCCGGGCCGGCGTGGAGTACTGGAACCCCGGTTTCTACGCCGACGCCGACGTCGACGCGAACTTCGACGCGGCGCTCGCCGCGACGGACCAGGAGACGGCGAACGAGCACTGGCGCGCTGCCCAGCACGACGGGGCGGGCGGCGGCTTCGGTCCCTCCGGCGACGCGGCCTGGGCGTGGCTGGTGAACCTGGAGCACACCTATCTCGTCGACGAGTGCCTGGACCTGGGCGCCCCGCGGATCGAGCCGCACGGCCACGGCTGGCCGATCACGGCCGGGATCGCCGGGTGGCGGTGGACCTGCTGACCGCCCGGCTGCGCGGCGCCGTCGGGCGGCTGCTCCGGCTGGTCCTGCTGCTCGCCGCCGTGGCAGCGGCGTCCTTCACGCTGATGGCCCACTCGCCGATCGACCCGGTGGACGCCTACGTCGGTGGCGACATCGCGGCCATCGGCCCGGAGCAGCGGGCGCAGATCGCCGAGCGCTGGGGCCTCGGGGACCCGCCGCTGGAGCGCTTCGGCGCGTGGTTCGGCCAGCTGCTGCAGGGCGACCTGGGGCAGTCCCTGACCTTCAACCAGCCGGTGACCCAGGTGATCGGCGAGCGCTTCCCGGCCAGTCTCGCGCTCATGGCGACCGCCTGGCTCCTCTCGGGGCTCTTCGGCTTCTCGCTGGGCGTGGTGGCCGGCGTCCGGCAGGGGCGGGTCGCCGACCGGGCGATCTGCTGGTGGGCCTACACGCTGGCCTCCGCGCCGACGTTCTGGGTCGGGCTGCTCCTGCTCTACGTCTTCTCCGTCTCGCTGGGCTGGACGCCGGTGTGCTGCGCGGTGCCGGTGGGTGTGCTGGCCGAGGACGTGACGCTGCTCGACCGGCTGCAGCACCTGATCCTCCCGGCGCTGACACTGTCGATCGTCGGCGTCGCGCCGGTCGTGCTGCACACCCGCCACGCGGTGATCCACGCCATGGCCAGTGACCACGTCGCCTTCGCGCGGGCGCAGGGCGAGTCGACCCGGGGAGTGGTGGTGCACCACGTGCTCCGCAACGCCGCTGCGCCGGCCGTCCTGCTCCAGTTCGCCGCGCTCGGCGAGCTGTTCGGCGGCTCGGTGCTTGCCGAGCAGGTCTTCTCCTATCCGGGTCTGGGCGCCGCCACGACCGCGGCGGCACTCGGCCAGGACGTTCCGCTGCTGCTGGGCATCGTGCTGTTCACCACGGTGTTCGTCTTCGTGGGCAACCAGCTGGGCGACGTCGCGCACGCCCGGTTGGACCCGCGGGTCGGGCGTCGGCCGTCGAGGGGACGCCGAGGACGCGACGGCGAGCCGGCCGGCCTCCCGGCGGCACCGGAGGCGTTCCCGCCGCCGCCCACGGGGGAGCCCGAGCCCGCCGGCCGGGGTGTCCGGTGACCGCCCTCCTGGCGCTGCCGCGGCTCGCCCTCGGGGACCGCCGCCGCCGGACCCTCGCCTATGTCGGTCTGTCGTTGCTGGTCGTCCTGGGAGTGCTCGTCGCCGGGGGGCTGGCCGCCGACCCGGCGCAGACCACGAGCCTGGCCGACCGGAACCTGGGACCGTCGGCCGACCACTGGTTCGGCACCGACCGGCTCGGTCGCGACGTGCTCGCCCGCACCCTGACCGGGCTGCGGCTGAGCCTCCTGGTCGGGGTGGCCGCGGCCTCGATCTCCGCCGTCATCGCGCTGCTGCTGGCCTGCCTCGCGGCGGTGTTCGGCGGGGTGGTGGACCGGGCCGTGACCTGGCTGGTCGACCTCTTCCTGTCCCTGCCCCACCTGGTGCTGCTCATCCTCCTTGCGTTCGCCCTGGGAGGAGGCACTCGGGCGGTGGTCGTCGTCGTCGCCCTGACGCACTGGCCGTCGCTCACCCGGGTGCTGCGGGGGAGGGCGGGCGAGGTCATGTCGTCGGACTACGTGGCCGTGTCCCGTCAGCTGGGCCGGGGCCGGTGGTGGATCGCGCGCCGTCACCTGGCCGGTCACCTGACCGGTCACTTCCTCGTCGGCGCCGTCCTGCTGTTCCCGCACGCGATCCTGCACGAGGCCGCGCTGTCCTTCCTCGGCCTCGGGGTCGACCCGGGGGAGCCCTCCATCGGCGTGCTGCTGGCGGAGTCCATGCGCTACCTCACCGCCGGCGCGTGGTGGCTCGCAGTCCTGCCCGGGCTCTGCCTGCTGGTGGTCGTGAAGCTCGTCGACACGATCGGCGAGAACACCCGCGCCCTGCTCGATCCGCGGAGCCACCACCTGTGAGCGCGCTGCTGGAGGTCCGGGGGCTCGAGGTCGACTTCGTGCAGTACGAGCGCGGCCTGCGCCGCCGCTCGGTGCCCGCCCTGACCGGCATGGACCTCACCGCGTCCCCCGGGGAGGTGGTCGCCCTCGTCGGCGCGAGCGGCGCCGGCAAGAGCCTCCTCGCCCACGCCGTCCTGGGGCTCCTGCCGCCGAACGCGGTGGAGTGCGGCACCGTGACCTACGACGGCGTGCCCCGGGACCCGGCCGCGCGCCGGCGTCTGGCCGGCCGCGAGACGATGCTGCTGCCCCAGTCGGTGAGCTTCCTCGACCCGGTCAACCCCGTCGGCCGCCAGGTGCGCAGGTCCGCCCGGCTGGCCGGCCGGAGCGATCCCCGACGAGCCGCCGAGGAGGCGCTGGCGCAGCGCGGTCTGGGCCCCGAGGTGCTGCGGCTGTACCCGCACGAGCTGTCCGGAGGGATGGCGCGCCGGGTCATGGTCGCCATGGCGACCCTGCGCGCGCCGCGGCTGCTGCTCGCCGACGAACCCACCACCGGCCTCCCGCCCGAGACGGTCCGGACGACGCTCGCCGAGTTCCGGCAGCTGGCCGACGACGGGTGCGCGGTCGTCGTGGTCACCCACGAGCTGCTGGCCGTGCTCGACGTCGCCGACCGCGTGGTCATCTGCTCGGCGGGGCGCACCGTCGACGTCGCCGATCCGGCCGACTTCACCGGCGACGGCTCGCGGCTGGGGCACCCCTTCAGCCGGGCGCTGTGGCAGGCGCTGCCGGTCAACGGCCTGCACGTGTCGGGGGTGTCCTGATGCTGCAGGCGCAGGACGTCTGGTTCCGCTACGGAGCACGCCGGCCGTGGGTGCTCGAGGCAGTCGACCTCGCGGTCGCACCGGGCGAGGTCGTCGGTCTGTGCGGTCCCAGCGGTGGCGGCAAGAGCACCGCCGGCCGGCTCCTCGCCGGGCTCCTCCCGCCGGCGCGCGGGCGGGTGACGGTCGACGGCGCGACGCCCCGGCCGCGGCGGACCCCGCATCCGGTGCAGCTGGTCCTGCAGCACCCGGAGCGGGCGATGGACCCCCGCTGGACCCTCCGCCAGGTCCTCGCCGCCACGGGCGCGGGTCCCGGAGCGGTCGCCGCGCTGGACCCCGAGCTGGTCGCTCCGGGGTGGCTGGACCGCTATCCGCACGAGATCAGCGGCGGCGAGCTGCAGCGGGTGAACCTGGCGCGGGCGCTGCTCGCCCGGCCGCGGTACCTGGTCGCCGACGAGCTCACCGCCAGCCTCGACGCGGTCACCCAGGCACGGATCTGGCACCTGCTCCTCGACCGGTGCCGCGCGGCCTCGATCGGGGTCCTGGCGATCGCGCACGACCGGCCGCTCCTGGAGGTCGTCGCCGACCGCGTCGTCGACTGGGACCGTCCCGCGGACACGCGACCCGCCTGACAGCGGCTCACCCGTCCGGTCGTTGACCGACCGCTCGCCGGCCCCGCACAGTGGACGCGTGACCCGCGCCCTCGCCGTGCTGACCTGCGGGGCGTTCATCACCCTCGTGGCCGAGGCGACCGGCCTGGAGCACCCGCTGCCCCCGATCGCCGTCGCGCTGGTCTTCTCCCTCGTCGCGGTCCTCGGCTTCCGCTGGGTCGACCGGCAGGAGCCGCGACGACGACGCCGGCTCGGGGTCCTCTACGTCCTGGTCCAGCTCCCGATGACCTACCTGGTCTTCATGACGGGCAGCGTGGGCGTGGGCGCGACGCTCCTCACGCTGGTCCTGGTCAGCCAGAGCGTCCTGCTCCTGCCGCTGCCGGGCGCCGTCGTGGTCGCCGCCGTCGTGCCCCTGGTGCACCTCGGCATGCCCATGGCCGACGGGCTGCGCACCATGCTGGGTACCTACGTCGCCGCCGCGTTCACCGCCGTCGTCACCGAGCTGCTGCGCCGCGAGCAGCGGGCTCGCGCCGAACTGGCGCGGGCGAACGCCCGGCTGCGCGACAACGCCGCGCAGCTGGAGGAACTCGCCACGACCCGGGAGCGCAACCGGGTCGCCCGCGACATCCACGACGGGCTCGGCCACCACCTCACGGTCGTCCAGATGCAGGTGCAGGCCGCTCGCGCGGTGCTCGCGGCCGATCCGGCGCGGGCCGACGCCGTGCTCGCGAAGGCGCAGCAGCAGTCGACGGAGGCGCTCGCCGAGGTCCGGCGGTCGGTCGCCGCCCTGCGCGAGCCGCGCGTCGTCCCGCCGCTGCCCGAGGCGCTGGAAGCGCTGGTCGGGGACACCTCGGGTGCCGGGATCCCCACCGATCTGCAGGTCACCGGGACGGCGCGCCCGCTCGGCGCCGACGCCGAGGAGTCCCTGTTCCGCACGGCCCAGGAGGGCCTGACGAACGTCCGCAAGCACGCGGCGGCCGCGAGCGCCTCCGTCGTCCTCGCCTACGGCGACGACGGGATCGTCCGGCTGGAGGTCCGTGACGACGGCTGCGGGACCGCGGAGCTCGCCGACGGCGCCGGCTTCGGCCTGCTCGGCCTGCGCGAGCGGGCCGCCCGGCTCGGGGGCTCCGTCGACGTGGTCTCCCGGCCGGGGTCCGGGACGACGGTGCGCGTGGCGGTGCCCGGGTGAGCCGGCCCGTCCGGGTCCTGCTGGCCGACGACCAGGCACTGTTCCGGGAGGCGCTGGCCACGCTGCTCGGGGTGCGCCCGGAGATCGAGGTCGTCGGCGAGGCCGGGAACGGCGCCGAGGCGCTCGACCGGGCGGCCGCGCTGCACCCCGACGTCGTCCTCATGGACCTGCACATGCCGGTGCTGGACGGCGTCGCCGCGACCCGCCGGCTGCGGGTCGAGCAGCCCGGCACGCGGGTGCTCGCCCTCACCACGTTCGACGACGACGAGGACGTGTTCGCGGCCCTGCGTGCCGGGGCCGTCGGCTACCTCCTCAAGGACGTCTCCGCCGACCGCCTCGTCGAGGCGCTGCTCGCGGCCGCGCGGGGGGAGTCGGTCCTGCAGCCGTCGGTCGCCGCGCGGGTGGTGGCGCGCTTCGCCGCGATGCCCGAGGACGCCGGGCCGCGCGCGCAGCCGCTGGTCGTGCCGCTGTCGGAGCGCGAGCTGGAGGTGGTCCGCCTGCTCGCCGACGGCGGGAGCAACCGGGAGATCGCCGCCGCACTGTTCCTGGCGGAGGGGACGGTCAAGAACCACGTCACCAACGTGCTGGCCAAGCTGGGGGCGCGCGACCGCACCCAGGCTGCCCTGCGCGCCCGGGCGCTCGGCCTCGTCTGACCAGGTCACCGCGGACCATGACCCCGGTCATGACCTCCGGCACCTGTTCCGACGCCCGCGTCGCCCGACGATCACCACATGACCACGGACATCCGCACCCACTCGCACGCCCGCACCCGCAGCCACTCCCGCAGTCACCGCGTCCGCCACTTCCTGCGGCACTACGTCGAGATGGTCGTGGCGATGATCGCCGGGATGATGGTGCTCGGCCCCGTCGTCGACCTCGTGTGGCCGTCGCTGACCGCCCGCGCCGACGTGGGCGTCATGGTGATGGCCACGAACATGGCGATCGGCATGGGGGCGTGGATGCGATTCCGCCGCCACTCGTGGCGGTCGATCGCGGAGATGTCGGCCGCGATGTACGTGCCGTTCCTGGTGCTGCTCGTGCCGTTCTGGGCCGGCGCGATGGGGGAGCACGCGATGATGACCTGGGGTCACGTCCTGATGCTCCCGGCGATGGCGGCGGTCATGCTCCTGCGGCCCGCCGAGTACGCCCACTGAACCGTGGTCCACTGGGAGAGCAGCGCGGCGGACCCCCGTCGGCGCACCCTCGACCGGGAGATCCATGAACCGCCGCACCACCGCCCGCCTGCTCGCCGTCCCGACCGCCCTGGTCCTCTCCCTCACCGCGTGCGGTGACGACGGCGCCGGTGACGAGCCGACGTCCCAGTCCTGCGAGACCCGGGCCGAGACGGCCGACGCGCCGGACGACGTGTCCACGGACCTCGCCGAGAAGCCCGAGGTGCCGACGACGGACGCCTCGCCGCCGTGCGGGCTGCAGATCAGCGACGTGGTGGTCGGGGACGGTCCCGAGGCCGTCCAGGGCGCGTCCGTCGCCGTGAAGTACGTGGGTGCCTTCTACGGGACGGGGGAGGAGTTCGACTCCTCCTGGAGCCGGGGGGAGAACGAGACGTTGCCGGTGACCGTCGGCGCCGGACAGGTCATCACGGGCTTCGACCAGGCGATCGACGGCATGCAGGTGGGGGGCCGCCGCATGGTCACCATCCCCAGCGACCTCGGCTACGGGCCCACCGGTCAGGGCCCCATCCCCGGTGACGCGACCCTGGTGTTCGTCCTGGACCTGGTCGAGGTCGCCTGACGCGCACGGCTGCCGCCGCCTCGGCCACGGGCTGACGGGCGGTCCGACGGCGCCCGGTACGGTCAACCCATTCACGGCAGTGCGCGAGGAAGCCGGTGCGATACCGGCGCGGTCCCGCCACTGTGACCCCGGGGCTCTGCACGTCAGGAGCCCAGGGGGAGCCAGATACTCCGGCTGCCGTGCCCGACGACCCGGGGCGCGGACCCCGAGTGAGGCAGTGCATGTTCACCCTGCTCTCCACCAGCGACACCGACCTGCTCTCCGCCCGGGCCAGCGCCGCGGACTGGCGCCTGGGCAATCCCGCCAGGCTCGGCCCGGAAGGCATCGCGGCGCTGGTCGAGGGCAGCGCCGTCGTGGTCGTCCGGATCCTCGGCGTCCGGCGGCAGTACGAGGAGATGCTCGCGCCGCTGATCGCCGGGCCCGCGCCCGTCGTCGTCCTCGGTGGCGAGCAGGTACCCGACGCGGAGCTCATGGAGCTCTCCACCGTGCCGATGGGCGTGGCCACGGAGGCGCACGGCTACCTGGCGCAGGGCGGCCCGGACAACCTGGTGCAGTTGCACCGGTTCCTCTCCGACACCGTGCTGCTGACCGGCGAGGGCTTCGAGCCGCCGTCGGTCGCGCCGGACTGGGGCGTGCTGGAGCGGTCGTCCACGGCCGACGGTCCGCGCATCGCCGTCCTCTACTACCGCGCGCACCACCTGTCCGGGAACACCGGCTTCGTCGAGGACCTCTGCCGCGCCATCGAGGACGCCGGCGGCACGGCCCTCCCGGTGTTCACCGCATCCCTGCGCTCGGTCGACCCCGGCCTGCTGGAGACGCTGCGCGGGGCCGACGCGATGATCGTGACGGTGCTCGCCGCCGGCGGCTCGAGGCCGGCCACCGCGCAGGCCGGTGGCGACGACGGCGCCTGGGACGTCGGTGAGCTCGCCGCCCTCGACGTGCCGGTCATCCAGGGCCTGTGCCTCACGCGGTCCCGCGCCGAGTGGGCCGCCGACGACGACGGGCTGTCACCGCTGGACGTCGGCAACCAGGTCGCCATCCCGGAGTTCGACGGCCGCCTGATCAGCGTCCCGTTCTCCTTCAAGGAGACCGACGCCGACGGGCTCACGCAGTACGTCGCCGATCCCGAGCGGGCCGCCCGCGTGGCCGGCACCGCCGTGGCCCACGCCCGGCTGCGGCACACGCCGCCGGCCGAGCGCCGCATCGTGGTGATGCTCAGCGCCTACCCGACCAAGCACGCCCGGATCGGCAACGCGGTCGGCCTGGACACCCCCGCGTCGGTGGTCCGGCTGCTGGCCGCCATGCACGGGCAGGGCTACGACATCGGCCCGTTCGACGGGCCGGACGCGCTGCCCGGCGTCGCCGACCTGGACGGCGACGCGCTGGTGCACGCGCTCATCGCCGCCGGCGGGCAGGACGAGAACTGGCTGACCGACGAGCAGCTCTCCGGCAACCCGGTGCGCATCCGTGCCTCCGAGTACCGGAAGCACTTCGACAGCCTCCCGGCCGACCTGCGCGCGGCCATGGTCGAGCACTGGGGCGAGGCGCCCGGCTCGCTGTTCGTGGACGGTTCCGGCCAGGACCAGGCGATCGTCCTCGCCGCGCTCCGGGCGGGCAACGTCGTCGTGATGGTCCAGCCGCCGCGCGGCTTCGGCGAGAACCCGATCGCGATCTACCACGACCCCGACCTGCCGCCGTCGCACCACTACCTGGCCGCGTACTGGTGGCTCCGCTCCGCGCAGTCGGCCGGAGGGTTCGGCGCGCACGCGCTGGTGCACGTCGGCAAGCACGGCAACCTCGAGTGGCTGCCCGGCAAGAACGTCGGGCTGTCGGCCTCGTGCGGGCCGGACGCGGCGCTCGGCGACCTGCCGCTGGTCTACCCGTTCCTGGTGAACGACCCGGGCGAGGGCAGCCAGGCCAAGCGCCGGGCGCACGCCACGCTGGTCGACCACATGGTCCCGCCGATGGCCCGCGCGGACTCCTACGGCGACATCGCCCGGCTGGAGCAGCTGCTCGACGAGCACGCCAACATCGCGGCGATGGACCCGGCCAAGCTGCCGGCCGTCCGCGCGCAGATCTGGACGCTGCTGCAGGCCGCCAAGCTCGACCACGACCTCGGCCTGAACGAGCGCCCCGAGGACGACCACTTCGACGAGATGATCCTGCACGTCGACGGGTGGCTGTGCGAGATCAAGGACTCGCAGATCCGCGACGGGCTGCACGTGCTCGGCACCCCGCCGTCCGGCCAGAACCGGGTGGACCTGGTGCTTGCCATGCTCCGCGCCCGGCAGATCTGGGGCGGCGCGGTCGCGCTGCCGGGGCTGCGCGAGGCACTGGGCCTGGTCGAGGACGGCACCGCCGGTCTCCAGGCCACCGACGCCGTCGAGGCGCAGGCAGCCGCGCTGGTCGCCGGCATGGAGGAGCAGGGCTGGACCTCGTCCGCGATCCCCGACGTGGTCGGCGGCGTGCTCGGCACCATGGACGACGACGTCGCTGCGGTGCTGCGATTCGCCGTCGACGAGGTGGTGCCCCGGCTGGCGCGCACGACCGACGAACTGGACGCGACCCTGCACGCCCTCGAGGGCGGGTACGTGCCGGCCGGACCCTCGGGCTCCCCGTTGCGCGGGCTGGTCAACGTCCTCCCGACCGGCCGGAACTTCTACTCCGTCGACCCCCGCGCCGTTCCCTCCCGGCTGGCCTGGGAGACCGGCCAGTCGCTGGCCGAGTCGCTGGTGCACCGGTACCGGGCCGACACGGGCGAGTACCCGCGCTCGGTCGGGCTGTCGGTCTGGGGCACGTCGGCGATGCGGACGTCCGGGGACGACGTCGCCGAGGTGCTCGCGCTGCTCGGCGTCCGCCCGGTCTGGGACGACGCCTCGCGCCGGGTGACCGGGCTCGAGGCCGTGCCGCTCGACGAGCTCGGCCGGCCGCGGATCGACGTCACCGTCCGGATCAGCGGCTTCTTCCGCGACGCCTTCCCGCACGTCGTCACCATGCTGGACGACGCGGTGGCCCTGGCCGCGTCCCTCGACGAGCCGGACGACGCCAACTTCGTGAAGGCCCACGTGGATGCCGACGTCGCGGCCCACGGTGACCGCCGGCGGGCGACCGCCCGGGTGTTCGGCTCCAAGGCCGGCGCCTACGGGGCGGGGCTGCTGTCGCTGATCGACTCGCGGAACTGGCGCGGGGACGCCGATCTCGCCGAGGTGTACGCGGTCTGGGGCGGCTACGCCTACGGGCGCGGCCTCGACGGCGTGCAGGCCCGGCCCGACATGGAGACCGCCTACAAGCGGATCGCGGTGGCGGCCAAGAACGTCGACACCCGCGAGCACGACATCGCCGACTCCGACGACTACTTCCAGTACCACGGCGGGATGGTGGCGACGGTCCGCGCGCTCACCGGGACCGCGCCGGCCGCCTACATCGGTGACTCGACCCGGCCGGAGCAGGTGCGCACCCGCTCGCTGGTCGAGGAGACCTCGCGGGTCTTCCGCGCCCGCGTGGTGAACCCGAAGTGGCTGGCGGCCATGCGCCGGCACGGCTACAAGGGCGCCTTCGAGCTGGCCGCGACCGTCGACTACCTGTTCGGCTACGACGCCACCACCGGCGTGGTCGCCGACTGGATGTACGAGAAGCTGGCGCAGACCTACGTGCTCGACCCCGAGAACCGGGAGTTCCTGGAGACGTCCAACCCCTGGGCCCTGCACGGCATCGCCGAGCGGCTGCTGGAGGCGGCCGACCGGAAGATGTGGGCGGAGCCGGACCCGGCGCTGCTGGCCGAGTTGCAGCAGGCCTACCTCGACACCGAGGGCGACCTGGAGGGTGGCGAGACGCCGGCGCAGGTCGGTCGCTGACCTACTCCAGGAGGAGGACGACGTCCTCGCTCTCGCGGCCGGGTGCGCGGTCCAGCCACGCCAGGACGACGCGGAGCGCCTCGTCCCCGTCGCCGGCGATGCCCAGCCGACGCCCGCCGTCGGTGGGCACGTCCGGCCGGTGGTCGTGGGTGTCGAGGACGCCGTCGGAGCACGCACGGCACACCGTGCCCACCTCCGTCGTCCAGTCCTCGTGCGGTAGCCCGGCGAGATCGAGGGCGTGGCGCAGTTCGGTGACGTCCTCGTCGCTGCCCTTCACCTGCACGCTCAGCGTCGGCGTGGAGGACCGCTCCCAGAGCTCGATCTCCTCGAACACCGGGTACTCGTCGCCGTCGACGACCCGGGTCCCCTCCGGCGCACCGTCGTGCAGGACCACGTCGCCGTACCGGTGCCCGGACTCCGGCAGCGGCACGCTGGTGATGCGGATCCGCGCGGGGTCCAGGCGCCGGCCCCACACCACCTCGGAGTCCCCGGCCCGGCCGTCGATCTCGAGGTCGCGCTGGCCGATGTAGCGCACCGGCGGGTTGAGCCGGACCACCGCCGGTCCGAAGTCGCCGTCGATCGGCTCGTCGCCCTCCGGGTCGACGGGGAGGCCGTAGGCGGCCCAGGCCCGGCGGGCCGTGCCCCAGTCGCGCAGCGCCGTGGCGGCAACGGCGAGGTTCCAGGCCGACGGCCGCTCCGTGCGCTCGTCCTCCGGGGTCAGCTCGAGGGCGCGGGCGTTGAACTCCCGCGCCGCCGGCCAGTCGCGCCGCCACTTCGCCAGCAGGCCGCGGTCGTACCAGAGGCCGCGGTCCTCCGGTTCCCGGCGCAGCAGCTCGGCGGCGATGCGGTCGACCTCGGCGGCGCGCGCGTCGTCCGCGTCCTGGTCGTCCCCGGCGGACAGGTCGAGCTCGTCGTAGCGGTCCAGCAGGTCGTCGAGCGACCACTGCTCGAGGGGGGAGGCCACGGCAGAGATCCTGCCGGGTAGGGACCGGTCCTGCGGTCGCCCGTCCGGGTGGTCCGCCGGGGTGGGCCACCCCGTCAGGTGACGGTGACGGCGTCCTCGGCCTCGACGGCGGCGTTCCACTCGCGCTTGCCGGCCTGCCAGCGGTCCTCGGTGTCGCCCCGCCGCCAGTAACCGGAGATCGAGGTGAAGGCGGGGTCCAGCCCGCGCTCCGTGCGCAGGTGACGGCGCAGTTCGCGGACCGCGGTCGCCTCGCCGTGGACGAAGACGTGACCGCGGCCCTCGGGCAGCGGGACGCCCCGGACGGTCGCGACCAGGGCCTCGCCCGGAGCGGCGTCCCCGCGGTGCACCCACACGAGGTCGACGCCGTCCCCCGCGGGGACGTCGGCCTGCTCCTCCTCCGGACCGGCGACCTCGACGAAGGCCAGGACGCGCGAGCCCGCGGGAAGCGTGTCGAGCGTCGCGGCGATCGCCGGGAGCGCGGCCTCGTCACCGGCCAGCAGGTGCCAGTCCGCCTCCGGGTGCGGCGAGTACGCCCCGCCGGGCCCCATGAGCTGGATGACGTCCCCGGGCTGCGCGGCGGCGGCCCAGGGACCGGCCAGACCCTCGTCGCCGTGGTGCACGAAGTCGATGGTCAGCTCACCGGTCACGGCGTCCCAGGCGCGCACGGTGTACGTCCGGGTGACCGGCCACAGCTCGCGCGGCAGCTCCGCCTGCAGCTGCTCCACGTCGAAGGGCGCGCGGTAGGTCGCGCCGGCAGGTGCGAACAACAGCTTCACGTAGTGGTCGGTGAACTCGCCGACCGGGAAGCCGGTCAGCCCTTCGCCGCCCAGGACCACGCGGATCATGTGCGGCGTCAGCCGGCTGGTGCGGACCACCTGGGCGACCCGCGGCGCCCGCGGGCGCCGTCCCTCCCGTACCGGGGGAGCGGGACTGGACGCGACGGGCTGGTCGGTCATGCGGAAGGCCTCCAACGGCCCGCGGCACGGTCGGCGCGCGAGCAGGTAAGGGTGACCTTAGCCGCCGGACCTGCCGTCGGGCTGTGACATCGGTCAGCCCTTGCGCGCAGGGCGGGCACGCACGTGGATGCGCTCGCCCTGCGGGCCGAAGAGGGCGAGCACCTCGGTCGCGCCGGGGCCGGGGTTGGCCATCGCGTGCGGCGTTCGGGTGTCGAACTCCGCCACCTCGCCGGCGGACAGGGTCACGTCGTGCTCGCCGAGGAGCAGCCGGAGCCGGCCGGAGAGGACGTAGAGCCACTCGTAGCCCTCGTGCACCTTCTGCTCGAGCTCGCCGCCGGGCCACCCCGGCCGGTAGACCATCTTGTAGGCCTGCAGGCCGCCCGGCCGGCGGGTCAGCGGGATCATCGTGACCCCGTTCCGATCGAAGGAGCGCTGGTGGATCCGCGGGTCGCCGGTCTCCGGTGCGTCGACCAGTTCGTCGAGCGGCACCTGGTGGGCGCGGGCGAGGGGCAGGAGCAGCTCGAGGGTCGGCCTGCGCCGGCCGGACTCCAGCCGGGAGAGCGTGCTCACCGAGATCCCGGTGGTGGCCGACAACTGCCCGAGGGTCGCCCCTCGCTGCGTGCGCAGGGCGCGCAGCCGCGGCCCGACCGCGGTGAGCACCTCGTCGAGATCGGGCTCGTCCGTGTTTGCCATACCAGCAACGATAGTTGTCATTCCGGTCCTGGTGGGCGGACAGTCCTCGGCGTCATCCCGACGGACGAGGAGCAGCAGATGGACGAGCGGTACGACGTGGTGGTCATCGGTGGCGGCGCGGCCGGGTTGAGCGGCGCGCTCGCGCTCTCGCGCGCTCGGCGGTCGGTGCTCGTGATCGACGCGGGCCGTCCCCGCAACGCACCGGCCGGGCACGTGCACAACTACCTGGGCCGCGAGAACACCCCACCGGCGGACCTGCTGGCCATCGGCCGCGAGGAGGTCGCCGGCTACGGGGGCGAGGTGGTCGCCGGAGAGGTGACGGGTGCCGCCCAGGTCGACGGCGGCTTCCGGGTGGACCTCGCCGACGGCGCGACGGTGCACGCCCGCCGGCTCCTCGTGACCACCGGGCTCACCGACGAGCTGCCCGACGTCCCGGGGGTGCGCGAGCTGTGGGGGAGCGACGTCCTGCACTGCCCGTACTGCCACGGCTGGGAGGTGCGCGACCGGCCGATCGGCATCCTGGGTGGGCCGTTCGGCGTGCACGCGGCCACCATGTGGCGGCAGTGGAGCGCCGACGTCACCCTCTTCCGGCACACCGGTCCGGAGCTCACCGACGACGAGCGCGAGCAGCTGTCCGCGCGCGGCGTGTGGGTCGTCGAGGGGCGGGTCGCCGCGCTCGAGACCCGCGACGGACGGCTCTCCGGGGTGCGGATGGAGTCGGGGGAGTTCGTGGCCCGGGAGGCGGTCGTGGTCGCCCCGCGGTTCACCGCCAACTCCGCCGTCCTGCGCTCGCTCGGGCTCGAGCCGGTGGAGCAGGAGATGTTCGGCACCGTGGTCGGGTCCTACATCCCCGCGGACCCGACCGGCGCCACCGCCGTCCCCGGTGTGTGGGTGGCCGGCAACGTCGCCAACCTGCAGGCGCAGGTCGTCGTCTCGGCGGCCGCGGGGCTCAACGCCGGGGCGCGGCTCAACGCCGACCTCATCGCCGAGGACACCGACCTCGCCGTCGCTGCCGCCCGCACGAAGGCGGCGTGAGGGCCGTCAGCCGGAGGCCGGCTCCAGCGCGGGCCGGCCCGTCGTCCCGAACCGGAACGTGGTGCGGGTGGCGTACGTCTGCCCCGGGCGCAGGGTGGTCGAGGGGAAGTCCGGCCGGTTGGGGGAGTCGGGGAGGTGCTGGGTCTCCAGGCACAGGCCGTCGCCCTGCCGGTAGGCCCGCCCGCCCCGTCCCACCACGCTGCCGTCCAGGAAGTTGCCCGAGTAGAACTGCACGCTCGGCTGGTCGGTCAGGACCTCCAGCACCCGCCCCGACACCGGATCGGTCACGCGCGCCGCCCGGCGGAGGCCTTCGCCGTCGAGCACCCATGCGTGGTCGTACCCCTGCGCGTACCGCAGCTGCGCGGTCGCCTCGCGCAGCCGGTCGCCGACCCGGGTCGGTGACCGGAAGTCCAGCGGCGTCCCGGTCACCGGGGAGAGCTCCGTCGGGATCAGCCGGTCGTCGACGGCGACGAACCGCTCCGCGGGGAGCTCGAGCACGTGGTCTTCGATGCTCCCGCCGCCGGCCAGGTTCCAGTAGGCGTGGTTGGTGAGGTTCACGACGGTCGCCCGGTCCGTCGTCGCGCCGTAGGTCAGCGTCAGGCCCTCGTCGTCGAGGACGTACCTGACGGTGGCGGTCAGGGCGCCGGGGAAGCCCATGTCGCCGTCGGGGCTGGTCAACGTCAGCTCGACGCCCCCGGGCACCTCCCGCCCCGACCACAGCCGGGTGTGGAAGCCCTCCGGCCCGCCGTGCAGGCAGGACGTGCCGTGGTTCTGCGGCAGCACGTGCTCGGCGTCGTCGAGCACGAAGCGGCCGCCGGCGATCCGGTTGGCGAACCGGCCGACCACCGCTCCCACGTACGTCGAGTCCCCGAGGTAGCCGGCCAGGTCGTCGTACCCGAGGGCGACGTCGGCGACCGCACCCTGGGCGTCGGGAGCGCGGACCGACTGGAGGACCGCTCCGTAGGTCAGCACGGCGACCTCCAGGTCGCCCGAGCGCAGCACGTAGCGCTCGACGCCGCGCCCGTCGGGAAGCGAGCCGAACGGCTCGCGCTGCACGCTCACCCCTGGGGGCCGGGACCGGGACATGCTCCCGAGGCTATCGATCAGTGACCGGGGCCCGCTCTCGATGGGGTGGCTGACCGGTGACGGCGGACTGCACGCGGTTCGTCCGCGAGAGCACGGCCGGCCCGGCTCCTCGCTGAGCTCCCCGCCGGCCTCTTCTGGGCTGGCGCCCCGGCCGTCCCTGGTTCTAGCGTGGCCCACGGCGGCAGGCAGGCGACGAAGGAGTCCCGCATGACGACGACGGCCGGCACCATCGACCGCGCAGCCATCGAGCACGCGCTCATGACCGACGGCATCACGGCCCTCAAGGGCGCCTTCTCCGCCGCCTGGGCGGACCGGATGCGGGAGGACATCGAGGCCGCGTTCGAGGAGGCGATCGGCCGGGAGGGCGGCGCGGTGGGCCGCGGCCCCAACCGCTACTACGTGGAGATCCACCCGGAGCAGCTGCGGGGCTTCCTCGACATCGTCTCCCACCCCTGGTTCCGGGCGGTGTGCGAGACGGCGCTGGGTCCGGACTACAAGGTCCTCGAGCTGGGGTTCGACATCCCGTTCGCCGGCGCGCAGAACCAGCCCTGGCACCGCGACTTCCCGTCACCCCCGGAGACCTACGAGGGGCGGCGCCTCACCTCGCTGGCGTTCAACCTCACCGCGGTGGACACGACCGAGGACATGGGGCCGTTCGAGATCGCGCCCGGAACCCAGTGGGAACGCGGGGAGGACTTCGATCACGGCATGTTCCCGGCCCGGGAGACCTGGCCTCGCTACGAGGCGATCGCGCAGCGCAAGCTGCCCCGGCGGGGCGACATGTCGGCGCGGTCGGCGCTCACCCTCCACCGCGGCACGGCCAACCGGTCGCAGCTGTCCCGGCCGGTGCTGGTCGTCGGGGTCGACGCCCCGGGGGCGGGCCACGACGCCTTCCACGACATGGCCATGACGCAGGACTTCTCCGACAGCATCCCGGAGGACGTGCGGGCCCACCTGCTCGGCCGGGTGGTGGACCGGCTCGAGCCGATCGTCCAGCAGCACACCATCGAGGGCCTGGTGATGGGCGAGGCCTGACCCCCGCTCGGTCCGCCGCCGGGCGGAGCGTGCCCGGGCCGGAGCGCCGCGAGCCGCTGGGAGAGCCGCCGGATCGTCGTCGGACGACCCGGCGGCCCGGCGTCAGCGCTGGGACAGGTAGGCCGAAGCGGTGGACCGCAGCCGGTCGTGCGTCCCGTCGGCGACGACGGCGTCGCGACCCAGGAACCGCTTCGCCAGTTTCGCGACCATCGTGTAGTTGGTGTCCACGACGTTGCCCGCCGGGGCGAGACCCGCCTGGCTGACCAGCTGGTAGGCGTCCAGGCTGTCCCAGCCGGTGAGCTCGGCGGCCCAGGTGACGAGGTCGTGCTGGCTCACCCGGTAGGCGTCCTCGAGGGGCCGGGTCGACCCGGTCGACATGAGGAACTCGTCGCTCTCGATCCGCGGCCATGGTTGTGTGGCTGCAGGGCCGCCGCCCTTGATCAGGTCCACGACGACGACGGTGCGCATGGCGGCCTCGACCGCCGTGCCGCACACCTCGCCCTCGCCCTGCCGGCAGTGCCCGTCACCGAGGGACAGCAGCCCCCCGGGCACGTTCACGCCGAAGTAGGCCGTCGTCCCGGCTCGCATCTCGGGGGTGTCCATGTTCCCGCCGTGCGCACCGGGCGTGATGCTCGCGAACACCTCGCCGCCGGCCGGGGCGACGCCGATCGTCCCGTGCATCGGGTCGAGCGGGAGCTCGATCTCCGGCCCGCCCCTCCGGGGGCGGAACAGGCAGGTCCCCCTGTCGCGGTCGACCTCGTAGACCCAGACGACCTCCTCGAGCGGCTCGTGCAGCATCGCCGTGCTGTGCGTGGCGGTGAGGGCCCCGAAGTGGGGGAACGTCGCCGACACCGCCCAGTCGCGCGCGGGTGCGATGTCCACCAGGTGAACGGCGAGCGTGTCGCCGGGCTCGGCTCCCTCGACCGCGATCGGACCGGTCACCGGGTTCAGGTACGGGAACTCGCACACCTGGCTGGGCAGGTCCTCGGCGCTCCGCACGCGGCCGCCGAAGCAGTCCTCGGTGGCCAGCTCGACCACCGTGCCCGGCCGCACCGTGATGAGTGGCTCCGCGGCGCCGAAGGTGTACCGGAGCTGCTCCGGTGTCGGCGCGAGCTGGACGACGTCGAGGTCGCTCACAGGTTCTCCTCCGCCCTGAGCTCCGGCTTGCGCCCGGTGGCGAGCAGGACGACGAGCAGCACGACCCCGATGCCGAGCCAGGTGAAGCCCAGGGTCTGCGCCGCGACGTCGGCATTGACGACGACGGCCACGAGGATCGCGAAACCGATCACCGGGACGGCGAGGTGGCGCCAGTAGTCGTGACTCTTCCGGCGCACGAGGTAGTGCACGACCACCGACACGTGCAGGAGCAGGAAGGCCGAGAGGGCGCCGAAGTTGACCAGGGTCGACAGCAGCGTGATGCCGTCGTCCCGCTGGCTCATGTAGATGCCGAGGGCCAGGGAGATCACCGCGACGAACAGGGTGGCGTTGACCGGCACGCGGTGCTTCGGGTCGATCCTGGCGAGGACGGACGGCAGCTGCCGGTCGCGGGCCATCGCGAACAGCAGCCGCGAGGTGGCCGCCTGCGCGACGAGGGAGTTCGCGAAGCCCCAGGCGATCGCGGTGGCGACCGCGGTGAGCGTGCCCAGCCAGGCCCCGCCGGCGACCTCGGCCGCGTCGTAGAACGCCGTCCCGGCCGCGTCGCCCTCGGCGATGAGGGTGTCGGGGTCGGGGACGAGCAGCGCCGCGACCCAGGTCTGGACGATGAACAGCGTCCCGGCGAGCACGAGCGCCGCGATCATCGACTTGCCCAGCGAGCGGGCGGCGTCCTTGTTCTCCTCGGCGAGGGTCGAGATGCCGTCGAACCCGAGGAAGCTCAGTACCGCGATGGAGACCGCCCCGAGGACGAGTTCGAGGGAGAACGTGTCGCTGTTGTAGACCGGCGAGAAGTCAAAACCCCGGCCCTCGCCGGTGGCCAACGCGACGACGCCGATGACCAGGAAGATGGCCAGCACGATGAGCTCGCCGACCAGCATGATCCGGTTCACCCGCGCCGTGAACTCGATGCCGAAGTAGTTGACGATCGTGTTGAGGACGACGAACGCGACCAGCCAGACCCAGACCGGGACCGACTCGTAGATCGAGTTCATCGCGACCGAGGCGATCAGGTAGAGCAGGCCCGGGACGAGCACGTAGTCGAGCAGGATCATCCAGCCGGCGATGAAGCCGACCGGCTGCGCGACGCCCCGTCCGGCGTACGTGTAGACCGAGCCGGCCATCGGGAAGGCGCGCGACATCTGCGAGTACGACGCCGCTGTGAACGCCATCGCCAGCATGCCGATCGCGTAGGCGAGGGCGACCATTCCGCCGGAGGCCTGGAAGACGCCGCCGAAGATGCCGAACGGGGCGATCGGGACCATGAAGACCAGCCCGTAGACCAGCAGGTCGGTGAAGCTGAGGGTGCGCTTCAGCTCCTGGCGGTAGCCGAACGCCTCGACGCCTGGGTCGCCGGTGGCCGGGATCGGTCCCCGGGCGGCGCCGGGGACCGGGCCGGCCGGGTCGGTGGTGCGGTGTTCGCTCATCACGGGGCTCCTACGTCTCTCACCCTCCGGCGCTGAGCCGGGCCGGGAGGAGAGTAGGACGAACTGCTTCCATGTGGAAGTAACGATTCAGCCGCGCGACGTCCCGGTCAGCTCGCGGAAGGCCAGCCCGTCCGCCCGGGCCAGCCGGGGAGACGCCCGGCGGGCTCGACCCGGACGGCCGTCGGCCAGCGCAGCGGCCCGTCGCACCCCGTCGTAGACGCCGCGCGCATACGCGCACACCACGGGAGCGCCGGGCCCCGACCGGCGCGCGTGCCGTTCCTCCAGGGCCAGCTGCCCCTCGTCGGCGCCGTCGTCCGCGGCGGCGTAGGACGGCATGCAGGCGAAGAGGCTCCCCGTGACGTCGCCGCCCAGTGCGTAGAGCCCGTTCTCCTCGAGTGCGCCGGAGAGCCGCACCACCCGCCGGTCGAGCCCGGCCCGCGTGAACTCCCGGTTGAACGCCACCAGGTCACGGCCCACGAGGCTCAGGAGCACGGCGTCCGCCCGGCTCCGCGTGACCAGGTCCAGGAGCGGACCGACGTCGCCCGGGCCGAAGGGCACCAGTGCCTCGGCCGCGACGTACCCGCCGGTCTCGGCGAGCACGCGGTGCGCGGCGCGGTGCACCGCCCGGGGCCAGACGTAGTCGGTGCCGACCAGGGCCCAGCGACGGGCCCGGCGGTTCCGGACGAGCCAGGCGACGGCGCCGGCGTGCTGCTCCAGGGGTGAGGCGCCGATCCGCACCACACCGGGGCGGTGCCGACCGCCCTCGTGCGGGGGCGTGTAGACGTAGCGGACGTCCGGGGGGAGGGCGTTCTCCAACGCCCGGTGGACGTCGCTGGTGTGGAACCCGACCAGGAGCTCGAAGACGCCGGCGCGGGAGAGCATCGCGGCCTCGGCGGCCACCACGTCCGGGGCGCGGCCGGAGTCGACCGCGACGAGCTCCACCGGCCGGCCGCCGACCCCGCCGGCGGCGTTCACCTCGTCCGCGGCGAGGCCCGCGAGGTCGAGCGCCGAGGGGGCGGTCATCGCCAGCGGGCCCGACAGCGGGACGGCCAGGCCGACGCGGACGACGTCCGGCCGGGGGCCGGACAGCAGGACCTCCCAGGGGTCCAGGAGTCCGGGTTGGCTCGGCATCCCCTGAGTATGGTGCGGCCATGGTGCCGGGCGCAGATGCTGCCACCGGACCGCCCGTCCGGGTGTCGGACGCCCTCGTCGAGCTGCTCACGGTCACGCAGCGCCGGGTGGCCCGTGAGGTCGGGGCGGTCCTGGCCGAGGACGGGTCCACCCTCGACGGCTACCGGCTGCTGCGCTCCCTGGCCGGCCCCGGTGGCCGGTCGATGGGCGAGCTGGTGGCCGCCCTGCACCTGCCGCCGCCGACGCTGACCCGCCTGGTCGACGGCGCGGTCGACGCCGCCCTCGCCTACCGGCTGCCCGACCCGCACGACGGGCGGAAGGTCGTCGTGCACCTGTCCGAGCCCGGGCGCATCCGGCTGGCGCGGCTGGAGGCACTCGTGCGCGCCCACGAGCAGGCGCTCGCGCGCTCGCTGGGTCCCGACCGGGTGGCGGCGCTGGTCCGCGCGCTGGCCGACCTGGCGGTCGGCGAGGACTGAGCCCGGGGGGCGTCCCCGTGTCAGCTCTCGGCCGGGAAGAGCGTCCCGAGGCCGAAGCGGCTCGGGCGTGCGAAGGGCCGCCAGTCGTGCCGCGGCTGGGCGAGCCGGTCGGCCACCACCCACAGGACGGCGGGGTCGTGCCCCATGCCCAGGTGGCTGCTGTGCACGGCGACGTTCTCGCTGGCGGGACCGGCCTCCTGACGGCAGGCGCGCCAGTCCACGACGCCGTCCCACCTGGAGTAGACGGCGGTGCTCGGGACCGGCAGCGGACGGGCGAGGGACCGCCGGGGTGACCGCGACGGCCCGGTCACCCACGGCTGCGTGGAGGCGAACGGCGATCCCAGCGAGACGACCTGGCGGACCTGGCGCGGCGCCGTGCGGGCGAGGCGACGGGCGAAGATCCCGCCCAGGCTCCAGCCCACGATGCTCACCGCGGTCCCGTGCTCGCCGGACAGGCGGTCGAGGAGCCGGGGGAGCTCGTCGTCGATCTCCTGGCTGGGCCCGCGGTTGCGTCCCAGCGCCCAGCCGACGACCGGATAGCCCAGGCGCCCGATCCACGTGCGCAGCACCTGGGTGGAGGCGTCGGACGCCAGCAGCCCCGGCAGGACGAGCACCGGATGGCGCTCACCGCGCGGCGCCCAGCGGAGCAGGGGCAGCGCGGCGGCCGCGGCCCCGCCGGCGCTGAGCAGTGTCCGCGCCGGCTCGGTCGCGGCCAGGACCAGGGCACGACGTCGGGCGGCGCGAGGGTCGAGGCGTCCGTCCATGCCCCCTCCATGCCCGCCGACGGCCGGCGTCAGTCGGACGGGGACTCCTGCAGGGCCGCGGGGCCGTCCGGCAGCGCTGCGCGGGCCACGGGTGCGCCGGCGAGCACCGCGTGCACGATCAGCCGCTCCTCGGCGGAGTACTTGGGGTGGCAGGTGGTGAGCGTCAGGTAGGACGCCGTGGGCGCGACCCCCGGCTGCCCGGGGACGGGCGCGATGACGCCGATCTGCGTGGGATCCACGATCCGCCGTCCGGGGACGCCGTCGACCGCCACGGACAGGTCGCCGGTGGCCCGGTCCCCGAGCAGGCGGTACTCGTACCAGGCGACGGCGGTCTCGACGACGATCGGGTCGCCCGGACGCAGCAGGTCGAGGTCCAGGAACGGCGAGCCCTTGCCCACCCGGTGCCCGGCGACGGCCATGTTCCCCGGCTGGCCGGGCATCGCGGTGTCGACGTAGTGGCCGGGGCCGCCGGCCAGCTCGGCCTGCCCGGTGCCCTGGACGACGGCCCGCGGGAAGTCCTCGCCGAGGCGCGGGATGTGCAGGAAGGCGAACGCCTCGCCGACCGGTACGTCGGGAGGCTCCGCAGGAGGAGCGGCGGCAGCGGGCTGCCGTCCCCAGTCCTCGCGCAGCTCGCGGCTCAGGGTGTCCTGGGTGCGCTCGCTGATCACGTCGGTCACGTACAGCTCGTAGACCACGAAGAGGAGGACGATCGCGCCGGCGGTGACCATGAGCTCGCCCAGCCCGCGCATGAACGATCCGACGGGGTCGCCGCGCTCGACCGGCGGTCCGATCCCCCGCCCGGTGGGCGCGGCCGTCTCCATCGGTGCCGTCCCCGTCCCCGTCGTCCGGGCGTCAGTCGATGCCGGGCGGGAGCAGCCGGGGTGCGAACACCTCGTCGATCGGGCGGGGACCCACGTACTGGCGGCAGGTGCAGGGGACCCAGCTCACGCCGGCCCAACGGCCGCGCTTGTCGTAGTTGTCGCGCCGCAGCTCGGCGTAGCAGGTGTGCGTCTCCCGGTCGTGCTGGCTCAGCGTGTGGCCGCAGCCGCACAGCGGGGTCATCGGCGGGGGAGGGGCCGCACGGCGTCGCCCCAGACGCCCGGTGACGAAGCCGACCGCCAGCAACGCCCCGCCCACCAGCAGGCTGATCGGATCCATCCCCGCACCTCTCTCCGCTCGTCTGCACGGTAACGCGGGGAACCGCCGAGTAGTGCCGTCAGTCCGCGCGCTTGCCCCGCCCGCTGACGGCGTCGCGCAGGTGGTCGAGCAGGCCCGCGAGAGGCGCGGCGACGCGCCGCACGGTCGCGTCGTTGGGCGTCAGGGGGTGCGGGCGGGTCGGGGCGAACTTCTTGACCGACTCGACCTTGCCGGCCAGCTCGACCAACTGGCCGCGGCTGAGGTTCGCCCGGAGGGCGGCGAACATCCGGCCCTCCTCGTGCTCGACGTGGTGGCGGATCTCCCCGATCAGGTGCGCCACGACCGCGTCGAACTCCGGGTCGCCGGCGTCCATCCGCTCGAGCCGCTTCATCGTCTCCTCGGCCTCGGCGTGCTCCTCCTTGGAGTGCTCCGCCTCCTCCGCGTCCAGCTGCTCCTCCACGAGCGGGTAGACCTGGGTCTCCTCGGCCACGGAGTGCTGGGCCAGGCCGATGGTCACCTCGTCGACGAGCTCGCGCTTGCGCTGCACCACGTCGGGGCCGGTGGCTCCGCGCAGCTGCTCGAGCTCGCGGAAGATGCGGTCGAACTCGCGGTGGTCGGCGGACAGCAGGTCCACCACGTCGCGCTCGGTGTTTGTCATGGCCACTCCTCGGGACGGCGGTCCGTCCCGTGGTGATGCCCGGCACCGGTGCCGCCCACACGATCCGGCCCCTGATCGGCCGCTGCTGCCCGGACGGGGTGATTGACCGGCTGTGCGCTGGGGCACAGGGATCCCGTGGAGACGTATGCCGTGGGCTTCGCGAGGCCGGACCGCTGGTCGCGCGGGGACACCGCAGAGGACAGCCATCCCTGGCACGCCGTCGAGGCGCACCGCCCGACCGCCGAACTGGACGGGGAGGTGGAGCTGGCCGTCTGCGGCGCGATCGTGCAGGTCTGGGGATCGCAGAAGTGGGAGCGCGTGGGCAGTGGGCGCACCGCCTGCCCGGAGTGCCTGCGGGCCACCGCCGCGGCCAAGCCCCTGTCGACGTCGTCGCGCTGATCCCGGGCGCTCTCAGCGGGCGGGCTTGCGTCCGCTGATGGCCGACAGGCCGGTGATCGCCCGGCCCACGATGAGTGCCTGCACCGAGTCGGTGCCCTCGAAGGTGAAGATCGCCTCCATGTCGGCGTGATGCCGGGCGACGTGGTGCTCCAGCAGGATCCCGTCGCCGCCCAGGATGTCGCGGGCGTCGGCCACGATCGCGCGTGCCTTGGCGGCGTGGTTCATCTTCGCCAGCGACGCCATCGCCGCGGTCATCCGCCCCGCGTCCGCCAGCTTCGACAGCCGCCAGCACATCAGCTGCATCGACGTGATCTCGGCCAGCATCCGGGCCAGCTTGTCCTGCACGAGCTGGAACCCGGCGATGGGCTGGCCGAACTGCTCGCGCTGCAGCGCGTGGGCGAGGGCCAGCTCGTAGGACGCGGTCGCCAGCCCCAGCGCCCGCCACGCCACGGTGTACCGGGTGCGGTCCAGCATCCGGGACACGTCCGTGAAGGAGTGGCACTCGGCGAGCTTGTTCTCGACCGGCACGCGGACGTCGGTCAGCGTGATCTCGGCCTGCCACACGGCGCGCAGTGCGGTCTTGCCCGTCATCACGGTCGCCTCGTAACCAGGCAGCGAGCCCTCCCTGCCACCCGTCTCGACGACGTAGCCGCCGACCGCGCCGTCCTCCCCGCGCGCCCAGATGATCACGTGGTCGGCGATGGAGCCGTTGCCGATCCACTTCTTCTGACCGTTGAGCACATAGGTGTCGCCGTCGCGGCGGGCGGAGGTCTCCAGTCCGACGGCGTCGGAGCCGTGCTTGGGCTCGGTGAGCCCGAAGGCGCCGATCTTCTCCAGCCGTGCCATGGCGGGCAGGAAGCGCTCGCGCTGCTCCTCGGAGCCGAGGACGGCGATGGACTGCATCGCCAGGAAGCTGTGCACGCCGTTGAACGTCCCGACGCTGCCGTCGCAGCGGGCCAGCTCGGCCGCCACCAGCCCGGCGGCGACGTTGCTCATCCCGGGGCAGCCGTAGCCCTCGATCGTGCCGCCGACGATGCCGAGCCCGGCCAGCTTCGGCACCAGCTCGAAGGGGAACTCCGCGCGGTCCCAGTACTCGTTGATGCGTGGGGTCACCTCCTGCTCGCAGAAGGCGCGCACCCGGTCGCGGATCTCGATGTCCGCCGGCTCCAGGAGCTCGTCGATGGCGTAGAAGTCGGGGCTGGGGGCGGTCACCTGCCGGACGTTACGACGCGACACGGCATGCTGCCCGCTGTGCGCATCCTCGTCGGTCGGCCCCCTCTCGGGGGCGGTAGCTTGCGCTGTCCGCCCGAACGCCCTCGGAGTGCCCGGTGCCGTTCCTGATCCTCCGCCTGTCGCGGTTCCTCCGGGTGCGCCTGCACGGCTGGCGGTTGCCGCTGGCGGTCGCGCTGTTCGTGTTCCTGTCCAGCTGGCTGGCCATGGCGCTGGTCGAGCCGGCAAGCAGCGGGATCGCCGCGCCCGGCACCTACTGGTGGTACTTCCTCGTCACGTCGGCGACCGTCGGGTACGGCGACGTCTTCCCGGCGTCGACGGGCGGGCGGATCGTCGGGCTCTACGTGATCGTCGGCGGCATCGTCACGCTCACGCTCCTGTTCACCCAGCTGGCCGGTGCCCTGCAGTCGATCCGGGGCCGGCGACTGAGAGGTGTGGTTCCCCTGGACCTGTCCGACCACGTCGTCCTGCTCGGCTACTGGCCGGGCCGCACGGAGCGGATCGTCGCCGAGCTGACCGCGGAGGGCCGCTTCCAGGTGGCCCTGTGTGCCTGGGACGACGTGCCGGAGAACCCCATGCCGGATCAGCCGGCCGTGCACTTCGTCCGCGGTGACCTGACCCGCGAGGACGTCATGACCCGCGCCTGCGTGCAGCACGCCCGGACGGCGGTCATCGACGGGCGGGACGACAACGAGACGCTGGCGATCGCCGTGGCCATCGACCACGCCAACCCCGACATCCACCTGGTCGCCGCCGTCCGTGACCTGGGGCGGCGGGAGAACCTGCGCTACGTGAACGCGGGCGTGCAGGCCGTGCAGTGGCACATGCCGTTCCTGCTCTCGGAGGAGGCGACCGATCCCGGCATCACGCAGATCTACAACGACCTCATGAGCAGCGGCGGACACGGCAACACCTACTCGATGCGCGTGCCCGCCGGCTTCCCGCACCGGTCGTTCGGCGACTGCCAGACCTGGTTCGGGCGCACCTTCGGCGCGACCCTCCTCGCGGTGCGGGGCGGCGACGGCCTCGTGGTGAGCCCGCCGTGGGAGACGCCGGTCCCGGAGGGGACGACGCTCTACTACGTGGCCTCGGAGCGGATCGACGCGGCTCGGCTCGCGGCGAGGCGCTGAGCGGTCAGAGCAGGCCGAAGACCGCGGCCAGCGCGATCGCCGCCCCCACGAGCAGCGCGACGACGACCACCACGGTGGTGAGCACGGGGACGACGACCCAGCGTCGCTTGAAACGCCTGCGGCGCGGGGGAGCGGCAGGCGGCGCCGCGGCGGCCGGCCGGGCCGGGCTGCGGCGCTCGTCCTTGCGCTCGCGGCGGCGCTCGGAGAGGACGTCACGAGCGTCCCGGGCGACGGAGCCCAGGAGCGCCTTGGATGCGCTGGCCAGTTTCCGGAGGTCGTCGGAGTCGATCCGCTCCACCGAGTTGCCCGGGACACGGGCGGGGGTCGGCGGTGGCGGGGCCGCCGCCCGCGGCGGCGGTGCCGCCTGCCGCGGGGGAGCCGCGACCGGGTCCGGTACCCGGCCGGCGGCGATCGCCTGCAGGCGAGGTCGCACGGTCTCGGCGGTTCCGCGGCCGGCGGGGTCCTTGGTCAGGAGGAGCCCGAGAACCGGCTCGAGGGGACCGGCGCGCAGCGTGGGCGCCGGGTGCTCGGAGACGACGGACATCAATGTGGCCATCGCCTCGCCGCGGTCGAAGGGTGGACGTCCCTCGACGGCGGCGTAGAGCGTCGCGCCCAGCGACCAGAGGTCGACGGGTGGCCTCGGCTCCTCGCCGTGGGCCCGTTCCGGAGCCATGTAGGAGGGGGAGCCGATGAGCGCGCCCTGCGTGGTGAGGCTCGAGTCGCCGGTGCTGGTGGCGATCCCGAAGTCGGTGAGGCAGGCCCGGCCGTCGGCGGAGACCAGCACGTTGGCCGGCTTGACGTCCCGGTGCACGATCCCGATCTCGTGCGCCGCCTCGAGCGCGTCCAGGACGTCGAGGCCGATCCGTGCGACGGCGCGGGGTGGGAGCGGGCCCTGCTCCTCCAGCACTTCCTGCAGGCTGCGGGCGGCGACGTGCTTCATCACCAGCCACGGCTTGCCGCCCTCCTCCACGACGTCGTAGACGGTCGCGACGTGCGGGTGCTCCAGCCGGGCGGCCGCGCGGGCCTCCCGCATGGTGCGCTCGCGGAGGACGGCGCGTTCCTCCTCGGTCACGTGGATCGAGAAGGTGACCTCCTTGAGGGCCACCTGGCGCTCCAGGATTTGGTCGGTCGCCAGCCAGACGGTGCCCATGCCGCCCTTGCCCAGCATCTGGCCGAGCGCGTACCGCCCCGCGACCACGCGGGTCTGCGGTCCGGTGTCAGCGCTCATGCGCCTGTCCGTACCCCGCCGCCGCCGTCAGGATTCCCCCGACGGCTGACCGTCCGGTTCGCTCTGGGCCTCCAGGTCGGCCTCCACCTCGGCGCTCTCCTGCTCGACGGCGATGTCGCGGGGCTGCGGGTCCTCGGGTCCGGTGGTCATGGGAGCGAGCCTGCCGCACCCGACGGCGCGCCGCGCGCCGTCGGGTGCGCTGTTCATCCGCGGAGCTCTCGGCGCAGGATCTTGCCGGTCACCGTCTTGGGCAGCTCGTCGACGAGGACGACGCTGCGCGGGTACTTGTAGGCGGCCATCCGCTCCTTGCAGTGCGCGATCAGCTCCTCCTCGGTGACCGTCGCGCCGGCCTTGAGGCTGACGAAGGCCTTCACCGTCTCGCCGCGCTTCTCGTCGGGCACGCCCACCACGGCGGACTCCCGCACGGCGGCGTGCTCGGCCAGGACGTCCTCGACCTCGCGCGGCCACACCTTGTACCCCGACGCGTTGATCATGTCCTTCTTGCGGTCGACGATGAACACCCAGCCGTCCGGGTTCATGAACCCCACGTCGCCGCTCTTCAGCGCCCCGCCGGGCAGGTTGGCCGCGGTCTCCTCCGGCTTGCCCCAGTAGCCGGCGACCACCTGCGGCCCGTCGGCCACGATCTCGCCGATCTCACCCAGCGGCAGGTCGTTGCCGTCGTCGTCCTGGATGCGGACGACCGTGTTCGGCGCCGGCACCCCCACCGACAGGGCACCGGACGTCGGGTCCACCGGTGACGGCGAGCCGAACGGCGTGACCGTCATGGGCGACGTCGTCTCGGTGAGGCCGTAGGCGTTGTGCACCTGCTTGCCCGTCGCCTGGAGGAAGCCCTGCTCGGCGGTGGGGGAGATGGCCGCGCCGCCGGAGTAGATCGAGGTGAACGACGCGAAGTGGTCCTTGCTGAACCCCGGGGCGTTGAGCAGTGCGCTGAACGCGGTGATCGCCCCGATGGTGAACGTCGGCCGGTGCTCGGCGAAGGCGTCCAGCACCACCTGCGGCTCGAACCGGTAGGCCAGCACGAGCGGCGCCGGCGCGAGCATGCTCACGGCGATGTGGCCGATCAGCCCGGTGATGTGGAACAGCGGGGCGACGCCGAAGATCGCGCCGCCGTCCTGCCCGGCGTGCACCCAGTCGCGGTAGACCTGCGCGGTGAAGACGACGTTGCGGTGGGTGTTCATCGCGCCCTTGGGCACGCCCGTCGTCCCCGAGGTGTAGGTCAGGAACGCGACGTCGTCCGGGCCGAGTGCCACCGGGGGCGGGGCCTGCCCTCGGTGCTGCTGCACGAACTCGCCGAAGTCCGTCGTCCCCTCGTGGCGCCGGCGCTCCATGCCGGCGAAGAGGCGCTCGTCGTCCCGTGTCTGGAACTCGAGCTCGCTGGTGGTCAGGACCAGGCGGACGTCGGTGTCGGGGACCACGTCGCGGGCGACCGAGTCGTACAGCGCCTCCAGCGAGACGAGCACCGTGGCCCCGGAGTCCTTGAGCAGGTAGGTGAGCTCCCGCTGCCGGCTCATGGGGTTGATCGACACCATGACGCCGCCGGCCTTCCAGGCGGCGACCATCGCGATGACGAACTGCGGGACGTTCTGCAGGTAGACGGCCAGCCGGTCGCCCGGAGCGAACCCGTTCGCCAGCAGCCCGTTCGCCAGCCCGTCGCTGAGCTCGTCGAGCTCCTGCCGGGTGACCACGCCGTCGAAGTACCGCAGGGCGACGGCGGAGGGGTCCTTCGCCACCCCGGCCCGGAACATGTCGAGGGCGTCGTCGAACTCGATGTCGTAGTCGGCCGGCTGGTCGCCGTAGAGCGACAGCCACGGCCGTTCGTCGTAGGCGGTCATGGCGTCACTTGATGACGACGGGGTTGACCGGCGTGCCGGCGGCCTTCGCGACCTTCAGCGGGGCGGCGACGTAGAGGAAGGCGTACCGGCCGTCCTCGGCGCAGTCGGCGGCCAGCTGCTCCAGGTCGGCGATCTCGGTGAGCGTGACGCCGAGGTTGCGCATCAGCGCGCTGTGCAGCACGAGTGCGACGCCGTTGTTCGGGTCCATGGTCACCTCGTTGGCGATCGTGTCGGTGACGAGGTTCGGGATCTCCATGTCGGCGAACCACTGCACGAGCTCCGGGCTGTAGACCAGGCCCGGCTCGTTGAAGCCCTCGTAGAAGGCATCGCCCTGCTCGTGGAAAAGCGCGAGGAAGTTGGTCCGGACGACGAGGATGTCGCGCTTCTGGATGGGCGTGCCCTGCGCCTCGGCGCAGGCGACGAGGTCCTCGTGGGTGAAGGTCTCGCCCTTGTCCAGGGTGTTCTTGCCCCGGAAGCGGGCCATGTCCAGCAGGACGGCGCGGCCGACGATGCCGCGCTCGGCGATGGGCTGCACGCTGGCCTTCTGCAGGCCGCCGATGGTGGTGCGCGCGTCGTAGCCGTTCCAGATCTTGCCGTCGTACCAGAGGTGGCCGAGGGCGTCGTACTGCGTCGAGCCCTGCAGGTAGGCGTCGATCTTGTCGTCGGCGTAGTGCAGGCCGCCGGGGTACGACGGCCCCTTGCCGCCCTCGTCCCAGTCGCCCTCGTCGAGCACCTGGGTGCGGACCGCGGGGGTGCGGCCGGGCCAGACCGGGTCGCCCTTGGGGTCGCCGATGAGCCGCTGGAGGGTGAACACCTTGCCGGAGCTGACCAGTTGGACGGCGGCGAGGACCTGCTCGGGGCCCAGGTAGTTGAGGGCGCCGACCTCGTCGTCGTCCCCCCACTTCCCCCAGTTCGTCGGCGAGTCCTTCAGCAGGTCGCCGAGGGCGGGGGGAGTCGTGGGGGATTCGGTCATCGGGGCCTCCAGGGCTAGGAGCGGTGGTCGCGTTCCCGGAGTGTTCGCCGGTGTGGTGCTCACCACAAGCGCGTGCAACATTCGGTGCAACCGCCGCCCCGCACGCCCGCCGTCCGACCGCCGAGAGGGACGCCATGAGCGCCACGACACCCGCCAACCCTGAGTCCGTGTTCACCTACGGCGCGCCGCAGCTCAAGTTCGGCTCCGGGGCGTCCGACGAGATCGGCTACGACCTCAGCCGCTACGGGGTCGAACGCGTCCTGGTGGTCACCGACGCCGGCCTGGCCGCGACCGGGATCCCGCAGCGGGTGGCCGACCAGATGGCGCAGTTCGGCATCGAGGCCCGCGTGTACGACGGGGTGCACGTCGAGCCGACCGACCAGAGCCTCATCGCCGCGATCGAGGAGGCCCGGTCGAGCGGGCCGTGGGACGCCTTCGTGGCGGTGGGCGGCGGGTCGAGCATCGACACCGCCAAGGCGATCAACCTGCTCTCCACCAACCCCGGCGAGCTCATGGACTACGTCAACGTCCCGGTCGGCAAGGGGGAGGCGCCGCCGAAGCCGCTCAAGCCCCTGGTCGCCGTCCCGACCACGACCGGCACCGGCGCGGAGAGCACCACGATCTGCGTGATGGACGTGATCTCGGCGCGGGTGAAGACCGGGATCAGCCACGCACGGCTGCGCCCGACGCTGGCGGTGATCGATCCCGACCTCACGCTCACCCAGCCGTCCGGCGTCACGGCGGCCTCGGGGATGGACATCCTCTGCCACGCCCTGGAGAGCTACACCGCGCGCTGGTACACGACCTACGACCGGAAGAACCCCGACCAGCGGGTGCCCTACTGCGGCTCGAACCCCATCTCCGACATGTGGTCGGAGAAGGCCCTGTCGTTGCTCGCGGGCTCGTTCCGGCGGGCGGTGCGGCACGGTGACGAGGTGCAGGCACGGTCGGACATGGCGATGGCGGCCACGTTCGCGGGCATGGGGTTCGGCAACGCCGGGGTGCACATCCCGCACGCCAACGCCTATCCCATCGCCGGCCAGGTGAAGGACTTCCACCCCAAGGACTACCCGGCCGGCGAGCCGATGGTGCCGCACGGGATGTCGGTGGCCCTGACGGCGCCGGAGGCGTTCCGGTTCACCTTCGACGCCTCCCCGGACCGGCACGTGCGCGCGGCGCAACTGCTGGCGCCCAACGCCGGCATCCCGACGACGCCGCAGGAGTTCCTGCCGATGGTGCTCGCCGACCTGATGCGCGACATCGACATCCCCAACGGCGTCGGCGCCGTGGGCTTCGAGGAGAACGACATCCCGGACCTGGTGGACGGCGCGATGAAGCAGCAGCGGCTGCTCGCGACCAGCCCCAAGGAGGTCACCGAGGACGACATCGCCGGCATCTTCCGGAGGTCGATGTCGCTCTGGTGACGGCTGAGCGGCCCTCACCGCTCGTGACCACGCGGTAGGGCACCCGGTTCCGCGGCAGACCGCGCGGCCGGCGGCCATGGGGCGAGGTCGGCCCCGGATCAGCCGACGCGGACGACGCTCTTCGTCACCTGCGCGGCGGCGACGACCTGCCCGTCGACGGTCGCCTCGGCGCGCATGAAGGCGACCGCGCGGCCGCGGCGCAGCACGGTGCCGGTGATGTCCACCCGGGCGTCCGCGGCGACCGGCCGGAGCAGCGACACGGTGAGGTCGTGGGTGACCGCGTGCTCGGCGTCGGAGAGCGAGGGGAGCAGCGCCAGGAAGGACGCGACGTCCATGAGGGTGTAGACGACGCCGCCGTGCAGGACCGCCGCCTGGTTCTGTGTCGCCGGGGCCACCGGGAACCAGATGCCGGCCGACGGTTCGGCCGGGTCCCGCAGTTCCATCCCGAGGAAGCGGTGCAGCGGGATGTCGAGCACTGCCTGCACGCGGGCGGCCAGGACGCTGTCGGAGGGCACGGGACGGCCACCTCTCGTCGGGGGATCCCGCGAGCCTCGCACGGGAGCGCCCGGAGCGCGGCGCCGGTCGGTCAGAGGCGCCAGCGCAGGCCCGTCGGCCAGTCCTCCGGCCGGTAGACGAGGGTGCCGGTCAGGGCCGGGACGTCGACGACGATCGTCTGCGCGGCCGGCCGGCCCTCCTCGGCGGACGGCGGCAGTTCGGGCTCGACGAGGCAGGCGGCCGCGCTGTCGGTGTCGACATCGTCGGTGCGGGCGTCGCCATCCAGGAAACCGAAGTCCGCAGGGTTCGGGACGGGGGGTGTGGACTCCGGCGCCGCGGCGATCTCGAGGTGCAACCCGACGAGGTGCCCGTTCTCCGGGGGAACGCTGTCCGGGGCCGTACAGGTCACGTCGTCCTCCACCCGGACCAGCGTGAGGGAGAAGAGGAGCGTCCCGTCGGGGGCGAGGAGGTCGTAGCGCTCGCCGAGAGCCAGCACCCGGTCGGCGGGCGGCTCGGGGACCGGGGGAGCGGGCGGAGCCGGCTCGTCCGGCGGGGGCGGGATCACGGGCGTCGTCGGGACGGTCGGCGTCGTGACCGGCGGCGGGGGCGGCGGGCCGACCGGGGGCGGCGGGGGCGGCGGCTCGACCGGGGGCGGCGGGGTGTCGGTCGGAGCGGGTGGTTCGGGTGCGGCAGGGACAGCCGGAGTGAACGGCTCGGGAATCACCGGCTCGGGATTCACCGGCTCCGGCGGTGCGTCCTCCTCCGGGAGCTCGGCCCAGTCCGAATGACCCGGGATGTAGTAGTCCATCGGGGGCAGCGCCCAGTCGTCGCCGGCGTCCTCGCTCGCGTCCTCGGCCCCGCGGGCGGCGTCCAGCGCGGCGTACCGCTCGTCGTAGTCGTCGGGGACCTCGCCGATCGTCGGGATCTCGAGCGGCCCGCCGCCGAGGGGCGCCGATTCGTCGACGTCCTCCCAGTACTCGTCCCACTGGACGGCCGGGGCACGGTCGGCGCTGGGACGGGGCGCGGCGCCGGGCGCCGGATACACCGCAGAGACGACCGCGGCGACCGCGAGCGTGCCGCAGGAGGTGGAGAGGAGGTAGAACGAGCGCCCGGGGGAGGGCCGTCCCTGCTGCTTCGGCATGCACGTCCCCTCGCGCTCGGACCGACGTCACGGACCAGCCTGATCCGGATGTGCGCGTGCGTCCACGGTTCGCGGCACTGTTCGGACGCCGTTGTCCTTCCGGACACCGGGAGGGTCATCCGGGAGCAGGCCGGGCCGGGCGACAGGACAGGGACGAGAGGCCTGGAGGAGCTACCTCCTGGTGGGCCTCACCTTCAGGGTGGACACCCGCACGTAGTCGAACTCCGCCGTGAACTGCTGGTTCTGGTCGGTCGTCCCCTGGGAGAAGAGCGCGATCTGCTGGTCGTCGCCCAGCGTGTGAGTCCAGGTCTGGCCACGCGCCCAGTTCACGCCGTCCTGGCTGGTGTACCCGGTGTACCCGTGCGTGTCACCGCCGGCTGCGGCGCGCGCGGCACCGGAGAGCCTCTCGACCACGACGCGCAGATACGTCCACTCCTCCGACGGCGGGCCGATGACGGAGTTCCCGTAGCGCGACCAGCCCTCTCCCGCCTGTTTGGCACCGATCTCCTTGGCCCACTCGGTCTGCCGCGTATTGAAGATCGAGGTGTTGGTGAGCTTCACGTAGTGGTCCATGTCGCCGTAGATCCCGATGCCGGCCTGCGAGAAGTTGAAGCAGCAGCCCTCGTCCGGAATGTCGGTGCGCACCCGCGTCTCGGCCACGTAGTCGCCACGCGGCGCGTCGCGGGTCAGGACCCACGCGTCATCGGTGACGTTCGTGTCACCGTGCTGGACGTCGACGGTGAGCACGCCGTTGTCCAGCGTGTGGTCCGGCTCGGTGGCAGGAGCGTTCTCCCCGCGGTCCCACGTCCAGCCGCCGTCGAGCGTCTCGCCGTCGAACTCGTCGGAATGCTCCGCCAGCAGCTTGTGCGGTGCCTGGGTGTCGGCGAGACGCGTCCGGTGGCGGGAGACCTGGCCCTCCTGGGCGGCCGGTGCCGGCATCGTGCCGGTCGATGGGCCGCTGCCGCCGTTGACGGTCGGCCAGCCGTCGACCCAGTCGATCGCGTCGAGCAGGGCGGGCCGCTTCGTGAACCCGGGCTCGAACGCGAAGAACGGGTCGTTCTGGTCGACCGCGTGGTAGATCGTCCACCAGTCGCCGTTCGCGTCCTGGAACACGGTGTTGTGTCCGGTGCCGGTCCACTGGTTGCCGTTGCCGTAGAGGAACGGTGTGCCGCCTGCCTGCGCGTCGGTGAGGCTGTTGCCGTACTGGTCGACGAACGGCCCGAGCGGGCTCTCGGAGCGACCGACGAAGACGGCATAGCCGGTCAGTGCTCCGTTGCAGCAGTTCGTGGCCGACAAGAAGATGTAGTAGTAGCCGTCCTTCTCGACGACGTTGGCGCCCTCGTACTTGTTGTCGATGGCGACCATGACCGGCGCGCCCGTCGCCTCGGCGCCGTCCTCGGTGAGCGCCAGGGTGGTGCCGTGCACGCCGCCGTAGTAGCTGCCGTAGTAGAGGGTGCTGCTGTTCCCGACCGAGTCGCCGAGCACGTCCGGGTCGTACGTCCAGAGGAAGTCGCACCCGCCGCCGGCGCCGGGGCGCGGGTCCACGACGGGCTGGTCGGAGAACGTCCACGGGCCGGTCGGGCCATCGCTCACGGCAACGCCGATCGCGTTGTCGCTGTCGCAGCCCTCGACGCCGCTGATCGCGGCGGTCGTGTCGGTGACACCGAAGAACAGGTAGTACTGGTCGTAGGTGGTGGAGTGGACGACCTCGGGTGCCCAGAGGGCCGCGTCGTCGTCGGCCCAGTCGGGCAACCCGGCGGTGCCCTGCGGGAACGCGTCGCCGACGTAGGTCCAGTCGACCAGGTCCGTCGAGGTCATCATCGGGATCCGGTGGAAGATCGGATCACCGTCGGCGTCGACGTCCGCGTCGTTCAACGGGTCGGTGGTGCAGTACATGTGCCAGGTGATCTGCCCCGTTGCCGGATCCGGGGCACTGATCACGGTCGGGTCGGCGCAGCTCTCGACGAGGCCGCCCTCGGGGACGACCGGGAGCAGAGGGTTCTCGTAGGAGCCGGGATTCGCCCCACCCCGGCCGGGCGCGGCCGCCGCGGTCGTGGTCGGAACCACCAGCCCCACCGTCACGACGAAGGCGATCAGAAGAGCTGATCGCGTGAGGGAACTGCGGGCGGACCGTCGCGCCATTCGGGCTCCTCAGCGCCGCCGGAAAGTCGGGTGGGAGGCCTCCCCTTCTGGGAGTTTCAGGAACGTAACAGGCACGGTCCCATCCCGCCCAGGCTCAGCCCCAGCGTGCGGGTGGGGCGGGCTGCTGCGGTTCGGCCGCGTCGGCTGAGTTGCGAGCCCGACCCGATCGTCGTGTCGGTCACCCTGGCTAGATGCACTCCGGGGCGCTCACCGACGCGGATGTGCGTGCCACGGTCTGAATGTGGGCCTCGACCATCGGGCCCGGGACACAGAGTGCTCACCCGCCGGCGGCTCGGACACCCGATCCTGCTCCAGAAACGACCGGATGCAGCCCCATTAGGGACACCGGCAGCGTAGTGCCAGTGGTGTGTCTAGCCTCTGTCGGATGGAGGACCGCGGGCGGGCCTCCCGGTTCCGTCCCGACATCGAGGGGCTGCGCGCCGTCGCCGTGCTGGCGGTGGTGCTGTTTCACGCGGAGGTGCCCGGCTTCGCAGGCGGCTTCGTGGGCGTCGACGTCTTCTTCGTCATCTCGGGGTTCCTGATAACCGGTCTGCTGTGGCGGGAGACGGAGAGGACCGGAAGGGTTCGGCTGGGCCGGTTCTACGGCGCCCGTGCCCGCCGCCTTCTGCCGGCAGGTGTTCTGGTCCTGGTCACGACCGCGGTGGCGGCGTCCTGGCTGTTGCCCCCGCTGCAGGCGCGGTCTGTTCTGGGCGACGCCGTGGCCGCCGGGCTGTATGTCGGCAACTACCGGCTCGCCGTCCAGGGCACCGATTACCTCGCCGCGGACGTTCCGCCCTCGCCGGTCCAGCACTATTGGTCTCTCGGCGTGGAGGAGCAGTTCTACCTGTTCTGGCCGTGGGTGGTGATCGCCACCATGGGACTCATCTCGTGGCTCACCCGCGCCCACGACCGTGGGCGGTCGGCCCCCGGCAGGTCGATGCTTCCACCGCTGCTGGTCCTGGGGGTAATCGCGGCAGCCTCCTTCGCGCTTTCGCTCCGGTGGACGACCGACCTTCCACCGTGGGCGTTCTTCTCGCTTCCGGCGCGCGCATGGCAGCTGGCGGTGGGTGGGATGGTGGCCTTCAGCGTTGCGTGGTGGCGCCGACTGCCGCCGCTGTCAGCGGGTCTCATGGGGTGGGCCGGGCTCGCGCTCATCGTGCTGGCCTGCGTGCGATTGGACCAATCCACTCCCTACCCCGGCGTCGCCGCGCTGTTGCCGGTCCTGGGCGCGGCGCTTGTGGTGATCGGTGGCTGCGCGCGGCCGACGTCGGGAGTGGGCGCGCCGCTTTCTACTCCGCCGATGCGCCTGGTCGGACGCCTGTCGTACTCCTGGTACCTCTGGCACTGGCCGGTGCTGCTGCTGACGCCGGTGATCGTCGGCCACTCCCTGGACCTCGCCGCGCGCCTGCTGGCAGCCGCGGTGGCAGGGGTCCTGGCGATGCTCACGCTCGTGGCCGTGGAGAACCCGATCCGCTCGGCGGCGAACCTGCGCGGCTCCGGTGGCCGCAGCCTCCTACTGGGCGGTGGCCTCACCGCATCTGGCGTTGCCGCGTCGCTGGTTCTGCTGGCCGTCGTTCCGGTACCGGTGGGGCGCGGGGCGGCGGCGCGGGCTCCGGAGATTGAGTCGCAGGCGGCGCAGCCGGATTCGGCCACGCCGGCGCCTCCATCCCAGGACCCTGCGGAGGCGGCACTGAAGGCGATGACCGACCAGGTCCGGTCCGCGGTCGCCGCGTCTGCCGACATCCAGGCCGTGCCCTCCAACCTGACTCCTCCGCTCGCCGATACCTTCGCAGAGAAACCTGAGGTGTTCATCAACGGCTGCGTGCGGTCGTGGCTGTACGTGGGCCAGGACGAGTGCGCCTACGGGGCCACCACATCCGCGACCAGGGTGGCGCTGGTCGGGGACTCGCACGCCGCGATGTGGTCTCCGGCCCTGGAGCGGATCGCCGCCCAGCGCCAGTGGCGGCTGGAGACCATGGGAAAGGTGACCTGCCCACTGCAGGACCTGCCTATCACCAGCCCCTATCTGGGCCGGACGTACACCGAGTGCGCGCAGTGGCGGGGCCAGATCCTCGAGCGGCTGCGGAGCGAACGACCGTCCCTCATCGTCGTCAGCATGTCCCGCCGGTACGGCCCCGACTACGGGTTCACTGTCTACAGCCCGCAGTGGCTCGACAGCCTGACGCGCCTCGTCAGGGAGTTGCGCTCCACCGGCGCCGCCGTCCTCGTGCTGGGTCCAGTTCCGGATCCGCACTCCTTCGTTCCGACGTGCCTCTCCCAACACCTAGACTCGGCCACCGCCTGCAGCCCCGAGCGCGCCGTCGCGGTGAACGACGCCGGCATCGCCGAGGAGGAGCGGGCGACCGCAGCCGGCGGCGGTCACTACGCCCGTCTGACCGACCTCTTCTGCACGACCGCGCGCTGCCCGGTCATCGTCGGCGACCAGCTCGTCTACCGCGACGACAACCACGTCACCGTCGGCTACGCCAGCTGGCTCGTGCCCGTCCTGGACGCGCACCTCACGAGGGCAATGAGCCGGTGAGCGAGGGCAGCAAGCGACACAGCCGGGCTCGCCAAAGAGAATTTCTCGGCCAAACCGTCTGACGCCTCCACGTGCAGCCGTCCTCGTGACGGTGTCCCAGAGCCCGCCTTCCGGGCGACTCTCCCGTCGTACGACCGCGGACCGTGCCGGACTGCCGGCCCGCACACTTGCCGTCCGGAGGGGCCCCTTCGGGTAGGGCAGCGCGCCAATTGCTTCAATCAGCCGGTAGTGCGACGACGCACCCCTGAAATCCGCCCAAGGCGACGCTGAGCAACACGGCCTGCCGCACTGAGGCGCGACAGGCCGCGTTGCTCATGTGATCGGCTGCACAATTTGATGGTGCCATGTTGCTGGGTCAGGGAGACTGGCGTGCTTGGTGAACTGGTCGAAATCGATGAAGTGGTAGATCTCCCACGCCGGACCAGACGGCTGCTGATTGTTCTCCTGCATCCAAGCGGAGATACTTGCATACGCTGCACCTAGCCCTTTCGGGACACCAATATAATTTGCGGTCACTGCACGACCGTGGGGTAGTTCGGCGGCTCTTATCGGGCCTTCGTCAGGTAAGGCTGCCATGACCGGAAATCCTTGTTCAACATCGGCCTCGAGGTCCGCCACGTCATCGTTCGGCCCGATGCTGGGGAACATGTGGTAGCGCACAAAGGTCGGGCCTGTCGGCCGTGTCTGGTGGCGTGTCACGTACTCGCGCAGAGCGGGAACGCGGTCATCCATTGCTACCTCGAGGTCGGGAACCTTGATGATTCCTCTGATGCTGACGATGGGCTGTGCAGTCAGCTGTAGGACTTCTAACGTCACCGTTCGACGTTCCCTTCTCGTATTCTCCGCCGCAGAGTGGGATCGGATGGGTGAGCGACCCAATCCGTTGTGCGGCGCACCGCCCTTGAACGAAAGAGCGAATCGCCGCCTGCGATAACGATGGCGGTCCTGGCTGGCTTATGCCAGTGCCAGATCGGCCATGCTTCGCTGGTTTCCAGCCCGAGCCCCGCGCAGGGGCGCTCGTCTGACGGCGCTCGGCCGAGAGTCCTTAGACCAGCTTGCTGAAAGTCCCCACCCGTGGACTCCGCCAGAGACGGGGGCTCCTCCGAGGATGGCGATCTCTGACCACAGCACCACCTCGAAGGAACCCTGCCTCTCATGCTCACACGGGAGGACGACATCGACGCGTGCACGCGCTTCGTCGCCAGGCTGGACGATCTCGGCGATCACCAGACACCTGAGCCAAGACCGCAGGACGATCCGTGCCTACCTGACCGGCCGCCAGGCCGGAGTCAGCGCCCCGGCCGGACCGGACCTGTTCGCCCCGTTCATCGACTACTGCCGAGCCCGGCTGTCCGAGGATCCGCATGTGTGGGCCATGACCCCGTTCGACGAGGTCACTGCGCTCAGCTACGACCGCGTGTACTCCAGCTTCACCCGCCAGCTGCGCGCCCGGAACCTGCGACCGCAATGCGAACCGCGCCCCGGCCAAGGCCGGCCAGCCGGGGTGATCGACCACCCGCCTGGAGAGGAGACGCACTGGGACTGCGTCGAGCTGCCGGATCGGCCCGCCGCCTGAGCCGCCGCCGGCTCCCGGGCAAGGCGTGCTTGGCGACGGCGGCGAACGACGCACTCACCCGCCCGGAGCTGGGTGGCAGACGGTCGTCATCAGGTCGAACCGTCAGACCCGGTCAGCCCGTCCAGCGCGGCGAGAACCGGTGTAGGGCGTCGATCAGGACCGGCTGGTCCGTGCTGGAGCAGAGCACCCGCGCCAGCGGCCGGAGGGGCGCCACGACCAGCAGGACCGCGCTGTGCGGGATCCAGTACCCGTGTATTTGCCTGGTGGTGGGGCGGGTGGGGCTCGAACCCACGACCCAGGGATTATGAGTCCCATGCTCTGACCGGCTGAGCTACCGCCCCGACGCCGGACAGCCTGCCAGATCGGGCCCCGGCGGCCTCGCCCGTGGGGACCGCAGGGGGCTGACCTGCGCCTCGTTACCTCGCCGTGACATCCGCTCCGGCCCCACGTACGTTGGTTCGCGGCCCGCACGACAACCGCCCCTCGAACCCAGAGGGCATCGGACGGGCCCCGCCGAACTGCGTCGGCCTGAACGGCCGCGCGGACCGGGGAACCACCGCAGTACTGGGGTGAATCACGCCCGCGTTCACCGGACGCGGGTGCGTAGGGCGACTTCGACCCGAACCCGTCAGCTAACTCGGTAGGCGGACGCGAAGACAGGAGAAGCGTCGCTTTGGCGACCCAGCACCACACCGTTCCGACCCATGCCCAGCCGCTCCTCCAGCGCCGTCCCCGGCCCCTCCGGCGAGCCACGCTCGTCGCCGGCGCCCTGACCGCTGCGCTCCTGGCCACGTCGCCCGCGCACGCCGCGCCCGGGGACGGCGTCTCCGACGCACGCTCCACGCACGACGCCGTCGCCGCGGAGGTCGCCGCGATCGGCGCCCGTGTCACCGAGGCCGAGCAGACCCTCCAGCGGATGACCCTGGAGGCCGAGGCCGCGAGCGGGGAGGCCCTCGCCGCGCAGGCCGCCCTGGCCGCCGCCCAGGCGGAGGCGACCGCCACCGCGACCCGCCTCGCCGAGGCGCGCGGCGCCGTCGAGGACACCGAGGACGAGGTCTCGGCGATCGGCCGCGAGGCCTACATGGGCGGAGGTGACACGTTCGGCGACGTCGCCATCCTGCTCGACGCGGACAGCCCGACCGAGGTCCTGCAGCAGGCGGCCACCCTGGAGCAACTGGGCGAGGAGCGCACCGCGGTGCTCGAGCAGCTCGAGACGGCCGAGGCGCAGGTGGCCCGGGCCGACCGTGCCGCCCGCACCGCCGTGCAGGAGCGCGATCAGCTCGCACGCACCGCGGCGGAGAAGGAGGCCGCCGCGAACGAACAGCTGGCCACCGCGCAGGGGACGTACGACGCGGTCGCCGCCGAGAAGGCGGCGCTGGACGCGCAGCTGCGCGATGCGGAGATCAAGCTGCTGAGGCTCCAGGGCGAGCGGGACGCCGAGGCCACGTGGGCGGCCCAGCAGGCGGCCACGACGGCCCCGACGGTGACTGCCGCCGCCGGTGGCGCCGTCGCCCCGACCACCGGACGGGTCACCTCCTGCTACGGCTCCCGCTGGGGGACCCTGCACGCCGGGATCGACATCGCGGCCCCCATCGGGACGCCGGTCTACACACCCGAGGACGGCGTCGTCCTCTCGGCCGGTGCCGCCAGCGGCTTCGGCCTGGCCGTCGCCGTTCAGCACGGGGACGGCTCGATCACCCTCTACGGGCACGTCAACCAGATGTTCGTCTCGGCCGGCCAGGTGGTGCAGGGCGGCCAGCAGATCGCCGAGGTCGGCAACCGCGGGCAGTCCACCGGTCCGCACCTGCACTTCGAGGTGCACACCGGCGGGCTCTACGCCAACCGCGGCAACCCGGTGCCGTGGCTGAGCGCCCGCGGCATCTCGCTCGGCGGGGGCTGCTGACCCGATCCCACGGCTCGGCGAGGATGGGCCGGTGACGGGGGCGGCGCGGGCATGGGTGCGTGCGGCCGTGCTGGGCGTGCTGCTCGTCGCCGGTCTGGTCCTCGCCCTGACCGTCGACCTCCCGGGCGTGCCCACGGTGCGGACCTGGCTCGACGGCGCCGGGGGAGTGGCCTGGGTGGGGCTGGCGCTGGGCGTGGCGCTGGTCCTGATGGCGCCGGTCCCGCGGTCGGCGGTATCGGTGCTGGTCGGGGTCGTCGCCGGCTTCGGCCCCGGCACCGCCGTGGCGCTGGCCGGCGGGATGCTGGCAGGTCTGGCCGCCTTCGGGCTGGCTCGGCTCCTCGGCCGGGAGGCGGTCACCCGAGTGCTCGGTCACCGGTTGGAGGCCGTGGACCGGCTCATGGCCGACCGTGGGTTCTGGGCCGTCCTGGGTGGCCGGCTGCTGCCCGTCGTCCCCTTCGTCCTGCTCAGCTACGGCGCCGGGGTGACCGCGGTGCGGCTGTGGCCCTACGCGCTGGCGACGGCGATCGGGCTGGTGCCCGGGACCCTCGTCCAGGTCGGCATCGGGGCGTCGGCCGGTGTGCTGGCCGGATCGACCACCGCCACGGCCGCCCCGCTGGTCGCCGCAGCACTGGGGCTGTTCCTGCTCGGAATCCTGGTCGTGCGACGCCGGCGTCTCCCCTCCGGCTCCTAGCTGTCAGGACATCTAGCCCTTCCGGAAGAGCCGGCCGAGCATGCCGCCCGCGCCGCCGACGGTGCGCGCCGCGAGCTGCAGGATGGGCCCGCCCGGGATGCCGGGCACGGCCTGCACGATCGGGGCCAGCTGGAGCAGACCGCCGACGTCGTGCACCTTGAGCTTCCGCCGGGCCACCGCCGGCACCGGGTTGATCCGGCCGGAGGCCGCCTCCAGGAGCAGGTCCGCCGGCCCCTCCACGGCGGGGCCGTCGATCCGCCCCGCCGCCACCTGCTGCACCGTCCACCCACCGCTTGCGGACACGAAGGTCCAACCGCCGTCGGGTGTGGCGAGGGTGACCTCGCCGTCGATGGACATCGACGCCGCGAGCCCGCCGGTGACGTCGGTCAGCGCGGCCAGCCCGGACTGCAGGACCTCTGGTGGCGGGGGAGCGGCCCCGCAGGAGACCAGGTCGAGGCCGTGGACGGCGAGCTCGTAGGCCTGGCCGAGGACGACGCTCAGCAGCGGGATGCGGCCGACCACGGAGACCGTCGGCGCGGTGTCCAGCTCCTGCGGCTCGTCCGCGAGGTACCGGGCCGTGGCCTCGCGGTTGCGGTGCAGGCCGGCCAGCACCTCGTCGCGGGAGGCATCGCGGTGTGCGGCGATGACCCGGGCGTTCGTCGCGTCGACGTCCGGGACGGCGCCCGTGCCGCCCGCGCGGGCCGAGGCGACGAGGTCGGCCATGGGGGTGTGGTCGTCCCAGCAGCCGAGGTGCACGCAGATCTCCTGCGCGCGCCAGCCACTGAGCCGGGAGGGCCGGCCGAGGTCGACCGACTCCGCGCGCTCGATGAACGCGTCCCAGGCGCTCAGCACCCTGCCCGCGACCGCGTCCCGCCCGGCGTCGGCCATGCCCTGGTGTCGTCCCACACCGCCGACCTACCCCGACGGCGTGCGGTCAGGCGTCCCGTCGACCGGCACGGACGTGGCACGCGCCACTCCACGGGAAACGCTGCCTCCCTCCGAGGGGTGAGTCGGGTGTCAAGGACAGGCACGGGACGGTCGATCGCTGGACCGTGACCGATCGACTGCCTGGGGACCGCCGGGCCGCCAACGCGCCTGCCGTTCCCCGGCCGGGCCGAATGGGCGCCATGGCTGCCGCGCTGCGCGCCGGCCTCTACCGCCCGCTGGCCGAGGACGACGACCGGGCCGCCTACTGGGTGCGCCACGTGCGCAACGGGGTGTGGCTGACCGAGATCGCCGCCTGGTCGACGGTCGGCTACGTGTTCCTCACCGACACCCCCGGGCGCCAGCACCCGGTGATCCTGGCGCTCGCCGGCGCGGTGATCCTCGCCGTCCCCGGGCTCCTGCTGCTGCCGCTGCGGGCGATGATGCGTGACTCGCGCGGGCCGACCCTGTTCTACCTGTGGAGCATCGCCACCACCGTGGTGGTCATCATCGGGACCCGGCTGGACGGCGGTTCCGCCAGCCCGCTCGACGGGCTGCTGTTCGTGACCCTGACCTACATGGCGGTCGCCTACTCGCCGTACGGCGTGGTGGCCATGGGCTCGGTCATGATCGCGAGCTACTTCGTGTTCGTCGAACTGCCCGGCGTGAGCACCTCGGGGCTGTTCTTCCTCACCCTGCTCGGCTCGATCACGATGATCTGCGCGCTGGCCTCGGCCAACTCGTGGGCCGCCTACGACCGGCAGGTCCTGCTGGTCCGCACGCAGGAGACGCTGGCCGCCACCGACCCGCTCACCGGGATCCCCAACCGGCGCGCCTTCATGGACCGGGTCACGAGAGCGGTGACCGACGCCGCCTGGGGGCACCAGAGCGTCGTCTGCCTCGTCGACCTGGACGGCTTCAAGGCCGTCAACGACGCCGGCGGGCACGCGGCCGGCGACGCCATGCTCAAGGCCGTCGGCATCGCGCTCGGCGCGGCGGTCCGGGAGACCGACACCGTCGCCCGGCTGGGCGGCGACGAGTTCGCCGTCCTGGCCGATGCCTCCACGGGCACGTCCGGTGAGGTGCTCGCCGAGCGCCTCCGCGCGGCCGTCGCCCAGGCGGGCGGCGCGGCCGGGGTCACGGCCAGCGTCGGCGTCGCCGAGGTGGAGCCCGGGGACGACGTCGAGGACCTCATGCACCGCGCGGACGCCGCCATGTACCGGTCGAAGGGCGCCGGGGGCGACCGGGTGACCAGCCTCGCCTCCTGAGGGCCTGGCGCGTCGACGTCCCTCGGCCGGCGGGTCGCGGCTACCCTGCGTGATCAGTCGCGCGGTCTTGCTCACACGGCCGGACAGTGCCGTGCAGGCACTGGTGCAGGACCCCGGGCGGGTCCTCGGACAACGCGCCAGGTGGGGTGGACGTGTCGCGGGACGCGTGGTAATGGCACCTGACCAGGGATAAGTCGGAACAGCGGTGACCTTCCGTCACATTCGCACCATCCGTACCAACCGGGCTGGCGCGATCACCCCTCCATCGTGCAAACTGTTCCCAGGAGCCCTGCTCCGTCATTGCCGAATACAGCGCGTCACCGAATCGAATGGTCCGTAGGGGAAGACGAGACCAATCGAGTCGATGGAGGTGCCTCGTGCAGCGACGGTCTACCCAGGGTGTCGTCTTCGTGCACGCGTGCCCGAAGGCGCTCTGCCAGCATGTCGAGTGGGCGCTGGAACGCGTCGTCGGCGCGCCGGTCTCCCTGTCGTGGGCTGAGCAGCCCGCGGCGCACGGTTCCTACCGTGCTGAGGTCGCCTGGACCGGTTCGCCCGGTACCGGTGCCCGGCTGGTCGCTGCCCTGCGGGCGTGGCCGATGCTGCGCTTCGAGGTCACCGAGGAAGCGAGCCACGGCAACGACGGCGAGCGCATGTCCTACGTGCCCGGTCACGGCGTCTTCCGTGCGCCCACGAGCGCCAACGGCGACATCATGATCAGCGAGCAGCAGCTGCGGCAGCTGGCCGCCACCGCGTCGTCCGCCGAGGCCTTCCGCCACGGCGTCGACGAGCTCCTGGGCGCCGCCTGGGACTCCGACCTGGAGGTCTACCGGCACGCCGGCGACGGCAGCCCGGTCACCTGGCTGCACCAGGTCGTCTAGGTAACGAGTCCGCTACGACACCTCGGTCGAAGCCGGGAAGTCGTCGTAGCCTGGACGCCAGGTCGTCCGGACGCCGTCGGGGAAGCGGCGTCCGGGCGGCCTTCTCTGTCGTGACGTACTGGAGCGGCCCCGTGCAGGGTCCCGCCGCGAGCGTGCGAGCGGTGGGGGGCACGGGGTCCTTCTTCAGAGCGGGATGTTGCCGTGCGCCCCTCGCCCGGGGGGCGCCGCCGCCAGCGCGGCGACGAGTCGCCGCTTGGTCTGGCTCGGCTCCACCACCTCGTCGACGACGCCGATCTGCAGCGCCCGGTTCACACCGCCGGCGATCCGCTCGTGCTCCTCGGCCAGCTGTGCGTGCAGCGTCTCCCGCTCGCCGGGCGGGACGGCGGCCAGCTTCTTGCGGTGCAGGATGCCGACGGCGGCCTTGGCGCCCATGACGGCGACCTCGGCGCCCGGCCAGGCGAACACCGCGGTGGCTCCCAGCGACCGGGCGTTCATCGCGATGTACGCGCCGCCGAAGGACTTCCGGGTCACCAGCGTCACCCGCGGCACCACGGCCTCGGCGAAGGCGTGCAGCAGCTTGGCCCCGCGCCGCACGACGCCGTCCCACTCCTGGCCCACTCCGGGCAGGTAGCCCGGCACGTCGACCAGCACGACCAGCGGCACCCCGAACGCGTCGCACATCCGCACGAAGCGGGCGGCCTTCTCCGCCGAGGCGGAGTCCAGGCAGCCGCCGAGGCGGATCGGGTTGTTGGCCACGACGCCCACCGTCCGGCCGGCCAGCCGTCCGAGGGTGGTCACCACGTTCGGGGCGAAGCGCGGGTGCATCTCCAGCCCCGAGCCGTCGAGCAGGTTCGCGATCAGCGGCTTCACGTCGTAGGCGCGCTGCTTCTGCTCGGGCAGCAGTGCGCTGAGGTCGACGTCCTCCTCGTTCTCCGCGGGGGCGAACGCCCCCTGCGCGGCGAGCAGGTCCACCGCCATGCGGCCCGTCTCCAGGGCCGCCGGCTCGGAGTCGGTGACGACGTGGACCACGCCGCTGCGCCGGCCGTGGGTGTCGGGGCCCCCCAGCTGCTCCTGGTCGACGACCTCGCCGGTCACGGAGCGGACGACGTCGGGACCGGTGACGAACACGCGGCCGGCCGGGCCCATGATCACCAGGTCGGTCAGCGCCGGGCCGTAGGCGGCGCCACCGGCGGCCGCCCCCAGGACGATCGAGATCTGCGGGATCCGGCCCGACGCCCGGACCATCGCCGCGAACACCTCGCCGACGGCGTGCAGGGCCGTGACGCCCTCGGCCAGCCGGGCGCCGCCGGAGTGCCAGATCCCCACCGACGGGACCCGCTCGCGCAGCGCGGTGTCGATGGCGTCGACGATGTGCCGGCAGCCGTCGACCCCCATGGCGCCACCCATCACGGTCGCGTCCGTGCAGAAGGCCACCACCGGGCTGCCGTCGACCGTGCCGCGGGCTGCCAGGACGCCGGAGGCGTCCCGCGCGGCGAGCTGCTGCATGGATCCCGCGTCGAAGAACCGCTGGAGGCGGTCCTCGGGATCGCGCGGGTCGGGGGTCGGTAGGACGGGGGCGGCTTGGACCGTTGTCACGGGTACCTCCGGGTCTCGTGGCCCCGCTGCAGGGGCCCGCCGCGAGCTCGCGAGTGGCGGGGGGCAGCGTGGTCCTTCATCAGGCGGTGGTGAAGACCAGGGCGATGTTGTGGCCGCCGAAGCCGAACGAGTCGTTGACGGCGGCCGTGAGGGTGGTGCGCCGGGGCTCGTGGCGCACGATGTCGAGTGCCTGGACGGCCGCGTCGTCGTCCGGGTTCTCGAGGTTGGCGGTGGCGGGGACGATCTGCTCCCGCAGCGCGAGGATGGTGAAGATCGACTCCAGGGCGCCGGCGGCGCCGAGCAGGTGACCGGTCTGGCTCTTGGTGGCGCTCACCAGGACGTGGTCGCCGAGCGACGACTGGATCGCGGCCGCTTCGGCGGTGTCGCCGACCGGCGTCGACGTGGCGTGGGCGTTCACGTGCCCGATGTCGGCCGTGGTGAGCCCGGCGTCGCGGATGGCCGCCGTGATCGCGCGGCCGGCGCCCTCGCCCTCGGGGTGCGGTGCCACCAGGTCGTAGCCGTCGGCGGTCGCCCCTGCACCGGCGAGCCGCGCGTGGATGCGGGCACCCCGGGCCTTCGCCGCGTCGGCGCGCTCGAGCACGATGCAGGCCGCGCCCTCACCGAGCACGAAGCCGTCGCGGGCCTTGTCGAACGGGCGGGAGGCTCGCTCGGGCTCGTCGTTGCGGGTGGACATGGCGCGCATGGCGGCGAAGCCGGCCATGGGCAGCGGGTGCACGCAGGCCTCGGTGCCTCCGACGAGGACGACGTCCGCGCGGTCGAAGCGCAGCAGGTCCAGGCCCCACCGGATCGCCTCGGCGCCCGAGGCGCAGGCGCTGACCGGGGCGTGCACGCCGCCCTTGGCGCCGATGGCCAGGCCGACTGCTGCCGCCGGCCCGTTGGGCATGAGCATGGGGATGGTGAAGGGGGAGACCCGCTTGGGGCCCTTCTCCTCCAGGACGTCGTCCTGGCCCAGCAGGGTGAGCGCGCCACCGATGCCCGTGCCGATGACGACGGCGACCCGCTCGGCGGGAACGCCGGCGTCGGCGGCCCCGGAGTCGCGCCAGGCCTCCTCGGCGGCGATCACGGCCACCTGCTGGCTGCGGTCCAGTCGCCGCGCCCGCACCCGGTCGATCTGCTCCGCGGGGTCGGTCGCCAGCCGGGCCACCAGCTGGGCGGGGTACTCCTTGATCCAGTCGTCGGTGATCCGGCTGACCCCCGACCGGCCGGCGAGCAGCGCGTCCCAGGTGCTGGCGACGTCGCCCCCCAACGGCGTGGTGGCACCCAGTCCGGTGACGACGACGTCGGCGACGGGCGTGCTCATGGCGGTTTCTCCTCAGGAGTTCGGCCGTGGCGGCCGGGGTTGGCAGCGGGGCGGGCCCCGCCGCCGGGGAGGCGGCAGGGCCCGGGGCGTCAGCCCTGGTTCTTCTCGATGTAGCTGATCGCGTCGCCGACGGTCTTGATGTTGCCGAGCTCGTCGTCGGGGATGGCCACGCCGAACTTGTCCTCGACGGCGGTGGCGATCTCCACCATCGACAGCGAGTCGACGTCGAGGTCGTCGGTGAACGACTTCTCGGGGGTGGCGTCGGCGGGGGTCACACCGGCGACCTCCTCCAGGATCTCTGCAAGACCGGCCTGGATGTCTGCGGTGCTGGGCACGCGAGGTCCTCTCTCTCGGATGGTGACACCGGGCCGAACGGCCCGTCGTCGTCGTCCGGGACGCATGTCCCGGCAGTCGGTGGGGTCAGGGCAGGACGACGACCTGCCCTGCGAACGTGAGCCCGGCGCCATAGCCGAGCAGGAGGGCGACGTCACCGCTCTTCGCCTCGCCGCTCTCGAGCAGCGCCGCCAGCGCCAGCGGTACGGACGCCGACGACGTGTTGCCCGAGCGCACGATGTCCCGGGCGATGACGGTCCGCTCGGGCAGCTTCAGCCGCTTGGCCATGAGCTCGATGATGCGGAGGTTGGCCTGGTGCGGCGCGAACACGTCGATGTCGTCAGGACCGACTCCGGCCCGGCGCATGGCCTCGACGAGGGTCTCGGTGAGCTTGGTCGTCGCCCAGCGGTAGACCGCCTGGCCCGCCATGCTCATGCCCGTCTCGTTCTCCGGGATGGCGATCGCATCGTGGAGGTCACCGTCGCTGCCCCACACGACCGGTCCGATCGCCGGCTCGTCGGCGGGTCCCACGACGGCAGCCCCGGCGCCGTCGGCGAAGATCACCGCGGTCGCCCGGTCGTCGAGGTTGGTGTAGTCGGTGAGCCGCTCGCCGCCGATGACCAGGACGTTGCGTGCTGATCCCGAGCGGATGGCGTCGGCTGCCGCGCTGAGCGCGTAGCACCACCCGGCGCACCCGGCATTGACGTCGAACGCACCTGGGCGGGGCACGCCGATCTGGTGGGCGATCCGGGGGGCGAGCCCAGGGATGGCCTTCGGCGGGCTCGTGGTCGCGAGCAGGACGAGATCGATCTCGCCGGCGTCCAGGCCGCTGGCCGCCAGGGCCTTGCCGCCCGCCGCCACCGACATCTCGACGAGCGTCTCGTCGGGCTCGGCCCACCGGCGCTCGGCGATGCCGACCCGCGACTGGACCCACTCGTCGTTGGTGTCCATCCGCTGGGCCAACTCGTCGTTGGTCACCCGCCGCCGCGGGCGGTAGCTCCCGAAGCCGAGGATGCGGGCGCCCGGGGCGCCGGTGGTCAGCTGGATGGTCATGCGTCGACCTCCGGGTAGAGACGGGCGATCGGGTCACCGGCGTCCACGAGGTCTCCCTCGTGCACGAGCCACTCCGCCAGTACCCCGTCGTAGCCGGCGGAGACATGGACCTCCTCGCGGCGACTGCGGACGAGCCCCAGCGGGGTCCCGGCCGGCAGCCGGCTGCCCTCGGCGACCTCGGCCGGGGAGACGGTTCCGCGCACGGGGGAGACGACGACCCGCCAGTCGGGCAGGTGCTCGGCCTCGGGGCGGCCGCGCTCGGCACCGATGAGCTCGCGGGCGCGGTCGAGGTCGTCGGGCCCGGAGAGCGCCACGATCTCGATGCCATGCTTCTCGGTGGAGCCCTTCCACTCGCGCTTGGCCAGGCCGGCGAGGGCGCCCGCGGGCGGGAGCTCGATGACCGCGGTGACGCCCAGCTCGCGCATGGTGGCCAGGCACGCGTCGAAACGCACGGGGCTCGTCACCTGGGTGACCAGCCGGGACAGCACCTCGGCGCCGGTGCTCACGGCGTGGCCGTCGGCGTTGGACAGCAGCAGGCGGCTGGGCTCGGCGGGGCGGAGCCCGTCGACGAGACCCTCGAGCTCGGCGCGGGCCGGGGCCATGTACTCGGTGTGGAAGGCGCCGGCGACCGACAGCGGCATGATCCGCGCCTTGGCGGGCGGATCGGCCTTCAGCGCCGCCAGCCCGTCGAGCGAGCCGGCGGCCACGATCTGCCCCGCCCCGTTCATGTTGGCCGGGGTGAGCCCGTGCTGCGCGATCGCGGCGAGGACCTCGTCGGGGTCGCCACCCAGGACGGCGGACATCCCGGTGGGCGTCCGCGCGCACGCGGCGGCCATCGCCCGGCCGCGGACGGCGGTCAGCGCGATCGCCGCCTCGATGGAGAGGACCCCGGCCAGGGCCGCGGCCGTCAGCTCGCCGACGCTGTGCCCGGTGATGACGACGTCGCGCCCGGCGTGCGGGGTGTGCGACACCGGGCCGGGCAGCCCGCCGAGCTCCCGGGCGACGAAGAGGCTCATGGCGACCACGAGCGGCTGGGTGACCGCGGTGTCCTTGATGGCCTCGGCGTCGCCGGTGGTGCCGAGGGTCAGCAGGTCCGCGTCGGCGATGGCGCCGGCCCAGCGGAAGAACGCCTCGGCGCCGGGGAGGTCGAGCCAGTCGGTGAGCATTCCGGGTTTCTGCGCACCCTGTCCGGGGGCGAGGACGGCCAGCACTCCCTCACCGTGCCAGTGATCTTGCGGCCGCGGGGCGGTGTGCGGCACGAAAGGACACCGCTGATCTTTGTGGGAACCCTCCAACTCCCGCGCCCCGTAACGGCCCGTTCACCGCTCCGACTGGTGGGAAACACCTCACCGACCTCGTCGGCCCACCCACCGGGTCCCGATGCGAGCCCGCGGGTGACGGGGGGGCAGGAGGGCCGTTCTCAGTGCCAGAGCGAGCGGTCGTGGTCCAGCTCGGCGAGGGCCAGGGCGACCTGCAGGGTCCAGCTGCCCCGGGGGTCGGTCACGGAGACGCCGGTCAGCTCGGCCGCCCGCTTGATCCGGTACCGGACGGTGTTCGGGTGCACGAAGATCGCCCGGGCGCTGGCCTCCAGGTTCCCGCCGCTGGTGAGCACCGCCCGAACCGTCTCGAGCACCTCGCGGCCCGCCGCCTGCAGGGGCGCGGCGACGCGTTCGTACAGCGCGGCCCGGGCGAGCGGGTCGCCGTCCAGCGCGCGTTCGGCCAGCAGCGCGTCGGCGGACACCGGGCGGGGGGCATCTGGCCAGGCGCGCGCCGCCCGCAGCCCGGCGAGCGCCGCGGCCGCGGACTCGCCGGCCCGGCCGAGTCCGTCGACGACGGGGCCCGTCACGACCGGGCCCTCGCCGAACTCCTCGCTGACCCGGTCGGCCACCTCCTCCAGTTCCTCGGCGCGGCCGAGCACGACGACCAGCTGCTCGGCGTGCACGCCGACCAGGACCTCGCTGCCCAGCGACCGCGCGGCCCGGCGGACGGCGGCGTGCGGGTCGTCGTCGGCATCCGGGGTGGCCCCGACGAGGACGAGCACCGGCGTGCTCGTGGCCCAGCCCAGCGCGGCGGCCCGTCCGGACAGCTCCTCGGAGCGCTCGCCGCGCACGAGGGCGTCGACGACCAGCGCCTCCAGTCGGGCGTCCCAGGCGCCGCGGTTCTCGGCGAAGCTGGCGTAGACGTGCGCCGTCGCGAAGGCCACCTCGCGGCTGAACTGGAGGACGGCCAGGTGCAAGGCGTCCTCGTCGCCCGGCTCGGCGACGGAGGCGACGTGGTCCTCCAGCACGTCCACGGTCACCTGGATGAGGTCCACGGTCTGCTTCAGGGCGACGACGCGGACCAGCTCGCGCGGGGCGGCGCCGAAGACGTCCCCGGTGAGCCGCGGAGGCTTCCCGGGGTTGCGGCACCACTCCACCAGCGAGGCGATGCCCGCCTGGGCCACCAGGGTCACCCAGGACCGGCGGTCGGCCGGCATGGCCCGGAACCAGGGGAGCTGGTCGTCCATCCGGGCGACGGCGCGGGTGGCGAGCGCGCCGGAGGAACGCTCCAGCCGCCGGATCGTGGCCTCGGACGGCGGGCGGTTGCTCACCCGGCTCCTCACGCGGCCAGCGTGTCACGGGGAGCACCGTCAGGGAGAGTGGGGCGGTGGAGCTTCCCCCGGTCGGCACCGCGGCCGTCACCCGGACGCGTGCCACGGCGCCGGTACCCGTCACCGTCTGTGTCACCGCGCTGTGCCTGCTCGTGCTCGTACTGCTCGGAGCGGGGGTCCGGAGTGCCTTCGGACCCCAGCTGCGGCTGGACGCGACGGTCAGCGAGGCGCTGTACGTGGGCGACGGCCGGGCACCGGCACTGCACGGTCTGCTCGAGGTGCTGACCGCCCCCGGGGTGTCGTGGGTGCGGTTCGTCGTCTTCCTCCCCGTCCTGGTCTGGCTGGTCCGGCGCCGCTCCTGGTGGACGGCTGGCTGGCTGGTCACCGCGGTGGTCCTGGTCGCCCCGCTCACCTCGCTGCTGAAGCAGTACTTCGGGCGCATCCGGCCCCCGTTCGAGGACGGTGGTGCCCGGTACGAGTCGCTGAGCTTCCCGAGCGGGCACTCCTCGGGCATCGCCACCCTGGTCACCGTCGCCCTGGTCCTGCTCTGGCCGGTGGTCAGCGCCCGGACCAGGCGCTGGTCCGTCGTGGCCGGCGTCGCCCTGGTGGTGCTCGTGGGTCTGACCCGCATGTGGCTCGGCGTGCACTACCTGTCCGACGTCGTGGGGGGCTGGTCGTTCGGCCTTGCCTGGACGCTGGGGACGGCGCTGCTGTTCGGTGCCCTGCCCGGTGGACGGGCGGCCCTGCGGTGAGCGGTCCCGACCAGCGCATCGTCCTCGCGCCCGACGACGGGTCGCTGGGGCCGCTGCTGCGCGTGGCCGACGACCGCCTCGACCCGCACACCGGCTACGGCCGGCACGAGCACCGCGCCGTCGACGTCGTGGCGGTCGTGCTGGCCGGGTCGGTCCGGCACCGGTGGGCTGACGGCGCGGACGTCCGCGCGGGCGACGTCGCCGTGCTGCGGGCGGGGGCCGGGCTCGAGCACGACGAGGTGGCCGGGCCCGACGGCGCGCGGGTGCTGCAGTGCTACCTGCGCAGTGCGGCGCCGGGGGCCGGGCCGTCGCACGAGGTGCACTGCGCGGCGTCCGGCTGGGTCGACCTGGGCCGGCCGGACGCCCGGCTGTGGGTGGCCCGCCCCGGCCCCGGCGCCTCGGTGACCGTCCCGCCGGGGCTGCTGCTGGTGCGCGGGGTGGACGGCGTCCTCGTCGAGCAGCAGGCCGGTCGCGACGTGGCGGGCCCGGCGGCCGTGCTGGTCTGGCAGCTGGACGTCGGGCGTCCCGCCTGGGCCACCTAGCCCCAGCGGAGGGCTGGGAGAGTGGGGCGCATGCCGACCAGTGCCGGGGAGTTGCTCTCCGCCGCCTACAACGACGCCGACCGCACCATCGACCTGCGCCGTCGGCTGCACCGCCGTCCCGAGATCGGGCTGCACCTCCCGCGCACCCAGGAGCTCGTGCTGGAGGCCTTTGCCGACCTGCCCGTCGAGCTCACCACCGGGGTGTCGACCAGCTCCGTCGTCGCGGTCCTCCGCGGCGCGCGGCCGGGGCCGACCTACCTGCTGCGCGGCGACATGGACGGGTTGCCGGTGCACGAGGACACCGGGCTGGCCTTCGCCTCGGAGCACCCGGGGGCGATGCACGCGTGCGGGCACGACACCCACGTGGCGATGCTGCTGGGGGCGGCCCGGCTGCTGGCCGAGCGGCGGGACGAGCTGGCCGGCCAGGTGGTCTTCATGGTCCAGCCCGGGGAGGAGGGCTTCCACGGGGCGCGCTACATGCTCGAGGAAGGTCTCCTCGACGTCGTCCCCGAGGCGCCGGTGAGCGGAGCGTTCGCGCTGCACATCTCCTCGACGCTGCCCAGCGGCAGCGTGAACGTCCGGCCCGGCCCGATGATGGCCGCCGCCGACCAGTGGCGGATGACCGTGCACGGCCGGGGCGGCCACGCCTCCGACCCGTCCGCCGCCGCCGACCCCATCCCGGTGGCCGCCGAGATCGTGCTGGCCCTGCAGTCGATGGTGACCCGCCGGGTCGACGTCTTCGATCCCGCGGTGGTCACCGTCGCCCACATCGAGGCGGGGTCGACCAACAACGTCATCCCCGACACCGCGTTCATGGAGGGGACCATCCGCACGCTGTCGGCGGAGCGGCGGGCCGACGTCGTGGCCTCCGTACGCCGGGTGGCCACCCACATCGGTGCGGCGCACGGTCTGGAGGTCGAGTTCGAGCACGAGGAGGGGTACCCGGTGACCGTCAACGACCCGGGTGCCGCGGCCGCGGTGCTGGACGCGACGAGAGAGCTGCTGGGGGAGCGGGCGAGCGTCCTCTCACCGGCGCCGCTCATGGGGGCCGAGGACTTCTCCTACGTGCTGCAGCGGGTCCCGGGCGCGATGGCCTGGCTGGGCGCCTGCCCGCCCGGCGTGGACCCGGCGACCGCCCCGGCCAACCACTCGAACCTGGTCGTCTTCGACGAGGAGCCGCTGCCGGCCGGGGTGGCGCTGTACGCGTCGATGGCGATGCGGGCGCTCGCCGGCTGATCAGGCGGAGGCGCGGCGGACCAGCCGGGTCTCGCAGACGCGGCTCTCCACCGCGTCGTCGCCGTCCTCGATCCGACGCAGCAGCAGCTCCAGCAACAGCCGCGTCATGTCCTCCAAGGGCTGGGCGACGGTGGTCAGCGGGGGATCGCAGGCGCGGGCGACGGCGGCGTCGTCGAAGCCGACCACCGCGACGTCGTCGGGCACCCGGCGGCCGGCTGCGCGCAGCGCCTGCAGCGCGCCCACCGCCATCGGGTCGGAGGCCGCGAAGACGGCGTCGACGTCGGGTGCCCGCTCGAGCAGGGTCGCCATGGCGCGCAGACCGCCGTCCTCGGTGAAGTCGCCCTCGACGACCAGGTCGGCGTCGACGGCACGCCCGTGCCCCTCCAGCGCGTCGCGGTACCCGGCGTAGCGGTCCTGCCCGGCGACCATGTCCAGCGGTCCGGTGATGGTGGCGACGCGGCGCCGGCCCTGGTCGAGCAGGTGGCGGGTGGCCGCCCGGGCGCCACCGGCGTTGTCGGCGTCGACGAAGCTCACCGCGCGGCCGTCGAGGGGGCGGCCCGAGAGCACGACGGGGACGTGCGTCCGGGCGAGGATGTCGGGCAGCAGGTCGTCGCCGTGCAGGGACATGAGGATGACGCCGTCCACGTGGCCCTGGCGCACGTAGCGGCCGATCTTCTCCTGCTCGCGCGCGTCCCGGGCAGCGAGCAGGACGAGGTGGAGCTCGGTATCGGCCAGGTGGGCGGAGAGGCCCCGCACGATGCTGGCGAAGAACGGGTCGGAGAAGATCTGCGTGTCGGACTCCGACAGCACCAGGGCGATCGTGCCGGTCCGTCGGGTGACCAGGCTGCGGGCCATGCGGTTGGGCACGTAGCGCAGGGTGTCGACGGCGGCCTGCACCGCCTGCCGGGCCTCCGGGCTGACCCGCGGGGAGCCGTTGACGACCCGCGAGACCGTCGCCCGGGAGACCCCGGCCAGGACGGCGACCTCGTCGAGCGTCGGCGCGCCGACGGTGGTCATGCGGACTCCTCGCTGGTCGACCCGTTCACCGGGCGGCGGTGGGCGGCCCACGGTAGCGGTCGTGGAAGCGTTTCCACGAGTCCTCTTGACGTCGTCGACCTCGACCCACCAGCCTGGGCGCACGGCCGTGGAAGCGCTCTCACCGCCGACGCCACCGAGCGAGGAGCAGCCGGCCCATGACCGCGTCCGACACCCGTGCCGAGCTCACGAACGACCTGGTCTTCCCGCCGGGATTCACCTTCGGCGCAGCCACCGCGGCCTACCAGATCGAGGGAGCGGTCGACGTCGACGGCCGGGGACCTTCCATCTGGGACACCTTCAGCCACACTCCCGGCCGCACGTTCCAGGGGCACACCGGGGACGTGGCGGTCGAGCACTACACCCGGTACCCGGAGGACGTCGCCCTGATGGCCGACCTCGGGCTGTCGGCCTACCGGTTCTCGGTGGCGTGGTCCCGGGTGCTGCCGGCGGGTGCGGGACGGGTCGAGCAGCGGGGCCTGGACTTCTACGACCGGCTGGTCGACGAGCTGCTCGGCCGCGGGATCGACCCGTGGCTGACCCTCTACCACTGGGACCTGCCCCAGGCGCTGCAGGACCGGGGCGGCTGGACCGACCGGAGCACCGCAGCCCGCTTCGCCGACTACGCCTCGGTCGTCCACCGCGCCCTCGGCGACCGGGTGCGGCACTGGTCCACTTTGAACGAGCCGATGTGCAGCGCGCTGCTGGGGCACATGTCCGGCCAGCACGCGCCGGGGGAGCGGAACGCCGTCGCGGCGGCCCGGGCGACGCACCACCTGCTGCTCGGCCACGGCCTGGCCACCCGGGTGCTGCGCGACCAGGGGGCCGACCACCTCGGGATCACGCTGAACTTCACCCCGATGACGCCGGCGACCGACCGCCCCGAGGACGTCGATGCCGCGCGCCGCCTCGACGGCCAGCAGAACCGGATGTTCCTGGAGCCGGTGGTGAACGGCGCCTACCCGGCGGACGTCGTCGCCGACCTGGCTGCGGCAGGGGCGCCGCCGCCCATCGAGGACGGTGATCTCGAGGTGATCGCCGCCCCGCTGGACTGGCTGGGCGTGAACTACTACTTCGAGTCGACCGTGCGCGTCGGACGGCGGCCGGCGGACCAGCCGACGTCCTTCATCGGTGGCGAGGACGTCGTCGAGCTGGACCCCGAGGGCCCGACGACGACCATGGGCTGGGGGATCAGTCCCGAGACGTTCACCCGGCTGCTGCTCTGGCTGGACGAGCGTGCCCCGGGCCTGCCCCTGGTCGTCACCGAGAACGGCTCGGCCTGGCCGGACGAGGTGTCCGCCGACGGTGGCGTGCACGATCCGGAGCGGACGGACTACCTGCTCCGCCACCTCGCAGCGGTGCGGAGGGCCATGGAGGGTGGAGCCGACGTCCGCGGCTACTTCGCCTGGTCGCTGCTCGACAACTACGAGTGGGCCCGGGGGTACGCGCAGCGCTTCGGCCTGGTGCACGTCGACTATGCGACCCAGCAGCGCACCCTCAAGGACAGCGCCCGGGTGTACGCCGAACTCCTCCGCCGCCACCGGCAGGCGTCGGAGGGCTGAGCGGGGGCCGGCGGCCCAGGGGGGTCTGCGCCGCCGGTCCCCGTGTTCCAGGAGCGGGTCGTCAGGATCCGACCAGCGCGACCACGTCGGCCGCGCAGCCCCAGGACAGGGTGACCCCGGCGCCGCCGTGCCCGTAGCAGGCGACGACCGGCCGCCCGTCCAGCTCGGTGCGGTCCAGCCGCACGGTGGGCCGGCCCGGCCGGAGGCCGACGGCGCGGGTCAGCACGGGCGCGCCGCGCAGCGCCGGGACCAGCGCGATGGTGCGGCCGAGCAGGTCGCGCTCGACGGTGGGGTCCGGTTCGGTCCCGTGAGCGCCCTCGACGGCGGTCCCGCCACAGACGACGTCGTGACCCCGCGGCACGACGTAGGTGACCCCGCCGGCGTTCTCCTCGTCGAGGATCCAGTCGGTCAGGCCCGGATCGGCCAGCCGGACCACCTGGCCCTGCACCGGGAACCCGGAGTCGTCGCCGACCAGCGGGCCGGACGCGAGGCCGGCGGCCAGCACGACGACGTCGCCGGGGACGTCGGCCAGCCGGTCCACGCGGGCGGAGCGCGGGACCACCCCGGCGGACCGGCACTGCTCGACCAGCCAGGGGAGGTAGCGCCCCATGTCGACCACCGGCACCACGCACCGGGTGCCGGCCGGTGCGCCCACCGGCAGTTCGTCCGCCGTCGCCGGGCGGCTCCCCGGGACGGCGGAGGCCCACCAGACCGGTTCGGCGCCGCGGTGGACGACGGTTCCCGGCATGAGCACCACGCCGGACGCCGGGTCGTCGGCCAGCGCGGTGAGCGCGGCCAGCGAGACGGCGCCCCAGCGCAGCACGTCGTCGGCCGGGGCGGCGCGGTAGGGCGACCAGATGGCCGCGGCCACCGCTGACGTGGTCCGCTCCACCGGGTCGGCCGACCACACCTCGGTGCGGTGCCCGGCCCGGCGCAGCTGCAGCGCGCAGGTCAGGCCGACCACCCCGCCGCCGACGACGGTGACCCGGAGGCCCGGGCCACCGTCGTCGGCGTTCACGTGGCGGGGCTCGGGTCCGAGCGCTCGTCCGCGGGCGCGGCCTGGACGTCGCGGACCTGGTACTTGTCCACGGCCTCCTTGACGACCGACCGGTCGATCCGGCCCCAGTCGGCCAGCGACGCCAGCGTGCGGACGACGATCGACTCGGCGTCCACGTGGAAGTGGCGGCGCAGCGCCGGCCGGGTGTCGGAGAGACCGAACCCGTCGGTGCCCAGCGAGTGCAGGCCGTGCGGGGCGTACGGCGCGATCAGGTCGGGGACCGCACGCATCCAGTCCGACACCGCGACGACCGGGCCTTCGGCGTCCTGCAGCCGCGAGGTGACGTAGGGGACCTGCGGCTCCTCCTCCGGGTGCAGGAGGTTGTGCTCGGCCACCGCGTCGGCCTGGCGGCGGAGCTCGCCCCACGAGGTCACCGACCACACATCGGCCGACACGTTCCAGTCGTTCGCCAGCAGCTCCTGCGCGCGCAGCGCCCACGGCACCGCGACGCCGGAGGCCAGCACCTGCGCCTTGAGCGGGCCGCCCTCCCCGCCGTCGACCTGGGGACCCTCGGCGTAGCGGTACATGCCTGCCAGGAGTCCCTCGACGTCGAGGCCCTCCGGCTCGGCCGGCTGGACGAACGGCTCGTTGTAGACCGTCAGGTAGTACATGACGTCGGGGGAGCGGTGCCCGCCGAGCGGGGCACCCGGGTCGTCGCCGTACATCCGCACGAGGGCGTCGCGGGTGATGTGCGCGACCTCGTAGGAGAACGCCGGGTCGTAGGACACCACCGCGGGGTTGGTGTGGGCGAGCAGCAGCGAGTGCCCGTCCTCGTGCTGTAGGCCCTCGCCGTTGAGCGTCGTCCGCCCGGCGGTGGCGCCCAGGATGAACCCGCGGGTCATCTGGTCGGCGGCGGCCCAGAAGCCGTCACCGGTCCGCTGGAACCCGAACATCGAGTAGAAGATGTAGATCGGGATCATCGGCTCGCCGTGCGTCGAGTACGACGTGCCGACGGCGGTGAACGACGCCGTGGACCCGGCCTCGTTGATGCCCTCGTGCAGGATCACGCCCTGCTCGGACTCCTTGTAGGCCAGCATCAGCTCGCGGTCGACGGAGGTGTAGCGCTGGCCGGCCGGGTTGTAGATCTTGTGGCTGGAGAACAGGGAGTCCAGGCCGAACGTCCGGGCCTCGTCCGGGATGATCGGCACGAAGCGCGGGCCGAGCTCCTTGTCCTTGAGCAGCTCCTTGAGCAGGCGGACGAACGCCATCGTCGTCGCCACCTCCTGCTTGCCCGACCCGCGGCGCAGCACCTCCAGCGCCTTGTCCTCGGGGGCCTTGAGCAGCTTGGCCTCCGCCCGACGCCGCGGGACCGCGCCACCGAGCTGACGGCGCCGCTCGAGCATGTACTCCAGCTCGTCGGAACCCGGCTGCGGCTTGTAGTACGGCGGCAGGGTCTTGTCGAGGGCCGAATCGGGGATGTCCAGGTAGAGGCGGTCGCGGAAGAGCTTGAGGTCCTCCGCGGTCAGCTTCTTCATCTGGTGCGTGGAGTTGCGGCCCTCGAAGTGGCTGCCGAGCGTCCAGCCCTTGATCGTCTTGGCGAGGATGACCGTCGGCTGGCCCTTGTGCTCCTGCGCCGCCTTGAACGCGGCGTACACCTTGCGGTAGTCGTGCCCACCGCGGGAGAGGCCCCAGATCTCCTTGTCGCTCATGTTCTCCACGAGCTTGCGGGTCCGCGGGTCGCGTCCGAAGAAGTGCTCGCGGACGAAGGCGCCGTCCTCGGCCTTGTACGTCTGGTAGTCGCCGTCCGGCGTCTGGTTCATCAGGTTGACCAGGGCGCCGTCGCGGTCGGCGGACAGCAGGGCGTCCCACTCCCGGCCCCAGATGACCTTGATGACGTTCCAGCCGGCGCCCCGGAAGAACGACTCCAGCTCCTGGATGACCTTGCCGTTGCCGCGGACCGGGCCGTCGAGCCGCTGCAGGTTGCAGTTGATGACGAACGTGAGGTTGTCGAGCTCCTCGCGCGCGGCCAGACCGATGACGCCCAGCGACTCGGGCTCGTCCATCTCGCCGTCACCCAGGAACGCCCACACGTGCTGGTCGGAGGTGTCCTTGATGCCGCGGTGGTGCAGGTAGCGGTTGAACCGCGCCTGGTAGATCGCGTTCATCGGGCCCAGGCCCATCGAGACGCTGGGGAACTCCCAGAAGTCCGGCATGAGCCGCGGGTGCGGATAGGACGACAACCCGCCACCGGTGTGGCTGACCTCCTGGCGGAACCCGTCGAGCTGGTCCTCGGTCAGCCGGCCCTCGAGGTAGGCGCGGGCGTAGATGCCCGGGGAGGCGTGCCCCTGGAACCAGATCTGGTCGCCGCCGCCGGGGTGGTCCTTGCCGCGGAAGAAGTGGTTGAAGCCGACCTCGTACAGCGACGCGGAGCTCGCATAGGAGGAGATGTGCCCGCCGACGCCGATCCCGGGCCGCTGCGCGCGGTGCACCATGATCGCGGCGTTCCACCGGATGTAGGCGCGGATGCGGCGCTCGACGTGCTCGTCGCCGGGGAACCACGGCTCGCGCGAGGGCGCGATCGAGTTGATGTAGTCGGTGCTGCGGAGTGCGGGGACGCCGACCTGCTGCTCGCGGCTGCGCTCGAGCAGCCGGAGCATCACGTACCGGGCGCGTTCGCGGCCGGCGTTGTCGACGACGGCGTCGAGGGAGTCCAGCCACTCCTGGGTCTCGTCGGGATCGGTGTCGGGGAGTTGGCTCGGCAGCCCGTCGGTGATGACCGCGCGGGGCGTGCCGGCGTCGCGGGCGGGGTCGCCGTCCGACTGCTGCGGTGCGCTCATGTGCCCATCGTCTCCCGCCGAGGCCATGATCGTCACGCCTACCCGCGGGTTGTGTGGCGAGTCGCGTGTGCACGCCCCTCCATGCCCCCTCCGGGCCCTCTCGTCGCGCGGCGCTTGCGCCAGGCGCGCCATGCCCTACGCTTCCGCCAGCAGTGGCTCGGTGGATCGGGTTCTGCACGCACGACCGGCCGCATCGGCCGGGCGGTGCATCTGTCGGAGAGAACGAGAGGGGTGACATGACCAGGCAGCGGGGAAGCCTCCCGCCGGTCGTGTCCGCCGCATGCGCCCTCGTCCCCCGCAGCGTCAGCAGGGCAGCCGTCCGCAGGGCACCCGGTCTCCCCGGTCCGGACGCGTGCCCGTGACGCGTCCGCGCGCGTTCTGCCGCCCGACAGGGCACCATCCACCCCACGACCGGTCAGCAGCAGGCCACTCCATGGAGGATCAGCAGGGATGAGCGTCGACAGCACCGGCATGGCGGCCCGGTTGGGCATCAAGCCGGGCATGGTCGTGCAGGAGCTCGGGTGGGACGAGGACGCCGACGAGGACCTGCGCGACGCCGTCATCGACCTCTCCGGGGGCGAGATGGTCGACGAGGACACCGACGAGGTGGCCGACGTCGTCCTGCTCTGGTGGCGTGAGGACGACGGCGATCTCGTCGACGCACTCGTCGACGCCATCGCCTCGCTCGCCGACGACGGTGTGTTGTGGCTGCTGGTCCCGAAGTCGGGGCGCCCCGGCCACGTGGAGCCCGGCGACGTCACCGAGGCCGCGCCGACCGCCGGGCTCTCGCAGACCAGCAGCATCTCCGCCGCCAAGGACTGGTCGGGCATCCGGCTGGTGACCCCGAAGGCCGCGCGCACCCGCCGGTAGTCGAAGTCGAAGGACCCCGTCCTCCTCATCCCTCGCAGGCTCGGGACGAGCCTCTGGACGGGGCCGTTCCATCCGGTCACTGCGGGTGGGGCAGCATGGGGGCATGAGCCTCTCCGTCGGCGACGTCGCGCCCGAGTTCAGCCTGCCGGACCAGGACAAGCAGGTCGTGTCCCTCGCCGAGCTGCGCGGGACGCCGGCCCTGCTGGTCTTCTACCCCTTCGCCTTCTCCGGGCTCTGCACCGGCGAGCTCTGCCAGCTGCGTGACGAGCTGTCGGCCTACACCGACGCCGGGGTCCGGGTGCTGGCGATCAGCACCGATCCCGTCTTCAGCCTCAAGGCGTTCCGGGAGCAGCAGGGCTTCGACTTCCCGCTGCTGTCGGACTTCTGGCCGCACGGCGCCACCGCGCAGGCCTACGGCGCGTTCAACGACAAGGCCGGCATGGCCCTGCGCGCCACCTTCCTCGTCGATGCCGACGGGAAGGTCGCCTTCGCCGAGGTCAACTCGCCCGGCGACGTCCGCGAGCAGTCCGGCTGGAAGGACGCAGTCGGCGCGCTCGCCGCCTGATCTCGCGGCCCGGGGTCTGCATACCCTGGGCGCGCGGGGCGCGTAGCTCAGCGGGAGAGCTCTCGCCTTACAAGCGAGCGGTCGCAGGTTCGATCCCTGCCGCGCCCACCACCGTCCGTCGGCCGGCATCCCGCCGGTGCGGCATCCTCGAGCCCATGGTCAGCGCGGAGTCCTCGGCGATGCGCGACGTGGTCGCGCGGGTCCGCCCAGTGCTCGAGGAGGCCGGCTTCCGGAAGCGGAGGCACACGTTCAACCGAACCGTCGAGCCCGGACTCGTGCAGACCATCACGTACCGGATGGGCCCCTACGACCCGCCGGGGCTCGTCGAGATCCCCGGGCTGCGCGAGAACCTCTACGGGCTCTTCTCCGTACACCTGGGCATCTTCATCGAGGAAGCCTGGCGCCTGGACCTCGGGCGGTTCGGCCCGGACGGCCCGCCCGTGGTCAAGGACTGGGTCAACGACCACGACTGCCAACTGCGCCGGCTCGTGGACAACCCGGCCGGCGAGGCCATCAACCACATGTGGCCCCTCGACGACCCCGGGGTGGGTCCCGCGATGGTCGACCTGCTGGTCGGCGACGTGCTCGCGTGGTTCGACCGCTTCGGGAGCCGCACCGCCATCCTCGCGGAGCTGGAGGCCGCCCCGACCTCGTCGTACGAGATCAGCGGCGAGGGACCCGACCGACTGCTCGCCACGCGGATGCTGCTGGGCCCCGGCGAGCAGCAACGGGCACAGGAGCTGTTCGATGACTGGGTGGCGGACTGCCTGACCCGTCTGGCGTCAGAACCGCACCTGAGCGGCCATCTCGACTACCTGACCACGTTCGCCGCTCACGTGGGCCTGAGGATGCACCCGGTCGAGCAAGAGAGGTAGGGCTGGGCCTCCGCCCCGACGGCGTCGCCGCGCCACCATGCGGAACGACGACGGTGTGCGGTGAAGGCGGGTTCTGACCTTGCAACCCGCCCTCAGCGCACATCGTCCACGGGGCATCGAGCGGGCGGGCGGGACCTACTCGCGGACGACCCAGACCTCGGCCGGCCCCTGAGGGGTGTCCTGGACCTGTCGGGGCTCGAAGCGCTCGTAGACGCCGAACCAGCGCGGTCCGTCGTAGACGAGGACGGACGACGTGAGCTGGTCGGCGGCGACCTCGTCGACCTCACCGTGCCGCGGGCCACCCCAGTGCGAGATCAACGGCATGGCGACAACGGTAGTAGGCGTCCGCCCGGAGGCGGTCGGGTGGTTCAGGCGGCGGTGCCGTGCTGCGCGACCGGGTCGGCCGCGGACGGCACGGCCGGCTTCGGGAAAGCGGGCCGCAGGAACATCGGGGCCTTGAACGCCTGCCACGTGCCCTCGCGCTGCGCCAGCCGATCCGCGACCGCCCAGATGGACGCCGGGTGGTGGCCCAGGCCGAGGTGGCTGGCCATGACGGCGATGTTCTCGCAGCGCTCGCCAGGTGTGTCCAGGCAGGTCTGCCAGTGCACGATGCCGTCGTAGTGCGAGTAGATCGACGTCGCCGGCACCGTCAGCGGGGTGTTCTCCGACTCCAGCGGCAGCGTGCGGTGCTCCACGTGCAGGTGCGAGAAGCGGTCGAAGACCTTGGTCGCCCTGCTCTGGCTGTGCCGCGCCAGGCGGAACGGGCTGCCGAGGGTGACCACCTGGCGTACCGAGTCGGGGGAGCGGCGGGCCAGGTCGCGGGCGAAGATCCCGCCCAGGCTCCAGCCGATCAGCGAGACGGGGCGCTGGTGCTTGTCGGCGAGGTGGTCGAGCAGGTCGCGCGTGCCCTTCACGCACGAGGCCGTGGGACCGATGTTGCGGCCCAGGCCCCAGCCGTGGGCGTCGTAGCCGAGCTTGCGCAGCACGGCCCGCAGCGCGCGGGTCGACATGTCGTCGGCGAGGAGACCGGGGAGGACGAGCACCGGGTGCCCGTCGCCTCGGGGGAGGATGGACATGAGCGGCTTGGCGGCGAGGTACAGGCCGTAGTCGCCCACCGCGCGCCCCGGTTCCGTGAGGTAGAGCGGAAGTGCGGGCCCGTCGTCCTGGCGTGCTGCCACGTCGTCCTCCTGCTCGCCGGCCGTCGTTGGCCGACCCTCGTTGGTAGACAGGTACCAAGATGGGGCCTGGCTCACACTTCGTCGACGGGCAACGCGGGCACATGTTGCTCAAATGTGTCCTGGCTCATATCAGCCGTTCACGTTCCGCTGCTGGGCAAGTGGGCGGAAGGCGACGAGATGCCCGCCGAGGCCCGGCGTGAGCGCGCCACGGCCCGACGGGCGAGGATGCACGGGTGAGCGAGCAGAGCGGGACGTACGGGCAGAGCCTGACGGTGGACCTGGGCGGCGACGTCCACTACGTCGACTTCGGCGGCCCGGACGACGCCCCGACGGTGGTCCTGGTGCACGGGCTGGGTGGGTCGCACCTCAACTGGGACCTGTTCGCTCCCCTGATCCGCGAGCACGCCCGGGTGCTGGCCATCGACCTGCCCGGCTTCGGCCGCAGTGAGCCCGGGGGTCGCCGTACGAGCGTGCACGACAACGTCGAGGTCCTCGACCGGTTCCTCACCGAGGTGGCCGGCACCCCGGCGGTGCTCGTGGGCAACTCGATGGGCGGCATGATCTCGATCCTGCAGACGGCGACCGCCCCGGACACCGTCAGCGGCCTGGTGCTGCTCGACGCCGCGGTCCCCGGCCCACGCCGCGCGCTGGACCCCCTCGTCGCCGTGACCTTCGCCCTGTACGCCGTCCCGATGCTGGGGGAGCGGTTCCTGGCGCTGCGCCGCAAGCGGTCGACGCCGTTGCGCCAGGTCCGCGACATGCTGCGCCTGTGCGGGGTGGACCCCGATGCGCTGCCCGCCCACACCATCGACCGCTCGATCGCGCTGATCGAGCAACGGCAGGACGTGCCGGCGATGGACAAGGCGTTCCTGTCCGCCGCCCGCTCGCTGCTCCGGTTGCTCGTCGACCCGCGCAGCTACCGGGCGGCCATGGCGTCCATCCGGGTCCCCGTGCTCCTGGTGCAGGGCGACGAGGACCGGCTCGTGCCCGTGGCCGCCGCCCGCGACATCGCCCGACGGCACCCCGGCTGGCGCTATCTCGAGCTGCCCGGCGTCGGCCACGTGCCGCAACTGCAGGTGCCCGAGGAGCTGGCCACGGTCGTCCTGGCCTGGCTCGAGGAGACCGCGACCGCCCGCGCCGCCGGCTGACTACGGGGCCGGTCGGTCGGCGAGTGTGTCCCGGAGCGCCTCGAGGCCGCTGAAGCGGGGCCGCCAGCCCAGCTTCTCGCGTGCCTTGGTCGTGTCCATGATCGCCGGCCGGCTGGCCGCCTCCACCCACTCGGCCACGGGCGGCAGGAAGGGCAGTCGCGTGAACGCCCGGGCAGCGGCCTGGGCCGGCGCGGCCGGGAGCGGGATCGGCAGCGCCCCGAACTCCCGTGCCACGTCGGCGGCGGTCAGGACGCCGTCACCGGCGATGTTGTACGCGCCGGGCGGGCCGGCCGCGACGATGCACTGCACGAGTGCCCGCCCGACGTCCGCCTCGTGGATGAACTGCATCGGGAGCTGGGGCACGAACATCGGCACGGGCACCGGCAGCCGTCGTGGGCGGCTGAACAGCGCACGGCCCAGCGGGGCCAGGGGACCCGGGAGGACGTCCTTGCCACCGATGACGTTCGGCCCGACCACGACCGGCGGGCGCAGCAGGAAGAGGGCGAGCTCGGGGTGCGTGCGCGCCTCGTCCGCCAGCAGCTCCTCCAGCTCGGCCTTCTCCTGCGCGTAGAACAGCCGGGCCGCCGGCCGGGTGGGCCACTCCTCGTCGATCCGCTCCGGGTTGTCCGCGTGGAACCCGTAGGCCGCGACGGAGGAGGCGTAGACGAAGCGCTCGGCCCTGGCCGCCGCGGCCGCCCGGAACACGTTGAGCGTGCCGTCGACGTTGATCGACCGGGTCGTCTCGCGGGAGGCGTTGCCGGTGATCAGGAAGGCCAGGTGCACCACGACGTCCGCGCCGTCGAAGGCGGCCCGCAGCGCCTCGGGGTCGCGGACGTCGCCCTGCCGGTACTCCATCTTCGTCCAGCCGCGCTCGGCCGGATCGAAGGGCCGCCGCGCGATGCCGATGACCCGGCCGATGCGGTCGTCCTCCTGCAGGAGCGGGACCAGCCCGGAGCCGAACGTGCCGGTCGGTCCGGTGACGGCGACGGTGAGCGGCCGCCGGGCATCGCCGTCGGCCTCGTCGAGCCCGCGGGGTCCCGCGCCCAGGGCGCCGGAGCCGCGTCGCTTGCCGGGGCTCACCGGGCGGCCGCCGCGGTGGCCTTCTTCGCCGGCCGGGCCGCCTTCTTGGCAGGGGGCTTGGCGCCTGCCTTCGCGGGCGCCTTCTTCGGGGTCTCCTTCGGCGCCTCGCCGTTCGCTGCTGCCGTCGCTTCGGCCGCAGCCGCCGCGTCGACCGCCGCCTCCGCCTGCACCTCCTCCTGCGTCTGCTTCTTCGCCCGCGCCAGGAGCTGCTCGATGCCGCGGCGGATGCCACCGGAGAGGACGTCGACGTCCGGGTAACCGTCGAAGTCGGCGTTGATCCCGAAGGTCATCGTGTTGAGGTAGGAGAAGATCCCGATGGAGCAGCGGGTGCCGCCGGCGATCGGCACGTAGGCCGTGGCGCTGGTCATCCGCTTGCCGAGCACGTAGAGCGGGACGCGCGGACCGGGCACGTTCGTGGTCACCGCCTGGCACCACATCTGCCCGGCCTGCAGCGCTGCGCGAACGCCCATGGACAGCAGCGTGGGCGCCACGAAGTTGCCCATCGCGATGATCGAGTTGGCGTCCACGGCTTGCATGGCGCGCTTGTACTCGTCCATCTGCCCGCGGATCGAGGCCAGCCGGTCGACCGGGTCGGACAACCCGACCGGCAGGTCCACGAACACCGCGGACACCTGGTTGTTCAGGCTGCCCTTCTGGGCCTCGCGCCGTACGGAGACCGGCACCATCGACCGGACCACGAGCTTCTCCGAGGACAGTTCGCCCCGTGCCTTGAGCAGGTCGCGGAAGCCGCCGGTGATCGCGGTGAGGACGACGTCGTTCACCGTGCCGCCGAACGCCGTCCGCACGGCCTTGAACTCCTCGAACCTGCCCTCGGTCCACGCCCAGCGGCGGTGCGGGCCGATGGGTCCGTTGAGCGAGCGGGCCGTGGGGGTGACCGCCTGCTTGGGAGGGCACCGTCTTCGCCAGGGTCCGCCCGGACGCGGCGAGTTCCTTGGCCGCGCGGACGGGGCTGCCGAGCGAGCCGGAGTTGGCCAGCTGCTGCAGCGGGTTGGTCAGGCCCTCAGTGACCGAGCCGGCCACGATCTCCAGGCTCGACGGGCTGCGGCGCGGCGTCCAGTCCTTCACCGCCTCGTGCGTGGCGTTCGGGTCCAGGTCGAACATCAGCTGCATCAGGTCGGTGCCGGCGACGCCGTCGACCATGCAGTGGTGCACCTTGGAGATGAGCGCCCACCGGTCGTCGGCGAGGCCCTCGACCAGCCACAGCTCCCAGAGGGGCTTGGCCATGTCGAGGCGCTGGCCCAGCACGCGCCCGGCCAGGTTGCGCAGCTGCTCGTCGCTGCCCGGACGGGGCACCGCGGTGTGCCGCACGTGGTAGAGGATCTGGAAGTGCGGGTCGTCCACCCACAGCGGGCGGCCGAGCTGCATCGGGACCGAGCGCACGCGCTGCCGATACCGCGGCACCTTGGGCAGCTTGCCCAGGATCAGCCGCACCACGTCGCCGTAGGTGGGGGCGGGTCCTTCGAACACGGCGACCGACCCCACGTGCATCGGGGTGTTCTCGCTCTCCGCGTAGAAGAAGCCCGCATCGAGGGCGCTCATCCGGTCCACGTTCTGCTCCTCGCCGCCCTGGTCGCGCTGCTCGGACCAGGGCCGTCACACGTCATCGGGTGGCCGCTGAAGTTAGGGGTGTCTTGGAGTTACTGCAACATGAACGCTGTGGCGGTCACCACAGTGCACTGCCCCGCGTGCCGGTAGGTCAACCGGCCTTTCGCAGACCCGCCTCCACCCGGTCGATCAGGGCGTTCAACGCGTCGTCGACGATCTGGGTACGGGTGAGGTTGACGCTGTGCCCTGCCCCGGGGACCACGACCAGGTCGGCCCCGGCGCCGATGGTCTCGGCGATCCGCCGGCCGTGGCCCACCGGTGTGAGCCGGTCGTGCGTGGCCGCGACGACGGTCACCGGCACCCGGCGCAGCACCTCGAGGGCGGCCGTCTCGTCGTGCTCGAGGAACGTCGCGTAGAACGCCATCGTCACCGGCAGCGGGGTCTCCTCCAGCAGGTCCTGCACCAGCCGCACGCTGGCCGGGTCGGCGTCGTCCCGCCCGAAGAGCAGCCGCCGGATGGCCCGCCGGCCGACTGCGGTCCCGCGGCGGCGGAAGCGCTCCAGCGACGGCGCGAACAGCTGGAGGAGCCGCAGGTACAGCGGCAGCAGGCGGAGCCGGCGCATGACCTTGACCGCGAAGCCGAGCGGACCGGTGTCCACCAGGCCACCCGCCGAGGTGGCCAGGAGGAACGCCCCGACCACCCGGTCGCCGAACAGCTCGGGCCGCTGCCGGGCCAGCGCCAGGATGCTCATGCCGCCCATCGAGTGACCGGCCAGCACGACCGGGCCGGTCGGGGCCACGGCGTCGAGCACCTGACCGAGGTCGCGACCGGTGCGGTCGATCGTCGCCTTCGTCAGCGGGGTCCAGCCCGAGCGGCCGTGCCCCCGCTGGTCCCACAGCACCAGTCGCGCACGCTCCCGGAGCGCGGTGCGCTGCAGCTCCCACTCCGCCAGCCGGGCGGTGAACCCGTGCGAGAAGACGACGGTGACCGGCCCGGCGCCGTCGCCCGCCTGCCCGACGCCGTCGAACTCCACGTGCAGCGGGACGCCGTCGTCGGTGGTCACGGTGCGCGAACCCGGCGGTGGGGGACCGGAGGAGCTCGGCAGGGTCAGCGGTGGGACGTCACTCGGCACGCGCTCATCCCAGGGGTGGGCACCCCGTGCCGCAACCGAGAGACCTCAGGGTGCGCCGCGCCATCCCGGCGCGTTCTCGCGCACCAGCCGCCGCGCGGCGTCGACCTCGCGGGCCACCGGGGCCAGCACGCCCTCGGCGTGGATCTCGGCGTCGTCGGGGACGCGGTGGGCCCGTACGTCCTCCTCCAGCCGGCGGATGGCCTTGCGCAGCACCGCCACCTGGGCGAGGTCGGGCGCCGGCTCGCCCTCGCGCTGGGCGATGACGGCCTCGGTGACGGCGTCCGACGTGCGCTCGAGCTGGACGATGACCGGCCACCAGGCGGCCGCCCGGTTGCTGATCGGCGGCGGCTCGGCCAGCCGCCGCTGGAGCTGGGTCTGCAGCTCGGTGAGGGCCCGGTAGTTGCGCCGCCGGGCGCGGCGGCGGTCGGCGGGACCGCCGGTGAAGGCCGCCTCGACGAAGGCGTCGAGCGCGAGCGCGGCATCGCGGAGCGCCTCGTCCAGCGGCGCCCGCCAGGTCTGCGGCCAGAGCAGGTAGCCGAACACCAGCACGATGGCGCAGCCGATGAGCGTGTCGGTCAGCCGGGCACCCACCAGGCCGGGGCCGCTGGGGAGGGCGAGGTCGAGCAGCAGGATGATCACCGGCGTCTGGAAGACCGAGAACAACCCGAAGTTGGCGTTGCGGGCCCAGGGGAGCAGCCCCGCGAAGGCGGCCATCGCGACCAGGACCCAGGCGTCGCGGGGCAGCACCGACAGCAGCGCCGACCCGATCAGGACGCCCAGGAGCGTCCCGGCGCCGCGCTGCACGGCGCGGGTGAACACCGATCCGAAGTCAGGCTTGAGCACGATGGCCACCGTCAGCAGCACCCAGTAGGGGCGCTCGATCGGCAGGTACTGGCGGGCGATCTCCGCGACGGTCATGCACAGCGCCAGGCGGACGGCGAAACCGCGGCTGTCGGTGCTGGCGAGCGTGCGGTCCCACAGCTCGCGCAACCGGGTCCGCAGGTCCACCTCGGCGCGCTCGGCGGCAGCACCGGCCCGCTCCTCCGGGTCGCCGACGACGTTCCACACGAGCCGGACGCCGTGGCGGACCGCGCGCCGGCCGGGCGGCGCGTCCTCCAGTGCGGGTGGGCGATCGTCGGCCAGCCCGCCGCCGCTCTCGAGCGCAGCAGCCAGAGCGCGGACGGCGGCGACGTCGGCCGGGTCGGCCGCGACCCGGGCACGGGCGGCCGCCACCGCTCCCTCGACGAGCGGAGCGGCGGCGTTGAGCACGCCGGCCAGCTCGGACAGCTCCTTGATCCGGCCGGAGGAGCGGCTGCGGCTGCGGATGACGCGGTCGTAGGCGCCGTTGAGCTCGGTGGTCAGGGCGCGCCGGCTGTCGTCGGACCCCTCCGTCCCGCTGGCCTCGAGCAGGTCGGCGATGCTCCGGAACACGGCCGCGACCGACGTGCGGTCGGGGTCCAGGGGCTCGGTCCGGGCCTGGACCAGCGTCGTGACCGTGGCCCATGCCGCGCCGCAGAAGAAGAAGGCCACCTCCGCCGGCAGGGACAGCGGCGTGACCAGGCCGGACGAGAGCGCCGTGTAGATCAGCAGCTGCAACGAGCCGAGCGACAGCGCTGCGTTGACCGAGCTGATCAGCGCCGCCACGGCCGACAGCGCGGCGATCACGACGACGGGCAGCCAGCCGCCGCCGCTCGCGTACATGCCGACGACCAGCCCCACGGCACCGAAGCCGACCGCGGCGGCCGTGCGGCGCAGCCTGTCCCGGAGCGGCCCCGACTGCGGGGCGAGGGCGGCGGCCAGTGCGCCGGTGGTCGCGAAGACGCCCGCGCCGAGAGCGGCACCGGGCCGGACACCGCCCTCGACGGCGACCGCGACGGCCAGGGGAGCGGGCACGGTGACGGCGAACCGGACGACGTCGCGCCACGGGACCGGCGGGGGCGTGGTCCGCACCAGCTCCTCGAGCCACGCGGGCGCCCGGAGGCCGCGTTCCCGGGGGCCGCGGTCCGTCACGCCTGAAGCTTGTCACCGACGCCGACCCGACCGCGGGACCGGGCGGCACCTAGAGTCCGGTGCCGTGCCCGCCCCTCTCCGCGAGGTCCTCGCTGCCCTCGACGCCCGCTACGACCCCGCGCTGGCGGAGGGCTGGGACGCGGTCGGACTGGTGTGCGGCGACCCCGACGAGCCGGTGGACCGGGTGCTGTTCGCCGTCGACCCGACCACCGCCGTCGTGGACGAGGTGGTCGGCACCGGAGCGCAGCTCCTGGTCACCCACCACCCCCTGCTCCTCACCCCGGTCCACGCCGTGCCCGCCGACGACCCCAGGGGCGGGCTGGTCCACCGGCTGATCCGGGCGCGGGCCGCGCTGTTCGTCGCGCACACCAACGCCGACCGGGCGCCCGACGTCGGGGTCAACGCGGCGCTGGCGGACGCTCTGGGGCTGACGGGGGCGGTGCCGCTCGAGCAGGCCGGGACGGATCCGCGTGCCGGCCTCGGCCGCGTGGGGGACCTGCCCGAGCCGATGAGCCTGCGGGCGTTCGCCGAGCGGGTGGCCGTCGCCCTGCCGGCGACCGTCGGGGGCGTCCGCTCGTCGGGGGAGCCCGGACGCGTCGTCCGGCGCGTCGCGGTGTGCGGCGGCAGCGGGGGATCACTGCTCGCCGCGGCGGCCGCGGCGGGCGCGGACGTCCTCCTGACCAGCGATCTCAAGCACCACCCGGCCTCCGAGGCGGCGGAGGTGGACGGCCCGGCGCTGGTCGACGTGGCGCACTACGCCTCCGAATGGCCCTGGCTCCCCGTGGCGGCCGGACGACTCTCCGCCGATCTTGCGGGGCGGGTGGAGGTCGCTGTCTCCCGGCTCCGCACCGATCCGTGGACGCACCACGTCGGCCAGCACCCGGCGGCGGGGGAGCACCCCGAGCACAGGTAGCAGAAGGACCCCCGTGCCCCGACCACTCGCACGCTCGCGGCGGGACCCTGCACGGGGGCCGGGTGCCGATCGGTGCACGGGTAGGTTTCCCAGCGTGAAGGCTGACCACTTCGAGCAGCAGACCCTGCTGCGCCTTGCCGCTGAAGACGTCGCGCTGACCCAGTTGGCGCACCGGCAGCGCACCCTCCCCGAGGTCGCCGCCGTGGAGGCCGCCGCGGAGGCCGAGCGGTCGCTGTCGGCCGACGTGGTCCGCGCCGAGACCGAGGTGAAGGACCTGGGCCGCGAGGTCAGGCGCATGGAGTCCGATGTCGAGACCGTCCGTCAGCGGGAGGCCAAGGACCAGCGGCTGCTGGAGTCCGGCAGCGTCTCGCCGAAGGAGATGACCAACCTCCAGCACGAGCTCGAGTCGCTGAAGCGCCGGCAGGCCGATCTGGAGGACCAGGAGCTCGAGCTCATGCAGCGCCTCGAGGACGCCGAGTCGGCGTTCGCGACGGCCCGCCAGGGGCTGGAGCAGGCGCGCGCGGACCGCGAGCGGGCCGAGCAGCAGCGCGACGACGCACTGGCCGACATCGCCGACGGCACCAAGAACCACGAAGCGGCCCGCGCCGAGGTGGTCACGAAGATCTCCGCGCCCCTGCTCGCCCTGTACGACCGCATCCGCAAGCAGACCGGCAGCACGGGTGCGGCGATGCTGCAGGCGCGGGCCTGTCAGGGCTGCCGGCTCGAGCTCTACGGCAACGAGCTCGCCGCGGTGCGCAACGCCGACCCGCACGAGGTCGTCCGGTGCGAGAACTGCGGGCGGATCCTGGTGCGCACCGCCGAGTCCGGGCTGTGACCCGGCGGTTCGTCGTGGAGGCGGACGGCGGGTCGCGGGGCAACCCGGGTCCGGCCGGCTACGGCGCGCTGGTGCGCGACGCCGAGACCGGCCGCGTGCTGGCCGAACGTGCGGCGTCGGTCGGGCGTGCCACCAACAACGTCGCCGAGTACGGCGGCCTCGTCGCCGGGCTGCAGGCCGCACTCGACCTGGACCCGGCCGCTCGCGTCGAGGTCCGGATGGACTCCAAGCTCGTCGTCGAGCAGATGTCGGGGCGCTGGAAGATCAAGCACCCCGACATGCAGCAGCTCGCCCTGCAGGCGCAGAAGATCGCGCGGCAGCTCGCCGACGTCCGCTACACCTGGGTCCCGCGGGCGCAGAACGGCGCGGCGGACGCCCTGGCCAACAGCGCCATGGACGGGAAGCCGGTGCACCGCGACCCCGCTGCGGAGGCCGTCGTACTGGAGGACGACGTGCAGCCGACCGGGGAACCCGCGCCGGTGGTCACCACCGTCACGCACCTGCTGCGGCACGGGCAGACCGAGCACACCCCCGAGCGGCGGTTCAGCGGGCGCAACGACCTGCCGCTGTCGCGCACCGGGCGGGCCGAGGCCGAGGCGGCGGGGGAGCGGGCCAAGGCGCTGGGCATCGACGCCGTCGTCGCTTCGCCGCTTCGCCGCACGCGGGAGACCGCGGAGATCGTCGCCGCCGCCCTCGGCCTGCCGGTCGCCTTCGACGACGACCTGGTGGAGCTGGACTTCGGCGACATCGAGGGGATGACCTTCGACGAGGCGCGTGCCCGGCACCCGCTCGCCGCGCGGCGCTTCCTGGACGACGTCACCGTGGCCGCGCCGAACGGCGAGTCCGTCGCCGACGTGAGCGCGCGGGTGGCCCGGGCCCGTCGCCGCATCCTCGACGCGCACGTCGGCCGCACCGTGCTGGTGGTCAGCCACGTGACCCCGATCAAGCTGCTGCTCGCGGCCGGCCTGGGCTCAGGCGACGAGGTGGTGCACCGGGTCTTCCTTGAGGCCGCGTCCTTGTGCTCGGTCGCCTGGTCCTCCGACGGCCGGACGTCGGTCCGGCTGGTGAACGACACCTCGCACCTGCGCTGAGCCGCTAGACCGGCGAGGCCACCACGGCGGCCGGGGCGTGCGCGGCGAGCCAGCAACCGAGCTCCTCGGCCGGCAGCGGCCGGGCGTGCAGGTAGCCCTGGCTGACGTCGCAGTCGAGGGACCGCAGGTGGGTGAGCGTCCCCTCGTCCTCGACGCCCTCGGCCACCACGCGCAGACCCAGCCGGTGGGCGAGCTCGATCGTGCTGGCCACGATGGCCTCGGTGCGGGCGTCGGTGAGCAGGTCGGCGGTGAACGACCGGTCGAGCTTGAGCTCGGCGACGGGCAGGTCGCGGAGGTAGGCCAGCGACGAGTAGCCCGTCCCGTAGTCGTCGATGCTCACGGTGGCGCCGAGGTCGGCGAGCGCGCCGACGACGGCGAGGCTGCGCTCGGGGTCGGTGAGCAGGACGCTCTCGGTGACCTCCAGGACGAGCAGCGCCGGCGGTAGGTCGTGCCGGACGAGCAGGTCGGCCACCCGGGCCGGCAGAGCGACGTCCAGGAGGTTGCTCGCCGACAGGTTGACCGATACGGGCAGCTCGAGGCCCTCGGCCCGCCGGGCCGCGGCCTGGGTCACGGCCTGGGCGAGGACCACCTCGGTGAGGGTGCCCATGAGCCCGTGCACCTCGGCGAGCGGCAGGAAGTCGCCCGGGTACAGCAGCCCGCGCACCGGGTGCTGCCAGCGGACGAGGGCCTCCACGCCCACCGTGGCGCCGGTGACGATGTCCAGCTGGGGCTGGTGGTGCAGGACGAGCTGTCCGGTGGACATCGCCGTGCGCAGCTCCTCGACGAGGGCCAGGTGGCCGCTGCTGTCGGCGTGGCGGGTGCTGTCGTACAGGGAGATCCCGGCACCGGACCGCTTGGCGTCGTACATCGCGACGTCGGCCTCGCGCAGCAGCTGCGTCGGCGCCTGACCGTCGTCGGGGTCGCCGGTCGAGGTGGTGACCCCGACGCTGACCGCCGAGTGGATGGCCATCCCGCCGATGACGAACGGCTCGGCGAGCCGGTCGTGCAGGCGGCGGCCTACGGCACGAGCGGCCTCGTCCAGCGGGACGTCGGCATCCATCAGTGCGACGACGGCGAACTCGTCGCCCCCGAGCCGACCGAGCAGGTCGCCGGGGCGCAGCACGGCTTCCAGCCGCGTGGCCACCATGCGCAGCAGGTCGTCGCCGGCGGCGTGGCCGAGGGCGTCGTTGACCTCCTTGAACTTGTCCAGGTCGAGCAGCGCCAGGGCGAGCGGCGTCCCCTCGGCGCACAGTTCCTCGACCCGGCGCAGGACGGCCCGGCGGTTGGCCAGGCCGGTCAGCTCGTCGGTCAGGGCCTCGCGCCGGGTGACCGCCAGCTGGGCCAGCTCCCGGATGTTCACCACGAGGCGCACACCCGCGCCCGCCGTGGCCAGGGCGGCGCACCAGGTGGCGGCGCCCACCGCGCCGGTGACCGTGCTCAGCGCCAGGGTCAGCGTGGACGCGACGATGACGACGAAGGCCCCGATGGTCGCGGCACCGGGATCGGTCGGCTGAGGTGCCGACCGACGGGAGCGGAGGCAGGCGGCCAGCGCCAGGCAGGCGATGACGCAGGGCTGGGTGATCGCGCCCCAGCCCACCCGCTCCCCGCCGGCGACGAAGGTCGCCGTGGTGCCGGCCAGGCCGGCGCTGAAGGCGAGGACGACGAGCCACGTGCGCAGGTCGCGGCCCATCGCCCCGATGGACGGCAGTGTCAGAGCGGTGCCGAGCAGCACGAAGCACACGGCGAACTGGGCCAGCTGCGCCTGCAGCTCCCACCAGGGGAGCCGGGTGAGCGGGCTGCCGACCGCCTCGAGCACCACGTTGAGCACGGCGACGACGGCCAGGACCGCCGCGGCGCCGTTGAGGACGTCGTTGGGGTCGGCGAGGCTGGTGCTGTAGCGGTTCCAGCGCACCAGCGCGCCGTACCAGAAGGGAAAGACCGCGACCCCGGCCCAGATGATCGGCAGGCCGGCGATCTCACGGGTGGCGGGCAGCACCGCGAGCACGAGGACGACGAGCAGGGCGACGACGAAGACCGCCGCGCCGAGGGCCAGCCGGTTCCACACGGCACGCTCGGTGACGACGCGGCGGGCCCGCCAGGCGAGCAGCACCAGCAGGGCGGTGTGCAGCACGACGAGGACCGGGACGTCGAGGGACCGGGCGAGGCCGGTGAAGAGGCCGGGGCGCACGAGACGCGCGACGCCGAAGAGCGCGAAGCCGACGGCGCCGAGCAGCGTGAGTACCAGCAGCCACCGCGGCGCACCCGGCAGCAACCGGGAGCGAGGACGACCGGCCATGCAGGTGTCATCGGAGGGGGCGGGTGCCCGGTGAACCCGGGGAGGGGTGTCTCCCCCCAAGGGGGCAGGTCAGGCGCGCAGGAACAGGTAGACCGAAACGGCGACCCCGAACGTCACGATGAGGATCCGCAGGGGACGCACCGGGATCCGGGTGGCCACGCGGGCGCCCAGGAAGCCGCCGATCAGGTTCCCCGGAGCAGCCACGGCGACGACGTCCCAGTGAACGTCGCCGAAGAACCCGAAGACGACGATGGTCACGGTGGCGGTCACCGCCGACAGGGCCGACTTGAAGGCGTTGGCCAGCTTCAGCCGGTGCAGCGCGATGCCCAGGACGCCGACGAGGATCACGCCGAGCGCGCCGCCGAAGTAGCCGCCGTAGACCGTCGCGGCGAAGAGGGCGACGTAGACCCAGGCGGGGTCGCGCCGCGGGCCGGCGTCGCCGTCCTCCAGCCGGCGGGTGAGCACCGGCTGGACGGCCAGCAGCAGGCTGGCGAGCAGCACCAGCACCGGGACGACCAGGTCGAAGGCGTCCGAGGGTGTGGTGAGCAGCAGGATGCTGCCGGTCGTCCCCCCGAGCACCGCGACGAGCCCGAACCTGATCAGCCGGCTCCGCTGGCCCACGTACTCGCGGCGGAACCCGGCGACGCCGCCGAGGTAGCCCGGCCACTGCGTGACGGAGTTCGTGACGTTCGCGGCGACCGTCGGCAGGCCGAGCGCCACGAGGGTGGGAAACAGGATGAGCGAGCCGCCGCCGGCGATCGAGTTGATGACCCCGGCCAGGCAGGCCACGACCGCGGCGATGACCAGGTCGACGGCGGGCACGACGGGCGAGCCTACGGTGACCCGCATGCGGGGACCGGGCGCGGCGATGGGGTTGGCGGCACTGCTCGGCGGGTCGGGAGTCATCCACATGGTGCGCCCGAGGACCTACGAGTGGCTGGTGCCGCCGGAGCTCGGCAGCGCCCGCGCCTGGGTGGCCGCGACGGGGGTGGCCGAGATCGGCACCGCCGCCCTGCTGTCGGCGCCGGCCACGCGTCGGGCGGGCGGCTGGGCGGCAGCCGGCCTGCTGCTCGCCTTCGTGCCGGCCCACCTGCACACGTTCCGCGTCATCCCGAAGCGGCCGCTGCCGCTCGCCGTGGCCGCCGTCCGCCTGCCCCTGCAGGTGCCGCTGGTGACCGCGGCGCTGCGGGTCGCCCGCGGCCGCTGACCCCGCTCGACCGCGCCGTACGTCCGCCGGCCCCGCGGTCGACGGCGAGGTCGGCGGCCGCACCGCGAGGTCGACCGGCGCGGCAGACTGCTCCCATGCCGACCAGCCCCTTTCCCGACGACTGGCAGCGCGCCCTCGTCGTCGCCGCCCATCCCGACGACATCGAGTACGGGATCGCCGCCGCGGTCGCCGTGTGGACGGCGGCAGGCAAAGAGGTGCACTACCTCCTCGCCACCCGCGGCGAGGCGGGGATGGCCGGCGTCCCGCCCGCGCAGGCGGGACCGCTGCGCGAGGAGGAGGAGCGGCGGTCGGCCGCCGTCGTCGGCGTCCCCGAGGTGGAGTTCCTCGACCACCGGGACGGCGTGCTGGTGGCCGGGCCCGACCTCCGGCGCGACCTGGCCGCGGCGATCCGGCGGCACAAGCCGGAACTGGTGGTCACCGGCTACTTCGGGCCCACGTGGACCCCGCCCGGGGTGTCGCCGGCGTACCTCAACTCCGCCGACCACCAGGCCCTCGGCCGGTGCGTGCTGGATGCGGTCGCGGACGCGGGCAACGAGTGGATCTTCCCCGACCTGACCGAGGAGCGGTGGTCGGGCGTCCAGTACATCGCGGTCAGCGAGATGACCGACCCGCCGCACGAGGTTGACGTCAGCGACACGGTGGAACTCGCGGTCGCCTCGCTCACCGAGCACCGGCGGTACCTGGAGCTGCTTTCCGACGACCCTGTCGACATGCAGGCTCGTCAGGTCGTCGACATGTCGACACTGACCGAGGACGGGCGCCGCCGGGTCGGCTTCCGGCTCTTCTGGGGCTGAGCCGGGAGGGCGCCGCCGACCCGAGCATGGCGGGGCGGAGCCGCGGGTAGACGGGGCCGATGCGGAGGATCCTGAGCCTGCTCGTGCTGATCTGGCTGGTCATCGGCGTCGTCGCCACGGTGCAACGCGGCTACTTCAGCAGCGGGAGCACCGACTGCGCAGGCGTCAGCACGATCGTCGTCACCATCCTGGCCGGCCCGCTGAACTACGTGGGCGTCAACCCGCAGATCGACTGCCCGGAGATCCCGCAGCCCAGCGAGTGATCGGTGGTCGGCCGATCCGTGGCGGCGCCCTACACTGACCTGCACGACGGACGAGTCGGCTGGGCGGTCGCGTCGGCGGGGGAGACCCCGTCGCCGAGGAACGTCCGGGCTCCACAGGGCAGGGTGGTCGTTAACAGCGACCCGGGGTGACCCGCGGGACAGTGCCACAGAGAACAGACCGCCAGTGTCACGTCTTCGGACTGGGCACTGGTAAGGGTGAAACGGCGGTGTAAGAGACCACCGCACACCGGGTGACCGGTGTGGCTCGGTAAACCCCACCCGGAGCAAGGTCAAGAACGGACGGCGGTTCTGGTTCTCCAGTTCAGCCGTCCTGCGCAGGCGTTCGAGGGCGGCCCGCCCGAGCCTGCGGGTAGACCGCTGGAGCCTGCCGGCAACGGCAGGCCTAGATGGATGACCGCCCATCGGGAGGCCGTGAGGCACCCGTGGACAGAACCCGGCGTACAGGCCGACTCGTCCGTCGCCCGCCTATCCCCGCGGGGGCGTGGGCGCCGGGGCCGCCACCGCCGCCCGCCGCCGGACGAGACGGAGCGCCAGCACCACCGCCGCCGTGATGACCGCACCGAGCGCCAGCCACGGGAGCAGGACGCCGAGGACGACGACCACCGTGCCCACGGCCGAGACGAGAGCCCGCCAGCCGGTGCCGAGCCCGTCGGTGAAGCCGTCCGGCCCTCCGGCCGGCGCCACGCCGAACGGTCGCAGGTGCACGGTGAGGGTCGACAGCTCGACCTGGTCGGCCAGGAGCGCCCGCTGCGACTGCAGCGACTCCAGTTCCTGCTGCCGCTCGGACAGGACCCCCTCGGCGGTGAGCAGGTCCTCGGTGGTGGTCGCCCCGTCGATCAGCGCCTGCAGCCGGGCCACCGACGACTGCAGTGCCGAGATCCGTGCGTCCAGGTCGACCGCGGTGGTCGTCACGTCGGAGCGGGACACCGACACGCTCTCGACGTCGCCGAGTCCCTCGAGGTCGGCCAGGACGACGGTCAGCTCGTCCGACGGCACCCGTACCACGAGGTCGGCGGATGCGCTCCCGTTCTCCCCGGACCCGGCGTGCTCGCTGCGTTCGTCGACCCGGCCGCCGACGGACTCCACCAGCTCGCTCACCTGCTGGGCGCCGTCCGCCGGGTCGTCGACGACGAGGGAGGCGGTCGCCGTCGTGACCACCTGCCGGTCGGCGTCGCTGTCGTCGGGCGCTGCCTCGGGGTCCCCGGGAGCCGCCCGATCGGGGACGACCATGCTGCCGCCGCTGTCCGCGCCGCTCGAGTCGCTGGACGGGCCCGTGCAGCCGACCAGCACCGTCACGGCCAGGGCTGCGGCTGCCGTACCCACGGAGAGCCTCACGGTCGGGACGGTAGGCCGGTCATCCCGCCGCCGACCAGCGTCGATGCCCAATCGTGACGGCTCGGGGCGGCTCGTCTTGACTAGCGGACCACCGATGTCCAGCCTCTGCCCATGACGGTGATCCCGCTTCCACGGCACGGTCGGTGGGCGTGGGACCTGCGTGGCGAGGGCCGCGGGGTCCGGGTGTCTGCGCACACCGAGGAGGGGATGCTGAACCTCAGCCTCTGGTGCGACGGGACGTGCGTCGGCACGGCCCGGCTGCTGCCCGGCGACGTCGCGAAGCTGATGAGCGGTCTGTCCGAAGGGCTCGCCGAGATCGCGGCCCAGCCGCGCAGCGCGAGCCCCGGGAACAGTGGCTCGGCGGACATGCACGAGCTGGAGGAACGGCTCGCGCATGTCGAGGCCCGCCTGCGTGCCACAGCTCCGCGGGGCCCGGGGGAGCGAGCCGGGGCGGCGGTCCGCCGCCTGCACGCCGTGCTGGTCATCCGCCGGCCGGGGATCCTCGGCGTCCGGACCCGGAGCCGCCGCTGAACCCGGCGCGCTCCGGCGTCGACCGGTGGCTCTCCGTTCGGAGACCCGCCCCGGCTAGCGTGTTCGGCGTGCCGCGCCTGCCGTTCCGTCGTCGGTCCCCGCGGGTGCTGGTCCTCGGTGGCGCACGTTCCGGGAAGTCCTCCTACGCCGAGGGACTCCTCATGCGTGAGCCGCGGGTCGAGTACGTCGCCTGCGGTCTGCGCCCCACCGAGGACGACGTCGAGTGGGCCGACCGGGTGGCGCTGCACCGCGCGCGCCGCCCGGTCAGTTGGACGACGACCGAGACGCTCGACCTGGTCGCCGTCCTCGGCACCCCGGGTCCGCCCGTCCTGGTCGACTGCCTGACCACCTGGCTGGCCCGCGTCATGGACGAGTGCGAGGTGTGGGACGGGCAGCCCGGCTCCGACGCGAAGCTGCGCGAGGCCGTCGACGCACTCGTGGCGGCCTGGGTGGGCACTCGCCGGGGGGTCGTCGGCGTCAGCAACGAGGTCGGCTCGGGCATCGTGCCGGCCACGCCGTCCGGCCGCCGCTTCCGGGACGAGCTCGGTGTCCTGAACGCGCGCATCGCTGCCGCGTCCGACCGCGTCTGGCTCGTCACCGCCGGTCTGCCGCAACGCCTGCGATAGCGGTCAGGCCAGGGCGATGACGGTCCCCTCGGTGGCGCTGCGCCGCGCGGCGTCCAGCACCGCCATCGACGCGATGGCGTCGCGGGGGTCGACCGGGAGAGGGCCGGCGCCGCGGACGGCGCGGGCGAACGCGGGGTAGAAGCTGTCCCACGCGCCGTTCTCGGTCGGCACGGTCTGGCCCTCGGTGCCCCGGTAGACCTTGCCCCAGCGCTCGGGCGCCTCGTCACCCCAGTCCGGACCCAGCGTCGCCGGGGTGGCGCCGGCCAGCAGCAGCTCCTCCTGCCCGTCCATGGGCGTGCGGTTCACATAGCCCGCCTTCGTGCCGGTGACCCGGAACCGGGGCCCCGGAGCGGCCTGGCTCCAGCTGCCCCACAGGTGCGACCGGGCGCCGTTCGCGTGGGTGAGCGCCACGAACACGTCGTCGTCCAGGCCGTTCTCGCGCAACCGCCATTCGGCGTAGACCGACGCCACCGGCCCGAGCAGCGCCAGTGCCTGGTCGACGAGATGGCTGCCGAAGTCGAGCAGCGTGCCGCCTCCGGAGGCGCCGGGTCCGGCGTCGGGATCGAGACGCTCGAACCGCGACTCGAAGCGGACGACGTCGCCGAGGGTGCCGTCGTCGACCAGCCGGCGGACGGTCAGGAAGTCGGAGTCCCAGCGCCGGTTCTGGTACGGGGCGAGGGCCAGCCCGTGCTGATCGGCGAGCTCCACGGACCGGCGGGCCGCTCCGGCGTCGAGGGCGAACGGCTTGTCGCACACGACGGCGAGACCGAGCTCGAGCGCCCGGTCGGTGAGCTCGCTGTGGGTGCCGGCCGGTGTGGAGATCGCCACCGCCTCGGCACCCGCCGCCCGCAGCTCCTCGAGCGAGGCGAACGTCGCGCGACCCGGCGAGTCCTGCTCGACCAGTGCCCGGCGGTCGGGCGAGGTGGTGACCACGCCGAGCAGCTCGCACCCGGGTGCGGAACCGAGCAGGGGAGCGTGGAAGTACCGCCCTCCGAACCCGTAGCCGACGAGGCCGAAGCGCACCGGAGCGGTCTGGGCTGCGTCGAGGTCGGTCACGCTCCCATCATGGTCCGCGGGCCGGCTGACGTGCTGCGGGGACGTCCCCGGCTCCCGGTCGTCGCTGTGCCAGGGTGACCGCCGTGTCCGTCCTGCCCGCCGTCGTGCTCGGATTCGTGGGCGTCGTCGTCGGCACGCTGGTCAACCGCCTGGCCGGGCGGTTCCCGTGGCCGGAGCGGCCCCCGGCGGCGGAGCTCCTGGGGGCGGGTCCCGTCGCGGTGCGGACGCCGGTCCTCGAGGTGGTGGCCGCCGGCCTGCTCGCGCTGCTGGGCCTCCGGTTCGGCTGGTCGGCGGACGTACCCGCCTGGGCGTGGTTCGCGGCCGTCGGGCTCCTGCTGAGCGTGATCGACCTCCGCGAGCAGCTGCTGCCGAACCGGGTCCTGCTGCCCGGCGGTGCCGTCGCGGCACTCCTGCTCGTGGGTGCCGCCGCCGCGGACGACGCGTGGCCGGCCCTGCTCCGGGCGGTCCTGGCGAGCGCGCTGTGCTTCGGCGTGCTCCTGGTGCTCGCGCTGATCGCGCCGTCCGGGCTGGGCATGGGCGACGTCAAGCTGGCCGCCCTGATGGGGCTGGTCCTGGGGTGGCTCGGCTGGCCGGTCGTCGTCCTCGGCTTCCTCCTCGGCTTCCTGCTGCAGGCGGTGGTCGGGCTCGTCCTGCTCGCGCTCCGGAGGGCCGGTCGCCGGACCGATCTGCCCTTCGGGCCGGCGCTGCTCGTGGGTGCTCTCGCCGCGGTTCTCCTGTCGGGGGACTGAGCGCCCCGGTAACCGCTCGCGCACGCTCAGCCATCACTGTCCGTCACCGGGTCGAGCGACGGAGTGTCACCGGATCGGGTCGTCCGGCGCCGTTCCTCACCATCGGTGACCCCGGTCGGGGGTCCCTCTTCCGGGTTACGCGACAGCCCGTAGGTCTCCCATTACCGCTGGTAGGCCCCGATCGTGATGGAGCCGCGACCCCGGTCACCACGGCCCGATCAGTCGACGGCGGACCTCCTAGGAGATCACCGTGCTCAACCTGTTCACCGCTCTGCAGACGCTGGCCTTCACCGTCTCCGACCGCATCAAGTCGGAGGAGAAGGGCGCCAGCGCCGTCGAGTACGCGATCCTCGTCGGCATCATCGCCGCCGTCGTCGTCGCCGGCGTGACGCTGTTCGGTCAGGAGATCACCGCGCTCTTCACCGACGTCGTGCCGGACGCTCCCGCCGGTACGTGATCACTCGGCAACGAGCAGTTCGCCGGGTCGTGGCCGGCGGCGTGGTTCCTCGGAGCCACGCCGCCGTCACTCACCCCGCGTGATCACCCCACCAGTCCCCGCCCAGGAAGGAGCCGCGACGTGTCCGTTCGGTCCCGTGCACACCTGCAGTACCGCCGCCGTGTCGCCGCACGTCTCCTGGGCGAGCGAGGTGCCGCGGCCGTCGAGTTCGCCCTCGTCGCGCCCGTCCTGATCCTGCTGGTCCTCGGCATCATCGAGTTCAGCAAGGTCTACAACTCGCAGTCGACGCTGTCCGCCGCAGCCCGGGAGGGCGCCCGCGTGATGGCGCTGACCAACGACGTGACGGAAGCGACCGCTGCCGTCCGCAATGCCGCCACCGGTCTCGAACTCGGGCAGATCCAGGTCACGCCGACCACCTGCACCGGGGCCGCCTCCACGGCCACGGTCACCGTGACCGTCGCCTATCACCAGCCCTTCGTCGCCGGCTTCCTCAACGGTGCCGGCGTCGACCTCTCCGGCGAGGCGGTCATGCGATGCGGGGGCTGATCACGGGCCGGCTGGCCCGCAGTCGTCGCCGGCTGGGGGACGAGCGCGGCGCGGTCGCCGTCATGGTGGCCCTCCTGCTGGTGCCCCTCCTGGGCTTCGGTGCGATCGCCGTCGACGTCGCGGCCGTGCACGCGGAGCGCCAGGCGCTCCAGAACGGGGCCGACGCGGCGGCGATGGCCATCGCCACCGACTGCGCCTGGAACGCCTGCGGCATCACCGAGACCACGGCGACGACGCTGGCCGAGGCCAACTCCGGTTCGCTGTCCGCCACGCTCGCCACGCCCGACGTCGACGTGGACCTGGCCCGCCGCTCGATCACCGTCACCACGTCGGCGACGCAGGAGCACTTCTTCGCTCCGCTGATCGGGGTGGAGTCCAGCACCGCCACGGCCACCTCGACCGCCGCCTGGAGCGGCATCAGCCACGCCACCTCGACCATTCCCATGGCGATCTCGAAGTGCGCCTACGACAAGATGGTCCGCGGCGCGTCGATCACGCTCTACCCGGGCGACTCGGCGATGTGCGGCACCGGCGCCTCAGCGGTGCCTGCGTCCATCTGGCTGACCACCGCCGGGAAGTGCGAGACCACCACGTCCGTCGGTGCCACGCTGTCCCGCTACGTGCCGGCGCTGCGGACGGACTTCCCGCCCGCCTGCCGACCCGTGGGGTTCTCCTTCCCGCTCGCCGGGGTGATCGGGGAGCAGGTGCACCTCCCGGTGTTCGAGCAGGCCTCCGCCACCGCGGCGCCGAAGGTGTACGGCTTCGTCGCCTTCGACGTCGGTGAGGTCAAGGTCAACGAACGCTCGTTCAGGATCTCGAACTTCTGGGACCTGATCCTCTTCATCATCCTGTGGTGGCTCGACCGCCTCCCCGAGAACCACGGCTTCAAGGCCATCGGCACGCTCGGCACCTCCGTCGAGATGTCCACCGCGCCCGTCAACACGTCTTCGGCTCCCGACCTGGGTGCTCGATCCGTCTACCTCACGGAACGGAATCCGCAGTGACTCCCATGCGACGTCGAATCCTGGCCATGCTCGTGGCCGGTGTCCTCGCCCTGACCGGCGCCCTGCTGCTGGTGGACTACGTCGGGGACGCCGACGAGCGGGCCCAGGCCGCCGAACGGGCCGTCCCGACCCTGGTCGTCCAGCGCGAGATCGCGCAGGGCACCCCGGCCGGCCAGTTGTCGGCCATGGTCTCGGTCGTCGACGTCCCGGCCCGCCTGGTCGCGCCGGACGCCGTCACCGATCTGACGGAGCTCGACGGTCTCGTGGCCAAGGCGACGCTGTTCCCGGGGGAGCAGGTCCTCACCGGCCGCTTCGCCGTCGCCGGAGCGGAGAACACCGCCCCGAAGCAGGACGGCAAGGAGCAGGTCAGCATCACGCTGGACGCGCAGCGGGCCGTCGGCGGCTCGCTCGGTGAGGGCGACACCGTCGCCGTCTACGTCACCACCCCGAACGCCGAGGGCGTGCTCGCCACGACCCGCATCGTGGATCGCGACGTCACCATCACCCGCGTCGACGGCGGACGTACCAGCCTCGGCACGGACAGCTCGGGCTCGCTCGGCGAGACCCTCGGCGCCACCGTGACAGTCACCCTCGCGCTCCTGCCCGGCGAGGTGCCCGACGTCGTCGCCGGCATGGAGGCCCAGACCGTGTGGCTGTCCCTCACCGGATCGGTCGCGGACGACACCATCACCACCACCTCGGGAGACACCAAGTGAGCCAGGTCCTTCTCATCGGCGTCAGCGCCGAGCTCGACGCGTGCTTCGCCGAGGCCACCGGTGGTGACCTCGTCCACCTCGGCGTCGAGCAGCTCGACGCCGACGGCGGTCTCCTCGCCCGCATCGAGGAGGCCGGCTTCCCCTTCGTCGTCGTCCTCGGCGCCGACGTGCCCCTGGCCCGTGCCCTCGAGCTGACGGAGGGCGTCGACGTCGCCCGGCCCGCCACCAGCGTGGTCGTCGTCGCCGACGCCGATCCCGACCTGTGGGTCACCGCCATGCGCGCCGGCGTCCGGGACATCCTCAACCCGCTCGCCGGCGTGGCCGACGTGACCGCCGTCCTCAAGCGCGCGGCGGAGCTGGCCGAGGCGCGCCAGCAGGCGCACCTGCAGGTCAGCGGCCCGCGGTCGGACCACCGGCTGATCGTCGTCGCCTCGCCCAAGGGCGGGGTCGGCAAGACCACGGTGTCCACCAACCTGGCCGTCGGCCTGGCGCAGGCCGGCCAGGGGTCCACGGTGATCGTCGACCTCGACATGCAGTTCGGCGACGTCGCCAGCGCCCTCGCGCTGATCCCGGAGTACACGCTCCCGGACACGGTGCACGGGGCTGCCAGCACCGACCCGCTGGTGCTCAAGACGTTCCTGAGCCGTCACCCCAGCGGTCTCTACGTCGTCGCCGGCAGCGACTCGCCGGCGTCGGGGGACGCCGTCACCGCCGAGCAGGTGGGTCGCCTGCTGGACACGCTGAGCCGGGAGTTCCGCCACGTCATCGTGGACACCGCGCCCGGGCTCTCCGACCACACGCTGGTGGCGCTGGAGCGGGCGACCGACCTGGTGCTGATGAGCAGCATGGACGTGCCGGGCGTGCGCGGGCTCCGCAAGGAACTGGACGTCCTGCGCGAGCTGAACCTGGTGCCGGCCGACCTGCACCTGCTGATCAACGAGCACGACCCGGCCGGGACCATCTCCCTCGCCGACGTCGAGACCACGATCGGTCAGCCGCTGGACGTCGTCCTGCCGCGCAGCTCCGCCGTGCCGATGTCGACGAACACCGGCGTGCCGCTGCTGCAGAGCGGTGACCGCGACCCGGTCACCCGCGGGCTCCGCGGCCTCCTGGCCCGCTTCCTGCCCGAGACGGACGAGCGCCCGGTGGGCCTGCTCGGCCGGCTGTCGCAGAAGGTCTCGCTCCGGTGAGCCTCATCGACCGCATCGCCGAGGCGCGCGGCGAGCAGGCGCTCGGGGCGGACCCGGTCCGGCTGGCTCGCGCCGCCGAGGCCGACGAGATCAAGAGCCTCGCGGCGCGGGTGGCGGCTGCACCCGAGGAAGGGTCCCCGGCACGTCCGGCGACGGCCGAGGCGTCCGGTCCGGGGGAGGCGCTCACCCGCCTGACCGATCGGGCGTCGCAGGCGCTCTTCGAGCGGCTGGGCAGCAAGCTCACCGACTCGGAGCTCCCGGAGGCACAGCTGCACGCGCTGGTGCGCGCGGAGCTCCAGCGGGTCATCGCCAACGAGCAGACCCCGCTGTCGGTGGACGACCGTCGCCGGCTCACCGAGGCCGTGATCGCCGAGGTGCTCGGGCACGGCCCGCTGCAGCCGCTCCTCGACGACCCCACGGTCAGCGAGATCATGGTGAACGGCCACGACTCGGTCTACGCCGAGCGGAACGGCCGGATCACCCGGACGCCGGTGATCTTCTCCTCCGAGGACCACCTGCGCCGGGTCATCGAGCGGATCGTCTCCCGGGTGGGACGGCGGATCGACGAGTCGTCGCCGCTGGTGGACGCCCGACTGGCCGATGGCTCCCGCGTCAACGCGATCATCCCGCCGCTGGCGTTCGGCGGTTCCTCGCTCACCATCCGGAAGTTCGCCGCGAAGCCGTTCCAGGTCTCCGACCTGATCGGTTTCGGCACCCTCTCGCCGGAGATGGCCGAGCTGCTGCGCGCGTGCGTCGAGGCCCGGCTGAACATCGTCGTGTCCGGTGGTACCGGTACCGGCAAGACGACGCTGCTCAACGTGCTCTCCTCGTTCATCCCCTCCAACGAGCGGATCATCACCATCGAGGACGCCGTCGAGCTGCAGCTGCAGCAGGAGCACGTCGTCCGCCTGGAGTCCCGCCCGGCCAACATCGAGGGCAACGGCGCCGTCACCATCCGCGATCTGGTCCGCAACGCGCTGCGCATGCGGCCGGACCGCATCGTCGTCGGTGAGGTCCGCGGAGGCGAGAGCCTCGACATGCTCCAGGCGATGAACACCGGGCACGACGGGTCGCTGGCCACCGTGCACGCCAACACGCCCCGCGACGCCGTCGCCCGGCTGGAGACCCTCGTGCTCATGGCGGGCATGGACCTCCCGTTGCGCGCCGTCCGCGAGCAGGTGGCCTCGGCGGTCGACGTCATCGTCCAGATCAGCCGGCTGCGCGACGGCACCCGCCGGGTCACGCACGTGACCGAGGTGCAGGGCCTGGAGGGGGAGACCGTGACCCTCCAGGACGCCTTCCTCTTCGACTACTCGGCCGGGACGGACCTGAACGGGCGCATCCTCGGCAAGGCGGTCCCCACCGGGGTGCGCCCGAGGTTCGCGGAGAGGTTCGCCGACATGGGCATCTCGCTGTCCTCGCGCGTGTTCGGCGCCACGGCCGAGCGTCCCCTTCCCGGGCGGCGCTGATGACCGCCCTCGTCGTGGTGGGGATCGTGGCCGTCGCCGGGGCACTGGCCATCGCCGGCGTGCTCGCGGTCGGGCTGCACCGCAGCCGGGTGCCGCTGTCGCGGCTCGATCCTGATGCCGCACCTGCCGCTACCCGGCTGGCCGGGGCGGCCGAGGACGCGAACGCGCTGGCCGAGCGGCTGATCGACCGATCCGGCCGACGTCATCTGCTCGAGGCGGCCCTGGAGCGCGCCGGTGTCGCGCTGAAGCCGGCCGACCTCGTGGTGGTGACCGGCGTGGGTGCTGTGGTCGCCGGCGGTATCGGAGCCGTGCTCGGCGGTCCGGTGCTGGCGGTGCTCCTCGCGGCGCTGGCTCCCCTCGTGGCCAAGGTCGTCATCGACCGGCTCCGCACCCGGCGGCAGACGGCGTTCGCCGACCAGCTCGACGACTCCCTGCAGCTGATGGCGAGCAGCCTGCGCGCCGGTCACAGCGTCCTGCGCGCCGTGGACGCGGTCTCCAAGGACACCGAGGCGCCCACGTCCGAGGAGTTCGCCCGGGTGGTCAACGAGACCCGGGTGGGGCGCGACCTCGGCGTCGCGCTCGAGGAGGTCGTCGACCGCACCGGCAGCCAGGACTTCGAGTGGGTCGTGCAGGCCATCGGGATCCACCGCGAGGTCGGCGGCAACCTGGCGGAGATCCTCGACCGGGTCAGCGGCACCATCCGGGAGCGCAACCAGCTGCGCCGGCACGCGCGGTCGCTGTCCGCCGAGGGCCGGATCTCCGGCATCGTGCTGATCAGCATGCCGTTCGCCGTGTTCCTGCTCGTGTCGTTCGTGGCGCCCGGATACACCGGTGCGCTGACCGGCACGGGTACCGGCCGTCTCCTGCTCGCCCTGGCCCTCGGACTGCTGCTCGTCGGCGGTCTCTGGCTGCGATCCACGGTGAAGGTGAAGTTCTGATGCCCGCGACGATGTACCTCGCCGTCCTCCTGGTGATGGCCCCGCTGGCGTACCTGACGGCGACGGGCCTGAGCCGCTCGGGCCGGGCGCTCGCCATCGCCCGCCGCAACCTCACCCGCGGGCTCTTCACCCCGGTGATCGAGGTGGGCACCCTGGAGTCCCGCGGCTCCGGGTCGGGATCCCTGCTCCGCGTGCTGACTCCGGATGCGGCAGCGGCGCGCATCCGCCGGCTGCTCCAGCTCTCGGGCTACTCGGGGACCAACAGCATGATGCGGGCGCTGTGGGCGAAGATCGTGCTGGGCGTGACCGGCCTGGCGCTCGGCCTGCTCGTGGTGCTCGCAGCACCGAACTTCTTCTCGTTCCTGCTCCTGGCGGCCGCCTCGGGCGGCGGATACTTCGCGCCCGACCTCGTGCTGTGGGGTCGCGGCAAGGAGCGGCAGGAGGCGATCCAGCTCGCGCTGCCCGACACGCTGGACCAGATGACGGTGGCGGTTGCGGCGGGGCTGGGCTTCGAGGCTGCCCTCGCCCGGGCGGCGGCCAACGGCAAGGGCCCGTTGGCGGAGGAACTGACCCGCACCCTGCAGGACGTCACCGTCGGCCGGCCGCGCCGCGAGGCATACGCGGCGCTCGTCCGCCGTACGGACGTCACCGACCTGCAGCGCTTCGTCGGCGCGATCAACCAGGCCGACTCCTACGGGATCGCGATCGCCGAGGTCCTGCGCTCGCAGGCGGAGGACCTGCGGGACAAGCGCAAGCAGCGGGCCGAGGCCAAGGCGATGGAGATCCCGGTCAAGGTGGTCTTCCCGCTGATGGTCTGCATCCTCCCGGCACTGCTGATCGTCATCCTGGGCCCGGCGGTCATGAACCTCATGGGCGTCTTCGGCTGAGCACGTCGTCGTCCACCGGACGACAGCGACGAACCCGTGGCCATCGAGTCGATGGCCACGGGTTGGTCGCGTTCACAGCCCGCGGAGGGTCAGCGGGGCTGCGCCGGGTTCGTCGGGTCGCCGTGGGACGGCGGGTTGACCGGCGGTCCGGAGGTCGCCTCGGACACCTGGGACCCAGCTGCGGCGGCCGGGGGAGCCCCACCCGCGGCCGGGTCGCCGCCGGAGGGCTGGGCGCCGTCGGCCAGGCCGGACAGGCGGTGCTGCATGGCGCTGACGACCTGGATCCGGTTGGCGTGCGCGCGCTCGTACTCCAGCAGCACCTTCAGGTCGTCGGAACCCAGCGTGCGGATCCGGGACGTCAGCGAGCCCACGGGCAGATGGTCGTAGTCCTTCAGCGGCAGGTCGCGCTCGGGCACGGGTCGTCCTCTCGACGGTTCTCGGGGTCGGTCCTCGACCGCCTACCCGCTCCCGGCGGTCCGACACCGCGTGTGAGGACCGGGTCGGTGGGTAGGCGGCGACAGTGTCCAGCGCAGGGCACCTGACCGATCGACCGAGGAGTTGCTCCACCCCCATGGACGTGTCCTTCCTGGAGCCCGTCTTCGCTGCCGCCGGCCCCTTCGCCACCGTCTGCGCCGACGTCCGGCACACCACCGAGAACGCCGACACCGAGCTCGACCTCCGGGTGCGCGCCGTCGCCGAGCGCCTGGCGGAGCAGGGGGCGCCCGACACGGTCGTCGAGGCCGTCCGCGGCCGTCTGCTGGAGGGCAACGACGGCGGTGAGGCCGGCACGCTCGAGGGCCGTGCCGTCGTCGTCGCCGCCGACGGTTCGGTCGTCCTGGACCAGGCGCTGCGGGGTGCGCCGGCACGCGAGATCGCCGAGTGGGGGCCGCACGCCGACCTCCTGCCGGTGCTCCGCCAGCTGCCCGGCCGCATCCCGCACATCGTCGTCCTCACCGACCGCACGGGCGCCGACATCACCTACATGGGGTTGCCCGGTCAGGTCGACGAGGAGAAGACCGTCGAGGGCGACACCTTCCAGATCCGCAAGTTCCAGGGCGGCGGCTGGGCGCACCACCGCTACCAGCACAACGCCGAGAACAAGTGGATCCACAACGCCGAGGAGGTCGCGACGCAGATCTCCTCGATGGCGCGACGCCTCTCGCCCCGGTTCGTCCTCGTGGCCGGCGACATCCGGGCCCGGCAGATCCTCACCGACCGGGCCAGCGACCTGTGGTCGCACCTGATCGTCTCGATGGACGAGGGTGGCCGGGCCGCCGGGGCCGACCGGGCGCCGGTCGACCGCCGCACGGAGGAGCTGGTCGCCGAGCACGAGGGGCGCGAGATCTCGGCGGTCCTCGAGCAGCTCGAGGCAGCGGGCGCCCACGGCCTGTCGGTGACCGGCACCGAACCGGTCGTCGAGGCGCTGCGGAAGGGCCAGGTGGAGACCCTCGTGCTCGCGGACGACCCCGGGGAGGACACACTGCTCGTCGGCAGCGGTCCTGCTGAGCTGGGCGTGGACCAGCACGACATGGACGCCCTCGGCGTCCATGGTGAGATCGTGCCCGCCGACCGTGCCCTTCTCGCCGCCGCCGTGGCCAGCGCGGCCGGCGTCGTCGTCGTTCCCCTCTCCGCCATGCCGGAGGAGGCCACCGTGGCCGCCGTCCTCCGGTACGCCGACGCCTCCACGGCGTCGGCTTCCTGACCCCGTACCGACCGAAGGAGATCGTTTCCCGTGACCGACCCGCACCAGCCCGCCACCTCGCCCGGCACCGACCAGGGCGACATCGAGCGCCGCGCGGCCATCGCCGAGGCTCTCGGCAAGGAGGTGTGGCCCGCCGACCGCGACACGCTCGTCGCCAAGGCCCAGGAGGGCACCCCCTCCGACGCCGTGCTCGCCCAGCTCCGCCGGCTTCCTGAAGGACGGCAGTTCGAGAACGTCCAGGACGTGGCGCAGGCCCTGGGACTGGGCACCGAGCAGCAGCGGTTCTGACATGCCGTCGATGAAGGACCCGACTCCCGAGGCCTGGGAGAACGTCAGCGAGCACAACGTGCAGACCCGCGCCCGGCTGCTCCCCGAGGAGCAGTCGGTCGAGGGTCACCCCGACCCGGCGAAGGGGGAGCTCGACCCGAAGGTGCAGGCCGCGGTCATCCTGGCCGAGTCCGAGGAGCGCACCATTCACGCCGACCCGGACGACGCACAGGGCGCGCACCGCCAGTCGGCGGAGACCGCCGACCAGCCCTGACGTGCGGCACGAGCACGCCGTCCAGCTCCGGTGGTCCGACCCCGACTCCCTCGGGCACGTCAACCACGCCCGCGCGCTCAGCCTCATCGAGGACGCACGCCTGGCGATGGTCGACGTGTCCGGGGGAGGAGGGGCGATCCTCGCCCGGCTGGAGGTCGACTACCTGCGGCAGCTCTACTACCGCCTCGGTGAGCGGCCGGTGGTGACCAGCTGGGTGACCCGCCTGGGGACGAAGTCGGTCATCGTGCGGCAGGAGCTGGTGCAGGACGGCCGGGTGGCCATCCGCGCCGACGTCGTCCTGGTGATGTTCGACTTCGCCACCGACGCCAGCCGCCCGCTCACCGAGGACGAGCGGGCGCACTGGTCGGGGTACCTGGACGAGGGATAGCGGCCCCGGCCGTCTGCCCCGGTGCCCCGGACGACGGGCCGGACCCGTTCGGGTGCTCCGATGTGATCATCGGCGACCGCCGGGGTAGGCCTGCCCAACGACGAAGGAGAGGTCATGCCGAAGACGACGAAGAGCGGCAGCGCCAAGCTGTCGGAGCTGCCCAGCACGTTGAAGCGCTCACCCAAGAAGGCCCAGCGCACGTTCGCGAAGGCGCACGACAGCGCGGCCGACGAGTACGGCGACGAGAAGCGCGCGAACCAGGTGGCCTGGGCCGCGGTCAAGCACAGCTTCGAGAAGGTGGGCGACCACTGGGAGAAGAAGGCCGGTGGCCGGAAGGGGCCGTCCGACGCCCAGGCCGCCGGCGGGAAGAACACCGACCGGGAGACGAAGGGCGGGGTCGACGCCAACGCCACCAAGGAACACCTGCTCAAGCTGGCGAAGAAGCTCGACATCTCCGGCCGCTCGGCGATGAAGAAAAAGCAGCTCGTCGACGCGATCCAGAAGGCGAACACCAAGAAGACCGCGGACGCCCGCAAGAAGAAGTAGCGCGGCGAGGCTCCGGTGCCCTGCGCCGGAGCCTCTTCCGGCCAACGTAGCCTGGCGTCATATGAGACGACGTGTGGCGATGGCCGTGATCGTTCTGGCGATCGCACCGTTGGCCGGGGGGTGCGCCGCCTCCGAGGCGCACACCCGCGGTGGCGATCCGTACTTCGAGCAGGCCGGTAACAGCGGGTACGACGTCGAGCACTACGACCTCGCGATCACCTACGACCCGGACACCGGCCGGCTCGACGGGACGGCGGACATCACGCTGACCGCGGTGGCGGACCTGGACGGTCTCAGCCTCGACCTCCGTCGGCTCTCGGTCGAATCGGTGTCAATCGACGGCGAGCAGGCCGACTTCGAGCAGCTGCCCCCCGACGACTCGGGGCGGGGCGGCGAGCTGCTGGTCACCACCGATCCGCCGCTGGCGGAGGGGACGACGCACGAGCTCACGGTCGGGTACGGCGGCGAGCCGGGTCAGCCTGAGGACGCCACCGGGGGGCTGTACGGCTTCGTCAGCACCGGCGACGGGGCCTTCGTCGCCAACGAGCCGGAGGGTGCGTCCACCTGGTTCCCGGTGAACGACCGGCCGTCGGACAAGGCGACCTACGACATCGCCCTCACGGTCCCAGAGGGCGCCACGGGCGTCGCCAACGGCGAGCCCGTCGGGGAACCGCGCACCGAGGGCGACCGCACGACGTTCCGGTGGCAGGCCACCGACCCCATGGCCAGCTATCTGGCGACCGCGGCCATCGGGAACTACGACGCGACGACCGACGAGGGCCCGCGCGGGCTGCCGATCCTCAACTTCGTCGACGAGGACCTGCCGGCCGACGCGCTGGCGACCACGCGGGAGTCCCTCGCCCTCCAGCCGGACATGATCGCCTTCTTCGAGAAGCTCTTCGGCCGCTACCCGTTCACGTCGTTCGGCGCGATCGTCGACGACGACGACGACGCGGGTTACGCCCTCGAGACGCAGACCCGGCCGATCTACTCGGGGGTCGCGGAGGAGTCGACGGTGGCCCACGAGCTCGCTCACCAGTGGTTCGGCAACAGCGTGACCCTGGAGACGTGGGCCGACATCTGGCTCAACGAGGGCTTCGCCACCTACTCCGAGTGGCTGTGGACCGAGTCGCGAGGCGGCCAGACCCCGGACGAGCGGTTCGACGCGCTCCTCGAGGAGCCCGACGACAGCGGCCTCTGGCAGATCCCGCCCGGCGACCCGGGCGCTGGGGAACTCTTCTCCGACGCCGTGTACGACCGGGGGGCGGCGACGCTGCACGCCTTGCGGGAGTCGATCGGCGACGACGACTTCTTCGCCCTGCTGCGCAGCTGGGCCACCGACCACGCCGGGGGCAACGTGACCACCGACGATCTCGTGGCGCTCGCCGAGGAGGTCAGCGGAAAGGATCTCGACGAATTCTTCCAGGCCTGGCTCTACGAGACGGGGAAGCCCAGCTCCTGACAACCGGCGGTCAGCCCCCCGGGATCAGGATCAGCTGGGTCTGCCGCCCATCGAGGTACTCGACGGCGTCACCGGTGCGGGCGATGCCCTGCTCCAGCGCCATCCGGACGCACTGACCGCCCCACTCGGGCACCGGCCGGCGCACCGCGAGCTCGAGGGCGTACACGGTGTCGGTGTGCACGGGGTAGTCGCCGGCCCCTGGGACGCCGTGCTGCTCGTCCCACAGCCCGATCGCGGGACCGGCGCCGTGACCGTGGAAGCCCACCGGGTGGGAGTAGACGTCGGCGTCGATGCCCTCGGCGGCCGCCGCCGCCCGGGCGGTCGCCAGCACCTCGTTGCCCGTCCGGCCGACGGTCAGCGCCGCGACGGTGAGGTCCTGCATCCGGTTCCCGGCGCGCATAGCCGCACGCAGCCCCGCAGGCGCCTCGGTCTCCCCGGGCGCCAGCACGTAGCCGTTGCGCTGGGTGTCGGTCCGCAGCCCGAGGCTGGTGATCCCGACGTCGCAGTGGACCAGGTCACCGGGCTCGATGACGGAGCCGTAGAGCATGGCGGGGAGCAGCGCGCCGCGTTCCTCCACCAGCGGCACCCCTGCCCGCTGCAGCGAGACGACGGGGTGGAACCACGGCTCCACCCCGAGGTCGTGGAAGCGCTGACGGAGCCACCAGGCGAGATCCAGCGCAGTCGTCGTGCCGGGCGTCAGGGCTGCGGGGGAGTACGCCTCGGCGACGACCTGGTGCACGAGGCGGTTGAGCGCGTGCAGCGCCCGGATCTCCTCCGGCAGCCGGGTCTCCAGCCAGCCGACGGCCAGCTCCTCGGCCGGGACCATTCGGTCGGCGTAGGGACCCAGCGCCTCGACCAGCCGGCCGTGCTCGGTGTGGGAGAGCCCGTCGGCCAGCGCGAAGGTCCCGGAGACGTCGATGCCAATGCGCCGGGGGTCGGCCTGCTCCACGATCCGGCGGACCTCCGCCCACTGCGACTCCTCGGTCGACAGGTCGCAGTGGGCGTCCTCCGGAGACCAGGCCGGCAGGAACTGCCCGACGGGGTAGCGGGACACCGCGACGGCGGTCACGCCGTCGTCGCTGCGGTGCAGCACGAGCATCGTGCGACGACGGGCGGACAGCCAGGTCGCGGGCAGGAGGGTGGCCAGCACCGGGTCCTCGTTGCCCTCCCGGCCGATGATCAGCCACAGGTCGATGCCGGCCCGGTCCATCAGCCCGGGCAGGACGTCGAGCAGGCGCTGGGTGAGCCAGCGGTCACGGACGTCGGCCTGCTCGCGCAGCGGCAGCGGGACCGTGCGCGTGGGGTCCGGCGCCACCAGCGTCATGCCGACAGCGAAGCAGAGAACCGGCTCGCCTGCCCCTCGTCGCTCGGAGACCCGGTCCGGCAGGTCTCCTGCTAGGCGACGTCGCTGACGGCCGGCACGGGTAGCTGCTCGGGGACCGAAGGGCGCGCGCTGGGGCGGCAGCGGGCCACGACCTGGTTGCGGCCCTGCTGCTTGGCCTCGTACATCGCCGCGTCGGCGCGGTCCACGAGCCGCCACAGCTCCTGCGCCGGATCCTCGCCGTCCGCCGGCCGGCTCAGCGCGACACCGATGGACGCGGTCACCGCATGACCCTCGGCGGACCGGCTGCTCGCGACCGCGAACCGGAGCCGTTCCGCGAGGTGGGCGGCCTCGTCCCCGTCGCCCACCAGTCCCACGACGACGAGCTCCTCACCCCCGGTGCGGGCGAGGATGTCGCTGGGCCGGACGGCAGCACTCAGCGCCCGGGCGACCGCGCGGAGGACGGCGTCCCCGGCCGCGTGCCCGTGCGCGTCGTTGAGCCGCTTGAAGTGGTCGAGGTCGAGCACCATCACGGTGACGCGGACGCCGTCCCGTCGGGCCTGCCGCCACAGTCGCGGCGCCTGCTCCTCGAGGAACCGGCGGTTGAACAGGCCGGTGAGCGGGTCGAGTCGGCTGAGGTTCTCGGTGGCCACCAGCAGCCGCTGCACCCGGCGGCGCAGGACGAAGACGCTGAGGGCGGCGGCGTTCAGCATCCCGGCGCTCACTCCCACCTGGACGGCGAGGCCGACGGGGTTGTCGTAGCTCGGCCACAAGCCGACCAGGCACGCGAGGGTGGTCGCCACCATGTTCACCCCGAGCTCCCAGCGGCCGAGGAACCAGGCCGCCGCGAACGCCGGGAACAGCAGCATGAGCGGGGTCGCGTACCGGACCGGGTCCTGGACGCACAGCACGACGACCACGTAGATGAGATCGCCCAGCAGCACCAGCGCGAACATGTGCCAGCGCCCGGCCCGCTGCCTGACCACCAGCGGCACGGCCATCGCGATCAGGAGCCCCATGGTGGCGGCGTAGACCCACCGACCGGCGCCCTCGTGGAGCACGCCGTCGACGAAGAGGTTGATCCCGCCCATCAGCGCGCCCAGGACGAGCATCGTGGCGATCGTGAACGCGGCGACCCGGTGCTCCGGTCCGCGGCCGGTCGGAGAGGCACCCGGCGCGGTCACGGTGCGGTCGAGTTCGGTGTCCGCCCGGCCGATCATGAGTGGAGGATGCCGTACCGGAGGAGTTCTGTAACTGTCTAGGTGCATAGTTCTTCCAGGTCACAGGCGCACGAGGGGTGGCCCGGCCCCGCTCAGGGCTGTCATGGTGGGCCGCATGTCGCATGTCGATCCCGCGCTCGTCGACGTCCGCCCGCTCGCCGATCACCCGCTGGTGTCCAACGGCCCGACGAGCAGGCTCCGCATGGTCGCGCCCGGCTCGGTCACCGCGGGGCGCTACGGGCTGGTGGAGTACCACGTCGCGCCGCACAGCCCCGGGGCCGCACCGCACGTCCACTCGACGTTCTCGGAGTCCTTCTACGTCCTGTCCGGCGAGCTCACCGTCTACCACGCGGGATCGTGGGACCCCTTCGGGCCCGGGGACTACGCGCTCGTCCACGAAGGCGGCGCGCACGGGTTCCGCAACGACGGCGACGAGTGGGCCTCGTTCCTCATCCTCTTCGCACCCGGCATCGCCCGCGAGAAGTTCTTCCTCGAGATGGCCGAGCTGCGCCGCAGCGGCCGGACGCTCACGCCCGAGGAGATGACCGCCTTCTACGCCCGGCACGACCAGGTGATGGTGGACGGCTGAGCAGCTCCGTCCGGCCGGTGGAAGGCTGGGCAGCGACGGAGACGATCGCCACCGAGGAGGCGCACATGCCGCAGGGGCCCTGGTTCTTCTGCCTCAAGCACCACACCGTCGAGACGCGCGACGGGTGCGCCGAACGCCATCGACTGGGCCCGTACGAGACCCGCGAGCAGGCGGAGCACGCGCTGCAGTCGGTCGCCGAGCGCAACGAGCAACTCGACGAGGCCGACCGGAAGTGGGAAGGCGACTGACGCCGTTCACCCGCTGAGCCCGCCCGGGTGAGAGTCGCGTCGTCCGCCCGGGGGATGATCGCGGGGGTGGCGCCGGGCGGTCCGGGCCGATGGGGGGTCTCTGGTGTCTGACGGTCGCACGGTGGAAGAACTGGTCGTCGGGGTGCTGGGGGGCACGGGGCCGCAGGGTCGCGGGCTCGCGGTCCGGCTCGCCGCCGCCGGGCAGCGCATCCTGCTGGGCAGCCGCGACGCCGAGCGCGCGTCGGAGGTCGCCGCCGAGGTCGCCGAGCGTGCCGCCACCGCAGCCGGCGGTACCGGGGGATCGGTCCAGGGCGGGTCGAACGTCGACGTCGCCGGTGCCGCCGACCTGGTGATCGTCGCCGTCCCGTTCGCCGGGCACGCCGCCACGCTGGCCGAGCTGGCCACGCCGCTGGCGGGGAAGATCGTCGTCGACTGCGTGGTGCCGATGGGCTTCGACGAGCTCGGCGCCTACGTCCTCGACGTCGAGGAGGGCAGCGTCGCCCAGCAGGCCGCCGCGCTCCTCCCCGACAGCCACGTGGTCGGCGCCTTCCACCATCTGTCCGCCGTCCTGCTCGAGGACCTCTCGCGGCCCACGCTCGACGGCGACGTCATGGTGGTGGGGGACGACCGGGCGTCGATGGACACGGTGCAGGCGCTGGCCAGCCGGCTGCCGGGCATGCGCGGCATCTACGCGGGGCGGCTGCGCAACGCGCGCCAGGTCGAGGCGCTCACCGTCAACCTGGTCTCGGTCAACCGCCGGTACAAGGTGCACGCCGGCGTGCGGATCACCGACGTCTGATCCGGCGACGCCCGTCCGCGGACCGGGCGAGGCTCAGCGGGTGCGGTAGCGCGCGTAGATCAGCCCGCTGTCGAACGACCGCTCCTCGACGAGGTCGAGGTCGAGCCGGACGCCGTCCGGGAAGAACCGCGTGCCGCCGCCGACGACGCTGGTGGTGATGAAGAGGTGGTACTCGTCCACCAGGCCGGCCGCGATCGCCTGGGCCGCGAGGGTCGGCCCGTCGACCGTCAGGTCGTGCTCGGTCTCGGCCTTGAGCCGGCGCACGGCCTCGGGATCGAAGTTTCGCTCGATGCGGGTCCGCTCGCTGGACACCGACTCCAGTGTCGTGGAGTAGACGATCTTCTCGGCCGCCTGCCAGTCGCGCGCGTACTGGAGGATGTGCGGCGGCTGGTCGGGCTCGGTGTGCGCCGTCTCCCAGTAGACCATCGTCTCGTACATCCGCCGGCCGTAGAGGTACGTGCCGACAGGGCGGAAGAGGTCGTTGATGAAGGTGTGCACCTCCGGATCGTCGGCGCCCGTCCCGAGGTCGCCCTCCGCCGCCTCGGCGTAGCCGTCGAGCGAGCTGACCATCGAGTAGATGAGCCTGGCCATGGATCTCCTCCGGGTTCGAGCGCATCACGCTCTCGGGCGTTCTGGAGGTTCTGACGCCCTGGAGACCCGCAACTCATCCGTCGGCGGCTGACCGGAGCCGTTGCCGGTGCCGGACCGCCGGCGTGCTGCTCGCCTCGACGGTGGCGTCACCGCGCGAGCGCGGCGAGTGGCTCCACGAGTTCCGCCGGTTCGGGCATGGCCGCGATCTCCTCGGCCACCTCGCGGGCGGCGACGGCCAGTGCGGGGTCGGTGACGAGCCGCTGGAGGTCACCGGCGCCGAGGTCGGCGACCTCCACCGCCAGACCCGCGCCGCGCGCGGCGAGGAGCTCGGCATGGGTCCGGCGGTCGCCCGCTCCCGGGACGGCCAGTTGCGGGATCCCGGCGCAGAAGGCGGTCATGAGCGTCCCGGCGCCGCCGTGGTGCACGATGCCGGACAGGTGTGGCAGCACGGTGGCGAACGGCAGCCAGCCGACGGTCCGCACGTTGGCCGGCAGGTTGCGCCGGGCGACCCGGCGGTCGGGCCGGACGAGGAGCAGGTCGACGTCGGCGCCCGCCGCGGCGTCGACCGCCCGGCTCATCAGCAGGTCCCGCCCCGGCCCGGGAACGGTCGTCCGGGTGACCAGGACGGCCGGCCGGCCGACCGGCCGAGTTCGTCGGGCAGGTCACCGCCGGCGGTCGCCGGGACGTAGCGCATGGGCCGTCCGCGTCGGTGGCCGATGACGCTGCGCGGAGCCGTGCGGAGCACCTCCGCCGGAACGGGGAACGCGTCGACCCCGTAGCGCCGTGACACGGTCGCCAGCCGGGTGGCGGTGGCCGCGAGGAGCTCCTCGGGGTCGTAGAGGGAGAGATCCACGAGCACCACCGGCAGGCCACGACGGGCCGCGGCCACCGAGGCGGCGGCCGCGAGCGGCTCGTGCACCACGATCTCGGGCCGCCACTCGTCGACGAGGTGGACGAGGTCCTCGGCCATCCGCTCGGCGACCGCCGCGAACAGCAGCCCGACGCCCTCGGTCCCACCTCGCCCCGCCATCTCCCTCCGGGCGATCCGCGGATGGGTCAGCATGATGCGCGCGAACAGCGGCCCGGTGCGGAACCCCGGGGCGACGTCGCGGACGGGGAGCCCCGAGGGGCCGGCCGCCCCGACCCCTTCTCCACCGGTCGCCAGCACGACGTCGTGGCCGGCGTCCCGGAACGCCGTCGCCAGCGGCACGAGCGGCAGGACGTGCCCGATCAACGGGGACGCCACGAACAGCACCCTCATGCGGCGAGGGTCGTTCCCGGACCCCCGTTCGGCAAGGGGTCCCGTCACCCCCGTCGGGAACTCGGCCCCCGCTCCGGTGGCTTCGTGCTGCCGACGCCTCGGCGTGGGACGGACGCCCGAGGAGCGGAGCGCGATCAGTCGAACGAGTGCTCGGGCGCCGGGAAGACGCCGCCGTGCACCTCGTCGGCGAACTCGCGGGTGGCCCGCAGCAGCTCGCCGCGCAGGTCGGCGTACTTCTTCACGAACTTCGGCACCCGGCCGCCGTTGAGCCCCGCCATGTCCGGCCACACCAGGACCTGTGCGTCGCAGTCGACGCCGGCGCCGATGCCGATCGTGGGGATGGACAGCTCCTTGGTCACCTGCCCGGCGATCGTCGCCGGCACCATCTCGAGGACGACGGCGAACGCCCCCGCCTCCTGGACGGCGTGCGCGTCGGCCAGCAGCTGCTCGGCTCCCGTGCCCCGGCCCTGCACCCGGAAGCCACCCAGCGAGTGCTCGCTCTGCGGCGTGAAGCCGATGTGCGCCATCACCGGGATGCCGGAGTCGTGCAGCAGCCGGATCTGCGGGGCGACCCGCTCGCCGCCCTCGAGCTTGACCGCCTGCGCACCGCCCTCCTTCATGAACCGGACGGCGGTGTCGAACGCCTGCTGCGGACCCGACTCGTAGGACCCGAACGGCAGGTCGGACACGATCAGCGCCCGGTTCGTCGAGCGGGTCACGGCCTTGGTCATCAGCAGGAGGTCGTCGACGGTCACCGGCACGGTGCTCGAGTACCCGAGGACGACGTTTCCCGAGGAGTCGCCGACGAGCAGGACCGGGATGCCGGCCTCCTCGAAGATGGCGGCGCTGTAGGTGTCGTAGGCGGTGAGCATCGCCCACTTCTCGCCGCGTTCCTTGGCCTGCTGCAGGTGGTGGATCCGCACGCGGGCGGAGGACTGCCCGCCGTAGACGACCGATTCGGTCATGCTCTGTCCCTTGCTGAACTCGCGAGCTCGTTCACGATGCCGCTCCTTCGCGGACGCTGGGCAGGGTCTCCCGCCAGCGGTTGGTGATCGGCAGCCGGCGGTCCCGGCCGAACGCCTTCAGGCTGATCTTGGTGCCGGGTGCCGATTGCCGGCGCTTGAACTCGGCGGTGTCCACCAGGCGGAGGACCCGGGCCACGACCTCCGCGTCGTGCCCCCGTTCGAGCAGCTGCGCCATACCGAGGTCGCGGTCGACGTAGTCGGCGATGACGGCGTCGAGTTCCTCGTAGGAGGGCAGCGAGTCGCTGTCCTTCTGGCCCGGGGCGAGCTCCGCCGACGGCGGCTTGTCGATGCAGTTCTCCGGGATCGGCTCCGTCTCGCCGACGTCGCGGGCGTGGGCGTTCCGCCAGCGGGCGAGGTCCCACACCAGGGTCTTCGGCACGTCCTTGATGGGGGCGAAACCGCCCGCCGCGTCGCCGTAGAGCGTCGAGTAGCCCACGGCCACCTCGCTCTTGTTGCTGGTGGCCAGCAGCAGGTGGCCGTGCTGGTTGGACAGCCCCATGAGCAGGGTGCCGCGCACCCGGGCCTGCAGGTTCTCGGCCGCGACGCCGGAGAGCTCCACGGACGCCTCGTAGGCGTCGACCATCGGCGCGATCGGCACGACGGAGTAGTGCATGCCCAGCCGCTGCGCCGAGTCCTGGGCGTCGGTCAGGGAGTGGTCGCTCGACCACTTCGACGGCAGCCCGACGCCGTGCACCCGGTCGGCGCCCAGCGCGTCGACGGCGAGCGCGGCGACCAGCGCCGAGTCGATGCCCCCGGACATCCCCAGGATCACCGAGGGCATGCCGTTCTTGTCGATGAAGTCGCGCAGGCCGACGACCAGCGCCCGCCAGACCTCCTCGCAGTCGCTCAGGGGCGACACGACCTGGCCCGGTCGCGCCTCGAAGGCGGCGACCGGCTCGTCGGAGACGACGTGCCGGGTGACGGTCATGGGGCCGAGGCGCCCGTCGCGCCGCTCGGGCGCCGAGGCAGGGTCGATCGCCAGGTCGACGGTGAGCAGGTGCTCGACGAACTGCGGTGCGCGGGCCAGCAGGGTGCCGTCGGGCGCGACCGCCATCGAGTCGCCGTCGAAGACCAGCTCGTCCTGACCGCCGATCTGGTTGCAGTAGACGACGGTGGCGCGGGCCTCGGCGGCCCGCCGGCGCACCATCGGCAGCCGCAGGTCGTCCTTCGCCCGCTCGTACGGGGAGGCGTTGGGGGAGACGACGAGGTCGACGCCGGCCTGCCCGGCGACGCCGCACGGACCGCCCTCGACCCAGAGGTCCTCGCAGATGGTCAGTGCGACGTCCACCCCGTGCAGCCGCACGACCGGCAGCTCGGTCCCGGGCACGAAGTAGCGCGCCTCGTCGAAGACGCCGTAGTTGGGCAGGTGGCGCTTGTAGTAGCGGGCCACCACCTCCCCGCCGTGCAGCAGTGCCGCCGCGTTGCGGGGATCGCCGGTCCTCGGGTTGGCGTCCCCGGGCAGCTCGGCGTCGTCCTCCTGCTCGACCGGGGTGCCGTCGCCGGCAGGCGCGGGCGCCCCGTCGGAGCTGTGGGCCAGGTAGCCGACGACCACGGCGACGTCGCCGTGCCCCTGCTCCGCCAGAGTGCGGGCGAGGTCGGTCAGGGCCCGCTCGCTGGCGCGGGCGAAGGACTCCCGCAGCACCAGGTCCTCGGGCGGGTAGCCGGTCAGCGTCATCTCGGGGAAGACGACGAGGTGGACGCCGTCACCTGCGGCCTTCGCCGTCCAGGTGGTCACCAGCTCGGCGTTGCCCGCGAGGTCGCCGACGCGGGTGTCGACCTGGGCCAGGCCGACCCGCAACTGCCGCGGCTGCTGATCGTTCACACCGCACAGTCTCGCCGTCGTCGCATGCCCCCGGCCAGGTGGGCCGGGCGCCGGCGGAGTGCGGCCTGTCACACTCGGGGGCGCCCCGGCCGATACTGAACGTGTCGTTCCCTCTAGACCTGAGGTCCCTCATGCCCGGTGCCCGGCTCTCCCGGTCCTCCTTCGTCCTGCCCTCGGTACTCACCGTGCTCGCGGTCCTGGCGCTGTCCGGCTGCGGCGGCGCAGACCCGACCGAGCAGGCGGCTCCGGCGACCACGTCGGCCGCTCCCTCGGAGCCGGACGTCGTGGAGCCGGCGGTGATCAGCACCGATCCGCCGCTCGGCTCGGTCGACGTCGCACCGGTGACGCCGCTGCACGTCGCCGCAGGGCACGGCACGCTCACCGACGTGACGGTCACCGATCCGGACGGGGCGGTGCTGCCCGGCTCGCTCGACCCTTCGGGCGCGCGCTGGGTCGCCACCGCGGACCTGGACTACGGCACCACGTACACGGTGGCGGCCACCGCGGTGGACGCCGGCGGCACGTCGACCGCCGCTACGGGCTCGATCTCCACCGTCTCCCCGCGCACGCTCACCATGCCCACGGTGTTCCCGACCGAGGACAGCGGCACTGTCGGCGTCGGCCAGCCCGTGTCGATCACCTTCGACGAGGACGTCACCGACCGCGCCGCGGTGGAGCGACGGTTGCGGGTGACGACGACCCCGGCGGTCGCCGGGGCGTGGTCCTGGCTGTCCGACCGCACCGTCCAGTACCGGCCCGAGCAGTACTGGCCGGCGGGCACGCACGTCGTCGTCGACGCGGACGTGTACGGGGTGGACGTCGGCGGAGGCATCCGCGGCCAGGCCAGTCCACACGTGGAGTTCGACATCGGCGCCAAGAAGGTGGCGGTGGTGGACGCCACGGAGCTGGTGCTGCGCCTCTACGTCGACGACCAGCTGGTCCGCACGATGCCGACGTCGCTGGGCAAGTCGTCCAGCCCGACCCCGACCGGCACCTACGTCGTCATGCAGCAGTCGCGGAACTACACGATGCGCTCGGCCAGCTACGGCGTCCCCCTCGACGCCCCCGGTGGCTACGAGACGCCGGTGGAGTACGCCTCGCGGCTGTCGAACTCCGGGATCTTCGTGCACGGCGCCCCCTGGTCGGTGCGCGACCAGGGCCGGCGCAACGTCTCCCACGGCTGCCTCAACGTGTCGGTCGCCGACGCCGGCTGGTTCTACGCGAACTTCGGGCGGGGCGACGTCGTCGAGGTGGTGAACGCCGGCCCGAGGCTGGACGTCGGGGACGGCTTCGGCGCCTGGAACCAGAGCTGGCCGGAGTGGCAGGCCGGCTCCGCGCTGGCCCCGCCGGTGGCCTGATCGTGGGGGAGCGACGCGTCCTGGAACGCTTCGTCGTCGCGGGCTACGCCGCCATCGGCGCCGGCGCGGCAGTGCTGCCGGCGGCCGTGCCCGCGGTCTTCGGCGGCAGCGCGGGCACTCCGGAGGCCCGGACCGAGGTCCGTGCGGTCTACGCCGGCATTCCGCTCGCGTTCGCGGTGTCGATCCTCCGGGCCACCCCGGGGGAGCGGCGCGGAGTGCTGGCGGCCGTCCGGGACGCCAGCGCGGGGATGGCGCTGGCCCGGCTCTGCGGGGCCGCCGTCGAGCGCCGGCTGCCGCTCTGGCCGACCGGCGCCTTCGTGGCGCTGGAGGCGGCCCTCGCTGCCGCCGCCCATCGTGCGGACGACGACGCGGGCAACACGCGGCGACGTCCGGGACGTTGAGCTCCCACAGCAACCCCTGACGAGGCAGGCTGGGAGCAACGGAAGACGCTGTCACATCCCGGAAACGAGCGGACGCGATCATGGCGAGCATGGACCGACAGCAGGAGTTCGTCCTGCGCACCCTGGAAGAGCGCGACATCCGGTTCGTCCGGTTGTGGTTCACCGACGTCTCGGGCTACCTCAAGGCCGTGGCGGTGGCACCGGCCGAGATCGAGGCGGCGTTCGCCGAGGGCATCGGCTTCGACGGCTCGGCGATCGAGGGCTTCGCCCGCGTCTACGAGTCCGACATGCTCGCCAAGCCCGATCCGGGCACCTTCCAGGTGATGCCGGCGACCAAGGGCAGCCCCAGCGACACCGCCCGCATGTTCTGCGACATCACGCTGCCCGACGGGACCCCTGCCTGGGCCGACCCGCGGCACGTGCTGCGCCGCACGCTGGCCAAGGCCGCCGACATGGGCTTCACCTTCTACACCCATCCCGAGGTGGAGTTCTTCCTGCTGAAGAACCTGCCGTCCGACGGCACGCCGCCGGAGCCCGCGGACAACGGCGGCTACTTCGACCTGTCCACGCACAACGTGGCCCACGACTTCCGCCGCGAGGCGGTCTTCGCGCTCGAGGCCATGGGCATCTCGGTGGAGTTCAGCCACCACGAGGTCGCCCCGGGCCAGCAGGAGATCGACCTCCGCTACGCCGACGCCCTGTCGATGGCGGACAACATCATGACGCTGCGGCACGTGGTGCGGGAGGTCGCGCTCGCGCAGGGCGTGCACGCGACGTTCATGCCCAAGCCCTTCACCGAGCTGGCCGGGTCGGCGATGCACACGCACGTGTCGCTCTTCGAGGGCGACCGCAACGCCTTCCACGACGCCGCGGACCCGATGCGGCTGTCCACGACCGGCAAGCAGTTCATCGCCGGGCTGCTCACCCACGCCCGCGAGTACACCGCCGTCACCAACCAGACGGTGAACTCCTACCGCCGGCTGCTGGCGGGCACCGAGGCGCCGACCGCCGCCACCTGGGGGCGGGCGAACCGGTCCGCGCTGGTGCGGCTGCCCTCGTACAAGCCGAGCAAGGCGCAGTCGTCCCGCGTGGAGATCCGCTCGCCCGACTCGGCCTGCAACCCGTACCTGACCTTCGCCGTGCTGCTCGCCGCCGGGCTCCGGGGGATCGAGAAGGGCTACGAGCTGCCGCCCGAGGCCGAGGACGACGTCTGGTCGCTCACCGACACCGAGCGCCGGGCGGCCGGCTACGAGGACCTCCCGGTCTCCCTCGGTGAGGCGCTGTCCGCGATGCAGGGCAGCGAGCTGGTCGCCGAGACGCTGGGCGAGCACGTCTTCGAGCACTTCCTGCGCAACAAGTGGGAGGAGTTCAACTCCTACCGGCAGAACGTCACGCCCTTCGAGCTGCGCCGCTATCTACCCGGCCTGTGAGGCTCGGGCGGCGCCGGGATCCCGCCGAGGAGCCGTACACCTGGCCGTACCGGGGCACTGTGCGGTGGCTGCCGAGTGACGAAGGCGGGCGGACGACGGGGCCACCGCGCCCGGGGCCGGACCGGGAGTCCTTCGCGGCGCCTGCCTTCGTGCGCCGGCATGCCGAGGACGCCCGGACAGACACCTTCCTCGTGCGTGGCTTCGACTCCGACGTGACGTCGTCTCCCGCGACGGGACGGTGGTTGGTGCCTGGCCTGGGCGCCCACCAGGAGATCCGTCCGGGTGACGAGGTCGTCGTCACCGACGGGGGCCGGGCGGTGGCCCACTTCCTCGTCGAGGACGTCGACGACTGACCGCTACTGCGACTGTGCGCCAACCGGCGTGATGCATCGAGTTAGACCACGGTTCGGGCACAGTCGTCCGCTCGTGTCGGGGTCCTGTCCCGCCCCTGGCGAGGGAGCAGCGGCCATCCGGGTGGGTGACGTGCCCGGCGCGGCGCGTTCACCAGGCACCGACGCTCAGTAGTCTTCGTCGCCGGTGATCGGCGCGGGGGTGGACGAGGCGGGGGTGGACGACGTGCTGCGGTGCCGGCCGGGGTGCGGGAGCACCCGATGACGGTCGTGGCCGAGCCGGTCGCTGCCCAGCCGCAGGCGTCGCCGCCCGGGTCACGGGCACGCCGGCCGGAGATCGAGGGTCTGCGTGCCCTGGCCGTCGCGCTCGTCGTCGTCTACCACGTCTTCAGCGGCCGGGTCTCCGGCGGCGTGGACGTCTTCCTCACGCTCACGGGCTTCTTCCTCGTGGTCACCCTGGGGGAGAGGTTCGCCCGGACCGACGGCTTCAACCCGGTGCGACCGATCGCCCGCTCGCTGTCCCGCCTGGCGCCCGCGGCGTTCGTCGTCCTGGCCGCCACCGTGCTCGCGGCGATGTGGGTGGCTCCCCGGACCCGGTGGCGCGAGGTCGTCGACCACCTCGTCTCGTCGGTCACCTTCACCGAGAACCTGCGGCTCGTGGACGAGTCGGTCAGCTACGCCGCCCTGAACGCGGCCACGAGCCCCATGCAGCAGTTCTGGTCGCTGTCGATCCAGGTGCAGGTGCTGCTGGCCGCCCCGTTCGTCGTGGCCGCGGTGGGGCTGCTGCTCCGGGCCACCGGCCGGCTCCGGCACGGCCGCCGCGTGGCGATCGCGCTGGTGGCGGCCGGCACCGCCGCGTCCTTCGTCTGGGCCCTCGTCGCCGTGCGCGCCGACCAGCAGGCCGCCTACTTCGCGTCGCTGCCCCGCCTGTGGGAGCTCGGAGCGGGCGCGCTCGCCGGCCTGCTGCTGGTGGACCGGCGTCCCGGCAGGACGCTCGCGGCGGTGCTGGGCTGGGTGGGGGTCGTGGGCCTCGTCGTGTGCGGGGCGGTGCTCGACGGCGCACGGACGTTCCCGGGCTGGCAGGCCGCCTGGCCGGTCCTCTGCGCGCTCCTCATCCTGTTCGCCGCGGATGCCGGCGGCCGGAACGGTGCGCACCGACTGCTGTCGCTGCGGCCCCTGCAGTGGGTCGGCCGGCGGTCGTACGGCATCTACCTGTGGCACTGGCCGATCCTGGTGCTCTACCTGGTCCGCACCGGAGGGGGCCGGCCGAGCCTGGTCGACGGGACGGCGGTCATCGCGGCCGCCGTCGTGCTCGCGGCGGTCACCTACCGGCTGGCCGAGCGGCCGGCGCTGGACCTGCTGCGCTCCCGTCGTCCGGCCTGGGCCGTGGCCCTGGTCATCGCCTGCGCCGCGCCCCTCGTCGTCGCCGGGGCCACCACCACTGCCCAGCTGGACCGGGAGCTGGCCGGCTTCGTGCCCGCTGCCGACGACCCGGACTACCCCGGCGCGCGGGCGCTGCTCCGACCCGCGCTGATGGCGGAGGCGGGCGACGTCGAGGCCATCCCGCCCCTGTCGGTCATCCGCGACGACTGGGCCCGCCTCTCCGACAGCCGCTGCGTCCTGGAGGGTGACGAGGACGGCGGGACCCCGCTGGAGCCCTTCAGCTGCGTGCGCGGGCCCGCCGATGCCGAGCGCCGCATCGTGCTCGTGGGCGACTCGCACGTCGCGCACTGGCTGCACCCGGTGGCGCAGCTGGTCGACTCCCGCGGCTGGCAGCTCGTGGCCCTCATCAACCCGGGGTGCAACCTGTCGACGGAGTCAGAGTTCCGGGCCGACCGGTCCCTGCTGGAGCAGTGCGAGCAGTGGCGGTCGCGGATCGTCGAGCGGATCGCCTCGGTCAACCCGGGCGTCGTCCTCGCGCTCGGCACGCGCATCGCCGAGGGGGAGCGGGAGGTGCTGCCGAAGGGGTTCGTCGAGGCGTGGCAGCAGCTCTCCGACCTCGACATCCCGGTCATCGGTCTCCGGGACAACCCACGTCACGAGCGGGACGTCCCGGACTGCATGGCCGAGCTCGGGGACCTGGCACCGGAGTGCACGGTGTCGCCCGCCGACATCTACGACGACGCCCTGCTCGAGGCGGACCTGCCGGCGGGCGTGCAGCTGCTGGACACCCGGCCGTACTTCTGCACGAGCACCGAGTGCCCGTCCGTCGTCGGCAACGTGCGGGTGTACCGCGACGACTCGCACGTCACGAACATGTACATGCGCACGGTCGGTCCGGTGCTGGAGCCCGACCTCCTCGCCCTGACCGGTTGGTGAGCCTGCGAGGCGCGGGGGCTCCGATCCTCCGTCAACTAACCTCGTCCGCGTGGCCCGTCTGCTCGTCGTCGTCGTGCACGAGACCGATCCGCCGGCGCGACTCGGCGAGTGGCTGCGGGACGCCGGTGCCGAGCTGGACGAGCGGCGCCTCGGCTCCGGCGACCAGCTGCCGGACGGCCTCGACGGGTTCGACGGGTTCGACGGGATGGTCGTCCTCGGCGGTCCGCAGTCCGCCCTGGACGACGAGGGAACCAGCCCCGAGCTCGTCGGTGTGCGCGGGTTGCTCCGGCAGGCACTGGATGCGGACCTCCCCACGCTGGCGATCTGCCTCGGCGCCCAGCTGCTGGCCCAGGTCGGTGGCGGGCGCGTGCGCGAGGGCATCGACGGCCCGGAGGTGGGCGCCTCGCTCGTCGCCAAGCGCGACGCGGCGGACGGCGACCCGTTGTTCTCCCCGCTGCCGCTGACCCCCGACGTGCTCCAGTTCCACCACGACGAGATCTCCGAGCTGCCCACGGGCGCCACGCTGCTGGCCAGCAGCCCGATGTACGCCCACCAGGCCTTCCGGGTCGGCCGGCACGTCTACGGGCTCCAGTTCCACATCGAGACGGCGCCGGAGATCATTCACGAGTGGGCCGAGCGTGACGTGGTGGGCGTCGCCGCCAGTCCGTACGACCGCGAGACGATCTGCCGCCTCTCCGACGAGGCCCATCCGCACGTGGAGGAGGCCTGGCGCCCGTTCGCCGGCCGGTTCGTCGAGCTGGTCCGCACGCGCGCCCAGCAGCCGGCATGACCGCTGCCGAGGCGGAGGTCCCGCGCCGGGCGGTCGTGCGGCTGATCCGCTTCGGGTTCGAGGACGGCGCCCGCGCGGCGCTGCTCCTGTCCGACCCGGCGCTCGGCCTGTGGGACATGGAGCGCAACGAGCCCGCCGATCCCGAGGCCGGCCCCGTCGTCGCCGCGCTGGCCCGCGCCGGTGACCCCGACCTCGCCCTGCGCTCGCTGCACCGGCTGGTCGAGGCCCTCGACAGCTCCGACCCGCACGGCGGCGCGGCAGCGTCGCTGCTCGCCGGGTTGCGCGGCTCCGGCCTGCTCCGTGGCCGCCTGCTCGCCGTGCTCGGCGCCAGCTCGGGGCTGGCCGACCACCTGGCCGCCCACCCGGCCGACTGGGCCGTCCTCGACGAGGACGGCGACGGCATGCCGCGCGGCCACGACCGGCCGTCCCCGGACGACCTGCGCCGGCAGATGCTGACCGCCGTGGGCGCCGACCCGGACGACCCGCCGTGGGGTGTGCGACTGGGCAAGGGCGCGCCCGACGCCTCGCCCGAGCGCATCCGCGAGCTCCGGCTGGCCTACCGCCGCGCGATCCTGTCCCTCGCCGGGCGCGACCTGGGCGACGGCGTCCCGACCGAGGACGTCGCCGCGGAGCTGGCCGACATCGCCGGGGCCGTCCTGACCGCCGGCCTCGCCCTCGCCGTCGCCGAGCAGCCGGCATCGGCCGCGCCCTGCCGCCTCTCGGTCATCGCCCTGGGCAAGACCGGTGGCCGGGAGCTCAACTACGTCAGCGACGTGGACGTCGTCTTCGTGGCCGAGCCGGTCGACCCCAGCGATTCCGAGAGCGCGGCCCTGTCCAGCGCGACCCGGGTCGCCGCGGCGCTGATGCGCATCTGCCACGAGGCGGCCTGGGAGGTCGATGCAGCGCTGCGGCCGGAAGGGAAGGCGGGCGCCCTGGTCCGCACCGTCGCCGGGCACGAGGCCTACTACCAGCAGTGGGCGAGCACGTGGGAGTTCCAGGCGCTGCTGAAGATGCGGCCGGTCGCCGGGGACCCCGACCTCGGGCTGGCCTACGTCGACGCGCTCTGGCCGCTGGTGTGGAAGGCAGGCGACCGGCCCGGCTTCGTCGGCGAGGTGCAGGCCATGCGGCGGCGGGTGGAGGCCAACATCCCGCCCGCGCAGGCCGAGCGGGAGCTCAAGCTCGGCCGCGGCGGCCTCCGGGACGTCGAGTTCGCCGTCCAGCTCCTGCAGATGGTGCACGGACGCGCCGATCCGACGCTGCGGGTCGGCGGCACCCTGCCGGCGCTGCAGGCACTCTCGGCCGGTGGCTACGTGGGCCGGGAGGACGCCGCCACGCTGATCGCCTCCTACCGCTTCCTGCGCACGGTCGAGCACCGCCTGCAGCTGCTGCGGCTGCGCCGCACCCACCTGCTGCCCACCGACGAGCAGCAGCTGCGGTGGCTCGCCCGCTCGCTGGGCTACAAGCCCGACCACCGTGGCGAGGCCACCGACGTCCTCGACGCCGAGCTGTCCCTGCACACCCGCGAGGTGCGGCGGCTGCACGAGAAGCTCTTCTACCGCCCGCTGCTGTCGGCGGTCGCCCGGGTCCCCGGCGAGCACCTGGCCCTCGGGTCGAAGGCGGCGGGGGACTGGCTCCGCGCGCTCGGCTTCGCCGACCCCGACGGCGCGCTCCGGCACCTGGCCGCGCTCACCGGCGGGGTGTCCCGCTCGGCGTCGATGCAGAAGTACCTGCTGCCGGTCCTGCTCCAGACCTTCGCCGCGTGCCCGAACCCCGACGCCGGCCTGCTGGCCTACCGCCAGGTCAGCGAGGCCCTCGGGGGCAACCAGTGGTTCCTGCGGCTGCTGCGTGACGAGGGCCAGGTCGCCGAACGCCTCGCCCAGCTGCTGGGCTCCAGCCAGTACGTGGCGTCCCTGCTGACCCGCACCCCGGAGGCGCTCCGGCTCCTGGCCGACGACGAGCAGCTGGAGCCGCGCGGGGTCGCGACGCTGGCCGGCGCCTGGCGCCAGGCGGCCGGCCGGGCGCCGGATCCGCAGGCGGGCATCCGGGTGCTGCGCGGGCTCCGCCGGCAGGAGCTGCTGCGGGTCGCCGCGGCGGACCTCCTCGGGAGGCTGGACGTCGTCCGGCTGGGTCAGGCGCTCACCGACATCGCGGCCGCCACCCTGCAGGTCGGACTGGACGTCGCGACGCGGGCGCACGCGCTGGAGGTGGGGCTGGACGTCGCGGACATGCCCACGGACCTCGCCGTCATCGGCATGGGCCGGCTGGGCGGGGGAGAGATGGGCTTCGGCTCGGACGCCGACGTGCTCTTCGTCCACCGGCCGCGGGAGGGCGCCGACGAGGCGAGGGCGACGGCGACCGCGAACGCCGTCGCCCACACGCTGCGGCGTCTGCTGAGCGAGCCGGCGCCGGACCCGGCCTTCGAGATCGACGCCGATCTCCGCCCGGAGGGCCGCCAGGGGGCGCTGGTCCGGAGCTTGTCGGCGTTCCGCGAGTACTACGAGCGCTGGGTGTCGGTCTGGGAGATCCAGGCACTGGTGCGTGCCGTCCCGGTGGCCGGCGACCGGCAGCTCGGCGAGGACTTTGTCGCGATGATCGACCCGATCCGCTACCCCGTGGACGGCCTCAGCGACGAGCAGGTGGCCGAGATCCGGCGGATCAAGGCCCGCGTGGAACGCGAACGGCTGCCCCGGGGGGCCGACCCCGCCACCCACACCAAGCTCGGGCGGGGCGGTCTGGCCGACGTCGAGTGGACGGTGCAGCTGCTCCAGCTGCAGCACGCGGCCGGGGAGAGCGAGCTGCGGGTGCAGCCGACCGTCGAGGCGCTCGGCGCGCTGGGCGACGCCGGGCACCTCACCCCGGAGCAGGCCCAGGTGCTCCGCGCGGCGTGGGAGCTGGCCACGCGGGCCCGCAACGCGATCTTCCTGGTGCGGGGGCGTCCCAGCGACCAGCTGCCGCGCCCCGGGCTGGAGCTGGCCGGCGTCGCCCGGGCCTGCGGCTACGGCCCGGACACCGATCCGGGACAGTTCATCGACGACTACCGCCGGACGACCCGGCAGGCCCGCTCCGTCGTCGAGCACGTCTTCTACGGCCGGGCCACCGACGGCTGAAGACCGCCACCGGTCACCCGTGCGGGCCGGGATCCCCGCCCGGCGTGTGCCGGTCGGAGGTCCGGGGCAGTGCAGGACCGTGTCGCCCTTCCTGTCCGCCGAGCCCGAGCTGCCCGATGACGTCGAACCCGGACCTGACGCGGGTTCGGGCGCGACGATCACGCCGTACCGGGACGGTCCGCTGATCGTGCGCGGGGACTTCCGGCTCCTCGACCAGGACGGCAACGAGATCGATCCCGGCCGGGACACCATCGCCCTGTGCCGGTGCGGGAAGTCCGGTATCAAGCCGTTCTGCGACGGCTCGCACAAGCGTTCCGGATTCTCGGCGCCCAGCGCCCCGAGCCGGCCACGTCCGGCTGCCCAGCTCCTCCGGGAAGCGCGCGCCACCGGCGACTGACCGGCGACGACGATTCACCCGGGCGTGTCCGGTGATCGGCAATGTGACCTGGATGACGCAGGATGCACGCGACGTACTGCTCGACGGCCCGCCGGGCTGTCCGTCGCCTGATCGGAGCGCCCCGTGGATTCCCCGCTCGCCACCGTCCTGTTGCCCGCGGCCCTGGCCATCGTCATGCTGGGCCTCGGCCTGTCCCTGACCCCGGGCGACTTCGGGCGGGTGGGGCGGCAGCCGAAGGCGGTGGTCATCGCGCTGCTGCTGCAGCTGCTGGTCCTGCCGGCGATCTGCTTCGGGCTGGTCCTCGCCTTCGACCTGCCGCCGATCCTGGCCGTCGGCATGCTGCTGCTGGCCGCCTCGCCCGGTGGCACGACGGCCAACCTGTTCAGCCACCTGTTCCGCGGCGACGTCGCCCTCAACATCACCCTGACCGCGGTGAACTCGCTGATCGCCGTCGTGACCCTGCCGGTCATCACCAACCTGGCGATCGAGTACTTCGAGCCCGCCGACGCCGGCTCCCTCGGCCTGCAGTTCGGCAAGACGGCGCAGGTGTCCGCCGTGGTCCTCGTGCCGGTGGCCATCGGGATGCTGATCCGCCGGCGCGCACCGGAGTTCGCCGACCGCATGGACAAGCCGGTGCGGATCCTGTCGGCAGTGGTCCTCGCGCTGGTGATCGTGGGCACGATGGTCGCCGAGCGGGAGAACATCACCGGCTACCTGCGCGACATCGGGCTGCCGGCGGTGCTCTTCTGCGTGCTCAGCCTGACGGTGGGTCTGCTGGTGCCCCGCGCGCTGGGCGTGACGCAGCGGCAGGCGATCGCGAGCGCCTTCGAGATCGGCATCCACAACAGCACCCTCGCCATCGCGGTGGCCATCAGCGTGCTCGGCAGCGTGGAGCTCGCCGTGCCCGCCGCCGTCTACGGCGTGCTGATGTTCCCGGTGGCGGCGGCGTTCGGCTGGGCGATCACGCGCTCGACCCGTCGGGTGGACGAGGTCGCCGCCCGGGGCTGACCCGCCGGGTCAGCGCCCGGTGTCGAACGCCTTCGCCATCTCCACCTGCTGCTCGAGCACCTCGCCGATCCGCGCCTGGACGGCGTCCAGTTCGCCGATGACCTCGCTGGTCGCGTGGATGCCGGCCGACACCGACCGGCTGCTGGACTGGATGCCCGCCACCTGCTCGGAGACCCGCTGGGTGGCGCCGGCGGTCTCCCGGGCCAGGTCCTTGACCTCGCTGGCGACGACGGCGAAGCCGCGGCCGAGCTCGCCGGCGCGGGCCGCCTCGATGGTGGCGTTGAGAGCGAGCAGGTTGGTCTGGTCGGCGATGGAGCCGATGATGCGGATGACGTCGTCGACGGCGGCCGAGGCGGTCCCGAGGGCCTCGACCTCCGCCGTCATCGACGACGCCTGGGCGACGGCCTTCTCGGCCACCCGTCCCGCGTCGTCGGCGGCCTGACGCAGCCGGTCGACCGTCTCCAGCAGCGCGCGCGAGTTGACCGCGTCGGCCTCCGCGCGGCGCAGGATGTCCAGGCGCTGGGAGACCAGCTGGGCCACGTTGCGCAGCGCCGAGCCGCGGGACTCCGACAGCTCGATGGTCGCGGTGGTGAAGAAGTCCATGGTCCCGATGACCCGGCCACCGGCGGTGATCGGGAAGCAGACGCCGGAGCGCACGCCGGCGCGCTGGGCGGCGGGTGCTCGCACGCAGTCGGTCACCTGGGCCAGGTCGCGGACGAAGACGAGGTCCCGCTGACGCCACGCGCGGCCGGAGAGGCCGACGCCCTCGGCGAAGCTGGCGCTGAGCGTCACCTTGCGGAACTCCTCACCCGCGGAGCCCGACTCGACGTCGAAGCGCAGCACGTTCGTCGTCTCGTCCAGCGCCCAGAACGAGCCGTACGCCCAGCCGAAGGCCGTGCGCACCGTCTCCAGCGCGGTCCGCAGGGCGGTCGCCTCGTCCCGTGCCTCGCCGACCTTGCCGACGACGGTGGTGACCGCCAGCCGGTCGTCGAGGTTCTCCCGCAGCTGGGCGGTGGCCAGGGCGCTCCGGCGGGCGTGGCCGACGAGTCGGCCGATGGCGTCCCACTTCTCGGCGCGGCCACCGAAGAACGGCAGCTCCCGGCGGCTGTAGTACTCCAGTACGGCGGTCACCCGGCCGTCCTCGACGACGGGGAGGAAGCAGCCCTGCCGGGCGCCGGCGGCGGCGGCGGTCCGCCACCGGGGGCAGCCGGAGGTGTCCGATGCGCTGTCCATGAGGACGGGGACCCGGTCGCGGAGCGCCTGGCCGCCGTAGCCGGCGCCGGACACCATGACGGTGCCGTCGGTCCAGGCGTCGGCCATGGTCGGGGCGAGGTCGCCCTGCGTCACCCGGATGGTGAAGTCACCCTCGCCGTCGGGCAGCCAGGCGGCGCCGTAGGCGAGGTCGAGCGAGCCGACGAGGCTGCCCAGGATGCGCTCGTGGGCGACCACCTCGTCGCCGACGTCGGTGCCCAGCGCGGCGATCACCCGCTCCAGCGCCTCGACGTCCTTCGGTGCAGCCGTCGCGGCCACCGACACTCGTCCGGCTGTGCCCTGACGACTCCACATATGCACTCCTGCTGTTCCGAGACCGCCGATTCCCGCCTGAGGGGTCTTCGGCATCGGAGCGCCCGACTTCAGTCGTACGCAACAGGTCTGGGGAGCGCTCCGGGGGATCAGGCGGCGAGCCGGCCCTGTCCGCGCAGCGCCGAGTGGCCGGTCTCCCAGGCACCCAGCAGCTGGGTGGCCGCCAGCCCGTCCATGGCGAGCGAGCAGGCGGCGCCGAACAGGACGTCGACGGCGAGCTCCGGCTCCTCGGCGACGAGCGAGCCGCACATGTCCACCGAGGCGATCTGCTCGTGGACGGCGTCGGCCTCCACGTGCTCGTCGTAGAAGACGGTCACCCGTGCGTCGTAGCCGAGCCGGCGAAGGCCGGCCGAGTAGCGCCGGCTCGGCTCGGACGAGGTCATCTCGACGGCGGTCAGGTGGCCGAGCGCAGCTCCGCGCCACCGTCGGTGCAGGCCGAAGAGGGACATGGTGTTCACCGAGGCGAACGCGACGGCCGGAGCGTCGTCCCACAGCGCCCCGTAGGCCGCATCGAGGTCGAGGGAGGTCATGAGCCCGGCGAAGAGCTCGCTGTGCATGCGTGCGGCGCTGCCGCCGCCGTACTCGTCGGCCTGGATCTCCACCATCGCCGCCTTCGCCCGTCCGGACAGCCGGGGGATGGCGAAGGTGTGCGGGTCGGCCTCCTTGAGGTGGTAGACCGACCGCAGCGTGAGGTACTCCCGCCACTGGTCGAGGGTGCCCTGCTTGGCCATGAACGAGGACAGCGACGGTCCGTCGTCGGCGGCGATGAGCGCGGTGAGCTGGCGGTCGATGGCGTCCTCGCCCACCTGGATCGGGCCGACCAGCTCGCGCAGCGCGGCCAGGTGGCGACGCTCGAGCCCGGCGCGGACGCTGAGCAGCGCCGGGTCCCACTCCCAGTCCTCGGAGACGCCGTCGAAGCCGCGGTAGTGCAGCTCGTACAGGATCGCCAGGCTGATCTGCAGGTCTTCGTCGGTGAGGGCGTCCGAGCCGCCCGCGGCGACGCGGTCGGCCTGCTCGGTCGTGGTGGCGGACGGCGAGGTGCGGTCGAGCAGGTCGCGGCAGAGCGATTGGCTCAGCGGGCCACGGGGTTCGGGCAGGCGCATGGTTCCGATCATGCCCGGTGAGCCGGCTTCGATGCCCTCGGGAATGTGATGTCGCCCGTGGGTAGTAGGCAGCCATGACCGCTCCGGAGAACCGCGTCGTCCTCGTCACCGGCGGCAGCGCCGGTATCGGCCGCTCGACGGTCACCCGGCTCGCCGGAGAGGGCTACCGGGTGGTGACCTGCGCCCGGGGCGGGGACCGGCTGGACGAGGCCGTCGGCAGCCTGCCCGGGGTCAGCACGGTGGTGGCCGACGTCGCGGACGCCGCCGATCGGGCCCGGTTGCTCGAGCGGGTCCTCGCGGAGCACAGGTCCCTCGACGGGATCGTCCTCAACGCGGGGCTGGGCTGGGCCGGTCTGCTCGAGGACATGCCCGGAGAGGTGGTCGAGGGGATCGTGGCCCTCAACCTCACCGGCGTCATCGAACTGACCCGGCTCGCGTTGCCGCACCTGCTCACCTCGGCGCGCGAGCACGGCCGGGCCGACGTGGTGGCGGTGTCCTCGGCGGCGGCCTGGTCGCAGGTGCCCCCGCTGACCGTCTACTCGGCCACCAAGGCCGGGGTGCACGGGTTCGTCAAGGGTCTGCGCCGCGAGGTCACCGCTCGCGGGGTGCGGGTGCACACGGTGAACCCGTTCTTCGTCGAGACCGAGTGGCTGGCCCGCGGGCACGGGCACCCGCCCGAGTCCGACGCCGATGCCGCCGGTCGGCTCTCCCGGGGCATCGCGCCCGACCGGGTCGGCGAGCAGATCGCCCGGTGCCTCGACGCCCGCGGTTCCCGCACGGTCGCCGTCCCGCGGTGGGCCGGACTGGCCCGCCTCGGGGAGCTGCCGCCGATCGGCCGGACCCTGGACCGGGTCCTCTCGGCGCGGTCCGGGGGGATCCGTCGCCTGGCCGCCCGGTCCGTGGAGCGGCGCACCCGCTGAGGGTCCCGGTCGCGCACCCCGTCGGTCCGGTCAGTCCGCGGCCTCGAGGACGCCGACCATCGCACGGTCGATGCACAGCGCCATGCCCGGCGTCTCACCGCTGACGCGCAGCCGGTCGCCCTCCCCGCGCAGCGACAGGTAGACGGCGTTGACGCCCTTGCGCACCGGGGCCACCTCTCCCTCCCCGCTCCCGAGCGAGACGAGGATCCAGCCGTCGCTGCCGGCGAGGTAGTTCAGCTGGACCGTCCAGTCGGCCTCCCCGGCCGGATCGGCCAGGGGGACGTCCGTCGTCCCGAGGGGGCGGACACGGTGACCGCACGCGGGCTCGGGGCCCGGCACTGACGCGTATCCGCCGGCCACCCGGGCGTCGACGAGGTGGCCACCCGCGCCCAGCACCTTCGGGTCGTCCGTGCTGGCCGACGTCCGGACGCCCGCCGGGGCGAAGACCCACGAGACCCGGTTGTAGGGAGCGGACAGCCCCCAGACGACGGAGCTCGCGACGGCGTGGTCGAGGACGGGTGCCTCGGCGGTCAGCAGGCTGCGCTGCGCGGTGGCCAGGTAGTCGCGTGCCGGCTGGGTGTTCCGGGTCTGGTCGTAGCTCGCCGTCGACCACAGGCTGAGCCCGACGAAGAAGATCGTCAGCAGGACCGCGGCGTCCCGGCGTTCGGTGCGGTCGAGGAACCCCGTCCGGGTCCCGTCCCGCACCGGTGCGCGAACCAGGAGCGCGACCGCGATCGCGGTCACGAGCGCGATGTCGGCGAAGGAACGCAGGTCGAGCGCGAACTCGGCCGTCGCGCCGCTGGTGAGCCGGCCGACGACGAGCACCAGCACGCTGAGGAGGATGTAGCCGGCGAGCAGCAGCCAGACCAGGCCGCCTCCCTCCCGCCGCCGCGCCAGCCAGCCCGCGACGGCGACGACGACCACGGCGGCCGCGACGAGCGCGGTCGGCGGATCGGCCCAGGTCCCGAAGTCGCGCCAGAACAGCGGCCCGCCCAGGAGCGCGGGCAGGATGCCGTCGGTGAGGGTCGTGCCCACGGCGTCGACCGCGGTGGCCAGTGTCCCGGACTGGTCGTCCGGGACGGTGCGCGGCAGCACCGCGGAGCCGGACCGCCACACCAGCGCGGCGGACGTCGCTGCCAGGCCGATCCACAGCCACAGCCCCCGGCGGGCGGTCGCCAGGACGGGTGTCGTCTCGCCGGACTGGCGGAGGACGACGGCGAGGACGGTGAACGCGACCACCGGGATCGCCGCGACCGCCGGGATCACCACGGCCTGCTCACCGAAGGAGAGCGCGATGCCGAAGGCGAGGGTGCCCGACACGGCGTACCGGATCCGCCGCCCGGTGCGGTGCAGGGCGAGGGCGTCGCCGCAGACCCAGGCCAGGCCGGCCTGGAACGGCACCGCGGTCACCGCGGCGGACCAGTTGTCGAACGCGGCGAGGGACAGGGGCGAGAACAGGTAGAGCGCGAGGGGGAGCAGGAGGACCGGGCGGTCGCCCAGGAGCAACCGCAGCAGGCGGAGCACGGCGAGCAAGGCCAGCGCCTGCAGGACGACGAGGGCCGCAGCCATCGGCCAGTACTCGAGGGGAGCCATCCGGGTGAGCGCGGCGGTGAGCAGGTCGGCCAGCGGGGCGAAGCGGTCGGCGTCAGGGAAGAGGAACTCCGCCGAGAAGAGCGGCAGCCGGGCCGAGCGGCCGGCGACGACGAGGTCGTCCTGCGAAAGCGCGCCTGCGAGAGCGATCCAGCCGCGCACCAGCAGTTGCCCCACGATCAGGACCGCTGCGGCCAGCTGGACCCGGTGCGACGGCGACAGCCGGCGCCGGGGACGCGGCTCGGGGGACCTCGTCGACCCCTGCGTCTCGGCGACCACGTGCGGCGCCGTGGGCGCCTCCACGACCTCGGTCACGCGATCCTCTCCTGACGCACGGGCGAGATCGTAGGCGTCCGGACACGGGGGCCCGTCCGCCGCGCGGGAAGTGCCCCCGGACGGGTAGGCCGCCCTCGGCGCACGGACCGGCCGTCGCCTGTCGATCCAGCGGAAACAACGGCGTCACATACGCGGGGCAGGTTGACCGGCAGTCGGGTAACAGAGGTCGCGGCGCCCTTGCCACGCCCGGTCCGGCGCGGTTGTCTCCAGGAAGACTGCCGGTGCGCGGCGAGGAGGATCGATGGACTTCCTGCAACCGACGTCGTGGGCCGACGCCCTCGCCGTACGGGCCGAGCGGTCGGACGCCGTCCCGATCGCCGGCGGTACCGACGTCATGGTGGACCTGAACTTCGACCGCAGGCGTCCCGGCGCGCTGCTGGATCTGGGGCGGGTGCCGGAGCTCCGGGAGTGGACGGTCGAGGACGGCACCGGTGGGGTGGGTGCCACCGGTGGGGTGGGTGGCAGCACGGTCCGGCTGGGTGCCGGCGTGCCGTACTCCCGGATCATCGACGACCTGGGCGCCCGGCTGCCCGGGCTGGCGATGGCCGCCCGCACGGTCGGGTCCCCGCAGATCCGGATCCGGGGCACCGTCGGCGGCAACCTCGGGTCGGCGTCACCGGCGGGCGACGCCCACCCGCCGCTGCTGGCGGCCGGTGCCGTGGTCGAGGTCGAGTCGGCCGCCCGGGGCGTGCGCCGGATCCCGGCGGCGGAGTTCTTCACCGGGGTGAAGCGCAACGCGCTGGAGCCGGACGAGCTGATCGCGGCGGTGCTGGTGCCGGAGGCGGTGGGGCCGCAGCAGTTCTGCAAGGTGGGGACGCGCAACGCGATGGTCATCGCGGTGTCGGCGTTCGCCTGCGCGCTGCACCCCGACCGTCGGGCGGTCGGCACCGGGATCGGCTCGGCCGCACCCACGCCGCGCCGGGCGCCGGAGGCTGAGGAGTTCCTGGCCGGCGAACTGGAGTCCGCCGGCCTCTGGGAGTCCCGGGGCGACCTGCCGGACGGCCTGGCCCGCGCTTTCGGCGAGCGGGTGGCCGCCGCGGCGTCCCCCATCGACGACGTCCGGGGGAGCGCTGCCTACCGGCGGCACTCCCTCGCGGTGATGGCGCGGCGCTCGGTGACCTGGGCCTGGGCCGAGTACCAGCAGGACCTGCGGAAGGCGGCCTGAGCATGCGCATCACCACCACCGTGAACGGGACCGAGCACGAGGTCGACGATGTGTGGGCGGGCGAGAGCCTGCTCTACGTGCTGCGCGAGCGGATGGGCCTGCCCGGGTCGAAGAACGCCTGCGAGCAGGGGGAGTGCGGGTCCTGCACGGTCTACCTCGACGGGGAGCCGGTCTGCGCCTGCCTGGTCGCGGCCGGGCAGGCGATCGGCCGGGAGGTGACCACGGTCGAGGGGCTGGCCACCGAGGGGGAGCTGCACCCGGTGCAGGAGGCGTTCGTCGAGGCGGGCGCCGTCCAGTGCGGGTTCTGCACGCCGGGTCTCCTCGTCGCCGCCCACGACCTTCTGGAACGGGTGCCCGACCCGTCCGACCTGGAGATCCGGGAGGCGCTGGCCGGCAACCTCTGCCGCTGCACCGGCTACGAGAAGATCCTCGACGCGGTCCGCCTGGCCGCTGCCCGGCAGGCCCGGCCATGAGGGGCCGAAGTGGCCACTCCGGCCCCTCCGTGAGCACCGACGCCGGCACCCGTCCCGCGACGACGGCGACCACCACGCCGGGGCGGATCGGCGACAGCCCGCTCCGCCCTGACGGGACGCTCAAGGTCACCGGCGAGTTCGCGTACGCCAGCGACCTCTGGCACGACGACATGGTCTGGGGGGTGACGCTGCGCAGTCCGCACCCGCACGCCCGCATCCGCGGCATCGACATCACGGAGGCGCTGACGGTCCCGGGCGTCACCGCGGTGCTCACCGCCGATGACGTCCCCGGCGAGAACGCCTTCGGGCTCGAGCACGCCGACCAGCCGGTGCTGGCCGTGGAGTTCGTCCGGTACGAGGGGGAACCTGTCGCGCTCGTGGCGGCCGACCACCCGGAGACCGCCCGTCGGGCGGCCGCGCGGATCCGGGTCGAGTACGAGGTGCTGCCCGCCGTCACCGACCCGCGGCACGCCATGGACGACGACGCCCCGGCCGTGCACCGCCCCGGCAACCTGGTCCGGCACCTGCAGCTGCGTCGGGGCGACCAGTCGGTGACCGCGCCGGTGGTCGTCTCCCTCGACGTCGAGGTCGGCATGCAGGACCAGGCCTTCCTGGGCCCGGAGTCGGGGCTCGCGGTACCGGCCGAGGACGGCGGCGTCGATCTCTACGTGGCCACCCAGTGGCTGCACGTCGACCAGCGGCAGATGTGCCTGGCCCTCGGGATGCCGCCGGAGAAGGTGCGGCTGCACCTCGCCGGGGTCGGGGGCGCGTTCGGCGGGCGGGAGGACCTCTCGGTCCACGTGCACGCCTCGCTGCTGGCCCTGCGCACCGGGAAGCCGGTGAAGATGAGCTACAGCCGCGAGGAGTCCTTCTTCGGGCACGTGCACCGGCACCCGGCCTGGCTCACCTACGAGTTCGGCGCCGAGCGCGACGGCACGCTGGTGTACGCGCGGGCGAGGGTCCTCCTGGACGGCGGCGCCTACGCGTCGTCCACCGCCGCCGTCGTGGGCAACGCCGGCACGCTCGGCCTGGGCCCCTACCGGATCCCGAACGTCGCGGTCGACGCCTACGGGGTGTTCACGAACAACCCGCCCTGCGGCGCCATGCGCGGCTTCGGCTGCGTGCAGGCGGCGTTCGCCCACGAGGCGCTCATGGACGAACTAGCCGACGCCGTCGGCCTCGATCCGGTGACCGTCCGGCAGCGCAACGGCATGCGCGAGGGCGACCGCAACATCACCGGGCAGCTCATCGACTCGGCGGCGCCGGTGGCGGAGCTGCTGCAGATCGTGGCCGACCTGCCGCTGCCGCCACAGCGGGACGCGGACGCCGACCTACGGGCGCTGCCCGGCTCGGTCGGGAACACCACGCACGGCGAGGGCGTGGTCCGGGGGGTCGGCTACGCGGTGACCTACAAGAACATCGGGTTCTCCGAGGGCTTCGACGACTACTCGACGGCGCGCGTCCGGTTGGAGATGACCGGTGGCGAGGCGGTGGCCACCGTGCACACCGCGGCCGCCGAGGTGGGGCAGGGCCTGATCACCGTCGAGCAGCAGATCTGCCGCACCGAGCTCGGCGTCGAGCGGGTCGTCGTCCATCCGAAGAACACCGCCGTCGGCTCCGGGGGGTCGACGTCGGCGTCACGGCAGACCTACGTCACCGGGGGAGCGGTGCAGGCGGCCTGCGTCGCGGTGCGGGACGTCGTCCTGGCGCGGGCTGCCGCGTCGCTCGGCCGCGAGGTGTCCCAGCTGCGACTGGACGGCGAGAAGATCGTCGGCGCCTCGGGCGAGGTGCTGACCGGACTGGCGGAGGTGCTCGGCGAGGACGCGGTCGAGGAGACGAGGGAGTACCGCCACCGGCCCACCCACGCGATCGACCCGGAGACCGGGCAGGGTGACGCCCACGTGCAGTTCGCCTTCTCCGCGCACCGTGCCGTCGTCGACGTCGACGTCGAGCTCGGCCTGGTGAAGGTGGTCGCGCTGGACACCGCGCAGGACGTCGGCAAGGCGATCAACCCCGACGCCGTCGTCGGCCAGATCCACGGCGGGTCGGCGCAGGGCATGGGCCTGGCGCTGATGGAGGAGATCGTGGTGACCGACGGGCACGTGCGGAACCCGTCGTTCACCGACTACCTCATCCCGACGATCCTCGACATGCCGCCCATGCAGGTGAAGGTGCTGGAGTACGCCGATCCGCACGCGCCGTACGGCGTCCGGGGGGTGGGGGAGCCGCCGACGATCTCGTCGGGTCCCGCCGTCGCCGCCGCCGTCCGGGCCGCGTGCGGCAGGCCCCTGCGCCGGGTGCCGATCCGTCCGGAGCACATCACCGGCACCTGACCGCGCAACCTGGAGATCACCGCCGGGACCCCGGTTGTTCTCCTGCGCGCCGTCGGGAGGTCGGCGGACCGCACCAGGGTGAGCGCGCCACGATCCGCTCCCACCCTGAGGTGACCTGTGCTCCGTCGTCCCGTCCTTCCCGTCGCCGGCGTCCTCGCCGCGGCCCTCCTCGTCGGCGCTGCCGGCCCCGCCGCGGCTCACGATGACCGGGACCGGCCCAGCTCCTTCGCGTCGATCGCGACCTTCGACGTCGCCGGCGAGGTCGCGGAGATTCTCGCGGCGACGCCGGACGGCCGAACGGTGCTCTACACCGACTCGGCGCTGCGCCAGGTCGGACTGGTAGACATCTCGCGCCCCGACCGTCCGCGCCAGCTCGGCGTCATCGCCGTCGGGGGCTCGCCGACATCGGTGACGGTCACCAAGGACGGCCGCTACGCGCTCGTGGGCGTCGACACCACCACGGACCTGACCGCCCCGTCGGGTGTGCTCGCGGTCGTCGAGCTGCGCAGCAGGCAGATCGTCCGGACGATCGACCTCGGCGGGCAGCCGGACTCCGTCGCCCTCTCGCCGGACGGCCGGTACGCCGCGCTCGCCATCGAGAACCAGCGGGACGAGGAGCTCGTGGTGGGCGGGATCGAGGGCGGGCTGCCCCAGCCGCCCGCGGGCTACCTCTCCGTGGTGGAGCTGCGCGGACAGGTCCGGGCGTGGACCGAGTCGCGCGTCGCGCTGACGAACCTGCCCGGCATGGCCTATCCCACGGACCCCGAGCCGGAGTTCGTGGACGTCGACCGGCGCAACGTCGCGGCGGTCACCTTGCAGGAGAACAACGCAGTGGCGCTGGTGGACCTGGCGAAGCGGCGGGTGGTGCACTCCTTCTCCGCCGGCACGGTCAGCCGCACCGACGCCGACATCGTGGACGACGACGTGGTCGCGTTCGACGACGCCCTCGTCGCCCCGCGTGAGCCCGACGCCGTCCAGTGGACTCCCGGCGGCAACCTGATCACCGCCGACGAGGGCGATCTCGCCGCAGAGCCGAGTGGTGGCCGCGGGTGGACGGTGTTCCGCCCCGACGGCGCGGTGCTGTTCACCGCGGGAGGGTCCGCCGAGCAGGCGCTCGCCGCCGCCGGCGCCTACCCGGACGGTCGCAGTGACGACAAGGGTGCGGAGTTCGAGGGGGCGGAGGTCGCCCGGTTCGGCGGCGACACGTACGCCTTCATCGGTGCCGAGCGCGGGGACGCCGTCGTCGTCTACGACATCGACCGGGAGACCCGCCCCGAGCTGCGGCAGGTGCTGCCCACCGGGGACGCTCCGGAAGGACTGCTGGCGCTGCCGGCGCAGGGCCTGTTCCTCGCCAGCAACGAGGACGACGGCTCCATCTCCGTCTTCGCCCTGCAGCGGCCGCGCGGCGGCCACCGCTGAGCGTCGGGCCGCGCCGGGCGGCGGTTCACCGCCGACCGGTGCGGGCACCGGGTCCGCCGTGCCTTTCGAACCAGGTCTGCTGACCGTCCGCCGCGTCGACGCCCACCGGTGGGCCTTGGTGGACGAGCTGGTCTACCTCGGACGCCGGGACCGGTTCGTCGTGCCGGCCGGCTTCCGCACCGACTTCGCGACCGTGCCGCGGGTGGTCACCTGGCTGGTCCCGCGGTTCGGCGCCTACACGCTGGCCGCGATCCTGCACGACTGGCTGATCACCGAGGGTCTGCGCACGCGGGTGGTCACGTCTCGGGACGCCGATGGCATCTTTCGCCGGGTCCTGCGGGAGAGCGGGGTGCCGGTGCTGCGGCGCTGGCTGATGTGGACCGGTGTGCGGTGGGGTGCGCTGACCGACGAGCGGCGTTGCCAGGGCTGGCTGGTGGGCGCTCCCGGCGTGCTGACGATCTCGGTGGTGGCCGCCCCGCTCGTGCTCCCACCCGCCCTCGCCATCCTCCCGGCCCTCGCCGTCTACACGGTGGCCGAACGGCTGGTGGCCCGGTTCGTCCCCGCCCGCCCAGAGGAACTGGTGCTGCCTTCCATGAGGTGAGAAGAGGCTGCGCCACGTCGACCGCTGCGCCAAGCTGCCTGGCATGACCGATTCCTCCGGCCCGCCGTTCCGCGCCGACCACGTCGGCAGCCTGCTCCGTCCCAAGAACCTGCTGGACGCCCGCGCCCGGCACGCCGCCGGCGAGATCGACGACGCGGAGCTGCGGGGCATCGAGGACGAGGCGATCGCCGACGTCGTCCGGATGCAGGCCGACGTGGGGCTGCGGACGGCGACCGACGGGGAGTTCCGCCGCGCCTCGTGGCACATGGACTTCATCTACGCGATCGACGGCATCACGAAGGTCACCGACCAGAACATCGTCGTCCACTTCAAGAACGCCGACGGGAGCCTGGACTACACCCCGGCGGGGCTGCACGTGGACGGCCCGCTGGGCATCGAGCGGCCGATCTTCGGCGAGGACCTCGCGTACCTGCAGTCGGTCGTGGCGGAGGGGCAGACGCCGAAGCTGACGATCCCGTCGCCGTCGATGGTCCACTACCGCGGGGGAGCGGCCGCCATCGATCCGGCCGTCTACGCGGACGAGGACGAGTTCTGGGCCGCGCTGTCGGCCGCCTACGGCCAGCAGGTGCAGGGCATCGCGGCGCAGGGCTGCACCTACCTGCAGTTCGACGACACGAGCCTCGCCTACCTCAACGATCCGCAGCAGCGCGCCGAGCTGGCCGCGCAGGGGCGGGACGCCGACCACCTGCACGAGCGCTACATCCGGCAGATCAACGCGTCGCTGACCGGCCGGCCGGACTCGCTGACGGTCACCACGCACCTGTGCCGGGGCAACTTCCGTTCCTCCTGGGTCGCCGAGGGCGGGTACGACTTCGTCGCCGAGGCGCTGTTCGGCGGGCTGGAGGTCGACGGGTTCTTCCTCGAGTACGACGACGACCGGTCCGGGGGCTTCGAGCCGCTGCGGTTCGTGCCGCCGGGCAAGCGCGTCGTCCTCGGCCTGGTGACGACGAAGCGGCCGGAGCTGGAGCGCAAGGACGACCTCAAGCGGCGCATCGACGAGGCGGCGGCGTTCGTCCCGCTGGAGCAGCTGGCCCTGTCCGGGCAGTGCGGCTTCTCCTCCACCGTCGAGGGCAACTCCCTGACCCGGGACGAGCAGATCGCGAAGCTGGCCCTGATCGTGGAGACCGCCGAGGAGGTCTGGGGCTGACCGGTGACCCGGCCGCACCGGTCTTGACCGCCGCGACTTTGCAGCGCAAAGTGAGTGCATGAATCCTGCGACGAACGTCAACGGGGACGTCGAAGCCGCGCGCCGATTGATCGGTGACGCGGAGGCTCTGGGGGAGCGGGGCTGGCGGCTGGCGTCGCCGGTGTGGTTCCCCCAGATCGTCACTGCGCTCGCCGTGCTCGCCTCGGTCCCGGTGGCGCTGCTCCTGGACCAGGACAACGGGGCGGGCTGGTACTGGACCGTCATGACGCCGGTGGCGGCGGTCGCGAGCGGCTGGTTCTTCGCCAGTCGGGGAGTACGCGCACCCGATCGGGTCGGTCTGGTGGTGCTGGCCACCGGGGTGGCCATGCTGATCGGCTCGCTCCTCGTCGTCCGGCTGGCCGCCGGATCGTGGGACATGGCGCCCTGGCTCATCCTCGGCATGGGGTTCGCGGTCTTCGCCGCGGCGTGGCGCTCGGTGTCCACGGCCGTGATCGCCCTCGCCGTCCTCGGCGCGGTGGTCGCCGTGACGCTCACCGACGCGGCGGACAGCTATCTGGTCCTCGCGCTCGTGGTCGGCGTGGTGGCCGGCGGAGCAGCGGTGGTGGAACTCGTGCGCGCGGACCCGGCCCGGGCCCGGTGACCGACCCCCACCCCACGGTCGGCCTGGACGACACCGTGCACCAGCGCTCCCGACTCGGCATCCTCGCGCTGCTGCGGAGCGGCGTCGGAATCGAGTTCGCGTCGATCAGGAACGAGCTGCACCTCACCGACGGCAACCTCAACCGCCACCTCAAGGTCCTGGAGGACGCGGCGTTCATCAGCAGCCGCCGGGAGACCGGCCGGGGGCGGCCACGGACGTGGGTCACGATCACCGCCGCCGGGCAGGCCGCGCTGGAGCAGGAGCTCGCCGCCCTGCGGGCGCTGATCGCCGCTGCGGAGTAGCGCTGCGCGGCCCGCCTAGGCTTCCCGTCGTGCGGCCCTTCCTCCTCCTCTCCTCGCGCGGCGAGGACGTCGCCGCCGACGGCGAGTACGAGGCCTTCCTGCGCTTCTCCGGTCTACCGCCCGAGCGGCTGCGGCGGGTACGCATGGAGGCCGGACCCCTGCCTGCCATCCGGCTGGACGACTACGCCGGCGTCCTCGTCGGGGGCGGGCCGTTCAACTCCAGCGACCCTCCGACGGAGAAGTCGGCCGTGCAGCACCGGGTGGAGCGAGAGCTGTCGGCGCTGCTCGACGAGATCGTGGCGCGCGACTTCCCGTTCTTCGGCGCCTGCTACGGCGTCGGGACCCTCGGCGTGCACCAGGGCGGGATCATCGATCGGACCTACGCCGAGCCCATCTCCGCGGTGCGGATCCGGCTCACCGACGAGGGGCTGGCCGACCCCCTGCTCGACGGCATGGCGCCGGAGTTCGATGCCTTCGTCGGGCACAAGGAGGCGTGCCGCGTGCTGCCGCCCGGCGCCGTGCTCCTGGCCAGCTCGGCCGACTGCCCGGTGCAGATGTTCCGGATCAAGCAGAACCTCTACGCCACCCAGTTCCACCCCGAGCTCGACGTCGCCGGCATCGTCACGCGGGTGCACGTGTACCAGCACGCCGGATACTTTCCGCCCGAGGAGCGCGACGAGCTGATCGGCCGTCTCACCCCGGCCGTCATCACCGAGCCCGGGCGGATGCTGGCGAACTTCGTGGCGCGCTACGGCTGACCGGCGGCGGTTGATCATCAGCGGCCGGGCATGATGCCCGCCGTGACCGAGACCCGGCAGGACCGTTCCCGCCTCGCCCGTGCCTGGTGGGCCGCGCTGTTCGCCGTCGTCGCGGTCTCGGTCTCGATCGAGTTCGTGCAGAACGTCGTCGATCCCGCCGACCCGGCGACCAGCATCGTCACCCGGATCGTCCGCTTCTTCAGCTACTTCACGATCCAGAGCAACCTGTTGGTGCTGGCCGCCGTCCTGCCGCTGGTGCGCGACCCGGGCCACGACGGTCCGCTCTGGCGGGTGGTCCGGCTGGCCTCACTGCTCGGGATCACGATCACCGGGCTGGTGTACGCGGTGGTGCTCGCGCCGCTCTACGACCCGCAGGGCATCGACGCCTGGACCAACGCGGGGGAGCACTACGTGTCGCCGGTGATGACCCTGCTCGGCTGGCTGGTGTTCGGTCCGCGCCCGCGGATCACCGCAGGCGTCGTGGCCCGGGCGCTCGTCTGGCCGATCCTCTGGATCGCCTGGATCCTCGCCCAGGGCCCCGTCACCGACTGGTACCCCTACGACTTCATGTCCGTGGCCGTCCACGGCTACGGGACCGCCTTGCGCAACCTCGCGTTCGTGGTCCTGCTGGCGCTGGCCTTCCTGCTGGCGTTCCGGCTGGTCGACCGGAAGCTGTCGGCGACCGACGGCGCCCTGCCGGCTCAGGCCGAGCGGTCGTCCCTCGCGCGGTAGGGCGAGCCGGCGTTGAAGACGTCGAGGGTGTAGCGGTCGAACCGCTGCAGCGACTCGCGGGTCAGCCGGCCCAGGCGGGTCGTCCGGCCGGGCCCCCGGTCGTCCCGGCTGCGGGTGGGCGTGCCCCGGCCGGCGCTGCGCCGGCCGCCGTGGTGCACGTCGGCGGTGTGGATCGCGGAGGCGGACTCGGCGTCGAAGGCGTCGGCCAGCTCGGAGGTGAGGTCCTCGCGACCGGCCTCGACGAGGGCGTTGGCCTTCGAGACGTAGGCCGCATGCATGCGCACCAGGCGCTCATCGGCCCCCGGCGTGCGGAGGGTGCTGCTGGCGGGGACGGCGCCGGGGAAGCGGTCGCCGTTGTCCTCGAGCGTGGCGGGTCGTACTGACGTCATGATGACTCGTCCTCTGTGTGGTGCGTACGTTCAGGTCTGGTGAGCGGGCGCAGGCCTGGGTTCGCAGCTCTGCGAACCGGCGGCGTCGCCGGAACCGGCCGGCGCGTCCCGCGGCTGTGCGGGTCGCGCTCGTGGGCGGCCGTGCCTCCGCGGGCACGCATCCGAGTCTACGAAGGACCCGGTTGCCTGCTCGTGTCAACGCGGGCAACCTCCGGTGACATTCCTCGCCACGATGTGACGCGCGGCGCCTCCCGGAAATGGGGTGAGCCCGCACGGCGAGCCACCGAGGGCGCCTCCTCGTAGACCGAGACCGAGACCGAGCAGGCGGACCGCTGCGAGCTGTGCGGTCAGCCGTGCGAGGAGGCGGACGGCGGCCGGGGGAGAACTGCGGGTCGACCTCACGCGCGAGGAGCAGGGTGAACTCCTGTACTGGGTGGGCGACTTCTGCTCGCAGGAGCATGCCGCCGAGTGGCTGCGCCGGCCGCTGCCGAAGCCACTCGCGCCGTCGCCGCCTCCCGGGCCCACCTCGTGGTCCCACCGGCTCGCGATGGGTGGCTGCTTCGCCGTCTTCCTCGTCCTGGTCGCGTGCCTCGCGATCGGTGGCTGGACGGTGGTGCGGTTCCTGCTCGACCACGTCTGAGCCCGGGACGCACGGCGGCCCCCGACCTCGCTGAGGTCGGGGGCCGTCGTGTCAGCCGTCGCGATCAGATGTCGAGCATCAGATGTCGTAGTACATCGCGAACTCGTGCGGGTGCGGGCGGAGACGGATCGGGTCGATCTCGTTCTCCCGCTTGTACTCGATCCACGTCTCGATCAGGTCGGGGGTGAACACCCCGCCGTCGATGAGGTACTCGTGGTCGACCTCGAGCCGGTCGAGGACGGCGTCGAGCGACGCAGGCACCTTCTCGATGCCGAGGGCCTCCTCGGGCGGCAGCTCGTAGAGGTCCTTGTCGACCGGGGCCGGCGGCTCGATCTTGTTCTTCACGCCGTCGAGGCCGGCCATGAGCATCGCCGAGAAGGCGAGGTAGGGGTTGGCCGACGGGTCGGGCACGCGGAACTCGATGCGCTTGGCCTTCGGGTTGTCGCCCGAGATCGGGATCCGGGTGCAGGCCGAGCGGTTGCGGGCCGAGTAGACGAGGTTGATCGGCGCCTCGTAGCCGGGCACCAGGCGGTGGTAGCTGTTGACCGTCGGGTTGGTGAAGGCGAGCAGCGACGGGGCGTGCTTGAGCAGACCACCGATGTAGTGCCGGGCCATGTCGGAGAGGCCCGCGTAGCCGGTCTCGGCGTGGAACAGCGGCTGGCCGTCCATCCAGAGGCTCTGGTGGCAGTGCATGCCGGAGCCGTTGTCGCCGAACAGCGGCTTGGGCATGAAGGTGACGCTCTTCCCCTCGGCCCAGGCGGTGTTCTTGATGATGTACTTGAACAGCATCAGGCTGTCGGCCGAGCGCAGCAGCGTGTCGAACTTGTAGTTGATCTCCGCCTGACCGCCGGTGCCCACCTCGTGGTGACCGCGCTCGAGCTCGAGGCCCGCCTTCGTCAGGTTGCTCATCATGGTCGAGCGCAGATCGCTCTGGTGGTCGTAGGGCTCGACCGGGAAGTAGCCGCCCTTGGGCCGGGTCTTGTAGCCGAGGTTCGGACCACCGTTCTCGCCGGTCAGGGAGCCGGTGTTCCACGATCCCTCGACCGCGTCGATGTGGTAGTAGCCCTCGTTGATGCCGGTGCCGTGCCGGATGGAGTCGAAGATGTAGAACTCCGCCTCGGCGCCGAAGTACGCGGTGTCGGCGATGCCGCTGGAAGCCAGGTAGGCCTCGGCCTTCTTCGCGACGTTGCGCGGGTCGCGGCTGTAGGCCTCACGCGTGATCGGGTCGTGGATGAAGAAGTTGACGTTCAGCGTCTTGTGGCGGCGGAACGGGTCGAGGAAGGCGCTGTTGGCGTCGGGCAGCAGCAGCATGTCCGACTCGTTGATCGCCTGGAAACCGCGGATCGAGGACCCGTCGAAACCCAGACCTTCGGAGAACGTGTCCTCACCGAAGGTCGACGCCGGGATGGTGAAGTGCTGCATGACGCCGGGAAGGTCGCAGAAACGGACGTCGACGTACTCGACGTCGTTGTCGCGGATGTAGGCGGCGACCTCGTCGGGGCTGGTGAACATCGATCCTCCGGGATTGGGCGGACTACCGAACCGAAAGTTACGAGCGGGGAGTTGCCCTCCCGTGTCCCGAGTGTTTCGGGGCGGTAACAACGATCCCGGCGTGTCGCCGGGCGGCCGCTCCGGTGCCCCGGGCACTGCTCGAACCGCGTCTTACGCTGGCGTGCATGGTGAGTGATGTGCAGCCACCCTCTCAGGACCGCGTCCGCGGCGCCTCTCTGGGGCTACCGGCGGAGGGCCCCGGATCGCTGGCCTCCTTCAGCACCCGCGTCGTCGCCTTCGTCGTCGACGCGGTGGGATCCGCCCTGGTCGCCGGGTTGTTCACCGCACCGGACCTGCCGGGCAACTGGGCGCTGGCCGCCTTCGCCGTCATCACTGTCGTGACGCTCGTGCTCGTCGGGCAGACCCCCGGCATGCGGCTGCTGGGCCTCCGGCTGGCGCACCCGCGGCCGGGTCAGCGCCTGGCCCCGTGGCGGGCCGTGGTCCGCACCGCCCTGCTGTGCCTGCTGGTCCCGGCCCTGCTGGTCGACGCCGACGGGCGGGGCCTGCACGACCGGCTCACCGACACCGCCGTCGTCAGGGGCTGAGGACGAGGAAGGCCCAGCCCGGAACCGGACTGGGCCTTCCTCGCGCCATCGGTTCAGCCGCGCCGGCGGACCTGCCGCTGGCTGATCGACATCTGCTTGCCACCGGGCATCGGCCCGCCGGGGACGGGCATGCGGGCGCCACCCAGGGCGCTCATCCGCCGGCCGAGCGCGTTGACCTCGGCCGCGGACAGGTTGCGCGGGAGCTTCATCACGTGCGCGCTCAGCTTGCGCAGCGGGATCTGCCCCTCGTCGTCACCGACGACGATGTCGTAGATCGGGGCGTCGCCGACCACCCGGGCGACCTTCTTCTTCTCCTGGGCGAGCAGGCCGCGGACCCGGCCGGGGACGCCCTCGGCGACCAGGATCACGCCGGGCCGGCCCAGCACCCGGTGGACGGCGTCCATCTGCTGGGTGCCGGCGACACCGGAGGTGACCCGCCAGTCACCGCGCATGCCCTCGAGCACCCATGCTGCCGCGCCGGGCTGCCCCTCGACCTGCCGGTACGCCGACCCCTGGGCCCGGCGGCCGAACACGATGAGGGCGGCGAGGGCACCGGAGACCAGCGCCAGCGGCAGGAAGATGAACGGCGAGCTCAGCAGGATGCCGATGAGCTCGACGACGGCGGCCACCGCCACGAACCAGATCAGCATGATCCAGGGCAGCTTGGGGTCGTTCTTGCGCGTCAGCGTGTAGGCCTGCTTGATCATGCGGGCCTGGCCGGTCAGCTTCTTCAGCCGGCCCACCTTCGGCTGCCCGTTCTTGTCGAGCTTCGGCGGCTTGCCGCCACCCTGGGCCACCGAGGCGGCCGTCGAGCCCGAGCGACCTCGCCCACCGCTCTGGGGCCCGGTGCCGGCCTTGCCGCTCGGAGCGGTCGCGTCTGTGGGCTTGCTGCGTGCCATGCCCCCCACGATACGGGCGTCCGGGGCGCACACCCCGTACCTACCGGCGCGGACGTCCGGAGTCAGCCCTGCCGGGTGAGGCCGCGGGCCTCGACGGCCTGCTGGTAGAGCCGGCCGGCGCGGTAGGAGCTGCGCACCAGGGGACCGGCCAGCACGCCCGGGAAGCCGATGCGCTCCGCCTCGGCCTGGAACCCGACGAACTCGTCGGGCTTCACCCAGCGGACGACGGGGTGGTGCCGCGGCGACGGACGGAGGTACTGCGTGATGGTGAGCAGGTCGCACCCGGCGTCGTGCAGGGCCTGCATGGTCTCCACGACCTCGTGTGGCTCCTCGCCCATCCCGAGGATGAGGTTGGACTTGGTCACCAGGCCTGCCTCGCGGGCGGCGGTGATCACGGCGAGGGAGCGGTCGAACCGGAACCCGGGCCGGATGCGCTTGAAGATCCGCGGCACGGTCTCGACGTTGTGCGCCAGCACCTCGGGGCGGGAGGAGAAGACCTCGGCCAGCTGGGCCGGGTCGGCGTTGAAGTCGGGGATGAGCAGCTCGACACCGCAGCCGGGGAGCTGGGCGTGGATCTGCCGCACGGTCTCGGCGTAGAGCCATGCACCGCCGTCGGGGAGGTCGTCGCGCGCGACGCCGGTCACCGTGGCGTACTTCAGGCCCATCGTGGCGACGCTCTCGGCGACGCGCCGCGGCTCGTCGGCGTCGAAGTCGGCGGGCTTGCCGGTGTCGATCTGGCAGAAGTCGCACCGCCGTGTGCACTGGTCGCCGCCGATGAGGAACGTGGCCTCCCGGTCCTCCCAGCATTCGTAGATGTTGGGGCAGCCGGCCTCTTCGCAGACGGTGTGCAGGCCCTCGCGACGCACGAGCGACTTGAGCTCGGTGTACTCCGGGCCGGTCTTCAACCGGGTCTTGATCCACTCGGGCTTGCGCTCGATCGGCACCTGGCTGTTGCGCACCTCGAGGCGCAGCAGTTTCCGGCCGGCCGGCTCGAGCGGAGATCCCGAAGAATGCGCCGGAGCGGCCGTCTCACTCATGATCTCCACGGTACTCCCGGACGAACGACGCCCCCGTTGCTCAGGAGCAACGGGGGCGTCGGACGTGACGAGGAACTCGGTCAGACCTGTCGGTCGGCCGGTCCCGCGGTCGGGCCCTCGGTGGCGCCGCCACCGGAGGTGAAGGGCTCCGGGGCGTCCGAGCCGTTCACGGTGGCGCTGTCCGGGCCGTCGCCGTCCACGAGCTGCGCGTCGCGCACGCCCATGTCGGACTCGGCCGGAGCGGAGTCACCGGTGGTGTCGGCGGTGGACACGGTCTTGCCGGAGGTGCTGTCGGAGCTGGGCACGGGGTCCTCTCGGTAGCTGGGCACCGGACCGTCGCCCGCGGGGGCGGGGGTCCAGGCGTCGTCCTGCTTGCGACGGAGCAGGGCGAACACAGCCGTACCCACGGCGAGGGCCAGGAACACCCACGGCCAGCGGCGGCGCGGCTCCGGCTCGATGCCGACCTTGCGCTTCACGGTCTTCGCCGTGGCCAGCGCCGACTTCTCGAACTCCCGGTGCTTCTTGACGGCCTGCTTGCGGGCCTTCTTCGCCGTCTTGCGGGCCTTGCGGGTGGACTTCTCCGCCGCGGCCACGAACTCGGCGCGCCGCGCGTCCAGCTCGCTGCGGGCGCTGTCGACCCCGGCGGCCAGGGTGTCGCGGGCGCTCTCCAGCGCCGGCGTCACTGCGTCGCGGGCGGCGGCCACCCGCGGGACGGCGTAGGCGGCCGCAGCGACCTGGGCGGCCTCGAGCCGGGGGACGACGTCGTCCTTGAGCGCCTTCTGCGCTGCCTTCTGGGCCGCCTCGACCCGGGGCGCCAGATCGGCCGCGGCCTTGGCCGCCGCGACCTGCGCCGCGGCGACCCGCGGCGCGGCTGCCTCGCGAGCCGCCTCGACCCGGGGCGCGATGGCCTCACGGGCCGCCTCCACCCGCGGCGCGATCGTCTCGCGGGCGGTGGCGACCGCCGGAGCCGCCGCTGCCACGGCGGCGGCCACCTTGGGGGCCACCTTCAGCGCGACGGCTGTCTGCGCAGCGTCGAGCGCTGGGCCGGCGGCGTCGCGGGCCGCGACGACGCGCGGGCCCAACTGCTCAGCGGCGAGGGCGCCTGCCTCGGTGGCCGCCACCCCGATGTGGGCGAAAGCCTCCTGGAGCTCGGCGCCGATGACCTGACCACGCGTCTTCTTGCGGAACACGAGCTGCACCTCCGAGTAGATCGTCTCGCGATCATCCTGCCCGGTCCCGGCTGCGAGCACACCCCCGAGGGTTCGGTCAGCGGGAGCGACCGGTGCTGGCTAGCGTCGGGGCGTGCTGCTGCGGATCTTCACCGAGCCCCAGATGGGCGCCACGTACGACGACCTCCTGGCCGTCGCCCGGCGCACCGAGGAGACCGGCTTCGACGCCTTCTTCCGGTCCGACCACTACCTGACGATGGGCGGCGACGGGCTGCCCGGCCCGACCGATGCCTGGGTCACGCTGGCCGGCCTCGCCCGCGAGACCAGCCGGATCCGGCTGGGCACCCTGATGACGGCGGGCACCTTCCGGCTCCCCGGCCCGCTGGCCATCTCCGTCGCGCAGGTCGACCAGATGAGCGGCGGCCGGGTGGAGCTCGGGATCGGCTCCGGCTGGTTCGAGCAGGAGCACAGCGCCTACGGCATCCCGTTCCCGTCGCTGGGGGAGCGGTTCGACCGCTACGAGGAGCAGCTCGCCGTCATCACCGGGCTCTGGAGCACGCCGTCGGGGGAGACCTTCGACTTCGCAGGGGAGCACTACCGGGTCTCCGGCTCGCCGGCGCTGCCCAAGCCCGTCCAGGAGGGCGGCATCCCGGTCCTGGTCGGCGGCGCCGGCAAGAAGCGCACCCCTCGTCTGGCGGCCCGCTACGCCAGCGAGTTCAACGTGCCGTTCATGTCGGCCGGTGACAACGCCCGCCTGTTCGCCGGTGTCCGCGAGGCGTGCGAGGAAGCCGGCCGCGACCCCTCGTCCATGGTCTACAGCTCGGCCCTGGTGCTCTGCGTGGGCAAGGACGAGGCCGAGCTCGCCCGCCGGGCCGCCGCGATCGGGCGGGAGGTGGAGGAGCTTCGCGAGCACGGTGTCGCCGGAAGCCCAGCCGAGGCCGTCGACACCCTGGGCCGTTACGCCGAGGCCGGAGCCGAGCGGGTGTACCTGCAGGTGCTCGATCTGGCCGACCTCGACCACCTGGACCTGGTGGCGAGCGAGGTGGCGCCCCAGCTGCGGTGAGCCCGCGTCAGCGCCGGATGCGCTCCGGTCGCCGCGACCGCGCGAGCCAGTCGAGGAACTCGGGAACCGGCATCGGGCGGGCGATCGCGTAGCCCTGCGCGATGTCGCACCCCAGCCGCCGCAGCGCCTCGCCGGTCGCGTCGTCCTCCACGCCCTCGGCGACCAACCGCAGGCCGAGCGCGTGGGCCAGCGCCGCCGTGTGCTCCACGATCGCGCCGGCCCGGGAGTCGCTGCCGACGTCGGCGGTGAGGCTGCGGTCGAGCTTGAGCTCGTCGGCGGGCAGGTGACGGAGGTAGGCCAGCGAGCTGTAGCCGGTGCCGTAGTCGTCGATGGACGTCCGCACGCCGAGGTGGCGCAGCTCGGCGAGCACCTGCCGCCCGCGCTCGGGGTCGGCCATGAGGGTGTCCTCGACCAGCTCCAGGGTGAGGGCGGCCGGGGGCAGCCCGTGCCGGCGCAGGGCGGCCAGCACCTTGCTGGGGAGGTCGAGGTCGGTGACGTTCGCCGCGGCGAGGTTGACCGAGACCGGCACGGCGTCGGTCGGCCACCAGCGCGCCGCCGCGGTCAGCGCCAGCTCGAGGACGGTGGCCGTGAGCGGACGGAGCAGGCCGGCCTGCTCGGCGGCCGGCAGCAGGTCGCCGGGGTAGAGCAGCCCGCGCGTGGGGTGTGCCCAGCGCACGAGGGCCTCGACGCCGACGGGACGCCCGTCGGCGAGGTCGATCTGCGGCTGCAGGTGGACGACGAGCTGGTCGTCCACCTGCAGCGCCGTGCGGAGCTCCTCCATGGTGCGCAGCCGGTCGCCGCTGCCGCCGTGCGGATCGGGGACGTACACGTGCACGCCTTCGCGCGCGGCCTTGGCCGCGTACATGGCCACGTCGGCGCAGCGCAGCATCTCCTGCACGGTGGCCGCCGGGACGGGCGCGGTCGCGACGCCGATGCTGACGCCGACGTGCAGCCGGATGTCCTCGACCGCGAACGGCTGGAGCACCAGCATGCGGAGGCGCTCGGCGCGGTCCTGGGCCTCGTCGAGCGACGCCTCGGGGAGCAGGACGGCGAACTCGTCGCCGCCCAGCCGGGCGAGGACCTCGCCCGGGCGCAGCGCGGGCAGCAGCCGCGGCCCGATCTGGCGCAGCAGCTGGTCGCCGGCCGTGTGGCCGAGGCTGTCGTTAACCTCCTTGAACCCGTCGAGGTCCAGCAGCAGCAGGGCGGCGGGGGTACGGGCCGTGGCCGACGCGAGTACCCGCTCGGTCCTCTCCAGCAGCGCCCGGCGGTTGGCCAGGCCGGTCAGCTCGTCGGTGCGGGCCTGCTCGCTGACCTCGTTGAACGCGCTGACCTCCCGGAAGGTGATGCCGGTGCGCGCGATCGCCGCGAGGACGCAGCCGATCGCCAGCCACGCGGCGGCCGCGGGCAGCTCGTCGCCCCAGCCCAGGGCGAGGACGACCAGGCTGGCGACGTTGCAGGCCAGCGGGAGCGCCAGCAGGCGCCAGCCGAGGCGGGTCCGGCTGCCCTCGGCGTCGGCCCGCGGCTGCGGGCGGGGCCGGGCGAGGTGCGCCGCCGTCGCGACCAGGCAGATCGCGGCCAGCCAGGTCAGTTCCAGCGGGGTGCCGTCGACGTAGGTGCCGAGGACGGTCCGGGCGAAGAGGACGAGGTCGCCCACCATCATCAGCGCCAGGGCCGAGGCGACGATGACGAGCGTGCGGTCGAGCCGGACGCCGAGGATCGAGCCGACGGCGACCAGCAGCGCCATCAGCAGCAGGTCCGTGGCGGGCATCCCCAGCTGGATCAGCGGGACCGGCTCCCGCCCCGGCGCGGCGTCCAGGTACGGACCCAGCAGGAAGGCCACGCCGACCGCCGTCGCGCCGAGGGCACCGATGATCCCGTCCAGCCACATGCTCGGGTGGAAGCGCGGCACGCGGGCGCGGATGAGCCCGACCAGCGTCCCGTACAGGGTCAGGTAGGCGGCGAGGGACAGGGCATCCACGGTGGCCGACGAGTTGGCCGCGCCGTCGATGCCGGCGCCGAGGGTGCGGATCGTGTTCGCGGAGGCGCTGAGGACCAGGGCGATGCACAGCGCCCGCCAGGCCGTGCGCTCCTGCGGGACCCGCCGGGCGGCCCGCCAGCACAGCGCCGCGGCGGGCACGTAGGCGGAGTTGTAGAGGACCACGTCGTAGAAGCGGTCCCAGCCCAGGCCGTCCGGGCGGGGGCCGAGACCGGTCGCATAGAGCGCGACGGCGGCCACGGACAGCACGAGCAGGACGCGCGAGGTCCGCACACCGTCCCGGTACGTCGTCGGCTGCTGCGTCGTCACGGGGATGTCATCGGCGTCCGGTCGCCGGTACCGGAGCCGAATGCGGGCGAATACAGGCGGAGGGGTGAAGCCCGGACGGCGGGGCGCACCCTGCCCGGCGAGATCCCGGGACGGCGCGTCGCGGTAGGCTGCCGGGGTGACCGGGCGGCTCCTGCTTCACCGGCCGTGCTGACGCTGAGACCCTCAGACAGCACGGCGACCCCTCCTGCGTGAGGGGTTTCTTCATGTTCGCCGTCGGTACGAGCGTTGCGATCACCCGGGAGCACCAGCGATGAGCCAGACCGCCGACCAGCCCGACGTCGAGCAGCACACGGGTGACGTTCCCCCGCACCGCTACACGCCCGCGCTGGCCCAGCAGATCGAGCTCGCCTGGCAGGACCGCTGGGAGGCCGAGGGCACCTTCCACACGCCCAACCCGACCGGCCGGCTGAGCGAGGGCTTCGAGCGGGTGGCCGACCGGCCGAAGTACTTCCTGATGGACATGTTCCCGTATCCCTCGGGTGCCGGGCTGCACGTCGGCCACCCGCTGGGCTACCTGGGCACCGATGTCACCAGCCGGTTCCGCCGCATGGACGGCGACAACGTCCTGCACCCGATGGGCTACGACGCCTTCGGCCTGCCCGCCGAGCAGTACGCCGTCCAGACCGGGCAGCACCCGCGGGTCACGACCGAGGCCAACATCGCGGCCATCAAGGCGCAGCTGCGCCGCCTGGGCGTCGACCACGACGACCGCCGCAGCTTCGCCACGATCGACCCGGGCTACTACAAGTGGACCCAGTGGATCTTCCTGCAGCTGTTCGGCTCCTGGTTCGACGAGTCCGCCGGCAAGGCCCGCCCGATCGAGGACCTGGTCGCCGAGCTGGACGCCGGGACGCGCACGCCCACCGCGGGCACCAATCCCTCCGGGCTGCCCTGGGCCGAGCTGGACGACGTCGCGCGCCGCACCGTCGTCGACGCGCACCGGCTGGCCTACCTCAACGAGGCGCCGGTGAACTGGTGCCCGGGGCTGGGCACCGTGCTGTCCAACGAGGAGGTCACCGCCGACGGCCGCTCCGAGCGCGGCAACTTCCCCGTGTTCCGGCGGCCGCTCAAGCAGTGGATGATGCGGATCACCGCCTACGCGGACCGGCTGATCGACGACCTGGACCGCATGGACTGGTCGGACTCGCTGAGGCTCATGCAGCGCAACTGGATCGGCCGATCCAACGGCGCGAAAGTCCGGTTCGCTGCCGGCGCCGAGACCGTCGAGGTGTTCACGACCCGGCCGGACACGCTGTTCGGCGCCACGTACATGGTGCTGGCACCGGAGCACCCGCTGGTCGCGACACTGACGGCGGACGCCTGGCCCGACGGCACCGACCCCCGCTGGACCGGGGGAGCGGCCACCCCCCGCGAGGCGGTCGCCGCGTACCAGCGGCAGGCCTCCCGCCGGTCGGAGCTGGACCGTCAGGACGCCGGCCGGGAGAAGACCGGCGTGTGGCTGGGCGTCACCGCCGTCAACCCGGTCAACGGGCGCGAGCTGCCGGTGTTCATCGCCGACTACGTGCTGACCGGCTACGGCACCGGCGCGATCATGGCCGTGCCGGGGGAGGACACCCGTGACTTCGAGTTCGCGGAGGTCTTCGGGCTCCCGGTCGTGCGCACCGTGCAGCCGCCGGAGGACTTCGCGGGCGGTGCGTACACCGGCAGCGGCCCCATGATCAACTCCGCCAACGACGAGATCTCGCTGGACGGCCTCGAGAAGGCGGATGCCATCGCGCGCATCACCGAGTGGCTGGTGCAGCACGGGCACGGCGAGGCGACGACCACCTACAAGCTGCGCGACTGGCTGTTCAGCCGGCAGCGCTACTGGGGCGAGCCGTTCCCGATCGTCTACGACGAGAACGACCTGCCGATCCCCGTCCCGACGTCGATGCTGCCGGTGCTGCTGCCCGAGGTCGACGACTACTCACCGAAGACCTTCGCCGACGACGACGCCGACTCCGCACCTGAGCCACCGCTGTCCCGGGCCACCGAGTGGACGACGGTCGAGCTGGACCTGGGCGACGGCCCGAAGAAGTACCGCCGCGAGACCAACACCATGCCCAACTGGGCGGGCTCGTGCTGGTACTACCTGCGCTACCTGGACCCCGCCGACGACGAGCGGATGGTCGACCCGGAGCTGGAGAAGTACTGGCTGGGCCCGCGCGAGCCGGGCGACGTCGGCGGTGTCGACCTGTACGTCGGCGGCGTCGAGCACGCCGTCCTGCACCTGCTGTACGCCCGGTTCTGGCACAAGGTCCTGCACGACCTGGGCCACGTGTCCAGCGAGGAGCCCTTCCGCCGCCTGGTCAACCAGGGCTACATCTCCGCCTTCGCCTACACCGACGAGCGCGGCTTCTACGTGCCCGCGGCCGAGGTGGTGGAGAAGGACGGCCAGTTCCTCTACGAGGGCAAGCCGGTCAACCGGGAGTACGGGAAGATCGGCAAGAGCCTCAAGAACATGGTCACGCCGGACGAGATGATCGGCGCGTACGGGGCCGACACCTTCCGGGTGTACGAGATGTCGACCGGGCCGCTGGACCAGTCGCGGCCGTGGGAGACCAAGGCCGTCGTCGGCTCGCAGCGCCTGCTGCAGCGCATCTGGCGGGTCGTCGTCGACGAGCAGACCGGCCAGGTCCGCGCGGCCGAGGACGTCGAGCCGGGTGAGGAGACGCTCCGCGCGCTGCACCGGACCATCGCCGGCGTGCGCGACGGGTTCTCCACGCTGCGGTTCAACATCGCGATCGCCCGCATCACCGAGCTGACCAACCACCTGACCCAGGCCTACGGGGCCTCGTCGCCGGTTCCGCGGTCGGTGGTCGAGCCGCTGGTCCTGCTGGTGGCACCGCTGGCGCCGCACCTGGCTGACGAGCTGTGGACCCGGCTGGGGCACGAGGGGTCGTCCGCCTGGCACGCCTTCCCGGTGGCCGACGAGCGATGGCTGGTCGAGGACACCGTGCAGGTCGCCGTCCAGGTGAACGGCAAGGTGCGGTCGCAGGTCAGCGTGCCTGCGGACGCCGACGCCGCGGCCCTGGAGGCAGCGGCGCGGGCCGACGACAAGATCGCCGGCTACCTGGACGGCGCCACCGTGCGCCGCGTCGTCGCCGTCCCCGGACGTCTGGTCAACTTCGTCCTCGGGTGACGGCGACCGTTCAGGTCGCGGGGGAGATGCGGATCAGCTCGTGCCGTCGGCCGGGACGGCGGAGCGCGCGGTGCCACAGCCGCGAGGTCGTGTCGCCGAGCGTGAACTTTAGCCCGTAGGCGCGACGGAGGGCAGCCCGCGCCTGCGCGTGCGCGGCGGTGGGCAGGAGCTCCGCCGTGCCGTCGACAGCGGGGCCTTGTACGCGGCCGCGGATGTCGCTGGGCGCGACGGTCACCCGGCTGGTGTGACGCAGCCGCTTCACCTTTCCGGAGTCGGCGCGGGTCCACACGACCAGCGAGTCACCGTCCGGCGCGGCCCACACCGGCGTCGCCACGGGCACACCGGTCCGCCGGAAGGTGGTGAGGCTGACGTACTCGCTGCGGGGGAGCGGGGTCATGCGGGAGCGGGCGTGCCGGCGAGGACCCGGGTCATCGCCGCCTCGACCGGGCCGATCGCCTCGGCCGTGGTGATGTCCCGGCCGAGCTCGACCGACAGCGACGTCACACCGGCGTCCGGGATCCCGCACGGGATCATGTTGCCGAACGCCGTCATGTCCGGGTCGCAGTTGAGCGCGAAGCCGTGCATCGTGACGCCCCGGGCCACGCGGATGCCGATCGCGGCCACCTTCCGCTCCGGCCGGAAGCCCTGTCCCGGTTCGTCGGCCGGCACCCAGACGCCGCTGCGTCCCGCCACCCGGCCGGCCGCCAGACCGAAGCCGGCGCACACCTCGATCAGGGCCTCCTCCAGCCGGCGGACGTGGGCCACGACGTCGACGGGGTCGGTCAGGGCGACGATCGGATAGCCGACCAGCTGCCCGGGGCCGTGCCAGGTGATCTTGCCGCCGCGGTCGACGTCGATGACCGGCGTGCCGTCGAAGGGGCGCTCGTGCGGCTCGGTCCGCTTGCCGGCGGTGTAGACCGGGGGGTGCTCCAGCAGCAGGAGGGTGTCGGGACCCTCGCCGGCCACCCGCTGGGCGTGCAGCTCGCGCTGCTGCGCCCACGCGTCCTCGTAGGGAACGGTCCCCGCCCGGATGATCCGCAGCTCGCTCACGCCCATCAGCGTAAGCCGCCGCTCAGGCGAGACGCCGCGGTTCGAGGCGGGTCTCGACGGCGGCGCCGTCCGGCCCCCGCTCCACGCGGTAGGCGGCCGCTCCGGAACGGTCGGACACGGCCTCCACCAGCTCGGTCCCGCGGTAGACCAGTCCGACGCCGTCGTCGGTGGCGTGGCCGCCGGGGAGCGTGCCGTCGGCGACCAGCCGGTGGTAGAGCGGGCGCCGCTGCTCCTCGGAGTCGTAGTGCACGCCGTTGGAGGTCGGGATCAGCGCCAGGCCGTTCGTCACCGGGCGGAGGTCCGGCCCGTAGGAGTCGGTGGTGCCGCCGACGTGCCAGCACAGGGAGCCCGCTGACACCCCGCCGAGCACGACGCCGGCCTCCCACACCTCGCGGAAGATCTCGTCCAGGCCGTGCACCCGCCAGACGGCGAGCAGGTTCGCCACGCTCCCGCCCCCGACCCAGACGACGTCCTGGGCGAGCAGGTGGGCCCGCATGTCGGGCACCGTCGGCATGGTGAACAGGCTGAGGTGGCTGACCTCGACGGCGCTGCCGGCGAACGCGCCGTAGACGCCGGCGATGCGTACCGGGTCGTCGCCGGTGGCGGTGCCGAGGTAGCAGAGCCTCGGCCGCTCGGGGGCGCCGGCCAGCTCCACGGCCAGGTCGAACACCGGTCCCGGTCGCCAGTCGTACGGGCCGCGACCGCGGGAGGCGAAGCCCATGCTGGTCGCGAGGACGGTCGGCTGCGAGGCGGGCATCAGGAGGCTCTCCGGTCGTCGGACGGGCGCAGTGCGCGGAGGACGGCGCGGGCGGTACGCGCCCCGCTCGCCATGGCGCCCTGGATGGACGGGGTGTCGCGGTGGTCACCGCAGACGTAGACGCCGTCGCCCAGGTCCACCGGGCGTCGAAGCTGCAGCGGCGGGACGGCCGTCGGCTGCGCGCCGATCACGGTGACGGTGGTCAGGTGGTCGAGGTCCGACGGCGCCACCCCGTGCGCGGCCGCGACCTCGGCGCGGACCTCGTCCTCCCGGGCCGGCGACAGCGTGGAGCTCGCGACGAGGGCGCGGCCGTCGGGGCTGTACCGCGGCTGGGCGTCGGACAGGACGACGCTGTTGACCAGCCTCCCGCCCGGTTGCCCGAGGACGATCAACGGTGCGTCCCACGGTGACGTGGGCAGCACGTGGAAGTGGGTCGTGACCCGCCGGGGCGCCGACGCCTCGACGTCGGGCAGCAGCCGCGCCGCCGTGTCCGGGTCGGTCGCGACGACGACGGCGTCCGTGTCCCACCGGCCGGAGTCGGTGACCACCGTGCCCGGCGCGATCGCACGCACGCAGGTGTGCAGGAGGACCCGATCGGCTCCCAACCGGCCGGCCAGCTGCTCCCCGACGGCCTGCATGCCGGCGGCGGGGAGGCCGATGCCTCCGCGGACGAAGCTGCGCCAGAGCAGGTCCAGGTAGCGGCTGGACGTCGCGAGCTCGTCCTCCAGGAGCACGCCGGCCAGGAAGGGCCGGAAGAACCGCTCCAGGGCGGTCTCGCCGATCCCTGCCCGGCGCAGGGCCTGCTCCGCCGTGCGCTCCTGCGCCGCGAGCAACCGCCCCACCGGGGAGTATCCGGCGCGCAGCGAGAAGCCGGCGAGGGCCGCCTTGTCGCGCAGCGAGCCGATCGGTGCGGTCGCCGTCCCCACCACGCCGGTCGGGCGCTGCCGCGGGTCGACGACCCGGTGAGCGGTGCCGTCGACCCGGACCACCGCGCCCCGCTCGAACCAGCCCATCTCCAGGGCGTCGAGGTCGAGGTCGGCCGCCCGGGGGTAGCCGGTGTTGAGCACCTGGAAGCCACGGTCGACGACGAACCCGTCGATGCGCTCGGTGGCCAGCCGTCCGCCGGCATGCCCACCGGCCTCGAAGACCCGGACGTCGATCCCGGCCTCGGACAGCCGGGTGGCCGCCGACAGGCCGGCGAGACCTGCTCCGACCACCACGACCTCGGCCCGCGACGACATCGGCCGACGGTAGCCCGGACACCGGACGGTCGCGCCGAGGCCCCTGAGCGAGAGGAGGCCCGGGAGAAGAGGCCCTGTGGACAAGCGGAGCGGATCCGGCTCCGGACGCCCTACCGTCCCGGCATGCCTCCCGTCCCGCCCGCGTCGATCGTCCCGCCCGCGGTCCCCGGATACGTCCTGGAGACGCTCCTCGGTCGTGGCGGGTCGGGGGAGGTGTGGCGCGCCGTCCCACGACGCGGCGGGGACGCCGTGGCCGTCAAGGTGCTCGTGGCGGGAGAGCCGGAGCGCCAGGCCCGCGAGGCCGCGCTGCTCGGCGCGCTCGACCACCCGCACCTCGTCCGCCTCATCGAGGTCGTGCACCAGCCGCGTCGCGGCAGTGCGGCACGGGTCGCGCTCGTCCTGGAGCTCCTCGCCGGCGGCAGCCTCGCGTCGCTCCTGGCCAGACGCGGCCGGCTGCGTCCGGGGGAGGTCGTGACGGCGATCGCGCCGGTGGCCGCGGCGCTGGCGCACGCCCACGGCAACGGCGTGGTCCACGGCGACCTGTCGCCGGGGAACATCGTCTTCACCGCCGAGGGCCGCCCCGTGCTCACCGACCTGGGCGTGGCCCGGGTGCTGGGCGAGACCGCCGCGGCGGAGGTGACGCCGCCCTACGTCGACCCCACCGTGGCGCGCGGTGGGGCCCCCGGCCCCGCCTCCGACGTCTTCGGCGTCGCCGCCGCGGCCTTCCACGCCCTCACCGGCATCGCGCCGTGGAACGCCGCGACTCCCGCGGACACGCTGGCGGTCGCGGCCGGCGGCCACCTCCCTGACCTCGCCGAGCTGGCTCCGGACGCACCTGCCGAGCTCGTCACGGTCATCAGCCGCGGCTTGGCGGCCGACCCACATGATCGAGGCTCGGCGGCAGCCTTCGCGCTGGACCTGCGGCACGCGTGCCGGCCCGAGCCCGTCCGGCTCCCCGTGGACGGCGTGCCGGACGCCGAGCTCAGCCGGACGGGTGCGGGACCGCGCACCGAGCTCACCCATCAGGTGCCCGGACGGCGCGCCCGTCCCGCTCCCGTCGTCGTGGCACCGCCCGGGCGGGGAGAGCTGTGGCGCGACCGGCTCCGGGAGGGGGCGCGAACCGTCTCGCCCCGGGCCGGCGTGCTGGCGGGGGCCCTGGCCGTCCTCCTCGCGGTCGGTTGGTTCGGGCTGCGCTGGGCGGAGGACGGCGGAACCCCCGGCGGTGCCCCGACGGTGGCCGCCGCGGTGGGTTCGGACCTGCCCGAGGCGGCGGCCGGTGCCCCGCCGGCCCCCGGCCCGGGCGCGTCGGCAGCCGACCGGCAGGAGGCGCCGTCCTCGGCCCAGGAATGGTGGGCGCTCGTGACCGAGCTCTACGACCGTCGGGCGGCTGCCTTCACGGCCGGCTCACCCGAGCGCCTGGGCGACGTCTACACCGACGGGAGCCCGCTGCGGATCGCCGACGAGGAGCACGTCCGTGGGCTCACCGCCGCCGGTGAGGTGGTGCGCGGCTTCGACCCGACCGTCGCCGCCGTGACCGCGGCCGCGGAGGAGGGGGGAAGGGTCGAGATGGATCTGGTGGACCGGTGGCCCGCCTACGACGTCGTCGCCGCCGGTGATCCGGACGGGCCGGCGGTCAGGTCCGTGGCGGGGCGAGCGGAGGCGACCGTGCGGATGGTGCTGTTGCGGACGGAGGCGGGCTGGCGGATCGAGAGCGCGCGGCGGCTCGCCTGAGTCGCGCTGGTCACCGTCGACGGGCGGTGGCCGCCCGGAGCGCCGAGGGCAGGTCGGGATGGGTGAACCGGTAACCGGACTCCTCCAGACGCACCGGCATGGCGCGCTGCCCGGCGGTCACGCTGGACCGGCCGAACTCGCCGAGCGCGAGGTTGATCGCGAAGGCCGGCACGGGGAGCACCGCGGGACGGTGCAGCTGCCGGGCGAACTCCCGGGTGAACTCGGCGTTGGTGACCGGGGCGGGGCCGGTGAGGTTGACCGGGCCGGAGACGTCTGCGGTGAGGAGATGGCGCATCGCCCCGATCTGGTCGTCCAGGCTGATCCAGGGCCAGTACTGCCGGCCGCTGCCCATCCGGCCGCCCAGCCCGAGCCTGAAGACCAGGCCCAGCACCCGAACCAGCATGGCCCCGCGGTCGAGGACCAGGCCGGTGCGCAGGTGAACCACCCGGACGCCGGCCGCCTCCGCCGGTGCGGTCGCCGCCTCCCACTGGAGGCACAGCTGGGCCAGGAAGTCCGAGCCCGCGCGGTCCTTCTCGGTGACGGTCCGGGAGCCGGTGTCGCCGTAGTAGCCGACCGCCGACGCCGAGAGCAGGACACGGGGGCGGCCCGGGTCCGCGGCCGCGGCGGCGGCGAGGGCCTCGCTGATCGTCGTGGTCGCATCGAGCCGACTGCAGACGAGCCGCTCCTTGTAGCCGGCGGTGAACGGCCTCGGCCGGATCGGCGTGCCGCCGAGGTTGACGACGGCGTCGACGTCGGCCAGCAGCGACGGGTCGATGCGGCGGTGCTGCGGATCCCACCGGTGCTCGTCCGCCGTCCGCGGGGTGCGCCGGACCAGGGTCATGACCTCGTGCCCGTCGGCGCGCAGCGCGGGCAGGAGGGCGCCGCCGATCAGCCCCGACGCGCCGGACACGGCGATCTTCACGGCAGGGGTCCTCTCGCGAACGTGGATCGGCGGGTGCGGAAAGCGATCGGGGCCCCGGCGTCCGCCGGGGCCCCGATCAGGGAAGGACTACGCGAGCCCGAGCTCGCCGTGGAACTGCCCGGCTTCCAGCCGCTCCCGCACGGTGGTGAGGAAGCGCGCGGCGTCCGCGCCGTCGACGATCCGGTGGTCGTAGGTCAGGGCCAGGTAGACCATCGACCGGACGGCGATGACCTCCCCGAGCTCCGGGTCGTTGACGACGACGGGGCGCTTGACCACCGAGCCGACGCCGAGGATGGCCACCTGCGGCTGGTTGATGATCGGGGTGTCGAAGAGCGCCCCACGGCTGCCGGTGTTGGTCAGCGTGAACGTGCCGCCGCCCAGTTCGTCGGGCGTGACCTTGTTCGTCCGGGTGCGCTCGGCCAGGTCCGCGATCTTGCGCGCGATCCCGCCCAGGCTCAGGTCACCGGCGTCGTGGATGACCGGGACGAGCAGCCCGCGCTCGGTGTCCACCGCGATGCCGAGGTTCTCGGTGTCGTGGTAGGTGACCGTGCCGGCCTCCTGGTCGATCGAGGAGTTCACCGACGGGTGTGCCTTCAGCGCCTCGATGGAGGCCTTGGCGAAGAAGGGGAGGAAGGAGAGCTTGACGCCCTCGCGTGCCTCGAAGTCCTTCTTCGCCCGCTGGCGCAGGTTCGCGATGCGGGTGACGTCGGCCTCGACGACCGTGGTCAGCTGGGCGCTGACCTGGAGCGACTCGACCATGCGCCGCGCGATGACGGTGCGCAGCCGCGACATCTTCTCGGTGCGGCCCCGCACCGAGGTGTCCGGCGTGGCCGCCGGCGACGGGGTGCGAGCGCCACCCGAGGACGCGGCGGGGGCGGCGGCGGGCGCCGGCGCGGCGGCCTTCTCGGCCGCGGCGAGCACGTCCTGCTTCCGGATGCGGCCACCGACGCCGGTGCCGGACACGGAACCGAGGTCGACGCCCTTGTCCGCGGCCAGCCGGCGCACGAGCGGCGTCACGTACGCGCCGCCGCCGTCGCCGGACGACTGCTGCGCGGCGGGTGCCTGCGGAGCCACCTGCGGCGGCGGAGCGGAGGTCGGCGACTGCGCGGGCTGCGCCCCGCTGGCGCCGTAGTCGCCACCGGGCTGGGTGGTCGCGGTGGCGGCCGGCTTGGCCTCCGGCGCGGCCTGGGGCTGCTCCTCGGCGGGGGCCTCCTGCTTCGGGGCCTCCTGCTTCGGCGCCTCCTGCTGGGGGGCTTCCTGGGCCGGCGCCGGGGCCGACGACCCACCACCGGAGCCGCTGCCGATGAGGGCGAGCTGTGCGCCGACGTCGACGGTCTCGTCCTCGTTGACCGTGATCTCCAGGAGCGTGCCGCTCACCGGTGACGGGATCTCGGTGTCGACCTTGTCCGTCGAGACCTCGAGCAGCGGCTCGTCGGCGCTCACCTCGTCGCCGACGGCCTTGAGCCACCGGGTCACGGTGCCCTCGGTGACGCTCTCGCCCAGCGCCGGCATGGTGACCGGGGTGCCCTCGCCGCCGCCCGAGCCGCCACCGTCGGAGCTGGTGTCGGCCGAGGCGGGTGCCGGCTCTTCCTGCTGCTGCGCGGGCTGCTCGGACTCCGACGACCCCGGGCCGGCGTCCTCGACCTGCTGGTCGGGGGACTGCGGCGTGGTGTCCTCGTCCTCTGCGGACGCCGGCGGGGCGGACTCGCCCCCACGATCGTCCCCGCCGCCGTCGCCGCCGATGACGGCCAGCTCGGCGCCGACGTCCACGGTCTCGTCCTCGGCGACGAGGATCTTCGTCAGCACACCGGCGGCGGGCGACGGGATCTCGGTGTCCACCTTGTCGGTCGAGACCTCGAGGAGGGGCTCGTCGGCCTCGACCTGCTCACCCTCCTGCTTGAGCCAGCGAGTGACCGTGCCCTCGGTGACGCTCTCGCCCAGGGCGGGCATGGTGACGGACGTCGGCATCGGGGCAGTGCTCCTTCTGGCGCTGGGTGGGTGGGGGTGGAGCGGAGATCAGCCGTGCACGTGGAGCGGCTTGCCGGCGAGGGCGAGGTGGGCCTCGCCGAGCGCCTCGCTCTGCGTCGGGTGCGGGTGGATGAGGCTGGCGACGTCGTCGGCCTCGGCCTCCCAGTTGTAGATGAGCTGGGCCTCGGCGATGAGCTCGCCTACCCGGCTGCCCACCATGTGGATGCCGACGACCGGGCCGTCCTCGGCCTGGATGAGCTTGACCGCGCCCGTGGTCTTCAGGATCTGGCTGCGGCCGTTGCCCGCCAGGTCGTAGGTCAGCGTCTTGACCTCGCCGTACCGCTCCTTGGCCTGGGCCTCGGTGAGGCCGACCGAGGCGACCTCGGGGTCGGAGTACGTGATCCGGGGGACCCCGGCGTAGTCGATCGGGGCGGGCGTGAGCCCGGCGACCCGCTCGGCGACGAGGATGCCCTCGCCGAAGCCGACGTGGGCCAGCTGCAGCGTCGGGATGAGGTCGCCGACGGCGGAGATGGTCGGCACGCTCGTCTGGCAGTTCTCGTCGACGAGGACGTAGCCGCGGTCCATCTGGACGCCGGCCTCCTCGTAGCCGAGACCCTGGCTGACCGGGCCGCGGCCGACGGCGACGAGCAGCAGCTCGGCCTCGATCTCCTTGCCGTTCTCCAGCGAGATCTTCACGCCGTTCTCGGTGTTCTGGACACCGGAGAACCGGCTGCCCAGCTCGAAGGCGATCTTGCGACGGCGGAACGCGCGCTCCAGGAGCTTGGAGGAGGACTCGTCCTCCAGCGGCACCAGGTGGGGGAGGGCCTCGACGATGGTGACGTCGACGCCGAAGGACTTCCAGGCGCTGGCGAACTCGCAGCCGATGACGCCGCCGCCGAGGATGATCGCCGACGCCGGGACCCGGTCGAGGTTGAGGGCGTGGTCGCTGGTGATGACCTTCTTGCCGTCGACCTCGAGCCCCGGCAGCGAGCGGGCGTAGGAGCCGGTGGCCAGCAGGATGTGCTTGCCCTCGTAGGTCTGGCCGTTCACCTCGACGGTGGTGGGGGAGGTGAGCCGGCCCTCGCCCTCGACGTAGGTGATCTTGCGGGCCTTCACCAGGCCCTGCAGACCCTTGTAGAGCTTCGCGATGACGCCGTCCTTGTAGGCGTTCACGCCGTCCATGTCGATGCCGGCCAGCGACGTCTTGACGCCGAACTGCTCGCCCTCGCGGGCCAGGTCGGCGACCTCGCCGGCGTGCAGCAGCGCCTTGGTCGGGATGCAGCCGCGGTGCAGGCAGGTTCCGCCGACCTTGTCCTTCTCGATCAGGACGACGTTCAGGCCCAGCTCGGACGCCCGGAACGCTGCGGCGTAGCCACCGGAGCCACCACCGAGGATGACCAGGTCGGCGGGGGAGGTGGGTGAGCTCACGAGATCTCCTCGATGCAGTCGTCGGCCTCCGCTCGTGCGGGCGGGGGCTTGCTCTCATCCTGCCACTCCGGGAACGACCCGGCCCGGAGCGCCGTTGCCTACCCGGACGTGCCGATGATCACGAAGCTGCAACGAAGGGTTCCCGACGAGGGGAGAGCGCCATGGGGTTGTTCGACCGGCTGCGTGGCCGCAGCCGCCCGGGCCGGGCCCGCGACGACGGACGCCGGGGCACGCTGGACCGCGGATCGCAGCGCACCGACCTCAGACACCTGGAGCAGTTCGTGGCCAGCCGCCGCGGTGTCGAGGGGTACGTCGAGCCCAGGACGGCCGTCACGGAGACCACGATCGTGCTGGTCGCCGCCGACGGCGAATGGACCCGCCGGCGCATCGACGGCCCCGACGTGGCTCGGAAGCTCTCCCGCGACCTGTCGATCCCCGTCTACGACGCCCAGGTGACCGGCTACCCCCAGCGCATGCGTGACTGGAGCAAGGACCACAGGCCCCCCACCACTCGCTAGGAGAAGGACCCCGTCCTCCTCACCCCTCGCACGCTCGGGGCGAGCCTCGGGACGGGGCCGACCCGGGGCCGTTCCATCCCGTCACGTCAGCCTTCGGCGATGAGGCCCTCGATGGTGGCGAGGAGGGTGCGGACGGGGACGCCGGTGCCGCCCTTGGGCGTGTAGCCCCACGGCGAGCCGGTGTTGTAGCTCGGGCCGGCGATGTCGATGTGCGCCCAGGGCAGACCGTCGGGCACGAACTCCTTGAGGAAGTGGCCGCCCACCAGCATCCCGCCCATCCGGTCGGGGTTGGCGTTCACGAAGTCGGCGATGGGGGAGTCGAGGCCCTTGCGCAGCTCCGGCGGCAGGGGCATGGGCCACATGCCCTCGCCGCTGCGCTTCGACGCGGCCACGACGGCGTCCCGGAGGTCGTCGCTGCCCATCACACCGGCGGTGCGCGAACCCAGCGCGACCATCTGTGCGCCGGTGAGCGTCGAGGTCTCCAGCAGCACGTCCGGCCGGTCCTCGGCGGCCCGGGCGATGGCGTCGGCGAGCACGACCCGGCCCTCGGCGTCGGTGTTGGTGATCTCGGCCTTCTTGCCGTTGCGGAACGTCACCACGTCGGCGGGCCGGTAGGCGGTGCCGCTGGGGAGGTTCTCGGCGATGGGCACGGTCGCGACGACGTCGACCGGGAGGCGGAGCTGGGCCACGAGGCAGACGGTGGCGATCACGGCGGCGGCGCCGGCCATGTCGCTCTTCATGTCCTCCATCTTCAGCGCGGGCTTGATCGAGAGGCCGCCGCTGTCGAAGGTGATGCCCTTGCCGACCAGCGCGACCTTCTTGCGCGCGCCGGGCCCGGAGTAGGCGAGGCGCAGCAGCCGCGGCTTGCGGGTCGATCCCTGCCCGACGGCGAGGATGCCGCCGTAGCCACCGGCCAGCAGCGCGTCCTCGTCGAGGATCTCCGCGGCCAGCCCGACCTTCTCGCCCGCCGCGGCGCCGCGGGCGGCGAGCTCGGCGGGGAAGAGGTCGTTGGGCGGGGTGTTCACCAGGTCGCGGACCAGGGCGACCGCGTCGGCCACGGCCCGGACCCGCCGGAGCGCGTCCTCGGCGACACCGGCGTCCGGGACGACGACGGTGAACTCGCTCGGCGGCGTGGGCCGGCCGGCGGGCAGGTCGGACTTGTAGGCGGTGAACTCGTAGGCGCCCAGCAGGGCGCCCTCGCCGACGGCGTGCAGCCGCCCGGCGTCCGGGGCGCCGCCCACGGCGGCGAGCAGGCTGACGACCGATCGCCGGCCGCCGAGCGCGCGACTGGCGGCGCCGGACGCCCGCCGGACGGCCTCGGCCGGGTAGGCGCCGGTGGCATCCGGAGCGCCCAGACCGACGACGGCGACGACGGGGAAGGGGCCCTGCCCGAACGTCGGCATCCGGGTGACCTCGTCCTCCGTGCCTCGGGCGCCCAGGTCGGCGAGCGCCGGGAGCAGGCGGCCACCGAGCAGGCGGTCCACGGCCTCCGCACCGGGCGTGGGCAGCGGGCCGTCCGGTCCCTTGCCCACGGCGACGACGACGGCGTCCCCGGTCAGCTTCTCCAGCGGGTGGTCGGTGGCGGTGATCGTCGGCGGCACCGCTCGATCCTAAGGGCCGCACTAGCGTGACCCCCCGTGAGCCCGCTGACCTCCCCCCTCCACGACCGGCACGTCGCGGCCGGCGCCAAGCTCGCCGATTTCAGCGGCTGGTCGATGCCCATCGAGTACGCGGGCGGGGGCGTCCTCGCCGAGCACACGGCGGTCCGGACCGCCGTCGGCCTCTTCGACGTGTCCCACCTGGGCACGGCGACGGTCCGAGGCCCGGGGGCCGCGGCGTTCGTCGGCTCGTGCCTGACCAACGACCTCTCCCGCATCGGCCCCGGGCAGGCGCAGTACACGCTCTGCTGCCTCCCGGACGGCGACCCGCAGGCCGGCGGCGTCGTGGACGACCTGATCGTCTACCTGCACGGCCCGGACGACGTCCTCCTCGTCCCGAACGCCGCCAACGCCGCCGACGTGCTGGCCCGGTTGGCCGACGCCGCACCCTCGGGCGTCACCGTGACGGATCGGCACGCCGAGGTGGCCGTCCTCGCGCTGCAGGGGCCGCGGGCGCTGCAGGTGCTCGAGCTGCTGGGCCTGCCCGGCGAGCTCTCCTACATGTCCTTCGTGACCGGCACCGGTGGGTCCGGCGCCGAGGTCACCGTCTGCCGGACCGGGTACACCGGCGAGCACGGGTACGAGCTGCTGGTCGCCGCCGAGCACGCCGGCGAACTGTGGGACGCGGTGCTCGAGGCGGGCCAGGACCAGGGGATCCGGCTGTGCGGCCTGGGCGCCCGCGACACGCTGCGCACCGAGATGGGGTACCCGCTGCACGGCCACGAGCTGTCGCGGGACATCACGCCCAACCAGGCTCGCTCGGGCTGGGCCGTCGGCTGGCAGAAGCCGGCATTCTGGGGTCGCGAGGCGCTGCTCGCCGAGAAGGAGGCCGGTCCCGCCCGCCTGCTCTGGGGGCTGCGCGCCGACGGCCGGGGGATCCCGCGGCCGGGCATGCCGGTCCTCGACGGCGAGGGCACGCGGGTCGGCGAGGTCACCAGCGGCACGTTCTCCCCGACGCTGCGGACCGGGATCGCCCTCGCCCTGGTCGACGCGACCGCCGCAGTGACCGCGGGCACCACGCTCGCGGTGGACGTCCGCGGACGCTCGCAGGCCGTGGAGGTCGTCAAGCCGCCGTTCGTGGAGTCCCACGTCCGTTAGTAGACGGACCCCCTCCTCCCCAGCCCTCGCAGGTCCGGGCCGAGCCTCTGGAGGGGGCCGAGGGGACGGGGTCCTTCATTTCTTGGTGGGGTCGCTGTCGCCCTTCTCGGGTTCCGGCTTCTCCGGGAGCGTGTCGGCCATCTTCGCGTCGCGCTCACCCATGGGTTGGGGCTCGCCGGTGGTGGTGTCGTGCGCCGTCTGGTGCTCGGCCTCGGAGTTGATCTCGGCGCCGAGCAGCACCAGGTAGCAGGTGAGGTACAGCCACAGCATCAGCACGATGACGCCGGCGATCGTGCCGTAGGTCTTGTCGTAGGACCCGAAGTTGTTGACGTAGAGCGCGAAGCCCACGCTCACGATCGCCCACACCACGGTGACGACGACGGAGCCGAGGCTCACCCAGGTGAGCCGGGGTGCGTCGCGGTCCGGTGCGACGCGGTAGAGCACGGCGAGGCCGCCGGCGAACGCGGCCAGCAGCAGCACCCATCGGGCTGTCTGCGCCAGGACCGTCCCGACGACCCCGAGACCGAGGGCCTCGATGACCGCGGGCACGACAGCCAGCAGTCCGAAGGCGACCAGGACGAACGCGATCGCCCCGAGGGTGAGCGCGAGCGAGGTCAGCTTCAGCTTGACGAAGCCGCGGGCCTCCACCTCGTCGTAGGCGATGTTGATCGCCGTGACCACGTTGCCCACCCCACCGGAGGCGCTCCAGAGCGCGGCGAGGATGGACACGACCAGGCTGATGCTCAACGCGCTGCCGCTGTTGGCGACGATGGCGGTCAGCTGCTCCTCGATGAGGCTCGCCGCGTCGTCGGGCAGCTGGGCCGAGAGGTCCCCGACCTGCTGGGCCACGGTCTCCGGCGAGGCGACCAGCCCGTAGATCGAGATCAGTGCGATGAGGGCGGGGAAGATCGACAGGAAGCCGAAGAACGCCACGCCGCCGGCGATGATCGGCATGTTGTCGGCGCTGTTCTCCGCCCAGGCCCGCTTGACGATCTGCTTCCACCCCGCCCAGGGGATCTGGGTCGGCGTCTCCGCGTGGATACCGGGCAGTTCGCTCGGCGAGGGCGACCCGGGTGGCGGGCGGTCGGGGTCGCCCTGGGGGCGTCCCGGCCCACCCTTCGCCTCGGCGGCGGCCTTCGCGGCCGCGGCCCGACGGGCGGCCTTCTCCTCGACCCGCTCACGGATCCGGTCGACGGCGCTCTCGCGCTGCCTCGTGCCACTCACGTGCGTGCTCCCTCTGTGGCGCGACGGTGACGACGTCCGGCCCTCACGCGAGAGGGCCTTCGTTCAGTCGCCCGGCCAGGCCCCGGTCAGCTGCTTGAAGCCGCGGGCCCCCGCGCGGTCGACCGCGGCCTTCGTCGCGGCGAAGATCGCGCCCTGGAGGGCGGCGGCCAGCACGACCACCCCCATCGGGTACTCGCTCTGCAGCGCCGAGGGGGCCTCCTCCTCCTTGGCGACGACCTTCCAGACCTGCTTGAACACGATCCCGCTCAGCGAGCCGGCCACCAGCCCGCTCACCAGGCCGATCGGCCGGTAGGCGATCTTGGCCCCGGTGTTCTTGCGGGCCTCACCCTTGTTGCGCTTGCTCAACGCTTCCTCCCTCGGCCTGGCGACGACGCGCGCTTCCGGCGCAAGATGATCACCCCGAGCACCAGTCCCGCCAGTGCGACGGCGGCGCCGATCACGGCGGGCGGGCTCTCCCGGTAGGTCTCCACGGCGGTGTCCTTGGCGCGGGCCGCCTTCTCCTTCGCGCGGGCCGGGACGTCGAGGCGGGCACTCAGCTCGTCGACGGTCCGGCCCAGCTGTGCGCGGGTGGCCTCGATCTCCGCCTGGATCTGCTCCGGGTCGTTGGCGGCGGTCACCGGGACAGCCCCTGCTTGACGGTGGCGACGTCGGCCTGCACCCCGGCGATCGCCTGCGTGGGCAGCGGGGGAGAGGCCTGGGCGACGTCCTTCTTGCCCACGAGGGCCAGCACGCCGGCGACGACGAACAGGACGACGGCCACGATCAGCGCGGCCAGCCAGCCGGGCATCAGCTCGGCCAGTCCGAGGACGGCGGCGCTGAGGAGGACGGCGACGCCGAAGAACGCCGTCAGGCCCGCGCCGCCGAACAGCCCGGCGCCGGCGCCGAGCTTCTTGGCCTTCTGGGTCACCTCGGCCTGGGCGAGCCGCGCCTCGTTGCGGACCAGCGAGCTGAGCTGCTCGGTCAGCTGACCGATGAGCTCGCCGGTGGAGGCGTTGGCGGGGTCGGGCGTCACCTGCACGCGGGTGGCTCCGCGCGTGTCGGGCTCGTGCGAGGGTGCGGTCATCGGTCCTCCGGCTGGGGCGGTCGATGGACTCCCATGCCCGCCGCCCCGCGTGCGTAACCGGCCGGTCGATCACAGCACGGGAACGACCGGCTCACTAACCTGCACCGCATGACCTGGCACTGGCGTCTCGAGGATCCCTCCGGAGCGGCCGTCGAGCCGTCGTCGATCGGCGTGGAGATCCCGGCCACGGACAACCAGGGCGACGCCGAGTCGTGGCTCGGGGAGAACTGGCGGGAGCTCCTCGACAAGGGCGTCGCGACGGTGACCCTGCTCGACGGCGAGGACGAGGTCTACGGCCCGATGGGCCTCGCCGCCCCCTGAGCGGGGGCGGCGAGCCGTCACCCGCGGGCGGTCTTGGTGGGGTCCCGCTCCACGACGTCCCCGAGGACGTCGTCGATCCGCCGCAGGACGTCGTCCTCGAGCCGGACGCCGGACGCCTTGACGTTGTCGTGCACCTGCTCCGGGCGGGTGGCGCCGATGATCGCCGCACCCACGTTCGGGTTCTGCAGGACCCAGGCGATGGCCAACTGCGCCATCGACAGGCCCAGGTCGTCGGCGATCGGACGCAGCCCCTGGACGGCGGTCAGGATGTCGTCGCGCAGGAACCCACGCATCGAGTTGCCGGCCTCCGCGTGCCCACCGCGGCTGTCGGCGGGTGGCTGCTGACCCGGCAGGTACTTGCCGGTGAGCACGCCCTGCGCCAGCGGCGACCAGACGATCTGGGAGAGACCCTCCTTCTCCGACGTCGGCACGACCTCGGGCTCGATGACCCGCCAGAGCATCGAGTACTGGGGCTGGTTGCTGATCAGCTGCACGTTCAGCTCGCGGGCCAGGGCAGCGCCGGCGGCGATCTGCTCGGCGTTCCACTCCGAGACGCCGATGTAGAGCACCTTGCCGGCGCGCACGAGGTCGGCGAACGCGGTCATCGTCTCCTCGAGCGGCACCGTCGGGTCGTAGCGATGGGCCTGGTAGAGGTCGACGTAGTCGGTCTGCAGCCGCTTCAACGAGGCGTGGCAGCTCTCGACGATGTGCTTGCGGGACAGGCCGCGATCGTTGCGGCCCTTCCCGGTGGGCCAGTAGACCTTGGTGAACAGCTCGTAGGACGAGCGGCGCTGTCCCTCCAGGGCCCGACCGAGGACGGTCTCGGCGCGGGTGCCGGCGTAGACGTCGGCGGTGTCGAAGGTGGTGATGCCGGCGTCGAGGGCGGCCCGCACGCAGGCGAAGGCGGCGTCCTCCTCGACCTGGCCACCGTGGGTGAGCCAGTTGCCGTAGGCGATCTCGGAGATGTTCAGGCCGGAGCGGCCGAGGCGTCGGAATTCCACGTACGGCGACGTTAGGCGCCGTACCGGAGCTCCGCGCGTCGGGCCCCGACGGCGACTGTCGCTCCGTCGAACACCGAGCGGGCGCCGGGGGCGGCCAGGCGCAGCGCCAGCTCGGCGGCCGGCGGGTTGTGGTGGCTCAGGTGGACGGCGACGACATCGGTGTCCGGGGTGACGGCGCCGACCGCGCGCAGGCGATCGAGCTGGCCGGGGAACGACACGAGGTCCAGGTGCGACGTCCCGCCCGACGTGGTCGCCGCAGCGCAGCGCGTCACCGGGGGAGACCTCGGTGAGACGCACCCGGACGTCGGGGGCCAGCCAGGGCCGGCATTCGTCGAACACCGACGCGGGCCCGACCACGGTCAGCGGCCCCGGCAGCCCCGCCCAGTGCCGCCACAGCAGGGAGAAGGGCGAGCAGTGGTCGGGGTGGGCGTGGGTGACCAGCACCGTGTGCACGCTCGCCGGCGAGATCCCGCGCGGTGGCAGGCCCGGCGCGAGGTCGAGCAGCAGGACGTCGTCGACGAGGGCGGACGTCGGCTGCCGGTGCTCACCGCGCCGGCGGGCGTCGGTGCACGACGCGCAGGCCTACCGGCGTCGGCCCCGTCCAGGGCACCGCCCCGAGCGTGCGAGGGGTGGGGAGGACGGGGTCCTTTCTCAGACGTCGGCGCCCAGGGCGACGTCGGGCTTGGGGAAGCGCCACCGGCGGATCATGGTGGCCCGGCTGATGCCGTACCAGACCAGGCCGCGGGTCTTCTTCGCCTGCGGGTCGTCGGGGAACCGCTCGACGAGCTTCTTCTTGATCTTCCGGCTCAGGATCACCGAGTCGACGATGAGCAGCAGGAAGAAGCCGAACAGCAGGAAGCTCGCGTAGTTGCGCACCACGAGGCTCGGGACGACGGTGCCGATCAGGGCGACGCCGGCGATGGCGAGGAAGAAGCTGCCGATGTTGCGCCGGGAGTCCACGACGTCCCGCACCAGCTTGCGCACCGGACCGCGGTCGCGGGCGGGCAGGTAGGCGTCGTCGCCACGGGCCGCGCCCTGGCGGGTCTCGGCCCGCCGGGTGGCCTGCTGCTCCCGCATGCGCTTGTAGGCCTCCTTCCGCGTGGTGGGAGGCGGCGGCGGGGGCCCGGGACGACGTCCCTGCGCCTCGGCGCGCTTGGGAGTGGGCCGGCCCTTGCCGGAGGCCCTCACCAGCTGCTCGGTGAGGTCGGACTCGGCGGGGGTGTCGGTCGTCTCGACGCGGTCGCGGCGGCCGGGCAGGCGGAGCTTCACGGGCTCGAAGTCTACGTGTGTGGGGAAGGAGACCCGGGAAAGCGCAATCCGCGCCGTACAGTGGTGGCCAGCAGGGGAAGAGCCACCGCCACGGCGGTGTTGGTCCGCTGCAGGAAGTGCCGCAGCGGGCACCTCGTATCTGGGAGGACACAACATGTCGGTGCAGGACACCACGACCCTCGACGGTGGGGCGCCCGGCGTCACCGGCGTCGTGCTCAGCGACCCCGCGGCCTCGAAGGTGAAGGCGCTGCTGGACCAGGAAGGTCGCGACGACCTGCGACTGCGCATCGCCGTCCAGCCGGGCGGGTGCTCCGGTCTGCGTTACCAGCTGTTCTTCGACGAGCGGTTCCTCGACGGCGACCAGACCTACGAGTTCGGTGGGGTCGAGGTCATCGTCGACCGCATGAGCGGGCCGTACCTCGGTGGCGCGACGATCGACTTCGTCGACAGCATCGAGAAGCAGGGCTTCACGATCGACAACCCGAACGCCGGCAGCTCCTGCGCCTGCGGGGACTCGTTCAGCTGATCACCCGCGCCTGAACGACCCAGCGCCCGGTTCCCCGTGAGGGGGACCGGGCGCTGTCGCATTCGCGGCCGGTCCATGGGGCGACGTCACCCTCGCCCGGTGTTCGCCGGTCCACCTCATGGAGGCTCGATGAGGTGGACCAGCGCACAGTCGCCGCCCCCGGCGGTCAGAGGCGGACGGGGTAGACCGTCTCGGGGATCACCGGCGTGATCCGGCCCTCGACGAAGATCCCGTGCCAGACCATGAAGACCAGCAGCGTCCAGAGCTTGCGGGAGTAGTCGACCGGCGAGCCGTTGCGCTGGTTCTCCCGGTGCGCGGCCAGCATGGCCAGCACCTGCTTCCTGTCCAGCCACTCGTCGGTCTGGCTGTCCTCGACGATCTGGCGTGCCCAGTCGTGCAGCTGCTCCGCGAGCCAGTGACGCGTGGGGACCGGGAAGCCGAGCTTGCGGCGGTTGAGGACGTGCGGCGGCACGATCTGCTCGAGCGCCCGCCGGAGGGCGTACTTCGTCGTCTCCTTCGTGACCCGCTGGTCGACCGGCAGCGTGCCGGCGACGGCGAAGACCTCGGGGTCGAGGAAGGGCACCCGCAGCTCGAGCGAGTTCGCCATCGTCATCTTGTCGGCCTTGACGAGGATGTCGCCGCGGAGCCAGGTGAAGAGGTCGACGTACTGCATGGCGGTGACGTCGTCGTAGCCGGCGGCCCGGGTGCGTTCGTAGAGCTCGGCGGTGACGGCGACGTGGGAGAGGTCGGGGTCCCGGCGCTCCAGGAATCCCAGCTCGTCGTCCCGGAAGATGCGAGCGTTGCCGTAGTAGCGCTGCTCCAGCGGGATCGACCCGCGGCGCAGGAGATCCTTGCCACGCATGCCGTCGGGCAGCCGGGTGGAGAGCTTCCCGAGCGCCCGCAGGATGCCGGCCGGCAGCCTCTCGAACGCGGCCAGCGACAGCGGCTCGCGGTAGATGTTGTAGCCGCCGAACAGCTCGTCGGCACCCTCGCCGGAAAGCACGACCTTGACGTGCTTGCGGGCCTCGCGGGCGATGAAGTACAGCGGCACGAGCGCCGGGTCGGCGACCGGGTCGTCGAGGTACCAGACGACCAGCGGGATCTCGGCGGCGAACTCCTCGGGAGTGACCACCTTGGTGATGTGCTCGACGCCGATCGCCGCGGCGGACTCGGCGGCGACGTCGATCTCGGAGAAGCCCTGCCGCTCGAACCCGGTGGTGAACGTCAGCAGCTTCGGGTTGTAGCGCTTCGCCAGCGCGGCGATGGCCGTGGAGTCGATGCCGCCGGACAGGAACGAGCCGACCGTGACGTCGGCCCGCATGTGCATGCGCACCGAGTCGTCGAGGACGTCGGCGATGCGGTCGTAGAGGGCCTGCTCCTCGTCCTTCGCGACCGGCCGGATAGGGAAGGTCGGGTGGAAGTAGCGCTTCGTGCGCAGCTCGCCGTCGGCGACGGTGAAGCTCGTGCCGCTCTCGATCCGGCGGATCGCCGTGTGCAGGGTCGCGGGTTCCGGCACGTACTGCAGCGTCAGGTAGTGCTGCAGCGAGGCGCCGTCGACCCCGCCGGCGGCGTCGCTGCCGCCGAGGAGCTCGAGCAGCGCCTTCTTCTCCGAGCTGAAGACGATCCCGCCGTCGGCCAGCCGGGCGGTGAACAGCGGCTTGATGCCGAACGGGTCGCGGGCGCCGAAGACGGTTCCGGTCTCGCTGTCCCAGATGATGAAGGCGAACATCCCGCGCAGCTTCGGCAGGACCGCCTCGCCCCACAGGTGGTAACCGGCGACGATCGCCTCGGTGTCGCCCTCCGTGGCGAACGTGGCGCCGGCCTCGGCCAGCTCGGCGCGCAGCTCGAGGTAGTTGTAGATCTCGCCGTTGAAGACGATCCGGTACCGGCCGTCGGCGTACGGCATCGGCTGGTGGCTGTTCTCGATGTCGATGAAGGACAGCCGGTTGAACCCGAACACCGCCCGGCCGTCCCACCAGGCCTCGTTCTCGTCCGGCCCGCGGTGACGCAGGCAGTGCTGCGCCGCGCGCACCGCGTCGACCGTGCCGTCGTCGACCCGGTCGGCGTCGGTGGAGAAGTAGGCGAGCAGGCCACACATCAGGCGCAGGTCCTCGGGGTCGGGGAGATGTCGGGCGGAAGGGAGGGGAGCTGCGGCGCGGGGGAGAGGCGCTGCTGCGCGGAGGTCACACGCGCTCGCCGGCGCGCATCTTCCGCGTGACGGTCCGCTCGGCCACGAAGGAGAGGAAGGGGATGGTGCCGCACACCAGCGTGATGATCGCCCCCTTCAGGGTCCACTTCGACCGCAGCGCCAGGTCGACGGCCGAGAGGAAGAAGAGGGCGTAGAGCCAGCCGTGCGCCGTCCCCAGGACCGTCACCGGCTCCGGGATGTCGGCGAAGTACTTCAGCGGCATCGCGACGACGAAAAGCAGGACGAGCAGGACGCCGACGACGGTCGCCATCACGCGGTAGCGCTGCAGCGCGGCGGCGATCGCCTGCTCGGAATCGCGGGCGGGCGCGGTCCGGTCAGCGGCCATGACCCGTGCTCCGCTGGCCCAGGGCCCGCTCGTTGAGCTCCGCGAGGTAGGCGTTGTACGCGGCCAGTTCCGGGTCCCCCGAGGTGTCGATGCGGGGGCGCTGGTAGAGGACGACGGCGGCCCCCGGGGCGTCCTCGTCCGGGTCGCGGGTCAGCTCCACCTTGACCATGCGCAGGTAGAACCACAGACCCATGAAGCCGTAGAGCGGCCACTGCAGGGCGTAGCTCCAGTTCACCGCGCCGCCGCCGGACTCCGCTTTGGACAGCTGCCAGTAGCCCAGGAAGAAGGTGGCCACGAACAGCACCGCCACCAACAGGTGCAGCAGCAGCCACTTGGGGGTCAGCAGCCGGGAATACACGCTCTCGACTCTAACCGTCGGCCCTCCACGAGCGGCGGCTCCCGGCTCGACGGTGGGCAGGAACACCGCAGGTCGGGCATGCGCGCCCACGACCCGCCGGTGCGGCGTCTCCGGTGGTCGGCCGCCGAGCGGAGTCGGCTAGTCTCGGCCCACACTGTGATCGGCGTGGACGCCGTCCGTCGGAACCCGGCGGACGACCCGCTGGGAGGACCGTCCGGGCACCCGGACGGAGGACGAGGAGGCAGCGAGCAGTGGCTCGAGGCAACAGGCTCGCGCGGCTGGCCGCGCTCGGTCTCCTGGGGGTCGTGACCCTCACCGGATGCGAGATGCCGAACAACGAGTTCTGGCGGTTCGGCTGGCCGGAGGGCATCACCGACCGGTCACAGGACATGCGTGAGCTGTGGACCGGTTCGGTCATCGCGGCGCTCATCGTCGGCTTCGCCGTGTGGGGTCTGATCGGCTGGTCGGTCGTCATGCACCGCAAGCGCGGGGACGAGCTGCCCAAGCAGACGGCGTACAACCTGCCGCTGGAGATCGTCTACACGATCCTGCCGTTCCTGATCATCGCCGGGCTGTTCTTCTACACGGTCGTCGTGCAGAACCGCGTGATGGAGCGCAGCGACGAACCGGACGAGACGATCGCGGTCAACGCGTTCAAGTGGAACTGGCAGTTCGTGTACCCGGAGACCGCGGGTGACGACGGTGAACCGGTCGACACGGTCGGGTCCAGCTCCGAGATCCCGATCCTGGTGCTCCCGACCGACCGCACGATCCGCTTCGAGCTGGCCTCCGCGGACGTCATCCACTCGTTCTGGGTCCCCGAGTTCCTCTTCAAGCTCGACGTCATCCCCGGCAACGAGAACGGCCGAGACAACGTCTTCGAGGTGACCGTCCAGGAGGAGGGCGCCTACGTCGGACGCTGCGCCGAGCTCTGCGGGACGTACCACGCGTACATGAACTTCGAGGTCCGCGCGGTGTCGGGCGACGACTACGACGCCTACCTGGAGGCCCGGGAGTCCGGGCTGGACACGTTCGAGGCTCTCGAGGAGATCGGGCAGCCGGGGGTCTCCTCGTCCACGACACCGTTCGAGTCGCTCCAGAACAAGAACGTCGACCAGCAGAACGCCGGTGGCTGAGCCGCCCGCCTGCCAGCCCCTGATCGTTCCGAGCACCGAGGAGGCGCGACCGTGAAGGTCGAGTCGCTCATCTTCAACATCATCGCGGTCTTCTGCGTCGCCGCGGCCGTGGTCTACGGCGTGTGGTCGCGGGAGCCGATCGGGACGACGGCGCTGGCTCTCTCCGGTGGCCTGACCGGTCTCATCGGCGGGTTCTTCTGGTTCGTGTCCCGCCGCATCGACGCCCGCCCCGAGGACCGCAAGGACGCCGACATCGCCGAAGGGGCCGGCGAGCTCGGCTTCTTCCCGCCGGCCAGCTACTGGCCGTTCGCCCTGGCGCTCTCCGCCGCGCTGATGGGCCTCGCGCTGGCCTTCTGGTACTCGTGGCTGATCCTCATCGCCCTCGCGGCGCTGCTCATCACCATCGGCGGCCTGCTCTTCGAGTTCTACGTGGGGCAGAACGCCACGCAGAGCTGACCCGGCACGCTTCACCGAGGGCCCTTCCCGCACACCGCGGGAGGGGCCCTTCGCGTTCCCGGGGTCGGTCCCGGCGATGAGTTCTGCCGGGGCGGCCGGTCCACCGGTCAGGACGACGCCAGCCCGAGGAGGCAACCGATGGTCCACTCGTCGCGCGCGCAGATGGCCGCCGGCCCGACCGTCGAGCTCCTGCGGCCGGAGGATCCGGGCTACGACCGCGCGCGTCGGGTGTGGAACGCCATGGTGGACCACCGGCCCGCCCTGATCGCCCGCTGCCGCGAGGTCTCCGACGTCGTCACCGCGATCGGCCTGGCCCGGCGGGAGGGTCTGGAGATCGGGGTCCGGTGCGGCGGGCACAGCGTGGTCGGGCTGGCGGTGCCCCACGGGGGACTGATGATCGACCTGACCCCCATGGGCGGCGTCCGCATCGACCCGGAGCAGCGCAGGGCACGGGTCCAGGGCGGCGCTCTCCTCGGCGCACTCGACCTCGCCGCCCAGGAGCACGGGCTGGCCACGACGGCCGGCAACGTCTCGCACACCGGGGTCGGCGGCCTCACCCTCGGCGGGGGCATGGGCTGGCTGGCCCGCCAGTACGGCCTCACCTGCGACAACCTGGTGTCCTGCCAGCTGGTGACGGCCGATGGCGACGTCGTCCGCGCGTCCGCCGAGGAGAACGCCGAACTGTTCTGGGGCCTGCGTGGCGGCGGTGGCAACTTCGGGATCGTGACGGAGTTCGAGTTCCGGCTGCACCCCGTCGCGGGCCGGGCGGTGAGCGTCGAGCTCGACTTCCCCGTGGCTGGCGCCGGGCCGGCGATGGCTCGCTGGCGGGACCTGAGTGCGGAGGCGCCCCGTCAGGCGACGTACGCCGCGACGGTCCTCGGCGGCGTCGCGACCCTGGGGTTCGTCTGGGTCGGCGATCCGGACGAGGGTCGCACGTACGCAGAGGTGGTCACCTCCCTCGGCCCGCCCGTCGCCCGACGCGTGGAGGTGCTGTCCTATCTCGACCTCCAGCGACGGGAGGACACGCTTCAGGAGCACCTGGTGCGGCGGTACTGGAAGGGCCACTACGTCCGAGAGCTGCCCGATGCGGGGATCGACGCACTGCTCTCGCACGATCCCGCCGTCGCGGCGAGCCTGCAGGCCTATGGCGGCGCGATCGCGGAGGTGCCGGAGGACGCGTCCGCCTTCAGTCAGCGCCGGACGGCCCTCGAGTACGTCGGTGCCGCACGATGGACCGATCCGGCCGAGGACGGGGACCGGATCGCCGCCGCCCGGGCGAGCGCCGCGCGGCTGGAGCCGTTCGCCAGCGGCGCGTACGTCAACGCGCTCGGCGACGACGGCGCGGCGGGTGTGCGACGGGCCTACCCACCGGCCACGCTCGCCCGGCTCACCGCCCTCAAGAGCGCTGTCGACCCGGACAACGTCTTCCACCTCAACCAGAACATCCCGCCGGGCCGCCCAGGCGCCACGTGAGCGCCTCGTCCCCGCCGTCCCCGTTCGGCGGATCCGGAGCGGTCCACCGGGCGGGCACCGGCGCGGCCGGCGACCCGTCGGCCGGCTCGCGGTCGACGACGGCGCGCACCCGCCCGCCCGAGCCTTGCCCGCGCCGGCACCGCCGGGTCCACCACGCAGAAGGGCCCCGGTGGAATCCACCGGGGCCCTTCTGGATGATGCCTGCTCAGTCGCGCGGCTCCTGCGGGCGGCCACCCTCGGAGGGGCGACCACCGTCGGACGGGCGACCGGACGACGTGAGCTCGCGGTCGCTCTCGCCGACAGCGAGACCGCGGCCCTCGCCCCGCTGCTCGAGCTCCACCTGCGTGGGCTCCTCGACCGGCGAGAAGAATCCTCGGATGGCCCGGCGGGCGCCGCCGACGTGGTTCATCCGCTTCGGCACGGGAGCGCCGCCGTAGGCGAGCTGGCCGTGGCCGTGCTCGTCCACCGGACCCAGGGGCTGGTGGACCTCGATGAACTCGCCGCTGGGCAGCCGACGGATGACACCGGTCTCGATGCCGTGCTCGAGCACCTCACGGTCGTGCTGCTGCAGACCGAGGCAGATGCGGTAGGTGATCGCGTAGGCGATCGGCGGGAGGATGATCACGCCGATCCGGCCGATCCACGTCATCGCGTTCAGGCTGATGTTGAACTTGTCGGCGATGACGTCGTTGCCGCCGGCGACCATGAGCCAGAGGTAGAAGGTCAGGCCCATGGCGCCGAGCGCCGTCCGCACCGGGACGTCGCGCGGGCGCTGCAGGAGGTGGTGCGACGCGGTGTCACCGGTCATCTTGCGTTCGAGCATGGGGTAGAGCGCCAGGACGGTGAACATCAGGCCGGCGACCACGACCGTGGGCCAGAAGAGCGCCGGGATGTTGTAGTCGCCGGGCAGCTCCATGTCCCACGGCGGGAAGATGCGCGTCGAGCCGTCCAGGAACCCGATGTACCAGTCGGGCTGGGACGCCGCCGACACCTGCGCCGGGTTGTACGGGCCCCACAGCCAGATCGGGTTGATCTGGACCAGACCACCGAGGGCGGCGCAGACACCGAAGACCACGAAGATCAGGCCGGTCGCCTTGGCCGCGAAGGTCGGGAACAGCCGGTTGCCGACGACGTTGTGCTCGGTCCGTCCAGCACCGGGGAACTGGGTGTGCTTCTGCTTGACCAGGATCAGCAGGTGCAGCGCGATGAGCGCCAGGAGGATGGCCGGGATGATCAGTACGTGCACGATGTAGAAGCGGCCGATGATCTGCTCGCCCACGAAGTCGCCGTTGAACACGGCGAAGTGCGCCCAGGTCCCGATGACCGGCACTGACAGCAGGATCGCGCTGATGATGCGGAGGCCGGTGCCCGACAGCAGGTCGTCGGGGAGGGTGTAGCCCGTGACGCCCATGAGCAGGGCGAGCACCAGCATGACCACACCGAGCAGCCAGTTCGTCTCGCGCGGCCGGCGGAACGCGCCGGTGAAGAAGATGCGCAGCAGGTGGACCACGATCGAGGCGACGAACAGCAGCGCCGCCCAGTGGTGCAGCTGCCGCATGAAGAGGCCACCGCGGACGTCGAAGGACAGCGCCAGCGCCGAGTCGTAGGCGGCGGACATCTCCACGCCCCGGAGAGGCGCGTAGGAGCCCTCGTAGACGACCTCACGCATGGACGCGTCGAAGAAGAAGGTCAGGTACGTACCCGAGAGCAGCAGGATGAGGAACGAGTAGAGCGCGATCTCACCCAGGAGGAACGACCAGTGGTCGGGGTAGACCTTGTTCATCGTCCGCCGCACCCACGGAGCGATGATCATCCGGTCGTCGACCTCGAGGGCGGCCTTGCCCAGCTTGGTCGTGGGCGCACCCGGTGCGGTGGCGGTACGAGCCATCAGATGCGCTCCCGGTTCCAGTACGTGGGGCCTACGGCCTCAATGTAGTCGCTGCGCGCGATGAAGAAGCCTTCGTCGTCGACGCCGAGGGGCAGCTGCGGGAGTGCCCGCGCAGCCGGGCCGAAGACCGGCTTGGCGCCTTGCGTGACGTCGAACTGCGACTGGTGGCAGGGGCAGAGGATCCGGCTGGTCTCCTGCTCGTACAGCGACACGGGGCAGCCCGCGTGGGTGCAGATCTTGGAGTAGGCCACGTACTCGCCGTAGGCGAAGTCGCCGTGGCCCTCGCGCGGCTGGAGCGTCGCCAGCTGCGCCGGGCGCAGCCGGATGAGCATGGTGGCCGCGTCGGCCTGCCGGTTCCCGCCGGGCACGGCCGGGAAGACCGTCTCCAGGGAGCCGGGCTCCTGGTCGCCGGGCCGGATCGGGGTGCCGTCGTTGCGGACGAGCCGGACGCCGTCGGCCCACGCGGTGGTGCCGAGAGGGTCGCCCTTGTTGGGGTTCTTGAGCAGGCCGCCCAGCGGCATGATCAGCATGAGACCGACGCCACCGCCCATGAGGGCGAGCGAGCGCGTGATCAGCTTGCGCCGGCCCAGCCCGCTGTTGTGGTACCCGCCGACCAGGGTGGCACCGGCAGTGACGCGGTCGAAGTGCGAGCCGTCGTGCTTGTCCTGGACGGCCGTCTCGTGCGGCAGGAGCTTCTTGGTGAAGAGCACCAGTCCCACGCCGACCAGGGTCAGCGACAGCCCCATGAAGAGCCCCAGGAGGGGGGTGAAGAGTGCGCTCCAGCCGCCCTCGGTGATGCTCCACTGCCAGTCGGGCAGGAACCACCCCGAGCCGACGTAGACGACGATGAAGAGGAAGGCGAAGAGCCCCGCGAGGCTCCAGATCAGGCCCACCTGGCGGATGGCCCGCTTCTCCATCACCGAGCCGGGCTCCGGACCCGGGTCGACGTGCAGGATCTCGACCCCGTCGTACCGGGCACCGAGCCGGTCGAGCTCGATGCGGCTCATGGCCGCCAGCTGCTCGGGGGTGTAGTCGTCGTCCGGACCGCCGTACAGCGGTCCGGGGGTGTCCTCGCCACCGGTGGAACCGGGGCGGGCCTCGCGGGTGCTCACGCCTTGCTCCCCATCCAGAAGATCCCGAACAGCAGGGCGCCCATGCCGACGACCCAGATGACCAGACCCTCGCCCACCGGGCCGATGCGGCCGATGCCGGCGCCACCGGGGTCGGCCTGCGAGTTGACGGTCTGGATGTAGTTGATGATCGAGCGCTTCTCCTCGGGCGTCAGCTGGTTGTCCCCGAAGACCGGCATGTTCTCCGGCCCGGTGAGCAGCGCCGTGTAGATCTCGAGGTCGGTGGAGTCGTCCAGACTCGGCGCGTGCTTGCCCGAGCTCAGGGCGCCACCCTCACCCACGAAGTTGTGGCAGGAGGCGCAGTTGAGTCGGAACAGCTCACCGCCCTCGGCCAGGTCGCCGTCACGCAGGTCGCCCGACGGGAGCGTCGGCCCACCGCCGTTGGCCTGGACGTAGGCCATGAGCTGGTCGATCTCCTCCTCGGAGAAGACGTTCGGCTTGTCCGGCGCCTGAGCCTCCTGGCGGACCAGCGGCATGCGGCCGGTGTGCACCTGGAAGTAGACGGCGGCCTCGCCGACCCCGATGAGCGACGGTCCGCGGTTCGGCACGCCCTCGAGGTTCTCGCCGTGGCAGGTGATGCAGCTGCGCTCGTAGAGCTCGCGACCGGCTGCCTCGGCGGCCGACTCGGTGGTCTCGTCGGCGGCCTGTGCCGGGGTGAAGACCGAGTACAGGGCACCCGTCAGCACCAGGGCGGTCATGAGTCCGGCGACGTTGGCCAGGCGGCGGCGGTGCTTGGAGCGGCGCCGGGCGCGGGCCCGGCCGGCGGGGTTGCCCTCGCCGGGACCGCTCTCAGCGGGAAGGGCCTCGGACTGCGGGTTCGTGGTGGACACCGGTTCCCTAGCGGATCAGGTAGATCGTGGCGAAGAGCCCGACCCACACGACGTCGACGAAGTGCCAGTAGTAGGAGACCACGATCGCGGCGGTCGCCTGTGCAGGCGTGAACCGGCCCATGGTGGACCGGATGAGGAGATAGACGAAGGCGACGAGACCGCCGATGACGTGCAGTGCGTGGAACCCGGTCGTGATGTAGAAGACCGATCCGTACGTCGAGGACGCGATCGTCGTCCCGTGCTCGGTCACCAGGACCCGGTACTCGTTCGCCTGGGCGAGCACGAAGACCAGGCCCATCACGAACGTGATGGTGAACCAGCGCCGGAGGCCGTAGACGTTGCCGTTCTCCGCCGCGAAGACGCCGAACTGGCAGGTCACCGAGGAGAGCACCAGGATGACGGTGAAGACCGTGGCGTACGGCAGGTTCAGCTCGGTCGGCTCCGGCGGCCACCCGTCGGTGGCCCGGGCTCGCGCGGTGAAGTACATGGCGAACAGTCCGGCGAAGAACATCAGCTCGCTGGAGAGCCAGATGATCGTGCCGACGCTGACCATGTTCGGTCGGGTCAGGGAGTGCACCCGCGATGTGTCGAAGGTGCTGCTCGCGACGGGGGCCGTTGTCACAAGCGCCATCATGGCATCGGCAGGGGGCCGTCACGACCGCGGGTGCGATGGGCGTGGCGGCAATGTGATCAGCTCTTGACCGTTACCGCGGCCTGCCCGGGAAATGTCCAGGTCTGGCACTAGGCTCGGGGCTGTGAGCGCTGCCTCCGACTCCTCCCGTGCCCCGTCGCTTCCGGCCGCCGTGGTGGTCTACAGCCACCGGGCCGAGATCCGGGACGCCGTCCGCACCGCCGTCGGGCGCCGGCCCGCTGCCGACGTGGGACCGATCACGTGGCTCGAGTGCGAGACCGGCGAGGAGGTCGTGGCGACGGTGGACGCCGGTGGCGTCGACCTCTGCATCCTCGACGGCGAGGCCCAGCCCACCGGCGGACTGGCCGTGGCCCGGCAGCTCGACCAGGAGGTCGCCGACCGCCCGGCGGTCTGCGTGCTGATCGCCCGGCAGCCCGACCGCTGGCTGGCGCACTGGTCGCGCGCAGAGGGAACCCTCCCGCTCCCGATCGACCCGCTCACCGCCCCGGGCGTGGTGGCGGACCTGCTGCGCGCCCATGCGCAGCGCCCCGTCGTCCGCCGGTGAGCCGCCGGTGAGCGCCCCGAAGGCGGGCGGGCCGACCTGGCCGGCGCTGTTCACCCGGTTGCTGGCCCGACAGGACCTGTCGGCGGCGGACACGTCCTGGGCGATGCGCGAGATCATGACCGGTGAGGCGACGCCGGTGCAGGTGGCGGCCTTCGCCGTGGCCCTCCGGGCGAAGGGGGAGTCGGCCCAGGAGGTGGCCGGGCTCGCCGCGGAGATGCTCGCGCAGGCCACCCCGGTGCAGCTGTCCTCCGAGTGCGTCGACATCGTCGGCACGGGCGGCGACGGCGCCCACACGGTGAACATCTCGACGATGGCGGCGGTCGTCACCGCCGCGGCGGGAGCGCCGGTCGCCAAGCACGGCGGCCGCGCGGCGTCGTCCTCGTCCGGCGCCGCCGACGTGCTCGAGGAGCTCGGGGTCGTCATCGACCTGCCGGCACAGGGGGTCGCCCGCTGCGTCGCCGAGGCGGGCATCGGCTTCTTCTTCGCGCCGGTCTTCCACCCGGGCATGCGTCACGCCGGCCCGGCCCGCAGGGAGATGGGCATCGGCACGGTGTTCAACTTCCTCGGCCCGCTGACCAACCCCGCCCGTCCCGTGGCCGCCGCGATCGGATGTGCCGATCGACGGATGGCGCCGGTGATGGCCGACGTGCTCGCCGCCCGCGGCGGTCGTGCGCTGGTGTTCCGCGGCGACGACGGGCTCGACGAGCTGACCACCGCCACCACGTCGTCGGTCTGGGTGGTGCGGGACGGCGAGGTGGAGCCCGACCGCCTCGACCCCGCGGCGCTCGGCATCGCGCCCTCGGGGCCGGACGCGCTCCGCGGCGGACCTCCGGCGTTCAACGCCGACGTCTTCCGGCGGGTCCTCGAGGGCGAGCCGGGGGCGGTTCGCGACGCGGTGGTGCTGAACGCCGGTGCCGCGCTCGCGGCCTTCGACCCGAGGTCCGCCCGGCTGCACGACGCCGTCGCGGCCGGGATGGAGCGGGCGGCGGCCGCGATCGACGACGGTCGCGCGACGGCACAACTCGAGCGCTGGGTGACCGTCAGCCGGACAGCCGCGGGCGGTTGACGGCCCCGTCCTCAGTTGCCGGACTCGAAGCCGATCGAGAAGGCGGCGTCGAGGTCGTGCCGCGAGTAGGCGCGGAACGCGATGTGCGTCTCGGTCTCCAGCACGCCGGGCACCTTGTTGATCCGTCCGGCGATGACCTCCGCGATCTGCTCGAACTCGCGCACGCGCACGATGGCGATCAGGTCGACCTCGCCGGCGGTGGAGTAGACCTCGCTCACCCCGTCGAGGTCCGCGATGGCCGCCGCCACCTCGGGGATCGCGTCGGTGGCTGCATCGATCATCACGATGGCGGTGATCACGCCGAGGAGCCTAGCCGGGAGGGCACCGGGACGCCCGCGCCAGCAGACACCCGCTCCGGCCGCGCCCGGGTGCCCAGGGAACGGTCGTCGGAGAAGGGGTTCCGGTCGGTCCGACCGGCCTCCACCCTGCTCAGGAAGCCGCTGAAGGAGCCCGTCCCCGGGGCGGCGCACGCCAGGGTCCCGGTGAGCTCGACGAGGCGGGTCCCCGGCTTCTCCATCCAGCGCAGGATCAGCTCCGTCTCGTCGACGGTGGCGGCGAGCTCGTCGTCGGGGCCGACCGGGGTCTCCGCGGTGGACATGAGCCCGGGCAGCGTGCCGCGCACGGAGGTGCCCCGCGGGGCGCCGCCCGCTGCCACCAGCCGCCCACGACGCACGACGGAGAGGTGCCAGCCGCCGGAGCCGTCGGACCGGGCGAGCACCAGCTCCGGGACGGCGGCCAGGGACTCCAGCCGCTGACGGCGGCGCACGGCACGCACGAGGACGGCGACCCGGTCACGCAGGACCGCGGCATCCTCGTAGCGCTCCGCGGCCCCCAGCCGGTCGACGCGACCCAGCAGCGGGGCGACGAGCTCGCGCGGGTCGTGGTCGACCGCGGCGCGGAAGACGGAGGCGATCGAGGCGTAGTCCGCCACCGACTGAGCGCCGATGCAGGGGCCGCCGCACCGGCCCATGTCGAACAGCGCGCAGGCCGCCGTCGGCACCCGGGGCGAGAGGCGGGTCGTGCACTGCCGCAACGGCAGGGCCTCGTGCACGGCGGCCACGGCTGCGTCGGCAGCCCGCCGGTCGGGGAAGGGTCCGAGGAAGACCCCCGCTCCGGGGCGCACCCGACGGACGACGGAGAGCCGGGGGAACGGCTCCTCGGTGAGCCGGATCCACAGCGCACGCTCGGGGAAGCGCGAGCGCCGGTTGTACCGGGGCTTGTGCTCGGCGATCAGCCGGAGCTCCCGGACGGCGGCCTCGAGGTCGTGCGCGCAGGGGATGGCGTCGACGCGCTGGGACAGGGCCACCATCTCGGTGATCCGGCTGCGCTGCTCGCCGGAGGTGAAGTAGCTGCGCACGCGGCTGCGCAGGTCGTTCGACGTCCCGACGTACAGCGGCTCGTCACGCGGCCCGCGGAAGAGGTAGACGCCCGGACCGTGCGGCACGCCGTCGGCCAGGTGCCGCTTGCGCCGCCGCTCCGGGTCCACCTGGCGGGTGAGCCCGGTGAGCTCCTCCAGCGAGGTGATGCCGAGCGGGCCGAGGCGTTCGAACAGGCCGTGGAGGACGTCGACGGTCGCCCGGGCGTCGTCCAGCGCCCGGTGGGTGGGGGAGGTGCTGGCCGAGAAGTAGGGGGCGAGGGTGGCGAGCTTGCAGTTGGGCACCTCGTCGCGGGTCAGCAGCCGGCGGGCGAGGACCGCGGTGTCGACCGACGCCGCGGCCGGCCAGGCGATGCCGTTCTCCGCGCACGCCGCCTTCAGGAACCCGATGTCGAAGGGCGCGTTGTGCGCGACCAGCACCGCGCCGCGGGCGAACTCGAGGAACCCGGGAAGGACGGCTCCGATCCTCGGGGCGGCCGCCACCATCATCGAGGTGATCCCGGTCAGGACGCTGATGTACGGCGGGATGGCGCAGCCGGGGTCGACGAGGGTCTGGAACTCGCCCAGGATGACGCCACCGCGAACCTTCACGGCGCCGATCTCGGTGATCGCGCTGTCCTTGGGAGACCCGCCGGTCGTCTCCAGGTCCACGACGACGAACGTGACGTCGGCCAGCGGGGTGCCCACTTCCTCGATGGTCACCTGCTCGTACCGCTGGGTCGTGGGGCGCGGAACTGCGGGGGAGGACGGCACGACCGGGACGGTAGGTCGGCCTAATGACACTCTTGTGATTGCCGCGCCGCGCAGGACCGCTCCGCGAGCCGCGAGCGTCGCCCTCGCCGTCGCCCGGGCGGGGGGAACGGTGCTGCTCACCTGGCGTTCCCGCCCCGGACGGGACACCATCTGCTCCGGTGGGCGAAGGCGCCCCGAACGCAGAGGTGGTCCGATGCTCCCGCGCTCTCCGTGGCGCACCCGAGGCCCGGCGACGCGTGCGCTCGCCGCATCCGCCGCGCTGGCGATCGTCCTGCTCGGCTCGGGACCCGCCGCGGCGGCGCCCAGTGACCAGCCCGGCGGCACCACTGCAGTGCTGGACAGTCGGGCGCTGGACCAGTTGCAGCAGCGGGCCGCCGAGGTGCAGACGGGGTTGCAGGAGCAGCAGGCGGAGGTCGCCGCGGCTCGCGAGGAGCTGGCGCGCATCGAGCAGGCGGTCGCCGAGGCCGAGGCGGTCGTCGCCGACGCGGAGGGAGAGCTCGCCGTCCACCAGGAGGCGGTCGCGGAGTACGCGTCGGCGGTGTACCGGGACGGCGGGGCGCTCAGCCCGCTGACGCTCCTGCTGTCCGGCGGTGATCCCGGCGACGTCGTGGCGGCCATGGGCTTCCTGGACGTCGTGGACTCCCATGCCGCCCGCGTGATCGGCGCCGCGGAGGAGCTCCGGCAGGCGGCGCTGGACGAGCAGCAGCGGGCGACGGCGGCGCTGACCCAGGCGAGGGCGCGGGCCGACGAGGTGGCGGCCACGGTGGCCGAGCTCGAGGCAGCCGCCTCCGCGGTCACCGACGAACTGGGCGAGGCCCTGGGCGCCGTCGACCGCCAGCTGGCCCAGCTGCAGCAGGAGCAGCTGGACGTCAACGAACGGACGGCGGCGAACTGGCGGGCCTACGTCGCGGAGCTGGCGGCGGCCGGCGTCACGCCCCCGCCGGCGTCCGCGCTGCAGAACCCGCCCGCGGGCTTGCCGGCGGGACTGGTGCCGGTGGGGTCGGCCGGTGGCGGGGCTCAGGCCGGGGTTGCGCAGCTGCCGCGTCAGCCCTCGTCCCTGCTCGTCCTCCCCGCCGAGACCCTCAGCGCCGTCAGCGCCGCGATGGAGGCCCTGGGCCGGCCCTACGCGCCGGGGACCGCGGGCCCGGACTCGTGGGACTGCGGCTCGCTGGTCCAGTCGGTGTACGGGGCGGCCGGGATCCCTCTGCCCGGGACGCAGGCCGACCTCTCCGCCGTCACGGCGCCCGTCGCGCCGGCCGACGTGCTGCCCGGTGACCTCGTCTTCCTCGGTACGCCCGAGTCGGGCCTGGGGCACGTCGGGATCGCCCTCGACCCGAAGACGATGCTGGCCGCCGACGCGCGGGCCGGTGCGGTGGTGGTGCGGACTCTGCCGGCGGACCAGGTGATGGGGATCGGCCGGCCGAGCCTCGGTCAGCGAGCACCGGTCCCGGCGCCGGGTCCGGCCGGCGGCGCGCTGCGGGTCGAGTGCGGGAACACCGTCTACCCGCCCAGCTTCGACGGCGCGCGCTCGTGGGGCGGCTATCCCAACGGGCTCATCCCGCCCAGCGCGATGTGCCCGATCGGCGCGGGCGCGCACTCCCTGCGTTGCGATGCAGCGGCGGCCTACCGGGCGATGTCGGCAGCGTTCGCGGGGGCCTTCGGGACGCCCCTCTGCATCACCGACTCCTACCGCACCTACGAGAGCCAGGTGCGGCTCTACGGCCAGAAGCCCGCGCTCGCCGCCGTCCCCGGCACCAGCAACCACGGCTGGGGGCTGGCGGTGGACCTCTGCGGCGGTGTCGAGAGGTTCGGCACCCCGCAGTACGCCTGGATGAAGGCCAACGCGGGACGGTTCGGCTACCTCCATCCCGACTGGGCCGAACCGGGCAACGGTCGCGAGGAGCCCTGGCACTGGGAGTACGCCGGCACCTGAGGCCGTGGCCGGGGCGACGCCGGAGCGGAATTGTCGGTGGCTGTTCCTACCGTGCGGATGACTCACGGAGGAGAAAGCCATGCTGATCGACTGCGACACCTGCACCGCACGCCCGACGGGCTGCGCCGACTGCGTCGTCACCGTCCTGCTGGGGGCACCGCCGGGCTGGCAGAGCGCCGACCCGGTGGTCGTGCCGCTGACCGACCGCGCCCGGGCCACCATCGCCGGGAGCGATGGGCTGTCGGCCGAGGACGTCGTCGTCCCGCCGACCGGCGTGGTGGTGGAGTTCGACGACGTCGAGCGCCGTGCCGTCCGCGCCCTGGCGGACGTGGGTCTCGTCCCGCCGCTGCGGCACCGGGACGGCTCCGGGGGCGCGTCCGAGGGGGGACGTCGGACGGGCTGAGCAGGCTGCGGACGGAGCGGTCCGCCTCACGTCACACCCGCGAACCGTGGCGCGATGACCAGGGCGAACGTTCCGATCGCGACTCTCGTCACAGGTGTCCCAGGGCCCTCCGTTTGTCACGGCAGCACCACGGTCGTAGGGTCAGCCGGTCCGACCGAGTGGTCGTCACCCGCAGAGGGGTGACCTCGGACGGGCACCGCCTAATCGCCCGACGGCGCCGCACAGGTGTCGGACGGCGAGCCGGGGACCCACCGCAGTCCTGGGGTGAGTTCTCCTGCCGGGCCGGTTCGCCGGTGCGCAGGAGATAGGGCCGATCTTCCCCGCCCGAACCCGTCAGCTAACTCGGTAGGCGGTCGTAGAGGAAGAAACGGAGAGCCGCCGCTCGTGGCGACCCCACACGCCGTACTGCCGCACGCCCTCGAACAGTCCGCCGGTCCTCGTCCGTCCGCTCCCGGGCACGTCGGCTGGCTCCGCTCCGGTCTGCTCCTCGGAGTGACCGCGGCCCTCACCTTCACCGTCCTCCCGGGCACCGCCGCTGCCGATCCGGGCGACATCGCCGACGCAGCGCAGGCGGCGCAGCTCGTCGCCGAGGCCGAGCACGAGCTCGAGGTGGTCACCGAGCAGCTCAACGAGGCGAAGGTCCAGCTCGAGCAGCAGCACGCCGCCGTCGCGAGTGCCGAGCAGGCCGCAGCCGACGCGCAGGCGGAGCTCGACTCGCTCGACGGCCAGGTCCGGCAGCTGGCCCGCTCCGCCTACACCGGCGAGAACTTCTCGCGGTTGAACGTCCTGCTCACCAGCGACTCGGCCGAGGACCTCGTCGACCAGCTGGGCACCCTCGACGCCATCGCCGGCCACACGAGCGAGCAGCTCCTCGAGGTCGCCGAGGCATCGGACGCCGCGGAGAGCGCCCAGGAGGCAGCCGACGCGGCCGAGGCCGAGGCACAGCGGGCCGTCGACGAGATCGCCGCTCAGCAGGACGAGCTCGAGGGCAGGATCGCCGACTACCAGCGGCAGTACGACGCCCTGTCCGCGCCCCAGCAGGCGCAGGTCGCCCGGGCCCACGGTGGCGAGCCGGTCGCCGCGGTCCCGAGTGGTGTCATCGCTCCCAGTGCGGCCGCGCAGGTGGCGGTCGACACGGCGCTCGCCCAGGTCGGCGACGCCTACGTCTGGGGGGCGGGCGGCCCGGACGCGTTCGACTGCTCGGGGCTGACCCAGTACGCCTACTCCGCGGCCGGCGTGAGCCTGCCGCACTCGAGCCGCAGCCAGTCGCAGATGGGCGCTCCGGTGGCCGTCAGCGACCTGCAGCCGGGCGACCTGCTCTTCTACTACAGCCCCACCAGCCACGTGGCCATGTACATCGGCAACGGGCAGATGGTGCACGCGTCGACGTCGAGCAAGCCGGTCATGGTGGCCAGCTTCGGCTCGATGAGCGGCTTCACGCACGCCCGCCGCATCGCCGGCTGAGCGAGGACCAGCACCACAGCGACCAGGGCCGGTGACCCCACACGGGGTCACCGGCCTTGCTCGTCGGCCCCGCTGCAGGGTCCCGCTGCGAGCCTGCGAGCAGTGGGGGGCAGCTGGGTCCTTCTAGGATCGGTCGAGTGACTGCCCGCCGCGTTGCGCTGGTCGCCGCGGTGGTCCTCGGCATCGCGCTCGCCGTCGTCATCGCCGTCCGCACGCCGTGGGTGCCCCTGCCCGAGCCGGCCGGTGGGCACACCGCCGTCGACCCGACGGCCGGGCTGTCCGCGGATCGGGTGGCCAGGGCGGAGGCCTTCGCGGCCGCGCTGCGTCCCGCCTCGCTGGTGTCCCTGCTGCTGGGACTGGCCGTCTCCGCGCTCCTGGGGCTGACCCGGGCCGGCGCCCGCATCGTCCGTGCGGCCGCGGCGCCGCTCGGGGGCGGCTGGGTGTGGCAGGTCCTGCTGGGCGTGGTCGCGCTCGCGGTGCTCGGGCGCCTGGTCACCCTGCCGCTGTCGGCCTACGGCGAGGTCGTCCGCCACCGCTACGGGCTCTCCACGCGCAGCTGGGGGCTGTGGCTGCGCGACGTCTGGGTGTCGGTGGCCATCGACGCCGCCCTGACGGCACTGAGCCTGCTGGTCCTGGTCTGGCTCGCCCGTCGCGCGCCGCGGACCTGGTGGGCCTGGGCGGGCGCCGGGGCAGCTGCCCTGGTGGTCGCCGGCTCGTTCCTCTGGCCGGTCCTGGTCGAGCCCGCCTTCAACCGCTTCGAGCCGTTGGCGGCCGGCCAGTTGCGCGCCGACCTGCTCCAGCTGGCCGAGGAGAACGGCACCCCGGTCCAGGACGTCCTGGTGTCCGATGCCTCACGCCGCACGACGGCGCTCAACGCGTACGTGTCGGGATTCGGTTCGACCCGTCGGGTGGTCCTCTACGACACCGTGCTGGACCGGCTGCCCGACGACCAGATCGAGTCGATCGTCGCCCACGAGCTCGGGCACGTGGCCACGGACGACGTCCTGACCGGGACGCTCATGGGCGCCCTGGGGGCCGGTGCCGGGGTGGCGGCGCTCGGCTGGCTGCTGTCGTCGCCCCGGCTGCTCCGCCGTGCCGGGGCCGACTCGGCCGGCGACCCCCGGGTGATCCCGTTGCTGCTGTTCCTGATGACGGTCGGCACGCTGGTGTCCACGCCGGTCCAGAACGCCGTCTCGCGACACGTCGAGGCCCGCGCGGACGTGCACGCCCTCGATCTCACGCGTGATCCGGACGCCTTCGCGGCCATGCAGCAGGACCTCGCCGGGTCCAACCTCAGCGACCCCGATCCGCCGGCCGCGTGGCAGTGGTTCTTCGGCTCCCACCCGACGGCTGCCCAGCGTCTGGCGATGGCCGCCGACTGGGCGCGGCTGGACCGTCCGTGAGCGGGACGCGGACGCTCGTCGTCACCAACGACTTCCCGCCGCGCCAGGGCGGCATCCAGACGTTCGTCGCCGCGCTGCTCGCCCGGCGGCCACCGGAGTCCCTCGTGGTGCTGGCCTCCCGATCCCCGGGCTGGGAGGACCACGACGCCGCGCTGCCGTATCCCGTCGTCCGGTACCCGACGACGATGCTGCTGCCCACCCGCGCGGTCGCCCGGACGGCGGCGGAGCTCGCCCGCGCGCACGGGTGCGGCAGCGCCTTCTTCGGCGCGGCCGCCCCGCTGGGCCTCATCGCCCCGGCCCTCCGGGACGCCGGGGTCGGCCACCTGGTGGGCGCGACGCACGGTCACGAGACCGGCTGGGTGGCGCTCCCGGGCAGCCGGCAGGTCATGCAGCGCATCGCCTCGGAACTCGACGTCGTCACCTACATCAGCGACTACACGCGCGGCCGGCTGGCCCCGGCCCTGGACCGGCGGACCCGCCTCGCCCAGCTCTCCCCGGGCGTGGACGTCGACCGCTTCACGCCGGACGCCGACGGATCCGGCGTGCGGGCGCGGTACGGACTGGGGGAGGCGCCGGTGGTGGTGTGCGTGTCCCGGCTGGTCGCGCGCAAGGGGCAGGACGTCCTGGTGGCCGGTTGGCCGCGCGTGCTGGCCCGGCATCCCGGCGCCCGGCTGCTCCTGGTCGGAGGTGGCCCGCTGGAGGCCTCGCTGCGACGCGCGGTGTCGGCCCGGGGGCTGACGGACTCCGTCGTCTTCACCGGCCCGGTCGACCCGGCCGAGCTGCCCGCGCACTACGCCGCCGGGGACGTCTTCGCCATGCCGTGCCGCACCCGCCGGGCCGGCCTCGACGTCGAGGGCCTCGGGATGGTCTTCCTCGAGGCGGCCGCCTGCGGGCGGCCCGTCGTCGCCGGCACGTCGGGCGGTGCCCCGGAGGCGGTCCAGGACGGCGTCACCGGCCACGTCGTCGACCCGCGCTCACCCGCCGCCGTCGCGGACACCGTCGTGAGGCTGCTCGACGATCCCGAAGGCGCCCGCGCCATGGGCGCCGCCGGCCGCGTGTGGGTGGAGGAGCGCTGGTCCTGGACCCGGATCGCGGCCACCTTCGCAGGGCTGCTCGCCCCCGAACAGCACTGAGCCCTGTCCCGCGCATGCGCGGGACAGGGCTCGGTGGAAGGGCCTACCGGGTGTAGAGGCTCTCGACCTCGTTGCCGAACTCCTTCATGACGACGGAACGCTTGAGCTTCAGGCTCGGCGTCAGCATCCCGTTGTCCTCGGTGAAGTCGGTGCTGAGGATCGTGAACTTCTTGATCGCCTCGGCCTGGGACACCGCCTTGTTGGCGTCCTTTACCGCCGCGTCGATCTCCGCCTTGAGCTCCGGGTCCTCACGCAGCTGCTCGATCGACTGGTCGGCCGGCTTGCCCTTGGACTCCAGCCACTGGGGGAGGGCCTCCTCGTCGAGGGTGATCAGCGCGCCGATGAAGGGACGCTGGTCGCCGACGACGATGCACTGGCTGACCAGGCGGTGCGAGCGCAGCCGGTCCTCGAGGACGGCCGGGGCGACGTTCTTGCCGCCGGCGGTCACCAGGATCTCCTTCTTGCGCCCGGTGATCTTGAGGAAGCCGTCGGTGTCGAGCTCACCGATGTCACCGGTGTGGAAGAAGCCGTCGGCGTCGATGGCCTCCTTGGTGGCGTCGTCGTTCTTCCAGTAGCCGCGCATGACGATGCCGCCGCGGATCAGCACCTCGCCGTCGTCGGCGATCCGGAACTCGACGCCGGGCAGCGGGCGCCCGACGGTGCCGATGCGCAGGGCCTCGTCGTGGTTGACCGACGCGGCGGCCGTGGTCTCGGTGAGGCCGTAGCCCTCGAAGACGGTGACCCCGATGCCGCGGAAGAAGTGGCCCAGGCGCTCGCCCAGGGGAGCCCCGCCGGAGATGGCGCCGAGGCAGCGACCACCGAGGGCCGCCCGCAGCTTGCCGTAGACGAGCTTGTCGAACAGGGCGTGCTGGGCCCGGAGCCCGAGCCCCGGCCCGCCGGTGTCCTGCGCGCGGGACCAGTCGATGGCCACCTGGGCGGCCTTGTCGAAGATCTTGCCCTTGCCGTCGCCCTCCGCCTTGGCCTTCGCGCTGTTGAAGACCTTCTCGAACACGCGCGGGACGGCGAGGACGAAGGTCGGCTTGAACTCGCCGAGGTCCTGGACGAGGTTCGAGACGTCCGGCGTGTGGCCGATGACGGTGCGGTTCTTGACCGCCCCGACCTGCAGGACGCGGGCCAGCACGTGGGCCAGCGGGATGAAGAGCAGCAGCGAACCCTGCACGCCCATGAAGCGGTCGAGCAGGGTGATGCCGTTGCCGATCTCGAACAGGAAGTTGCCGTGGGTGAGCTCGCAGCCCTTGGGCCGGCCGGTGGTGCCACTGGTGTAGATCAGGGTGGCCAGGCTGTCGGCCGTGAGGGTCCCGCGACGCGCGTCGAGCTCGCTGTCGGGCACGTCCTTGCCCGCCTGGACGAGCTGGTCCACGGCGCCGTCGTCGATGACGTGCACCGACCGGAGGTCGGGTGCCTGGTCGCGGACGGACTCGACGTCCGCCGCGTGGTCGTCGCGCTCGACGACCACGGCGGTGGCACCGGAGTCGGAGAGGATCCAGGCCACCTGATCGGCGCTGGAGGTCTCGTAGATCGGGACGACGACGGCGCCGGCCGTCCAGATGGCGAAGTCGAAGACCGTCCACTCGTAGCGGGTCTTGGCCTGCAGGGCCACGCGGTCACCGGCGGAGACGCCTGCGGCGATCAGCCCCTTGGCGACCCCGCGGACCTCCTCGCCGAACTGCTTCCACGTGACGTCGCGCCACTGCCCGTCCACCCGACGGCGCAGACCCACCTCGTCGCCGTGCTCGGCGACGTTGGCCGTCAGCATGTCGGGGATGGCCTCGTCCGGACCCACCTCGGTGGTCGCGGGAACGCTGAACTCGCGCACGCCTGGTCCTCTCCTCCCCGCCGTCCGGGGGCACCGTCGCCTCCGGCCCCGGTCAGGGACGTCGCAACAGAATCTAGTGGTAATCCCTACCCGTGAGTAGCAGAGAGCCGGACCGCCGGCTCGCTGGACGTCGGGAAACGGCTAGCCTGCTGCTCATGGCCGACCAGTCCACCCAGTCGATCGTCGTCGATGCGCCCGCGGCCGACGTCATGGCGGTCATCGCCGACTTCGGCGCCTACCCGCAGTGGGTGGCCTCCGCGAAGAAGGTCGAGGTCCTCGAGACCGGACCCGACGGCCGGGCGCAGCGCGTGCACTTCGTCCTCGACGCCGGTGCGGTGAAGGACGACTACGTCCTCGACTACACCTGGAACGGGGACCAGAAGGTGTCCTGGACCCTGGTCAAGGGTCAGATGCAGAAGCGGCAGGAGGGCTCCTACACGCTCACCGAGCGGGACGGCGCCACCGAGGTCACCTACGCGATCACCATCGACCTCTCGATCCCCATGCTCGGGATGATCAAGCGCAAGGCCGAGAAGGTCATCCTGGACACGGCTCTCAAGGAGCTCAAGAAGCGCGTCGAGGGCTGACCCGCGTTGCGCACGCTTCTCGTCACCGGTCCTGGCGGGGCCGGGACCACGACCCTGGCCGCCGCGGCCGCCGTCCGCGTCGCCCGCAGCGGGCGCCGGACGCTGCTGCTCTCCCGGCAGGCCCCGCCGGTTACCGCGCTCGCCGCCGAGCCGGGCCTCACCGTGACCACCGTCGATCCGCAGGGCGCCGTCGAAGGTGTCTGGGCGGGTGCCGCCGACGCCGTGGGCGCGGTCCTGCCGCAGGTCGCGCTGCCGCCCGCGTCCTCCGTCGTCCCGCTGCCGGGTGCCGCCGACCTCGCGCTCTTAGCCGAGCTGGCGCGGGCCGAGGCGGACCTCGTGGTCGTCGACGCCGGACCGATCGACTCCGCCCTGGCGCTCGTGGGGCTTCCCGCCACCCTGCGGTGGTGGCTGGACCAGTTGATGCCCCCGGGCATGCGCGCGCTGGGCGCCGTCCGCACGGCCGCCGTCGCCTCGGGTGCGGTCCGCCGCGGGCCGGTGGACGCCGCGCTGTCCCTCGTACCGGTCGTCGAGGCGCTGCTGGCTGCCGACCGGCTCGCCGACCCCACCGGCACCGGGGTGCACCTGGTGGCGGCACCCCGCCCGGGGTCCGCGGCTGCTCTCCGCGCCGCGGCCACCGTGCTGGGCCTGCACGGCCTTCGGGCCGCGTCGGTGCTCAGCCGGGTGCTCCCGCTCCCGGGGGAGGACGACTGGACCACCCGTCGCGCCGGGGAGCAGGAGGCGGCGCTGGGCGCACTGGCCGACATCGCCCCGGTGCGCCGGGTGGACGAGCTCGCCGTCGCCCCGGACGGGGCCGACGCGCTCGCGGCCCTCCTGGCCGAGGAGCTGCCTGCGGGAACCGGCTTCCCTCCGCCGGCACCCGAGCGGCACGAGGGGGCGTGGCGGCTCCGCGTGCCGCTGCCCTTCGCCGAGCACGGCACGGTGACGCTGACCCGCTGGGTCGACGACCTCGTGCTGACCGTGCAGGGCGTCCGCCGCTCGCTGCGGCTGGACCCCCTGCTGCGCCGCTGCGAGGTGACCGGCGGACGGCTCGCCGATCCCGGCACGGCCGACGCCTGCCTCGAGGTCGGCTTCCGTCCCGATCCCCAGCTCTGGCCCACCGACCTCCTCAGCGCCGAGGAAAGGACCTCATGACTCCCGGAACCGACTGGATCGACCAGGCGCAGCGCCTCGTCGAGACCCTGCGCACCAATCTCGCCGCTGCCGCCCCTCCTGGCGAGGCAACGGGAGCCGACGCGTCCGCGCACTCCGGCGACTGCCGGTGGTGCCCGGTCTGCCAGGTCGCGGCGGTCGTCCGCGGCGAGCGGCCGGAGGTGTCCGCGGCCCTGGCCGACCTGCTCACCACGGCCGCCACGGCCCTGCGCACGGTGGCCGAGGCGGGGCAGGCCGCGCCACCCGCGCCGGAGGCCGGGCAGGAGAACGAGCCACCCGCGCCGGTCCAGCGGATCGACATCGCGTGACGGACCCGACGGCCGGGCCGGCCGCTCTCGGCATCGACATCGGCGGCACGAAGGTCGCCGGAGGCGTCGTCACCGCCGACGGCACGATCGTGGCCACCGCCCGGCGTGCGACGCCGGGGGCGTCGGTCTCCGACACCGAGGACGCCATCGCCGCCGTGGTCGAGGAGCTCGCCGACGGGCACGACGGCGACCTGGTCGGCGTCGGCGTCGGCGCCGCCGGCTGGTTCGACCGCACCGGCGACACCGTGCTGTTCAGCCCGCACCTGGCCTGGCGCAACTCCACGCTGCGCAAGGACCTCGCCGCCCGCCTGCAGCGGCCGCTCTGGGTCGGCAACGACGCCGACGCCGCCGCCTGGGCCGAGTACCGGTACGGCGCAGCGCGGGGGGCCGACCTCGCCCTCATGATCACGCTGGGCACCGGTATCGGCGGCGGCATCGTGCTCGACGGGCGGCTGCGCCGCGGCTCGCACGGTGTCGCGGGGGAGTGGGGCCACATGCGCGTCGTCCCCGACGGCCGGCTGTGCGCCTGCGGCAACAGGGGCTGCTGGGAGCAGTACGCCAGCGGGACGGCGCTCGGCCAGACCGCGCGCGAGGTGGCCCGCACCTCCCCGGCGGCCGCCGCGCGCCTGCTGGAGCGGGTGGAGTGCGAGCCGGACCGGCTCACCGGCGAGGACGTGGCCCGGGCAGCCGCCGACGGCGACCCGCTGGCGCTCGAGCTCGTCACCGAGGTCGGCGTCTGGCTGGGGCAGGGCATCGCGGACCTCGCCGCCGTCCTCGACCCCGAGGTGGTCGTCATCGGCGGCGGGGTGAGCAAGCTCGGCGAGATGGTGCTCGCGCCCGCCCGGAGCCGGCTCGAGCGCGCGCTGCCCGGCCGTGGTTTCCGCCCGGGCCCTCGGGTGGTGGTCGCCGAGCTCGGCCCGCAGGCCGGGATCGTCGGTGCGGCGGACCTCGTCCGTCAGGCCGTCCGCGAGGGCGAGGCGTAGGCCGGATCATCTCCGATGACCGACGAGCGCTTCCTGCCGATCCACGACCAGGAGCTCCTGGCGCGCGGCGAGCGAGTCCTGGGAGCCGGGTTCCGAGCGATGCACGAGCGGGTGCTCCGGGTCACGGAGCTGACCTCTCGCCTCAACGTCCTCCCGTTCGACGACGAGGCCGGCCGGACGGCACTGCTCGAGCAGATCCTGGGTGGGCCCGTCCCGGCGGGCGTCACGATCTACCCGCCCTTCTACACCGACCACGGCCTCCGCCTGGACCTGGCGGAGCGTGTCTTCGTCAACCAGGGCTGCACGTTCCTGGACTACGCTGGCATCCGGCTGGGCGAAGGGGTGATGGTCGGTCCGAAGGCCACGTTCATCACGATGGGCCACCCGGTGGACCCGGCCGAGAGGCGCCGGTTCCTCACCGGTGCACCCATCGACGTGGCGGAGAACGTGTGGATCGGTGCCGGTGCGACGATCCTGCCCGGCGTCAGCATCGGCCGCGACGCCGTCGTCGCGGCCGGTGCCGTCGTGGCTGACGACGTACCGGCGGCGACCCTGGTGGCCGGGCCCAAGGGCAGCGTGCTCCGGAGCTGGTAGCCGCCCCTCACTCCGGGGCGAGCTCGCGGGCCAGCTGCTCGAGGAACAGACCGATGTCGGTGATGATGCCCATCGCCTGGGCGCTGCCGCGGTCGGCCAGCTTGGTGACCGTCGCCGGGTTGATGTCGACGCTCACCAGCGGGATGGACGCCGGCAGCAGGTTCCCGGTCGCGATGGAGTGCAGCATCGTGGCGACCATGATCGCGAAGCCGACGTCGGGGAGCTGGGCGCGCATCGCCCGCTGACCTTCGATCACGTCGGTGTACACGTCGGGCAGCGGGCCGTCGTCGCGCACCGAGCCGACCAGCACGAACGGCTTGCCCGCCTCCACCATCGCGTGCATGACGCCACCGGTCAGGACGCCGGAGTCGACGGCCGCCTGGATGGAGCCCGCCGCGCGGATCGTGTTGATCGCCCGGATGTGGTGCTCGTGGCCGTGCGGCACGCCGGAGCCCTTGGCGAGGTCGACGCCGAGGGACGTGCCGAACAGCGCCGACTCGATGTCGTGCGTGGCCAGCGCGTTGCCGGCGAAGAGGACGTCGACGAAGCCGGCGCGCACCAGCCGCACCATGGCGGGCGAGGCGCCGGTGTGCACGACCGCCGGGCCGCCCACCCACAGGATCCGCTTGCCCTCGGCCTTCACCTCGCGCATCCGCTCGGCGATCTGGCGGACCAGCAGCGCCTGCGGCTTCTCGCTGGACACCGCCGACGACATGAAGCCGAAGTCGTCCTCCTCGCCGCGCGGCGCCTGCGGGGGCAGCTCCACGCGGACGCCGTGGGCGCCGCAGACCACCGCGTCGCCGGCCCGCACGTCGCTGACCGGCACCGTCGCGACGACGACCTGCCCGTCCTCGTCCGAGACGACGAGGCCGCAGTCCATCTCCGGCTGCCGCACCCGCAGCCACTCCCGGTCGAGCCGGACGAGGGTCTCCAGGTTGGTCGTCGAGTAGAAGTCGTCGGGGAAGACCCCGTCGGACGGTGCGGGCCGGGTGAGGGCGGTGCCCGGGTCCACCGGGTTCGCCCCGTGGATCTGCACGCGCATGAGGATGCGGTCGAGCAGCTCCGCGTCCTCGGCACTGACCTCGACCAGGGCGCGCGAGGCGTCCTCGTGCTGCCGGCCCAGGTCCAGGTTCTCGATCCGGTAGTCGCCGCCGTACTCCAGGACGTCGTCGAGGATCCGCGCGAGGATCCCGGTGTCCATCAGGTGGCCGGTGACGGTGACGGTCGCGGAATGCGCGTGGGAGCTCACCCGCCGGACGGTAGTGGTCAGACCACGGCGCCGTCGTCACCGTCGTCGTCGGACCGGTCGCGCATGCGCGAGACCAGCATCGCGACGCCGCCGGCGATGCCGGTGACCCCCAGGACGAGGCCCACGTCGGCGGAGAGGTTCAGGATGCCGGGGGCGCCGATCAGCAGCACCCCGGCGACGACCAGGAGCACCGCGTACAGCGACGCGGGCGCCGGCGCGGGGATCGGGGGAGGCGGCGGCGGCTCGTAGTGCTCGTCCGGGCGGTCGAGCACCGGCAGCTCGTGCGGCGGGGGCGGGGGCGGCGCGTCGGCCGCTTCCTCCTGGACGACGGCGCGGCCGTGCTCGGCCTCGAACGCCGACACGATCCGGGCCCACTCGGCGTCCTCGTCGATCGGGGGCCGGACGGCGGCCGGCTCGGGCGCCGCCGGCTGCACGTCGACGGGGGAGGGGCCGTGCTCGTCGACGACGACGCGGGCCTCGGCACGGCGGGCCCGGTCCACGAACAGCCGGTCCGACGGCGGGCTCGGCAGGCTCACCGTGCGCGTGTAGGGCTCCACGTCGGCCGAGGGCTCCAGGTACGCGGCGATGCCGGCGGCCTCGAGCAGGTCGAGCAGGTGCTCGCCGATGCGGGGGTCGACGTCGCGCAGCGGGCTCCAGAGGGCGGCGTCCAGACCGTTGTCCCGCCGCCCGCGTCCGCGGCGGGGGTTCACCGCGTCTCCGCCGCGGGACTCCCCGTGCCCGGGTTCTCGTCGACCGTCACGTGTGCCCGGATCCAGTCGACCGAGCCCGCGAAGATCGCCGGGGCGTCGTTGTCCAGCGTCGCGACGTGGTAGCTGTCGCGCAGCACGACCTCCGTCGTGTCGGTGCTGGAGATGCCGTCGAGCAGCACCTGGCTGTTGACGGGCTCGACCACGTGGTCCTCGGCGCTGTGGAACACGATGGTCGGGGTCGTCACGCGGGCGAGGTCGGCCCGGGTGGCCGCCCAGAGCTGCCGGAGCTGCATCATCGCGCGGGTGGGGAGCTTGTCGTAGGCCAGCTCGGTCACGCCTGGCTTCTTGATGTCGCTGGCGATCGGCGCCCAGCTGCCGGTGAGCTTCGCGATCACCGGGAGCAGCTTGGCGTCGAGCCGCTGGGTGAGCAGCGCCGGGTTGACCAGCAGCAGACCGGCGACGTCGTCGGGGCGGACCTCGGCCAGGCGGGTGGCCAGCGTGCCGCCCATGGACAGGCCGGCGACGAAGACCCGGTCGCACTCGGCGGACAACTCGTCGAAGGCGGTCTCGACGGCCGTCGTCCACTGGTCGTGGCGGCTGGCGTTGCAGTCCTGCCAGTGGGTGCCGTGCCCGGGCAGCAGCGGGCACCGGACGGCGAAGCCCTCGGCTGCCAGGTGCTCGCCCCACGGCCGCATGCTCATGGGGGTGCCGGTGAAACCGTGCACCAGCAGGACGCCGGTCCGGCCGTGGGAACCGTCACCGCCGGCGAACGCGAACGGCTCGGCGCCGGGCATGACGTCATGGGGAGCGGTCGGTCCAGACACGGGGGTCCTCCTCGGCGTCCGGCGGCGGTACCGACCGGCGTGCGTGCTCGACGAACAGGTCACATCTGCGGCCGATTGTGATTCAGCCGTCAGGCTCCTTAGTCTGGCAGCTCACGAGTGGAGGCGTGTTGTTCTACTGGTTCCTCAAGTTCGTCGCGATCGGCCCCGCGGTCCGTGCCGTCTTCCGGCCGCGTGCCGAAGGCACTGAGAACGTGCCGGCGACGGGTGCGGCGATCCTCGCGAGCAACCACCTGTCCGCCGCCGACTGGATCTTCATGCCCATGTCGCTGAAGCGGCGGGTCACCTTCCTCGCCAAGGCCGAGTACTTCACCGGCACGGGCATCAAGGGTGCCGCGCAGCGCGCCTTCTTCTCCGCCGCCGGTCAGGTGCCGATCGACCGCTCCAGCGCATCGGCCGCTGAGAACGCGATCCTGACCGGCATCCGCACGCTGCACGAGGGCAAGATCCTCGGCATTTACCCGGAGGGCACCCGGTCCCCGGACGGCCGCCTCTTCCGCGGCAAGACCGGCGTGGCCCGCATGGCACTGGAGACCGGCGCCCCGGTCATCCCGGTCGCGATGGTCTACCGCAAGAAGAAGCTGCCGTTCGGCAAGAAGATCACCCGCGTGACCGTGCGCTTCGGCAAGCCGCTGGACTTCTCCCGGTACGAGGGCATGTCGGGCGACCGCTTCGTCGAGCGGTCCATCACCGACGAGATCCTCTACGAGATCATGATGCTGTCGGGCCAGGAGTACGTCGACGTCTACGGCGCGACGGTGAAGAAGTCGATGGACGCCACCGGCGCCAGCGCCCCGGAGATCGTCGCCCGCCTGCAGCCCCCGCCGGACGAGGCGTCCGACCGCGCCCCCACCTCCCTCGCGGGTTAGCGACCTCGGCCGTCATCGGTCGTGAGGCGGTCCAGCACGTCGCGCAGCAGCGCCAGCAACTCCTCGCGGGTCATGGTGGGCTCCTGCACCCAGGAACCGACGAGGTCCTCGGTGAAGGCGAACCAGGCCAGCACGAGCTGCCGCCGCAGGGTGTCGTCGGGCAGGTCCAGCGTCGTCAGCGCGACCTCGACCAGCCGGCCGCGGGTCTCCTCGTAGACCTCCGACACCCAGGGGTCACCGCCCCCGGCGCCGCGCACGAACGCCAGGTGGCTCTCCGGGAACGTCTCCACCCAGCCGACGTAGCGGTCCAGCATCCCGGGAACCTGCTGCTCCGCAGGAGTACCGGGCGCGGGGAGCAGGTGCTCGAGGAGCAGGTCGGCGGCCGCCCGGGTGACTGCGGTGTAGTACTCCCGCTTGGTCGAGAAGTAGTGGAACAGCAGGCTCCGGCTGATGCCGGCCCGCCGGGCCACCTCGTCGATCGTCAGCTCCTGCACCGGCGTGGTGGGCAGCAGCTCCAGCCCGATCTGCACCAGCTGCGCGCGGCGGTCGCCCGCCGTGCGCCGCAGCCGGGGGTGGCCGGGTCGGGACGAGCCCGTCATCGGCTGGGGCGGGCCCTCACGCGACAGCCTGCGCGGCCGTCGCAGCGGCGAGCAGCCGGCCGAGCGCGTCCACGACGAGCTCGGGCCGCTCCTGCGGGAGCATGTGGCCCGTTCGGTCCGCCAGGTGCAGCTGCGCGTCCGGCAGCACCTCGGCGAGCTGGTGGCTGTGCCGCTTCGGCGTGAGCTTGTCGCTGTCGCCCACGAGGACCTCGACGGGCACGTGCGCCAGGGCCCGGAGCTCCTGGCGCTTGTCGTGCTCGCCCAGCGCCGGGTAGAAGGCGGCGAACGCCCGCACCGTCGTCGCGTGCATGATCTCCGCCCCCTCGACCACCATGTCCTCGGTCGCGTCGGCCCCGTAGAGCAGCTCGCGGACGATCTTCCGGTGGCGCGGGTTCGTCGGCGGCAGCAGCTGGCGGATCCGCTCGAAGGCGCGGGCGCCGCCGATCGCGACGGTGACCATGCCGGGTGCCAGCTTCAGCTGCAGCTTCTCCGCCAGGGTGCGGCCGGCGGGAGCCAGGTCTCCGGCCGACGTCGACACGAGGGCCACGCCGCGCACGCGGTCGCCGAACAGCTCCGGGCGGGCGGCGGCCAGGCACATGATCGTCATGCCGCCCATCGAGTGGCCGCCGAGGACGACCGGGCCGGACGGCGCCAGCTCGTCGATCAGCGTGCCGAGGTCCTCGCCCAGCTGGTCGATGGACAGCTCGGCGACGTCGTCGGCGTAGCGGCCCCACGTGGACCGGCCGTGCCCGCGCTGGTCGTACCGGACCAGCCGCAGCTCGCCGGCTGCCACCCGCGGTGCGAGCAGGTCGGCGACGTCGTCCCAGGCAGCCTGGGCGAGCGTCCAGCCGTGGGCGAGCACGATCGTGACGGGGGCGTCGTCGGACCCGTCGACGACGGCGTGCAGCACCGCGCCGTCCGGGGTCGGGACGGCAGCGATGCGGCGGAGGACCGTGCCGGCGCTCACGCCGCCACCTCCGGGCGCTGCGCCGGGACGGCGGGGGTGCCGACGTAGTTCTCCCGGTCGAGCTTCTTCGTGAGCTTCCGGAACCGGAAGGTGAAGTCCGGCCAGAGGGTCGAGTTGTGCCCGTGCTTGTCCAGGTACCAGCTCGCGCAGCCTCCGCCGAGCCAGACGGTGCCCTTCGACTTCTCCGCGATCAGCTCGCGGTAGGCCTCCTGCGCCTCGCGCGTGGTCTCCAGCACGGCCAGGCCCTCGGCGTCCATGGTCTGCAGGGCGTCGTCGACGTAGGCAACCTGCGACTCGATCATGTAGACCATCGACGTGTGCCCGACGCCGACGTTGGGGCCGACCAGCAGGAACATGTTCGGGAAGCCCGCGACGGTCGCACTCCGGTTGCTCACCATCCCGTCCTCCCAGACCTCGGCCAGGGAGCGTCCGTCGCGGCCGCAGATCTTCTCCGCGATCGGCAGATCGGTGACGTGGAAGCCGGTGGCCAGCACGATCGTGTCGGTCGGGCGCTCGACGCCGTCGGTGGTGACGATCGAGTGCGGCCGGACCTCCGCGATCCCGGCGGTGACCAGCTCCGCGTTGGGTGCCGCCACGGCCGGGAAGTAGTCGTTGCTGATCAGGATCCGCTTGCAGCCGATCGTGTAGTCCGGCGTGAGGGCGCGGCGGAGCTTCGGGTCGCGCACCTGGCGGTGGAGGTGGGCCTGGGCGAGCTTCCCGACGGGCTTGAGGAAGCGGCGGTTCTTGGCCATGCCGATGACGAGGAACTCGCGGAACAGGTAGAGGGCGGCGCGGACCAGGTTCTGGAACCCGGGCACGAACCGGTAGAGCCGACGCATCCACGGCTTCACCGGGTGGTCGGTGCGGGGGACCACCCAGGCGGGCGTGCGCTGGTAGACCGCGATGGTGCCGACGACGGGCTGGATCGCGGGCACGACCTGGATGGCCGAGGCGCCCGTGCCGATGACGGCGACCTTCTCGCCCGAGAGGTCGTGGGCGGCGTCCCAGCGGGCCGAGTGCATGACCGTCCCGGCGAAGGTGTCCAGCCCCGGGATGTCGGGATAGGTCGGGTCGGCCAGCGCGCCGGCGGCCGACACGAGGACCCGCGCCCGGAAGTCGCCGGCCGCGGTGGACACGAGCCACCGCCGGGCGTCGTCGTCCCACCGCGCCGAGCTGACGTCGGCACCGAACACGCAGTGCCGGCGGACGTCGAACCGGTCGGCCGTCCGCTGCAGGTACGCCTGGATCTCCGGCTGCTCGGAGTAGGAGCGCCCCCAGTCGGGGTTCTGCGCGAAGGAGAACGAGTAGAGGTTGGACTGCACGTCGCACGCGGCGCCCGGGTAGGTGTTGTCCCGCCACGTGCCACCCACGTCGCCGGCCCGCTCGAGCAGGACGAAGTCCGTCTCCCCGCGGCGCTTGAGCGTGATCGCCATGCCGAGGCCGGCGAAACCGGAGCCGATGATCGCGATGCCCACCTCGCGGACCGCCCTTCCCGGGCCGGCAGACGGGGCGGGTTGGTTCTCGAGCGTGCTGGTCACCGATCGGCTCCTTCGCGGATGCGGGATCGCTGCTCCCGGCTTGCTGAGCAACGCTCAACAAGCTACAACGACTGTCGAGCAGTGCTCAATTCGAGCGCCGAACCGACCCCGAGGAGCACCCCCATGGCGGCTTTCCGCAGGCAGCGGCCCCGTACGCCCCTGGCCGGCCAGACGGTCCTGATCACCGGAGCTGCCCGGGGCATCGGGGCGGAGCTGGCCCGTCGTGCCGCGGCGCGGGGTGCCCGCGTCGCCCTGGTGGGGCTCGAGCCGGAGCAACTCGCCGCAGTCGCGGACGAGCTCGGACCGGAGCACCTGTGGGTGGAGGCCGACGTCACCGACCCGGAGGCGCTGGAGGCCGCCGTCCAGCGGACCGTCGACACCTTCGGCGGGCTGGACATCGTCGTCGCCAATGCCGGGATCGCCCCGCTGACCACGGTGATGACGTCGTCGGCGCACGCGCTCGCGCGCACCATCGAGGTCAACCTGATCGGCACGATGCTCACCGCGCACGCCGCGCTGCCCGAGATCGCGAAGCGCAAGGGGCACGTGCTGCTGATCAGCTCCGCTGCCGCGTTCACGGTGCTGCCCGGCATGAGCGCGTACTGCGCGTCGAAGGCCGGGGTCGAGCGCTTCGGTGACGCGCTGCGGCTCGAGGTCGCCTACCGCGGGGTGACCGTGGCCAGCGCCCACCCGACCTGGATCGACACCGACATGGTCCGCGACACCGAGGAGTCGCTCCCGACGTTCAAGGCCACCCGCCGGCAGCTGCCCGGTCCCCTGGGTGCCTTCACCTCCGTCGAGGCCTGTGCCGACGCCCTCGTCGAGAACCTGGAGACCCGGGGACGGCGGGTATTCGTCCCGGGGTCGGTCGGCGTCGTCTCCGCCCTGCGCCAGCTGGTGACCGGAGTGGTCGCGGAGAAGGTCGCCATGAAGGTGTCGGCGAAGCGCGTGCCGCAGCTGGAGCGCGACATCGCAGCATTGAACGGTCAGGAGTTCGGCCGGAACTCCATCGGCGCCCAGCGCAAGGACAAGCCCGCGGCCTGAGCTGGCTAGAGCGCGCGGCCCGGGTCGCCGGGCACCAGGCCGTGCTCGTAGGCGTGCACCACCGCCTGGACCCGGTCGCGGAGCCCCAGCTTGGCCAGTACACGGGCGACGTGCGTCTTGACGGTCGTCCGGCCCAGGAAGAGTTCGGCGGCGATCTCGTCGTTGCTCAGCCCGCGGGCCACCAGCAGCAGGACCTCGAGCTCGCGCGCGGTGAGACTCCCGTGGGTGCCGCCGCCCCGCGCCGGAGCGGGGTGGCGGGCGAATTCCTGGATCACCCGACGCGTCACCGAGGGGGCGAGCAGCGCCTCGCCGGCGGCGACGAGACGGACGGCGGACACGAGCTCCTCCGGCGGCGCGTCCTTCAGCAGGAAGCCGCTCGCCCCGGCCCGGAGGGCGTCGAAGACGTAGTCGTCGAGGTCGAAGGTGGTGAGCATCAGGGCGCGGGTCGAGGCACCGGAGGCGACGATCCGGCGGATGGCGGCGATACCGTCCAGCCGGGGCATCCGGATGTCCATGAGGACGACGTCCGGGCTCAGCCTGTTCACCGACGCGACGGCGGCCTCGCCGTCCGCGGCCTCCCCGGCGACCTCCAGATCCGGTTCGCTCTCGAGGATCAGCCGCAGGCCGTAGCGGATGACCGCCTGGTCGTCGGCCAGGAGGACCCGGGTGCTCACCGCGACTCCAGAGGCAGCGTGGCGCGGACGGCGAAGCCTCCGGTGGCTTCCGGCCCGACCGACAGCCGGCCGCCGAACACGGCGACTCTCTCGCGCATCCCCACGAGGCCGTGGCCTCCCTCCGCGGCCGGCGTCCCGCCGCGCCCGTCGTCCACGACCTCCAGGGTCACCGATCCCGGCGGGAACCCGACGGAGACACGGACCGACGCCGGGCCGGCGTGCTTGATCACGTTGGTCAGCGACTCCTGGACGATCCGGAAGGCACACAGGTCGACACCGGGGCTCACCCCGGCCGGCGGCTCGTCCATCGTCAGCGTCACCGCCACGCCCGCTGCCTCGGTGCTCTCGACGAGCTCGGGGATGCGGGCCAGCCCCGGCTGCGGCGCGAGCGGGACGCGCTCGGCGTCGTCCCGGAGGAGACCGAGCATGCGGCGGAGTTCGACCAGGGCCTCCCGGCCGGTCCGCTCCACCGTCTCGGCGACCCCCACCGCCCTGGTCTGGTCGGGGGGCAGCATCCGCCGCAGCGCGCCGGCCTGCATCACCATGACGCTGACCGAGTGGGCGACGACGTCGTGCAGTTCGCGTGCGATGCGGGCGCGCTCCTCGGCGACCGCCACCGCGGCCGTGCGCGCCTGGCGCTCCTCGGCGAGGCGGGCGCGGCTCTGCGCCTCGACGGCCGTCGCGATGCGGGTCCGGATGCCCGCTCCCGCGCCCCAGCACGCCAGGCACACCAGACCCACGAAGAGGTAGTCACCGAGCGGCGCGCCCTCGATCGTGGTGCTCACCAGCAGGAGGGCCAGTCCGCCGGCGGCAGCCACGGCGCCGTGGCGCAGCGGCTGATGAGCACCGACGGCGTAGAAGGCCGGGTAGAGGGTCAGCGGCGTGTAGAAGTTGTTGAGCAGCGCTCCGTGCACGTCGTGCACGAGAATCCCGCCCAGCACCGCCACCAGGACGAGCACGGGTGCCCGCCGTCGCCAGGCGAGTGCGCAGGCCATCACCAGGGCGGCGGCGTACTGCCAGGCCGGCGGGGTCGGGTGCATGGCGGTCAGATCGACGAGCGCGACGACCGCCACCGCAGCGGCGATCGCCGGGTCGGCCCAGCGGGGCCAGCGCTCGTCCGGGCCTGCCATGGCCGGAACGTACCGACGTCCGGGCACCGGGCACATCCTCCTGCGGGCCGGTGCCCGTCCTCCTCGGGAACGACCTCGGAAACGGTCCCGGGGCCGACGACTGCTACGAGCCGGCGGCCCACGCTCGGAGTCCCCACCCAGACTCCCGGAGGACACCATGAACCCGAGCCGTCTCACCCCGCTGGCGATCGGCGCGACCGTCGCACTCGCCCTGTCCGCCTGTGGCGACGACGAACCCTCGGTGGCCGCGTCCGCAGCGACCTCCGCTGCCGAGGCGGGGGGCGGCGACGTCGCCCGCTACTGCGACTTGACCGCCGAGCTCGACGACAAGGGCGAGGCTGTGTTCGCCGACCTGCCGCAGGACGCCCCCGCGGACGAGGTCCAGCGGGCCGAGCAGCAACTGCTCGCGGAGGTGTCGCCGAGCTTCGACGAGCTGATCGAGGTAGCGCCGGACGCGATAGCGGACGACGTGCCGATCCTGCTCGACGGCATCCGCGCCCGTGCGACCACGGGCGAGGACCCGAACCAGGAGGCGTCCTCCGCGGCCGAGGAGAGGATCCTCGCGTTCGAGGAGGAGAACTGCCCCTGAGGCGACCGAGGTCAGCGCGTCCAGCCGCCGGCGCGGGGGAGGGCGGCGCGCCAGCGCTCGTGCCGGCCGTCGTCCCGTCGTCCCTCCTCGGGCTCGAACCGGCGGTCCAGCGCCCAGGTCTGTGCCAGCTCGTCGGTGCTGCTCCAGACGCCGGTGCCCAGCCCCGCGAGGAACGCCGCGCCCAGCGCCGTCGTCTCGGTGACCTTGGGGCGGCGGACCGGCACGCCGAGCTGGTCGGCCTGCAGCTGCAGCAGCAGGTCGTTGGCGCTCGCGCCGCCGTCCGCGGACAGCTCCGGCACCTCCAGCCCGGCCTCGTCGACCATCACGTCGACGACGTCGCGCACCTCGAAGGCGATCGCCTCGAGGGTGGCCCGGGCCAGGTGGGCGCGGGTCGTGCCGCGGGTGATGCCGAGGATCGCGCCGCGGGCGTGCGGATCCCAGTGCGGGGCTCCCATGCCGGTCAGCGCCGGCACGAACACGACGTCGCCGGAGTCGGGCACCGTGCGGGCGAGCCCCTCGATCTCGTTGGCGGAGTCGATCATCCCGAGCCCGTCGCGCAGCCACTGGACCGCAGAGCCGGTCACGAAGATCGCGCCCTCGAGCGCGTAGACCAGCCCGTCGCCGAGATCCCAGGCGACGGTGGTCAGCAGCCCGGCGTCGGAACGGACGACCTCCGACCCGGTGTTGGTGAGCACGAACGATCCGGTCCCGTAGGTGCACTTGCTCATCCCGGGGGTGAAGCAGGCCTGACCGAAGAGGGCGGACTGCTGGTCCCCGGCGATCCCGGCGATGGGGAGGGAGAGACCGAGGAACGCGTCCGGATCGGTGGTGCCCACGACGCCGGAGTTCGGGACCAGCTCGGGCAGGGCGTTCCGCGGGACGTCGAACAGGTCGCACAGCTCGTCGGACCAGGCGCCCTTCTGCAGGTCGTAGAGCAGCGTCCGGCTGGCGTTGCTGGGATCGGTGACGTGCGCGGCGCCGCCGGTGAGCCGGGCGATGACGTAGGAGTCGACGGTGCCCAGGGCGAGCCTGCCGTCGCGGACGCCGGACCACATCCGCGGCTCGTGCTCGGCGAGCCAGGCGAACTTGGTGCCGGTGAAGTACGGGTCCAGGCGGAGCCCGGTCAGCCGGGAGACACGTTCCTCGTCGTCGCGCAGCCGGTCGCAGATGCCGGTGGTGCGGCGGTCCTGCCAGACGATCGCCGGCCGGGGTGAGTGCAGGGTGCGGCGGTCCCAGACGACGGCGGTCTCCCGCTGGTCGGTGATACCGACGCACGTCGGCTCCGCATCGGTCCCCGCCAGTGCCTCGCGGCACGCGGCGACCGTCGCCGTCCAGATGTCGTCGGGCTCGTGCTCCACCCAGCCCGGGCGCGGGAAGAGCTGCGCGAACTCGCGGTAACCGCGGGCCAGGACGTCGCCGTCCTCGCCCACGACCAGCGCGGTCACCCCGGTCGTACCTGCGTCGATGGCGAGAACCGGCATGAGGGGCAACGTAGCCCGCCGACAGGGAGTGAGCATCGCAGCGAGCGCCACCCGGCGAGGAGCGGAGCGACCGCGCCGTCGGGCCGGAGGCAGAGCGGCACCTACCGTGGTGCGCGTGCGGCGCTTCTTCTACGACACCGAGTTCATCGAGGACGGCACCACCATCGACCTGGTCTCGATCGGCGTCGTCGACGAGACCGGGCGCGAGTTCTACGCCGTCAGCACCCAGTTCGACCCGGACAGGGCGATCCCCTGGGTGCGCCGGAACGTGCTGGACCAGCTCCCGCCGCCGGCCGACAAGGCCTGGCGCAGCCGGGAACGGATCCGCGAGGACCTGCTCGCCTTCCTCACCGGGCCGGGCCAGGAGATCGAGCTCTGGGCGTGGTTCGGCGCCTACGACCACGTGGCGCTCTGCCAGTTGTGGGGCGCGATGCCGGCCCTGCCACGGCCCATCCCGCGGTTCACCCGTGAACTGCGCCAGCGGTGGGACGACCGGGGACAGCCCGCCCTGCCGCCGAAGCCGGCGGGCACCCACGACGCGCTGGTCGACGCCCGCTACAACCTCGAGCGCTGGAACGCGATGGAGGCCGCCCGGCCCTGAACCGCGACCGGGACCCTTGGCGCGCCGGGGGAGCTGGGCCACGCTGCAGACGTGGCAGAGATCAGCGCCGTCGAGGCGCGCACCCTCCTCGCCCGCGCCTTCGTCCACGACCCGCTCATGGTGTGGTTCTTCCCGGACGACGACGCGCGGCCGCACGCGTGTGCCGCGATGTTCGGCGTGTTCGCCGAGCACTACCTGGCCGACGGCCGGGTCGACGTCGTCCGTTGCCCGGAACCCGTCGCGGTGGCGATGTGGCAGTGGCCCTCGGAGCAGGGCGGGACGGCGGCCCGGTCCGACGAGCTGCCGACGATCGGGGGCCTCATGACGGCGTTCATGGGCGCCGGCCGGGCCCGGGAGGTCGGCGCCACGATGAAGGGGATGGAGGACCTGCGCCCGGCCGAACCGCACGCGTACCTGCACCAGCTCGGCGTCCATCCCGGCGCGCGCGGCCGGGGATTCGGCGGCCGGCTGCTCGACCGGGGGATCGCGGATGCCCGCTCGGCCGGTCTGGTCGCCTGCCTGGACACCACGAACCCGGCGAACGTGCCCTACTACGAGGCGCACGGGCTGTCGGTCCGCCACGAGTTCCCGCTGGGCGCCGACGGGCCCACGGTCTGGGCGATGGCCACCGGCTGAGGCGGCTGCGCCCGGCGGGGGATCAGCCCTTCAGGACCGCCCGCATCAGCGCTGTGGAGGACGCCACCGTCGAGGTGTGTGCTCCGGCGGGGAGGTCGAGGAGGACGCACACCGCGTCCCCCGGAGTCCGCGTGGCGGCGAGCAGATCGGCGGGCTCGGTCATCGCCCCATCCTGGCCGGTTGCGCGAAGAAGGACCTGTCCCGGCGCGGGACAGGTCCTTCTCCGTGCACGTGATCGACTAGACGGTGAAGACACCCAGCAGGCGGTTGAGCTCGCGGGAGAGCCCGTCCAGCTCACGGGCCGCGGTGCGGGCCCGCTCCACGTCGGCGGCGCTGTCGTCGGCGTCCCGGCTGACGCCGGTCAGGGTCGTCGTGACGAACCCGGCCCCGTCGGCCGCCGATGCGACGCTGCGGGTGAGCTCGCCGGTCGTGGCGGTCTGCTCCTCGACGGCGCTGGCGATCGTCGTCTGGTGGTCGTTGATCGTGCGGACCACCTCGGCGATCTGGGCGATGGCGCGCACGGCCGCGGAGGTCTCCGACTGGATCCCCTGCACCCGCTGCGCGATCTCCTCGCTCGCCTTGCCCGCCTCCTGCGCCAGCTCCTTGACCTCGTTGGCGACGACCGCGAAGCCCTTGCCCGCGTCGCCGGCGCGGGCCGCCTCGATCGTGGCGTTGAGCGCGAGCAGGTTCGTCTGCTCGGCCACACCGGAGATCACCTTGACCACGTCGCCGATCTCGGCCGAGCTGGCGCCCAGGGAGGCGATCGTGGCCTCGGTCCGCTCCGCGAGCTCGGCGGCCTGCCGGCCCACCTCCGCGGCCTCGGCGGCGCTGCGGGCGATCTCGGTGATCGAGGCACCCATCTCCTGCGCGCCGGCGGCGGCCGAGGAGACGCTCGTGCTGATCTCGGCCGCCGAGGCGTGGGCGCTCTGCGCCTGGTCGCGGTTGCGGGCGGCGCGGCCGGCCAGCCCGTCGGCGACGGAGGAGACGCCGGCCGCCGAGGAGGCGACCTCCTGGGCGCAGCGCCCGATCTCGCGGACGGTGCCGGCGACCTTGTCGACGAACCGGTTGAACGCGGCCGACAGCTGGCCGACCTCGTCGTCCCGGGACTCGTCCATCCGCTGGGTGAGGTCGCCCTCGCCGTCGGCGATCTCGGCCATCCGGTCGCGCAGCTGGTGCAGCGGGCCGGTCAGGCGGCGGCCGATCACGTAGGCGATCGCGCCGCCGGCCAGGGCGATGAGCACGCCGGCGACGAGCAGGGCCGTCATCATCGAGGAGCGGCCCTCGTCCATCATCTCCACCGGGCCGGAGAAGTCGGCGTCCCGGGCGACGGTGGCGATCACCCAGTCCCAGGGGGCGTAGTAGGTCAGGCGCACGGTGGTGGGGCCGGCGTCGGGGTCGAGGTACCGGACGGTGGCCTGCTCGCCGGCCTGCAGCCCGACGGCCGTCTCGACCATCTGCTGCACGTACGGAGCGCCCTCGGCGTCCGTGGCCGCGAGCATGTTCTCGCCGTCCCGGACGCCCTCGGGGCTGATCAGGACGGTGCCGGCGCGGTCGCCGGTGCCCCCGTAGACCTCGATGTGCCCCGTCTCCCCGACGGTGGTCGCGTTGAGGCTCTCCCGGAGGGCGGGCAGGTTCTCCTGCTTGACGCCCACGTAGAGGACGCCGACGACGTCGCCCGCCGGACCCAGCAGCGGGGCGTAGGCCGACACCAGCCACGAGTCGACGACGAAGGCGTTGCCGCGGTAGGTCTGGCCGCCGCTCACCGCGGCGTTGACCGCGTTGGGCGAGCCGTCGGGGTTGGTCTTGGGGATGAAGGTGCCGATTGCCCGTGCGCCGGAGGCGGCCTGGACGTTGGTCGCCACGCGCAGGAAGTTGCCCTCGGGCGTCTTCTGGAAGATCGTCACGGTCGCACCGACCATGGACTTGATCGTGTCCACCACCGGGGTGGGGACGGCGACGTCGCTGTTCTTGCCCAGCCACTCCCCGCCGACGAGGACGCGGGGCAGGGTGACCGGGGTGACCTCGTTGGTCAGCTGGTTCTTGGCATCCCAGGTGACGAGGTCCTCGCCGGAGTCGTCGATGGCGAACCCGCCCGCCTGCTGGAGGACGTACTGCGCCGCGGCGAGGTCGGAGTCCACCTTCGCCGAGGTGGAGGCCCCCTGCGTGGCGACGACGTCGTGCACCCCGGCGGCCGTCCGGGAGATGGTCTGCTCGACCAGCTGCCTGACGTCCCGTTCGGCGTCGTCGGCGAAGGCGCCGCTCTGCCAGGCGCTCACCCCGCCCATCGCCACGCCGGTCACGGCGACGCTGGTCACGGCCAGTGCGACCACCTTGGTCCTGATGCCCCAGGCGGTGGGGGACACCCAATCGGGGATCGACGTCCTGCGCATGTCTGTCCTTCGTCTCGTCCGCAGCGGCCACGTACTGCTGTCGATCCGTTTCTCGGCAGTGCGTAGGCGGTTCGGAACAGGACCGGCCGATCGTGACCGGACCGTCATCGCCGCAGGCGAGAATGGTGACGTGGACGACGAACGGATCGAGCCGCCGCTCACCGGCGGCGAACGGGAGACGCTGCGGGTCTACCTCGACTGGCACCGGGCGACGCTGGCGCTCAAGTGCGCGGGGCTGTCCGACGAGGACCTGCGCCGTCGCCCGATGCCACCGTCGGCCCTGTCGCTGCTGGGTCTGGTGCGGCACATGGCCGAGGTCGAGCGGTCGTGGTTCCGCCGGGTGATCGCCGACGAGGACGTCCCGCTGGTGTGGTCGCCGGACCGGGACTTCCAGGCGGCCTACGACGCGACGGGCGCCGACCGGACGGAGGCGTTCGCGGCCTGGGAGGCCGAGATCGCCCACGCCCGCCGGATCGAGGCGGCGGCCCCGTCGCTGGACGTGACGGGGACGGACCGGCGCTCCGGGACGGCGTACTCGCTGCGCCTGGTGATGCTGCACGTGATCCAGGAGTACGCCCGGCACAACGGGCACGCCGACCTGCTCCGCGAGGGCATCGACGGCGTGGTCGGCGTCTGATGACAGCCTCGGGAGCATCGCAGCGAGGAACGATCGATCAATGGCCGCGCTGCAGGGTCCCGCCGCGAGCTTGCGAGCGGTGGGGGGCAGCGTGGTCCTTCCGCGAGGCGCGGAATCAGACGGAGAGCAGAGCTAGCGCAGGTGCGCCCAGTCCTCCGGGTGAGCGCGCAGGTGCTCGGCCACGGTGCGGGCGGGGTGCTCGGTCAGCCGGGGGACGACGTCGGTGACCTGTGACAGCTCGCCCGCGGCGATGGCCAGGTAGCTGGTCACCCAGCCCTCGATCTCCCAGTCGGGATGACCGGAGGGACGGCGGGTCGCCCAGGCCTCTTCCGTCGTCTGCGGTCGGTACTCCGCAGGCCGTCCGGTGATCTCGGCGAGCACGTCCGCAGCCTCGGCCAGCGTCAGTGCCTCGGGACCGGTCACCTCGAGCGCCTGGCCGTCCAGGTCGTCGTCCGTGCGCAGGAGGACGGCGGTGGCGACGTCGGCCAGGTCGTCGCGGGAGACGAAGCCGGTGCGGCCGTCGCCGGCCGGGGCCGCGATCACCGAGCGGTCGCCCCCGCGGACGGCGAAGAACGGCACGAAGTCGGCGTACATGCTGTGCCGCAGGAAGGTGTGCCGCAGGCCTGAGGCGCGGATCGCGTCCTCCGTGGCGCCGTGCTGCCGCACCAGGGTGAACGTCGGATCGGCGCGATCGGCGCCGACGAACGACGTGTAGACGATCCGCTGCACGCCCGCGGACGCTGCGGCCTCGACGGCGCTGAGGTGCTGCTGGAGGCGGTCCTCGGCCTCAGCCGCCGACACCAGGTACAGCGTGTCCGCCCCGGCCAGCGCTGCCTGAAAGCCGGCGGCGTCGGCGTAACCGCCGGGGTTCTCGACGACCTCGGCATGCGGCAGTTCCGGGGCGCGCCCGGCGTCGCGGACCACCAGCCGGAGCGGACCGGCGCCCGCCGCGGCGAGCCGGGCGGCCACCCGCCCGCCGAGGGTCCCGGTGACTCCGGTAAGAGCGATCATGCGGAGACTGCCTCTACGGCTGTGACCTGCGGCATCATGACGCCGACAACCTCGCGCGAACCCCAGTCCTTCCCGGAGGCACAGCATGCGGATCGGCATCCTGACCGGCGGCGGTGACTGCCCCGGGCTCAACGCCGTGATCCGGGCGGTGGTCCGCAAGGGCATCGCCGAGCACGGCGACGAGATCGTCGGGTTCCGCGACGGCTGGCGGGGAGTGCTCGAGGGCGACACGGTGCGCATGGACCTCGCCGCGGTGCGCGGGATCCTGCCGCGGGGAGGCACCGTCCTCGGCACGTCGCGGACCAACCCCTACGCGGCCGACGGTGGACCCGAGCGGGTGCTGGAGACCCTGGAGCGGCTGGGCATCGAGGCGCTCGTGCCGATCGGCGGTGAGGACACCCTCGGGGTCGCCACCCGGCTGGCCGAGCAGGGCGTGCGGGTGGTGGGGGTGCCCAAGACGATCGACAACGACCTGGACTCCACCGACTACACGTTCGGCTTCGACACCGCGGTGGGCGTCGCGATGGAGGCGATCGACCGGCTGCACACCACCGGCGACAGCCACCACCGCACGCTCGTCGTCGAGGTCATGGGCCGGCACGCCGGCTGGATCGCGCTGCACGCCGGCATGGCCGGAGGCGCGAACGTCATCCTCATCCCCGAGAAGCCGTTCGACGTCGACGGCGTCGTCGCCCACTGCCGGCACCGGTTCGAGTCGGGCTACTCGCCGATCGTCGTCGTCTCCGAGGGCGCGAAGCCCAAGGACGGCGACCTGAGCACCTCCACCGGCGAGAAGGACGCGTTCGGGCACGTGCGGCTCGGCGGCATCGGTCAGGCCCTGGCGTCGCTGATCGAGGAGCGCACCGGGCGCGAGGCGCGGGCCGTCGTCCTCGGGCACATCCAGCGCGGCGGCACTCCCTCGCCGTTCGACCGGGTGCTCGCGACGCGGTTCGGCCTCGCCGCCGTCGACGCCGTCCACGACGGACAGTCGGGGGTGATGGTCGCGCTGCGGGGGACCGACATCGTGCGCGTGCCGCTGAGCGCCGCGACGGCGCAGCTCAAGCTGGTGCCTGCCGAGCGGTACGCGGAAGCAGAGGTCTTCTTCGGCTGAACCGGGGGCCGCCGTACCCTCGGAGGCGTGAGTCTCCCCGAACCCGCTGAGCTGGTCCCCGGTCTGGACCGGTGGAAGGACCTCCCGGCAGCGCAGCAGCCCCAGTGGCCCGACCGCGCCGCGCTCGACGCCGTCCTCGACACCCTGACCACGGTGCCCCCGATCGTCGCGCCCGCGGAGATCGACGGGCTCCGGGCGCAGTTGGCGGACGTCGCCCAGGGCAAGGCGTTCCTGCTGCAGGGGGGCGACTGCGCGGAGACCTTCGACCTCAACACCGAGCCGCACCTGCAGAGCACCACGCGGACGCTGCTGCAGATGGCCGTCGTCCTCACCTACGGCGCGAGCGTTCCGGTGGTCAAGGTCGGGCGGGTGGCGGGGCAGTACGCCAAGCCACGCTCGTCGGACACCGACGCCCTCGGCCTGCCCTCCTACCGCGGCGACATGGTCAACGACCTGGCGCCGGTGCTGGAGAAGCGCATTCCCGACCCGTACCGGCTGGTGCGTGCGTACGCGAACTCGGCCGCGGCGATGAACATGATCCGGGCCTACGCCCGCGGCGGCCTCGCCGACCTGCACGCCGTCCACGACTGGAACAAGGACTTCGTCGCCAACTCCCCGGCCGGGGTGCGGTACGAGGTCATCGCCCGCGAGATCGACCGGGCGCTCGCGTTCATGAAGGCGTGCGGGATCGACGACGCCGCCCTGCGCGGGGTGGAGCTCTACAACTCCCACGAGGCGCTGATCCTCGACTACGAGCGGGCGCTGCTGCGGGTGCACGACGGCCGGGCCTACGCCTCGTCGGCGCACTTCGTGTGGGTGGGGGAGCGGACCCGCCAGATGGACGGCGCGCACATCGAGTTCGCGTCCAAGCTGGCCAACCCGATCGGCGTGAAGATCGGCCCGACGACGACGCCGGAGCAGGCCACCGAGCTGGTCGAGCGCCTGGACCCCGAGGGTCTGCCGGGCAAGCTCACGCTGATCAGCCGGATGGGAAACGGCAAGATCCGCGACGTCCTCCCGGCGATCGTGGAGAAGGTGACGGCGTCGGGGCACCAGGTCGTGTGGCAGTGCGACCCCATGCACGGCAACACCCACGAGTCGCCCACCGGCTACAAGACCCGCCACTTCGACCGCGTCGTCGACGAGGTGCTCGGGTTCTTCGACGTGCACCGGGCGCTGGGCACGTGGCCGGGCGGCATCCACGTCGAGCTGACCGGTGAGGACGTCACCGAATGCCTCGGGGGCGCCATGGAGATCAGCGACGCCGACCTCAACAGCCGGTACGAGACGGCCTGCGACCCGCGCCTGAACACCGGGCAGTCCCTGGAGCTGGCGTTCCTCGTGGCGGAGATGTTGCGCGGATGACCGACGCTGCTGAGCTCGTCGATCTGCGTTCGGACACCGTCACGAAGCCGACGCCCGGTATGCGCCGGGCGATGGCCGAGGCGGAGGTCGGCGACGACGTCTACGCCGAGGACCCGACGGTCACCGCGCTCGAGGAGCGGACGGCCGAGCTGTTCGGCCACGAGGCCGCCCTGTTCGTGCCGAGCGGGACCATGGGCAACCAGATCGGCATGCGTCTGGTCTGCGAGCCGGGGCAGGAGGTGCTCTGCGACGCCGACGCGCACGTGGTCACCTACGAGATGGGCGCCGCGGCCGCGATCTTCGGGATCTCGACCCGCACGGTGGTCTCCTCCGGTGGCCGGCTCGACGCCGCCCAGCTGATCGAGCAGGTGCGGCCCAAGGACAACTGGCACCTGACGGCGACCGCCGCGATCGCCGTGGAGAACTCGCACAACCGCGGCGGCGGGCTGGTCCAGCCGCTGGACCAGCTGCAGGCGCTGTGGGACTGGTCGCGGCAGGCCGACGTCGCCGTGCACCTCGACGGGGCGCGGATCTGGAACGCGCACGTCGCGTCGGGGGTGCCGCTGTCGACGTACGGCGGGCTGGCCGACACCGCATCGGTCTGCTTCTCCAAGGGCCTCGGCACGCCGGTCGGCTCGGTGCTGGTCGGCTCGGCGGAGCGGATTGCGACCGCGCGGCTCTGGCGCAAGCGGCTCGGCGGGGGAATGCGACAGGTCGGCGTCCTGGCCGCGGCCTGCACCTACGCGCTGGACCACCACCTGGGCCGGCTGAGCGAGGACCACGAGCACGCGCAGCTGCTGGCCAAGCGGCTCGGCGTCGACCCGTCGTCGGTGGAGACCAACATGGTGGTGCTGGACGACGTCGAGGCACCGCTCGTCGCCGAGGCCGCGAAGGCGGAGGGCGTGCTGGTCAGCCAGGTCAGCGCCCGCAAGATCCGCCTCGTGACCCACCTCGACGTCGACCGCGCTGCGATCGACCGCGCCGCCGACGTCCTGGAGCGCCTGCTCAGCGTCTGACCTGGACCGCCGCGGGCAGCGATGTCCCCGAGCCGGGCACTCTGGGCCTGGGCATGTCCGCCGGAGGGACATCGCCTCCCGCCGTCAGGCGGCGGGGGACTCCAGCAGCACGCCGTCGCGCAGGCTGCACAGCAGCTCGATGTCGCGCTTGTGCCCCAGGGACGGCGAGCCGTCGCGTTCGGACGGCGTCTCCACGACCACCGGGACGCCGGACGTCGACGGGTGGGCCAGCAGCTCCGCGAACGGCGCCACCCCGATCGAGCCCTCGCCGATGGTCGTGTGCCGGTCGCGCTTGGAGCCGCACTCGTCGAGGGAGTCGTTGGCGTGCACCAGCCCGAGCCGGCCGGGTCCCACGGTCGCGGTCAGCGCGTCGAGCGTCGCCGTCATCCCGCCCGGGACGGCGAGGTCGTGCCCGGCGGCCCACGCGTGGCAGGTGTCGAAGCAGACCCCGACGAGCGGGTGGTCCTCCAGCGCGGCGAAGTAGGGCCCGAGGTCCTCGACCGTCGCCGCCAGTGCCTTGCCGCCGCCGGCGGTCGGCTCGATCAGCAGGCGGGGGCCGTTGAGCGGCAGCCCGTCGAGCACCGGCAGCAGCCGCTCGTGCAACTGGCGCAGCGCGATCTCGTAGCGGTCCTCGCCGACGGCCGACCCGGCGTGGACGACGACCCCGGAGCACCCCAGCTGCTCGCCCCGGGCCAGGTTGTGGGCGATGGAGGCGATGGACTGCTCGACCGTTGCCTCGGTGGGGGAGCCGACGTTGACCAGGAAGGGGGTGTGGATGAACGACGGCACACCTCGCTCGGCGCACCCCTCGACGAACCGGGCGTCCTGCTTCGGATCGCCTGCGGTCAGCTTCCAGCCGCGCGGGTTGCCGACGAAGACCTGCACCGCGCGGGCGCCGACGGCGTCGGTGTAGGACAGGCCGCCCGTGGCGAGGCCGCCCTTGATCTGGATGTGCGCCCCGATCGGGGGCGAGGAACGAACGAGCTGCACCGCTAGAAGGCCACCAGGATCTTGACCGACGTGCCCTGCTCGACGCTCTCGCCGGCAGCGGGGGTCTGCTGGCGCACCTTGTTGCCGAAGAACTTGGTCGCGTCGACGGTGAGGCCGGCGGCCCGCAGCGCGGCGGCGGCCTCGTCCTCCTTCATGCCCACGACGTTCGGCACGGCGACCAGCGGGACGCCGGCGGAGACGACGATGGTGATCTCGCTGCCGTGGGCGACGGGTCCGTCGGCCGGGCCCGGGCTCACGGCCATCACCTCACCCTTGTCGACGGCGGTGCTGCGGGCGTCCGGGCCGCGGGCGACGGTGAAACCGAGGCTCTCGAGGTTGGCCTGCGCCTGCTCCGGGCTCTGACCGGTCACGTCGGGGACGGCCACCGGGGCGCGGCCGGCGCTGACGACGACGGTGACGACGGAGTCCCGGGGCAGTTTCGTGCCGGCGGGCGGCTCGAAGCGGATGACCTGCCCCGGAGCGAGGGTGTCGTCGTACTCGTCGGCCTTGGTCAGCTGGATGGGCACCGTCTCCTGCAGCTGGGCCACGACCTCGTCGTACGGTCGGCTGACCATCTCGGTCGGGACGACGAATCGCTCCGGGCCCTTGGAGACGGTGAGCCGGACGTCGGTGCCGCGGATGGCCTCGCCGGGCTCGGGGTCGATCGACATGACCGCGCCGGCGGGGAACTCCTCGCTCCAGACCTCCTCGCAGCAGTCGGGGTCGAGACCGGACTGCTGCAGCAGGTCGATGGCGGCGGCCTGGTCCTTGCCGACGAGCTCGGGGATCTCGGTCCAGCGGCCGCTGCCGAGCCACCAGCCGATGGCCCCGATGGTGATGACGAGCAGCAGCACGAGCGCGACGGCGAAGCGGGCCCGGCGGCGGCGGATGTGCTGCGGCACACCGGGGCGGGGCCGTTCCAGCCCGGCCGGCCGTCGGCCGTTCACGTTCATCGTGGGGCCCGCGCCCACGGCCGGCAGCATGCTCGTGCGCCCGGTGCGGTCGGTGCGGTCGGTGCGCTGGCTGCCGAGCACGGCGGTGCCCGGGTCGCTCGGGTGCCGGGGGCGGGTGGGCCGGTTGGTCGGGCGCAGCGTCTGCGGGCCCGCGGTGCTCCGGCCGGTCGGCACGGGCACCGGCTCGATGCCGAGGTCCTTGCGCACGTGGCCGAGCTCGGCGAGGAACGCCCCCGCGTCCAGCGGGCGGCCCGACGGGTCGCGGCGGGTGGTGCGGGCGACCAGCTCGTCGACGGCCCAGGGGAGGCCCGTGACCTCCGCGGACGGCGCCGGGACGTCGTGGTGGACGTGCTGGTAGGCCACGGCCAGCGGCGTGTCCCCGCCGTACGGCGGATGGCCGGTGAGCATCTCGTACAGCACGATGCCGGCGGCGTAGATGTCGCTGCGCGCGTCGGCCCGCCCGCGCTCGAGCTGCTCGGGTGACAGGTAGGCGACGGTGCCGATCAGCACGCCGCCGGTCTGGCTCGCCTGCGCCGTCCCGGTGCCGACGACGGCCCGGGCGAGCCCGAAGTCGGCCACCTTCACGACCCCGTCGACACCGATCAGCACGTTCTCGGGCTTGATGTCGCGGTGCACGATCCCGGCCCGGTGGGCGGCGGTGAGCCCGGCGAGCATCGGTTCGAGGACGGCGAACGCCTCGGCGACGGTCAGCCGGCCGCGGGCGGTGAGCAGGTCGCGCAGCGTGCGACCACGGACGAGCTCCATGACCAGGAAGACCAGGCCCTGGTCGCTGCCCTGGTCGCTGACGCCCACGACGTTCGTGTGACTGAGCATGGCCGCGGCGCGGGCCTCGCGGGTGAACCGGTCGACGAACGTCGGGTCGTGGGCGAGGTGCTCGGCCATGACCTTCACGGCGACGGTCTTGTGCAGCCGCAGGTCGGTCGCCGCGTAGACGGTGGACATGCCGCCGCGCGCGAGCCGCTCCTCGAGGCGATAGCGCCCTTCGAGGACCAGGCCCACCACGGGGTCGGTCACGGCTGTGTCCACCCGAGCGAGTGTAGGAGCGCGACGGGCAGAGGTCGTTCAACCACGCGGTACGGGGGGCCGCCGTGGCTCCTGGTGCGAATGGTGGTCTCCGCCCTCAGGTGGGTTTCGTCACTGCCCGAGGATCACCCGAGGTCCAGGCCGGGGTAGAGGGGGTGCGCGTCGAGCAGCTCGGCGGCGGCCGCGCGGGTCCGATCGGCGAGCCCCTCGGTGAGGGTGTACTTGGCGCGGGACGCCTCACCCGAGGACGTCGTCGTCGGCGTGGTGCCGCCGAGCACGTCGGCGATGAGCTCGGCGACGCGGTCGAAGTCGGCCGTGCCGAAGCCGCGCGTGGTGAGCGCCGGCGTGCCGATGCGGACGCCGGAGGTGTACCAGGCGCCGTTGGGGTCGGCCGGGACCGCGTTGCGGTTGGTGACGATGCCGGCGTCCAGCAGGGCCGACTCGGCCTGTCGCCCGGTGAGGCCGAAGGACGTGACATCCAGCAGCACGAGGTGGTTGTCGGTGCCGTCGGTGACGAGCGACACCCCGCGCTTGCGCAGACCGTCGGCGAGCGCGACGGCGTTGTCGACGACGTCCTGCGCGTACTCGGCGAAGGCCGGCCGGCGGGCCTCCGCGAACGCGACGGCCTTGGCGGCCATCACGTGGGGGAGCGGCCCGCCGAGCACCATCGGGCAGCCGCGGTCGACGGCGTCGGCGAACTCCGGCTGGGCGAGGACGAAGCCGCCGCGCGGGCCGCGGAGCGACTTGTGGCTGGTGCTGGTGACGATGTGGGCGTGCGGGACCGGGTCGAAGTCACCGGTGAGCACCTTGCCGGCGACGAGCCCGGCGAAGTGCGCCATGTCGACGACGAGCGTCGCGCCCACCTCGTCGGCGATCTCGCGCATGGTCGCGAAGTTCACCCGCCGCGGGAAGGCGGAGTAGCCGGCCATGAGGATCAGCGGCCGGAACTCCCGGGCGCGGGCCCGGACGGCGTCGTAGTCGAGCAGGCCGGTACCGGGGTCGGTGCCGTAGGAGGACTGCTCGAACATCTTGCCGCTGATGTTGGGACGGAATCCGTGCGTCAGGTGGCCGCCGGCGTCCAGCGACATGCCGAGCATCCGCTGGTCACCGAGCGCCCGGCGCAGGGTCGACCAGTCCGCGTCGGTGAGGTCGTTGACGTGCTTCGCGCCGGCCTGCTGCAGCGCCGGCAGCTCGACCCGCTGGGCCAGGACCGCCCAGAAGGCGACCAGGTTCGCGTCGATGCCCGAGTGCGGCTGGACGTAGGCGTACGGCGCGCCGAACAGCTCCCGGGCGTGCTCGGCGGCCAGGGCCTCGACCGTGTCGACGTTCTGGCAACCCGCGTAGAAGCGGTGCCCGACGGTCCCCTCGGCGTACTTGTCGCTGAACCAGTTGCCCATGGTGAGCAGCACCGCCGGGCTGGCGTAGTTCTCGCTGGCGATCAGCTTCAGCGACGCCCGCTGGTCGGCCAGCTCCTGGCCGATCGCGTCGGCGACCCGGGGCTCCACGGCGCCGATCACCTGGAGGGCGTTGCGGTAGGCGGCCGACGCGGCCGAGCTGTCGAAGGGAGAGGTCATGAGGGGCTCCTGCGCGAGACGTCGGGAAGGTGCCCAGGCGCACGGCGGGATGGTCCAGGCCGCTCCCCGGTGGTGGCCCACCTCGACGCGCCAGTCACGGCCCGCAGGCAGGTTATCGCGCCGGGACGACGGTGTCGCGGGGCACCGATCCCACGTCGTCCAGACCACACAGCGCCATGGTGTGCGCCAGTTCCTCGCCGAGCCCGGTGAGCACGCCGGCCACGCCGTCGGCGCCGCCGGTCGCCAGACCCCAGATCGTGGGCCGGCCGACGAAGACCGCGGTCGCACCGAGGGCCAGAGCGGTCAGCGCGTCCGAGCCGGTGCGGATCCCGCCGTCGACGTACACCTCGACGTCCGCACCGACGGAGTCCACCACCTCCGGCAGCGCGTGGGCGCTCGGCACCGCCGGGTCGACCTGACGGCCGCCGTGCGTGGACACCCACACCGCCGATGCTCCGGCTCGCACGCACCGCTCCGCGTCGTCACCGCGGAGCACCCCCTTGACCACGACCGGCAGGCCGGAGAGGTCGCCGAACCGGGCGATGTCGTCGAAGGTCCACGTGGCCGTCGCGAGGTCGCGCAGCGACGGCTCGACGCCGTCCTGCACCGGTGGGTGGTTGGCCATGCGGAGACCGGCCGGCAGGGCGAAGTCGTGGCGCAGGTCGCGGCGCCGTCGGCCCAGGAGCGGGAGGTCGACGGTCAGCACGAGGGCGCGGTATCCCGCATCCCCGGCCCGCCGGGCGAGGTCGTCGGTGTGGCGGGTGGAGTGCAGCCGGTAGAGCTGGAACCAGGCGGGGGAGCCGGCCGTCGCCGTGGCCACCTCCGCGAGGCTGCGCGTCGCGCTCGTCGATACGGTCATCAGCGCGCCCGCAATGGCGGCGCCGGATGCCGTCGCCAGCTCCCCGTCGGGATGGGCCATGCCCTGGTAGGCCCACGGCGCCACACCGATCGGCGTGCGCACCGGGCTCCCGAGCAGCTCCGTGGCCAGGCGCACGGTGGAGACCCCGGTCAGGACGCGCGGCCGCAGCCGCCACGAGCGCCAGCTGCCAGGCGCCTCCGCGAGCGTCGTCTCGCTCTCGGCCCCGCCGGCGTAGTAGTCGAAGACGTCGTCGGGCAGCAGCTCCCGCGCCCGGATCTCGAGAGCGTCGAGATCGAGGAACGGGGGCTCGCGGTCCTCGGGGGTCTCCTCGCCGACGGCACGCCGGCGCTGGCCCGGCACCGGGTTGTCGGCAGATCCTGCGCTCGCCATAGGCTTGCACCCTATGGACACGCTCACTCCCGCGGAGGTCGCCCAACTCCTGGGCACCTCGCCGAACCGCGTCCGGCAGCTGCTGCGCGACCGCAAGCTCATGGCGGTCCCCGGCAGTGGCAACGGCAAGATCCCCGCCGCCTTCGTCCAGGACGGCATCATCCTCAAGCACCTGCCCGGTCTGCTCACGGTCCTCCAGGACGGCGGCTTCACCGACGAGGAGGCCTTCGACTGGCTCTTCCGGGAGGACGACACGCTCCCCGGGACCCCGGTCCAGGCGCTGCGCGACGACCGGCACACCGAGGTCACCCGCCGGGCGCAGGCACTGGCGTTCTGAGCCGGTGCATCCGGACGGCGGGCGCGGACCGAAGCTGATCCCGTGGGCTCGCTGACGTACCTCGGCCTCCTGGTCGGGTGCCTCGTGGTCACCGCACCGCTGGAGATCGTCCTGCGGGTGCGCGTCTACGCCCGGTGGCGCCGCCTCCTGCTGGCGGTGCTGCCCGAGTTCGCCGTCTTCGTCGTCTGGGTGCTCTACGCCATCGCGCAGGGGCACTGGGACTACAGCGACGAGCTCACCCTGGGCGTGCGGCTGCCCGGCGGGATCCCCGTCGAGGAGGTGCTCTTCTTCCTGGTCGTCCCGCTGTGCTCGGTGCTCGCGCTCGAGGCGGTGCGCCGGGTGACGGGCTGGGACGCCGGCTATCCCGCCGAGGAGGCCCTGCCCATGGCCGGGCGGCGATGAGCTACTCCACCCTCGCCGTGCTCGCCGTGGTCGGCGTCCTCGTCGTCGACCTGGTCGTCTACCGCACGCGGATGGTGACCCGGAAGGTCTTCTGGGCCGCCTACGCGATCATCGTGACGTTCCAGCTGCTGATGAACGGCGTGCTCACCGGCCTGGACGTAGTGATCTACGACGAGCGCACGATCTGGGGCCCGCGCATCGCCTACGCCCCGGTCGAGGACCTGCTCTTCGGCTTCGCCATGGTCACCCTCACCCTGGCCAGCTGGGCGGCGGTCAACCGGCGGGCGAACACGGCCAGGCGGCGGGGCTTGGACACCGACACCCGCCCGTCGAACACCCGGTAGTCCGCCCGCTCGATCTCGGTGAGGATCCCGCCGTAGAGAGCCGTGGCGGCGCGGACGCAGTCCCGCGACTCCGGTGCGAGCAGGGGAGTCCCGGGCGCGGCGTCGTCGTACCGGCGCCGGACGACGGCGACCATCTCGCGCATCAGTCCGCGGACGTTCGCGTCGAACCGCTTCTCGAGCAGCTGCTCGCGGGGGACCCCGTGCGCCGCCATGACGTCCTCGGGCAGGTAGACCCGGCCGCGGTCGACGTCCTCGGCGACGTCGCGCAGGAAGTTGGTCAGCTGGAACGCCTCACCCAGCGCGATGGCGTGCGGTGCCGCCTCCTCGCGGGCCACCCCGGGCGCGGTCCCGAGCACGGGGAGCACCTGGAGCCCGATGACCGAGGCCGAGCCCCACATGTACCGGTCGAGGGCGGCCATGTCGGGATAGGCGTCGACGTCGAGATCGCTGGTCATCGCGGCGAGGAAGTCGACCAGGTGCTCGACGGGGATGTCGTAGCGCCGGTAGGTGTCCACCAGCGCCAGCCGCACCGGGTCCTCCGACCAGCCCGCCTCCAGCTCCGCGAGCACCGCCCGGGACCAGTCGGCGAGATCGCCCTCGGGATCGGGGCCGGGCAGGTCGACGAGGTCGTCGGCGGTCCGGGCCCCGGCGTAGAGGGCGTGCACGGCCGGCCGCCGGTCCGGCGTCAGCAGGCGCGTCGCCAGGTGGTAGCTCTTCCCGTGCCGGGCGGCGATCGCGGCGCAGTGCCGGTAGGCCGCCGCCAGCTGCTGCTCGCGCCCGGCGACCGCGGTCACGCTTCCTCCTCGCTGGCGCTCGTCGGCTGCGTGCCGCGCGGTGCTGTGCCTCCGGGTGACCTCGCGAGCTCGGTCACCTGGGCACCGGCCCGGTGATCCGCTCGGCGGCGAGCCGGCCGCTGATCAGCACCATCGGCACCCCGACGCCCGGCTGCACCGACGACCCGGCGAGGACGACGTTCTCCGGGCCGCGGCGGGGGAGGGTCGACGGGCGGAAGGGCCCGGTCTGCCCGAAGGTGTGCGCCAGCGCGAAGGGCGTGCCCGCGGCCATGCCCTGGGCCGCCCAGTCCAGCGGCGTCGCCATCTCCTCGACCTCGATCGCCCCGGTCAAGCCGGTCCAGCCACGGGCCTCCAGCGTCGTCAGCACCTCGTCGCGGTAACGGGGCCCCACCGTCGTCCAGTCGAGGTCGGGGTTGCCGCCGCTGTGCCGGTCGAGGTTGGGGGTCGGCGCCACGATGCTGAGCACCTGGCCGCCGTCGGGCGCCAGGCTGCGGTCGGTGCGTGAGGGCATGCTGACCAGCAGGCTGGGGTCGCTCATGATTTTTCCCCGCCGACCCCCGGGACCCCCGCCGAGGAGCCGCCCGCCCGGAGTCAGCTCGTCGAACACCCCGCGCCACGACTGCCCGAAGCTGATCGTGTGGTGCGCCTGGCCAGGGAGGTCGCTGCGCACGCCGACGTGCAGCGCCACGCAGGACGGGGAGTACACCGGCCGGCGGGGGGCCCGCAGGCCGGGCACGAGCTGCCACGGCTGGTCCGTGGTGACGACGACGGCGTCGGCGGGGAGCCGGTCGCCGTCGGCCAGCCGCACCGCGGAGACCCGATGCCCCGACGTCTCGAGCTCGGCGACGTCCGCGCCGTAGCGGAAGGTGACCCCGGCGTCGGTGGCGGCAGCGGCGAGGGCGTCGGGCACCGCGGCGATGCCGCCCATCGGGTGCCACACCCCGGCGCCGATGTCGAGCTGGGCGATGACGGCGTACGCGGCGATCGCCCGGAACGGCGACACCCCGGCGTAGAGGGCCTGGAAGCTGAACAGCCGGCGCAGCCGGTCATCGGCGAAGTACCCCTCGACGTGCCGGGACAGCCGCCGGAATCCGCCGCGCCGGGCGAGGGCGACCAGTTCCGGACCGAGCAGGTCCAGCGGGGAGTCGAGATTGCGGTCGATGAAGGTGGTCAGCTGCAGCCGGTAGAGCTCAGCGAGGTCGGCCAGGTAGCGGCGCAGGGCATCGGCCTCCGCCGGACCGCACAGCGACGCGACCTCGGCGGCGAAGGCAGCGGGGTCGGCGTGCACGTCCAGCGCAGAGCCGTCGCCGAACTGGGCCCGGTAGGTGGTCTCCAGCGGCACGAGGGTGAGGCGGTCCTCGAGCTTCTCGCCGACCGCGCCCAGGGTGTCGGCGACGATCTCCGGTGCCGTGAACACCGAGGGCCCGGTGTCGAGCGCGTAGCCCTCACGTTCGACACGGCCCGCGCGGCCACCGGGGCCGGCGGCACGCTCGACCACCGTCACCTCGCGCCCGGCGCCGCGCAGGCGCAGGGCGGTCGCCAGCCCGGCCAGGCCGGCTCCGACGACGACGACCCGTTCGGTCCGGCCGGGAACGGTGCGCACCATCAGGCGGTGCGGGTGGTGGCCGCGACGGCGAGCGCGTCGAGAGCTGCGCGCGCGTCCTCGGCCAGCGGCGCGGCGGCGATCGCCGAGCGGGCCAGCGCGGTGCGCTCGGTGATCCGCTCCTCCACGCGGGCGCGGGCGCCGGTGGACTCGAGCAGGTCCCGCAGGGCGTCGAACTCCTGGGCACCCGCCTCGGCGTTGCCGAGCAGGTCGTCGAGCAGCCGGCGTCCGGATGCGTCGGCGGACTCCTCGGCGAGGGAGATCAGGAGCGTCTGCTTGCCCTCGCGCAGGTCGTCGTCCGCGGACTTGCCGGTGACGTCGGGATCGCCGAAGACCCCCAGGACGTCGTCGCGCAGCTGGAACGCCTCGCCGAGCGGCAGGCCGATCGCGGTGTAGGCCTCGGTGACCTCCGGCGCAGCACCGGCGATCGCCGCGCCGAGGTGGAGGGGACGCTGGACGGTGTAGCCGGCGCTCTTGTAGCGGGCCACCTTCATGGCTCCGTCCGGCCCGGGCAGCCCACCGGCGGCGCGCAGGAGGTCCAGGTACTGGCCCGCTGTGACCTCGGTCCGCATGGTGTCCCAGACGGAGCGGGCGCGGGTCAGCGCGGCCGCGGAGATGCCGGAGCGGCGGAGGAGCTCGTCGGACCACACGAGGGCCAGGTCGCCCACGAGGATCGCGGCGCCGACGCCGAAGAGCTTCCCGTCGCCGTCCAGGTCGGAGCCGGAGTGCCGGGCGGCGAAGCCGATGTGGGTGGCCGGGCGACCACGCCGGGTCTGCGCGCCGTCCATGACGTCGTCGTGCACGAGGGCACTGGCGTGGACGAACTCCAGTGCCGCGACGGCCCTCAGCACCGCCGGCTCGTCCTGGGCGGCGGCGAGGTCACGCGCTCCGCGCCAGCCCCAGTAGGCGAAGGCCGGGCGCAGCCGCTTGCCGCCCTCGGCGAGGGCGCAGACCTCGTCGACCACCGGGGCGAGGCTCGGGTCCATCGCGGCCAGGGTCGCGCGCTGCCGGTCGAGGAACTCCGTGAGGGCTGCGCTGACCGCCGTCCGCAGCCGGTCCAGCTCGGCCGCCTGCAGCACGGGCGCCGCCGGGACGGCCACCGACTCGTGCTCCTGGGTCCCGGCGGTCACCGTCCCAGTATTGCCCAACCCGATGGTGCGCGACCGCTGGAGCAGGGCAGCTCCGGTGCTCCGGTCCATCGTCTCTCCACCCTCCTCGCGCCGGCGCGCGACAGTCGGCAGTCGGCGATCCGCGTCCGGTCGGGGCCGCTGCTCCTCCTCTTCCGTCCCGGCCGCGAGGTCGGATGCGGGCGCGCAGGAGAAATGTCGTGCCGCCGGGATCGGCGCGTCCCCGGACCGCGCCCGTACCCTCGATGTCCGTGACCCGCACCATTCGCGAACTCCTCGCCTCCGAGCGGCCCACGTGGTCCTTCGAGTTCTTCCCCCCGAAGACGCCCGAGGGCGCAGCCCAGCTGTGGACCGCGCTGCGCGAGCTGGAGCGGTTGCAGCCCTCGTTCGTGTCGGTCACCTACGGTGCCGGCGGTTCGACGCGCGAGGGCACCATGCAGGTCACCGAGCGGATCGCCACCGACACCACCATGACGCCGCTGGCCCACCTGACCGCCGTGGACCACAGCGTCGCCGAGCTCCGTCACCTGGTCAGCCGCCTCGCCGCGGCGGGTGTGCGGAACCTGCTCGCGCTGCGCGGCGACCCGCCGGGTGCGGACCCGCAGGCCGAGTGGCGCGCGCACCCGGAAGGCCTCAACTACGCCGGCGAACTCGTCGAGCTGATCAAGTCGATGGGCGACTTCTCGGTCGGGGTCGCGGCGTTCCCGGAGCGGCACCCGCGGTCGCCGGACTTCGACACCGACGTCACCTGGTTCGTGGACAAGTGCCGGGCGGGTGCCGACTTCGCGATCACCCAGATGTTCTTCCACGCCGAGGACTACCTCCGGCTGCGCGACCGCGTGGCCGCGCGCGGTTGCGACGTCCCGATCATCGCCGGGGTCATGCCGGTGACGAACGCACGGCAGATCACCAGGATCGTGCAGCTGTCCGGGCAGGCGTTCCCGCAGGAGCTGGCCGACCGGTTCGCCGAGCTCGACGGCGACCGCCCGGAGGACAAGGCGGCCGTGCGCGCCTACGGCGTCGAGGTGGCCTCCGACCTGTGCCGGACGCTGCTGGCCGAGGGCGTCCCCGGCATCCACTTCATCACCATGAACCGCTCGACGGCGACCCGCGAGGTGTACGCGAACCTGGTCGGGGCCCCCGCCATCTCCTGACCCGCCATCTGCTGACCGGCCGGCTCCCGACCTGCTCCTCCTGACACCTGCTACCTCCTGACCGGTCGCCCGTCCAGGACGGCGGCCGCGTCGGCGGCGGCCCGGCGCAGCCCCTCGCGCTCGGCGGCGTAGCCGCCCACGACACCGACCACCGGCAGGTTCGACAGGGCGCGGTGGCGCAGCTTGCCCTTGGGCCGGGCGTCGAGGGCGTCGTCGATCCGGCCCAGCAGACGCGCCACGCGCCAGAGAGTGCGGGCGTTGCCACGCAGCCCGCCCCGCTCCTCGCGGGCACCCAGAGCCTCCTCGGCGTAGGTGCCGCGAGCCCTCTCCAGGAGAGGTTGCACCTGCTGGGCGGTCAGGTCCCGCTGGAGCAGCACCCTGGTGAGCAGCGAGATCCGGGCGGCGGGGTCAGCGACGGCGTGCTCGGCGGCCACCCCGAGGACGACGACGCACTGGACGGCCGTGCCGACGGTGTTCTGCAGCGGCAGCAGGTCGGCGAGCTTCCCGGCGAAACGTGGAGCCGCGGAGACCCCGGCCGCCACGCGGGAGACGCGGTCGGCCCACCAGGCGTCGCGCTCGGCCTGGGGGACGGCCGGTGGGCGGCCCAGGCGCCGGACCAGGGGAGCGGTGAGCCGGTCGATCCGCCGGAGGACGTCGACGACCACGGCGTCGCCGATGGGGGCTGCCATGGCAGTCCGGTATCCCGCGCACGGCCGGCTCACTCCCCGCCCGCCGTCCGGTGTCGCCGTGGGCGTCGCTGCCTGGTGGACTGCAGGAGTGGCATCGGAGGAGGCTGTGGACGCGGGCGGGACCGACCGCATGCTCGGCCGCGACGAGTACCTGGCCGCGTGGTCACGGTGGCACGGCGACACGGCCACCGACACGGCGTTGGTGCGCGGCTGGCTGACGGTCGCGTGGACCCTGGCGCGACCGCTGGCCGGGCTGCCGCCGCTCGTCGCGACGGCGTCCGGCCTGCTCGTCGCCGCCGCGGCCGTGCCGGCGGCGGCGGGTGGGGGCCCATGGCTCGTGCTGGCCGGTGTGCTCGTCGGGCTGTCGGGCCTGCTCGACTCCCTGGACGGAGCGCTGGCCATCGGCACCGGCCGTGCCTCCCGCCGGGGCTTCGTCCTCGACTCCGTCGTGGACCGGCTCACCGAGGCTGCGTACGCCGGCGCCCTGTGGGTGGCGGGCGCCCCCGGCTGGCTGGCGGTGGCCTTCGGCGCGCTCTGCTGGCTGCCCGACTACCTGCGGGCCCGTGCCGGCCAGGCCGGGGTCGCCGAGACGGGGGCACTGTCGGTCTGGGAGCGGCCGACCCGGGTCGCCATGGCCGGGCTCACGCTCGGCGGCGCCGGGGTGGTGGCCGGCCTCGGCCACAGCGACCTGGTCGTCACCAGCGGGACGGCGGTCGGCGCCGTGCTCGGGGCCGTGGGGGTCGCCCAGCTGGGCGTCTCCCTGCGGCGGATGCTCACCGACTGACCGCCCCGGCCGACCCCGCCGCCCGCCACCGAGGACAGCGCCGGTGGGCCGGGTGGGAGCCGTGCTCCTATCGTGTACGGGTGCTCCGCTCAGCGGGAGCACCCGACATCGTGCGGCCGTCCCGCCGATCCACCACCGCAGGGAGCGTCCCGTGCCCGTCGCCGTCACCGGCTCCATCGCCACCGACCACCTGATGACCTTCCCCGGGAAGTTCGTCGAGCAGTTCGTCGAGGGCCAGATGGAGAACGTCTCCCTGTCCTTCCTCGTCGACGACCTCGTGCAGCACCGGGGTGGCGCCGGGGCCAACATGGCCTACGGGCTCGGCCTCCTGGGGCTGCAGCCGGTCCTCGTCGGCGCGGTCGGCAACGACTTCGCCGAGTACGAGGCCTGGCTGACGCGGCACGGGGTGGACACCGGCAGCGTCCACTGGTCGGAGCTCAAGCACACCGCCCGGTTCGTCTGCACCACCGACGCCGCGAACAACCAGATCGCGTCGTTCTACTCGGGCGCCATGTCCGAGGCGGGCGAGATCGAGCTCGGTCCCGTGGCCGACCGGGTCGGGGGCTTCGACCTCGTCGTGGTCGGGCCCAACGACCCCAAGGCGATGGTGCGGCACACCCAGGAGTGCCGTCAGCGGGGCTACCGCTTCGCCGCGGACCCCAGCCAGCAGCTCGCCTGGGCCGACGGGGAGATGATCCGCGGCCTGGTCGACGGCGCGGACCTGCTCTTCACCAACGAGTACGAATCGCACCTCCTCCAGCAGAAGACCGGCTGGAGCGAGGAGGAGGTGCTGTCCCGCGTCGGCACCTGGATCACCACCCGCGCGGCCGACGGCGTCCTGGTCCGTCAGGCCGACGCGGAGCCCCTGTCGGTGATCGCCGTCCCGGAGACCAAGCCGGTCGAGCCCACGGGTGGCGGCGACGCCCTGCGTGCCGGGTTCATCGCCGGTCGCATGTGGGGGCTCGGCCTCGAGCGGGCCACCCAGCTCGGATCCGCCGTCGCCACGGCGGCTGTCGAGGTGATCGGCACGCAGGAGTACGACCTGCCGCGCGAGAGCTTCCTCAGCCGGTTCGCCGAGGCGTTCGGTGCCGAGGCGGCCGACGAGGTCGCCGCGCACCTGCCATGACCGTGTGATCTGTCGTCCTCCGGACGACAACCCGGCCAGGAGCCGTCCCCCCGCTGCGACGAGGGAGTCCCCGTGTCCCCGGCGGGGACCCTCCGGGCCCCACACCAGGCCCACACGCTGCGCGGCCCCCGCTACAAGTCTCCTGCTCCCCGGACCTGCTTCCCGATGCCGGGGTCCTCCGACCACTTCGCGTAGGGGATGCGGGGGATCTCGCGGACCTCGCCGATCGTCGACCACTCGTTGCCGCCCAGGCGGGCCAGCGGCTGGAGGTGCTCGATCCGCGGCCGTCCGTCGCGCACCGCGGCGGCCCGGGCGCTGATCGCCTGCACCCGTCCGAACACCACCGTGCTGTCGCCCAGGCGCACCGTCGAGTGCAGCGTGCACTCCACCGACACCGGGGACTCGGCCACGCGGGGCACGCCCACGCGGTCGCTCGGCTCCAGCCGGACGCCGCACTCCTCCGCCTCGCTGATGCCCGCGGGGAAGTCCGTGCCGGTGGCGTTGACCTGCTCGAAGAGCTCCTCCGGGGTGAGGCTGACGGTGAACTCCCCGGTCGCCTCCACGTTGCGCAAGGAGTCCTTGCGCCCCACCGAGGTGAACTGGACGACCGGCGGGTCGACGCAGGCCACGGTGTAGAAGGAGTGCGGCGCGAGGTTCAGGACGCCGTCGGCCGAGCGGCTGCACACCCACGCGATGGGCCGGGGGACGACCACGGAGTTCAGCACGCGGTAGAACGCGCGGATCTCCATCTCGGCGGGGTCGAAGAGGACGCGCTCGGCGGGGTCGGTCACCGGCCCATCGTCGCCGTACTCCCGCTGGTCGGCGCAGGCGGGGCAGGCACGGGGCCTACGGTGACGACGACATGAGCAGCCTGCAGATGAGGGTCGTCGCCGCCGTCGTGCGTCTGGCGTACAAGCCGAGGATGGCCACGGCCGAGCGGGGCAGGGCGCGCGTCGAGCAACCGAAGGGCCCGTCCGCGCCGCCGGCCGGGCTGCGCAAGCGGCACACGGTGAGCACGCGGCGGGTCGGTGGTTCCGACTGCCATACCGTCGCGCCGCGCGACCGCCGGGCCACGCGCGCCGCGGTCTACCTGCACGGCGGGGCCTACATCAGCGAGATCTCGCCCCAGCACTGGTCGCTCGTCTCGAAGCTGGCCGACGCCGGGGTCCGCGTCGAGGTCCCGAGCTACGGCCTCGCGCCCCGGTACACCTACCGGGACGCCTATCCGTTCGTGACCGCCGTCTACCGCGACCTGGTCGCCGAGTTCGGGGCAGCGGAGGTCACCGTCGCCGGCGACTCCGCCGGGGGTGGGCTCGCGCTGGGTCTGGCGCGGACGCTGGCCGGGGCGGGGTTGCCACAGCCGCGGCGCCTCGTCCTGATCGCCCCGTGGCTCGACCTCACGATGGGCAACCCCGGCATCCCGGCCGTCGAGGCGCGGGATCCCTGGCTCAGCCGGGCCGGACTGCACGCGGCGGCCGCGGCGTGGGCCGGCGGGGACGACCCGACCGATCCCCGCCTCAGCCCGCTGAACGGGCCGCTCGTGGGGCTGGCGCCGATGGACGTCTACGTCGGGACCCGCGACATCTGCCTGCCGGACTCGCTGCTGCTGCGCGACCGGGCCGCGGCGGAGGGCGCAGAGCTGCGCCTCGTCGTCTGCGAGGGCGCCGTCCATGTGTACCCGCTGGTGCCCGCGCCCGAGGGCCGCGCCGCGGCCCGTGAGATCGTCGCGACGGTGGCCGGACGGACGGAGCGACCTACAGGCGCCGATCCCGCCAGGTGAGCGTCCCGCGCCGATGGCCGACGACCGACCGGACCATCAGCAGGTCGAACACCAGGATCGACACCGGGTGCGCCAGCGCGTCGGGCCAACTGCGGCCGCCGGTCGCAGCCGCGACCACCGCCCGCCCCGCCGACCCCGCCAGCCAGCCGACCAGCCCGGCCCGCGAGCCGCGCAGCGCCGCGACCGCAGGCACCACCCAGACCGCGGTGAGCCCGGCCGCGGCGGCGACGCTCGCGGCCGGCCTGCCGCCGACCGCCGCCCACAGCGACTTCGCGTACCCCTCCCGCAGCGCCGGCCACCCCTCGTACATCCGGCAGGCCGCCAACCGTGCCCCCTCGATGGGGACGCCCCGCCCACCGGAGCGCTTGACGGCGCGCAGCAGGGCGATGTCCTCGAGCACCTCCCCCCGGACCGCCGCGTGGCCGCCGGCGCGGTCGTAACCGCGGCGCTGGAGCACCAGGAACTGCCCGTTGGCGGCGGCCAGCGAGGGGCGGGGCGATCGTTCGGCCAGGCGGAGGGGGAGCGTCGTCGCCCAGAGCCACGGTGCCAGCGGCTGCACCAGCCGCTCGGCGACGCCGTGCGCCAGCGGCCGCGGCCACGGGGAGACGAGGTCCAGGCCGTGCTGCTCCAGCACGGCGACGGCACCGGCGATCGCATCGGGGAACAGCCGGACGTCGGCGTCCACGAACACCAGGACGCCGTCGTCCCCGTCCACGGCCGCAGCGGCCCCGGTCGCGCAGGCGTGCGGCTTGCCGAGCCAGCCGGCCGGGGGAGGAGGTGCCGACACCAGCCGGACCCGGGGGTCGTCGACGTCGCGGACCACGTCCGCCGTGCCGTCGGTCGACCCGTCGTCCACCACGACGACGCTCAGGGCGGGCACCCCGCGCTGGTCGAGCAGGGCGGCCACGCAGCCGCCGATCTGCTCCCGCTCGTTCCGCGCCGGGACCACGACGGTCACCGGCCGGGTCACCGGGGGTGGATCGACGGGTGGGCGCCGCATCAGCGCGACGTTCGCCGCGGCATGGGCGGCCCCGGCCACGGAGAGCCCGGCGAGCGTGCGGAGCAGCCGGCCGCTCACCGGCGGCTCGCCCGTCGGTGCTGCACCGCGAGGACGACGAGCACCGCGGCGCCGAGGGCACCTCCCCAGGCGGCGGACCCGGGCAGCCCCAGCCAGCCCGCGTGTGCCAGCGCACCCCCCAGGGTCATCCAGCCGAGGGCGAGGAGAGGCGCGGCGTCGCCGATCCGCGGCGGGGCGGGAGAGCGGGCGGCCAGCCGGTCGAGCAGCGTCATGAGCACGAGACCGGCGAACGACCAGCCCGCGAGGTTGGTCAGCGGCACCGTGTCGATGCCGGGCAGCCCTGGGTCCGGGTGCGCCCACGTCCAGTAGCCGGCCTGCACCATCTGCGGGTCGAGGACGACGTCCCAGGCGGCGAAGATCCCGGCGGCCCAGGCGATGCGCGCGGGTCGCCGGCGCTCCGGTCGCACCGGTCGCACCAGACGATCCGCGAGCACCCAGCTCGGCCACGCCATCATCAGCCAGGCCAGCGGGACGAGGAACGGCACGCCCAGCAGCGTCGGGCCGAGGACGTCGCTGTACTCGTAGCTGCCGTAGGGGAAGCCCGTGGCCAGGCCGATCGACTCGAAGGCGATCGCGGCGACGGCCACGAGGAGCAGGAGTCCGGCGGCCGTCCGTGCTCCGCGGCTCAGCCCGGCGTGGACGACCGACAGCAGCGAGCCGAGGACGACGATCGTCCAGCTGACCGCGTCGCGCGCGTCGCCCGAGGTGAGCGGATAGGCGATCGCGGTGAGGACCAGCGCGCCGGCGAGCAGGAGCGGCAGGAGCTGCCCGGCCGCAGGCCTCCAGGTCCGCGCCGCGACCGCCGTCGTCACGCCGGGGTCCGCCGGAGCCGTGCGGCGGCCCGCCGCAGGGCGCGACCGGCCGTGGCCCGGGCCCGGGGGAGGCCACGCCGGTCGGACAGCAGCAGGCGGGCCGACGTCCGCCCGGAGTTGCCGGACACGCCGCCGCCGGGGTGGGTCGAGGCGCCGGCGAGGTAGAGGCCGGGCAGGCCGGGGACCGTGTAGCCCGACAGGGCAGGGGTGGGACGGAAGGCGAACATGCTGGCCAGGCCCATCTCCACGTGCATGACGTTGCCACGGAGCAGGGACAGTTCGCGCTCGAGCGCCAGCGGTGTCTGGATGTGCAGTCGCTGGACCGACGCGGCGAAGCCGGGCGCGTAGCGGTCCACCGCCTCGACCAGCCGCTCCGCCTCGCTCTCTGCGAGCGCGTCCCAGTCGCCGCCGTCCGCGAGCTCGTACGGGTACCACTGGCCCCAGATGGTGACGACGTGCCGGCCGGGCGGGGCGAGGGTGTCGTCGCTGGCGGAGAAGCACATGGCGAGGGGGACCGGGACGCGCGGCAGCCGTCCCGCCGACCAGTCGCCGTGCGCGGAGGCGAGCTCGGCGCGGTCGGTGCAGAGCAGCTGGAGGCCGGCGAGGGCGTCCTCAGGCGACACCCCGGGATAGGCAGGTGGAGCGTCGGTGAGGGCCCGGACGACGAGCCCGAAGCCGTTCCCGAGGGGTGGGTCGGCGTCGGCGAGGGCCGGCGGCGCGGCCTCCCCGGCCAGGTCCCGGGTCACGTTCACGTGGCAGGCGGCGACGACGGCGTCGGCGGAGATCCGTCGTCCGGACACGGTCTGCACGCCGGTGACGCGCCGGCCCCCCGCCCCGTCGTCGCCGGTGAGCAGACGAGCGGCGCCGTCGCCGAGCACCACCCGCCCGCCGTCGGACTCCAGCCTCCGGCGGAGGGCGGCCGTCAGCCCGCCCGAGCCGCCCACGGGGTGCCCGGGCGGGACGTCGTGCAGCAGCGCGATCCAGGCCACCATGGCGGCGGTGCCGGGCTCGGACATCGGCGGCCCCGACTGGGCGCCGAACCAGGCCAGCGCCGCCTTGAGCCGCTCGCTGGTGAACCAGCGGTCCAGCAGCGCGTCGCCCGATCCGAGGAAGTCGACGGCCAGCTCACCACCCGGGGTGCGCGGCCGGCCTCCCGACGGCGCCCCGAGCGGCCAGAACGACCGGATCAGGCCGGCCGGACTGGGCCGCCGGCCGAACGAGGCGGCGACCGCCCGGCTGCGCGGGCCCCACACCTCCACGAAGCGGCGGTAGGCGGCGGCGTCGGCAGGACCGCACGCGGCGGCGATGGAGGCGCAGGTCGCGTCCAGGTCGACGGAGAACACCAGCGGCCGGCCGGCCGGACCGGGGTCGCCGGGGGAGGGCGCGGGGGCGAACGCCCACGGGTCGCAGTCGACGTAGCGCAGCCCGTGCGCAGCCAGGTCGAGCTCCTCGACGATGCCGCTCTGGCGGATGATCACGTGCGCGCTGGATCCGCGGTCGACGAGGACGCCCGGCCAGCGCTCGACGGTGGACACCGCCCCGCCGAGGACGTCGTCGGACTCCACGACCTCCACTGACAGGCCCGCCCGCGCCAGGTAGCAGGCAGCGACCAGTCCGTTGTGGCCGGAGCCGATGACCACCACGTCGACACGGCGGTCGGGACGGCCGTCGACAGGACCGTCGGCCGCGGGGGATGTGCTCACACTCAGCTGTTCGCCGGTGCCGGGTCACGTGGATGCAGGGGCAGGCGGGCGCCGAGGATGGCGAACGGCCGCGCGTCACCGGGGAAGTGGTAGCCGCGCGCCAGGTCGACGAAGCCGTCGGCGTGGTAGAGCCGGAAGGCCTTGGTGTCGGAGTCCGGCGTGGAGAGCAACGCCGCCGGATGGGGGAGGTCGGCGACCAGGGCGTGCAGGAGGCGGCGGCCCAGCCCACGGCTCTGGTGGTCGGGGTGCACGTGCAGCTCGCACACCTCGAAGGCGTCGGGCAGCCACTTCTTCGCCGTCCGCCGGTCCAGCGCCGCCCGCACCTGGTCGTGCCACCACTGGCCCGGTGCGACGACGTAGCCGTAGCCGAAGCCGACGAGCTGCTCGGCTGTCTGGCCCGCTCCCGTCCCCGTCTCGGCGAAGGCCCCGACGGCGCGGAAGCCGGGCCGCTCGGTGTGCTGGACGGCGTAGCCGTACCGGCCGGCGACGACGGCGGAGTCGTAGCCCATCGCCAGGCCGTAGATGGTCAGCGCCTCGTGCATGTGCTCGCGCAGCCACGGCGTCGGCAGCTCGACGACGCGGGTGGCGGGGCGGGTGTCGGTCATCGGGCGGCCGTCTCTGGTGCGTCCACGGGGCTGTGCTCGGTGGGGCCGGGACCCACTTCCGCCGCCGTGCCGCCGGTCAGGCGGAGCAACTCGTCGTAGGTCGTGGGGAAGACGGTGTGCGGGTGCCCCGCAGCGGCCCAGACCTCGTCGTAGCGGGCCAGCTCCACGTCGACGAGCGTGCCGATCGGCTCCGGGTGGCCGATGGGCGCGACCCCGCCGATGGCCTGGCCGGTGTGCCGGCGGACGAAGTCGGGGGTGGCCCGGGAGATCCGCGGCACCCCGAGGAGCGTGGCGACGACGGCCTCGTCCACCCGGTGGGCACCGCTGGTGAGCACCAGCAGGGGGCTGCCCGCCACGTCGAACACCAGGCTGTTGGCGATCGCGCCCACCTCGACGCCGAGCTGGGCCGCCGCCGTGGCGGCGGTCGGGGCGCTGTCGGGCAAGTGGCGCACGGTGCCGGGGGCGCCGGCCGCGCGCAGCAGGCGCGTCACCTCGGCGACCCGGGGATGCTCCGGCGGAGGCGGCTGAGGCATGACCACGATCCTGCCACCGGGCGCGGTGCCCTGCCCCCGTGGTCCTCCCGGGTGACACGGCGGTCCGTCTTGACGAGTGCGAGGGCCTCCGGTCTACTGGACCTGTTCGAACAGACGTTCGAACAGCGTCGCTCCTCCATCGCTCCTCCGGCCCTTCCCCGCCCGGAGCGGTGGCCAGGAGCGGCGCGGTGGTGAGAGACGGTGGGGAGGCTGCCATGAGCCGGGTGCTCGGTGAGGTCGCTGGTGGGGTCGGCGAGGAGGTCCACGTCGAGCGCGGGCCGCTGGGCCCGGTGCAGTTCTGGCGCGGGCAGTCCCGGTACCTGGTGGGAGAACTGCTCGACTCCTGGGTCGAGACCGCGCCGTGGTGGCGGCGCGACGCCACCGGAGCCTCTGCCGACCTCGTCGCCACGCAGGAGGTCTGGCGGGTCGAGGCCGTGCGGGCCGGGCGGTCCCGGACCGACTTCGCCGGCGTCTTCGACCTGTTCTGGGACGCGGCCGGCAACCGCTGGTGGCTCGTGCGGGTGCACGACTGATGGGCGCCGTCCGAGTCATGTCCGACCAGTTACCGGCCACCCAGTTGCCCCTGCCGCCCGCCCTGCCGCCCGCCGCCACCCAGCTCCTCGACCAGGCGCACCGCGCGCTCCGCGAGGCCTCCGGGTACACCGATCCGCGCCAGCGGTACGCCACCGCCCACCTGGGTGCGTTGCGTGGTGCCGCAGGGGTGCTGGCCGCGCGCACGCGGCCCGAGCCGGCCCGCCGGCGCCCGCGCAGTGCCTGGGTGCTGCTGGAGCAGGTCGCACCCGAGCTGGGGGAGTGGGCCACCTTCTTCGCCGCCGGTGCGGCCAAGCGCGCAGCCGCCGAGGCGGGGCTGTCCTCCGCGGTCACCGAACGCGAGGCCGATGACCTGATCCGCGACGTGGGGGCCTTCCTCGTCGTGGTGGAGAACTTCCTCGCCACCCCTGCCGCACCCGGATCCGCCCGGTCCCCGTTCACCCGCCCGCGTGGGGCCGGCGGTCCCGCTACCCGCTCCCGTCGGTGACAGATCCCTTCGTCCACCTGCACGTCGCGTCCGGGTACTCCATGCAGTACGGGGCCAACCACCCGGCCGACCTGGTGGCCCGCGCCGCCGAGCACGGCATGCCGGCCCTGGCGCTGACCGACCGCGACGGCCTGTACGGCGCGGTGAAGTTCGCGCTGGCCTGCCGGTCCGCCGGCGTGCGGCCGATCTTCGGTGTGGATCTCGCCGTCGCCCCCACCCTCGACGGCACGGTGCCCCCCGCACTGGCCACCGCTCTCGGGGGAGAGGCGTCCGGGGCCCGGCCGCCCCGGTTGCGGGCTGCGCCTCCCACCCGCAGGTCGGCACCGGCCCGCCGGAGCCCCGCCCGCGGTGGGGCGAGCGTCGACCCGCGGCTGCCGCGGGTCACCTTCCTCGCCCGGGACGGCGCCGGCTGGCGCTCGCTGTGCCGGCTGACCAGCGCCACCCACCTGCGCGGCACGCGGGGAGAGCCGGTGAGCTCGCTGGCCACGGCCGCCGAGCACGCCCACGGGCTGATCGCCCTGCTCGGGCCCGACTCCGCGGTCGGCCGGGCGCTGCTCAGCGGCCGGGCCGACCACGCGGCCGCGCACCTGGACACCTGGCGGGCCGCCTTCGGTCCTGGTCGGCTGGTGCTCGAGCTGGTCCACCACCGCGGCCGGGGTGACCGGGTGCGGGCGCAGACGATGCTCCGGTTCGCCGCCGAGCAGGGCGTGCCGGTGGTGCTCAGCAACGCCGTCCGGTACGTCGACGCGCTCGACGCCCCGACCGCCGACGTGCTGGACGCCGCCCGCCGGCTGGTCCCGCTCGACGTGCGCCACGTCGACCGGCGGACCGCGGAGGGCTACCTGAAATCGGGCAAGGAGATGTCCGCGGTGGCCGAGGACCTCGTCGGTCCCGACCGCGACGCCGCCCTGCGCCTCCTGGAGGGCACCGCCCGGCTGGCCGAGCAGTGCGTCGTCGACATCCGCGACGACCTCGGCATCGGCAGCGTCCGCTATCCCGAGCTGGACGTCGTCACCACGCCGGCCGAGCGGGGGATGGGCCCCTCGCAGGTGCTGCGGGCCCGCTGCGAGGCGGGGATGGGCCGGCGCGGCCTGCCACCGTCGGAGCGGGTACGGCAGCGGCTGGACGACGAGCTGGCCGTGATCGACCAGCTGGGCTACCCGTCCTACTTCCTCACCGTCGCCGACGTGGTCGACCTCATCAAGAGCTTGAGGGTCCGGGCGGCGGCGCGCGGCTCGGGGGCGGGGAGCCTGGTCACCTACCTGCTGGGCATCTCCGACGTCGACCCGCTGCGGTACGGGCTGCTGATGGAGCGGTTCCTCTCCCCGCTGCGCCACCAGCTGCCCGACATCGACATCGACGTCGAGTCCGCGCGCCGCATGGAGGTCTACGACGCGGTCATCGACCGTTTCGGTGCCGACCGGGTCAGCTGCATCTCGATGATGGACACCTACCGGGTGCGGCACGCCATCCGCGACGTCGGGGCGGCCCTCGGGCTGCCTCCGGCCGAGATCGACGCCGTCGCCAAGGCCTTCCCGCACATCCGGGCCAACCAGGTGCACGCCGCGCTCAAGGACCTGCCCGAGCTGCGGGCCAGTCGGCTCGGCTCCAAGCGCAGTGGCGGATCCGGCGATCTCGACCTGATGTTCGACCTGGTGGCCCGGCTCGACGGGCTGCCCCGGCACATCGCCCTGCATCCGTGCGGCGTGCTGCTCTCCGACGCCACCCTGCTCGACCGCACACCCGTGGAGAACAGCTACCTCGGCTATCCGATGAGCCAGTTCGACAAGGACGACGTCGAGGAGCTCGGGCTGCTCAAGCTCGACCTGCTGGGCATCCGGATGCAGTCGGCGATCGCGCACGCGCTCTCCGAAGTGCAGCGGGTGGACCACGAGCAGGTCGACATCGACGCCGTCCCGCGCGACGACCCGACGACGTTCGAGCTGATCCGCAGCACCCGCACCCTGGGGATGTTCCAGATCGAGTCGCCGGGTCAGCGGGAGCTGGTCGGCAAGTTCGGCCCGCAGACGTTCGAGGACATCATCATCGACATCTCGCTGTTCCGGCCCGGCCCGGTGAAGAGCGACATGGTGACGCCGTTCCTCATGGCGCGGAACGGGTGGCGCGACGCGGTCTACCCGCACCCCGACCTCGAGTTCGCCCTCGCCGAGACCGCCGGGGTGGTGGTCTTCCACGAGCAGGTGCTCCAGGTCGTCGCGCGGATGACCGGCTGCACGCTGGCCGAGGCCGACGAGGTGCGCCGGGCGCTGGGGGAGAAGGACGCCCACCCCGAGGTGCGCACCTGGTTCGTGCCCCGGGCACTGGACGCCGGCTATCCGGTGGAGGTCGCCGAACAGGTCTGGACGGTGCTGGTGGCGTTCGGGTCGTTCGGGTTCTGCAAGGCCCACGCGGCGGCGTTCGCCCTGCCCACCTACCAGTCGGCGTGGCTGAAGACCCACCACCCGGCGGCCTTCCTCGCCGGCGTGCTCACCCACGACCCGGGGATGTACCCGAAGCGGCTGATCCTCGACGACGCCCGCAACTTCGGGATCCGGGTGCTCGGTCTGGACGTCAACGCCTCGGGCGACACCTACCGGGTCGAACGGATCCCCACCGACCCTGACGGTGAAGCGGAGGTCGAGAGTTGGCCGCGGCCGGAGTGGATGCCGGCCACCATGCGCGACCCGTCCGGTTACGGGATCCGGCTGTCCCTGACCGACGTGAAGGGCATCTCCGACGACGAGGTCGCACGGATCGTGACGGGGCAGCCCTACCGCTCGCTGAGCGACTTCTGGTCCCGGGCGTCCGTGTCGCGTCCCGTGGTGGAGCGGCTGGTGCTGGCCGGGGGATTCGACTCCCTCTACGGCTTCGGCATCCGCGACCGGGAGGCCGGCCGGCCCACCTCCCGTCGCACCCAGGTGACCCGGCGCGACCTGCTGCTGCAGATCGGCGAGCTGGACCGGTGGAGCCGCAGCGGCGCACGGGCGAGCTCCAGCGGCCAGCTGAGCCTGGACCTGATGGGTCTGGGGCTCGAGGAGGAGCCCGCATCGGAGACGGTGGAAGGGGAGGCGGAGGAGGAGGCGACGGAGGCGGGCCTCGGCTGGGCGGAGAGCAGCGGTCTGCCGGAGTTCACCGACGCCGAGCTGGTGCGGGCGGAGCTGGAGGTGCTGGGACTCGATGCCAGCCGGCACGTCATCGACTTCTACCGGCCGTTCCTGTCCGCGATCGGTGCGGTGCCGGCGGGTGAGCTGCTCGGCTGCCGCAGCGGGGCGGAGGTGCTGGTCGCCGGGGTCAAGGTCGCCACCCAGACCCCACCGATCCGTTCCGGGCGCCGGGTGGTGTTCGTGACCCTCGACGACGGGACCGGGTGCACCGACTCGACGTTCTTCGAGGACGCGCAGGGGCCCTACGCGGCGACGGTGTTCCACTCCTGGCTGCTGGTCATCCGGGGCGTGCTGCGGCGCACCGGACCGCGCGGGATGTCACTGCGGGCGACGGGCGCATGGGAGCTGCCCGCGCTGCACGAGGCGTGGGAGGCCGACGGGCTGGACGGCGTGCGCGACCTGATGGCCGCACCGGGGGAGTTCACCGAGCAGGCGATCGCCGGGGCCGCCGCCTCGCACGGGCAGCGGCCGGTGGTCGTCCGGCCGGTGCTGGTCCACCCGACCGGCTTCCGGATGTCGCCCTACGACGACATCAAGCCGGCCGGCGAGGACGCCGCGACGGCCGCCCGCCGGGCGGCGTCCGGACCGCCTCGCAAGCTCTGGCACTCCAGCCCCGGCAGCTCGGGCCACTGACCGCGGCGTGGCTCAGTGACCGACCCGAGCGGGGAGGGCGCGCACGGCGAGCGCCTGGGCGACCGCAGCCACCGCAGAACCAACGATCACCGCTGCGTAGAAGGTCCACCACGGCCTGCCCTGCTCGACGACGATCGCGCCGGCGATGAGGAGAGCCGCGATGGCGAGGTCGGAGGCGTGCCGCTGCATGCGAGGCAGCGGAGCGGACACCCGCCATCTCTGCACCGGTCCGGGCGTCGACCGCGCCACCCACCCGACCTGCAGGACCGCCGCGACCACCCCCAGCGCGATCAGCGCCAGACCCAGGACCATCGTCACGAGCGGACCATAGCCATGCGCGTCCGACGGCAGCCGCATTCTCCGCACGGCACACCGGCGCACGAATCCCTTCCGATGACTTCCGGCCGTCGGCAGGGTCCTCCATGACGACCGGATCCACCGGACACGAGTGAGGACGACGCCATGCCCAAGCAGATCCCCTGTCTCTGGATGAACGGCACCGCCGAGGAGGCCGCGAAGCACTACCTCTCGATCTTCCCGAACAGCTCGATCGACCAGATCACCCGCTACGGGCCGGACATGCCCCCGCCGATGGAGGAGGGCGACGTCCTGACCGTCGACTTCACCCTCGACGGGCAGCCCTACACCGCGCTCAACGGCGGGCCGCAGTTCCCGTTCAGCGAGGCGATCTCGTTCCAGATCGTCTGCAAGGACCAGGAGGAGTCCGACCGCTACTACGACCGGCTCGTCGACGGCGGCGAGGAGAGCATGTGCGGCTGGCTCAAGGACAAGTTCGGCGTCTCGTGGCAGGTCTTCCCGGAGGAGCTGATCCAGCTGACCAACGACCCCGACCCCGGCCGGGCGCAGCGGGCCACCCAGGCCATGCTGCAGATGCGCCGCATCGACATGGCGGAGATCAGGCGCGCAGCCGACAGCGTGTCCGTCTAGGTCGGCGCCGGGGTGCCGGCCGCGCACCGCCGCTAGGCTCCCTGAGGTGCCGACCGCCCCCACCTCGCCCGACGAGCAGCTGCCCGCCCGGACCGCTGCGCTCTGGGCGGCCCTCGATCCGCTGGTCGGCGCGGGCACCGCGCTGCGCGTGCTCGACGTCGGCGGCGGCAGCGGCATGTTCGCCGTCCCGCTGGCCCGGCTGGGCCACACCGTCACCGTCGTCGACCCCAGCGCCGACGCGCTGGCCACGCTGCGCCGCCGCGCCGACACCGCCGGGGTGGGCGAGCGCGTGCACGGCATCCAGGGCGACGGTGACCTGCTGCACGAGGTCCTGACCGATGGCACCGCCGACGACTCCACCTACGACCTGGCGCTCTGCCACTACGTGCTCGAGGTCGTCGACGACCCGGCGGTGACCCTCCGCGAGATCGCCCGCGCCCTGCGGCCGGGCGGTCAGGTGAGCGTGGCAACGGTCAACCGCGCCGGCGCCGTCCTCGCCCGCGCCGTCGCCGGGCACCCGGTCGAGGCCCTCGCCCTCCTCGAGGACCGCGACCCGGCTCCGGGCCGGGCGAAGCCCGCGCGGCGTCGCTTCAGCCCCGAGGAGCTCCTGGCCCTGGTCGGCGGCGCGGACCTGGACCCGGGCCCCTGGCGCGGGGTCTCCGTCGTCGCCGACCTGCTCGAGGCGACGTCCGGCGCCGACCAGCAGGCCGTCCGCGCGCTCGAGGTGGCACTCGCCGGAGCGTCGCCCTTCCGCGACGTCGCCACCGGGCTGCACGTCCTGGCTGCCCGCGCGTGACCCCCCTGGCGCCGGACCTCTCGGCTCCCCGGTACGGCACCGCCACGCTCGCCGACGTGCTGCCGAGCGCGGCCACCGCCCTCGGCGTGACCGTCGAGCGTGGCGATCTGCCGGCGGACCCGCTCGGACTCACCGAAGCCCTCGGCGGCGCCCGTCGGGTGGCCGTCCTCCTCGTCGACGGCCTGGGCGCCGACCTCGTCCGGGCGCACGCCGACATCGCGCCCACCCTGGCCGCGCTCGCCCGCCCGGCCGGCGACCTGGCCGCGCCCTGCCCCAGCACCACCCCCGTCAGCCTGGCCACGTTCGGCACCGGGCTCCCGCCGGGCAGCCACGGCATCCTCGGCTTCGTCACCGACGTCCCGGGCGAGGACCGTGCGCTCAACCACGTCCAGTGGCGCGACGACCCCGATCCCGACGTGTGGCAGGCGCGACGCACCGTCTTCGAGCAGGCCGAGGCGGCAGGTGTCCCCTCGACCGTCGTCGGCCCGTACGCCTACGCGGGCTCCGGCCTGACCCGCGCCGTCTACCGGGGCGCGGCCTACCCGGGCGCGGTCAGCCACGGCGACCTCTGCGCCCAGGTCCTGCATTCGCTGGCCGCCACGCCTCGCGCCCTGGTCTACGGCTACGTCGCCGAGCTCGACCTGACCGGCCACGTCCGCGGCGTGGACTCACCCGCCTGGCGGGCCCAGCTCGCCTTCGTCGACCGGCTCGTCGAGGAGCTCGTCACCGGCCTGCCCGACGACGCCGCCCTCCTGGTCACCGCCGATCACGGCATGCTCGACGTCCCCGACCACACCCGATTCGACCTGGACGAGGAGCCCGCCCTCCTCGAGGACGTCCGCCTGCTGGCGGGGGAGCCACGCGCCCGCTACGTGCATGCCGTCGCCGGCGCGGAGGCCGACGTCCTCGCCCGGTGGCGGGAGGTGCTCGGCCACCGGGCCTGGGTCGGCAGCCGGGACGAGGCCGTCGCCACCGGCGTGTTCGGTCCCGTGGACGAGCAGGTCGCCGGGCGCATCGGTGACGTCGTCGCCCTGGCCCGCGGCTCCTGGGCGCTGACCACGCCGAGCCTCGAGCCGGGCCCCAGCAGTCTGGTCGGCTACCACGGGTCGCTCACCGCCACCGAGCTCGCCATCCCGCTGCTCGCCGCCCGCGGCCGCGCTCTGGGTTAGCCGCTCAGCCCGCTGCGAACTGCACGTGCCAGGTGCGTGAGTGCGCCGGGTGCGTCGCCCGGCAGGTCAGCCGGTCGGTCGCCGCCGAGGGTCGGCTCTCCACGTCGGTGACGACGTCGCCGTCCGGTCCGGCGAGCGTGACCACCCAGCGCTCGACCTCCGCTCCCGGCGGCGTCTGCTGCGCGACCGAGACCACGGGCAGGTCGTCGACGCCGAGGATTCCGAGAGCCCCACGGGCGAAGTGCTGCGCCGCCTGCCCAGGCGCGGGCACCCCGGCCCGACCGCGCAGCCACGGGAGCACCACCTGCCCGGCGGCGTGCGCGGCAACGAGGTCCGCGCCGTCGCCGGGCACCTGCCCGTAGTAGAAGCCGTGCGGCAGGACCAGCACGTTGGCGGCGAACCGGTCGCCGCCGAGGTGGCTGCACTCCCAGACGTCGGCAGGACCGGGGGCGGGGAGCGTGCGGGCGAGCGGGCGGCCGCGCAGCGCGCAGCATGCGTCGTGCCCACCGTGGGTGCACACCAGGTAGGTCGGGCCGGGCGCCGGCTCGCCGACCGAGCCGTCCCAGGGCGCGGTGAGCAGGTCGGCGTCGCTGTCGCGGACCGACCACCACAGCCCCTCGCGCCCGGGCCGGCTGTCCACGTAGGCCCACCGCCGCCCCGAGTCGGCCAGCCGGTCGCCCGGACGGCGGACCAGCAGCAGGCGGACCCCCTCCGCCCTCGACCGCCGCGCCAGTGGAGCCGCCACCTCGGCATCGAAGCGGGACTCCGTCAGGGCATCCCGGCCCCACGGCCCGGGCTGCTCGACGAGCAGCCAGCGCTGGACCGGGGAGGCGGTGGCGACGGGGGAGTCGCCCCGGGCGAGGGCGCGCACCGAGCACCGGTCGTCGTCGAGCCGCCCCACGGGCCGGGCGGGGACCTCCGTGCGGCAGAAGTCGTCGGCGCGCTCGCTCACGCCGGGCCGGCGTCGGGCACGGTGGCCACGCCCTCGGTGACGAGCCGGCGGGCGAGGGTGATCCGGTCTGCGCTCTCCAGACCGGGCAGGTCCGCGACCTTGAGCTCCCCGACGTCGAGCAGCGCCGTCAGCGCCGGCCGGACGTCGGCCGGGAAGGAGTGCGAGCGACGGCCGGCCAGCAGCACGACCTTCCCGTCCGCACCGTCGCGCAGGGTGCACCGCAACCGGCGGCGCAGCCGAAGGACCGTCTCGGCGCCGAGCGCCGCCGCGGCGGCGGCCTGCGCGAGCGGGGCGACCGGCTCGGGGCGCACCTGGGCCCAGGTGCCGGCGCGCAGCCGGTCGGCGACCTCGGCCGGGTCGACGCGGCCCAGCCACTCCTGCAGGCCGGCGATCACGGTGGCGACGTCGTCGCGGATCGAGTCGGGGTCGGTGAGGTCGACGCCGAGGGGGAGGGAGCCGCGCAGCTGCGGGTCCTCGGCGGCGAGCGAGCGCACGAGGTCCAGCGCCGACTCGGCGGCGCCCCAGCGCGTGACGGAGTGCACGCCGATCGTCAGGTGGACGCTGACCTCGCCGAGGGCACGGGCCGAGTGCAGGTACCCGCGGGGCAGGTAGAGGACGTCGCCGGGGCGCAGCACCGCGTCGATGACCGGCTCGCGCTCGGCCGCTGCGGCCACCTCGGCGGCACGGTCGGCCCACGGCTGGGTGCGCAGGGGGTCGCGCAGCACCGGCTCGTGGATCGTCCAGTGCTTCTCACCGGCGACCTGCAGCACGAACACGTCGTGCACGTCGTAGTGCGGGCTGAACCCGCGCGAGGACGGCGGGGTGATGTAGGCGTTGACCTGCGTCGGGTGGCCCAGGTCGGCGGCCAGCTGGTCGGCGAACTCGATCAGCGGCGGCCAGAGCCGGTGCAGTCCCTGCAGGACGACGGTGCTGCCGTCGGCGAACAGGCGCAGCACGGCCTCGGAGGACACCTGGTCGCCGATCTCCGCGCCGGCGCCCCCGGAGGTGGTGAACCGCTTCGGTTCGACGACGGCGCCGTCCTTGGCGATGCGCAGGAAGGGCGTGCGCAGGCCGCGCCGGGAGAGGAGCTCGTCGACGGCGGGCAGGTCGAGCAGGTCGGTGAAGGAGTTGCCGGTGTTCTGGGCGCGGGTCAGCAGCGGCCGGCGGGCCCAGTACTGCTCGGCGAAGACGCCGGGGTCCATGTCGGTGCACCGCCGCAGGGCCGGACGGAGCTCGTGCTCCGCCCGGCCCTGGGTGGTCGGGCTCTCGGTCAGGCCGAACCGTCCGCGCCACCGTCGGCGCCACCGTCCGCGCCGCCGTCGGCGCCACCGTCCGCGCCACCGTCCGCGCCGCCATCGGCACCGCCATCCGCGCCACCGTCGGCACCGCCGTCCGCGCCACCGTCGGCACCGCCGTCGGAACCGCCACCAGCGGCACCGCCGTCAGCCGGGCCGTGGGCGCCGCTGTCCGCGCCGCCGTCGGCACCGCCGTCGGAACCGCCGCCGGCGGCACCGCCGTCGGCCGGACCCTCCGTGCTCGTCATGTCGTCGTCGTCGAGAGCCATGGCATCTCCGTCCAGGTCGATCCGGGGCTGCCGGACGGCAGCCTCCCGTCGCTGCTTACCTCCGTCATCCTCGTCCGACACCTCCCGTCCCCACCACCCCGACCTGCGGGGACGCCGGCAGGTCACGACCGGGACACGACGCCGTGCCGCCGCGCACGCACCGTCCCGGGGTCGGTAGTGTCCGGGACGGGATCGAACACCTGTTCGACAGAAGGAGGCGCAGTGGGTCCGGGCCAGGCGGAGGGCTGCAGCGTCCTGCACGTCGACATGGACGCGTTCTTCGCCAGCGTCGAGGTGCGGCGGCACCCGGAGCTGGCCGGCACGCCGGTGATCGTCGGCGGGGCCGGCAACCGGGGCGTGGTCACGTCGGCGACCTACGAGGCCCGCCGCTACGGCGTGCACGCGGCCATGCCCACCGCCCGCGCCCTGCGACTGTGCCCGACGGCGACGGTCCTGCCCGGCGACCTGGCGCTCTACAGCGAGGTCTCCCGGTCGGTGATGGCGCTGTTCCGCTCGATCACCCCGCTGGTCGAGCCCCTCTCGCTCGACGAGGCGTTCCTCGACGTCTCGGGGGCCGGACGCCGGCTGGGCGACGCCGCGGAGATCGGCGAGTACCTCCGCGCCCGGGTCTTCGACGAGCAGGGCATCACCTGCTCCGTCGGCGTCGCCGGCAGCAAGTTCGTCGCCAAGCTCGCCTCCACCCGCGCCAAGCCCGACGGATTGCTGGTCGTCCGACCGCCCGAGGTCATGGACTTCCTGCACCCCCTGCCGGTCGGCGCCCTCTGGGGAGTGGGCCCCAAGACCGAGGAGCAGCTGCTCCGCCTGGGGCTGCGCACGGTCGGCGACCTCGCGCACGTGCCGGCGAAGACGCTGCAGCGCGCTCTGGGCACCGCGGCGGGGTCCCACCTGCACGCGCTGTCCTGGGGGCGCGACCCCCGCCGGGTGGTCCCCGACGAGCCCGAGAAGTCCACCGGGCACGAGGAGACGTTCGGCACCGATGTCGACGACCCGGCGGTGATCCACCGGGAGCTCCTCCTGCTGGCCGAGCGGACGGCGGGCCGGCTGCGGTCCGGGGGATGGCTGGCCCGCACGGTCAGCATCAAGGTCCGCTTCGCCGACTTCGCCACGATCACCCGCAGCCGCACCCTGGACGTCCCCACCGACGTCGGACAGGAGCTCTACGAGACGGCGCGGGCCCTCTACGACGCGCTGGGGCTCGATCGGGCGCGCATCCGGCTGGTCGGTGTCCGGGCGGAGCGGCTGGTGGACGCCGACTCCGCCCCGCAGCAGCTCGAGCTCGGCGCGCGGGAGCACGGCCGGCGCGAGGCCGAGCTCGCCGCGGACCGCGCCGCCCGCCGGTTCGGCGCAGGGGCGGTGCGCCCCGCGACGCTGCTGCACCGCACCGGCCGGCCGGGGAACGCGTCACCCACCAGCGCGGTTCCCCGCTCCCGGGCGACGCGGAACCAGGCAGGGCGGCCGTCCGTTGGGCCCCCGGAGGAGTGATCGAGGCATGATCACGGCGGGTCGCCACGCAGTCGCCTTTCGCGCGTTGCATCGGACTCGTATCCTCGGTATCACCGTCGGCGGCAGCCTCCGACGGCATTGGCTCCGCCCACCTGGAGGTCGACGTGCCGCTCTCCGAGCACGAGCAGCGTCTGCTGGAGCAGATCGAGCGCGCCCTCGTCGATGACGATCCGAAGTTCGCCTCGTCCGTACGGACCGGTGACCGAAGGCTGAAGGCGCGCCGCAAACTGCAGCTCGGCGCACTGGTCATCGTCGTCGGCATGGCGGTCCTCGTCGGTGGAGCGGTCGCCCAGTCGTTCCTCATCGGCGCGCTCGGCTCCCTGATCGCCTTCGCCGGCCTCGCCCTCGCCGTCCTGAACTACAAGGCGGCGACCGGTGCCGTCGAGACCGGCACCTCGTCCGGGAGCAGCCGCGGACCGGCCGCCCCCGGCCGCGGCAACCGGGCCGGCCGCCAGCCGCTGAAGAACCGGCTGGAGGAGCGTTTCCGCCGCCGCTACGACCAGTAGCCGCACGCCGGTCCTACCGAGAGCCGCTGTCCGTCCGGACGGCGGCTCTCGGCGTTCCGGGGATCAGACGTTCCCGGTGTCGGACGTTCCCGGTGTCAGACGGCCCGCGTCCGCCGCATCGTCCGGGGCACCCGGCGGGCGACCGCGGCGGCCAGCCGGCTCCCGGCCCCCTGCACCAGGGAGGCCGGCCAGCACCGGGCCCGTAGCCGGGCGCCGCGCGGCACGGCGCCCAGCAGCTCCCGCCGGGCAGTGGTCAGCGCGGCGGTCAGGTCGGGGTGCGCGTGCCGTGCGTTCGCCGGCCCGTAGCTGGCCGACTCCTCCGCCAGGGCGAGCCGGAGCACCGCGTCGGCACCGGGGGAGTCCGGCCGCAGCAGGTCCCCGAGTTCGCGTGCGGCGCGGCGCGGCGTCCACGCCGGGTCCGACCGGATCCCGGCGTCCAGCGCAGTCGCCGTCAGCTCGTCCCAGAGGTCGCCCGCCGATCCGCTCGCCACGCGGCGCCGGCGCTGCAGCGTGCGGATCCAGGCCGGGGCGGCCGCGACGGCGGCCGCCAGCAGGGCGAGCGCGACGCCGCCGGCGAGCGGCCACAGGAGGTCCTCGCCGCCCTGACCGGACTGCGCTCCGGTCGCTCCGCCGGCGGCTCGGTCCTGGGGTGCGGACGGGAGCGGCTGGGACGGGGCGGTCGGCACCGGCACCTGCGCCTGGCTGTCGGTGGCCTCCTCCTCGCCGGCCCGGGGGGCCCAGGGCAGCTCGACGGCGCGATCCCGGGCGATCGGCGTCGGGTCGAAGGGCACCCAGCCGAGGTCCTCGAAGTACACCTCCACCCAGGCGTGGGCGTCGTCGCTGGTGATCAGCCGACTGCCGTCGCGCTGCTCGGTGCCCGGCGTGTAGCCCAGCGCGACGCGTGCGGGGACGCCGGCGGCCCGGACCATGACGGCCATGGCGCCGGCGTACTGCTCGCAGTAGCCGCGGCGCAGGGTGAGGAAGTCCACCAGGTCGTCCCCCGTGGTGCCCGGCTCGGTGGACAGGCTGTAGACGAACCCGTTGGACCGGTCGGTCAGGAAGTCCTGGATGCTGCGCACCCGCTCGTACGGCGTCCCGCTGTCCGCGGTCAACTGCGCGACCAGGTCGGTGACCCGCGGATCGAGCATCGGCAGCGCGGTGAAGAACTGCTGCACCGGGTCCTCGGGTCCCAGCAGGGCCGCGTCGGTGAGCTGGGCAAGCGTGGGCCGCGGCTCCGAGGCGGCGACCGTGTAGCTCAGGCCGCCGCTGGTGACGTCGCGGCCGTAGACGGTGCCCGTGTCCGGGTCGAAGCGCCAGCCGTCCGCCCCCTCTCCGTCGAGCCGGACCGACTGCGGGGCGAAGAGCGTCGGCAGGAAGCGGTCGTCGTGCTCCAGCACCTCCACGGTCGCCGTCACGGGGCGGTAGGACTGCCGGTCCGGCAGCGGGGCCAGTTCGTCGTCGTCGGCGATGGACTCCTCGCCGCGCATGTTGCTCAGCGTCCAGCCCGACTCGTTGTCGTACTCGTCGATGGCCACGGCGCGGAGGTAACCCGGATCGGTCACCGAGGCGTCCACCCGCAGCAGCTCGATCGGCTCGGGCAGCGTGAGCTGGCCCTGCATCGTGGCCACCGGGTCGAGCGAGGTGCCGGTGGCGCCGCCTCCGGAACCACCGCCGAGACCGCTGGCCAGCGAGCCCTCGGCCAGGATCGGGACCAGCGACCCGAGGACCAGCCCAGCGGCCACGGCGACGGTCCCGGTCCGCAGGGCCGCGAGACCACCGGTGACGCCGCTGCGCCGGCTGGTGCGGCCCGTGGCGGCCAGCCGTCGGCGCTGGTCGCTCCACATCAGCAGCGCCAGGCCGGCGGCCGGCCCGACGAAGGCGACCAGCCCGATGGTGCCGGTGACCGTGGCCACGGGGACGCAGAAGAGGACCAGCAGCGCGAAGCCCGCCAGGGTGGCCTGCCGGCCCCCGACGGTCACCAGGTCGACCAGGACGGCCAGCACCCCCACGAAGACCGAGGTGAGCGCGAGCAGGCCGGTGAGCGGCAGCGCCGGGGTCGCCTGCTCCTGCAGTTCCGCCGAGCCGTCGGCCAGCACGGCGAGCAACTGCTCGACGCTTCCCGGCGTCGGGACGATGCCGGAGATCGCCTCGGTGGGCGCGAACAGCGCGGTGAGGACGGCCAGGAGCAGCGCCAGCTGACCGAGCGGCACCAGGGCGGTGCCGAGTGCGGACACCCGGGGGGACGGGGATCGCCCCCGGGCGAGCGCCGACCACAGCGCCGCGCCACCCACCCGGAGCAGCAACCCCCCGGCCAGGACGGTGAGGACGACGGCCAGGACGGGCGTCAGCCAGGCCGCCGAGGTGTACACGGGGCTGAGCGCCGCCGAGCCGAGCAGCGTGGCCGTGGCCGCGACCACTGCCGAGCGCAGGTCCGGATCGGTCATGCCGGTGATCCGTGCAGCCCGCCGACGCGGACCGGCCCGGCGGGCGCCGGGACGCCCAGCTCCGCCCAGATCTCGGCGACGGTGCGGTCGGCGCGGGCGACGGCGACCCGCCAGCCCGCGGCCCGGAGCAACCGCGCGGCATCGTCGCGCTGACCGGCCAGGGCCCCGCGCGACGCCGCGGACGGTCCCCGCCGGCCCCGGCCGGGACCCGGAGCGGCCCAGCTCTCGATGTCGGTCAGCACGGCCAGGTCGGTGGTCGGGCCCGACCGGCTGCGGATGAGCTCGACGACGTCGTCCGGCCCGACCGCACCGAGCAGGCAGACGACCGGCCCCTCGCCCGCGGCCCGGCACAGGTGCTCGATGCCGACACCCAGACCCGGCATCCGCGAGGGACCGACCACCGCCAGCCGGTCGAGCAGGTCCTCGGCGCTCAGGCGCCCGTGACCGGACATGGGCACCAGCTCGCCCGCGTCGGTGACGGCGCGCAGCACGGCCCCCCGGCGGGCCAGCTCGCTGCCGATGCTGGCGGCCGCTTCCACGAGCCACTCCAGGCTGTCCACGGGCGGGGCATCGTCTCCGGCCGGACCGGGCCGGACCTCGTCGTCGCCCGGGCGGATCCGGTGCGGTGCGACCAGGTGTGCGCGGGCGCGGGTGTCCACCAGCAGCGTCGCCTGCGCCCGCCACGGCCGTTCCTCGAGCCGCACCATCAGCTCCCCGGTCCGGGCCGTCGCCCGCCAGTGGACCTTGCGGAGGTCGTCGCCATGGCGGTACTCCCGCGTGCTGACGTCGTCCTCGCCGTGGACGGCGATGCTGCGGCGGGCGCCCTCGCCGCCACCTCCCTGCCCGCCGGCCGGGCCACCGGCGCCCAGCGGCCGGACGCGGGGGAGGACCAGCAGCGGCGCGCTGTCGGCGCCGACGGCGCTGCGTTCCACCAGACCGAAGGGGTCGACGAGCCGGAGCCGCAGGGGGCCGAGCACGTGCCGGCCCCGGCGCGAACCGTGCACCCGGTACCGCAGCGCCGTCCGCTCGCCGGCGCCGAGCCGCTCGACGACGAACTGCGGCGCGGGGCCCAGGTCGCCGGGCAGCTGCTCGGTCAGCACCCACAGACCGCCGGGGCGGTTGTCGGCGTTGGCCAGCTCCAGCACGACGTCGGCGTCCTCTCCCCGGGGCACGCGCGCCGGCGTGACGGTGCGGCGCGCGCTGATGCGGAAGCGCTGCCGGGCGACCGCCAGCGCGGACAGCAGCGGCAGCCCGAGCGTGAAGACCGCCAGCTGCACCAGCGCCCGCTCGCCCAGCAGGGCGCCGACGAGCAGCAGGGCGAGGCCCGCCCCGACCACGCAGCGCCCGCGGAGGGTCAGCGACGAGAGCACGCGCCCGGCCGGCACCGCGCTCAGCGCCCGCGCGGGACCGGCACGGTGGACAGCAGCTCGGCCACGACCTGCTCGGCGCTGCGCCGGCCCAGTGCGGCGTCCGCGGTCAGCAGCAGCCGGTGGGCCAGCACGGGGGTGGCGAGCTGCTGGACGTCGTCGGGCAGCACGTGGTCGCGGCCGGCGAGGGCGGCCGAGGCCCGCGCGGCACGGAGCAGCTGGAGGCCGGCCCGCGGGGACGCCCCGAGGCGCAGGTGCGGGGACCGGCGGGAGGCCTCGACCAGGCCGACCACGTAGCGGCGCACCGCGTCCGAGACGTGCAGCGTGCCCACCGCCCGGACCAGCTCGCGCACGGCGGCCGCGTCGGCGACGGGGGAGAGGGTGGCGAGCGGATCGGCCGTCGACCGCTCGTCCAGCATGGCCAGCTCGGCCTCGCGCCCGGGGTAGCCCATCGACACCCGCGCGGTGAACCGGTCGCGCTGCGCCTCGGGGAGGGGATAGGTGCCCTCCATCTCCAGCGGGTTCTGCGTGGCGATCACCAGGAAGGGCCGTGCCAGCTCGTAGCTGACGCCGTCCACCGTGACCTGCCGCTCCTCCATGCACTCGAGGAGGGCGGACTGGGTCTTGGGAGAGGCGCGGTTGATCTCGTCCGCGACGACGATGTTGGCGAAGATCGCCCCCGGCTTGAACTCGAACGCCCGGCTCTCCTGGTCGTAGACCGCCACGCCGGTGACGTCGCTCGGCAGCAGGTCGGGCGTGAACTGGATGCGGCGGACCGTGGCGTCGACCGAGGCGGCCAGTGCCTTGGCCAGCGTGGTCTTGCCGACGCCGGGCACGTCCTCGATGAGGAGGTGTCCCTCGGCGAGCAGCACCACCAGTGCCAGCCGCACCACGTCGTCCTTGCCCTGGACCACGCGGCCGATGTTCGCCGCGATCCGGGCGCCCGCCGCAGCGATGTCGGTCTCCGGGCTGCCGCCCCGAGGGCCGTCCGCTCCGTCGGCGGTGCGCGTCGCCTCCGTCACCCCTCCACCGTACGTGGCGAAACCGTTCCGGGACCGGTGGTCGTTCCAGCACCCCACCGCGCCCCACCTGGAGCCCCTCGACCGTCCCGTGACCTGCGAGCTCACGTGGCCGCGGCCGACGAGGGGCGGGCGTGGGGGGAGCAGGTCACGACACGGCGGCGAGTGGTGTCGGGTGGGGGCTAGTGGGTTACTGTGTCGCCCGGTGGGGAGGCAGGGACCAGTCAGGGGTCGCTGCGGAGCCAGTGGAGGACAGATGCAGGGGGTGATCCGGTGTTCGTCGGCAGCTACCCCTTGCGGCTCGACGAGAAGGGCCGGCTCGCCCTCCCCGTCCGCTTCCGCGACCAGGTGGCCGACGGCATGGTGATCAAGAAGGGCCAGGAGCGCTGCATCTACGGCCTGACCATGAACCGGGTCGCCGAGCAGAGCGCCGCCATGGCCGCCATGGCCCCCTCCGACACCGCTCGGGCGCGCATGGCCGCCCGCATGAGCTTCGGGTCGATGGTCGAGATCGAGCCGGACAAGACCGGCCGCATCACCATCCCCGCGAGCCTCCGCGAGTACGCCGGGCTGGACCGCGACGTCGTCGTCGTCGGCGTGGACACCCGCTTCGAGATCTGGGACGCGACCAACTGGGAGGCCTACGTGGCCGAACTGGAGGCCGCCTACGCCGACCTGGAGAGCGAGGGGATGCCGACGCTGTCGTGATCCCGGGAACGCCTCCACCCGTGAGAACGGGCGTGACGCGGACACCGTTCGAGCCGCCTTCCCCGCGGCTCGACCGCCCCGGGCCCCAGCCGCCTTCCCCGCGGCTCGGTCCCGCCGTCCTCGTCAGCCGCCCGCACGCGGGTGGGCGGACCACCCCGCCCCCGCGGGACACCACCTGACGCCCTTCCCCGGCGCCAGGCGGTCCCCGCGGGGGGCGGGCGCCCGCCCCGAGAGGAACCCGGTCTCCACCCCGCCCCACTGTCTCCACTCCGCCCCACTGTCTTCACCCCGCCCCACCACCCCCAGGACCGAACACCTGGCCCACCCAGCCCCACCGCCCACCCAGCTCCACCGGAACCGCTGCGTCCCACTCCCGGGTCGGAACGCGCGGCACCATCCGGGAAGGAATCCCGGACCCTCGGAAGGCAGGAACGATGAGCAGCACGGATGCTGCGGCGCCGGAGCCCGCGCGCCCTCCCGTGCACGTGCCCGTCCTGCTCGAGCGCATCACCGAGCTCCTCGCACCCGCCTGCGCCGCCGACGGCGCCGTTCTCGTCGACGCCACGCTCGGCCTGGCCGGCCACTCGCTGGCCATGCTCGACGCCCACCCCGGCCTCCGGCTGGTCGGTCTCGACCGCGACCCCGAGGCCCGGGCCGAGGCGGCCCGCCGGATCGAGGCAGCCGGCCACACCGACCGGGTCACGCTCGTCCCGGCCGTCTTCGACGAGCTGCCCGACGTCCTCGCCCGCCTGGGCATCGACGAGGTCCAGGGCGTCCTGTTCGACCTCGGCGTCTCCTCGCTCCAGCTGGACCGGCCCGACCGCGGCTTCAGCTACTCCGCCGACGCCCCGCTGGACATGCGGATGAACCCCGAGGCCGGGCGTACCGCCGCGGAGATCGTCAACACCTACCCGCCGAAGGAGCTCGCCCGCGTCCTGCGCGTGTACGGCGAGGAGCGCTTCGCCTCCCGCATCGCCGCGGCGATCGACCGGGAGCGGGCCCGCGAGCCCTTCACCAGCACCGCGCGGCTGGCCGAGCTCGTCCGCGAGGCCATCCCGGCGGCCACCCGCCGCACCGGCGGCCACCCGGCCAAGCGCACGTTCCAGGCGCTCCGGATCGAGGTCAACGACGAGCTCGGCGTCCTCGAGCGGGCGCTGCCGGCGGCGGTCGACGCCCTCGCCGTGGGCGGCCGCGTCGTCGTCATCACCTTCCACTCCCTCGAGGACCGCATCGTCAAGCAGACGCTGGCCGCCGACGCCGTCGACCGGACCCCGCCCGAGTTCCCGATGCCGGTGCCCGAGCTGGGCCCGGTCCTCCGCCTCCTGACCCGCGGAGGCGAGGCCGCCTCCGACGAGGAGCTGGCCGCCAACCCGCGGGCCGCCTCCGCCCGTGTCCGTGCCGCCGAACGCATCCGGAGGGCCGCATGACCCGCGCCACCGCCCGAGTCCCCGTCGGCACGAGCTCCCGGAGCACCGCGCCGCGGACCGGTTCCACCCGCACGACACCCCGAACCACACCACGCACCACGCCCCGGTCCACCCCGCGGCCGGAGCTGCGCCTGGTCCCCGGTGGCCAGACCGCCCGCACGCGCCGCCGGGCGCCGCGGGCGCTGCGCCACCCGCGCGCGCCGTTCGTACTGCTGGTCGTCGCGATGCTCGTCGGGACCACACTGGGACTGCTCATCCTGAACACCGCCATCGCCGTCGGCTCGGTGGAGGCCACCCAGCTCCGCGCGGACAACGCCGTGCGCGCCCAGGAGGTGCAGCGGCTCGAGCAGCAGGTCGTCGCCGGCGGCACGCCCGCCGAGATCGCCGCCGCGGCGGTCGCCGCCGGGCTGGTCCCCGCCGGGCCGGCCGCCTACCTGGTCATCGACCCCGACGGCGGCTCGGTGCTGCGCGGCACTCCGGTGCCCGCCGAGGACCCGGCCGCTTCCGAGGACGGGGACTGACCCGTGCCGACCACTGGCGGGCCGGGCGCGGGACGCCCCGGCTCCCGTCCGGGCGCGTTCACGCCCCGCCGGGCACCTGGTAGCCGGCGCAGCGGCGTCGGGCTGTCGATGGACCAGCGGGGGCTGCGCAACCGCTGGGGCCTGGCCTTCATGATCACGCTGCTGGTCCTCGTGGTGTGCAAGCTCGCCGTCCTCCAGGGCGTGGACGGCGCCGCCTACGCGAACGCCGCCGAGCAGGACCGGCTGCGCACCTTTCCCCTGGACGCGCTCCGCGGTGCGGTCCTGGACCGGGACGGCAACCCGTTCGCCTACACCGTCGACGCCTCGAAGGTGGTCGCCGATCCCGAGGTGGTCGCCGACCCCGAGCGCACGGCCCTCGCCCTGACGACGCTGCTCGACGTCCCGGTGCCCGAGCTCACCGAGAAGCTGTCGCGGGACAGCCGCTACGTCGTCCTCGCCAACCAGGTGCCGCCCGAGACCACCGACGCCATCGACGCGCTCGAACTGCCGGGCGTCCTGAAGGAGCCCGATCCCGTCCGGCTCTACCCGGCCGGCACGGTGGGCGGCCAGGTCATCGGCTTCGTCGGCCGCGACGGCGAGGGCCTCGCCGGGATCGAGCGGACCTTCGAGGAGGAGCTCGCCGGCACGCCCGGCTCGCGGCGGGTCGAGGTGGGCAGCGGGGGATACCCGATCCCGTCGGGCATCGACGAGTCGACGCCGGCGACCGACGGCGACTCGGTGACGCTCACCCTCGACCAGGACCTGCAGTACGTGACGGAGCAGCGGCTCGCCGAGTCCTGCGCCGACGGTGCCACCACGCGCGCCTCGGCGGTCGTCCTCGACGTCCGCAGCGGTGAGGTCGTGGCCATGGGGTCCTGCCCCGGCTACGACCCCGGCAACTACTCGGAGACCGACCCCGACCTGCTCGGGAACCCGCTCGTGTCGAGCGTCTTCGAGCCCGGCTCGGTCATGAAGGCCGTCACGCTCGCAGCCGCGCTCGAGGAGGGGGTCGCCGAGCCCGGCACGGTCCTCAGCGTGAACGGCCACATCCAGGCCGGCGACCGGGTCGTCACCGACGCCCACGACCACGCCCCGGTGGACTGGACGGTGACCGGCATCCTCGCCAAGTCCAGCAACGTGGGGACGATCATGCTGGCCCGCGAGGTCGGCGACGAGAAGCTCGAGCAGTACCTGCGCGCCTTCGGCCTCGGCGACACCACGGGGATCGAGCTGCCCGGCGAGAGCGCCGGCATCCTGCAGGACTCCGAGGACTGGAGCGGGGTGCGGGCGGCCAACATCGCCATCGGCCAGGGCATCTCGGTGACCACCCTGCAGATGGCCTCGATCTACCAGGCCATCGCCAACGACGGCGTCCGCGTGCCACCGCGGATCGTCGAGGCGGTGACCGGCCCGGACGGGAAGGTCACCGAGACGCCGGAGCCCGAGGGCACCCGGGTCATCAGCTCGGAGACCGCCGACAAGATGGCCTACATGCTCGAGGCAGTCGTCGGGCCCGGTGGCACCGCGCCGCTCGGCCAGATCGAGGGCTTCCGCGTGGCCGGCAAGACCGGCACCGCGCAGCGCGCCAACCCGGACTGCAACTGCTACGAGGGCGGCGGCTACGTGACCACGTTCGTCGGCTTCGCGCCGGCGGACGACCCGCAGTACGTGGTCGCCGTCGACCTGGAGCGGCCGACCAGCGACGCCGAGGGCGGGCAGGTGGCCGCGCCGGTGTTCGCCGACATCCTCCGGTACGCCCTGACGGCCGACAGCGTCGTCCCCTCGGGCACCGCGCGGCCGGACTTCGTGCTCACCGGCACCCCCTGACCTCTGCCCACGAGCCCTGGCACGAGCCGCCGCACCGCCGCCGGGGCGAGGTGCGCGGGCGAACCGGTGTGCGCCGGTAGATTGGAGCCCCGTGACCCCGACCGCTGCCGGGTCGGCCCCCCGGCCTGCGGGGGACCGACCGCAGGCCACCCCCCTGACGCTGGCCGACCTGGCCGATCTCGTCGGCGCACCCGCCGCCGGCCGGTCCGGGGACACGCCGACGATCACCGGCGTGACCCTCGCCTCGGGCGAGGTCCGACCCGGTGACCTCTACGCGGCCCTCCCGGGGGCGCGGACGCACGGCGCCCGCTTCGCCGCCGACGCCGCCCAGCGTGGTGCGGTCGCCGTCCTCACCGACCCGACCGGCCTGGAGACGGCCCGCTCCACCGGCCTGCCCGTCTGCGTCGTCGACGACCCCAGGGCGGTCCTCGGTCTGGTGGCCGACCGCGTCCACGGCGGGCCGAGCGCCCAGCTGACCGTCCTCGGCATCACCGGCACGAACGGCAAGACCACCACCGCCTACCTGGTCGAGGCCGGCCTGGCCGCCGCCGGGCTGGGCACCGGGCTCATCGGCACGGTGCAGACGCGCACCCGGAGCCGCGCCGCCGACGGCACGCTCACCGAGACCGCCTTCCCGAGCGTCCGCACGACCCCGGAGGCGCCGGCGGTCCACGCGCTGCTCGCCACGATGGCGGCGTCCGGGGTCGCCGCCGTCGTCATGGAGGTCTCCAGCCACGCGCTGGTGCTCGGCAGGGTCGGCGGCGTGCGGTTCGCCGCCGCGGGGTTCACCAACCTGGGCCGTGACCACCTGGACTTCCACGAGACCCTCGAGGACTACTTCCAGGCCAAGGCGATGCTCTTCGACGGCCGTGCCGCCTGCGAGCTGGTCACGGTGGACGACGAGGCGGGCCGGCGCCTCGCCGGCCTGCGCCCGGACGCCGGGACCGTGTCGACCACCGGGCCGGCCGACTGGTCGGCCACCGACGTGGCGACGGCGCCCGACGGCGGCTCCACCTTCACCCTCGCCGGCCCCGGCGGGTCGTGGCCGGCGCGGCTCCGCCTGCCCGGGCGGTTCAACGTGGCCAACGCCGTGCTCGCCGTCGCGCTGCTCGACGCCGCCGGCGTCCCGGTCGAGACGGCACTGGCCGGCATCGCCACGACCGTCGTCCCCGGCCGCATGGAGCCGGTCGACGCCGGCCAGCCCTTCGTCGCCGTCGTCGACTACGCGCACACCCCGGACGCCGTCACGACGGCGCTGGAGGCGCTCCGCCGGTCGACCGAGGGCCGGCTGATCACCGTGCTGGGCTGCGGGGGCGACCGGGACCCCGGCAAGCGACCCGGGATGGGCGCGGCTGCCGCGGCCTCCAGCGACGTCCTCGTCGTCACCGACGACAACCCGCGCTCGGAGGACCCGGCCGCCATCCGCGCCGCGATGCTCGCCGGCGTGCGGGAGGTTCCCGAGGACCGGCGGGCCGAGGTCCACGAGGTCCCCGGACGACGGGACGCGCTGGCGGCGGCGGTCGCCCTCGCCCGGCCCGGCGACACCCTGCTCGTGGCGGGAAAGGGGCACGAGACCGGCCAGGAGATCGCCGGCACCGTGCACCCCTTCGACGACCGCAGCGTGCTCCGTGACGTCCTCCGCGAGGTCCTGGCAGGAGGAACGACGTGATCGGGCTGACGCTGGCCGAGGTGGCCGAGCTCACCGGTGGTGAGCTGACCGGTCCCCTCGGCGCGCCGGTGACCGGGAAGGTCACGCTGGACTCGCGCGCCGTGGGCGCCGGCGACCTGTTCGTCGCCGTGGTCGGGGAGCGGGTCGACGGGCACGACTTCCTCGGTGCCGCGGCCGCGGCCGGTGCCGTCGGCGCCCTGGCCACCCGGCCCGACGCCGCCCTGCCGACGGTGGTCGTGGACGACCCGGTCGTCGCGCTCGGCCGGCTGGCCGCCGGCGTGCACGCCCGGCTGGTCGCCGGAGGGCTCGTGACCCTCGGCATCACCGGCTCCTCGGGGAAGACCTCCACGAAGGACCTGCTGGGCCAGGTGCTCGCGGCCGCCGGCCCCACGGTGAGCCCGCCCGGCTCCTACAACAACGACATCGGGCTGCCGCTCACCGTCCTGGACGCCGACGCGTCGACCCGCTACCTCGTGCTGGAGATGGGTGCCCGCGGCCCGGGGCACATCGCCCGGCTGTGCCGCATCGCCCCGCCGCGCATCGGCGTCGTCCTGAACGTCGGCTCGGCGCACCTCGGCGAGTTCGGCAGTCCGGAGGGCACGGCGCAGGCCAAGGGTGAGCTGGTGGAGGCGCTCCCGGAAGAGGGCACCGCCGTCCTCAACGCCGACGACCCGCGCGTGCTCGGCATGGCGCCGCGAACCGTCGCCACGGTCGTGACCACCGGCCTCGGCGACGACGCCACCGTCCGCGCCACCGGCGTCACGCTGGACGACTCCGCACGGCCCCGGTTCACGCTGGTCGCGGCAGGGGAGGAGCACCCCGTCGCCCTGCAGGTGACCGGAGGCCACCAGGTCGCCAACGCACTCTCGGCCGCGGCGGCCGCGCTGGCCGCCGGGATGACCCCGGCCGACGTCGCGGCGGCGCTGTCGAACGCCACGGCCCGCAGCCGCTGGCGCATGGAGGTCGACCGCCGCGCCGACGGCGTCGTCGTGGTCAACGACGCCTACAACGCCAACCCGGAGTCCATGCGGGCGGCGCTCGCCGCGCTCACCGGACTGCCGGCCACCCGACGGATCGCCGTCCTGGGCGCCATGGGCGAGCTGGGGCCCGGCGCACCGGCCGAGCACGACCGGCTGGGCCGCGACGCGGCAGCCGCCGGCGTCGACCTGATCGTTGCGGTGGGTGCCGATGCGGTAGGCATAGCGGAAGGCGCGGTCGCCGCCGGCCGCCGCGCAGGAGAGGAGTCGGTGCACGTGCCGGACCGGGCCGCTGCCCGTGGACTGCTCTCGGAGGTGCTCCGTCCAGGAGACGTCGTCCTCGTGAAGGCCAGCCGCGCCTACGGGCTCGAGCTGCTCGCCGCCGACCTGCTGACCGACGGGGGCGAGGCATGAGGTCGGTCCTGATCGCGGCCGGGTTCAGCCTGATCCTGTCCATCCTGCTCACCCCGCTGGCCATCCGGGCGTTCCGCCGCCAGGGGCTCGGGCAGGAGATCCGGGACGACGGTCCCGAGAGCCACCTGTCCAAGAAGGGCACGCCCACCATGGGCGGCACGGTCATCGTCGGAGCGACCGTCGGCGGCTACGTGGCCGCGCACCTCTTCCTGAGCGACCAGGACAACTGGGGCTTCACCGCCACCGGCCTGATGCTGCTGTTCCTCATGGTCGGCATGGGGACCGTCGGGTTCCTGGACGACTACCTCAAGATCCGCCACCGCCGCAGCCTCGGGCTGAACAAGACCGCCAAGCTCGTCGGGCAGCTGGTGGTGGGGGTCGCGTTCGCGGTGCTCGCGATCAACTTTCCCGACAGCCGGGGGGTGACCCCGGCGTCCACCGTCGTCTCCTACGTCCGCGACATCGCCCCGTTCGCGCTGGGCTCGGTCGCCTTCGTGATCCTCGCGTACCTCTTCATCGCCGGGTTCTCCAACGCGGTGAACCTCACCGACGGTCTGGACGGCCTGGCGGCGGGCTCCTCGGCGATGGTGTTCGCCTCCTACATCTTCATCTCCTTCTGGCAGTTCACCCACGACTGCGCCACCGAGGCCATCGACGGCTGCTACACCGTCCGTGACCCGCTCGACGTCACCCTCGTCGCCGCGGCGGGGCTCGGCGCCTGTCTCGGCTTCCTGTGGTGGAACACCAGCCCCGCGCGGATCTTCATGGGCGACACCGGTTCCCTGGCCCTGGGCGGGCTGCTGTCGGGTCTGGCGATCGTCACCCGCACCGAGCTGCTCCTCGTCGTCCTCGGCGGGCTCTTCGTCGCGGTCACGCTCTCGGTGGTCATCCAGGTGGCCTTCTTCCGCGCCACGCGCCGCCGGGTGTTCCGCATGGCGCCGCTGCACCACCACTTCGAGCTGGCGGGCTGGACGGAGAACACGGTCATCGTGCGGTTCTGGCTGGTGACGGCGATGGCCGTGGCGTTCGGGATCGGCCTGTTCTACGCCGACTGGCTGAACTTCGTCGGCCTGTGACGGGTCGGTCACAGGACCGCCGATCATTGGTCCACCTGGGACGACACGCGCCCGGGATCGCCCGGCCCGGGGCGGCCAGCAGCGACGATGGCGGTATGTGGGCGGACGCGAGGGGCGGGCACCGGTGACCGCCGGCACCAGATCCGGCACCAGGTCCGGCGCCCGTCCCCGGCCGTCGGGCAACGACCGCACGGTCCGCGAGCGCGCCACCCCGACCCGTCACGAGCGCGTACCGCGCTTCCGGGGGCCGGCCTGGCTCGACGGTCCGATGACCAGCTCCCACCTGGTCCTCGGCTCGGCCGGTCTGCTCCTCGCCATCGGCCTGGTCATGGTCTTCTCCGCCTCGTCGATCGAGGCGGCGCTGGACGACCAGTCCGCCTGGGCGCCGGGCGTCCAGCAGCTCGTCTGGGCCGTCCTCGGCATCGGGGCGATGCTCGTCGCCCTGCGCCTGCCCATCGGTCTCATCCGGCGGTGGTCGCCGATCGCGCTGATCGTCGTCGCCGTCCTGCTGCTCCTCGTCCTCGTCCCGGGGATCGGGGTGAGGCTCAACGGCGCCCGTCAGTGGATCGACCTCGGCTTCACGTACTTCCAGCCCTCGGAGCTGGGCAAGCTGGTGTTCGCCCTGTGGGGTGCCCACGTGCTCGCGTTGCGCGAGCGCTACCTGACGACGTCGTCGCTGCTCGTCCCCGTCGTACCGGTCTTCGGCGTGCTCGCGCTGCTGGTGATCGCCGAGCCCGACTTCGGTGGCGTCGTCAGCCTGGGCCTGGTCCTCGTCGGGCTGCTCTGGGCGGGCGGGATGCCGCTGCGCTGGTTCGGCTGGGCGTTCCTCGCCGGGGCCGCGCTGCTGGGCGTCGTCGCGCTGCTCTCGCCGGTGCGCATGGCCCGCCTGACCTCGTTCCTCGACCCGTTCGCGGATCCGACCAACACCGGCTTCCAGGCGATCCGTGGCCTCTACGCGCTCGCGACCGGCGGCTTCTGGGGGGTGGGACTGGGCAACAGCGCGATGAAGTGGAACATCCTCCCCGAGGCGGAGTCCGACTTCATCTTCGCGATCATCGGCGAGGAGCTGGGCTTCCTGGGCTGCCTGGTCGTCATCGCGCTCTACGGCGTGCTGGCCTGGGCCGGCTTCCGCATCGCCTCCCGCTCGGCCGACCGGTTCGTGCAGCTGGCCTGCGTGGGCATCACCGTCTGGCTGATCGGCCAGGCCGCCATGAACATGGGCTACGTCGTGGGCCTGCTGCCGGTGACCGGCGTGACCTTGCCCTTGATCTCGGCAGGTGGCACCTCCCTCATCCTCACCCTGTTCATCGTCGGGCTCCTGGCGCGGTTCGCCCGCTCCGAGCCCGCCGCCATCGAGCACCAGCGCACCCAGCCGCGCGGCCGGATCGCCCGGCTCCTGCTGCCCGTGCCCACCGCGGCCGTCGAGCCGGTCCGGCCGCGGCGCCGGCCGGAGGAGCAGCGCCCCACCCGCACGGTCGGCTCCGGTGGGCGCACGCTCCTGCACACCCGGTCCCGCCCCGCCCGCGAGGTCGTCCCGCCGGCGGCGCCATCGGACCGGGACCGGGAGCGGGACAGGGAGCGCGGCCGCGGTGCCGCGGATTCCCGGGCGCGGCCGGTCCCACCACGCGACCGCCGTCCGGCCGGGAACGGGCGTCGCCAGGGCCCGACGTCCGGTGCTCCGCGCCGGCCCGGAGGCCCCCGATGAGTCGTCCCCTGAGCGTCGTCCTGGCCGGCGGGGGCACCGCCGGCCACATCGAGCCGATGCTGGCCCTGGCGGACGCCCTGCGCCGCCGGGACGGCGACCTGGTCATCACCTGCCTGGGCACCGCGCGCGGCATGGAGACCCGGCTGGTCCCGGCCCGCGGTTACGACCTGCGGCTGATCCCGCCGGTGCCCCTGCCGCGCCGGCCGACGCCCGACCTGCTGCGGGTGCCCGGACGGGTCCGGCGTGCGGTCGCCGACACGAGGAAGGTGCTCGACGAGGTGACCGCGGACGTCGTCGTCGGCTTCGGCGGCTACGTGGCGCTGCCGGCCTACCTCGCCGCGCGTCGGGCCGGTCGTGGGCGGGCGGGGATACCGATAGTCGTGCACGAGCAGAACGCGCTGCCGGGGCTGGCGAACCGCATCGGCGCCCGGCTGGCCGCCCGCGTGGCGGTCACCGTGCCCGGCACCCCGCTGCACCGCGGGGAGCACGTCGGGATGCCGTTGCGCACCGCGATCGGCACGCTCGACCGGGCGGCCCTGCGGGCGCAGGCCCGGTCGGAGTTCGGTCTGGACGCCGACCGGCCCACCCTCCTGGTCTTCGGCGGCTCGCAGGGCGCCCAGACGCTCAACCGGGCAGCGACGGCCGCGGCCGACCGGCTGGCTGACGCGGGCGTCCAGGTGCTGCACGCGCGCGGCCCCAAGAACACCCACGTGACGGTTCCGGAGCGGCCGTCGGGTACAGCTCCCTACGTGCTCGTCGACTACCTGGACCGGATGGACCTCGCCTATGCCGCGGCCGACGTCGCGCTCTGCCGGGCGGGGGCGGTGACCGTGGCGGAACTGTCCGCGGTCGGGCTGCCCGCCGCCTTCGTGCCGCTCCCCATCGGCAACGGCGAGCAGCGGCGCAACGCGCTGCCCGTCGTCGAGGCCGGTGGCGGACTGCTGGTCGAGGACGCCGAGCTCGACGACGCCTGGATCGGTGCCCACCTCCTGCCGCTGCTCACCGATCCGGCGAGGTTGGCCGCGCTGGCCGGCAACGCGGCCGCGGCAGGGGCGCGCGACGCCGACGAGCGGCTGGCGGACATCGTGCTGGAGGTGGCGGGCCGATGAGCGCCGCTGACGTGGCGAACTGGAGCGACCCGGTGCCCTCCCTCGAGGACATGGGCGCCGTGCACTTCGTGGGCATCGGCGGCGCCGGGATGAGCGGCATCGCGCGGATCCTGCTCGCCCGTGGTGTGCGCGTCTCGGGCAGCGACCGGCGCGACACCCCCACCCTCCTGGCTCTGCGGGCGCTGGGGGCCGACGTCTCGGTGGGCCACGACGCGGCCAACGTCGCCGGCGTCGACACGGTGGTGGTGTCCACCGCGATCCGCCCCGACAACCCGGAGCTGGCGGCCGCGCGGGCGGGCGGTCTGCGTGTGCTGCCGCGCGCCGTGGCGCTGGCGGCGGTCATGGCCGGACGCCGGAGCGTCGCCGTGGCCGGCACCCACGGCAAGACGTCGACGACGTCGATGCTCACCGTCGCCGTCCAGGCCTGCGGGGTCGACCCGTCCTTCGCCATCGGCGGCGACCTCAACGAGTCGGGGAGCAACGCGCACGCGGGGGAGGGCGACATCTTCGTCGCCGAGGCCGACGAGAGCGACCGCTCGTTCCTGTTGCTGGCCCCCTTCGGGGCGATCGTCACCAACGTGGAGGCCGACCACCTCGACAACTACGGCGACCTCGCCGCCGTGGAGGCCGCGTTCGACCGGTTCCTCCAGACCGTGCACCCCGAGGGCTTCGTCGCCGTCTGCGCCGACGATCCCGGGGCGGCCCGGCTGCTCACGGTGCCGTCTGCGGCGCGGGTGCGCACCTACGGGACCGGACCGGACGCCGACCTGCGGCTGACCGAGCTGCGGGTCGGGCCCGATGCCACCAGCTACACCGCCACCCTGGACGGCGTCGGGCTCGGCCGGGTCCGGATCCAGGTCCCGGGGGAGCACATGGCACTCAACAGTGCCGCCGCCCTCCTGTCGGGGCTGGAGCTCGGACTCCCCGCGGCCGAGCTGATCGACGGTCTCGGACGGTTCGGCGGGGTGCACCGTCGGTTCGAGCTGAAGGGCGTGGTCGCGGGCGTGCGCGTCTACGACGACTACGCCCACCACCCGACCGAGGTGACCGCGCAGCTCAAGGCGGCCCGGGCCGTCGCCGGTGACGGGCGCCTGGTCGTGGCGTTCCAGCCACACCTCTACAGCCGGACGCAGGAGTTCGCGGCCGGCTTCGGACAGGCCCTGGCGCTGGCGGACGAGGTCGTGGTCATGGACGTGTACGGCGCCCGCGAGGACCCGGTCCCCGGGGTCACCGGCGCGATGGTCGCCGACGCGGTGCCGCTGCCTGCCGGCCGCGTGGTGTTCGAGCCGTCGTGGTCGGCGGCAGCACCGGCGCTGGCGGCGCGGGCGCGTCCCGGCGACCTGGTGATGACCATGGGGGCCGGCGACGTGTCGATGGTCGGACCGGAGGTGCTCGAGGCGCTCCGTTCGGCTGCTGCGGGTCCGGACCGGTGAGCCGGTCGGGCACCACGACGCGGGACCGCGGCGGACGATCCCGGCGGCGGGCCGAGCGCCAGGCCGCCACGGGTGCGACCGGTGGTGCCACGCGCGCGGGCGGCGGGCGCCGGGGGCCGGAGCGGCACGGCAACCGCCGGCGGGGGAGTGCCCGCCGTCCGTCGGGGCCCGTCACCCCGCTGGCCCGCCGCCGGGCCCGCCTCCGGCCGCGGCAGCGGCGCCTGGTGCAGCTCGGTGCGCTCGTCGTCGCGGCGGCCGCGATCGCCTGGCTGCTGCTGGCCGGCCCTGTCCTCGCCGTCCGTGCCGTTCAGGTCGACGGGCTGCGCACGCTCCCGGCGGACCAGGTCCAGGAGGCGGCCGGCATCGCCTCCGGCACCCCGTTGCTCCGCGTCGACGTCGATGCCGCCGAGGCCCGGGTGGCGCGGCTGCCCCAGGTCGCCGACGTCGAGGTCACGCGCGACTGGCCCGACAGCGTCGTGATCACCGTCGTCGAGCGGGTCCCTGTCGCCGTCGTCGGAGAAGCGGGATGGCGTTCGCTGATCGACGCCGACGGTGTGCTCTTCGACATGGTCACCGGCGCCCCACCGGAGGGCGTGGTGCCGCTCGACGTCGCCGCACCCGGTCCGGACGACCCCGCCACGCTCGCGGGTGTCGCCGCGGTCGGCTCGCTGCCGGCGGCTGTGCGCGCCCAGGTGTCCGGCGCCGCGGCCACCGGCCCCGACGACATCTCACTGACCCTGACCGACGGCACGGTGGTGCGCTGGGGGGACGCGACGGAGTCCGGCGAGAAGTCGGCCGCGCTGGTGGGACTGCTCGAGCAGATCGCCGCCGGAGCCCTCGAACCGGCCACCACCATCGACGTCAGCACCCCTGACTCGGTCGTCCTCCGCTAGTCGGAGGGCTCCGCGGGCCTCGGTGTTCGCCCGGGCGGGCACGCCCCGGACGTGCCGCGGTCCCCGCCGTCGTGGTCGCCGTAGCGGACGGTGTCGTCGCGATTCCGGACCGCTCCGGGTACCGGATCCATCGACACGCCAGGGCTTGCGACACGCCCGACGCGCAACATCTCTTTCACCGGTTCCGTCCCCAGGAAGCTCCCAGGGTCTGCACCACTGCATGAGACGTTTCCGGCGCGGGTCGTCACACCTAGTGGTGCTCTTGTGACCATCGGGTCGGCTGAGTTCGGTGCGATCCGCTCCACCCGACACGCCGACCTCTGGAGGGTGTTTGTGTCGCCCTCTCGGCCGGTCCTAACTTCGTCCCTGTCGACCTAGTTGACATAACTGTAAGGCTGAACTTGAGGATGAGGGTCCAGTTGGGGAGCACCGCATGACACCTCCGCACAACTATCTAGCGGTCATCAAGGTCGTCGGTATCGGCGGCGGCGGGGTGAACGCGGTCAATCGCATGATCGAGGTCGGCCTCAAGGGGGTCGAGTTCATCGCGATCAACACCGACGCGCAGGCGCTGCTGATGAGCGACGCCGACGTCAAGCTCGACGTCGGCCGCGAGCTCACGCGCGGGCTGGGCGCCGGCGCGCAGCCGGACGTGGGCCGGCAGGCGGCCGAGGACCACCGCGAGGAGATCGAGGAGGTCCTCAAGGGGGCCGACATGGTCTTCGTGACGGCAGGCGAGGGCGGTGGCACCGGAACCGGTGGCGCGCCCGTCGTGGCCTCGATCGCGCGGAAGCTGGGTGCCCTCACCATCGGTGTGGTCACCCGCCCGTTCGCGTTCGAGGGCAAGCGCCGCGCGGTGCAGGCCGAGTCGGGCATCGAGGAGCTGCGCAACGAGTGCGACACGCTCATCGTCATCCCGAACGACCGGCTGCTACAGCTGGGCGACCGGAACGTGAGCGTCATGGACGCCTTCCGCACCGCCGACCAGGTGCTGCTGTCCGGTGTCCAGGGCATCACCGACCTGATCACGACGCCCGGCCTGATCAACCTGGACTTCGCCGACGTCAAGTCGGTCATGTCCGGCGCCGGGTCGGCGCTGATGGGCATCGGCAGCGCGCGCGGTGACAACCGCGCGCTCCTGGCCGCCGAGCAGGCGATCGCCAGCCCGCTGTTGGAGGCCTCGATGGAGGGCGCCCACGGCGTGCTGCTGTCGATCTCGGGCGGGTCCGACCTGGGCCTGTTCGAGATCAACGAGGCCGCCTCGCTGGTGTCCGACGCCGCGCACGCGGATGCCAACATCATCTTCGGTGCCGTCATCGACGACGCCCTGGGTGACGAGGTGCGGGTGACCGTGATCGCCGCCGGCTTCGACAGCGGCCGTCCCAGCCAGCGCAAGGACGCCGCGAACACCGTGGTCACCGGCGCAGCCGCTGCGGCCGCGCCGGCCGGGCTGCCGCCCTACCGTCGGCCGCTGACCCCGGCGGCGAAGCAGCCGGCGACGGAGCGGCGGGTGGTCCCGCAGACCGCCCAGGCGCCCACCTCCGGCGCCGCCCCGGCGGCCGCACCCGCTCCGGTACCGGTCGCGTCGTCGCGGCCGGCGCCGGCGGCGACCGGCGGAGGCATCACCGTGCCCCCGCTGCCGCCGATCCCCGGGCCGGTCGCAGGGCGTCGTCCGTTGTCGAACGAGGACTTCGAGGAAGAGCTGGACATCCCGGAGTTCCTGAAGGGTTGAGCCAAGGACCCCCTGCCCCCACCGTAGAAGGACCCCGTCCTCCTCACCCCTCGCACGCTCGGGGTGAGCCTCGGGACGGAGCCTCGGCGGGTCCCTGCAGGGGGCCGCTCCAGCACGTCACCTCGTAGGCCACGTCACTCCTAGACTCAGCCCACATGAGCACCTCCCCGGCCGCTCCGCCGTCGGTACGACCCCGCCGGGTCGTCACCGATCGGCGGGGCGGCCGGTCCCGTTCCCCGTACGACTCCTTCAACCTGGGTGACCACGTCGGCGACGATCCCGCGGACGTCGGCGCCAACCGGTCCCGGGTGGCCACGGAGCTCGGCGTCCCCGAGGACCGGCTGGTCTGGATGTCCCAGGTCCACGGCACCCGGGTCGCGGTGGTCGACGGCCCGCAGGACGGCGCGGTGGCCGGGACCGACGCCCTGGTGACCGCCACCCCCGGCCTGGTGCTCTGCGTCCTCGTGGCCGACTGCGTGCCGGTACTCCTCGCCGACCACCGGACCGGTGTGGTGGCCGCCGTGCACGCCGGCCGCGAGGGAGTGCGGCAGGGCGTCGTCCCCGCCACCCTGTCCGCCATGGCGAGCCTGGGGGCGAAGGCACGGCACGTGACCGCGTTGCTCGGCCCCGCGGTGTGTGGCGAGTGCTACGAGGTGCCGGCCCAGATGCAGGCCGACGTCGCCCGCGTCGCGCCGTCCGCGGCGGTGCGCACCCGCCAGGGCACCCCCGGCCTGGACCTGCGGGCCGGCGTCGCCGAGATCCTGCGCCGCGCCGGGATCCCCGAGGTGGTCCAGGACCCGCGCTGCACCGTCGAGGACCCGCAGCTGTTCTCCCACCGGCGCGACGGCGTGACGGGGCGGCAGGCCGGCATCGTCTGGCTCGACTGAAGGAGGCCGCCCACGCCGCGCGACCTCGGCGCGGGCCCCTGGAGGGCAGCCGTTCCAGCACCTCACCGCGCGGGGCAGGATCACCGATATGCCCGGTCTCGAGGAGAACGTCCGCGCGGTGCGGGCGCGCATCGATGCCGCGGCCCGCGATGCGGGGCGCGACCCCGCATCGGTGGCTCTCCTGGCGGTGAGCAAGACGTGGCCGGCGGCCGACGTGGCTGCGCTGGCCGCGCTGGGGCAGCGGGACTTCGGTGAGAACCGCGCCCAGGAACTGCTGACCAAGGCGGCCGAGGTCGGCGGCCTCGACGTGCGCTGGCACTTCGTCGGCCAACTGCAGCGCAACAAGGCGGCCGCCGTGGCCCGGCTCGGGGCCGTCGTGCACACCGTGGACCGCGAGTCGCTGGCCCGCGCGCTCGATCGCGCGGGGGAGCAGGCCGGCCGTCCGGTCGACGTGTTCGTGCAGGTCGACCTGGGGGGAGCGGCCGGCGAGCTCGCCGCCCGCGGCGGCGCGGTGCCGGCCGACGTCCCGGCCCTGGCCGACCTCGTGGCGGCGTCGTCGGGTCTGCGGCTGCGCGGACTCATGGCCGTCGCCCCGCGGGGGGAGGACCCCCACCCCGCCTTCGACCGGCTGGCGGCCCTCGCCGCCCGGGTGCGGAGCGACCATCCGGAGGCTGTGGAGCTGTCCGCCGGCATGAGCGGGGACCTCGAGGCGGCGATCGCGGCCGGTGCGACGGTCGTGCGTGTCGGAACCGCGATCTTCGGCGACCGGCCCCTACCCTGCGACGGAGATCAGATCTCACCAGCCACATGAGTCACACCGGTCACCCGGTCCCCGGAAGCCCCGTGGGACCGAGGAGGCCGGGTCGGCAGGCAACGCGCAGGACGCCAGCAGAGGGGGAGGTCCGATGGCTGGAGCCATGCGGAGGATGGGTATCTACCTGGGGCTCGTCGAGGACGACGACGCCCGCGGCTACGGCCGGTACGACACCCGTCAGTCCGAGCACCCGGAGCACGACCGCCGGTACGGCGGTCGCTACGCCGACGACCGGTACGACGACCGCTACGACGACGAGTACGCCGGCAGCGGGTACGTCGACGATGACCTCGAGGACGAGGTCCCCGCGGCCCGCGAGCCCGAGGCCCTGCCCGTGCGCCGTGAGCGCGCCGTGCGCCCGATCGGCCTCGCGCCGGCGGGCGCCGGGGCGGGTCCCTCGCGCGTCGGCGCCATGAGCGGGTCGGCGATGGGCGGGTCCGCGATCGGTGGATCGGCCATGGGCAGCGGCCCGGTCGGCGCGACGGCGGCCAAGCTGGCGGTCCGCGAGCCGGTCGCCGTGGTCGCCGAGCCGGCCCCCGCGCCGGCGCCGCAGCCCTACCGGATCACGACGCTCCACCCGCGCACCTACAACGAGGCGCGCACCATCGGTGAGCGTTTCCGCGACGGGATGCCCGTGATCATGAACCTCAGCGAGATGGACGACGCCGACGCCAAGCGTCTCGTCGACTTCGCTGCCGGTCTGTCGTTCGGGCTTCGCGGTAGTATCGAGCGCGTCACGGCGAAGGTCTTCCTGCTCAGTCCGCAGAACGTCGACGTGACGGCCGAGGACAAGGCCCGGATCCGCGAAGGCGGGTTCTTCAACCAGTCCTAGGCATGCGTGAGGGGAGCTCGCGCGTCTGTGGCAACGGCACGCGCAGTGCCCCGAACGAACGAGGACCGTGGCTCTTCTCTGGCAGATCGTCTCGTCGGTGCTGCTCGTCTTCCTCGTCCTGCTCTTCGCGCGGTTCGTCGTCGACTGGGTGATGGTGCTGGCGCGCAGCTGGCGCCCCTCCGGTCTCGTCGCCGCCGGGCTCGAGGTCGTGTACACGACGACCGACCCTCCGCTGAAGGCGGTGCGCAAGGTCATCCCACCCTTGAACCTGGGGTCCATCCGACTGGACCTCGGGTTTATGGTGCTGTTGATCGCCGTGTTGATCCTTCGTGGCCTCACGACCTCACTCGCCGCTGCTGCCGCGTGATCCCTGATCCCACCCGGGGCAGGGCCGTGGAACGGGCGACGCACGCTGCCGCTCGCCCGAGAACGTCCCTGTTCCCGCCGTCCGACCCGAGGTGACCCCGATGCCACTCACGCCTGCCGACGTGCACAACGTCGTCTTCAAGAAGCCGCCCATCGGCAAACGGGGCTACGACGAGGACGAGGTCGACGCCTTCCTCGACGTCGTGGAAGCCGAGCTCGCCCGCCTCATCGAGGAGAACAACGAGCTCCGGGCCGGGAACGGCCGCAGTGCCGCCCGCATGGAGGAGGCCCCTGCGCCGGCTCCGGTGGCGGCCCCCGCGCCTCCGCCGCCGGTCCAGCAGCCGCGCGAGGACGACAGCGCGCGCGCCTCCCGCATGCTGGCGCTCGCCACGGAGACGGCCGACCGGTACGTCAACGAGGCCAAGACGCAGGCCGAGCAGATGCTCACCGGCGCCAAGACCAACAGCGAGCGGCTCATGACCGATGCGCGCGCCAAGAGCGAGCAGATGGTCACCGAGGCCAAGCACCGTGCCGAGTCCATGGTCGGCGACGCGCGCACGCGTGCGGAGACCATGGAGCGCGAGGCCCGCGCCAAGGCCGCCGCCCTCGACCAGGACGCCGAGCGTCGCCACGTCGAGGTGATGGGCAGCCTCGAGGAGAAGCGCAGCAGCCTGGAGCGCAAGATCGAGGAGCTCCGCACCTTCGAGCGCGAGTACCGCACCCGGCTGCGGTCCTACCTCGAGTCCCACCTGCGCGACCTCGACAGCCGGGGCTCGGCGGAGCCGGCCGCTGCCAACCGGCAGAACCAGCACGCGCCGGCGTAAGCACGGACTCCTGCTCCGCACCGCTCCCTCACCGGGGCGCGGTCGGCGGGCGGGCATCGCGACAGGGCCCCCGGACACCCGTCCGGGGGCCCTGTCGCGTGCTTCGGCCTGCTGCGGGCGCCCGCGCCGAGCCTGCGAGGTGTGGGGAGGAGCGGGTCCTTCTAGAGTCGCAGCGTGATCTTGGCTGCCGGCCTGTTGGTGCTCCTGGGCCTGGGACTCTTCGTTGCGGGCGTCCTCACCGGCGTGACCGCCCTCTACTGGGGCTGCGTGGCCGTGTGCGTCGTGGCCGCGGTGCTGCTGTTCGTCGCCCGCAAGCGGCTGGCCGCGCCGACCGCCGCGGACGCCCGGACGACCGCGGCGACCGCGCGGACGGAGAAGCCCGTCAGCACCGCCGACGAGCGGCCGGGGTCCACCCCGGAGCAGGCGCCCGGTGCTCCCGCGGAGCCCGCCGCGGCAGGGACCGCGACCCCTGCTGAAGGCGTGACGCAGGCGGCGGCCGGGGCCACCGCCGCCTCCGTGGCACAGGCCCCGGGCGTCGCCGGGGAGCTGCCGGACCCGCCGGTGGAGGAGGTCGAGGTGACCGACCTGCTGATCGTGGTCGACCTCAAGGACGAGGTCCTCGTCATCGACGAGCACCCGCGGTACCACCTGCCCGGGTGCGTCCACCTCGGCGGGCACACCCCGATCCCGCTGCCCCTGGACGAGGCGCGGACCGACGGGTTCACCCCGTGCGCGGCCTGCGCTCCCGACCGCAACCTCGCCCAGCGCGCCCGGGACCGGAGAGTCGCCGGGTAGGGCACCACCCTCCAGGGCACCGCCGCGCGCGAGCGAGGGGGTGGGGAGGCCGGGGTCCCTCTCAGGCGCGGGCGACCCAAAAGCGCAGACCCTCCGGCCCCTCGAAGCCGTCGCCGGCGCCGGCCACCCCCACGTGCACCGTCGCGGCCAGCACCTCGCCCGCGACCTGGTCGCCGTGCTCGGTGAGCGCCTGCGCGATGGCTCCCTCGGCCGTCCACGACAGCTCGATCCGGTCGCTGACCTCCAGGCCGCTGGACTTGCGCGCCTCCTGGATCACGCGGACCACCTCGCGGACGAGCCCGGCCCGCTCCAGCTCGGGGGTCAGCGCGAGGTCGAGGGCCACGGTGAGCCCACCGCCGCTGGCCACCGTCCAGCCCTCCCGGGGCGTCTCGGTGACGATCAGGTCGCCCGCCTCGAGCGGCACCGGAGCCCCGTCGACGTCGACCGTCGCCGTCCCCGCCCGGTAGGCGGCGGTGAGCTCGGCGGCGTCGGCGGCCGCCACTGCCTTCGCGACTGCCTGCACCTGCTTGCCGAGCCGGCGGCCCACGGCCCGGAAGTCCACTTTGAGGCTCACGTCGACCAGCTCGCCGACCGCGGACAGCTCCACGAGCTCGGCCACGTTGAGCTCGTCGGCGACCTCCGCGACGAGGTCGCGCGGCAGGTCCGCCCAACCGGGCGCCGCGACGACGGCGCGGGCCAGGGGCTGGCGGGTGCGCACCTTCGCCGACGTCCGGGCCGAGCGGCCCAGCTCCACGAGGCGCCGGACGAGATCGACCTGACCGACCAGGGCGTCGTCCCGGGCGGCCTCGTCGACCACCGGCCACGAGGCGAGGTGCACGGAGTCCGGCGCGTCCGGCTCCAGGGCGGGGAGCACCGCGCGCGTCCACACCTCGTCGGTGACGAACGGGGTGAACGGGGCCATGAGGCGCGTCAGCCCGTCGAGGACCTCGTGCAGCGTGCCCAGCGCCGCGGCGTCGCCCTCCCAGAAACGGCGCCGGGAGCGACGCACGTACCAGTTGGACAGGTCGTCGACGAACTCGGCGAGCAGCCGGCCGGCACCCTGGGTGTCGAAGTCCTCCAGCGCAGCGGTGACGCCGTCGGTGACGGCGGCCAGCTGGGCCAGCGCCCAGCGGTCCAGGAGTGGACGGTCGGCCGCCGGGGGCGCCGGTGACACGGCCGGGTCCCATCCGTTGGCCGAGGCGTACAGGGTGAAGAAGCTGGCGGTGTTCCAGTAGGTGAGCAGCACCTTCCGGACGACCTCGGACAGCGTCTCGTGGCCGACCCGGCGCGCCGACCACGGCGAGCCACCGGCGAGCATGAACCAGCGGACGGCGTCGGCGCCGTGCCGGTCCATGAGCGGGATGGGCTCCAGGATGTTGCCCAGGTGCTTGCTCATCTTGCGGCCGTCCTCGGCGAGGATGTGCCCCAGGACCAGCACGTTCTCGTAGGAGCTCTTCTCGAACACCAGCGTGCCGATCGCCATGAGCGTGTAGAACCAGCCGCGCGTCTGGTCGATCGCCTCCGCGATGAACTGCGCGGGGTAGGACGCCCGGAACTCCGCCTCGTTCCGGTGCGGGGCACCCCACTGGGCGAACGGCATCGAGCCCGAGTCGTACCAGGCGTCGATGACCTGGCGGACCCGCCGGTAGGTGCCCTCCTCGCCGGGCAGGGTGAAGGTGACGTCGTCGATGAACGGCCGGTGCGGGTCGAGGTCGGAGAGGTCCCGGCCGGTCAGCTCGGACAGCTCGGCCAGCGACCCGACGGCGACGAGCCGGGCCGGGTCGGCGTCGTTGCGCCAGATGGGCAGCGGCGTGCCCCAGTACCGGTCGCGGGAGAGCGCCCAGTCGATGTTGTTGTTCAGCCAGTCGCCGTAGCGGCCGGTCTTGATGCTCTCGGGGTACCAGTTGGTCTTCTCGTTCTCGGCGAGCAGCTGGTCCTTGATCTGGCTGGTGCGGATGTACCAGGACGGCTGCGCGTAGTACATGAGCGGCGTGTGGCAGCGCCAGCAGTGCGGATAGCTGTGCTCGTAGCGCAGCTCGCGGAACAGCACCCCGCGGTTCTGCAGGTCCTGCACGAGGGCGGCGTCGGCGGCCTTGAAGAAGTGCCCGCCGACCAGTGGGACGTCGGCGAGGAAGTGCCCGGTGGGGTCGATCGGGTTCACGACCGGCAGGCCGTACCCTCGGCACACGGCGAAGTCCTCGGCGCCGAAGGCGGGGGACTGGTGCACCAGCCCGGTGCCGTCGTCGGTGGTCACGTAGTCGGCCAGGACGACGAAGTGGGACCCCTGCTCGGGGAGGTCCGCCTCGGGGAAGGCGACCAGCTCGAACGGCCGCTGGTAGTGGACGAACTCCCAGTCCCGCCCGGCCGTGCGGGCGAGGATCTCGGCGTCCTCGCCGAGCACCGCGGCCAGCAACGGCTCGGCGACGACGAACGTGCCCGCGTCCGTCCGGGCCACCACGTAGGTGACGTCCGGGTGCACCGCGACGGCGGTGTTGGACGGCAGGGTCCACGGCGTCGTCGTCCAGATCAGCAGGTCGGCCTTGCCGGCCCACTCGCCGCTGGTGACGGGCAGCCGGACGTACACGGAGGGGTCGGTGAGGGTCTCGTAGCCCTGGGCGACCTCGTGGTCGGACAGACCGGTCCCGCACCGCGGGCAGTAGGGGGCCACGCGGTGGTCCTCGACCAGCAGCCCCTTCTCGAAGACCTGCTTGAGCGACCACCAGACGCTCTCGATGTAGGCCGGGTCCATCGTCCAGTAGGCGGTGGACATGTCGACCCAGTAGCCCATCCGGCGGGTCAGCTCGGAGAACGAGTCGACGTGCCGCTCCACCGACTCCCGGCACCGGGCGTTGAACTCCGCGATGCCGTAGCGCTCGATGTCGGGCTTGCCGGCGAAGCCCAGCTCCTGCTCGACGGCGATCTCGACCGGGAGGCCGTGGCAGTCCCAGCCCGCGCGCCGGGGCACGTGCCAGCCCTGCATGGTCTTGAACCGGGGGAAGACGTCCTTGAACGCCCGCGCCTCGATGTGGTGGGTACCCGGTCGGCCGTTCGCGGTGGGCGGCCCCTCGTAGAAGTTCCACTGGGGCCTGCCGGCCGAGGCCTCCAGGGACCGGGCGAAGACCTTGCCGTCCTCCCAGCGCCGCAGGATCTGCTGCTCGACATCCGGCAGGTCGACCTGCGGGGGCAGCGCGGTGAAGGGTCCGGCGGACGAGGGAGAGCTCACGTGCTCATTCTCCCCGACCCGCCAAACGGGTTGCGCGCGCGTCCGGATCCGCGCGCCGTCGGAAGGAGGCCCTCAGCCGCGTACGGGAGACTGCCCCCATGGACGGGGCCCGGTGAACGACACGGTCACCGTCGCGCTGGCCGTCGGCGCGCTGGTCGTCCTGGTGGCCGCGGTCGCCCTCCGGCTGGCCGACCGGCTCGGCCTCCCGAGCCTGCTCCTCTACCTGGCCTTCGGGATCGCCATGGGCGAGAGCGGCCTCGGCGTCCAGTTCGAGAACTACGAGCTCACGCAGACACTGGGGTACGCCGCACTCGTCGTCATCCTCGCCGAGGGCGGGCTGACCACCCGATGGGCGGACGTCCGCAGGGCGATCGGCCCGGGCATCGCGCTGTCCACCGTCGGCGTCGCCGTGAGCGTCGGCGTGACGGCCGCCGTCGGCGTGCTCCTCCTCGGTTTCGGCTGGGGCTTCGCCCTGCTGCTGGCGGCGGTCATCAGTTCCACGGACGCTGCCGCCGTCTTCGCCACGCTGCGGCGACTGCCCCTGCCGCGCCGGGTGGCGGCGTCCCTCGAGGCCGAGAGCGGCCTCAACGACGCTCCGGTCATCCTGCTCGTGACGGTGCTCGCCGAGTCACTGACGGGGGAGGCGACCGGGCCCTGGTGGCTCGTCGGCGTGGTGGTGGTCGCGGAGCTCGCCGGAGGCGCGGTCGTCGGCATCGGGATCGGGTTCGCCGGCGCCGCGCTGCTCCGCCGCGTGGCACTTCCCGTGGCCGGCTTCTACCCGCTGGCCACGCTGGCGCTCTGCGTCCTCGCGTACTCGTCGGCCACGCTGGCCCACACGTCGGGCTTCGTCGCGGTCTACCTCTGCGGTGTGGTGCTCGGCAACGTGGCCGTGCCGCACCGCACCGCCAGCATCGGCTTCGCCGAGGGCATGGCCTCGCTCGCGCAGATCGGCCTGTTCGTCCTGCTCGGCCTCCTGGTGTCGCCCGACCGGCTGCCGGAGGTGGTGGGACCGGCGCTCGTCGTGGGCGGCGCGCTGCTGCTGCTCGCCCGTCCGCTGTCGGTGGTGGCGAGCCTGGTGTGGTTCCGCTTCCCGTGGGCCCAGCAGGCGTTCATCTCGTGGGCCGGCCTGCGCGGGGCGGTGCCGATCGTCGCGGCGATCATCCCGCTCACCGCCCAGGTCCCCGGGGCGACGACCGTCTTCGACACCGTGTTCGTGCTGGTGGTCGTCTTCACCGTGGTCCAGGGCTGGTCGCTGCCCCTGGTGGCGCGACGACTGCGGATCGCCACGCCGATCACGCCCCGCGACGTGCAGGTGGAAGCGGCGCCCCTGGGCGAGCTCGACGCGGACCTGATGCAGCTGACCGTCTCCCCGGGGTCGCGGCTGCACGGGGTGTACCTGCCCGAGCTGCGGCTGCCCGAGGACGCCGCCGTCGTGCTGATCGTCCGCGACGGGCGGTCGTTCGTGCCGGACGAGACGACCCGGCTCATGCGCGGGGACCAGGCGCTGCTGGTGTCGGCGCGCCGGTCCCGGCCCGAGGCCGAGCGACGGCTGCGGGCGGTCAGCCGCGCGGGCCGGCTGGCCAGCTGGCGCGGCGAGCAGGGCCGGGTGACCGAGCTCGACTGAGGAAGGACCACCCTTCCCCCCACACCTCGCGGGCTCGGCGCGGGTCCCTGAAGGGTGGCCGCTCCAGCACGTCACGAGGCTCGCGGCGGGCCCCTGCGGGAGGGCCGGCGATGCCCCGACACGCGATCGGCTGCTTGATAGCTCCGAGCTATACAGCGGCGCTACTATCCGGCCATGGCTGACGACCGGCGCGCGCAGTGGCTGCGCGGAGTGCTCGATCTGTGCGTCCTCGCCGAACTCCAGCGGGGGGAGTCCTACGGCTACGGCGTGGCACGTGCGCTCGAGGACCTGGGGCTCGGGCCCGTCCCCGGAGGGACGTTGTACCCGGTGCTCGGTCGCCTGGAGCGAGCCGAGCTGATCCGCTCCCGCTGGGTGGACTCGGCCAGTGGTCCGCCGCGCAAGTACTACGGGGTGACCGCGGCCGGGACGGACCTCCTCCGGCGGGAGGCGGGTGAGTGGGCGCTGTTCGCCGCCCGCGTCGGCACGGCGCTCGGCGCGGGCGTCACGCCGGTCCGGGAGACGCGGTGAGCGCCGCGCCCCAGGCGGTCGAGGCCTGGCTCGCAGACCTGACCAGGGCGTTGCGCCGGGAGAACGTGGACGGGTGGCACTGCGAGCAGGTCGTCGCCGAGGCCGGCCGCCACCTGTCGGACGGCGGGGAGGATCCGGTCGCGGCCTTCGGCACGCCGCAGGAGTACGCCCGGATCGTCGCGGCGGATCTGGCCGTCGACGACGGAGAGCCGCCGTCGCCGGCCGCCCCCCGGCTCGTGGTCACCGGGGTGCGCAAGAGCTATGGCCGCGGGGCGCGTCGTCGGCCGGTGCTCGACGGGGTGGACCTCGTCGTGGCCGCGGGCGAGGTGGCGGCCGTCGTCGGACCGAACGGTGCGGGGAAGTCGACGCTGTTGCGGATCTGCGCGGGGCTGGAGAGCCCGGACGCCGGCAGCGTCGTGGTGACGGGAGCGCTCGGGTACTGCCCGCAGCAGCCTGCGCTGGTCGACCTGCTCCGGGCGGAGGAGCACTTCGACCTCGTGGGCGCAGGCCGCGGCATGGACACCGCCCAGGCGCGTCGCGCGGGTGGCGACCTCGCGGCTCAGCTCGCGTGGATCCCCGATCGGCAGCCGGTGGGGGAGTTGTCCGGGGGCACCCGCCAGAAGCTGAACGTCGTCCTCGCCGCACTCGGGGATCCCGGCCTGCTGCTGCTGGACGAGCCGTACCAGGGCTTCGACGGCGAGGCCTTCCTGGACTTCTGGGAGCGGGTGTGGCACTGGCGCGACGCCGGCGCGGCCGTCGTCGTCGTCACCCACCGCCCGGAGCAGCTCAAGCGGGTGGACATCGTCCTCGACCTGGGCGGTCCCCGATGAACCGGATCACGGTGATGGCGCGCTCGACGGCTGTGGAACTGCTCAGGCGGCGCACCGTGGTCGCGCTCATGGTCCTCGTGCCACTGGCCTTCTACGCGGCCCGCCACGACCTGACCGGTCAGTCGATCCGTTTCCTGGCGATCGGCCTGGCCTGGGCGCTGAGCACCCTGAGCGCCTTCGCCGGCATCGCGGGGCAGGCGATCGATCCGCGCCTGCGGCTGTCGGGGTACCGGGCGGGCGAGTTGCTGGCGGGCCGGCTGCTCGGACTCCTGGGCCTGGCCGTGGCCCTCACCGGGTTCTACGCCGCGGTGATCATGGTCGACCGCCGGCCGGAGCGATGGCCGGGACTGCTCCTGGCCCTGGGGCTGACGGTGGCTGTCGCGCTGCCGTTCGGCCTTCTCGTCGCCGCCCTGCTGCGGCGGCCGCTGGAGGCCGCGATGCTGCTGCTGGTCGTGTCCGGCCTGCAGATGATGATGGACCCGGCCGGATCCGCGAGCCGTGTCCTCCCGTTCTGGTCGGTACGCGAGATCCTCACCTGGACGGTCGACGGCACCGACCTCGGCTACCTGCAGCGAGGGCTCGTGCACGGTGCGCTCACGGTTGTCCTGCTCGGGGCGGCGACCGCCGCACTCCGGGCCCGGGCGCTGCGCGGGAGTCGGGGATCGGTCCTCGTCCAGGCGGAACCGACGGGCTGACGCCGGCGTCCCGGGCGCCGGCAGCCGGGTCCCGTGGGATCGTGTCCGCGGGCCGGCGTCGTCCTCGACGAACGGCGGCGACCCGTCCGCCTACCACCGGAGCGCGCCATGCGGTTCCTCTTCCGGCCCCCGGCCGCCGAGGCGACGGGGTTGCTCGCCCTGCCTTGGAACGAGCCGCTGGAGCAGTGGGATCCGGACCTGCTGCTCGAGGTCCCGCAGCGGGGCATCTCGCGACACGTCGTCCGGTTCGTGGCCAGCGGCTCGCACGTCTTCGCGCTCAAGGAGATCAACGAGCGCCTCGCCCGCCACGAGTACGCCCTGCTCAGCCAGTTCGAGGAGGAGGGGCTCCCGACGGTCTCCGTGCTCGGCATCTGCGTCGACCGCCCCGCGGCGCAGGAGGCCATCCTGGTCACCCGCTACCTCGAGTACTCGATGTCCTACCGCTGGCTGTTCTCCAGCCCCCGGGCCGGGCACTCCGCCGAGCAGCTGCTCGACACGATGGTCGAGCTCCTCGTCCGGCTGCATCTGGCCGGCGTCTTCTGGGGCGACTGCTCGCTGTCGAACACGCTCTTCCGGCCCGATGCCGGCGCGCTCGCGGCCTACCTCGTCGACGCCGAGACGGTCGAACGCCACCGCTCCCTCTCGCCGGGCCAGCGGGCCTACGACGTCGACCTCGCCCGCGAGCGCGTCGGCGCCGAGCTGCTCGATCTGCGGTTCGGCGGCCTGCTGCCCGAGGGCATCGACCCCATCGAGGTGGCCGAGGGGCTGCCGCCGCGCTACGCGGCGCTGTGGGACGAGGTGACCCACGAACAGGTCTTCGGGGTCGAGGAGCAGCAGTGGCGGCTCACCGAACGGCTGCGCCGGCTCAACGACCTCGGGTTCGACGTCGGCGAGGTCGAGCTGATCACCTCGGCGGAGGGCGCCCGGCTGCGGGTGGAGACGCGGGTGGCCGAGCCGGGGCAGCACCGGCGGGAGCTGCTGCGGCTCACGGGGCTCGAGGTGCAGGAGCGCCAGGCACGGCGCCTGCTCAACGACATCGTGGCGTTCCGGGCGCATCTGGAGCAGAAGACGGGGCGGCCGGTGGCCGAGTCGCTGGCCGCACAGCGCTGGCTGGCGGAGGTGTACCAGCCGGTCGTGGAGGCCATCCCGCGCGAGCTCGCCGGTCGGCTGGCCCCGGCCGAGGTGTTCCACGAGGTCCTGGAGCACCGCTGGTTCCTGTCGGAGAAGGCCCGGCGCGACGTCGGGACGGCGGAGGCCGCCCGCTCCTACTTCGCCACCGTCCTGCCGCAGACACCCGCGGAGGTCACCACTCCGTCGGTGCGGGCGGGCCTCTCGCCGGACGCCTGAGCGGCCGTCCGGAGCGCCGATGTCACGGTCCGGTCGCGGGGCAGCGGATCCGTACCGGTTCGAATTGACACCCCTGGTGAGCTGCACCACGCTCCGATGACCGCGGTGATCACCCATCACCGTCGCGCCAACGGAGGCGATGCGCAGTGCCCTACGCGGCTGACATGGAAGAGCCCCAGACCCGGGCGACCACGGTCCGGCCGGCCGCGTGGGGGAGGTCCAGGAGAAGTCTCGCCGGGGCCGCCGCCCTGCTCGTGACCGCGGGGACGCTGGCCGCGTGCGGCTCCGACGGCGGGGGCGCGTCCTCCCTCACCTGGTACATCAATCCGGACGCCGGCGGCCAGGCGGAGATCGCCTCCCGCTGCACGGAGGCCTCCGGCGGCCGGTACACGATCGAGACGGCGGTCCTGCCCCGCGACGCGGCGTCGCAGCGGGAGCAGCTGATCCGGCGCCTGGCCGCGAACGACGCCTCGATCGACCTGATGAGCCTCGACCCGCCGTTCATCCCCGAGTTCGCGGAGGCGGGCTTCCTCGCCCCCGTGCCCGAGGACGTCGCCGAGCGGGTGACCGAGGACGTCGTCGAGAGCGCGATCGAGGGCTCGACGTGGCGGGACGAGCTGGTCGCCGTCCCGTTCTGGGCCAACACGCAGGTGCTCTGGTACCGGACGTCGGTCGCCGAGGCCGCGGGGCTGGACATGTCGCAGCCGGTGACCTGGGAGCAGATCGTCGAGGCGGCGGAGTCCCAGGGCAAGCTCGTCGGGGCGCAGGGCGCACGCGCGGAGTCGCTGACCGTGTGGTTCAACGCGCTCATCGAGTCCGCCGGGGGCTCGATCATCGCGGAGAACGCCGAGGACCCGGAGGACATCCAGCTCGGGCTGGACACCCCGGAGGGCCAGCGGGCCACCGAGATCATGCAGCTCGTGGCCGAGTCGGAGGCGGCCGGCGCGGCCTTCTCCACCTCGAACGAGGACTCCTCCGCCACCGGCTTCGAGAGCGAGAACGGCGGCTTCAACGTCAACTACCCGTTCGTCTACCCCCGCGCCCTCGGAGCGGTGGAGGCCGGGACGATGGACGCCTCGGTCCCGGAGGACTACGCCGCGGCGGTCTACCCCCGGGTCGACGAGGACACCGAGGCCGCGCCGCCCTACGGCGGCATCAACCTCGGTGTCGGCGCCTTCAGCGAGAGCCCGGAGCTCGCCTACGAGGCCGCCGAGTGCATCGTCGAGGACGAGAACCAGGCGTACTACTTCGTGACCAACGGCAACCCTGCCTCGGCCACGTCGGTCTACGACGACGAGGAGGTCCTGGAGGCCTTCCCGATGGCACCGGTGATCCGGGAGTCCCTCGAGCTGGCCGCCCCCCGGCCGCAGTCGCCCTACTACAACGAGATCTCCGTCGGCATCCAGCGCTCCTACCACCCGCCGTCCACCGTGGACCCGGGGAGCACGGGGGAGCAGGCCAACGAGCTGATCACCGCGGTTCTGGCGAAGGAGGACCTGCTGTGACGACGACGACGCTGCCTCCGGGCAAGAAGACCGAACCGGTCTCGGCACCGAAGGGCGGCATCAGCGACCGCGCCCGCAGCGAGCGCAAGCTCGGCTGGCTGCTGGCCGGCCCGGCGTTCCTGGTCATGCTGCTGGTGACCGCCTACCCGATCCTGCAGGCCACCTACGAGTCGCTGTTCGACTTCCGGCTCACCGACCCCGACAACCGCGCGTTCGTCGGGCTCGGCAACTACGGCGTGATCCTCAGCGACCCGCTGTGGTGGCAGTCGATCGGCGTCACGGCCTTCATCACGGTGGTCACCGTCGCCGTCGAGCTGGTGCTGGGCTTCGGCCTCGCGCTCGTGATGGTCAAGGCACTCCGGGCACTGCGGCCGGTCCTGCGCGCGGCCATCCTCATCCCGTACGCGGTCATCACCGTGGTGTCGGCGTTCGCCTGGCAGTTCGCCTTCGACATCAACTCCGGCTTCGTGAACTCCTGGTTCACCTGGCTGCCCGGGGTGGCCGCCGACACCGACTGGTTCGGCGACAAGTGGACGTCGCTGCTGGTCATCTGCCTCGCCGAGATCTGGAAGACCACGCCGTTCATCTCGCTGCTGCTGCTGGCGGGTCTGGCCCAGGTGCCCGAGGTGCTCCAGGAAGCGGCCAAGGTCGACGGGGCGACCCGGTGGCAGCGCATGTGGAAGGTGACGATCCCGAACATGAAGGCGGCGATCATGGTCGCCCTGCTGTTCCGCACCCTGGACGCGTTCCGCGTCTTCGACACCATCTTCATCATGACCAACGGCGCCAACGGCACCGAGTCGGTCTCGTTCCTGGCCTACCGCCAGACCATCGCGCGGCTGGAGATCGGCCTCGGGTCGGCGGTGTCGGTGCTGCTGTTCCTCGCCGTCGTGCTGATCGCCTTCACCTTCATCAAGTTGTTCAAGGTCGACCTGGCCCAGGCGCGGGGGGAGTAGTCCATGTCCACACGCAAGAAGGTTCTCTGGGGCGTCGCAGGGGCGGTCATCATCGTCTACTGCCTGTTCCCGATCGCCTGGATCGTCTCCGTCTCGTTCAAGGCCCCGAGCGACCTGGCCAACAAGAGCTTCCTGCCGAGCGAGCTGACCTGGCAGAACTACGAGCTGATCCTCACCGGCGGCGCTAGCGAGCTGTTCCTCCCCGCGCTGCGCAACTCGTTCGCCATCTGCCTGATCGCCACGGCGATCTCGTGCCTGCTGGCGATGTTCGCCGCCTACGCCATCGCGCGGCTGGACTTCCCCGGCAAGAAGCTGATCCTCTCCACCGCCCTGGTGGTCGCGATCTTCCCGGTCATCTCGATCGTCACGCCGCTGTTCAACCTGTGGCGGCAGATCGGCCTGTACGACACCTGGCCCGGGCTGATCATCCCGTACCTGTCGCTGACCCTGCCCATCTCGATCTGGACGATGTCGGCGTTCTTCCGGGAGATCCCGTGGGAGATGGAGCAGGCCGCACAGGTGGACGGCGCCACGACGTGGCAGGCGTTCCGCAAGGTGATCGTCCCGCTGGCGGCGCCGGGCGTGTTCACCACGGCGATCATCGCCTTCTTCATCGCCTGGAACGACTTCATCTACGGCATCTCGCTGACCTCCACGGAGGCGGCCCGACCGGTCCCCGCGGCCCTCGGTCTGTTCACCGGGGCCTCGCAGTTCGAGGAACCGACCGGCGCCATCTCCGCGGCGGCGGTCATCGTCACGATCCCCGTCGTCGTCCTGGTGCTGCTGTTCCAGCGCCGGATCGTCGCCGGCCTCACCAACGGTGCGGTGAAGGGATGACCCGCGCCCCCGGCACCGCCCTCCACACGAACCGCCTGGCACCCACCCACCGAGGGGACGAGATCTGATGGCCGCCATCGAGATGAAGAACATCGTCAAGCAGTACGGCGACGGGTTCCCGGCAGTGAACGACGTCAGCCTGGACATCGCCGACGGCGAGTTCATGATCCTCGTCGGCCCGTCCGGCTGCGGGAAGTCGACGCTGCTCCGGATGATCGTCGGGCTCGAGGACATCACCAGCGGCGACATGCTGATCGGTGGCAAGCGGGTCAACGACCTGGCCCCGCGCGACCGCAACCTGTCGATGGTGTTCCAGAACTACGCCCTGTACCCGCACATGACGGTGTACGAGAACATCGCCTTCCCGCTGCGGCTGTCGAAGACCCCGGACGACGAGGTGCGCCGTCGCGTGACCGAGGCCTCCGACGTCCTGGAGCTCAAGGACCACCTCGAGCGCAAGCCCGCCAACCTCTCCGGTGGCCAGCGCCAGCGCGTCGCGATGGGCCGCGCGATCGTCCGCCAGGCGGAGGCGTTCCTCTTCGACGAGCCCCTGTCGAACCTGGACGCCAAGCTGCGCGGGCAGATGCGCACCGAGATCTCCCGCCTGCAGCGGCGCCTGGGCATCACCACGGTCTACGTGACCCACGACCAGACCGAGGCCATGACCCTGGGCGACCGGGTCTGCGTGCTCCGCAAGGGCAAGATCCAGCAGGTCGCCTCGCCCCGGGAGCTGTACGAGCAGCCGGTCAACCTCTTCGTGGCCGGCTTCATCGGGTCGCCGCCGATGAACTTCCTGCCCGCCGTCCCCAAGGGGAACCGGCTCGAGACGCCGTTCGGCGACATCGAGATCGACCCCGCGCGGGCCGGCAAGCTGGCCGGCCACGACCTGCTGATGGTCGGCATCCGGCCGGAGTCCTTCGAGGACGCGACACTGGTCGAGGAGAGCAAGCGCCACCTGGGCTCCACCTTCCGGGCGCGCGTGGACGTGACGGAGTGGCTGGGCGACTCGCAGTTCGCCTACATCCCCTACGAGGCGCCCGAGGCGATCACGACCCAGCTGCGCGACCTCTCCCGCGAGCTCGACGCGGAGGATCTGCGGACCCAGGCGATCGTGTCGATCGACTCCACGAGCCGGATGCGGGAGGGGCGCGAGGCGGAGTTCTGGCTCGACAGCCGCAAGGTGCACGTCTTCGACCCGGAGACGGGGGAGAACCTGACCCGGGATGCCGAAGCCGGCGCCGAGCTCACCCGGCTGGCCACCCAGGACCGGGTGGAGCAGGTCGAGGAGTCCCAGCAGCGGGCGTCCGCCGACGGCGGGCAGCGGGACGGCGGCCGGCGAGGCGGCGCGACCGCGGTCGGCTCGGCCTAGCGACGGGGGCGCGCGGCTATCGTCGACGACGGTGGCCGCGCGGTCACCCGCCGTCCAGCCGAGGAGAACGTCCTGTCCGAGCAGTCGCATCCGGCCGACACCCCGGCGGAGCACCCGGGCGACGGCCCGGCCGCCGTCCCCGGGCGCCGGCCCCGGACCCGCCTGCTGCTCACCCTGGCGGCGGCCGTGCTCGCCGCCGACCTGGCGACGAAGCTGCTGGTGGTCGCCACCATCGAGCCGGGCGAGGACATCCGCGTCCTCGGTGGGGCGCTGTACCTGACGAACCTGCGCAACACCGGTGCCGCCTTCTCCTTCGCGGAGGGCTTCACCGTGCTGTTCACCCTGGTCGCTGCGGTCGTCGCCGTCGTCATCGTGCGGACCGCCCGGCGGCTGTTCTCCACCGGCTGGGCGGTGACGCTCGGCCTCGTCCTGGGCGGCGCGGTCGGCAACCTGATCGACCGGGTCTTCCGGGATCCCGGTTTCCTGCGCGGAGGAGTCGTCGACTTCCTGTCCGTGTTCGGCCCCGACGGCAGCGTCTTCCCGGTCTTCAACGTGGCGGACTCCGCGATCGTCTGCGGCGGCATCCTCGGCGCACTGCTGGCCCTGCGCGGCATCGAGTTCGACGGCTCGCGGCCGACGAAGGAGTCGTCGGCCCGCGACGTCGCCTGACGCCGGCCCCGTCCAGAGGCTCGCCGCGAGCGGGCGAGCGGTGAGGAGGACGGGGTCCTTCTGCACAATGGGTGCCGTGACCCCTCCTCCCGGCATGCACCGTGCCCTGCCGGTGCCCGACGGACTCGAGGGGCAACGGGTCGACCAGGCTCTCTCCCGGCTCTTCGGGTTGTCCCGGACGGCCGCGGCCGACGTCGCCGACGCCGGCAACGTGCTGGTCGACGGTCGCGTGCGCGGCAAGGGCGACCGGCTCTCCGGCGGCAGCTGGCTGGAGGTCGAGCTCCCGCCCCCGCCGGGCGAACCCGTCGCGCCCCGACCGGTCGTGGGCATGACGATCCTGCACGACGACGACGACCTGGTGGTGGTGGACAAGCCCGTCGGCGTCGCCGCCCATCCGAGCCCTGGCTGGGACGGTCCCACGGTCATCGGTGGGCTCGCCGCTGCCGGGTACCGCATCTCCACGTCCGGTGCTGCCGAGCGCCAGGGCGTGGTGCACCGGCTGGACGCAGCGACCACCGGCGTGATGGTCGTGGCGAAGAGCGAACGCGCCTACACCGCGCTCAAGGCCGCCTTCAAGGAACGCACCGTCGAGAAGGGCTACCACGCGCTGGTCCAGGGGCACCCGGATCCCTCGCGCGGCACCATCGACGCGCCCATCGACCGGCACCCGAAGCACGACTGGCGCTTCGCCGTGGTCCAGGGCGGCCGGCCGTCGGTGACCCACTACGAGGTGACGGAGGCGTTCCCGGCGGCCAGCCTCGTCGACATCCGGCTGGAGACCGGCCGCACGCACCAGATCCGGGTTCACTTCTCCGCGCTGCGGCACCCGTGCGTCGGCGACACGACCTACGGCGCCGATCCGACGCTGGCGGCGCGGCTGGGCGTGCAACGGCAGTGGCTGCACGCCGTCCGGCTCGGCTTCCCGCACCCCGCCGACGGGCGCTGGGTCGAGTACACGAGCGAGTACCCGGCCGACCTCGCCGGCGCTCTGGCGATCCTGCGCGCCGAGGCCTGAACGGCCGTCGATGACGGGGCTGCCGGGATCCCTGGACGACTTCGGTCCCGCGGCCCTGGCCGCGGTGGTGGTCGCGGGCTACCTGGTCGTCGGTGAGCCGCTGGTCGGGCACGTCCTGCACCGGCGGTTCGAGGGCCGGCTGCGCACCGACCCCGGCGCCCGGCGGTCGTTCTACCGCCGGCTGCTCGTCCTGGAATGGGGGCTGGCGGTGCTCGCCCTCGTGGTCTGGCTGTCGGCTCCGGGGGTGGAGGCCGGGCAGGTGGGGCTCCGCTGGCCGCAGCAGTGGCCGGGCCCGGTGACCGCGGTGATCGTCGTGCTCGTGCTGGTCTTCGTGGTGGCCTCCACCCGCGCGCTGCGCTCGGGAGCCCTGCTCGAGGCCGCCGCCCCGGTGCGCCGGCCGGGTTCCTCCCCGCCTGCCCACGGGCGCCATGCCGAGCCCCCCGGCCACGCCACCCTCGCGCTCCTGCCGCGCACGACCACGGAACGGCGGCTCTTCACGGTGGTGGGTGTGACCGCCGGCGTCTGCGAGGAATGGCTCTACCGGGGCTTCTTCCTCGCGGTGGTCGCCGCGCTGGCCGGGGGTCCGCCCACGGGGGTGCTCGTCGTCGTGGCGGCGCTGGCCTTCGGGCTGGCGCACGCCTACCAGGGGCTGGTCGGCGTCGTCACCACCGGGCTGCTGGGCGGGATCATGGCCGCCGTCTACCTGCAGACCGGCTCGCTCCTGCTTCCCGTCCTGCTGCACGCGGTCATCGACCTCCGGTTCCTGCTCGTCCCTGCGCGTGCGCTGCCCGCCGGGCACCCGGCGTGAGCGACGTGCGGGCCTCCGTGGCGGGGCCGGCCGACTGGCCCGAGGTGGTCGCCCTGCGCACCCGGGTGTTCGTCGACGAGCAGGGCGTCCCACCGGAGATCGAGCAGGACGACGCCGACGCGACGGCGGTGCACGGGATCGCCCGGGACGCGGCGGGGGCGGTCGTCGCCACCGGCCGGCTGCTGCTGCGCGGCGACGGCACCGCCACCATCGGTCGCATGGCCACCGACGCTGCCGCCCGCGGGCGGGGGCACGGCGCGGCCGTGCTCGCGGAACTCGAGCGCCAGGCAGCGGCGCGCGGGGTGGTCGCCGTCGAGCTGCACGCCCAGGTGACAGCGCGCAGGTTCTACGAGCGAGCCGGCTACGCGGCGGTCGGGGACGAGTACGTGGAGGCCGGCATCCGGCACGTGACGATGCGCCGCCGGCTGTGAGTGGCCCCCTGCAGGGCCCCGCGGCGAGCGTGCGAGTCGTGGGGGGCAGGGGGTCCCTACTGTGAGGAGACACGTCCTGTCAGACCCTCGGAGTAGACCTCCGGGAGTGCGAGGATCGAACCCGCCGGACCGTGTCTTCCCCGCCGGTCGCCTGCCGGAGAACTGCCGGCCGGGCACGCACGACCACTGAGGAGCACCGACCACCCGTGAGCAGCTCGTCCGATTCGTTCGCGCACCTGCACGTCCACACCGAGTACTCGATGCTGGACGGTGCGGCCAAGCTCCCCGAGGTCACCGCGGCCGCGGCCGCTCAGGGCATGCCGGCCCTGGCGATGACCGACCACGGCAACGTCTTCGGTGCCTACGACTTCTACAAGCAGGCGACGAACGCGGGCGTGAAGCCGATCATCGGCATGGAGGGCTACTACACGCCCGGCTCACGCTTCGACCGCGCCCCGTTCGACTTCGGCGACAAGCTCCTCGACGAGGAGGGCGACGGCGGGAACAACCGCGGCAAGGCCGCCTACACGCACATGACGCTGCTGGCCCGGACGACGGAGGGGATGCACAACCTCTTCCGCATCTCCTCGCTGGCCAGCCTCGAGGGCCAGTACCGCAAGCCCCGGTTCGACCGCGACCTGCTGGAGCGCTACGGGAAGGGCCTCATCGCGACGACCGGGTGCCCGTCGGGCGAGGTCAACATGTGGCTGCGGGCCGGCAAGGAGGACCGCGCCCGGCAGGCGGCCGCCGACTTCCAGGACATCTTCGGGCGGGAGAACTTCTACGCCGAGATCATGGATCACGGCCTGTCGATCGAGAAGAAGACCAAGCCGGCACTGCTGGCCATCGCCAAGGACCTCGGCATCCCGCTGCTGGCCACCAACGACCTGCACTACACGCACAAGGAGGACGCGCAGGCGCACGACGCGCTGCTGTGCATCCAGACCGGGTCGCGGCTCAACGAGACCAACCGCTTCCGCTTCAACGGCGACGGCTACTACCTCAAGAGCGCGGCCGAGATGCGCGCGCTGTTCGCCGACCTGCCCGAGGCCTGCGACAACACACTGCTGGTGGCCGAGCAGTGCGAGACCACCTTCACCGAGGGGGCGGACCTCATGCCGCGGTTCCCCCTGCCCCCGGGGGAGGACGAGACCTCCTGGTTCGTCAAGGAGGTCGAGCGCGGGCTGCACAAGCGCTGGCCCGGCGGCATCCCCGACCACGTGCGCAAGCAGGCCGACTACGAGACCGGGATCATCTGCCAGATGGGCTTCCCGGGGTACTTCCTCGTGGTCGCCGACTTCATCAACTGGGCCAAGGACCAGGGCATCCGGGTCGGGCCGGGCCGTGGCTCGGCCGCCGGTTCGCTCGCCGCCTACGCGATGGGCATCACCGACCTCGACCCGCTGGCCCACGGCCTGATCTTCGAGCGCTTCCTCAACCCCGAGCGCGTCTCCATGCCCGACGTCGACATCGACTTCGACGACCGCCGCCGCGGCGAGGTCATCCGGTACGTGTCGGAGAAGTACGGCGAGGAGCGGGTCAGCCAGATCGTCACCTACGGGACGATCAAGGCCAAGGCCGCGATCAAGGACGCCGCCCGGGTGCTCGACCGCCCGTACTCCGTCGGCGACGAGCTGACCAAGCTCATGCCGCCGGGCGTGATGGGCAAGGACATCCCGCTGTCGGGGATCTTCGACCCGGCCCACCCGCGGTACAAGGAGGCCACCGAGTTCCGGGCCCGCTACGAGTCCGACCCCGGCGCGGCAGAGGTCGTCGACCAGGCCCGCAAGCTCGAGGGGCTGAAGCGGCAGTGGGGCGTGCACGCCGCCGGCGTGATCATCGGCCGGCACCCGCTCATCGACAGCATCCCGATCATGCGCCGCGAGGCCGACGGCGCCGTCATCACGCAGTTCGACTACCCGACCTGCGAGACGCTCGGTCTGCTCAAGATGGACTTCCTGGGCCTGCGCAACCTGACCGTCCTCGACGACGCGCTGCGCAACATCGTGCTGAACGGCAAGGAGCCGATCGACCTCGACGAGCTCAGCAAGGACCTCACCGACAAGGCCACCTACGAGCTGCTGGGCCGCGGGGACACCCTGGGCGTCTTCCAGTTCGACGGCGGCCCGATGCGGTCGCTGCTGCGGCTGATGCGGCCGGACAACTTCGAGGACATCTCCGCCGTCGGCGCCCTGTACCGGCCCGGTCCGATGGGCGCGAACTCGCACACCAACTACGCGCTGCGCAAGAACGGCCAGCAGGAGATCACCCCGATCCACCCGGAGCTCGCCGAGCCGCTGGAGGAGATCCTCGGCCAGACCTACGGACTGATCGTCTACCAGGAGCAGGTCATGGCGATCGCGCAGAAGGTCGCCGGGTACTCCCTCGGCAAGGCCGACCTGCTGCGCCGCGCGATGGGCAAGAAGAAGAAGTCGGTCCTGGACGCGGAGTTCGTGGGCTTCGAGGCCGGCATGCAGGCCAACGGCTTCTCCGCCGCCGCGATCAAGACGCTCTGGGACATCCTCGTCCCGTTCGCCGACTACGCGTTCAACAAGGCGCACTCGGCGGCCTACGGGCTGATCTCCTACTGGACGGCCTACCTCAAGGCCAACTACCCGGCCGAGTACATGGCCGGGCTGCTCACCAGCGTCGGCGACGACAAGGACCGGCGGCCGATCTACCTGGCCGAATGCCGCCGGATGGGCATCAAGGTGCTGCCGCCGGACGTCAACGAGTCCTCCTGGGACTTCACCGCCGTCGGCACCGACATCCGTTTCGGCATGGCCTCGGTGCGCAACGTCGGGCACAACGTCGTCGACTCGATCGTGCGGGCGCGGGAGGAGAAGGGCGCGTTCAAGGACTTCGCGGACTTCATGCGCAAGATCGACACCGTGGCCTGCAACAAGAAGGTCATCGAGTCCCTGGCCAAGGCCGGTGCCTTCGACTCGCTCGGCCACTCCCGCCAGGGCATCGTCGCCATCCACGCCCAGGCCGTCGACTCCGCGATGGGGCTCAAGCGCAAGGAGGCCGAGGGTCAGTTCGACCTGTTCGGCAGCTTCGGTGACGGGCCGGCCGAGGACGACCCCTTCGGGAACGCCCTCGACATCACCATCCCCACGGCGGACTGGTCGAAGAGCGAGCGGCTGGTGTTCGAGCGGGACATGCTCGGCCTCTACGTGTCCGACCACCCGTTGCACGGCGTCGAGCACGTGCTCACCTCGCACGCCGACACCCCGATCGCGGAGATCAACGCCGGCGGGGTGGAGGACGGCGCGAACGTCACCATCGCGGGCATCCTCACCGCCGTCGGCCCGCGCACCAACAAGCAGGGCGCGCCCTGGGCGATCGCCACGCTGGAGGACCTCGAGTCGGGCATCGAGGTGCTGCTCTTCCCGAAGACCTGGGCCGAGTACTCCGACAAGGTGGTCCGCGACCAGATCGTCGTGATCAAGGGGCGGATCAGCCGCCGGGACGACCAGCCGTCGCTGTTCGCCTCCGAGGTGACCGTCCCCGAGATCTCCGAGGGGCCGCGCGGACCCGTTCTCGTGTCCATGCCCGCGGCGCGCTGCACGCCCCCGGTGGTGGAGCGGCTGCGCGAGGTGCTGGGCAGCCACCCCGGGACGACCGAGGTGCAGTTGAAGCTGATCAACGGCAGCCGCGAGACGGTGCTACGGCTCGACCAGGGCCTCCGGGTGCGGCCGAGCACCGCGCTCATGGGTGACATCAAGGCGCTGCTGGGGCCCACCAGCGTCGCCCTCCTGTGAGCACGGACCTCGACCCCCGCACCCCTCGCACCGTCGGGGCGGGCCGCGGGACGAGGCCGCGCTGACGACCGGCGCCGCGGGAGACGCGGCCCCGGGTCCGGCGCCTGCCAGGAAGCCGTTGTTCACTGAAGCGGTGAGCCACCCCGCACCGTCCGTCGATCCACCGGCTCCGCATCCGCCCGTGGCGGCACCGGACGCGCTCCCCGCGTCCTCCGGGCGTGGTCGCCGGACGGTCCCGACGGCATCGGCCTACTGGCGGGGCTGGCCGGAGGTCCGGGCGGACCTGCGCAGCTCGGCCGGCATCGTGCTCGGCCTGGCGCTCGCCGGGATCCCCGCCGGGCTGCTGTGGTTCTGGCTCGCGCCGCGCGCGGACTTCGAGGTGACCGAGGCCGGCCCCGTACCGGTCGGCAGACCGTCGGAGGAGCTGCTGGTCGCCGACGACGCCGTCTTCGCCTTCGTGGTGCTCGGCGTCGGCCTGCTGGCCGGTGCCGCCGCCTGGTTCCTGCGCCGCCGCCGTGGCGTCGCCACCGTGCTCGCCCTCGCGGTCGGGGCGTGTCTCACCGCCGTCGTCGCGTGGCAGCTCGGTGAGCTCCTCGGCCCCGGGCCGACGGAGCAGGAGCTCGCCGACGTCGGCAGCCGGGTGACCACGTCGCTCACCCTGGGCTCCTGGGCGGCCATGGCGCTGGCCCCGTTCGGCGCCCTGCTCTCCTACGTCGCGGCCGTGCTGTACGCACCGCACGACGACCTGGGGCGCATCCCGCCGCCGGCCCCGCCGGCGGCGGTCCTCGCCGGAACGGACGAGCCGCCGCTCAGTTGACCGTCATCGGGGTGGCGAACTGCTGCAACGGCACGGGAACGGCGCCCAGCGTCTGCAGCAGGGTCAGCTCCCGGCGGAGCAGGCGCGCCTCCAGCGCCAGCCGGCGTCGGGTCGCCGACTCGGCCAGCAGCGCCTGCCGGTCCTCCGTCGTCAGCAGCGCGGCCGACGCGACGAGGTAGGACAGCGCCGCGGGGTCGTCGCTGACCGCGTCGAGCAGGACGGTCGTCTCCGCGTCGACGGTCGGCTCTCCCGCACCTCCGCGGTCACCGCCTCCCCGGTCACCGTCCCCGCCGCTGCCCAAGTCGGACACCTCGGCCACGTAGCGGGTGAACAGGTCGCGGACTCCGCGGGTGAGCAGCTCCAGCGACCCGCGGGCCACGGAGGCGACGACGTCGTCGAGGCCGTCGTCGCACGGGGGGGCCGTTTCGGCGGTGCCGGGGACGGCGAGGCCGTCGGTGTCCCCGGCCGCCTCCTCGGCGGCCTCCTCGTCGGCCAGCCACTCGACCTCGGCCTGCAGGTACGGCGGGTCGTCCCCGACGACCACGTCCAGCACCCGGAACCTCTCGCCGCCCACCGTGACGATGCGGAAGCCCCCGTCGGACTGCGGCCGCACCGCCTGGACGCGCGCCGTGCAGCCGATGTCGTACAACGCCTCCGCCGGCGCCACCCGCTCCACCTCCCACCCCTGCCGGATGGCCACGACGCCGAAGAACCGCCGGTCGCCGGCCTCCGGATGGGCGAGCAGGTCGCGCATGAGTCGGCGGTAGCGCGGCTCGAAGATCTGCAACGGCAGGACGATGCCGGGGAACAGGGGTGTCCCGAGCGGGAACAGCGGGATGAGGTCACCCATGGGCCCCACCGTACGGGCGAAGCGGAGCGGTGGACCGGCGCTGGCTACCCTGGAACCTCAGTCGGGCCCCGCGCCCGGCTCCGCCCACCGTGCTCTGCCTGCCACCCACCCACCATCCCGGAGGCAACCCGTGCTCGCCCGCATCGACCTGCGCGGATCCGCGCTGCCGGGCTTCCGTGACCTGGTCGGCCTGCTGCCGCGTGCCGGCACGGACATCGACTCGGTCATGGCCACCGTCCGCCCGCTGTGCGAGGACGTCCGCATCCGGGGGGCCCAGGCCGTCCGCGAGATCACCGCCCGCCTCGACGGCGTGGACAACGAGGACTTCGCCGTTCCGCAGGACGCCCTCGACCGCGCGCTGGCCCAGTGCGATCCGACGCTGCGCGCCGCCCTCGAGGACGCGATCGCCCGGGTGCGCAAGGTGCACGCAGACCAGCGTCGCACCGACGTCACGACCGAGGTCGTCCCCGGCGGGACGGTGACCGAGCGCTGGGTGCCGGTGCGCCGCGTCGGCCTCTATGTGCCCGGCGGTCTGGCCCCGCTGCTGTCGAGCGTGGTCATGAACGTCGTCCCCGCGCAGATCGCCGGCGTGGAGTCGATCGCCGTCGCCTCCCCGCCGCAGCGCGACCACGGCGGGCTGCCCGACCCCGGCGTCCTGGCCGCCTGCGCCCTGCTCGGCATCACCGAGGTGTACGCCGTCGGCGGCGCCCAGGCGGTCGCGGTGTTCGGCTACGGCGCCGGTTCCTGCGAGCCGGTCGACATGGTCACCGGCCCAGGGAACGTCTACGTCACGGCGGCCAAGCGCCTGCTGCGCGGCATCATCGGCATCGACTCGGAGGCGGGCCCGACCGAGGTCGCGATCCTGGCCGACGACACGGCCGACCCCGCCCACGTCGCGGCCGACCTGATCAGCCAGGCCGAGCACGACCCGCTCGCCGGAGCGGTCCTCGTGACCACCAGCGAGGCGCTCGCCGACGCCGTCCTCGCGCTCGTCCCGGGGCAGGTCTCGGCCACCAAGCACTCCGACCGCATCACCACCGCGCTGAACGGCACCCAGTCGGGCATCGTGCTGGTCGACGACATCGACGCGGGCCTCCGCGTGGTCGACGCCTACGCCGCCGAGCACCTGGAGATCCAGACTCGGCGACCGCGCGAGGTGGCCGCACGGGTGCGGAACGCCGGCGCGATCTTCGTCGGCGCGTGGTCGCCGGTCTCCCTCGGCGACTACGCCGCCGGCTCCAACCACGTGCTGCCCACCGGTGGCTGTGCTCGCTTCTCCAGCGGGCTGTCGGTGCAGTCGTTCCTGCGCGGGATCCACGTCGTCGAGTACGACGAGCAGGCCCTGGCCGGGGTCGCCGGGCACATCGACGCACTCGCCGGCGCCGAGGACCTGCCGGCCCACGCAGCCGCGGTCAGGATCCGGCAGACCCGCTGATGTCCGGTATCGAGGAGCTCCCGCTGCGGCCGGAGCTGCGGGGCCGCACGCCCTACGGCGCCCCGCAGGTGCCTGCCACCCACCGGCTCAACACCAACGAGAACCCCCACCCGCTGCCGGCGGAGCTGCTGGCCGACCTCGGCGCGGCGCTGGGCTCCGCGGCCCTGGAACTCAACCGCTACCCCGACCGGGACGCGGTCGCGCTGCGCACCGACCTGGCGGTCTACCTGTCCCGCACCAGCGGGACGCAGGTCGTGCCGGAGCAGGTCTGGGCGGCCAACGGGTCCAACGAGGTCCTCCAGCAGATCCTGCAGGCCTTCGGCGGGGCCGGCCGGACGGCGCTGGGCTTCACGCCGTCCTACTCGATGCACCCGATCATCTCCGCGGGCACCGGCACGGCCTGGGTCGACGGCCACCGGCGGGCCGACTTCACCATCGATGCCGCCGCGGCCGCGGAGCAGATCCGCGAGGTCGATCCGGCTGTCGTCTTCGTGACCAGCCCCAACAACCCGACCGGCACCGCCGTCGCGCTGGAGACCATCGAGGCGCTCTACGCGGCCACCACCGGCGTGCTCGTCGTCGACGAGGCCTACACCGAGTTCGCGCGCACCGGGACGGCGTCGGCGCTCACCCTGCTGCCCGGCCGTCCCCGGCTGATCGTCAGCCGCACGATGAGCAAGGCCTTCGGCATGGCCGGGCTGCGGCTGGGCTACCTGGCCGCCGATCCCGCGGTCGTCGACGCACTGCAACTCGTCCGGCTGCCCTACCACCTGAGCTCGCTGACCCAGGCCGCCGCCCGCACCGCCCTGGCGCACACCGACGCGCTGCTGGCCACCGTCGACGCGGTGAAGGCGCAGCGCGACCGCATCGTCGATGCGCTGCCCGCCCTCGGGCTGACCAGCGTGCCGAGCGACGCCAACTTCGTCCTGTTCGGCCACTTCGCCGACGCACCCGCCGCCTGGCAGGCGCTGCTCGACCGCGGTGTCCTCGTGCGCGACGTCGGGCTGCCCGGCTGGCTGCGGGTGACGGCGGGGACGACCGCGGAGACCGACGCCTTCCTCACCGCGCTGGGTGAGATCGCGCCGGATCACCGCACCACTCTGGGAGACTGACCGCATGAGCCTGACCGCACGCCGTACCGCCCGGGTGGAGCGCGAGACCAGCGAGACGAAGCTGGTCGTCGAGCTCGACCTCGACGGCACCGGCACCAGCTCGATCAGCACGGGCGTGGGGTTCTACGACCACATGCTCACCGCGCTGTCCAAGCACAGCGGCATCGACCTCACCGTCCGGGCCGACGGCGACCTGCACATCGACGCCCACCACACGGTCGAGGACGTCGCGATCGCGCTGGGCCAGGCGTTCGCGCAGGCGCTGGGCGACAAGCGCGGCATCACCCGTTACGGCGACGCGACCATCCCCATGGACGAGGTGCTCGCCCAGGCGGCCGTCGACCTGTCCGGCCGGCCGTACTTCGTGCACGCCGAGCCCGAGAACATGACGCCGATGATCGGGCCCGACTACCCGACCAGCCTGACCAAGCACGTGCTGGAGACCTTCGCCTTCAACGCGAAGATCAGCCTGCACGTGCGGGTGCTGTACGCCGGCCGGGACGCCCACCACATCGTCGAGGGGCAGTTCAAGGCGCTGGCCCGGGCGCTGCGTCAGGCGGTGGCCCTCGACCCGCGGGTTACCGACGTGCCCTCCACCAAGGGCGCCCTGTAACCGGTGGACTTCGGCCTGGTCCTGCTGCTCCTGGGCGGCTTCCTGCTCGGCGGCGCCTGGAGCATCTGGCGGTCGGACGACGACGAGAAGGGTCGCACGGGTCCGCAGGTGGTCTTCGCCGTCATCCTGCTGGTCGCGGCCCTGCTCGCCAGCGCCTCGGGCCTGCTCCGGCTCGTCTGACCCGGTGCGGGACCGGGCAGAGGAGCGGTTCCTCGGCATCGTGCTGGCCGACTCGACGGTGCGGGCGGTGCTGGAGCGCGCGCCCGCGCTCGGCGTCGGAGACTGGTGGCTCACCGCCGGGGTGCTGTTCCAGACGGTGTGGAACGACCTCACCGGCCGCCCAGCGGGCACCGGCATCCGCGACGCGGACCTCTTCTACTTCGACCCGGACACCTCCTGGGACGCCGAGGACGCCGTCATCCGGGCCGGTGCGGAGCTGTTCGCCGACCTCCCCGTGCCGGTGGAGATCCGCAACGAGGCCCGGGTGCACCTCTGGTACGCCGACCGGTTCGGGACGCCGGCGCCGCCCTTCCGGGACTGCGCGGACGCGATCGACTCCTTCGCGGCGGTGTGCTGCTGCTACGGCCTGACCGTGGACGCCGAGGGGGTGCCGCACGTCTACGCACCGCACGGCTACGACGACCTGTTCTCGATGACCGTGCGTCCGAACGGGCGGCTGGCCCCACGGCACGTCTACGAGAGCAAGGCGGCGCGCTGGCTGGGGGAGTGGCCCGAGCTCACGGTGCTGCCCTGGGACGGGAACAGACCGGGGCCCGATCTCGCTGCTGGGTAGCGTGGGAGACGTGAAGAAGGTGGCGATCCTCGACTACGGGTCGGGGAACCTCCGGTCGGCCGAGCGGGCGCTCGCCCGGGTAGGCGCGGACGTGACGGTGACCGCCGATCCGCAGACGGTGCTGGACGCCGACGGACTCGTCGTCCCCGGTGTCGGGGCGTTCGCGGCCTGCATGGACGGACTGCGCGCCGTCGACGGCCCTCGGATGATCGGCCGCCGTCTCGCCGGCGGCCGGCCGGTGCTGGGCATCTGCGTCGGCATGCAGGTCCTCTTCGACCGCGGCGTCGAGCACGGGCACGACGCCGAGGGCTGCGGGGAGTGGCCGGGTGTGGTGGAGCAGCTCGAGGCGCCGGTCCTCCCGCACATGGGCTGGAACACCGTCGAGGCTCCCGAGGGCACCGTGCTGTTCGACGGCCTGGCCGACGAGCGCTTCTACTTCGTGCACTCCTACGGCGTGCGCGACTTCCCGCTGGCGGCCGACGGCCCGCCCTCGCCGCTGGCCAAGCCGAAGGTCACCTGGGCCGAGCACGGTGACCGCTTCGTCGCCGGCGTCGAGAACGGCGCCCTCTCCGCGACGCAGTTCCACCCGGAGAAGAGCGGGGACGCCGGGGCGCAGCTCCTCACCAACTGGCTGCAGACACTCGACTGACCTGCGGGGCGGTGACCTGCCGCGCACCTAGGGTGACGCGGTGCCTGCCGACCGGTCGCGCCCGCCACGGCGCCCGAGCCGGGTCGCCGGATTCGTCGTGGTCGCGGTGCTGCTCGGTCTCGCCGGCTGGATCGCCGCCGACCTGAGGCCTCCGGAGCCGCTCGCGGTGGACGCGCCCGCGGAGCAGTTTAGCGCCGGCCGGGCGTTCGCCCACGTGGAGGAGATCGCCACGGGGGTGCGCGTACCGGGCAGCGCCGCCACCGACCGCGTCGTCGACGATCTGGTCGACACCCTCAGCGCGCTGGGGCTGGACACCCGGGTCCAGAACGCCGTCGGCGCCGTCCGCACGGCGTCCGGCGAGACGCGGATGGCGCGCGTCCAGAACGTCGTGGGGGTGCTGCCCGGCGCGGACAGCACAGGCCGGATCTTCCTCACCGCCCACCACGACTCCGTGGAGACCGGGCCCGGCGCTGCCGACGACGCGGCCGGGGTGGCCGCCGTCCTGGAGTCGGTGCGGGCGCTGACCGCGGGCCCGCTGCTGCGCAACGACGTCGTGGTGGTGCTGACCGACGCCGAGGAGGCGTGCTCCTGCGGGGCCGAGGCGTTCGTCGACTCCCACCCCCTCGCCGCGGCCGGAGGCGTCGTCCTCAACCTCGAGGCCCGCGGCACCAGAGGACCGCCGATCATGTTCGAGACCTCCAGCGGGAACGCCGGACTGGCCGAGGCCTACGCCGCGGCAGCCCCGCACCCGGTGGCGACCAGCTTCGCCGTCGAGGTCTACCGCGCGATGCCCAACTTCACCGACTTCAGCGTCTTCCTCGCCGACGGCGGCTTCACCGGCCTGAACACCGCCTTCATCGACGGCGCGGCCGGGTACCACACGCCGCAGGACGTGCCGGAGCGCCTGGACCGCGGGTCGCTGCAGGCCATGGGCGACAACGCGCTCGCGACGGCGCGGGCCCTTGGGAACGCCGACCTGACGGCGCTCGCCCGGCCGGAGGCCGACGACGCCACCTACTTCCCGGTCCTCGGCGAGCTGGTGCGCTACCCGGGCCGGCTGGTGTGGCCGGTGGCCGGCGGGGCCCTGGCCGCCGTCGCACTCCTGGTGCTCGTGGTCGCCCGCCGGGGCATCAGCTCCCTCCGGCGGACGATCGTGGGCACCCTGCTCGCCGCTGTCCCGCTCGTGCTCGCCCCACTGGCGGCGCAGGGCACCTGGCTGCTGCTGGTCGCGATCCGCCCCGGCTACGGGCAACTGCTCGACCCGTGGCGTCCCGGCTGGTTCCGGCTCGCCTGCGTCGCGGTGGTGGCCACCGTGGTGCTGACCTGGTTCGCGCTGCTGCGCCGCCGGGTGGGTGCCGTGCCGCTCGTCGTCGGTGGGCTGGTCTGGCTGGCGGCCCTCGCGGGTGTGCTGGCCGCCGTCGCGCCCGGTGGGTCCTACCTCGCGGCCTGGCCGGCGCTGGCCGGGGCGCTGACCGGACTGCTCGCCGCCGCCACCCCGTCGCGGGTCGTGCGGCTCCTCGCGGCGCTGGTCGGGGGCGCGGTGGCCGTCGCGGTCCTCGCCCCGACCGTCGTCCTCTTCCTCCCGGCGCTCGGACTCAGCTCGGCGGCCGCCCCGGCGGCGGTCGCGGCGCTGCTGCTGGTCGCACTGCTGCCGGCCCTCGACCTGCTCTTCCCGGACGAGACGGAGCACCGGCCCCGGGCGGTGGCGGCGGTGCCCGCGGCGGTGCTGGGTCTCGCGGTCGCCTGCACCGGTGCCGGGCTGGCCGTCGACCGCTTCGACGCGACGCATCCGGTGCCCAGCCGGCTGGCCTACGTCCTCGACGCCGGGACCGGCCAGGCCTCGTGGGTGAGCACCGAGGGCTCGCCCGGGGACTGGACCGCGGGCTACGTCGGGTCCCGGTTCGAGCTGCCGGTCGACTACCCCTACCTCGGCGGCGACGTGTGGTCGGGTCGCGCCGAGGCGGCCGACCTCGCCCCAGCCGACGTCGAGACGGTGTCGGACACCCTGGTCGGGGGCCGGCGCGAGCTCACCGTCCGGGTGACCCCCCAGCGCAGCGGCGTCCGAGTCGTGGTGCTGGACCTGCGGGTCGACGGCGGGACCGTGGTGGGTGCGCGGATCGGCGGGCGGGCCGTGCCGGAGGAGGAACTGGGCGGCGACCGGGTCTGGATCGTGTTCCACGCACCGCCCGAGGACGGGCTGCAGGCGTCCGTCAGCCTCGAGGGCGGGGGCGCCGCGGAGCTCCGGGTGATCGACGTGAGCGACGGTCTGGCAGGCCTGCCAGGCTTCGAGCCCCGGCCGGACGGCGTCGACGCAGCCGGTGCCCACAGCACGGACGTCGTCCTCGTCGCCGGAACCACACCGCTCGGCTGAAGGGAGCCAGGAGATGGACGAAGAGGTATTGCTCGTCGTGGCCGCGGTCGCGGTCACGCTGACCGCGCTCGCCGTCTCCGGGGCGCGCGGGAACCGGAGGCCGGACCGCGACCAGGGAGGCGGCGACGGCAGCGCCGGTGCCTACGGCAGCCATCACGGCGGCGACGGCGGCCGGAATGACAGCGACGGCGGTGGCAGCGATGGTGGCGGCGACGGCGGCGGGGGCGACGGCGGCGGTGGTGGCGGAGGCGACTGACCGCCGTCGCCGCGTCGGACGTCCCGGGCCGGGGTTCAGCTGCGGAGGTAGGAGGCGCCGTTGACGTCGACGATGGTGCCGCTGGAAAACCTGGCTGCCGGCGAGGCGAGCCAGAGCACCGCAGCCGCGACCTCGTCGGCCCGGGCGACCCGGCCGAACGGCGACTGCGCCCGCACGGCATCGCCGCCGGGCCCGTCCAGCACCTCGCGGGCCATCTCCGTCTGCACGAAGCCCGGCGCCACGCAGGTGACCGAGATGCCGTGCGGCGCCAGGGCCAGCGCCATCGACTGGGCGAAGGCGTTGAGCCCCGCCTTGGAGGCGCCGTACGCGGGATTGTTCGGCTCGCCCCGGAAGGCGCCGCGGCTGGACACGTTGACCACCGCACCGCCACCGGCGGCGATCAGGTGCGGTACGGCTCGGAACGTGGCGTTCGCGGCACCGACGAGATTGGTCGCCAGCGTCTGCGCCCACGCTGCCTGCCAGTCGGCGTAGGACGTCTCCAGCGGCGGGTGCGCGGTGAACACGCCGGCGTTGTTGACCAGCACGTCCAGGCCGCCGAGGTCCTCTGCCGCCCGGTCGACCATCGCGCCGACCGCCTCGGCGTCGGTCATGTCCGCCTGCACGAGCAGGTGCCCCTCGCCGGGCAGCTCGGCCAGCACCTGCTGGGCCCGATCGCGCGAGCTGCCCCAGTGCACCGCGACGCGGTCGCCCTGCTCGGCGAAGGAACGGGCGATCGCGCGGCCGATGCCGCGCGACCCGCCGGTCACCAGAACCCGCCGACCCTCACCAGCTGCCACGGTGCACCACCTCCTCCACGGGGCGACGGCCCCGCCGCAGCGAGGGGGAGCGACGGTCGTCGTCCCCCGGGTAGCCGACCGACACGCAGCCGACCGGCCGGTACTCGGCCGGCACACCGAAGGCCGCCCGGACGGCTGCCACGCGGTCGGGCGGGACGCCGAAGAAGCAGGCGCCCAGGCCCTCGTCGACGGCCGTCAGCAGCATCAGCAGCGAGGCCATGCCGGCGTCGACGTCCCAGTAGGGGACCGGCCAGCGCGCCTCGTCCCGGTCGGTCCAGCCCTTGTCGGGCTCGGCGTAGCGCTCGAGGTAGGCGCTCTTGTTGGCCAGCGGGACGATCAGCAGCGGCGCCCGCCGCATCCGGGTGAGCCAGCCGTCGGGCGTGCCCTCTCCGGTGGTCGCCGTCCAGAACCGGTCCCGCTCCTCGGGCGTCTCCAGGACGAGGAACGCCCAGCCCTGGCTGAATCCCGCCGACGGCGCCCGGATCGCGTGCTCGAGCAGCCGCTCCCGGACCTCGGCCGGCACCGGCCGGTCGGGGTCGTAGTCGCGGACCATGCGACGGCGGCGCACGACGTCGGCGAACTCCACGCCCTCACCCTGTCATCCGCCTACCTGGGCCGGCGGACCGCGGTCAGGCGACGCGGCCCAGCCGGGCCAGCACCCGGGTCTCGCGGGGAGCGGTCTCGGGGGCGTCGACGGCGGCGCCGCAGACGCCGTCCGTGTACAGCGCCGGGCCGAAGCTCTCGGCGCCCTCCTCGATGCGGTCCAGCTCGTCGGCGGTCAGCCCGGCGTCCACCCCGGCGGCGCGGGCGATGTCCCAGCGGTGCACGAGCATGTCCCACACGTAGAACTGCAGGAACGTCGCGCCCACCGTCGTCGGCCCGAAGAAGCCCTCGAACTCCCGGTCGGGGACGGCGTCGTCGGTCAGGGCCGCCGCGACCGCCGCGGCGTGCGCGCGCCAGGCCGCGGCCGGATCGGGGGCGAGGTCGGGCGCCGCGCCCAGATCCACGCCGTGGGTGCCCAGGAACTCGCGCTGGGTCGTGATGAGGTGGCCGACCACGTCCGCGGCCGACCACCCCTCGCACGGCGAGGGGGCGCTCCAGGCGGCCGCCGGCACGCCGGCGAGGAGGACGGTGAGGGCGTGGTCGGCCGCTGCGTACTGCGTCGCTGTCCGGTTCATGGGCCGACCGTAGGGACGTGCGGCAGGCTCGGTCTTGATGAAACCCGACAGCAGCCGGCCGATGGACTCCATCGAGCGGGCCCACCTCAAGGACCCGGACGACGCCTCGCACGTCATGTACCGGTATCCGGCCGACCCGGAGTTCGACGGCTTCCTGCAGCGGTTCTGGATCCCGGTCTGGTCGGTGCCTCCCGGGATGGAGGCGCCGCAGCGGGTCCTGCAGTACCCCGTCTCGCTGGTGGTCGTGGCAGCGGACTACGCGCGCTTCTACGGCGTCGTGTCCGGGCTGTCGACCACGACGCTGTCCGGCGAGGGCTGGGCGGTGGGGGTCATGTGCGCGCCGGCCGCGGGGGCCCTGATCGCCGGCGGGCCGATGACCGACCTCACCGACCGGTTCGTGGACGTCGCCGAGGTCCTCGGGGCAGCGGGGGAGCGGCTGACGGCGGAGGTGCGCGGTGCCATGGCCACGGACCCGCACTCCGCCGACGCCCATGCCCTCGCCATGGCCTCGTTCGGGGCGGTGCTGCGCCCGTTCCTGCCGGTCGACGACGACGGCCTGCTGGTCAACCGGGTGGTCGACTTCGTCGAGAGCGACCGCGAGGTGACCCGCGTGGCGCAGGTGTGCCAGCAGTTCGGGCTGTCCGAGCGGGCGCTGCAGCGCCTGGTCGGCCGCCGGCTGGGGCTGACGCCGAAGTGGCTCATCCAGCGCCGGCGGCTGCAGGAGGCGGCCGAACGGCTCCGCGGCGATCCACAGCGGCTGGGCGACGTGGCAGCTCTGCTGGGCTACGCGGACCAGGCCCACTTCACCCGCGACTTCGCCGCGGTGACCGCGATGACGCCGGGGCAGTTCGCCGCCCGGCACGCCGCCGGGAGCTGACGACGGCCGCCCGCGGGGGCGTCCCTAGGCTGTCGGGGTGCCGAAGCTGCAGCTGCTCCCCGCCGTCGACGTCGCCGACGGCCAGGCCGTCCGCCTGGTCCAGGGGGAGGCCGGGAGCGAGACCTCCTACGGCGACCCGCTCGACGCGGCGATGCAGTGGCAGCGCGACGGCGCCGAATGGGTGCACCTGGTCGACCTCGACGCCGCCTTCGGCCGGGGCAGCAACCGCGAGCTGCTGGCGCGCGTGGTGGGCGAGCTCGACGTCGACGTGGAGCTCTCGGGCGGCATCCGCGACGACGAGTCGCTGGCCGCGGCCCTGGCCACGGGCTGCCGCCGGGTCAACCTCGGAACGGCTGCGCTGGAGTCGCCGGAGTGGTGCGCCCGCGCCATCGCCGAGCACGGCGACCGGATCGCCGTCGGCCTCGACGTGCGTGGCACCCGCCTGGCCGCCCGCGGCTGGACCAAGGAGGGCGGGGAGCTGTACGAGACCCTCGCCCGCCTGGACGCCGAGGGCTGCGCCCGCTACGTGGTCACCGACATCACCAAGGACGGCACGCTCCGCGGCCCGAACCTCGAGCTGCTCCGCGAGGTCTGCGCCGCGACCCCGCGGCCGGTGGTCGCCTCCGGCGGCGTGAGCTCGCTCGAGGACATCCGCGCGCTGGCCGGGCTGACCGCCGTCGGCGTGGAAGGCGCGATCGTCGGCAAGGCGCTGTACGCCGGGCAGTTCACGCTGCCCGAGGCGCTGCGGGTGACGGAGGACCTGGCGTGAGCGTCATCCGGCTGGGCTCGGGTGCGCCGTGGGAGGGGGTCGTCGGCTACAGCCGCGTCGTCGTCCGCGGAGAGGCGGCCTGGGTGAGCGGGACGACGGCGGTCGTCGACGGGACGGTCGTGCACCCCGGGGACGCGGGCGCGCAGGCCCGGCATTGCCTGGCGACGATCGAGCAGTCCCTGGAGCGGGCCGGGTTCACGATCAACGACGTCGTCCGGACCCGGATGTTCGTCACCGACATCTCCCGCTGGGAGGAGGTCGGCCGCGCGCACGGCGAGTTCTTCGGCGACGTCCGCCCGGCGACGACGATGGTGCAGGTCGCCGCCCTCATCGACCCGGCGATGCTGGTGGAGATCGAGGCGGATGCCGTCCGCGGGGTGCCGGCGTGAGTGCCGGGGGCGGCGGAGCCGGGAAGAAGGGCTTGGCCGTCCGCGTGATCCCGTGCCTGGACGTCGACGCGGGGCGGGTGGTGAAGGGCGTCAACTTCGTCGACCTGCGCGACGCCGGTGACCCGGTGGAGATGGCGCGGGTCTACGACGCCGAGGGCGCCGACGAGCTCACGTTCCTGGACATCACCGCCAGCTCGGGCGACCGCGCCACGACCTACGACGTGGTGAGCCGGACGGCGGAGAGCGTCTTCATCCCGCTGACCGTCGGTGGCGGCGTGCGCAGCCCGGAGGACGTGAACCGGCTCCTGCGCGCGGGCGCCGACAAGGTCGCGGTGAACACGGCGGCGGTCGCCCGGCCGGAGCTGATCGCCGAGATCGCCGACCGGTTCGGCAACCAGGTGCTGGTGCTGTCGCTGGACGCCCGACGGTGCCAGGACGGAGCGCAGACGCAGTCGGGCTTCGAGATCACCACGCACGGCGGACGGCGGGGGACCGGTCAGGACGCCGTCGAGTGGTGCATCCGGGCCGCGGAGCTGGGTGCCGGGGAGATCCTGCTGAACTCGATGGATGCCGACGGCACCCGCGCGGGCTTCGACACCGACCTGATCCGGCAGGTGCGCCGGGAAGTGACGGTGCCGCTGATCGCCAGCGGGGGGGCGGGCGCTCCCGAGCACTTCCCGCCCGCCGTCGAGGCCGGCGCCGACGCCGTCCTGGCCGCCAGCGTCTTCCACTTCGGCGTGCTGCGGGTCGGCGACGTCAAGGACGCCCTCGCCGCCGCGGGAGTCCCGGTCCGACACGAGGCGGACACGCCGCTCACCTGACGGCCGCGCCGGCGTCTCCCCGCGTGCCTGCGAGGAAGAGGGCTGCGCCCGAGAGCAGGTTGAGGGCGACGGTTGCCCGAGCCGCCGGCGACCGCGGCCGGAGCCCCCACGACGCGGGCTCGGCGATGGTCCCCACGAGCACCACGGCGCCGAGGACCGCACACGTCCGCGCGGGCCACCGGTCGCCGGTCCCGGAACGCGCGGCGGCGATCAACGCGATGACCGGCATGGGCCAGGGGGCCGCGACGCCGGAACCGAGCCCGAGCGCCAGGTGGACCGGGACGCGTCCGGGGAACCGGATGCCGAACGGCTCGTCCGGCAGCAGCGGTTGGCGCAGCGCCACGGCCGTGGTGAACGTCGTCGCGGCCGCGAAGAAGGATCCCGCGGCGAGCATCGCCCGGTCGGCCATGAGGTCTCCGCTCCCACGTCGCGGGTCCGTCGTGGACGAGTGAAGCGCCCGCTCGGGTCGCCCGGCAAGAGCCGCCGCGACGCCGGTGGACGGTCAGGCGGGCCGGTACCGGTGCAGCACGGCGCTCGTGGCCATCACGGCCAGCGAGAGCCCGGTCTGCACCCAGGTCCACCAGCCCACGGGGGTGTGGCCCGCGAGGGGGCACACCATGGTCATGACAGCCATCAGGGCCCCGGCGGCGAGGCCGTAGCGCGCCGAGTTCCGGTTGCCCCGCCACAGCGCGACCACCGCGGCGACGATCGTGCCCAGCGCCGCGAGTTCGATCGGCAGCTGCCACAGCGGGTAGTCCACGTGGTGGGTCGGCATGGGCTCGATCGCCGGGCACAGGATCCATGCCAGGGCGAAGCCGATCGCGAGCAGCCTCCCGGAGTCCCGTCCGAGGCCGTCCGCGCGGAGGGCGGGGCGGCGCTGCGCCGGCAGGTTCCAGGGCGCCGCGGGTTCCGGGGGCTGCGCCGCGTGCGCCGGGCGGGCCGGCGGAGCTTCCGGGGCGGGTTGCGGCGCCGCTCGTTCAACGGTCGGCGGCTGCGGGGCGTCGGCGACGGACATGGGGGCACGGTAGGGGTGCGCGGCCCGCGAGGCACGCACATCGGACGGGTCCCACCCGCGAGAAGGAAGCCGCGGAGTCGTCAGTCGACCGTCACCCGGGCGAGGTCGCGGCGACCCGACGCCCAGAGGACCAGCTCCAGCGGCTCCCCGGTGACCGTGCGCCCGCCGGCGCCGTACCGCTTCTCCTCGCCCGGCACGTCGCTGCGGCGGAGGACCAGCCCGCGGCGGCCGGCGGCCTTGCGCGCGAACAGCCCGGCGGCCGTCCACAGCTGGTCCTGGGCCGCTGACGGCAGGGCGCGGGGCTCCCATCCGGACCGGGCGCGGCGCACGTCCTCGTGGTGGATCGCGTACTCGGTCGTGTTGAGGATCCGGGAGACCGGCGGCCACGCGAGGGGCGACCAGGGCGCGGGTCCCGACCGCACCCGGTCGACGACCTGTGCGTAGGGGGTCGACTCCCGCAGCCGGTCCTCCAGCCGGTGGGACCAGGCCGTGAGGGGCTTGGCCACGCCGAGTTGCTCGACGCCGTAGCCCGGCATCGCGTCGGGTCGGCTGTCCCGGACGACGAGATGTGCGGCCAGGTGGGCGGTGGTCCACCCCGCGCAGCACGTCGGAGCGTCCGGGCCCACCTCCAGGAACAGGTCGGCGAGGTCGGCGCGCTCGTTCTCGACGAAGGAGCGGGAAGAGGCAGCCACCGGCGGAGGTTACCGAGATGATCGCCGGAGGGCTTCCCGACATCGGTTAGCCGTCCTCAGCAGCCACGTACCATCCGAAGCTTGCCCACCCCGAGGAGAACAGTGGCCCGCCGCCGAGACGCCGTCGTGCGGCGCGGGCTCCGACACGTGCTGCGCGGCATCGTCGAGCAGCCCGGCATGTTCACCCTCGCCGTCGTCGCCAGCAGCATCTACGGCGCGATGACCGTCGCCAGCGCCTACGTCATCGGTGAGGTCACCGACCGGGTCCTGCTCCCGTCGTTCGCCGACGGCGTGACGACCGCGGCCGCGCTGTCGCTGGCCGCGGCCGCCATCATCGGCGTGGCCCTGCTCAAGATCGTCGGCATCCTGGGGCGCCGGCTGTTCGCCGGTATAATGAGCTACCGGCTGCAGGCCGACTACCGGCGCCGGGTCACCCGCCAGTACCTGCGGCTCCCGCTCTCCTGGCACCAGCGCCATCCCACGGGGCAGCTGCTGTCCAACGCCAACTCCGACGTCGAGGCGTCCTGGTTCTTCGTCGCGCCGCTGCCCTTTGCCGTCGGCGCGCTGGTGATGATCGCGATCACCGTCGTGGCCCTGTTCCTCACCGATCCGCTGATCGCGCTGGTCGGCCTGGTCGTCTTCCCGCTGGTCTTCCTGGTCAACGTCGTCTACTCGCAGATGATGAGCCCGCGCATGCAGCGGGCGCAGCAGCTGCGCGCCGAGGTCAGCGAGATCGCGCACGAGAGCTTCGACGCCGCGCTCGTGGTGAAGACCCTCGGCCGCGAGGCGGCGGAGACCGAGCGCTTCGGCGCCCGCGCGGCGGAGCTGCGCGACGGCCTGGTCGCGGTCGGCCGCGTGCGCGGCCTGTTCGACCCGATGATGGAGGCGCTGCCCAACCTGGGCACGCTCGCCGTCCTGCTGATCGGCGCCGGACGGGTGGCCGACGGCAGCACCGACGCCGGCAGCCTGGTGTCCATCGCCTACCTGTTCACCCTGCTGGCGCTGCCCATCCGCGCCATCGGCTGGGTGCTCGCCGACCTGCCCCGCGCCCTGGCCGGCTTCGACCGCGTCACGCCGGTCCTCGAGGCGACGGGGGAGACCCCGTACGGGCCCGAGTCGGCCGCGACGACCACCGGCGGCGCCGCTGTCGCTGTGGCCGGCGTGGACTTCACCTTCGGCGACGCCGCTACCCCCACGTTGCGCGACGTCACCTTCGACGTCCGCGCCGGGACGACGGTGGCCGTGGTCGGGCCCACCGGCTCGGGCAAGTCCACCCTCGCCGGGCTGCTGGTGCGGCTGGTCGACCCGGCCGACGGCACGGTGCTCCTCGACGGGGTGGACGTCCGCCGGCTCAGGGAGGGCCAGGTGAGCGCGCAGGCGGCCTTCGTCGCCCAAGGCACGTTCCTCTTCGACGACACGGTGCGGGGCAACATCACCCTCGACGAGCCGTTCTCCGACGACGACGTGCGGGCCGCCCTGCGGATCGCCGCGGCCGACGAGTTCGTCGCGGCGCTGCCCGAGGGGCTCGACACCCGGGTCGGCGAGCGCGGCGCGACCCTGTCCGGCGGCCAGCGCCAGCGCCTCGCCCTGGCGCGTGCCGTCGTCCGCCGCCCTCGGCTGCTCGTCCTCGACGACGCCACGAGCGCCGTCGACCCGTCGGTCGAGGCGCGCATCCTCGACGCGCTGCGGGACAGCGACGAGCCCTCCACCGTCGTCGTGATCGCCTACCGGCAGGCGACCATCGCCCTCGCCGACGAGGTCGTCTGGCTGGAGGACGGCCAGGTGCTGGCACGCGGCACGCACGAGCAGCTGCTCGACGAGGTCCCCGGCTACGCCGCGCTGGTCCGCGCCTACTCGCAGACGGAGGTGCCGGTATGACCGCGCCCGCCGACGCGCCCCTGCTGCCGGCCGACCAGCGCCGCGAGGGCGCGTTGGCCACCCTGCGCCGCGGCCTGAGGATGATGCCGGAGTTCCGTCGCGGGCTCCCCGTGACGTTCGCGCTGGCCCTGCTCGCCACCGCCGGCCGGGTGGTCGTCCCGATCGCCGTCCAGCAGGTCATCGACCGCGGGCTGGCCGGCGGCGACCCCGACCTCGACGTCGTCACCCGGCTGGTGCTGCTGTGCGCGGTCGTCGTGCTCATCACCGCCGTCGCCGTCTACCGGATGAACGTCCGCCTCTTCCGGACCACGGAGACGGCGCTGGCCGGCCTGCGGGTGCGCGCCTTCCGCCACGTGCACGACCTGTCGGTGCTGCACCAGCAGGGCGAGCGCCGCGGCTCCCTGGTCTCCCGCGTCACCAGCGACGTCGACCAGCTTTCCACGTTCATGCAGTGGGGCGGGGTGCTGGGGCTGATCAGCGTCGGCCAGCTGGTGGTGGCCACGGTGGTCATGTTCGTCTACTCCTGGCAGCTCACCCTGCTGGTCCTGGTCTGCTTCATCCCGCTGGCGATCGCGGTCCGCTGGTTCGCCCAGCGCCTGGCGACCGCGTACGGCGTCGTCCGCGAGCGGGTGGGCGACGTGCTCGGCGCCGTGGCCGAGTCCGTCGTCGGCGCCCCGACCGTGCGCGCCTACGGCGTGGGCGGCCGGACGGCGGCCCGGATCGACGCCGCCATCGACCGGCAGTACCGCGCCCAGGTCGACGCGCAGAAGGTGACCGCCGCGGTGTTCGTCAGCGGCGAGTTCGTGGCGGCGCTGGCCAATGCGGCCGTCGTCGTCGTCGGCGTGCTCCTCGGCCTCGCCGGCGACATCACCGCCGGCACGCTGGTGGCCTTCCTCTTCCTGGTCACCCTCTTCGTGGCCCCGGTGCAGACCGCCAGCGAGGTCCTCAACGAGGCGCAGAACGCCGTGGCCGGCTTCCGGCGGGTGCTCGACGTCATCGACACCGCTCCCGACGTCCGCGACCCGGCCATCGCCGCCCCCGCCACGGTGCGCGAGCTGCCGCCGGGCCCGCTGGGCGTCCGCTTCGACCGGGTCGCCTTCCGCTACGCGCCCGGTGCGCCGCTGGCCCTCGACGGCGTCGAGCTCACGATCGAGCCGCGGCAGCGGGTCGCGATCGTCGGGGAGACCGGCTCGGGGAAGACGACCTTCGCCAAACTGGTCACCCGGCTCATGGACCCGGTCGACGGGCGGGTGCTGCTCGGCTCGGACGCCGAGGGCTGGGTGCCGCTGGACGAGGTGGCGTTCTCCTCGCTGCGCGCGCGGGTGGTGATGGTGCCGCAGGACGGGTTCCTCTTCGACGCGACGGTGGCCGACAACGTCCGGTACGGGCGGCCCGGCATGACCGACGACGACGTGGCCACCGCCTTCGAGGAGCTGGAGCTCGGTGCCTGGGTGGCCGGGCTCGAGGACGGCGTCCGGACGCCGGTCGGCCAGCGCGGTGAGTCGCTGTCCTCGGGGGAGCGGCAGCTGGTCGCGGTCGCGCGTGCCTACGTCGCCGACCCCGACCTCCTGGTGCTCGACGAGGCGACCAGCGCCGTCGACCCCGCCACCGAGCAGCGCCTGACCCGGGCACTGGACCGGCTGACCGACGGGCGGACCACGCTCACCATCGCCCACCGGCTCTCCACCGCCGAGCGGGCCGACGAGGTGCTCGTGGTCGACGCCGGCCACGTCGTGCAGCGCGGCACGCACGCGGAGCTGGTCGACGCCGACGGCCCGTACGCGCGACTGCACTCGTCGTGGCGGCGGTCCTCCACCGGCGCTCCCGCGGCCACCGGCTGACCCTTACGCTCCGCGCGTGCACCCTCCTGCCGGTCCGGTCGACCGCATGCCGCCCGTCCCGGCGATCGCGGCCGCCGTGCTGGGGCTGATCGCCGCGTTCGTCCCGGCGATCTTCGCCATGGCGGCCTTCGCGTTCTCGGGGGGTCAGCTGGAGGGCAGCGCCTGGCTGCTGCTCGCGGTGCCGGTGATCCTCGCCCTCGGGCTCCTGGTCGGCGCCGCGATGCTCCTGGCCGGACGGTCCTGGCTCGTGCTGGCGCTGCCTGCCGCCCTGCTCACCCTGCTCCTGGTCTACGGGTACGTCACCGGGGGCTGGGGGGCCGGCTTCTTCGGCGTCTTCACCGTGCTGGTGCCGCTGCTCACCGCCGTCCTGGCGGTGCTGCCCCCCGTGCGCTCGTGGGTGGCCGCCCGGCGGCGGCCCACGAGCAGCCTCCGGCCTCCCGGCTGAACCCGCGGTCCTCACTGTCCGGCCGCCGACCTCGTGCTGGAGCACGAGGGTGGAGGCGCCCCGGTGAGGACCGCGATGCACAGGAGGCCGCACCGTCCACAGAACCTGAGGCGCATCCCGCGCCGAGCGACCTGCACCGCAGCATCGGCGCATGCATCCCGCACTCCGCGCCGCTGCCGAGCGCCGACTCGGGCTCTTCACCACGGCAGAAGCCCTCCGCGCCGGCTACGCGCCGTCCGAGATCCGCGCCCTGTGCCGCTCCGGCACCTGGGTCCGGCTCCGACGCGGCGTCCTCGCCGGCGCAGCGTCCATCGCCGAAGCGGAGACGACGGGACGCCGCCACGACGTCGACTGCCTGGCCGTCCTGCTGGGCCTGGACCGTCCGTCCGCGCTGGTGAGCCACGTCTCGGCCGCCCGACTGTGGCAGTTCCCCACGCCGCGGACGGTCTCGCCGGTCATCAGGCTCACCGACCCGTTGCAGTGGCGGCGCGGCAGCGACTACCTCATGACCTGCGCACCGGTGACGGCACAGGAGCGCTGGCGGACGGGCCCGTGCCGCTCACCTCGGCGGCGCGGACCCTCGTCGACTGCGCGCGGGAGTGGGCGCTGGAGGACGCCGTCGTCGCGATGGACGCCGCCCTGCTGGCCGATCACACGACGCCGGACGACCTCCGCCGCGCCACCGTCGCCGTCCGTCACTGGCCCGGGGCAGGCCGGGCGGCACGGGCCACCGCTCACGCTGACGGGCGCGCCGAATCGCCACTGGAGACCCGAGGCAGGCTGCGCATCGTGGGGGCCGGCCTCGTTCTCCCCGACCTGCAGGTCGAGATCCGCGCCGGTGGGCGGCTCGTGGGCGTGGTCGATGCCTGGTTCGACGAGGCCGCCGTCGCGATCGAGTTCGACGGCCGGGTCAAGTACACCGACCCGTGGCGCGGGCGCAGCCCGGAACGGGTGTTGTGGGAGGAGAAGCGGCGCGAGGACGAGCTTCGAGCACTGGACATCCGCGTCGTCCGGCTGGCCGACACGGACGTCGGGCCGGGTTGGTCGCGCGCGGAGCGGCGTCTGCGCGGACTGCTGGCCGTGCCCGGTCCTGCGGTGCGGCAGTTCACCGCCACAGCGCGGGTCAAGGGCGTGCGCCGGGTCTCCTGAGCCCGCCGACCTCACCGACGGGTCGCCGTCCTCGCCCTGCACCGCGAGGACGGCGGGCACAGGGCGAGGTCGGCCTCCTACCCTCCGAGCCATGCCGTCGTCCTCCTCGCGCAGCCGCGCGCCCGCGCGGCGGTCCCCGAGGTCCGCGCCACGGCCGGGTGCGCGCCCCGCGGCCGAGCCGGATCCGGAGCGCCCGCTCGTCGTCCCGTTCGCCGCCTTCTTCGGTCTGCTGGTGGCCGCCGAGGACGGCTACCTCGCCTGGCTGCTGTACACGCCGGAAGTCGGCTGGGACTGGTTCATGGTCGGTCCGCTCGTGCTTGCCGCCCTCGCGCTCGCGGGCGCGGCGCTGGTCTGGTCCGGCCGGGCGCGGGGCTGGGCCGTCCTCGCCGGGACGGCGGTGCTGACGCTGGTTGGGCTGCTGGTCCTCGCGGCGTTCTTCGCGGTGCTGGGCGGCGAGCAGGCGGTCCTGTCCACCGTGCTGCTGCTCGTGGGTCCGGTGACCTGCCTGGTCCTCGCGCTGCAGCGGCCCGTCCGGGAGTGGACACGGGGGCGTCGCCCGCCGGGGGGACGGCGCACGGCCACGGCGGCCCGCTAGCGTCGTGACCGTGAGCACAGTCGAGGCAGATGCAGTCGTCGTGGGCGCCGGCCTGGCCGGCCTGGTCGCCACCGCGGAGCTGGCCGACGCCGGCAAGCGGGTGATCCTCGTGGACCAGGAGCCGGAGGGATCCCTGGGTGGGCAGGCCTTCTGGAGCTTCGGTGGCCTCTTCCTCGTCGACTCCCCGGAGCAGCGCCGGCTGCGGGTGCACGACTCCCTGGAGCTGGCCCGCCAGGACTGGTTCGGCACCGCCGGGTTCGACCGCGACTCCGACCACTGGCCACGCCAGTGGGCCGAGGCGTACCTGCAGTTCGCCGCGGGGGAGAAGCGGTCCTGGCTCAAGGAGCAGGGCATCGGGTTCTTCCCGGTGGTCGGCTGGGCCGAGCGCGGGGGATACACGGCCACCGGGCACGGCAACTCGGTGCCGCGCTTCCACATCGTCTGGGGCACCGGTCCGGCCATCGTCGAGGCGTTCGCCAAGCGCGTGCGGGCGGCCGTCGCGGCCGGCCGGGTCGAGTTGCGTTTCCGGCACCGGGTGTCCGGGCTGGTCGTCACCGGGGGCGCCGTCACCGGCGTCCGGGGTGCGGTCCTGGAGCCGAGCTCCATCGCCCGCGGCGAGGCGAGCTCGCGCACCGAGACCGGCGACTTCGAGATCACCGCACAGGCCGTGCTCGTCACCGCCGGCGGCATCGGGGGGAACCACGAGCTGGTCCGCAAGAACTGGCCGGCCCGACTGGGCCCCGCCCCGCGGCGGATGCTGTCCGGCGTCCCGGCCCACGTCGACGGCCGCATGCTGCAGGCCACCCAGGACGCCGGCGCCAGCGTCGTCAACGGCGACCGCATGTGGCACTACACCGAGGGGATCGCCAACCACTCACCGATCTGGGCGGACCACGGGATCCGGATCCTGCCCGGGCCGTCGTCGCTGTGGTTCGACGCGACGGGCAAGCGGCTGCCCGTGCCGCTGTTCCCCGGTTTCGACACGCTGGGCACCCTCGCCCACATCGGGACCACCGGATACGAGCACACCTGGTTCATCGCCACCTCCAAGATCGTCGAGAAGGAGTTCGGGCTGTCGGGCTCCGAGCAGAACCCCGACCTCACCGGCAAGGACGTCCGCCTGCTGGCCACCCGGGTGAAGGCCGGCATGGCCCCGCCGGTGCAGGCCTTCCTCGACAAGGGGGAGGACTTCGTCGTCGCCGACACCCTGCCCGAGCTCGTGGCCGGGATGAACCGCATCACCGGGGGGACGCCGGAACTGGACCTCGGCACGATCGAGCGGGAGATCGTCAGCCGTGACCGGGAGATCGCCCACGAGTTCGGCAAGGACATGCAGATCAACGCGATGCGGGCGGCACGCAACTACCTGGGGGACAAACTCATCCGGGTGGCGCAGCCGCACCGGATCCTCGACCCCGAGGCGGGTCCGCTCATCGCGGTCCGGCTCAACATCATCACCCGCAAGACGCTGGGCGGGCTCGAGACCGACCTGTCGGCCCGGGTCCTGCGCCCCGGTGGCGACGTCTTCCCCGGCCTGTACGCGGCGGGGGAGGTCGCCGGGTTCGGCGGAGGCGGCATGCACGGCTACCGGTCGCTGGAGGGCACGTTCCTCGGCGGCTGCATCTTCTCGGGCCGGGTAGCCGGCCGGGCCGCGGCGGCAGCGCTGTGACGTCGGGATACGGGGGTCCGGGATCGAGCCCGTGGGCCGATCCGGCCACCCCGACCGAGCCGGGCCTCCCGTACGCCGGGCCGCCGCAGACCGCACCCCAGCAGTACGCCACCCAGCAGTACCCCGCCCAGCCCTACGCCGGCCAGCCCTACGGTCAGCCGCCGGCATACGGCTACCCGGCCCAGCCGTGGGGCGCCCCCGCGTGGGGGCCGGCGGCCTACGGCTACCCGCTCCCGCCGCGCCCACCGCAGCGCCCGGGACAGCTGATCACCGCGGCGGTGCTGGCCTTCGCGCAGTCCCTGGTGGTGATCATCGCCTCGGTGTACCTGTGGTTCTTCGCCTCCATCGCCGACGTCGCCGTCGCGGCGACCGACGAGCTCCCCTCGTCGACGCTGGACTCCCTCGCCACGGAGGGCACGGCGCTCGCGATCGTCCAGCTGATCTCGGCGGTGCTGCTGATCGGCGCCGGCGTGTGGGCGCTCAACAGCCGGCGCCGCGCGGCCGGGCTGCTGCTCCTGGCCGCGCTGGCCGTCCAGGTGGTGCTGGCCGTCTACTGGGCCGTGCGGCTGAACTCCGAGATCGGGGGCTACGACACGGAGGGGACGATCACGGCGCTCGCGCTGTTCTTCGCCGCCGGCCCGCTGGTGGGCCTCGGCATGCTGCTGTTCGGCCCGGGCCGCCGCTGGTTCGACGGCGTCGTCCCGCCCTCCGGGCAGGTCTGACCGCCCGGCACGGCAGACTGGACGGCATGTCCGCCGTCCCGCCCGCTCCCGGAACCGTGCTCGACCCGGAGGTCGCCGCGCTGCTGCGCCGCGACCCGGCCGGCCTCGTGGCCGCCGTCGTGCAGCAGCACGACACCGGCGAGGTGCTGATGGTCGCCTGGATGGACGACGAGGCGCTGCGCCGCACCCTCACCACCGGCCGGGCCACCTACTGGTCCCGCAGCCGGGGGGAGTACTGGGTCAAGGGCGAGACCTCGGGCAACCGGCAGTGGGTGCGCGAGGTGCGGCTCGACTGCGACGGCGACGCCCTGCTGCTCCTCGTCGACCAGGAGGGCGCCGCCTGCCACACCGGCGAGCGCAGCTGCTTCTTCCGGCCCCTCCCGGCCGTCGTGGGCGGTACGGCATGAGGTTCGGCGTCACCAGCCCCTCGGCCGAGGAGTTCGCGGCACTGGACCAGGCGGTCGTCCCGGTCACCCGCAAGTTGCTGGCCGACAGCGAGACCGCTGTCGGCGTCTACCGGAAGCTCGCCGGCAACCGTCCGGGCACCGTGCTGCTCGAGTCGGCCGAGCAGGGCAAGCGTTGGGCCAGGTACAGCTTCGTCGGGGTCCGCAGCGCAGGTGTCCTCACCGAGCGCGACGGCGTCACCGAGTGGCTGGGCGACGACGTCCCGGGGCTGACCGACGACCTGCCGACCGACCCGCTGGCCGCGGTCCGCACGCTGGCGCGCCGGCTCCGGTCCCCGCGGGGCGAGGGCCTGCCGCCGCTGACCGGCGGGCTGGTGGGCTACCTCGGCTACGACGTGGTCCGCCGGCTCGAGCGCCTGCCGTCGACCAGCGCCGACGACCTCGGCATGCCCGAGCTGGCCATGATGCTGGTGACCGACCTCGCGGTCCTCGACCACACCGACGGCTCGGTGCTGCTGATCGCCAACGCACTGCGGGCCGGCGGAGGCTACGAGGACGCGGTCGCCCGGCTGGACGCCATGGCTGCCGACCTGGCGAAGGCGGTCCCGCCCGCGCTGTCGGTGCTCGAGCGGGCTGACGCCCCTCCGGTGCGGAGCAACCTGCGCCCCGGGGCCTTCGAGGAGGGCGTCGAGCGGATCCGCGAACACGTCCGGGCCGGGGACGCCTTCCAGGTGGTGCTGGCCCAGCGCTTCGAGCTGGCCACCGACGTCGACGCGCTGGACCTCTACCGGGTGCTGCGGGCCACCAACCCCTCGCCGTACATGTACCTGCTGCGCTTCGCCGGTCGGGAGAGCCCGTTCGACGTCGTCGGTTCCTCGCCGGAGGCGCTGGTCACGGTCACCGGTGACGGGTCCGGGAACACCGCCGTCGTGCACCCGCCGGCGGGCACCCGGCCACGGGGCGCCACCGAGGAGGAGGACGTCCGGCTGGCCGAGGGGCTGCTGGCCGATCCCAAGGAGCGCGCCGAGCACGTGATGCTCGTCGACCTGGCGCGCAACGACCTGGGCCGGGTCAGCGTGCCGGGCAGCGTCGAGGTCCCCGACTTCATGCGCGTCGAGCTCTACAGCCACGTCATGCACATGGTCTCCACGGTGGCCGGGGTCGTCGCGCCGGAGTTCGACGCGCTCGACGTGTTCGACGCCACCTTCCCGGCGGGCACCGTCTCGGGAGCGCCCAAGCCGCGGGCCATGGAGATCATCGAGTCGATCGAACCGACCCGCCGGGCCCTGTACGCGGGCACCGTCGGCTACCTCGACGCGGGCGGGGACATGGACATGGCGATCGCGATCCGCACCGCCGTCCTGCACCGGGGACGTGCCTACGTCCAGGCCGGCGCAGGCATCGTGGCCGACAGCGATCCCGCCACCGAGGAGGCGGAGACCCGGCACAAGGCGCGGGCCGTGCTCTCGGCGATCGCCGCGGCGGAGGGGCTGCGGGAGCTGCGGTGAGCGCCGCGGGGGAGCGGACTGTGGACGCGCGCCGCGAGCTGGCGGCCGCCGTGCTCGGTGCCGCCGTCGCCGGTGCGCTGGCGCTCGTCTCCGGCGGGCAGAGATGGGCGGAGGCGACGACGGAACGGCAGCCGCCGCTGCCGCCCGTCGTGGAGGTGCTGTCCGGCGCGGACACCGCCCCGCTGGTGCCGGCCACCGGTCTGGTGCTGCTGGCCGCGGCCGTGGCGCTGCTGGCCGTCCGCTCCGCGGGCCGGGTGGCGGTCGGTCTGCTGATGGCGGTGGCGGGCGGGGTGCTGGCGTGGTCGGGGGTCCGGGTGCTGACCGGGGGCCTGGAGGACGCCGTCCGGACCGTCGACCTCAGCCCCGCGTGGCCGGTGCTCGCGGCGGTGGCCGGCCTGCTCGGAGCGGCCGCCGGGCTCCTCGTCGTGCTGCGGGGCCGGAGCTGGCCCGGCATGGGGCGGCGCTACGAGCGGACCGCCGAGGGGACGGACCCGCGGACGGACGCGACGCCGGTTCCCGCCCGGCCCCAGACCGACGAGGACCGTGCCCAGGCCGCGTGGAAGGCGCTGGACCGCGGCGAGGACCCCACCGCGTAGCGGAACTGGCGGAGGCCGGTGGACCGGCCCCCCGGCCGGGGTGGCACGGGCCGCCTCTAGAGTGGCTGTGCCGATCCGACTGGTGAGGGGACGTCCGTGCGAGTTCTGGAGGACCGCGTGAGCAGCCGCGCAGCGGTGTCGACAGGTGCGCAGCCGTGAACGTCCTCGACGAGATCGTGGCCGGCGTCCGCGAGGACCTGGCCGCCCGTGAGGCGCTGACCCCGCTGGCCGAGGTCAAGGCGGCCGCCCTCGACGCCCGCCCGGCGCTGGACGCGCTGGCTGCGCTCCGCGCCCCCGGTGTGGGCGTGATCGCGGAGGTGAAGCGCCGCAGCCCCTCCAAGGGCGACCTGGCCGACATCCCCGACCCCGCGCAGCTCGCCGTCCAGTACGCCGCCGGTGGCGCGCGCGTGATCAGCGTCCTGACCGAGCGGCGGCGCTTCGGCGGCTCGCAGGCCGACCTGGACGCCGTCCGCGCCGTCGTCGACGTGCCGGTGCTGTGCAAGGACTTCGTCGTCAGCAGCTACCAGGTGCACGAGGCCCGGGCCCACGGCGCCGACGTGGTCCTGCTGATCGTCGCCGCGCTCGAGCAGAACGCGCTGGTGGGGCTGCTGGAGCGGGTCGAGTCGCTGGGCATGACGGCGCTGGTCGAGGTGCACACCGAGGCCGAGGCCGACCGCGCCATGGACGCCGGCGCCTCCGTGATCGGCGTCAACGCCCGTGACCTCACCACGCTCGAGGTGGACCGCTCGACCTTCGAGAAGATCGCCCCCGGCCTGCCGTCCGGGGTGGTCAAGGTGGCCGAGTCCGGGGTCCGGGGGCCGCACGACCTGATCGGCTACGCCGCCGCCGGGGCCGACGCGGTGCTGGTCGGCGAGGGCCTGGTCACCGCCGGCGATGCCCGCCAGGCGGTCGCCGACCTGGTCACGGCCGGGGCCCATCCCGCCACGCCTCGAACCACCCGCTAGACCCCCTGCGCCGCGGCCGGGCCCCGGCGCGGGACACTGGGCGCATGACGACGACCAGCCCACCGACGCAGCCCGGGGAACGTCTCCTGCCGGCGCGCCCGGGCTGGCCCGACGAGACCGGCCACTTCGGCGTCTTCGGCGGGCGGTTCGTGCCCGAGGCCCTCATCGCCGCGCTCGACGAGCTGACCGACGCCTACGAGGCCATGCGGGTCGACCCAGCCTTCCTCGCCGAGTTCCACCGGCTGCAGCGCGACTACACCGGGCGGCCGAGCCCGGTCACCGAGGTGCCGAAGTTCGCCGAGCACTGCGGCGGCGCCCGCGTCCTGCTCAAGCGCGAGGACCTCAACCACACCGGGTCGCACAAGATCAACAACGTGCTCGGCCAGGCGCTGCTGACCAAGCGCATCGGCAAGTCCCGGGTCATCGCCGAGACCGGCGCCGGACAGCACGGGGTCGCGACGGCCACGGCCGCCGCCCTCATGGGGCTGTCCTGCACGGTCTACATGGGCGAGGAGGACACCCGCCGGCAGGCGCTCAACGTCGCCCGCATGCGGCTGCTCGGCGCCGAGGTCATCCCGGTGACCACCGGTTCCCGCACGCTCAAGGACGCCATCAACGAGGCGTTCCGCGACTGGGTGACCAACGTGGAGACGACGAACTACGTCTTCGGCACCGTCGCCGGCCCGCACCCCTTCCCGGCCATGGTCCGCGACTTCCAGCGGGTGATCGGCGACGAGGCGCGCGAGCAGGTGCTCGAGCGGGAGGGGCGCCGCCCCGACGCGGTGCTGGCCTGCGTCGGCGGCGGGTCCAACGCGATCGGCATCTTCACCGCCTTCGTGCCCGACGACGGCGTCCGCCTGGTCGGGCTCGAGGCCGGGGGTGACGGCGTGGACAGCGGCCGGCACGCGGCCACGATCACCGGAGGGACGCCGGGCGTGCTGCACGGCGCGCGGTCCTACCTGCTCCAGGACGACAACGGGCAGACGATCGAGTCGCACTCGATCAGTGCCGGCCTGGACTACCCGGGCGTCGGTCCCGAGCATTCGTACCTGCACGACATCGGCCGGGCGGAGTACCGGGCCGTCACCGACGCCGAGGCGATGGAGGCGTTCGCGCTGCTCTGCCGGACCGAGGGCATCATCCCGGCGATCGAGTCGGCGCACGCCCTGGCGGGCGCGATGACGCTCGGCCGGGAACTCGGGCCGGACGCTCTCCTCCTGGTGAACCTCTCCGGGCGGGGGGACAAGGACGTGGAGACCGCGTCGCAGTGGTTCGGCCTCGGTGACCGCGAGGAGGTCGACCCCGGCCCCGGTCTGGACACCGACCAGCAGCCGACCGAGGGTGCGGTCAGCAACGACGAGGCCGTCGCCGGCCCGGACGCGGGAGAGGAGCTGTGAGCCCTTCCGAGAACGACGCGGGAGTGAGCATCGCAGCGACCGCGGAGGCGACCGATGTTGCGGAGCGAGGAGCGGAGCGAGTCCGGAGTCGAGGCAGTCAACTGGCCGACCGGATCGCCGCGGCGAAGGCCGAGGACCGTGCTGCGCTGATCGCCTACCTCCCGGTGGGCTATCCCGACGTGGACACGTCGATCGCCGCGATGGTCGCCGCCGTCGAGGGCGGCGCCGACGCGATCGAGATCGGCGTCCCGTACAGCGACCCGGGCATCGACGGGCCGGTCATCCAGGAGGCGGTGGACGTCGCGGTCCGGGCGGGCGTCGGCATGGCCGACGTGCTGCGGGCGGTGACCGCGGTCGCCGAGGCCGGCGCCGTGCCGGTGGTGATGAGCTACTGGAACCCGATCGAGCGCTACGGCGTCGCGCGGTTCGCCGCCGACCTGGCCGCGGCCGGGGGAGCCGGCGCGATCACCCCTGACCTGATCCCCGACGAGGCGGCCGAGTGGCTGACCGCGTCGGAGGAGCACGGCCTCGACCGGGTCTTCCTCGTGGCGCCGTCGTCCACCGACGCCCGGCTGCGCTCCACCACGGCCGCCTGCCGGGGCTTCGTCTACGCGGCCTCCACCATGGGCGTCACCGGCACCCGGGCGACGGTCGGGGACGCCGCCGAGCGCCTGGTGGCCCGGACCCGCGAGGTCGCGGACGGCCTTCCGGTCTGCGTCGGGCTCGGCGTGTCCAACGGCAGCCAGGCCGCCGAGGTCGCCGCCTTCGCCGACGGTGTCATCGTCGGCTCCGCCTACGTCCGCGAGATGCTGGAGGGGCGCGGCGCCGACGGCGTCCGCGCGCTGTCGAAGGAGCTCGCGAAGGGAGTGCGGTCGTGACCGTCGTCGACCACCTGGCTGCCATCCCCAGCCCCACCCAGGGCGTCTGGGAGCTGGGTCCGCTGCCGATCCGCGCGTACGCCCTGTGCATCGTGGCGGGCATCGTCGCGGCCGTCCTGCTCACCGAGCGCCGCTGGGTCGCTCGTGGTGGCGCGCCCGGCGACGTGCTGGACATCGCCGTCTGGGCGGTGCCGTTCGGGATCATCGGTGGCCGCATCTACCACGTGATCTCCAGCCCCCGCGCCTACTTCGGCGAGGGCGGCGACCCCATGCGGGCGTTCGCCATCTGGGAGGGGGGCCTCGGCATCTGGGGGGCCATCGCCCTGGGCGGCGTGGGCGCCTGGATCGCCTGCCGCCGGCGGGGGATCCCGCTGCCGGCGTTCGCCGACGCGCTGGCACCGGGGCTCCTGGTCGCGCAGGCGATCGGTCGGCTGGGCAACTGGTTCAACAACGAACTCTACGGCGGCCCGACGGACCTGCCCTGGGCGCTCACCATCCACGAGTGGAGTGGCGGCCGGGCCGTCGTCGACCCCGACGGCGCCCCGGTGGTCCTGGGCACGTTCCACCCCACCTTCCTCTACGAGCTGCTGTGGAACCTCGCGGCGGCGGCCTTCGTCATCTGGGCCGACCGGCGCTTCCGGCTGGGGCACGGCCGGGCGTTCGCGGTGTACGTCGTCTCCTACTGCGTGGGCCGGTTGTGGATCGAGCTGATGCGCACCGATCCGGCGGAGACCCTGTTCGGGGTCCGGATCAACGTCTTCACCGCGATCATCGTCGGGCTGCTGGCGCTGGCCTACTTCGTCTGGCAGCGCGGGCGCCCGCGCGAGGTGATCACCCGGGGCGGACAGGCGGGTGCGCCCGGGACGGCCGCGCCGGTCGAGGAGCCGGCGACCGACCCGGGTCTCGTCCGCCAGGAGGAGCACCGCCCCGCCGAACCCGGCTGACGGCGGCGGACCTCAGCGGACGGCCTTCCTGACCAGCTCGGCGATCGCCTTCTCCCCGGCGGCGTCCAGCCCGGCCAGCGCCCAGGACGTCGGTCACATGCCGCCGTCCTCGTCGAGGTTCGCCTCCTCGTTGAACCCGAAGACCGAGTAGCGCGTCCTGTCGGCCTGCCCGCTGCGGAAGAAGCAGACGACCTTGCCGTCCTTGGCCCAGGCCGGCTGCCCGTACCAGAGCTTCGGCGCCAGCTCGGGAGCTGCGGCGGTCACGACGGCGTGCACGCGCTCCGCGAGTGCCCGGTCCGGCTCGGGCATCGCGGCGATCTTCGCCAGCAGGTCCGCCTCCTCGGCCGCCGCCTTCTTCGACCCACCGTCCCGGCGACCCGCTGCCTTCAGCTCGGCCGCGCGCTCCTTCATCGCGGCCCGTTCCTCCGCGGAGAAACCCTCCGCCGGCGTGGGCCTGCTCTTCTCGGTCTTCGCTGTGCTCACGGCTGTCCTCTCGCCCGTCGCGTGGTGGGAGTCGGACGCTAACGACGCCCGGGACCGTGGTGCTTCTCGATTCCTGATCGAGGTGCGCCACCGGGATGCCGGACGCCGGCCGATCGGTGAGGATGGTCACGGGCTGTCGACCTCCGGGCGGGCCGGACACGGACAACTTCCGCCGTGTTCCTGCCGCCACGCCGTGCAGCGTGATTTTCGCCGCTGAGCCCCGTGTTACGGCTGTGTACCCTTCGCAGCGGACCCGCCGGCGATCCCGGCCGGGCCCTACCGTCGGACCGGGCCAGCGTCGCCCCGCGGACGACAGCCCGTCGGAGACCACCCGAGGGGCTCCAGCCTGCCGCACCCGGGGCCGACGTCCCTCCCGGGCAGCCGGCCCTCCGCAGTGCCGTCCGCCAACCCTTGACCCCCGGCCCGGGCTCCAGCCCCGTCCGCTCCTCCCTCCGAGGACGCGGGCGTCGCCGACGACGGGAGTGACATGCCCGACCTCACCGCCCCCGCCGCTCCGAAGTCAGCCGTTCCGTTCTCCGCGGTCCCCGCTGCCTCCGGCCTCTACGACCCGGCGAACGACAAGGACGCCTGCGGTGTCGCCTTCGTGGCCGACGCCCGCGGTCGGCGCTCGCGCGCCATCGTCGCCCAGGGACTGACGGCCCTGCACAACCTCGATCACCGGGGCGCAGCCGGCTCCGAGCCGAACTCCGGCGACGGTGCGGGCATCCTGACCCAGCTGCCCGACGCGCTGCTGCGCGCCAGCGTCGACTTCGACCTGCCGCCGATGGGCGAGTACTCGGTCGGCATCGCCTTCCTCCCCACCGACGACGCCGAGCGGGCCGCCCGCTACGAGCAGGTCGCCGGGCTCGCGGAGGAGGAGGGGCTCACCGTCCTCGGCTGGCGCGACGTCCCGGTCGACCCGGACGGCGCGGACCTGGGGCCGACGGCCCGCGCGGTCATGCCGCACTTCGCCCAGCTGTTCGTGGCCGAGACCATGGGCGGCCGGGCCGACGCGAAGGCCTTCGGCGGGAACGTCGCCCCCAACGGCGTCACCCGGCTCGAGCGGCGCTCGTTCGTGCTGCGCAAGCGGGCCGAGCGGGCCGCGGTCGAGGCCGGCAGCTCGCTGTACATCGCCTCGCTGTCGTCGCGGACCATCACGTACAAGGGCATGCTCACCACCGACCAGCTGCCGCTGTTCTTCCCCGACCTCCGCGACGAGCGCTACGAGTCGGCGATCGCACTGGTGCACAGCCGGTTCTCGACCAACACCTTCCCCAGCTGGCCGCTGGCGCACCCGTTCCGGTTCATCGCGCACAACGGCGAGATCAACACCATCAAGGGCAACCGCAACCGCATGCGGGCCCGCGAGGCGAAGCTGGACACCCAGCTCTTCGACGGCCCGGCCGGCCCCGCGTCGGAGCTGGGACTGGAGCGCATCTTCCCGGTCACCGCCAGCGACTTCAGCGACTCGGCCACCTTCGACGAGGTGCTCGAGCTGCTGCACCTGTCCGGCCGCTCGCTCCCGCACGCCGTGCTGATGATGATCCCGGAGGCGTGGGAGAACCACGACGAGATGGACCCGGCCCGCCGGGCCTTCTACCGGTTCCACTCCTCGATCATGGAGCCGTGGGACGGGCCCGCCGCGGTCTGCTTCACCGACGGCACCCTGATCGGCGCCGTGCTCGACCGGAACGGGCTGCGCCCCGGCCGCTGGTGGCGCACGAAGGACGACGTCGTCGTGCTCGCCAGCGAGGTCGGCGTCCTGGACATCCCGGCCGCCGACGTCGTCGCGAAGGGCCGGCTGCAGCCGGGCCGGATGTTCCTGGTCGACACCTCGTCGGGGAAGATCGTCTCCGACGAGGACGTCAAGGGGGCGCTGGCCGCCGAGCACCCCTACGAGGACTGGCTGCACGCCGGCCTGGTGCACCTGCCCTCGCTGCCCGAGCGCCGCCGCTCGCGGCCCAGCCACGAGTCCGTCGTCCGCCGGCAGATGCTGTTCGGCTACACGGAGGAGGAGCTGCGCGTCCTGGTGACGCCGATGGCGTCCTCCGGCGCCGAGCCCATCGGCTCCATGGGCACCGACACCCCCGTCGCGGCGCTGTCGGACCGCTCGCGACTGCTCTACGACTACTTCGGCCAGCTGTTCGCGCAGGTCACGAACCCGCCGCTGGACGCCATCCGCGAGGAGCTGGTGACCAGCCTCGGGCGCACCTTCGGCCCGGAGCAGAACCTGCTCGCGGCGTCGCCCGCGTCCTGTCGCCAGGTGCACCTGCCGTTCCCCGTCATCGACAACGACGAGCTGGCCAAGATCCTGCACATCGACGACGACGGCGACCTGCCCGGCTTCGCGGCCGTCCGGATCACCGGCCACTTCGACGTCACCGGCGGGGGAGCGGCGCTCGCCGAGGCGATCGAGCAGCTGCGGACCAAGGTGTCCAAGGCGATCTCGGCCGGCGCGCGCATCATCGTGCTGTCCGACCGCGACTGCGACGAGAAGCGCGCTCCCATCCCGTCGCTGCTGATGACCGCCGCGGTGCACCACCACCTGGTGCGCGAGAAGACGCGCATGGAGGTCGGCCTCGTCGTCGAGTCCGGCGACTGCCGCGAGGTCCACCACGTGGCCCTGCTGCTGGGCTACGGCGCGGCCGCGGTCAACCCCTACCTGGCGTTCGAGTCGATCGAGGACCTCATCCGCGACGGCGCGCTCACCGGCGTGGAGCCGGCGCAGGCCGTCCGCAACATGGTCAAGGCGCTCGGCAAGGGCGTCCTCAAGGTCATGAGCAAGATGGGGATCAGCACCGTCGGCTCGTACACGATGGCGCAGATCTTCGAGGCCGTCGGGCTCTCCCAGGACCTCGTCGACGAGTACTTCACCGGCACCTCCTGTCCGCTGGGCGGCGTCGGCATCGACGTGCTCGCCGAGGAGGTGGCCATGCGCCACCGCCGGGCCTACCCGGAGAACCCCACCGAGCGGGCGCACCGCCGGCTCGAGACCGGTGGCGAGTACCAGTGGCGCCGCGAGGGCGAGGTGCACCTGTTCAACCCCGAGACGGTGTTCCTCCTCCAGCACGCCACCCGGTCGCGGCAGTTCGACGTCTTCGAGAAGTACACGCGGACGGTCGACCAGCTGTCGGAGGAGGCCGCCACCCTGCGCGGGCTCTTCGCGCTGCGGACCGGCGTGCGCCCGCCCGTGCCGATCGACGAGGTGGAGCCGGCGAGCGAGATCGTCAAGCGGTTCAACACCGGGGCGATGAGCTACGGCTCCATCTCGGCGGAGGCCCACCAGACCCTCGCCATCGCGATGAACCGGCTGGGTGGCCGCTCCAACACCGGGGAGGGCGGCGAGGACCCCGACCGCTTCACCCCCGACGAGAACGGCGACCTGCGCCGCTCGGCGATCAAGCAGGTGGCGTCCGGCCGGTTCGGCGTCACCAGCGAGTACCTGGTCAACGCCGACGACATCCAGATCAAGATGGCGCAGGGCGCCAAGCCCGGCGAGGGCGGCCAGCTACCGGGCAGCAAGGTCTACCCGTGGGTGGCGCGCACCCGGCACTCGACGCCGGGTGTCGGCCTGATCAGCCCGCCGCCGCACCACGACATCTACTCGATCGAGGACCTCAAGCAGCTCATCCACGACCTCAAGAACGCCAACAACGACGCGCGCGTGCACGTCAAGCTGGTGGCCGAGGTCGGGGTCGGCACGGTCGCGGCCGGGGTGAGCAAGGCGCACGCCGACGTCGTCCTGATCTCCGGGCACGACGGCGGGACGGGTGCCGCGCCGCTGACCTCGCTGAAGCACGCCGGCTCCCCGTGGGAGCTGGGTCTGGCCGAGACGCAGCAGACGTTGCTGGCCAACGGGCTGCGCGACCGGATCACCGTGCAGGTCGACGGGCAGATGAAGACCGGCCGCGACGTCATCATCGCGGCGCTGCTGGGTGCCGAGGAGTTCGGTTTCGCGACGGCGCCGCTGGTGGTGTCCGGCTGCATCATGATGCGGGTCTGCCACCTGGACACCTGCCCGGTGGGCGTGGCCACGCAGAACCCGGAGCTGCGCAAGCGGTTCACCGGGCAGCCGGAGTTCGTCGTCACCTTCTTCGAGTTCCTCGCCGAGCAGGTGCGCAGCTACCTCGCCGAGCTCGGCTTCCGGTCGATCGACGAGGCCGTGGGCCACGCCGAGCTGCTGGACACCCGCAAGGCCGTCGGCCACTGGAAGGCGCAGGGGCTCGACCTCTCGCCGATGCTGGTCGTGCCGGAGCTGCCGGAGGGCGCGCCGCTGCGCCGGGTGAAGTCGCAGGACCACGGCCTCGACGTCGCCCTGGACCAGACGCTCATCCAGCTGTGCGAGGGCGCGCTGCTCGACGCGCGGCCGGTCAGCCTCGAGCTGCCGGTGCGCAACGTCAACCGGACCGTGGGCACGATGCTGGGCTCGATGGTCACCCGCCGCTTCGGGGGCGAGGGGCTGCCCGACGGGACGATCGACCTGACCTTCGGCGGCTCGGCCGGGCAGTCGTTCGGGGCCTTCGTGCCGCGCGGGATCACGATGCGGCTCTTCGGCGACGCCAACGACTACGTCGGCAAGGGCCTGTCGGGTGGCCGGATCGTCGTCCGCCCGTCCCGTGAGGCGTCCTTCGCCGCCGAGGACAACGTCATCGCCGGCAACGTCATCGGCTACGGCGCGACGGGTGGGGAGATCTTCCTGCGCGGTCGGGTGGGCGAGCGGTTCTGCGTGCGCAACTCCGGCGCGCTGGCCGTCGTCGAAGGGGTCGGCGACCACGCGCTGGAGTACATGACCGGCGGCCGTGCGGTGATCCTCGGGGCGACCGGGCGCAACATCGCGGCCGGCATGTCCGGCGGCATCGGCTACGTGCTCGACCTCGCCCGGCACCGCGTCAACAGCGAGATGGTCGACGTCGAGCCGTTGGACGGGGAGTCCGCGCAGTGGCTGCGCGACGTGCTGATCCGCTACGCCGCCGACACCGAGTCGACCGTGGCGCACGCGCTGCTGGCCGACTGGGGCCGGTGGTCGGAGCAGTTCAGCGTGATCATGCCGCGGGACTACCGCCGTGCCCTCGAGGCGCAGCGGATGGCCGAGGCGAACGGGACCGATGTTGATCTTGCGGTGATGGAGGCGGCTCGTGGCTGACTCGACGGGTTTCCTGAAGTACGACCGGGCGCTGCCGACGCGCCGTCCGGTCGAGGTCCGGATCCGGGACTGGAAGGACGTCTACGTCGCCCGGCAGAACGGCGAGGACCCGCTGTTCCCGACGGCGGAGGTCCGCAAGCAGGCGGCGCGCTGCATGGACTGCGGCATCCCGTTCTGCCACCACGCCTGTCCGGTGGCCAACCTGATCCCGGAGTGGAACGACCTCGCCCGCCGGGACGACTGGCACGACGCGATCGAGCGGCTGCACGCGACCAACAACTTCCCGGAGTTCACCGGGAAGCTCTGTCCGGCTCCGTGCGAGGGCTCCTGCGTGCTCAACCTCCAGGAGTCGCCGGTCACGATCAAGCAGATCGAGTGGGAGATCATCGACCGGGCCTTCGAGGAGGGCTGGGTCCAGCCGCAGGCTCCGGCGGAGCGGACGGGCAAGAAGGTCGCCGTCATCGGCTCGGGCCCCGCGGGCCTCGCCGCCGCCCAGCAGCTCACCCGCGCCGGCCACGACGTGACCGTCTTCGAGCGGGCCGACCGCGTCGGGGGCCTGCTCCGCTACGGCATCCCCGAGTTCAAGATGGAGAAGGCCGTGCTCGACCGGCGGCTGGACCAGATGCGCGCCGAGGGCACCCGCTTCGTCACCGGCGTCGAGGTCGGCGGCTCGGGGGAGGACGACCTGTCCACCGAGCAGCTGCGGGCGGAGTTCGAGGCCGTCGTCCTCGCCGGTGGAGCCACCATCGGTCGTGACCTGCCGGCCCCCGGCCGGGAGCTCGCCGGTATCCACCTGGCCATGGAGTACCTGCCGTACGGCAACCTGCAGGCGCTGGGCGAGCTCGAGGCCCCGCCGATCGACGCGCACGGCAAGCACGTGGTGATCATCGGTGGCGGCGACACGGGCGCGGACTGCCTCGGCACGGCGCACCGCCAGGGGGCCGCGTCGGTGACCCAGCTCGAGATCATGCCGGCGCCGCCGGACCGCCGGGACACCGGCGCCAACCCGTGGCCCACGTACCCGATGGTCATGCGCGTCTCCAGCGCGCACGAGGAGGGCGGCGAGCGGCTCTACTCGGTCAACACCGAGCGCTTCGTCGACGACGGCGACGGCAACGTGCGGGCGCTGCTGCTGCACGAGGTCGAGCGGGTCGACGGCCGCTTCCAGAAGGTCGAGGGCACCGAGCGCGAACTCCCGGCGGACCTCGTCTTCCTGGCCATGGGGTTCACCGGTGCCCAGCGCGAGGGGCTCGTCGACGCCCTCGGTGTCGAGGTCGACGGGCGCGGCAACGTGGCCCGCGACGAGGCGTTCATGTCCACCGAACCCGGCGTGTTCGTCGCGGGGGACATGGGACGTGGCCAGTCGCTCATCGTGTGGGCGATCGCCGAGGGGCGGGCCGCCGCCGCGGCCGCGGACACCTGGCTCACCGGGAACTCCATGCTCCCGGCGCCGGTGGCCCCCACGACCGTCGCGCTCCGGTGACATCGCGCTCCTCCGGACCGCACCGCGGTCAGCAGCCGTACCCCGGTCCGGAGGAGCGTGTCAGTCCCTCCTGCGCGGAGCCCTCCGGGCCCCACTCGGCGGGGCACCCGACACGCGGTCGCCGGGCCGCGGGCGAGATCATTTCGTCTAGCCACTAGCGTTATCGCCATGTCCCGCCGCGCCAAGATCGTCTGCACCCTCGGACCTGCGACCAGCTCCCTGGAGCAGATCACCGCCCTCGTCGAGGCCGGCATGGACGTCGCCCGGCTCAACTTCAGCCACGGGGCGCACGAGCACCACGCCACCGCCTATCGGCTGGTCCGCGAGGCATCGGACGCCACCGGCCACGCCGTCGCCGTCCTCGCCGACCTCCAGGGCCCGAAGATCCGGCTGGGCACCTTCGCCGACGGTCCGGTGAACTGGCCCACCGGCTCGCAGGTCTGCATCACCACCGAGGACGTCCAGGGCACCGCCGAGCGGGTCTCGACCACGTACAAGAACCTCTCCGACGACGTGCGGGTGGGCGACCGGCTCCTCGTCGACGACGGCAAGCTCGCCCTCACGGTGGTGCGGACCCAGGGGCCGGACGTCTTCTGCCTCGTCGTCGAGGGCGGCGAGGTGTCCAACAACAAGGGCCTGTCCCTGCCCGGCGTGGCGGTGAGCGTCCCCGCGCTGTCGGACAAGGACGAGGAGGATCTCCGCTTCGCCCTGCACCTAGGCGTCGACTTCATCGCCCTGTCGTTCGTCCGGTCACCGGCGGACTTCGAGCTCGTGCGCGACATCATGCGGCAGGAGGACGTCACCGTCCCCGTCATCGCGAAGCTCGAGAAGCCGGAGGCGGTCGAGAACCTCGAAGCGATCGTCGAGGCATTCGACGGGATCATGGTGGCCCGCGGCGACCTCGGCGTGGAGCTTGCGCTGGAGCAGGTACCGCTCGTGCAGAAGCGCGCCGTCCAGGCCGCCCGGGAGCGCAACAAGCCGGTCATCGTGGCCACGCAGATGCTCGAGTCGATGATCACCAACTCGCGCCCCACCCGCGCCGAGGCCTCGGACGTCGCCAACGCCGTCCTCGACGGTGCGGACGCGGTGATGCTGTCGGGGGAGACCTCCGTGGGGGCGCACCCGATCGGGGCGGTGCGCACGATGGAGCGCATCATCGACGCCGTCGAGAGCGACACCCTGTGGGTGCCCGACGTGGCCCGCCGCTCCCGGTCGCGTTCCGGGGCGATCGTCCGCGCGGCGAAGGACATCGCGGAGAGCCTGGACGTGAAGGCCCTCGCCACCTTCACGCAGACCGGGGAGACCGCGCGCCGTCTGGCGGCGCTGCACCCGCGGCAGCCGCTGCTCGCCTTCACCGTCGACGCGCGGGTGCGCAGCCAGCTGGCCCTGTCCTGGGGCGTGGAGACCTTCCTGGTGCCGATGGTCGAGCACACCGACGACATGGTCGCCCAGGTGGACTTCTCGCTGCTGTCGATCGGGCGGCTCAAGGTCGGCGACCGCGTCGTCGTCGTCGCCGGCAGCCCGCCGAACACCGTGGGCTCCACCAACCTGATCCGTGTGCACGAGGTGGGCACCGACTCGTGAGCTCACGCGGGGGCGGTGCGGGGGAGAGCCAGGCCGCGGCGCTCATGTCCGTGCTGGGCCTCGAGGAGCGCGACACGGACGTCTTCGTCGGCCTGACCCCGAGCACGGAGCGGCAGCGGATCTTCGGCGGTCAGGTCGCCGGCCAGGCGCTGATGGCCGCGGAGCACACGGCGCCTGCCGACCGCGCCGTGCACTCGCTGCACTCGTACTTCCTCCGGCCCGGAGATCCCTTCGAGGAGATCCGCTACGAGGTCGACCGGATCCGTGACGGCCGGTCGTTCACGACGCGGCGGGTCGTCGCCCGCCAGCACCGCAAGGGCGAGGACGTCGCCATCTTCGCGTTGACCGCCGACTTCCACGCCGGTGAGCAGGCGGTCGCCGAGCACTGCCTGCCCATGCCCGACGTACCGGCGCCGCAGACCCTGCCGGGGACGGCCGAGATCGTCGCCCGGCACGGGGACAAGGCGGCGTGGATGGCCGCCATGGGGTCGGTCGTGGAGCAGCGGTTCCTCGAGGACCCGTTCGCGGCTCCGCCCAAGTCGCCGCCGGACACGAAGACCCGCACCTGGCTCCGGGTGGCCGGCGAGCTGCCCGACGAGTCCGCCGTCCACGCGGCCGCACTGACGTTCGTGAGCGACCTGACGCTCCTGTCGGCGGGCTTCGCCCGCCTCGGGGGAGGGTGGCCCGACTTCATCGGCGCGAGCCTGGACCACGCTGTGTGGTTCCACCAGCCGGTGCGGGCCGACGACTGGTTCCTCTACGAGACCGACAGTCCTGCGGCCTCCTACGGGCGGGCGCTGTGCTTCGGGCAGATCTGGGCGGCCGACGGCACGCACGTCGCCACCGTCGCCCAGGAGGGCCTCATCCGGTCGCTGAAGGACTGAACGACTCCTCGGCGGGTTCGACGTCGGCGGGTTCGACGTCGGCGGGCTCGGCGGCGGCCGTCTCGGCCTCCGCCTCGCTGATGGTTCGCTCCGCGGCCTCGCGCGCGGCGGTGCGCTGGGCTTCCCGCTCGGCCTCCAGCTCCGCGGCCGCGGCGGCGAAGTCGGTGGCGAGGAACTCGTGGTTCTCGCGCAGGAGGGCCCACATCCGCTCCACGTGGGCGGGAGTGGTCGCCGGTGAGCCGATGGCGACCCGCAGCACCGCCCGGCCACCGACGTTGGTGTGGGTCAGGAACACCTCGCCGCCGTCGTTGAGCCGTTCCAGCAGGGTCATGGTGGCGACGTCGGCGTCGACCTCGTCGCTCCAGCGCGGCCGGAGGCAGACCAGCGCGAGCGGGTGCGGGGCGACCACGTCGAAGCGCTCGTCCGCGTCGGCCCAGGCGGCCAGCTGCTGGGCCATGGCGACGTGCGAGCGGATGTGCGCCCGGAGGCCCTCGGCGCCGTACCAGCGGAGCACGAACCACAGCTTGAGGGCGCGGAAGCGGCGGCCCAGCGGGACCTGCCAGTCGCGGAAGTCCACGACTGCCCCGGCGTCGGTGGCGGCGTTGCGGAGGTACTCCGGGAGGATCGCGAGCGCACCCGTGAGAGCCGCGCGGTCGGCGACCCAGAAGAGCGTCGCGTCGAAGCCGGTGAGCAGCCACTTGTGGGCGTCGGTCGTGTAGCTGTCGGCCCATTCGACGCCGGCCTGCAGCTCGCGCAGCTCCGGGACGATGCCGCTGACGCCGGCGTACGCGGCGTCGACGTGCAGCCAGACGCCGTACTTCTGGCAGATCGGACCGAGCTCGGCGAGCGGGTCGATCGCCGTCGTCGAGGTGGTCCCGACCGTGGCGCAGACGAGCACCGGGGTGAAGCCACGGGCGACGTCCCGCTCGAGCCGGGCGGCCAGGGCGGCCGGCCGCATGGCCAGGTCGCCGTCGACCTCCACGATGCGGACGGCGTCGCTGCCGAGACCGGCGATCCGCACGGCCTTCTCCATGGAGGAGTGCGTCTCGGCGGAGACGTACACGGTGGCGCGGTCGGGGTCGACGCCGTGGCGGACCGTGGCGCCGGTGCTCGCGCGGTGGAGCGCGGCCAGGAGGGCGACCAGGTTGGCGCCGGAGCTGGAGTCCTGGACCACGCCGCCACCGGTGCCGGTGGACCGGAAGGACGCGGGCAGTCCCAGGAGGTCGGCGAACCAGTCCATGACGTGCTGCTCGAGCTCGGTGGCGGCGGGGCTGGTCACCCACGACATGCCCTGGACGCCGAGGCCGGCGGACACCAGGTCGCCCAGCACGGACGGACCCGAGGTGTTCGCGGGGAAGTAGCCGAAGAAGCCTGGGTGCTGCCAGTGCGTCGTGCCCGGGAGGACGACGCGCTCCAGGTCGGCGAGGACGGCGGAGAACGGCTCGCCCTGCTCGGGGGCCTGGGTTGGGAGGGTGGCGCGCACGTCGCCGGGGGAGACCTGGGAGCGGACCGGGAACTCGCCGATCCGCGACCAGTAGTCGGCGATCCAGTCGACGACCTCGTGGCCGTGCTGCCGGAACTGCTCGGGAGTCATGTGCGGCGCAGGCTCGGTCACGGGCCGAGGGTATTCGGCACGACGAGTGGGCCCCGGAGGGGTCCGCGAGGAGCGTCGGACAGGGGACGAGGACGCTGGGACAGGAGCCGCTCTGCGAGACGGTGCGAGGAGCGGGGCCCGAAGGGTCCCCGACGAACACCGGAGATGAGCTCAGCGCAGGGAGGGGACGGCACCTGGCCGCGGTGCCGATCCGAAGGATCGGCGATTCGACAGAGTGCCCCCGGTGCGACTCGAACGCACACTGCGCGGGTTTTGAATCCGCTCCCTCTGCCGATTGGGGTACGGGGGCGTGCCGGGATGCCCGGCGGGCCAGGGAAGCCTATCGGTGACGCCGTCGACACCTGACGTGGCTAGGCTCCATCCGTGAGCAGCGAGACGATCCGGGTCATCATCGCCGAGGACGAGGCACTCATCCGCCTCGACCTCAAGGAGATGTTGGAGGAAGAGGGCTACTCCGTCGTCGCCGAGGTCGGGGACGGGCAGCAGGCCGTGGACCGGGCCCTCGAGCTGCGGCCCGACCTGGTCATCCTCGACATCCAGATGCCCGTGCTGGACGGCCTGTCGGCGGCCGAGCAGATCGCCCAGGCCCGGGTCGCGCCGGTCATCGTGCTCACCGCGTTCAGCCAGCGGGAGCTCGTCGAGCGGGCGCGCGACGCCGGTGCGATGGCCTACCTGGTGAAGCCCTTCTCCAAGAACGACCTGGTCCCCGCCATCGAGGTGGCGCGCGCACGGTTCTCGGAGATGACGGCGCTGGACGGCGAGGTCCGCACCCTCGAGGAGCGGCTGGAGACGCGCAAGGTCGTCGAGAAGGCGAAGGGTCTGCTCATGTCCGAGCAGGGGATCACCGAGGCGGAGGCCTTCCGGTGGATCCAGCGGACGGCCATGAACCAGCGGACGTCGATGAAGGCTCTGGCGCAGACCATCGTCGACGCCGGCGCCGTGGCCGACGCGACCCCCGGCACCGCCGCGGGCGACGCTCCCGCCTGACCGACGGCGCCGTCTGCGCCCCTGTGTCACCCGTGTGACGCAAGGTTCCGGCGTGTTGTCGGCGTGACACGCCGAGATCACGACCTCATCACGGTCCGTGTGAGGCCGGGTGCATCGCTCCCCGTGGCAGTTAGGTTCTCCGCACCGATCGGCGTCCATGCGCGGATTTCCGCTCACCGACGCAGAGAACGATGACACTGGGAGTTCCTTGATGCGCACTGGCACCACTGCCCGCAGCATCGCCGTCACTGGTGCCGCCCTCCTCGCCATCTCCGCCTGTGGCGGCGGTAGCGAGGACGAGGGCGGCGACACCGGCGCTGACAGCGGTGAGAAGCAGGTCAACATCTACGGCACCGACGGCAACATGGGTAACGCCCTCGGCGAGGACTTCTCCGAGGAGGGTTCCCTCGCCGGGATGCGCGGGACCACGCCGCTCACCGACCTGTCCTCGGACTTCGTGGACCGCCTGAAGGAGGTCGACCCCGAGCTCCAGGACCTCAACTACGCGGGTGAGACCTACGACGCGATCGTCCTGGCGGCGCTGGCGGCCCAGGCTGCCGGCACCAACCAGGCCACGGCCTTCGCGCCCTACGTCAACGGACTGACCTTCGGTGGCGAGGCCTGCACCGACTTCGCCGCCTGCGCGGAGATCCTGGCCGGCGGCGGCAACGTCGACTACGACGGTGCCTCCGGTCCCCTGAGCTTCGCCGAGGCCGGTGAGCCGGCCGAGGCCAGCTTCGGCATCCTGCAGTTCGGTGACGACAACGCCCTCGACGACGACGCCACGGAGTTCGTGCTCGCCGGCGACGAGGCCAACGCCGCCACCGACGAGGGCCCCGACCCCGTCCCGACCGCCACGGGCGGCGCGCCGCTGGTCGTCGGGACCCTGCTCCCGCTGACCGGGAACCTCGCGTTCCTCGGCCCGCCGGAGGTCGCCGGCGCCAAGCTCGCCATCCAGGACATCAACGAGGCCGGTGGCGTCTTCGGTCAGCCGGTCCAGCTCGTCGAGGGTGACTCCGGCGACGCCTCCACCGACACCGCGACGCAGACGGTCGACCGTCTCCTCCAGTCGGGCGTCAACGTGATCGTCGGCGCTGCGTCCTCGGGCGTGAGCCTCACCGTCATCGACGCCATCACGCAGGCCGGCGTCATGCAGATCTCGCCGGCGAACACGTCGGACCAGTTCACGACCTACAACGACAACGGCCTGTACTTCCGTACGGCGCCGCCGGACACGCTGCAGGCTCGCGCCCTGGCCGACCTGATCATCGAGGACGGCAACAACACCGTCGGGATCCTGGCCCTCAACGACCCGTACGGCACCGGTCTCGCGGAGAACACCCTGCAGAACCTGGTCGACGCGGGTCTCTCCGAGGACGACATCCAGAGCATCACCTACGACCCGCAGGCTGCGAACTTCGACTCCGAGGTCCAGCAGATGGTCGACTTCAACCCCGACGCCATCGTGGTCATCGGGTTCGAGGAGTCCTCGCGGATCCTCGAGGGTCTCAACTCGAACGGCGTCGGCCCGCAGCGCTGATGCACCTCGCCGGATGCTGATCCGGTAGCGCCACCGCAGTGGCCCGGCACCGTCTCGGTGCCGGGCCACTGTGCTGTTCCGGGCCTGTCCTGCCGGCGCTCGTCCACACCCTCTGCTGATCGTCCACAGGCGCTCCTTCTGCTGGTCGCGCGGCTGGCCGACCGCTAGGATCGAACGCATGTTCGATGATGCGCATGCCGTTCCGGAGGGCCGCTGGTCGGCGCTGGAGGAGCGGCTGCGGCCGGGCTGGTGGCCGTGTTGCCGCTGCGCGTGGAACTCATCGAGCAGCGCCGCCCGGTCGTCCTCGCGTCCGCCTCGCACGGGAACGGGCGGACGCTGCGCTCGGTGGTGGACGGCGCTGCGCTGACCGGCGGGGTCGAGCCCGAAGGTCTGCCGCTGGCCCGGTTGCTGGAGCGCGGCGCGGGTCATCTGCGGGCGGCGGCGGAGGCGCAGCGGGTGCAGTCGGAGGCGGCCGCGCAGCAGGCCCGCGCGCTGGCCGGGTTCGCCGCGGCCCGCCCGGCGTCGGTGTTGGACCGCGCCGACCCCGAGGTGGGTGCGGCGGCGGCCTCCTCCCGGGCGGCCCGGCCGGCGGCGCTGACGGCGGTGAGTGAGTGGGCGGTCGATGAGGTGATGGTCGGGTTGAGCCTGTCGGCGCCGGCGGCCGCGGCGCTGCTGGCCGACTCGATCACCCTGGTGCAGCAGCTGCCGGCCACGCTGGCCGCACTCGAGGTCGGGGACCTGTCGTGGGCGCACGCCCGGATGCTGTGCGAGGTGCTCGCCCCGATCGCCGAGGACACGGTCCGCGGACAGGTGGAGGCCCGGGTGCTGGCCCGGGCGGGCGGGAAGAACGTGTCCGCGCTGCGGGTCGCGGCCAAGCGGGCGGTGCTGCGCGCGGACGCGTCGGCGGCCGCCCGGCGGCTGGCCGCCGCGGTGCGGGACCGGTCGGTGCGGGTGCACCCCGGTGAGGACGGAATGGCGTCGCTGACCGCGACGCTGCCGGTGCCGGTCGCCCGGGCCTGCTACCGGATGCTGGAGGCCTACGCGCTGGAGTGCGCGACGCCCGGGGACGGGCGGACCAAAGATCAGCGGATGGTCGACTGCCTGGTCGATCTGCTGCTGCGCCCCGACGCCGACGGGCGGCCACCGGTGCGCGCGCAGCTGACCGTGGTCGCCGGCGTGGGCACCCTCACCGGCGGCGACGAGCCCGGTGAGGTCGACGGCCAGCCGGTTCCCGCCGAGCTGGTCCGCGCCCTGGCCACCGCCCTCGGCCTGCTCCCGCCGACCCCACCCGACAACCACGCAGCCACCCACCCCGACACCGACCCCGACACGGCCGCCGACACCGACACCGACGCCGACACGGCCGCCGGGACGGACCCCGCCGACTCAGACAGCGACGCGACAGAGACCGACACCGAAACCAGCACCGAAACCAGCACCGAAGGCAGCACCGGCACGGGCACGGGCGGGCAGGGGTCGGCGTTGGCCGACCTGCTGAACCTGCGGTCGGTCGCCGGAACCGGGCTGGCCGAACTGCCCCGGATCGCGGTCATCGACGAACTGTCCGGGCAGCTGCGCGCCCTCACCTTCCCCACCGAGATCCGCCGCACCGCCACCACCGGACAGAGCCTCCGGCCACCGCCACCGACCGCCGGCTACCAGCCGAGTGCGGCCCTGCAGCGGTTCGTGC
>NZ_OCNK01000001.1 GCF_900230285.1 Blastococcus haudaquaticus | reverse complement strand
TCGTCGTGGCGCTCGGCGACATCGTCGCCGTGATCCCGATGGCCGCCCTGGTCGCCGTCATGATCTTCGTGTCGATCGCGACCTTCGACTGGCACAGCCTCCAGACCATCCACCGCATGCCCAAGAGCGAGACCACCGTGATGCTGTCCACGGTCGCCGTCACCCTCCTCACCCACAACCTCGCCATCGGCGTCGGCGTCGGCGTGCTCGTGGCCTGCGTGCTCTTCGCCCAGCGCATCGCCCACCTCGTGGACGTCGAGCGCGTCGTGGAGGCCGACGGCAGCGTGCGCTACTCCGTCACGGGGGCGTTGTTCTTCGCCTCCAGCAACGACCTGTACACCCAGTTCGAGTACGCCGCGGACCCGGCCACCGTGGTCATCGACCTGTCGGGGGCCCAGGTGTGGGACGCCTCCACCGTCGCCGCCCTGGACGCCATCACCCACAAGTACGCGACCCGCGGGAAGACGGCGACGATCGTCGGGCTCGACCCGCACTCCTTCGACCGCTTCGAGCGGCACACCGGCCAGCTCTCGGCGCACTGATGGACGCCACCGACCGGAGCGGCCTCCTGCAGATCGGGCAGGTCGCCGAGCGCACCGGCCTGAGCCTGCGCACCATCCGCTTCTACGAGGAGAACGGCCTGGTGCCGCCGACCGGACGGACGGCCGGCGGGTTCCGCCTCTACGGCGAGGACGCCGTCGCCCGGCTGGAGGTGATCAAGCGGATGAAGCCGCTCGGCTTCGCACTGGAGGAGATGCGCGAGCTGCTCACGCTGCTCGCCGACCTCTCCTCCGCGCCCACCGACCCCGCGCTCGTCGACCGGTTGCGGATGTTCCACGAGGCGGCCACCGCACGGGTGACCGCCCTCCGCGAGCAGCTCGCCATCGCCGAGGGGTTCGCCGACGACCTCGCCGCCCACCCGGCCGCCCGCCTCGGCTGACCACACGCGGTCACGACCGGCCCCCGAACGGGTGTGACCTGCGCCGTCGGCCGTGCATCGGGGCCGGTCAGCGGCCAGGCTGTGCCGGTGCCACTGTCCGCCCCCGGCCTCCCGGGCCTGCCGCCCGAGCTGACCGGGCCCGTCGCGGTGGAGCTGGCCAAGCCGGTGCGCACGATCCCGCATCCGACCGCGCTGCCGGGCGGCTGCCTGTACGAGCCCAAGTGGGACGGTTACCGGCTGGTCGTCGTCCGGACCGGCAGCTCGACGCGGGTGTGGTCCAAGCAGGGCCGCGACCTCACCGACCGGTTCCCCGACGTCGTCGCCGCGGCGGTCGCCCAGATCCCCGCGGGCAGCGTGGTCGACGGCGAGGTGGTCGTCTGGAACGGCTCGCGGCTGGACTTCGGGCTGCTGCAGCAGCGCATGGTCACCGCGCCGGGACGGATCCCGGCGCTCGTCGCCGCCCACCCCGCCTCCTACGTCGCGTTCGACCTGCTGGCCTCGGGCGGCACCGACCTGCGCGCGGAGAAGCTCGGCCGGCGACGCGCGACGCTGGAGGACCTGGCCGCCCGGTGGGCGCCCCCGCTGCAGTTGTCGCCGGCGACGACGGACCCCGTCGAGGCCCGGACGTGGTTCGACGACTACCGCCCGGCCGGGATCGAGGGGCTGGTCGCCAAGGGGGTCGGCACGAGGTACGCCCCTGGCCGGCGGGAATGGCTCAAGGTGAAGTCCTGGGAGACCACCGAGGTGCTCGCCGGGGGCGTCATCGGGCCGATCGGCGCGCCCAGCCAGCTCGTGGCCGGCCGCTACCGGGACGGCGAGCTCGTCGTGGTCGGCCGCACCAGCCCGCTCGATCCGCGGCAGTCCGCCGAGCTGGCCGCCGCGCTCTCCCCCGCGAGCGGCCCCCATCCCTGGCCCGAGCGCATCGGCACCGGCCGGTTCGGCGGTGGCCGGCTGTCGGTCGCGCTCACCCGCGTCGACCCGACGGTGGTCGTCGAGGTGAGCGCCGACGCGGCCCTGCAGGCCGGGGTGTTCCGGCACCCGCTGCGGTTCGTGCGGGTGCGGCCCGACCTCCGGCCGGCCGATCTGGCGCCCCTGCCCTGAGAACGTGCAGGCCAGCGGCCCGTCCCTCGCTGGAGTGAGTCCATCAAGGTTCGGCGCCGAGGTGTCGATGGGGAGTGCGTGACCGACTCCGCCGCCCCCACCGCCCGTGCCGCCTGGCTGCACGCGGCACTGGTCGTGCTGGTCGTCGCCGCGGTGGTCTCCGTCCCAATGGGCCCGTGGCGCCCCGCGGCCGAGGTCGTGCTCTTCGGCTTCGGGATCGTCGCCGTCCGCACCGCACTGGGCCGACACCGGACGCCGCTGGTCGTCGCCTGGCGAGGACTGGGCCTGGGCCTGCTGTTCTTCGCGCTCAGCAGCGCGGCCGAGGTCCCGCTCCTGGCTGGCGTGCACACAGAAATCTTCGACGTCGTCGAGACCGCTCTCGATCTCGCCGCCTATGCCGCGATGATCGTGGGAGCCCTGGGCGTCGTCCGCGGCGGGCGCCGCCGCCGCAACCAGGGCGCGTGGATGGACACCACCACCCTGCTGCTCGCCGCCGGGCTGTCCCTGCTCGCCGTGAGCCGCGGAGGCGCGAACACCTCCGGCGACTTCGCGGAGCTGGGCGTCGGCACGCCGGTGCTCACCGCCGTCCTCCTCATCGTCTGCGTCCCGCTGGCCATGTCCCGCGGCAACCGCTCGGTCAGCACGATGGCCCTGCTCGTCGCCGCCGTCCTCACCGTGGTCGGCTACGGCGGCCGCATGCTCGTCGGGACGCCGCTGCGCGAGAGCCCCTTCCTCGACCCGTTGCCCCTGCTCGCGGTGGCCGCGCTCGTGCTGGCCGCCCGGCACCCCGCGGTCGCTGCCATGGGCCAGGTGCCGGAGAGCGAGCAGGACGCCGCCAGCTCCCGGGTGCTCGGCCTGGGGGCCGCCCTGCTGGTCAGCCCCGCCCTGCTCATCCTGTGGACGATGGGCCACGGCGGCGTCGGCTACGTCCTCGGCGCGGGCAGCACGCTGCTCACCGGGATGGCGCTCTGGCGGCTGCACTCACTCGACAGCGAGCGCGAGAGCACCCGCGCCGCCCTGGTCGCCGGGGAGGCACGCCTGCAGCTGCTGCTGGAGAACGCGTCCGACGTGATCGCCATCGTCGAGGCCTCCACCGGCGCCATCACCTACATGAGCCCCGCGGTGCAGTCGCTGCTGGGCCGCCCGCCGGCCTACTACGTGGGCCGCGACGCCATCGAGCTCGCCGACCCCCGCGACCAGCCCCGCCTCCGCGCCGCAGTGGCCGCGGCAGGCGACGCCGCGGACGTCCACGCCGGGGCGGTGGACACCGACATCCGGGTCGAGCACAGCTCGGGTGGCACCCGCTGGGTGGAGATGCGGATCAGCGGGCGGGTCGACGCCGTGGGCATCAAGGGCTGGGTGGTCAACTTCCGCGAGGTCACCGACCGCAAGCTGTTCGAGGACGAGCTGCGGCGCCAGGCCCGGACCGACCCGCTGACCGGCCTGCTGAACCGGACGGCGTTCTCCGAGCGCCTGGACGAGGCCACCCGCGGCATCGACGCGGACGCCCGGCCGGCCGTCCTCTTCGTCGACATCGACGACTTCAAGACCGTGAACGACTCGCTCGGCCACGCGGCCGGCGACGACCTGCTCATCACCGTGGCCTCGCGCCTGACCGCCGACGTGCGCGCCGACGACGTCGTCGCCCGGCTCGGGGGTGACGAGTTCGCCGTCCTGCTGACCGACGCGGACGGTGAGCGCCTCCGCGACGTCGCCGATCGGCTGCTGGCCTCGCTGCGTGCCCCCATGGCACTGGCCGGCACGACGGTCTCGGTGACGGCGAGCATCGGCGGCGCACTGGCCGTCCCGGGGGACACGGCCGAACGGCTGCTGCACGGAGCCGACACGGCCATGTACTCCGCCAAGCGGTCCGGCAAGGACTCTCGGGCGCTGCTCGACAGCCTGTCCGGCTAGGGCTCCTGCGGCACCCGGCCGCGAGCCACGAGTAGTCGGCGCAGCAGGCCGGCCAGCTGCTCCCGATCGGCGTCGGACAGGCCGTCGAGGAGGGTCCGCTCCGTCTCGAGGTGGTCCGGCAGGGCCGCGTCCAGCGCCGCCCGGCCGGCGGCGGTCAGCGTCACCACGACCGCGCGGCCGTCCTCCTCGCTCCGCTCGCGGGTGATCAGCCCCTTCTCCTCGAGCCGGTCCAGCCGCTGGGTGATCGCGCCCGACGTGACCAGCGCGGTCCGCATCAGCGCCGTGGGCGTGAGCTGGTACGGATGGCCCGCCCGGCGCAGCGCAGCGAGGACGTCGAAGGACGGGGCGTCCAGGCCGTAGCGGGCGAACGTGGTCCGCTGGGCGAGGAACACCTCCCGCTGCAGCTGGCTGATCCGCCCGATGATCCCCATGGGGGAACAGTCGAGGTCCGGCCGTTCCCGGGCCCACTGGGCCAGGATCTGGTCGACGGCGTCCTCCACGTGGCTCACCGTAGTTCGACCGTCGCGCCGGGGAGTTCCAGCGTCGCCAGGTGCTCGGCGTACGTGCGGGCCGGCCGGCCCAGCAGCGCCTCCAGCACCCGCGGGCTCCCGGTGAAGCCGTGCGCCCGGTAGTGGTCGAACATCAGCCGCGCGCAGTGCGCCGCGTACTGCTCGCGCGGTGGGACCGGGCCCGCCGGGGCGGCGTCCTCCGCCCGCACGTCCCGCCCGAGGTGCTCGGCCAGCAGCTCGGCGAGCCGGGGGGCGCTGAGCGGTTCCGGCCCGACGGCCTCGAACGTTCCGCCGTCCAGCCCGTCCTCCGTGAGCAGCGCGACCGCCGCCGCGGCGACGTCGCGGAGGTCCACCAGCGACTGCGCCTGCTCCAGCCCCCAGGGACTGCGGAGCACACCGGTGGCGGCGACGTCGGCCAGCTGACCGTCCAGGTTGGCCGCGTAGGCGCACGGCTGGAGCACCCGCCAGCGCAGCCCGCTCGCGTCTAGCGCCTCCTCGACCCGGTCCTTGGCGGCGTGGTGGGGCATGGACCGCGCCTGCGGGCGCAGCACCGAGTGGTAGACCACCCGTCCGACCCCGGCCCGCCGCGCGGCGGCGAGGAGGGCGGTGGCGCCCGCGGTCTCCCCGGGGTCGAAGTTCGGCCAGATCAGGTACAGGGCCTCGGCTCCCTCGAGGAGCGGCTCCACCGACGAGGGATCGCGCAGGTCGGCTGCGACGACGTCGGCGCTCAGCGCGGTGAGCTCCGGCCGGGGCTGCGAGCTGCCGACCAGCCCGCGGACGCGCAGACCGCCCGCCCACAGTGCGCGGACGACGGCACCGCCGGTCCGTCCTCCGGCCGCCGTCACCACGATCACCCAGGTACCTCAGCAGTGAGACATCTGGCCGTCAAGGAACGACCCGCGAACGGGTTCAGCGGATGCGCGTGCTCAGCCGGACGCTGAGCCCGGCGGGGCCGGGCAGCACGTCCACGTGGTCCCAGAGCTTGCGGGCCAGCCACAGCCCCATGCCGCCGGCGGAGAGGTCCAGGCCGTGCGCCGGGGTGAAACCGCTGAACGGGTCGCCGTAGGAGGTGCCGCGGTCGGCGATCACGCACACGATCCGGTCACCGGCGGCCCAGACGCGAGCCGACACCGGCCGGGAACCGTGCCGGAACGCGTTGGACGCGATCTCCGCGGCGGCCAGGTGCAGGTCCTCGGCCTGGTCGCGGTCGGGGACGAGGGAGGCGAGCGTCGCGCCGAGCCGGCGGCGCAGGCCCGCCAGGGTGGGCGCGTCGTCGACGGCGAGGACGGGTTCGCCGTCCTCGGCCGGCTCCCGCGGCATCGGGAGGGCCGGGACGTAGGTCGCCGGGTCCTGGTAGGCCGGGTTGGGCACGCTGCGGCCGGCAGGGCCCATGAGGAGCGGGTGGGTGGCGGCCGCGCTCTCGACGACGGAGGGGTCCAGCCGGCGCCGGTCGTAGATGCAGACGATGTCCATCGGCGCGCTGCCCAGGATGCGGTTGGTCACCGCTTCGAAGCGCTGACCCTCCCGCCAGTCGGCCGGGTCGGACCCGAAGTCGACCTCGGACAGCACCCGGAACCGGCCCGAGCCCGTGCCCCGCGCGCGCTCCAGGAACCGCGCGCACATGCCGAGGGCATCCGGGGCGCGGGAACCCAGGAGGTTCAGCCGTGGCTCGGACTCCACCACGGCGGCCCGGGTCCCGAGGGCGCGGGACAGCACCTCGACCGTGTCGGCGGGGCAGGCGAGGGCGACCAGGTCACCGTCGCGCAGGCCCGCGTCGATGAAGGGCAGGGCGACGGCGAGCAGCTCCGCCTCGCTGCCGACGACAGCTCCGGCGTGCCCGTGGCTCACCCGCCCGCCCCGTCCTGAACTCGAGGAGTGGGCATGCCCGGCGACGAGGACCCCGTCGCGGATGCGTCCACCGGCCCCCCGAGGCGCTGTCGGACCGGGTCGTCCCGATCGCCTGAGCGTCCATTCTGGGACATGCGCGCAAGCACCCCGCACGGGGGGCGGGAACGCTCACATCAGCGAGGGTTCCTCGCGGCGGCCTCCGCACGACGCGGTACCGAGCCACGTGTGCGGCGCGGTCTGCTCCCACCAGCCCAGCCGCGGGCGCCGGGCGCTCTGCCAGAGCGCGGGAACCCGCTGGTCACCGGCGTGCGAGCCGGCCAGCGAGAACGCGTTGCGGCTGCGCAGCACCCCCGGGTCGGAGACCAGGACCGCCACTCCCTCCGCGAGGGTGAGCGGCGTCCGGCCGGCGCCCGCGAGCCGGGTGAGGGCTTCCTCCGGAGGAGTGTCGACGGTGTCGCCGCCCAGGTCGACGTCCAGCAGCAGGTAGGGGCCCAGCGGCACCTCGAGGTCCGGCGACGGGCGGACAGACGCCAGGTCGTCGTCGGACATCGTGGTGAAGCCGGTTCCGCCGACCGTGTGCACCGTCCCGAGCACCCGCCCGACCGGCATGGTCGGGAAGACGACGACGAAGGGGATCCGGTCGGTCGCGCCCGGCACCGGGGGCAGGAGGTCGCGCAGCGGTTCGGCGCACGCGCGGAAGCACTGTTCCGCCAGCTCCAGGGCCTCGGGCAGCCCGGTCATGACCAGGGCGTCGACCTGGCGGTCGAACTCGAGCTCCGCCTCGGTGGGACAGGCGGCGACGGGAAGAGCGGTCATCGGAACCTCTCGGGGCGAGCTCCGCTGCGCGAGGTCAGCGGGCCGTACGACCATCGGCGACCACTCCGGCTCCCCCTGGCCGCCGGCCGGCAACACTATCGAGGACGGACCGGTCCGGCACCCCGGCATCGAGAACTTCTCCGTCGTCGACGGCCCCGCAGTCGAGGCCGCGCAGGAGCACGCCGGCCAGCGCCCGGGCAGTGGCCGGCTCGTCGAGCACGCCGGCGTCGCTGCGGTCCAGGTAGGCGGCCAGTCGGGCGGCCGCCGCGGGCAGCGACTCCCGGAAGAACGCGAAGCCGGCGACGTACCGGGTGACGAGCTGGGCGGGGTGGAGGTCCCAGCCCTGGTAGAAGCCGCGCTCCAGGGCCCGTCGCACCAGGCGGGCGTGCAGCTGCCACGCCGCGTGCACCCGGTCGCGGGAACCGACCGGCAGCACGTTCGTCGAGCCGTCCACCGCCCGCGCCCCGGTGCCCGCCACGGCGACCTGCATGAGCTGCTTGGCGAGGTCGGCGGCCGGGTGGTCCGACGACTGGTGGGCGGCCGCGATGCCGAGCGCGGCGCTGTAGTCGTAGGTGCCGTAGTGCAGACCGATGAGGCGGGGGCCCGCCACGTGCACCAGCCGGGCGAGGGTGGCGGTGCCGTCGGCACCGAGGACCGCCTGCGGGGTCTCCACCTGGAGCTCCAGGTCCAGGGCGATGCCGTGCGCCGCCTCCAGTGCCTCCAGGAGGGGCAGGAACGCCTTCACCTGGTCGACGTCGGTGACCTTCGGCAGGGTGACGACGGCCCGACGGACGTCCCCGGCGGCGAGGGCCCCGAGGAACAGGTCGAGGGACCGGACGCCGCGCCGGCGGGTCGGCGCCTCGAGGGACTTGGCGCGGATGCCGAACGACGCAGGGGCCGTGCCGGCCGCCGCGTCTGCCGCCATCGTCGCGGCCGCCCGCAGCACGTCGTCGTCCTCCCGGTCCGCCGCGCCGCGGTAGCCGTCCTCGGCGTCGACCCGCAGGTCCTCGACCGGCTCGGCGGCGAGCTTGGCCCGCACCCGGGGCAGGACCTCCTCGACCAGCGCCGGGGCCAGGCCCAGGTCGGGCAGCCCGTGCTCGTCGAGGGCGTCCAGCGCTGCGCTCCCCCAGGCGGCGGAGAGCCCCGGGACGACGGCGTCGGCGGGCACGTAGCAGGTGTGCACCGGCTGCCGCTGCGGCCACTCCCCCGGGTACCGGGCCAGCCGCATCGCGTCCACCGGCGTCAGCAGCCGGTCCAGCTCGGCGTACACGCTCTCGTCCAAGGTCACGGCGCGGCCCCGTCCCGGGCGTGCGTGGGTCGGGGAGGACGAGGTCGTTCCCTGATCGACCCGCACGCCGGCAGGGTGAGGAAGTCGGGGAGGTCGCCGGCCGGCGCGACCTGCTCGACGAGCCGGCGGTGGGCGGCGAAGCGGGTCTGCAGGTCGGCGACGGAGTCCAGCGCCTCCGGGGTCAGGACCTCCGCGCCCCGCTCGACCGCCGGGCCCTCCACGCGCACATCAGGCATTCCGCGGACCTCTCCTCGACGGGCCGAGCTGGCATCCTCTCACCGTGCCCGCCCTCGACGACTTCAACGACGAGCCCGCCGACCAGGCCGTGCAGGCGCTGCGCGCCTGCAACGCGGCGCCGCGCTTCGCCGCGGAGGTCGCCGCCGGTCGTCCTTACCGGGACGTCGAGACGCTGGTGGGTCGCAGCGAGGACGTCGCACGCGGGCTGCCGTGGGACGAGGTGCTCCTCGCGCTCGCCGCCCATCCGCGCATCGGCGACCGCGTGGAAGGCGACTCCACGGAGGCGATGTCCTCCCGCACGGAGCAGAGCTCCCTGACCGGTGCCGACGACGCCACCCGGGACGCCCTCCTGGACGGCAACCGCCGGTACGAGGAGCGCTTCGACCACGTCTTCCTGATCCGCGCCTCCGGCCGCAGCCCGGCCGAGATGCTCGGCGAACTGCAGCGCCGGCTGGGCAACGACGACGAGACCGAGCGGGCCGAGGTCACCGAGCAGCTGGCGCAGATCACCGCGCTGCGGGTCCGGCAGCTGGTCGGCGCGACGGCGACGGGCGAGCGAGCATCGCAGGGAGCGCCGGCGACCGAGGAGCGGAACGAGTCCGGAGCGGAGCCAGTGCGTTGAGCGTCTCGACGCACGTGCTCGACTCGGTGCTCGGCCGCCCCGCCGCCGGCATCGCCGTCCGGCTGTTCGCCGGGGAGGACCTGCTCGCGGACGGCGTCACCGACCGGGACGGCCGCTGCCGGCTCACCGAGGAGGCCACCGGCGCGGGCACCCACCGCCTGGTGTTCGCGACCGGGCCGTGGTTCGCCGAGCAGGGCCGGGAGGCGTTCTTCCCGGAGGTGGTGCTCACCTTCGCCGTCGTGGAGCCCGCCGACCACCACCACGTGCCGCTGCTGCTCGCCCCCTTCGCGTACTCGACCTACCGGGGTTCCTAGCGGGTCCGTCCCGGACGTTCCACGTGCAACAGTGCGTGCATGGCGATCGTCCTGGGACCCAATCAGTACGGGAAGGCCGAGGTCCGCGTCGTCGCGGTCGACCGCAGCACGCCGCGGCACACGTTCGTCGATCTGAACGTCAGCTCCAGCCTGCGCGGCGACTTCACCGCGGCGCACACCTCCGGCGACAACGCCCACGTGCTGACCACCGACGCGCAGAAGAACACCGTCTTCGCCTTCGCCCGCGACGGCGTGGGGACGCCCGAGGAGTTCGGCCTGCGACTGGCCCGGCACTTCGCCGGGTCCTACGACTGGATCAGCGGCGCCCGCGTGGCCGTCGAGTCCTACGGCTGGGACCGGATCACCGTGGCCGGCCGGCCGCACGACCACGCGTTCTCCCGCACGGGCGACGAGGTCCGGACCGCCGTCGTCACCGTCGACGGCTCCGGGCCCGGCCGGACCGCCCACGTGCTGGCCGGGCTCACCGGGCTCGTCGTCCTCAAGACCACGGGTTCGGAGTTCCGGGGCTTCCCCCGCGACCGGTACACGACGCTGGCCGGGACCGACGACCGCGTCCTGGCGACGGCGGTGACCGCCCGGTGGCGCTACACCGGCACCGATGCCGACGAGCTGCCGTTCGACGAGCTGTTCACCGGCGTCCGGACGACGCTGCTGGAGACGTTCGCCTCCACGCACTCACTGGCCCTGCAGCAGTCGCTCCACGCGATGGGCGAGGCGGTCCTGGAGCGGTTCCCGCACATCGCCGAGATCCGGATGTCGATGCCGAACAAGCACCACTTCCTGCAGGACCTGTCCGCCTACGGACTGGCGAACACACCCGAGGGCGGCGCCGTCGTCTACCACGCCGACGACCGCCCGTACGGGCTGATCGAGGGCTCGGTGCTGCGCGACGACGTCCCCTCGGCGGAGATCGCCTGGCAGGGCACGCCCGGCTTCTGCTGAGGTCAGCCGGCCTCGACGCCGACGCCGCCGAGCACCACGACGGCATGGATCCGCAGGTCGGCGGCGTGCTCGTCGTGCGTGCGCTGGACGACGCCGTCGCCCCCCATGCCGCCGACGCCCCGGAATCGCCACCAGACCCGCCAGTCCGGTGGCACCCGCACCGCAGCGCCGCCCATCAGCACGCGCAGGGTCAGGTCGATGCCCTGGTCGGACCGCGGGAGCCCGGTCAGGTCGATCTCGGCGCCGGACATGGCCATGTCGACGCGCAGCCGCGACAGGGCCGGGTTGCGGGGGCGCAACTCCAGCCCGGAGTGCGTGAGCACCCGCCGGATGCTCGTCGAGGACTCGTCGCCCTCGTTCTGCCGCCGGGCCGTCAACCATCCGACGGCCGCCACCACGGCCTGGAAGGCGAACCAGCCGACGAACCACGGCCGGAGCGCGCGGAGGACGGGAGCGAGTGAGCGCCGCATGCGTGGAGCCTGCCACCATCGTCGACCGTGACGGACCAGCGCGAGACCCTGACCTACGAACTCTTCGGGACGGCGAGCCGGGAGCTGGCCGAGCACGTGGCGGGCGACGGCTACGAGCCCGACCTCATCCTGTCCATCGCCCGTGGCGGGCTGTTCCTCGCCGGCGCGCTGGGGTACGCGCTCGACGTCAAGAACCTGTTCACGATGAACGTGGAGTTCTACACCGGCGTGGACCAGCGGCTGGACCTGCCGGTCGTGCTGCCGCCCACGCTGGACCGCGTCGACATCACCGGGAGCAAGGTCCTGGTGGCCGACGACGTCGCCGACACCGGCAAGACGCTCGAGCTGGTGCGCGACTTCTGCGCCGGGTACGTCGCCGAGGTGCGGACGGCGGTGATCTACGAGAAGCCGCAGTCGGTGGTGAAGGCGGACTACGCGTGGCGGCGCACCGACCGGTGGATCGACTTCCCGTGGTCGACGCTGCCTCCGGTGGTCCGGCGCAGCGACCGTCCGGCCCACTGACGGGGGACGCGTCGCCCACGCTCCCCGCGGGCGCCTGGAGGATGGCCGCGTGATCCGCCTCGAGCCCGTGACGCCGGAGAACGTCCGGGCGGTGTGCGACCTGCGGGTCGCGCCGGCCCAGGAGGACTTCGTCAGACCCAACGCGGTGTCACTGGCCGAGGCGTACGTCCACGAGGTGGCCTGGTGCCGCGCGGTGTACGACGGGGACGAGCTGGTGGGCTTCGTCATGCTCCACGACACCCGCGCCGGGCCCGGCTACATGCTGTGGCGCCTCATGGTCGACGCCCGCTTCCAGGGGCGTGGCTACGGCCGGCAGGTGGTCGAGGAGGTCATCCGGTACGTCCGCACCCGGCCCGGCGCCACCCAGCTGAAGGTGGGCGCACACCGTGGCGACGGCGCCCCGGGCCCCTTCTACGAGTCGCTGGGTTTCGTGGCCACCGGCGAGGTCATCGGCGGCGAGGAGGACGTGTACGCACTCCGCCTGGGGTGACAGCGGCGGCGGTGGGAAGCCCCCCACCGCCGCCGACCCTCAGGTCGCTCCGGTAGCGCGTCAGTACCGGAACCTCGCGACCGAGCTGTGCAGCGAGGTCGCCATGCGGGCGACCTCGTCGATGGCGGCCTGCGCGTCGGTCATCGCGCGGGTCGTGGACGTGGTGGCCGTGGCGACCGCCCCGATGTTCTCGGCGATCCGGCTGGCCGAGACCGCCGCCTCGGCGACGTTCCGGTTCATCTCCGTCGTGGTCGCGGTCTGCTCCTCGACGGCGGCGGCGATGGTGCCCTGGGAGTCGTTGATCTGGCCGATGATCGACGAGATCTCGCCGATCGCCTGCACCGCGCCCTCGGTGTCGGACTGGATGGCCAGCACCCGCGCGGTGATGTCCTGCGTCGCCTTCGCGGTCTCCTGCGCCAGCTCCTTGACCTCGTTGGCCACGACGGCGAAGCCCTTGCCCGCCTCCCCCGCCCGCGCCGCCTCGATGGTCGCGTTGAGGGCGAGCAGGTTGGTCTGCTCCGCGATGCTCGTGATGACCTTGACGACGCCGGCGATCTCGACCGAGGACTCGCCCAGCTTCGCGACGGTCGCGGTGGTGCTGTCGGCGGCGTGGACCGCCTGGGCCGCCACCCGCGACACCTCGCTGGCGTTCTGGGCGATCTCCCGGATCGAGGCGCCCATCTGCTCGGAGCCGGCGGAGACGGTCTGCACGTTGGTCGAGACCTGGTCGGCCGCGGCGGCCACGATGCCGCTCTGCACCGACGACTCGCCCGCGAGGCGGGCCATGTCCTGCGCGCTGGCCGACAGCTGCTCGGTGGCCGACGCCAGGGTGGTCGAGCTGTCGCCGATCGCCGTCATGACCGCCCGGACGTTGCTCATGGAGGCCTCCAGCGACGCAGCCATCTGGCCCACCTCGTCGTGGCTGGTGATGTCGGTGGACCCGCGGAGGTCGCCCTCGGCGAGGCCGGCGAGCACGGCGCGGACCTGGTTCAGCGGGCCGACGACCGAGCGGGTGACCACCCAGCCGAGCAGCGCGAGGACCAGCACACCGGCGGCCGCGATGACGAGTGCCTCGGTGATCGCGGTGGAGCGCTCGTCCCGGCTGCTCGTAGCGGCCGCCTCGGCGTAGGCGGTGACGGCGTCGCCCATGGCGGGCAGCTCGTCCTCGAGGGCGGAGAAGGCCGTGGCGAAGGCCGGGTAGGCCCGGCCCGCGGCGGCCGGGTCGGCCCCTGCCGTCGCGACGATGCTGTCGGCGGAGGCCAGGTAGTCCTCGACCGCCGGTGTGACGGCCCGGACGGACGCGGTGACCTCGGGGCTGAGGTCGTCGGCGAGTGCCTCGGCCATGATGTCGCGGAAGGTCGCGTCGTGCTCCGCGAGGTCGGCGACCGCGCTCGAGTAGAGGTCGCCGGTGCCGCCGCTGAGCAGCGCCTGCAGCACGTCGGCGCGGACGGCGTCGTGCATCATGTCGGCCAGCAGGACGTCGCCGGTCAGCTCCGCGCTGGCGAGGACCTCGTCGGTCCGGTCGCCGGTGTCCTGCAGCGCGCCGACGGTCACGACGGCGAAGACGCCGAGCGCCCCTGCGCCGGCGGCCACGAGGGCAGCCAGCTTGACCCCGAGGGGCCGGTCGGACCAGAACGAGCGCGCCATCGAGCATCTCCAGGGCCGGGGTGGTCGGAGATGTCGTCCCCGATGCGGCGTTCTTCGGCGATGGACTGGAGCGACTACAGCAGAAACCGTGGAAGTTGCGGCTTTTCTCGATCCGCCGGCAGGACCACCGCAGGTCAGGTGGGTAGAAGCCGGTAGAAGCGGAAGAAGTCGTGCGCGACCGGCAGGACCTCGACGTCGTCGAAACCCGCCTCCCGGGCGTAGCCGAGCAGGGTGGCCGGCCGCATGACCGTGCCGGTCGCCACCGTCGTCGCCGCGGACATCGAGTCGGGCAGGCAGCAGGTGAGGCTGTAGCCGTACATCAGCCGCTCCACGTCGTCGCCGGGGGCCGTGAAGGTCGCAGCGACCCGCTCGTCCACCACGAGGACGACGCCGCCGGACCGGACCATCGCCCGCATCGCGCTCAGGACGGCGACCGGGTCGGGCAGGTCGTGGATGCACTCGAACGCGGTGACCAGGTCGTACTCCCCCGCCGCGGTCAGGGCTCCGGCATCGGACACCGTGAAGGTGACCCGCTCGTCCACGCCGGCCTCCGCGGCGTTGCGGCGGGCCTGCTCCACGGAGGGGGCATCGACGTCGAACCCGTCGACCCGCGCCGCCGGATAGCCCGTCGCCATGCCGATGGACGACCAGCCCAACCCGCAGCCGACGTCCGCGACGCGTCCTCCGGCGTGCAGGATCGCGTGCACGTCGGCCAGGTCCGGCAGCACGTCGGTGACCAGGGCGCCGGTGAAGAACGGCCGGTTCGCCGCGGCCTGGCCCTCCCGCGCCTCGGGCCCCATGTCCGCCCAGCTCAGCCCCCCGCCGCTGCGGTAGGCGTCGGCGAGCCGGGGCACGTTGCGGGTGAAGGTCATGGCCACCCGCGCCAGGGGCACGGCGTACTCGGGGGCGGTCTCGTCGACGAGGACGGCCCGGTGCTCGTCGGGGAGGGTGTAGCAGCGCTCGTCCGGACCGGCATGGACGTCGTCGACCGTGAGGTAGCCGGCCACGGCCTGCTGCTCCAGCCACTCCCGGGCGTAGCGGGCGTCGGACCCGGTGCGGGCGGCGAGCTGCGGCGCGGTGGCGGGCCCGTCGGCCAGTGCGCGGTACCAGCCCAGCCGGTCACCGAGGTCGACGGCCGCCGCCTCGAAGGCACCGGTCACGGCGGCGACGAGGCGATCGGCGAGCGGTGCGGGAGACAGATCCGTCATGCCCCGTCACCGTGGCCCTCCCGCCCGGGCGGGACAAGGGTGATCGGCGGGAGGGTGGGGAGATCATCGGCGGGAGGGTGAGGAGATCACCGGCGGGAGGGTGGGGAGATCACCGTCGGGTGGAGGCGGTCACGGTGAACTTCGGCGTCTGCCGGACGACGCGGGTCGGGCCGACCGTGCGCCCGAGAGCCGCCTTGTAGCGGAGGGCGCTGTTGTAGACCGTCCACAGCTCGCCGCCCGGGCGGAGCACCCGCGCAGCCGCGGCGAAGAGCCGGTCGGCCGCCGTGGTCACGACCGCCGCGCCGACGTGGAACGGCGGGTTGCAGACGACCAGGTCCACGCTCCCGTCGGGGAGGGAGTCGGCCGCGTCGTCCCGGACCACGCGCACGCGCTCCGCCACGCCGTTGGCCCGCGCGGTCGCAGCCGTGGACGCCACCGCCGCCGCCGACTGGTCGACCGCGAGGACGGCGAGCCCCGGGGACCTGGTCGCCAGTGCGGCGGCCAGCAGACCGGTGCCGGAGCCCAGGTCGAGCGCCGTCCCCTCGCGCGTCTCGCCGGACAGCGCGTCGAGGAGGGCGCGGGTGCCGATGTCGACCTTCGTGCCGGCGAACGCCGACCCGTGCGCGCAGACCGTCAGGCCGAGGTCGGTGTGGTGCTGGGAGCGCGGGAAGGACGACGTGCCGGGCCGGGGGCCGCGCGCCACCAGCACCCGGGACTTCTGCCGGGCGAGGGTGGCCGACACGTCGTCGAAGGAAGCGCCCAGGACGTCGTTCATGGCGTGCGTCATGTGCTTGACGCGGCCGCCGACGAACACCGACACGTCCGGCGCGGCGACGGCGGCGACGGACTCGGCGATCTCGCGCAGCCCGTCCAGGGACTTCGGCGCTTGCACGAGGACGACACGCGCGCCCGCGGCCACCTCGGCCAAGGGCAGCTGCCGGTAGGTGCCGGTCAGCCCGGCGCGCTCGGCGTTGCGGGTGAGCGCCCGCTCCCCCACCAGCAGGTCCTGGGCGACACGGACGTCGGAGGCGCCGTGCACCGCGACCGCCCCGAGGGTCAGCGCCCCGTAGGAGTCGTCGACGACGGCGACCTCGCCGGGGCCGCAGAGGGCGAGCGCAGCGGCGGCCTCGTCGAGCAGCAGCCGGTCGGTGGCGTCGACGGCGACCAGCTCCGGCGACTCGACGTCAGGGGCGCGGCGCAACGAGTCGAAGAGTTCGGCGGCGTCCACGCCGTCCACTCTGCCGGACCGCCCCACCCCGGCTCACGCCCCACCCGCGCGGCCGGCGGGGAGGGCGGCGGGGCACGATCGGGGAATGCCCGTAGCGACGCGTGAATGGCAGCTGGCGGCCCGGCCGCACGGCGAGCCGACCCCCGAGGACTTCCGCCTGGTGGAGCTGGAGCGCCCCGACCCGGCCGACGGCCAGATCGTCGTCCGGATGCTCGCCATGTCGGTGGACCCGTACATGCGCGGGCGGATGAATGCGGGAAAGTCCTACGCGGCGGCCTGGGAGGTCGGCGAGACGATGAAGGGCGGTGCGGTCGGCCGCGTCGTCGCCTCGCGCTCGCCCGCCGTCGCCGAGGGCGCGCTGGTGCTGGCCGACGCGGCCTGGCGGGACGTCGCCGTCCTGGACGCCCGGCACGTCCGGGTGCTGCCGGAACTGCCGGGCGTCCCGGCGAGCTACCACCTGGGGGTGCTCGGCATGCCCGGCCTGACCGCCTGGGTCGGCCTCTTCCGGCTCGCGGAGTTCCGCGAGGGCGACACCGTCTTCGTGTCCGGCGCCGCCGGCGCGGTCGGCAGCCTGGTGGGCCAGTTCGCCCGGCTCAACGGCGCCGCGGCGGTCTTCGGCAGCGCCGGCACGCCGGAGAAGGTGCGCTGGCTGACCGACGAGCTCGGGTTCACCGCCGCGTTCGACTACCACGACGGCCCGGTCGCGCAGCAGCTCCGGACCGCGGCGCCCGACGGCATCGACGTCTTCTTCGACAACGTCGGCGGGGAGCACCTCGAGGCCGCCATCGGCGCCTTCCGGGAGTTCGGCCGGGGCGCCCTGTGCGGGGCGATCTCGGGCTACAACGCGGTCGAGGCCCAGCCCGGGCCGCGCAACATGTTCATGATGGTGACGAAGAAGCTCAGCCTGCGCGGCTTCATCGTCGGCGACCACGCCGACATGCGCGACGACTTCATCGCGAAGGTGACGCCGCTGGTGACCTCCGGGGAACTCGTCGTCCGCGAGACCGTGCGGGAGGGGCTGGACGAGGCCGTGCCCGCGTTCCTCGACCTCCTGCGCGGCGGCAACACGGGCAAGATGGTCGTGCGGCTGGCCGACTGACACCGCGCTTCCCTGGGCAGAGGTCCGACCATGTGGCTCTTCTTCTCCCGCCGGCTGCGCATGTGGCTGGTCCTCACCGTCGTCGTCCCGCTCACCACCGGCCTGCTGCGCCGGCTGGGCCGGACGCTCGAGCGGCGCCGCGGCCCGTCCGCCGTCAGCCGGTCACTGCTGAAGGCCGGCGACCTCGGTGACCGGGCACGCGCGACCCTCCGCGGAGGACGCCGGCGTGGCTGAGCCGCGCCTGGAGGTGCGGACGGCGGACGGCGCGACCACCGCGGTCGCGCTGTTCTGCCACGGCGGCACGATCGCCAGCGTCGAACCGCCGAAGGAGCGCGCCCTCTCGCTGGCCCGCATGCGGGCCATCGAGCAGTTCGTCGCGGCGAGCGGTTCCGGTCGTGGGCTCACCACCTGCCTGCTGCGGTACCGCGTCGCCGGCTGGAACGGCATCGCGGCCGACGCGTACGCCGACGTCCGCTGGAGCCTCGACCGCATCCGCGCCGAGCACGGGGACGTCCCGGTCGTGCTGGTGGGTCACTCGATGGGCGGCCGGGCGGTGCTCCGCGCCGGAGGCGAGCCGCAGGTGGCCGCGGTGTGCGCGCTGGCGCCGTGGACCCCGCCCGGCGAACCGGTCGGTCACCTGCGCGGCGCGACGGTGGCCATCCTGCACGGCCGCGGCGACCGCTGGGTCCCGGCCGCGATGTCCGCGGAGTTCGCCGGCCGCGCGCAGCAGGCGGGCGCGCACGTCGCCCGGTTCACCGTGGCCGGCGGTCACAGCATGGTCCGGCGGGCCCTCGTCTGGCACGCCTTCGCCCGCGACGTCGTCCTCGCCGGGGGCGGCCTCGGGCCGCAGCGCGCCGACATCGCCGACGCGCTGCGCCGCTCCGACGAGGAGTCGCTGGCCCGCTCGCTCTAGGAGAAGAGCGCGCTGTAGCCGTTGAGCGCGGGCTGCCCGCCGAGGTGGGCGTAGAGCACCGTGGACGAACGGTCGATCTCCCCGCGGCCGACCAGGTCGATCGTGGCGGCCATCGACTTCCCCTCGTACACGGGGTCGGTGACCATGCCCTCGGTGCGGGCGGCGAGCTCCATCGCGGCGATGGTGGCCCGGTCGGGGATCCCGTAGATGCCCGCGTGGTACCTCTCGTCCAGCTCGACGTCGTCCAGGGTGAGCTCCCGCTGGACCCCGATGGCCCGCGCGGTCCGCTGCGCGATCCGGAGCACCTGCGCGCGCGTCTCCGCCGGCTTGGCCGACGCGTCGACGCCCAGCACCCGCCGCGGCCGGGCGCCCTGCTCCTCGAGCTGCGCGAAGCCGGCGACCATGCCCGCCTGGGTGGAGCCGGTCACCGAGCAGACCACCACGGTGTCGAAGAAGACACCGAGCTCGGCTTCCTGGGCGGCGACCTCGTGCGCCCAGCCGGCGAACCCGTGGCCGCCGAGCGGGTGGTCCGACGCCCCGGCCGGGATCGCGTAGGGCTTCCCGCCGCGCTCCTCGATCTCGCGCAGCGCCGTCTCCCAGCTCTCCTTGAACCCGATGCCGAAGCCGGCCTTCACCAGCCGGACGTCGGCGCCGGCCAGCCGGCTGATCAGGATGTTGCCGACCTTGTCGTAGACGGCGTCGGGCCAGTCCACCCAGCTCTCCTGGACCAGGACGCACCGCAGCCCGACCCGGGCGGCGACCGCGGCGACCTGCCGGGTGTGGTTGCTCTGCACCCCGCCGATCGAGACGAGCGTGTCGCAGCCCTGGGCGAGCGCGTCGGCCACGAGGTACTCGAGCTTCCGGGTCTTGTTGCCGCCGAAGGCGATGCCGGAGTTCACGTCCTCGCGCTTGGCCCAGACGGCGGCCCCGCCGAGGTGCTCGGTCAGCCGGTCGAGCCGGTGCACGGGGGAAGGGCCGAAGAGCAGCGGATAGCGGGGGAAGTCGTCAAGGCTCACGGGGGTCGTCCTCCAGCTCGGACAGCAGCGCCGTCCAGATCTCGGTGGTGGTGGCGACGGCGGCGTCGGCGTCGGCGGCCGCGCAGGCAGCGATCAGGCGGTCGTGCAGCTCGGCAGAGGGGTGGCCGCCGTCGGTCCCGAACCGCTGCCGTTCCAGGCGGCGGATGGCCGGGGTGAACCGCTCGACGGTCGCGAGGACGGCGGTGTTGCCGCAGCGGGCGAGCAGCACGCCGTGCAGGTCGTCGTCGGCCTCGGTGGCGGAATCGACGTCGGCGACGGCGAGCGCGGCGCGGAACCGCTCGTTGGCGGCGCGCATGGCGGCCACGTCGTCCTCGACGAGCCGCGGGACCGCCTCGCGGGCGGCGAGCTCGTGCATGGCGCGGACGACGGCTGCGGCATCGCGCACCTTCGCGGGGACCAACGGGGTCACCCGGGTGCGACTCTGCGGCTTGCTCTCCACCAGACCCTCGTCGGCGAGCCGGGCCAGTGCCGCGCGCACCGGCGCCACGGACAGACCGAGGCGGGCGGCCAGCTCCGCGTCCTTGATCACCTCACCCGGCGCGAGGACCCCGGTGACGATCGCCGTGCGGAGGCGGTCGAGGGCGACGTCCCGGAGCAGGACGCGGCCGACCGGTGCGAGAAGCGACGCCACAACTGACATCTCAGATGTCAATCGCCCGTCCGTCAACCCCTGGGGCCGAAGTGGCCACTATGGCCGTGTCGCCGCGGAGGTTGGCGGGACAACCGCTCGTCGGCACTCCGCAGCGCCCCTAACGTCGGACGGGTGATGCAGACCTGGGCCGACCCTGCCGATGCCGCCGTCCACTTCGCCGGACGCCTGGCGATGGAGACCGACGTCTCCGACGTGCACGCCGCACTCGGGACCGGCGAGGCCGGGTTCGTGCTGCTGGACAGCCGCAGCGCCGAGTCGTGGGCGCAGGGGCGCGTGCCCGGAGCCGTCCACCTGCCCGGCCGCGAGCTCGCCGACCGCGCGGACGCCGAGCTGGACCGGTCGGTTCCCGTGGTCACCTACTGCTGGGGCCCCGGCTGCAACGGCGCGACCCGGGCGGCGCTGACGCTGGCCCGGCTGGGCTACCGGGTACGCGAGATGATCGGCGGATTCGAGTACTGGGCCCGGGAGGGCCTGCCCGTGGAGACCGCCACGGGCCTGCACCGGCCGGACGTCGACCTGCTCACGGCGCCGGCGGGGATCAGCTGCGGCTGCTGATCCCCGGTGCGCGGTCGTCGTCGGACCGGACTCAGCCCTCCGCGGACCCGGGCTCGGCCAGCGGGCGGAAGGTCTTGGCGGCGACGGTGTCGGGCGTCATCGCCGACATCCTCCCCATGGCCTTGCTGGTGAGGGAGCCGGCGAAGACCGACGCCTCGCCCTTCATCAACCCCTCGAACCCGTCCTTGGCCACCTTGGCGGGGTCGTCCTTGTGCTCTGTGGCACCGAGTTTCGTGTCGGTGAGGCCGGCGCGGTCGAAGAACTCGGAGTGCGTGACGCCCGGCAGCATCGACGTGATCGTCACGTTCGTGTCCTTGAGCTCCTCGCGGAGGGCCAGCGCCAGCGACTGGACGAACGCCTTCGACGCCCCGTAGACCGCCTGGAACGGCTGCGGCGCCTGGGAGGCGATCGAGGAGGTGAACAGGATCCGCCCCGCGTCCCGGGCGGCCATGTCCTGGGCGATGCGCTTGCCCAGGTGCATCGTGGAGGTGCAGTTGAGCGCCACCAGGTTCAGCTCGGCCTCGAGGTCGGTCTCGATGAACGGCCCGCCCACGCCCACGCCGGCGTTCAGCGCCGCCACGTCCAGTGGGCGCCCCGCCCCCCGGACCGCGGCGAGCAGCCGCTCGACGTCGTCCCGCTTGGTGAGGTCGACGCTCACCGGGGCCACCGCGACGCCCAGCGCCTTGAGCTCCTCGGTCGCGTCGTCGAGCTCGACGTCCTCGGCCGCGATGATCAGGTCGTAGCCGTGCTCGGCGAACTGCTTGGCCAGCTCCCGCCCGATGCCGCTGGAGGCACCGGTGACGAGGGCGAGCGGACGGGCGGCGGGCTGGGACACGGGGCCTCCTGGCGGGACGGGAACTCCCGGTCCCTGCCCAGCCCCGGCCGGGCTCACGCGTTCAGGCCGGGACGGATACCCCGACCCCGCCGCGGGTCTGCGCGCCGTAGCGCTCGATCTCGCGATCGAGGTCCAGCGCGGAGGTCATCGCGGCACCCTCGGTGACCTCCGGCGTGATCAGGTTCGCCGGCAGCAGCCAGGAGACCTCGAACTCGATGCCGTCGGGGTCCTGGGCGTAGAGCGCCTTGGTCGTGGCGTGGTCGGAGGCCCCGACGAGCGCGCCGGCCCGCAGGAGCGCATCGCGGATGCGGGCCAGCTCCGCGAGCGTGTCCACCTCCCACGCCAGGTGGTACAGCCCGACGGTGCGGCGACCGGCTTCCGAGGGACCGGCGCCCGGGCCGATCTGGAAGAGGCCCAGGTCGTGGTCGTTGGTCGAGCCCTCCGCCTGGAGGAACACCGCGGCACCCGGGATCTCCATCTTCGCCCGGAAGCCGAGCACGTCGCGGTAGAAGGCGTGGCTGCGCTCGACGTCCCGGACGTAGAGGACTGCGTGGTTGAGGCGCTGGACGGGCATGACGGGCTCCTGGTGTCGACGGTCCGCGCCATTCTGCGCCGATTTGTTTCAAGTTTCAAGTACATGGCGGGCGGCGGCGCCGTCCCGCTCCCGCTGGGCTAGGGTCTGCGGCACAACCGAACACACGCAGCAGGGGAGCGCTTCGGCGCTGAGAGTGCGGGCAACCGCAGACCCTCGAACCTGATCCGGGTCATGCCGGCGCAGGGAGTCTGGAGGAATTCCATGGCCGATCAGGCCGTCCGTCCGTCGTCCGTCGATGCCGGGTACGGGAACCCCGTCCGCTGGCGCACCGTCGACATCGTCGTCACCGCCGTCCTCGGCGTCGCCTTCGGCGTCGTCTTCTGGGGCTGGAACCTGTTCGCCGAGGTGGCCTCCACCCCGCTGGACTTCTTCCCGCCCATCAAGGGCCTGCTCAACGGCGTCTTCCTGATGCCCGGGGTGGTCGCCGGCCTGCTGGTGCGGCGCCCGGGAGCGGCGATCTTCGCCTCGACCCTGGCCGCCGCGGTCAGCCTGCTGCTGGGCTCCCCGTACGGCGGCATCATCGTGGTCTACGGCCTGGTGCAGGGCGCCGGCGCCGAGCTCGGGTTCCTGCTCACCCGGTACCGCACCTTCGGCTGGGCGACGGCGATCCTCGCGGCCGTCACCGCCGGGCTGTCGACGTCGATCCTCGACCTGAGCCTGTACTACCCGGTGTCCGGCGAGTACCCGCTCTGGGCGTTCACGCTGCCGTACACCCTGGCGACGGTGCTCTCGAGCGTCCTCCTGGCCGGCGTGGTGGGCATGCTCCTGGTGCGCGCCATGGCCCGGACCGGGGCGCTCAGCTCCTTCGCCGCGGGCCGCACCCGCGTCTGACGCCGGCCCGGTGACCGCCACGCCGAGGTCCCGGCCGAGCCCGTCACCGGCCGGGGCCGACGTCGGCCCCGTGCGCCTCGTCGCACGGGGTCTCGGCGTCCGGCACGCGTCCCGGCGGGCGTGGGCGCTGACCGGCGTCGACCTCGTGGTCGAGCCCGGCGAGCGCCTCCTGCTCACCGGCGCGTCCGGCGCGGGGAAGTCCACCCTGCTCGCCGCCCTGGCCGGCATCCTCGAGGCCGAGGGCACCGAGGTGACCGGCGAGCTCACGGTGGACGGCGGTCCGCCGCGTGCTGCGCGAGGACGGCTGGGCCTGCTCGCCCAGGACCCGGACAGCCAGCTGGTCATGACCCGGGCCGGCGACGACGTGGCGTTCGGGCTGGAGAACGCCGGCCTACCGCCGGAGGTGATCTGGCCCCGGGTGGACGAGGCGCTGGCCGCCGTCGGGTTCCCCTACGGCCGGGACCGGGCGACCCAGGCGCTCTCGGGCGGGGAGAAGCAGCGCCTGGTGCTGGCCGGGGCGCTGGCGCGGAGGCCCGGCCTCCTGCTGCTGGACGAGCCGACCGCGCAGCTCGACCCCGACGGTGCCGCCCTGGTGCGGACGGCGGTGGCCCGCGCGACCCCCGGGCGCACGGCCACGGTGGTCGTCGTGGACCACGACGCGGAACCCTGGCTGCCCCTGGTCGACCGCGTCGTCGAGGTGACGCCGGACGGGCTGGTCCAGCACGGTCCGGGCTGGCGGCCGCTGCCGCGCACCGCCGGCCTGCGGCTCCCCCCGGGGCCGGACGGAACGGTCCTGCTCGCGGCGCAGGCGGCCGGCTTCACCTACCGCGGCAGCTCCGCGCCGGCCCTGTCCCCGTCGACGACGGCCCTGCGCGGTGGCCGGGTGCTCGCCGTCACGGGGCGCAACGGGACCGGGAAGTCCACCCTCGCGCTGTTGCTGGCCGGCCTCCGGGCGCCGACCTCGGGGCGGGTGACGGCCTCGGCGGACCTGACCGGCGCCGTGCGCACGGGCTCCGACGAGCCGCACCGCTGGCGGGCCGGAGAACTGGTGAGCCGGATCGGCACGGTGTTCCAGCACCCCGAGCAGCAGTTCCTCACCGGCCGGCTCCGGGACGAGCTGGCCGTGGGTCCGCTGCGTTCCGGGCGGCAGGCGGCCGCGGCGCGCGCCACCGCCGACGAGTTGCTCGAACGCCTCGGGCTCAGCGCCTTCGCCGACGCCAACCCCTACACCCTGTCGGGTGGCCAGCAGCGCCGGCTCTCGGTCGCGACGGCGCTGGCGACGTCACCGCAGGTGCTGGTCCTGGACGAGCCGACGTTCGGCCAGGACGCGGCGACCTGGCGGGAACTGGTCACCCTCCTGGCCGAGCAGCGGGCGCAGGGCCGGGCGGTCGCCGTCGTGACCCACGACGCCGACCTGGTCGAGGTCCTCGCCGACCACCGGCTCGCCCTGGGGCCACCGTGACCGCCTCCCTCTCACTGGGACCGGTGCCCGACGCCCGCCTGGGCCGGATCAACCCCGTCGCCCAGCTGACCGCGATGATCGTGGTCACCCTGGTCCTGCTCACCAGCCTGGACGTCGTCACCCCGGCCGTCGTCGTGGCCGCCGAGCTGTGCCTGCTGCCGGCGGCCGGGCTCACCGACCTCCGGGACCTGTGGCGGCGCACCTGGCCGCTCGTCCTCGGCGCCACGTCCGTCGGCCTGGTCAACGTGCTCCTCTCCGACGACGCGACCGTGGTCACCGGCGTCGGCCTCGGGCTGCGGGTCGTCGGCCTGGCGCTGCCCGGCGTGCTGCTCGTCGCCTCCACCGACCCGGTACGGCTGGCCGACGCGCTCACCATCCACTGGCGGCTGTCGACCCGCTTCGCGTTCGGTGCCCTGGCCGCGCTCCGGCTGGTCCCGCTGCTCGTCGCGGAGTTCGAGTCCGTCCGGCTGGCGCGCCGGACCCGCGGGGTCGAGGCCGGCCGCAACCCGGTCGCGCAGGCCCGGCTGGTCGGCGGGATCGCGTTCACCCTCCTGGTGGGCGCGGTGCGCCGGGGCTCCCGGCTGGCGACGGCGATGGACGCCCGTGGCTTCGACTCGGGCATCCGCCGCAGCAACGCCCGCGGCTCGCGGCTGCACCCGCGCGACGCCGGCTTCGTGGCCGGCGCGGTCCTCGTGTGCGCCGTGGCGGTCACCTCCAGCGTGCTCAGCGGCGCCTGGGCGCCGATATTCGTCGGCTGACCCCGCAGGTGGCTGCGCCTCGTGGGAGTGACACGGGTCGCATCAGGTTTGCCTCGGGCCCTCGCGGCCCATACGCAGGTGTTGGCCTGCGACCGGAGGCCGCGTCTAGGCAAGGGGACCATCGCGTGACAGGGCAGGCGGCGAGACCGGTCTGGCCGTCGGCGACACCTCCTCCGGCCGAGCCCGCGCTGTCCTGGGAGCTGCGCCAGATCGCGCAGCTGCCCCGCGTGCGGGCCGAGCTCCGGCAGCACGCCACGACGCAGGCGGCCGGCCGGGGCCCCGCCGAGGAACGTGCGGACGATCTCCGCGACCAGCTGATCCTCGCCCTGGACGAGATGGCCTCCAACGCGCTGCGGCACGGCGGAGGGCAGGTCCGGGCCGCGGTACGGGTCACTGCCGACGCCTACCTGGTCGAGGTGTCCGACCAAGCCGCGGGCACGCCGCCGTCACCGGCCGTGGGCCGGGACCCGAGCGAGGGCGGGCTCGGGCTGTACCTGATCGCCGAGATGGCCACCGCGCACGGCTGGTACGTCAGCGCCGGCAACAAGTACGTCTGGGCCCTGCTCCCCCGCGCCTGATGGTCAGCGCTGCGGCGTCCGGCCGGGGACCCGCTGCGGGCCCGCCTCCGCGGGCCGTGGGCGGTCCTCCCGGTGCAGCCGGACCGCCACGAGCGCCACGTCGTCCTGCAGCCCCTCCGGACGCAGGCGCTCGATCACCTGGTCGCACAGCACCGCGAGCGGCTCCTCCGCCAGCTGCGCCACCGCCGCCCGGAGGCGGGCGATCCCCTCGTCGAGCGGCAGGTCCCGGCCCTCGACCAGACCGTCGGTGTAGAGCAGCAGCGTGGCCCCCCGGGTCACCGTCACGACGGCGTCCGTGCGCGAGGCCGACGGGTCCACGCCCAGCATCAGCTCGGCGCGCTCGCCGGCCAGTTCCTCCACCCGGCCGTCCGGGTGCAGGAGCAGCGGTGGCGGGTGCCCGGCGTTCGACCACCGCAGGCGCGTCGACCCGGCGGCCCGCTCCTCCGGCGTCTGCTCGACACGGGCGATCGCCGCGGTGGCCATCGTGCCCATGTCGAGACCGTGGATGGCGGCGTCGAGCTGGCTCAGGACCTCGGCCGGCCCGGCCCCTTCGCGGTAGGCGATCCCCCGCAGCATGCCGCGCAGCTGCCCCATCGCCGCGGCTGCCTCGGTGTCGTGACCCACGACATCGCCGATGACGACCATCGTGGCGCCCGACGGCTGCAGGAACGCGTCGTACCAGTCGCCACCGACCTCGGCAGCCTCCACGGCGGCCTTGTAGCGGACCACGATCTCGGCGTGGTCGGGCGCCGGAGGGGCGGTGAGCAGGCTCCGCTGGAGACCTTCCGCCAGCCCGCGCTGCTGCTCGTACAGGCGGGAGTTGTCCAGCGCCAGCGCTATCCGGTCGGCGAGGTCGCGGACCGTGGCGACGTCGTCCTGGTCGACGGGGGTCCGGTCGGGCGCGCGGTAGACGCTCAGGGCGCCGAGCGTCCGGCCCCGCGCCGCCATCGGCAGCGTGATCGCCGATCCCGGCTCGAGCGTCCGGAAGACGTCGCTCACCTCGCCCGGGGGGAGCATCCGGCCGACCGCCGCATCGACGTCGTCCACGATGCGCATCTGCCCGGACGCCAGCGCACGCATGAGCGGGGCGGTCGGACCGAGGGACGCCAGGCGCAGCTCCGCGTACCGGGCCGCGGCCGGCCGCAGTGCCGGGTCCCGGTGCCAGCTGGCCACGTCGCGCATCCGCCCGTCCCCGTCGACGAGACTGACGATCACCCAGTCGCCGAGCAGCGGGATCACCGACTCCGCCACCCGCTGCATGGCCACCGCCTCGTGCCCGGCCCCACCCAGTGCCGCCGAGAGGCCCGCGGTCACCTCGGCCACGAGCGTCAGTCGAGCGGCGCTGCGCCGGGCACGCTCCTCGGCCTCGCGGCGCTCGGTGACGTCGAGGAAGTACACCGACAACCCGTCCGGCCCCGGCCACGCCCGCACCTCGAACCAGGCGGCCAGGGGCGGCGGGTAGTAGGCCTCGAAGACCCGTTCCTCCCCGGTCGCCGCGGCTCCGCGGTAGTTGCGCTCGAAGTCGCTGCCCACGGCTGCGGGGAAGAGGTCCCACACCGAGCCGCCGAGCAGCTCGTCGCGGTCCCGCTCCAGGACCCGCTCGGCCTCGGCGTTGACGTAGGTGAACCGCCAGTCGCGGTCCAGGGAGAAGAACGCGGACCTCATCACCTCGAGCACCCGGGACACCCGGGCCTCGCCGTGCCTCTGGGACGTCGTGTCGAACCCCGCGCCGACCAGCCGGACGGCGACGCCGTGGTCGTCGGCCAGCGCGCGACCGCGCCCCTGGATCCACCGGGTCTCCCCGGTGGGGAGGACGATGCGGAACTCGGCGTCGTACTCGCCGCAGGTGTCGATGGCCGACTGCAGGGCCTCGGTCAGCCGCTCCCGGTCGTCCGGATGACACCGGGCCATGACGGCCCCGATCGTCTCGTCGAACGTCGACCGGTCGTAGCCGAAGAGCGCGACGAGCCGGTCGTCCCACACCAGGCGCCCGGTGGCGAGGTCCCAGTCGAAGCTGCCGATCTCCGCGGCGTCGATGGCCAGCTCGAACCGGAGCCGGTGGGCCTCGAACTCCTGGCTCAGCGCCGCCAGCTGGAGCTCGCTGGACACGGCGTCGCCCAGCTGGCGCAGCAGGGCCACATCGGTGTCCGCCCAGACCCGCTCGGCCCCGGAGTAGACGGCCAGCGTGCCCACCGCCGTGCCGTCGAAGACCGCCAGCGGAACGGCGAGGTAGGCGCCGACGGCGCCGCCCCGGACCGCGGGCAGCCCGGCGAGGCGGGGGTGGCGTGCGGCGGAGGGGGCCAGGAGGGCGTCGGGCGCCGCGGCGAGGACGACGGCGCAGAGGGAGTCCGCCAGCGGCACCTGGCGGCCCAGGCTCCCGGACGGCAGGCCCGCCCCGCTCACGACCGTCTCGACGTCGCCGGCCAGGGAGACCGCCGCCGCGTCGGTGCCGAGCAGCCGCTGGGTCAGATCGGTCAGCCGCTGCAGGGACCGGGAGCCGAGGGCGGTCGACTCGAGGCGCCGCACCGCGTCCAACCGGGCCGTGTCCATCGGGGGCGTGTCCATCGGGGGCGTGCCCATCCGTCCCGCGTCGATCGCCCCCGCGGGAGCACCGTCGACGGGCTCGGGGGCGGTCACGATGACGTTCCTTCCACGGGGGCCTGCGCGGCACTCTCTGGCGCCCAGCATCCCGGTCCCCCGGATCCCGGTCGGCACCGGGTCCTCCTGGCCGGGGCGGGCGTCCCCGGGGCCTCCGGGGACGCCCGCCGTCGGCGGGAGGGAGTGGTGGACGGTCGGTCCACCGGCACGTCGTCCACGGGCCAGGCGACGTCGTCCAGCGTCGCGGCGCCGGAGCGGCCGGGCCGCGGAACGGTCCTCGCGAGCCGTCGATCCCGCGCCGCGCTCTGGCGCCACCGGCCCAGATCCGATCCGGTCAGAGACCCGGGGACGACGGTCGCGTCCGGGTACCGGAGGAGCTGGGGACCGCCCGGTCGACGGAACCGGGGAGCCGGTCGGCGACGCCGCAGACGTCTGCGCCTCCCTGGAGGGTCCGCGCGCTGCACAGGGCAGTCGGCGGGGGGACGAGGCGAGAACCGTCGTGCGTCGAAGTCGATCGGCCACCGGAGTGCACCGGGCCGGCCGGACCGGCGACGCCGCAGACGTCTGCGCCTCCCTGGAGGGTCCGCGCGCTGCACAGGGCAGTCGGCGGGGGGACGAGGCGAGAACCGTCGTGCGTCGAAGTCGGTCGGGGCCGGGAGGGGCACCGTCGGGGCGAGTCAGGTAGCGGCCGGGGTCGGCCTGCAGGGTCGTGCGTGCTCGGGGACCGAGGCGGCGGTCCCGGACACCCGGGGAAGGGGGCGGCCGGTTCCGGCGTGCTCGGGGCGGGCGGAGGACGGCGTCCAGCGGCTGGCTGCCGTGGTCGCGCTTGCTGCTCGGTGCGGGGCGTCCGTCCCTCTAGGGGAACGAGCTCCAGGCGGAGCCCGGGGAACGGGAGCGCCGCGCCGTCGGGGGCGAACCCCTGACCGGGCAGGACGACGGGTCACCCCGTGCCCGCGCCAGTCCGGTCGCCATCGGCGACCTCCGGGACTGCGGGGGCCAGCCGGTGGCCCGGGAGCGTTCAGGCGGTCCGCCCGGTCTTATGCCGGGGACGGCCACTGCTCCGCGGGTGATCGGCGGCATTCCTCGCGGACCGGCCGACGACGCCGGCACGCGGGGAAGGAGCGCCACGGCGGGGGAAGGCGCCGCGGGCTTGATCGTGGGGGTGCTGGGCATCTCGCGCAGCACCACGGGTGGGTCGACGTCGGGGCGCGCCGCGGGGACGGCGGGGCGCCCCCAGGACAGGTGCTCGCCGCCGGGTCCCGCGCCCCAGAGCGCGGCGCGGCGCACCAGGGCGCGCAGGCGGGACGGTCGGGGGGCTGCGGGCGCCGCCGGACGGACCTTCCAGGCGAGGTTCTCGCCGCGCGGCCCGGCGCCCCAGAGCGCGGCGCGGCGGACCAGGTCGGAGAGCCCGGTGACCGGGACCCGCTCGGGCTCGGGCAGCACGAAGGCGCGCGGCACCGGGGTCGGGCGGGCCATCGGGGCGGGCTGCACCGAACGGAGGGGAACGGTCCGGACCGTGCCGGCGCGCCCACCGGCCGGGCGGTGGGCCGAGGCCCGCCGGGCGGGCGCCCGACGGCCGCCGGAGACGCCGTCGGCGCGGTCGAGCACGTCGATCAGCCCAGCGAGGCCGTATTCCTGCCGGGCTTCCCGGTCGGGGCCGGCGAGGTGGGTCGACAACTGCGCCGCGGTGGATCGCTCGCCGCTCATGTCGCCTCCTCAGGTCGTGTCCGCAGCCGGGGAAGGTGCTGCGGACAAGGAGAAACATAGAGAGCGGCCGACCCCTTTCCGGTCATTCCCGACACCTGCTGGAGAGCGCGTGACCTAACCGTTGCGCAGCATTTCCGGACCGGTCGATGACCCTTTTCTGAGAACGGGAACTTGTCGACAAGCCGCGCATTCTGAGCGTGGAAATACCTGGAGCGGGGCACGGTCATCCCGGCCCAGCGCCCGACGCGCCCCGCGTGTCGCAGGCCTCACCCGTACGGGGAGCCGTCGGATTGCCCGGTCCGGCGCCCGCCCGGAGACTTCGTGGGTGACCGATTCCGACGAATCCGGCGACGACGCCGGCACCACCCGGCTGCGCCGCGCCGTCACCGGGAAACTCCTCTTCCTCTTCATCCTGGGCGACGTCCTGGGCGCGGGGATCTATGCGCTGTTCGGCGTCATCGCGGGCGAGGTGGGCGGCGCCGTGTGGGCTCCCATGGTGGTGGCGCTGCTGCTCGCCCTGCTCACGGCCGCCTCCTACGCCGAGCTCGTCACGAAGTACCCGAGGGCGGGTGGCTCCGCGGTGTTCGCCGAGCGCGCCTACGGCAGCCCGCTCGTGTCCTTCCTCGTCGGCTACTGCATGCTCGCCGCGGGTGTCACCAGCGCCGCCGGGCTGTCCCTGGCCTTCGCCGGCGACTACCTGGGCGTGTTCCTCGACGTCCCGGCGACGGCCGCCGCGCTCGTCTTCCTCCTGCTGATCGCGCTGCTCAACGCCCGGGGCATCCGGGAGTCGATGGGCGCGAACGTCGTCATGACCGTGGTCGAGCTCTCCGGCCTGCTGCTGATCATCGTGCTCGGGGCCGTCGTCCTCGGCCGGGGGGACGGCGACCTCGGGCGCGCGACGGAGTTCCCCGCCGGTGTCTCCGTGACCTCCGGGGTGCTGGCGGCCGCGCTGCTCGCCTACTACTCCTTCGTGGGCTTCGAGACGTCGGCGAACATGGCCGAGGAGGTCCGCGACGTGCGCCGGGTCTACCCCCGGGCGCTGTTCGGTGCCCTGCTGGTCGCCGGGGCGGTCTACGTGCTCGTCGGGCTGGCGGCGTCCGTCGTGCTGGCGCCCGGCGAGCTGGCCGAGTCCTCCGGTCCGCTGCTCGACGTCGTCCGGGCAGCGGACGCCGGCATCCCCGACGAGGTGTTCAGCGCGATCGCCCTGGTGGCCGTCGCCAACGGCGCGCTGCTGACGATGATCATGTCCAGCCGGCTGGTGTTCGGCATGGCCGAGCAGGGGCTGCTCCCGCGGCCGCTCGGCCGGGTGCTCCCGCGTCGCCGGACCCCGTGGGTGGCGATCGCGGTCACCACGGCGGTGGCGATGGGGCTGACGCTCGTCGGTGACCTGGCCACGCTCGCCAACACCGTCGTCCTGCTGCTGCTGCTCGTCTTCCTCAGCACGAACACGGCGGTCCTGGTCCTGCGGCGCGACCGGGCCGAGGCCGGGCACTTCCGTGCCCCGGTGGTGCTGCCGGTCCTGGCCGTCGGCTCGTGCCTGCTGCTCCTCTGGCAGCAGGAGGCGCGGACCTGGCTGTTCGCCGGCATCCTCCTCGCGGTGGGAGTCGTGCTGTACCTGCTGGCCCGGGCCCCGTGGTGGGGTCCTGCCGACCCGACCGACCCGACCGACCCGACCGGCCCGGAGCCGAAGGCGATCGAGAAGGTCGCCTGACGCGCTGGCAGGATCGGCCGGTGCCCACTCCCCTGGTGATCGACACCGACCCCGGCATCGACGACGCGCTGGCCATCCTCCTGGCGCTGGCCAGCCCGGAGGTCGACCTCCGGCTGGTCACCACGGTGCACGGCAACGTCGAGCTCCCGCAGACCACGGACAACGCTCTCCGGGTGCTGCACCTGGCCGGGCGCTCCGACGTCCCGGTGGCGGCCGGGGCGGCCGAGTCCCTGGTGCACGCCCAGCCCGAACGGGCAGGGCACGTGCACGGGACCGCCGGGCTCGGCGGGGTGGTGCTGCCGGCGTCCCCGGCACCGATCGACCCCCGGCCCGCCGTCGTGGCGCTCGCCGAGCTGCTGACCACGTCCGCCGAGCCGGTCACCGTCGCGGCGGTGGGCCCGCTGACCAACATCGCCCTGCTCCTGCGGGTCTTCCCCGAGGCGGCCGCGCGCATCGGCCGGCTGGTGATCATGGGCGGTTCGGCCACCCGGGGCGGCAACGTCACCGCGGCCGCGGAGTTCAACATCTGGGCCGACGCCGAGGCCGCCCAGGCGGTGCTCACCTCGACGCTGCCCACCCTGCTGGTGGGCCTCGACGTCACCCTGCCCACGGTGCTGGACGAGGAGGACATCGCGCGGTTCGCCGCCGCCGGCCCGATCGGGACCCAGGCCGCCGCGATCCTGCAGCAGTACCTCGCGCACGCCCGGGCGACGTACGGCACCACGGGCGTGGTGGTGCACGACGCGCTCGCCGTCAGCGAGGCGATCGTCCCGGGCACGCTCGGCACGGTGCGCCGCGACGTGGTGGTGGACACCGGACTCGGCTTCGGCCGCGGCCAGACGCTGGTCGACCGGCGCACCGTCTCCTCGGCCCCCACCGCCGTCGACGTCGCCGAGCAGGTGGACAGCGCCGCCGCTGTCGAGTTCCTCGTGACGCGCCTGGCTTCCCTGGACCGCGGCTAGCGGGTCTGCGTGCCCTCCACGATGCCGAGGGCGATGTCGCGCAGCTTGCGGTTGTAGCGCTGCGACGCCTGCCGGAGGATCTCGAAGGCCTGCTCGGCGTCGACGCCGCGCTGCGCCATGAGCACGCCCTTGGCCTGCTCGATCACCGCGCGGGAATCCATCGCGATCCGCATGTTCCGGGCCTGCTCGCCCAGCTGGTGGTGCGCGTCGGCGTTGGCGACGGCGACCGCCACCACCTCGGCGACCTCCAGCCCGGCCGCCAGGCTCTCCGGGGAGGCGAAGGCGGCAGGCCGCGACGAGTAGTTGTTGAGCGCCCCGATCGAGCTGCCCTGGTACGGCAGCGGCACCGACAGCGAGCTGCGCACACCGGCGGTCCCGTACACGTGGGACACGTAGTCCGGCCAGCGCTGCTCGGTCTGCATGTCGTCGACGCGCAGCAGCACGCCGCCCCGGCCGGCGTCCATGCACGGCCCGTAGCCCTTCTCGTACTGCAGCTCGTCGGCCAGGAGCGACATCTCGCCGTAGTGCGCCGCGGTGAAGGCCTGGTCGTCGCGCAGCAGCGTGATGGAGGTGGACTCGGCACCCGGGATGCCAGCGGCGGCGATGCGGGTGATGTCGGTCAGGACGTCGCTCAGCGCCCGGTCGACCAGGACCACGCGACTGAGCTCCCGCAGCATGGCTTCCATGGCGCACAGTGTGCCTGGTGGAGGGCGGATGTCCCGCCCGCCGGTGCGCGTCAGGTCACCATCGGTCAGGATGGACCCGGCCCGGCGAAGGTCCGGCCCCGGACGCGACGCCAGACTCGAGGGAGAGGCGATGGCCGACATGGCCGATGAGCCGGCCCACGACCCTGGGTCCGGGCCCTGGCCGTGCGCCCCGGTGCCTTCCGTCCCCGGTGACGTGTGGCACTGGCAGCTCGAGGCGATGCACGTGGTCTCCCGCGTGCGCAGCGACCTCCGGGCCCGGATCGCCCATCCCTCCGTCTCCTCGGCCTCCACCGAGGACGCCCGGGACGGTCTGCTCCTGGTGTTCGAGGAACTGGCCTCCAACGCCCTCCGCCACGGTGGGGGTGACGTCCGTGCCCTGGTGGTCGCCGGACCGGGCGGATGGCTGCTGGACCTCAGCGACGAGGCGCCGGACAGTCCACCGGTGCCCGCCGTCGACCGCGACCCCGCGCTGGGCGGGATGGGGCTGCACCTGGTCGCGCAGCTGTCGACGACGTTCGGCTGGGAGAAGCGGCCCGGCCGCAAGCACGTGTGGGCCCGGCTGCCCTCCGGCCGCACCGACGTCCCCGAGCGCCAGCGCAGCCAGCTCCCCGAGCCACGGTCACCCGAGGTCCGCCGGGACTGAGGTCACCTGCTGGCTCTGTGGACGGCCTCGCGGAAGCGGGCGGCGTCCTCGCGGACCGCCGTCATCGGGGCCAGCAGCTCCTCCTGGGCCACGGTCCCGATCGCGGCCCGGAGCCGTCGCTCGGCCGCCCGCGCCCGCCGCCGGGCGCGCATCCGCACCAGGGGCCGCGCCAGCAGCGCGAGCAGGAACCCGGCGACCAGCCCGCACCCGAGGAGCAGGGTCGGCAGCGGCAGGCCCTCCACTCGCGGCAGGGGCACGACGTCGTCGAGCTGGAAGAACCCGAGGGCCACCAGCGCCAGCAGCCACAGCGCGCCGACCAGCGCCGTCAGCGCGAGGACCCAGTGCAGGCCCCCGACCGCGCGCTGCCAGAGCGGCACCCGGTCCGACCCGAGATCGGTCCCGGCCACCGCCCGGTCCAGCCGGTCGGCCAGCTCGGTCTCCGACACCTCCACCGTGCGGCGCAGGTCGTCCCGCCAGGCCTGCGGCAGCCCCTCGCCCACGACGTCGCGGGCGCGCCGCACCGCCGTCGTCACCGCCGCCACCTCGATGGCCCCGGCCGGCGCGAGGGACGTGCGGGCCCGCTCGTCACCCAGGTGCAACCGGCCGAGCGGGTCCGGGCGGAGCTTGCGGACCCAGCGGACCAGCGGCCACCCGGTGTGCGCGACCCCCGCACGGTGCGTCGACCGCTCGACGGCGCTCGTGACGGCCGGGACCCCCGCGGCGTCGGCCAGCGCCGCACCGAGCTCGTCGACGAGCTCCCCGCGGTCCCGGCGGGCAAGCGCGGCACCGCCGTCCCCGTCGTCGCCGGCGTGCCGGGCGAGACCGGCGGCCATGCCGCGCACGTCCGCGGTCAGCCGGTCCGAGGCCGCCCGCCGCGCCGCGACCCGGCGGGCCAGCTCCCCGCGGAGCTCGGCGACGCCCGCGCCCGTCCGGCCGGAGGCGGCGAGCAGCGGGACTCCGGACAGACCCTCGCGGTCGAGCAGGGCGCGCAGGTCGGTGAGGCACTCCTTCGCCGCGACGGCGTCCAGCCGGTCGATCTGGTTGAGGACGACGAGCAGGACACCGCTGTGCCCCGCGAGCGGGGCGAGGTAGCGGTCGTGCACCGCGGCGTCGGCGTACTTCTCCGGGTCCAGCACCCACACCAGGACGTCGACCAGCGCCACGAGCCGGTCCACCTCCAGCCGGTTCTCGAGCCGGATGCTGTCGTGATCGGGCAGGTCGAGGAGGACGAGGCCGTCGAGCCCCGGCTCGGGGACGTGCCGGTGGCGGCGCGGGACCTCCAGCCAGTCCAGCAGACCGTCGGCCCCGTCGGCACCCCACGTCGTGGCGTGCGCGACGCCGGTGGTCGGCCGGCGGATGCCCGGGGTGCTGACCTCGCTGCCGGAGAGCGCGTTGAAGAGGGTGGACTTCCCGCTGCCCGTGGCACCGGCGAGCGCCACCACGGTCGCGTCGCCCAGGGCTGCCCGGGCGCCGGCCTTCGCGAGGAGGGCCCGGGCCTGCGGCACCTCCGGGACGTCGAGGCGCCCCTCGGCCACCTCGACGGCGTCGCGCAGCGCGGCCAGCCGGTCGGCCAGCGGCAGCTCCTTCGTCCTCACGCGGTGGCCCGGCGCGCCGCGGTCAGTTCCGCGACGCTCGCCCGGAGCGCGTCGGACGCCCCCGGTGGCGGCGCCGCGTCCTGCACCCGGTCGTCGAAGCGGGCCTGCTCGTAGCGGAGCAGCCCGTCGGCCCGGCGCTGCAGGTCCTCGCGGGCGCGGGCGGCCAGCGACCGCACGGCGGCATCGCCGAAGACCGCCTCGAGCACCCGCTGCCCGACGACGGTCGTGCCGCCCGCCACCGCGATCTCCCCGCCGACGAGGCCGCCGGTCTGCGCGAAGACGGCGATCATGACGACCGCGCCCGCGCCGTTGATGCCCCACGAGAGGATCCGGGCCCTCGACCGCTTGTCCGCCCCCTGGTCGCGCACCAGGTCCAGGACCGTCCCCTGCCAGTCGCGCACCTGCGCCGCGGCCGCCTCCGGGAAGTCGGGCGACACCTGCTCGAGCTCCCGCTCGGCGCCGGCGAGGAGCTGGGCGCCGCCGGCCAGTGACCGCCAGGTGGTCACCGTGCGCTCGGCGGCGCGGTCGGCCTCGGCACGCAGCAGGCGTTCCACGCTGCTCTCCAGGGCGCCCTGGAGGTCCTCGACCGGCGTCGGTCGACCCGAGACGGCGCTGACGACGCGGTCGCGCAGCCGGCTGACCTGCCCCTGGAGCGCCCGCATCCACTCCCCGGTACCGACGAACTCCTGCCAGCGGGCCAGCACCTCGCCGCGCAGCAGGGTGCCGCTCCGCACGCCGTCGTCGATCCCGTCGTAGGCAGCGGTGTAGGCGGCGGCCGCCGCGCCGCGGAGCGCCTCCCCCGCCACCACCTGCTGGTCCACGACCGCGGCGATCCCGCCGACCCGCTGCTCCAGGCTGTCCAGTGCGCCGGTGAGCGTCTGCCGGACCACCGCCGACCTGGCCCCCTGGTCGGCGGCCAGCCCGTGCAGCCAGGACCGCAGCGGCGCGACCTGGTCCTCGGGGACCCGGCCGTCGACCAGTGGCCGCTCCTCCACGACGAAGAGCCGCGCGCTCGCCAGGCCGGCGCGCTGCAGCATCCCGTGCAGATCGGCGGCGACCTCGCCGGCCGCCTCGGGCGGCACGCGGTCCAGGACGACGGCCAGGGCGGTGCCCCGCTCCTGCGCCGTCCGGAGCAGGTCCCACGGCACCGCGTCGGCGTAGCGGGCGGCGGTGGTGACGAAGACCCAGAGGTCCGCCGCGGCCAGGAGCTGCCCGGCCAGCTCGCGGTTGGACTCCACCACCGAGTCGACGTCGGGGGCGTCCAGGAGGGCGAGGCCCGGCGGGACGTCGTCGCGGACGACGAGCTGGACGGTGCCCGGACCGCCGCTGCCGCCGGTGACCCGGGACAAGCCCGGGAGCACCCGGTCACCGGCGAAGGCGGCCGCGTCCGACCGCGCGCAGACGAGGACCGGGGCCCGCGTCGTCGGCCGGAGGACGCCCGCCGTCGTCACCGGGCTGCCGATGAGGCTGTTCACCAGCGTGGACTTGCCGGCGCCGGTGGAGCCTCCGACGACGGTGAGCAGCGGCGCGTCCAGGTCACCGAGCCGGGGGAGCAGGTAGTCGTCGATCTGGTCACGGACGGCGCGGGCGGCGCGGACGGCGTCGTCCCGGCCCGGCGTGGCCAGCCCGAGAGGCGTCATCGCCAGCTGATCGCGCAACGCCGCGAGGGCGTCGGGGAGCCGGAGGGGCGGGGCGGTCACATCCGGAGCACTGCCCCGTACGGACCCCGGCTACCCCCGCGGGTTCGGCGGGACTGCTCCCGCGAGTGGGGCAGAGCTAGTCCCGCGGGTCCGGAAGGGCATGACCGGCCTTGCTCGCCCGCTCCTCGCGGAGCGCCGTGAAGACCCTCCGGCGGACGCGGTCCTGATCCTTCTCCTGGATGCCGAGGAAGCGGATCGACATGATCCAGCGGGCGCCACGGGCGTGGGTGCGCACCACCTCCGCCTTCGTCCTCGTCTCACCGTCGTCCAGGGTCAGGACCAGGTCGAGCTTCGCGCCGGCCTCCGGTGGGGCCCCGAGGCCCTCGAACTCCGCGCGCAGCCCGGCCTCGCTGAGGTCGATGGTCGTGCCCGTGAGGTCGATCGCCCCGTAGCCGGCCACGACCGGCGCCTGCACCCGCCCACGAACCGCCTGCCGCCGCTGACTGACCTCGGCCGGCCCGGTGGCCTCCATCCGCCACCGGACGACCGCGCCGGTCTCGACGTCGCTGACCCGCGCCGGGAGGGAGCGCTGGGTCTCCTCGCTCGACCAGAAGATCGCGACGGGGTCGCCGACCCGGACCACCACCTGCTCGACGAACTCGCCCACGGACGGACGCACGGTGATGAAGCCCTTGGTGACGCCTTCCACGCGCGAGCTGACCGAGATGCCCCGCCCGTCGAGCGTCACCTCGGCCTCCGTCTGCTCCTCGGGATGATCGACTCCCGGAACGCTCGTCATGGGTCCTCTCCGATCGGTCTACGGGGCACGGGGTCGTCGACCCGGTGGAACTCCCCGGTCGGCGACGGTAACCCGCGGGTTCCCGCCCGGCGACGCCGCCGTGCCCGACGCGCCGCAGCGGGGACCGCTCCTCGGGGCAGCGGATGGAGGCGGCGGTGCCGGCCGGGCAGACTCCCCTGCGTGAGGTTCACGACGAGGGTCGAGCTGGGCGGGAGGACCGCCACGGGCATGGAGGTGCCCGCCGCCGTGGTGGAGGAGCTCGGTGCGGGGAAGAAGCCGCCGGTCCGGGTGACGGTGGGCGGGCACACGTACCGCAGCACCGTGGCGGTCATGGGCGGGCGGTACCTGCTCCCGCTGAGTGCGGAGCACCGGACGGCGGCCGGCGTGGCGGCGGGCGACGACGTCGAGGTCGACATCGAGCTGGACACCGAGCCCCGGGAGGTCGCCGTCCCCGAGGACCTGCGCGTCGCCCTCGACGGCGACCCCGCGGCCCGCGAGGCGTTCGAGCGACTGTCGTACAGCCATCGGCGTCGGCACGTGTTGGCCGTCGAGGACGCGAAGACCCCGGAGACCCGTCAGCGACGGGTCGCCAAGGCGCTCGAGACGCTGCGCTCGGGCGGCCGCTGAGCACGGCGGCGACCGCCCGTCTGCGGGACGGCAGCGCTCAGCGGTCCCGGCGGGCGGTGAAGCTGCTGACGAAGTCCCGCAGGCTGCGGGTCGGCCGCAGCCAGGCGCCGTCCGGCGGGAGGGCGTCGAGGCGCACGCGGTCCAGGGGCTCGACGAACGCCCCGGGGACGTCCTCGATGTCGATGAACTCCAGCAGCTCCGAACTGATCGCGTACCCCGCGACCTCGCTGAAGGCGACGACGACGACCTGGGTGCCCTCGCGGACGAGCTGCTCCAGCGGCTCGGCGAAGTTCCGCCCGTCACCCGAGAACACGACCAGCCGGCGCAGCCGGTGGCTGTGCGCCCGGACGGCGATGTGGTCGAGCATGTCCTGGTCGATGTCGTCGTCGGGCTGCGACTTCGGCCGGGCGAAGACCGAGTAGCCGAACCCGCGCAGGGCCTCGACCCAGCGCTGCAGCGTCCCCGGCTGTGGCGGGATGTTGGCGAACACGCACGCCTCGACATCGGCCGCGCCGGGCGTGGACGGGTCGCCCGCGCCCTCGACGAACCAGGCCGCGATGGCGTCGAACCGCGGCCGGGAGGCCGCGGTGGGCCGGGCCCCGATGACCGTCGACAGGGTCATGTCGATGTTCGGGGCGTCCCAGATGAGCAGGTCCAGCGCCGGTTGCTGCCGGCCCTCCGGCGCTCCCGCGGCCGGCTGGGGCGAGGGGCTGTCGGCCGCCTGTTCCTCGTCGGTGAGGGTGGCGAGTTCGGCGTCCAGGCTGTCGGGCACGGGAGCAGTGTGCCGCGCCGCCTGCCGGCCGGTGCGCTCCGGGACCGGCGGACGCGCGTCCGGCACCCGGGGCGGCCCGCCCGGCGCGCTCGCCCGGCGGCCCACGCGGCGGCCGATCACCCTGCCTGGGGGACCGATGCGCCGGCGACCGCCAGCGCGCAGAGGTCCCCGCCCGCGGCCTGGACCGAGCGCACGAAACGCGGGATCTCCTCGGCCGGCATGGCCTGGCCGAGCAGCCACCCCTGGGCGAGGTCGCAGCCGGCCTCCCGGACCATCCGCAGGTGTTCGGGCGTCTCCACGCCCTCGGCCACCGACCGGATCCCCAGTGTGCGGGTGAGCTCCACGATCGCGTGCAGCACCGCTCCGGTCTCCCCGGCCACCGCCCGCTCGGCCGCGTTGAGCAGCGACCGGTCGATCTTCAGCGTGCCGATGGGTAGGGCGAACAGCTGGGCCAGCGAGGACCAACCGGTGCCGAAGTCGTCGATGGCCACCCGGACACCGAAGCTGCGCAGCACGGTCAGCTGGTCCTCGGCGCGCGTCGGGTCCTCGGCCACGCTGGTCTCGGTCAGCTCGAGGACGAGCTGGTCGGGCGGCAGGCCGGAGTCGCGCAACGCGACGCGCACGTCCCGGACCAACGTCTCGGCGGAGAAGTGGCGGGCGCTGATGTTCACCGACATGCGCAGCGGCAGGCCCTGCGCCGCCCACTCGGCGGCCTTGCGGGTGGTCTCGCGCAGCAGCCACCGGGTGATGGGGATGACCTGACCGGTCTCCTCCGCGACGGAGAGGAAGGAGTCGGGGGGCAGCAGGCCCCGCTCCGGGTGCTGCCAGCGGACCAGCGCCTCCACGCCCTCCACCTCGCCGGTGTCGAGGCGGACCACCGGCTGGTAGTGGACGACCAGCTGGTCGATGGCGTCCCCGCGCAGCCGGGTGGCGACCTCCAGGCGCCAGCGCGCCGCCTCGCGCAGACCCGGGGAGAACAGGTGCACCCGGTCGCGGCCCGAGCTCTTCGCGGCGAACATCGCCGCATCCGCGTCGCTGAGCAGCTGGTGCGGGTCGCGGACGTCGGAACGGGAGACAGCGACGCCGATGCTCGCCGACAGCGGCACGGAGATGCCGGACGCGGTGAAGGGCAGCGCGAAGGTCGACTGCAGGCGGAAGGCCAGCGCGGCCGCCTCCGCCTGATCGCAACTGCGGGCCAGCACGACGAACTGGTCCGCGCCGAGCCGCCCGACGGCGTCGCCCGGCCGCACCTGCTCGGCGAGGCGCTCCCCCACCTGCCGCAGCAGCCGGTCGCCGATCTGGTGGCCGAGGGAGTCGTTGACGGTCTTGAAGCCGTCGAGGTCCAGCACCAGCAGCGCCGTGCCCGGGGCGTCCGGAGTCCCGTGGGCGAGGGCGTCGGCGATCATGTCCAGCAGCGTCGCCCGGTTCGGCAGGCCGGTCAGCTCGTCGTGCCCGGCCCGCCAGGCGAGCGCCTGCTCGCCGCGGACCCGCTCGGTGATGTCGGTGTGCGTGACCACCACGCGCCGGGAGTCGGGCACGCGCGCGGCCTGCAGCCGGAACCAGGTGGCGAAGGACCCGAGCTGCGCGGAGTACTCGTGGTCGAAGGAGCCGGGCAGGCCGTCCAGCGGCTCCGCCTGCAGCCTGGCCAGGCCGGCGGCCACCGCCGCCTGGTCGTCCCCCGGCAGTCCGCGGCGCAGGCACTCGAGGTAGTCGTCGTCGAGGCCGCCGGGATCGATGCCGCTGCTGCGCAGCAGCTCGCTGTTGGCCTCCCAGGCCCGGTTGGTGATGAGGATCCGGCCGTCCTCGTCCACCAGGACCGTCGCGGACGGCAGTGCCTCGAGGACGGCGGTGAGCTCGCGGAGCGCGGTCTCGCGACGTTGCGCGGCGCGGTGCTGGGCGTCGACGTCGCGGAAGAAGACCGCGATGCCCTCGGCATCCGGGAAGGCGCGGACCTCGAACCAGCGGTCCCGCTGCTCGGCGTAGTGGTCGAACTGCCGCGGTTCGGCCGTGGCGAGCACCTCGTGCAGCAGCTTCTCCGCGGGAGTGCCTTCCAGCATCGGGAAGCACTCGACCATCGAGCGGCCGATCAGCTCGTCGGCCCGGCGCCTGAAGAGGCCCTCCGCCGCGGCGTTCAGATAGGTGAACCGTCCCTGCGCGTCCAGCCGGTAGACCGCGTCGGGGACGCCGTCCAGCACGTCGCGCCGTCCCGACCGAGGGCCGTCGTCGTCTGGTTGCACGCTGCCCGCTCTCGTCCGCTCATGGTCGATCCGCAGCTAGCGGAATTACGGCACGACACCGCCCGGCACCGCTGCCGGTGATCGGTGAATGACACGAGAGTAGTCATCCCGACCGCCGATCAGACAGGGGCGACCGACGCCCGTTCGACGATCTTGGCGGCCGCCGTCGTCGCGGGCAGCATTCCGAGCACGCCACCGCCGCTCCCGCCCAGGCGAGAGGCGCAGAAGGCGTCCGCGACCGCGTCGGGCGCGTGCCGCAGGAGCAGGGAGCCCTGCAGGCAGAGAGCGAGGAGACCGGCGATCCGCCGCGCCCGGACGGGCAGGTCCTCGGGGTCGGCGAGCTCCGCGCGCAGCCGCCCGACGGCGTCGTCGTACCGGTCGTCGACGCCTCGCGCGAGCTCCAGCTCCGCGTCGACGGCGGCCAGGGAGTCCGACGAGCGGCCCATGGCGCGCAGCACGTCGAGCGCGATCACGTTTCCCGAGCCCTCCCAGATGGAGTTCAGCGGCGACTGCCGGTAGAGCCGCGGCAGGCCCGAGTCCTCGACGTAGCCGTTGCCGCCGAGCACCTCCATGGCCTCGGCCACGACGCCCGGCGTCCGCTTGCACACCCAGAACTTCGCGGCGGCGCCGGCCAGCCGCAGGAAGGGCGACTCCCCGGCGTCGACCGCAGCGGCGAGCCGGATCGCCAGCGCCGTCGCCGCCTCGCTCTCCACGGCCAGATCGGCCAGCACGTTCTGCATGAGCGGCTGGTCGACGAGCAGGGCGCCGAAGGCCCGCCGGTGCCGCGCGTGGTGGATGGCCTGCGTGAGCGCGGCACGGATGGTGGCAGCCGAACCGAGGACGCAGTCCAGGCGGGTCATGTTGACCATCTCGATGATGGCCGGCACCCCGCGCCCCGGCTCCCCCACGAGCCACCCCGTCGTCCCGTCGAACTCCACCTCGCTGCTGGCGTTGGACCGGTCGCCGAGCTTGTCCTTCAGACGTTGCACGTGGAACACGTTGCGCGTGCCGTCCGGCAGCACCCGGGGGACCACGAAGCAGGAGATGCCCTCCTCCAGCCGGGCCAGCACCAGGAAGAGGTCGCTCATCGGCGCCGAGGTGAACCACTTGTGACCGGTCAGCCGGTAGGACCCGTCCGGCTGGGCGACGGCGCGGGTGCTGTTGGCCCGGACGTCGGAGCCGCCCTGCTTCTCCGTCATCCCCATGCCGGCGACGAGGCCGCGCTTGCCGGTCGGCTCGGCCAGCCCGAACTGGTAGGCGGTCGACGTCAGCCCCGGTTCGTAGCGGGCGGCGAGCTCGGGTGTGCGCCGCAGCGCGGGGACGACCGCGTAGGTCATCGTCACCGGACAGCCGTGACCCATCTCGTTCTGCGTCCACCCGAAGTAGCCGACGGCGCGCCGGACGTGCGCGTGGGGGGACCGCTCCGCCCACGGGGCGCCGGCCAGGCCGTGCCCCACGGCGGTGCGCATGAGCTCGTGCCAGGCCGGGTGGAACTCGACCTCGTCGATCCGGTGCCCGTACCGGTCGTGCGTCCGCAGCCGGGGCGGGTTCTCGTTGGCCAGCCGGCCCCACTCCTGCGCCTGCTCGCTGCCGGAGAGCCGCCCGAGATCGGCCAGCGACGCGAGCGCCGTGGCGTCGGCGTGCCGGACGCAGGCCTCCGCGAGCGCGGTGTCACCGGCGATCGGGTCGTGCCCGGCGAGCGGCGGAACCTGGTTGGTCACCTCGTGCGTGGACCCCATGATCGCCACCGTACGTGGGGCGCTCACGCGGGGGACGGCGTCCCGGCGGCGGGTCCGCTCGTCCCGCGCAGCCGGTCGGCGATCGCCGTGACGGCCTCGACGCGGCCGGTCAGGACGTCGGTGACCAGGCTGACCGCCTGCTCGTCGGTGAGCGCCGAGGGACAGCCCCTGCGGGCCAGGTAGACCGCCGTCGCCGCCCACGCGAAGGGCCGGTTGCCGTGCACGAGCGGCGCGGTGGTGGCGAGGGAGTGCAGCAGGGCGGCCGCCCGCTCCTCGACGGTGGGGTACACGTCGTGGCCCAGCGCGCGCGCCTCGATCCGGGCCAGCGCGGCCGTGAGCAGCCCCAGGTCGCGGACCCGCATGTCCGACCCGAGCGTGCGCCGGGCGACCTCGAGCAGGTCCTCGAGGGTCAGTCCCGCCATCGGCTCAACCACTCGACGGCCCCGGCGAACCGGTGCAGCTCGGTGTCGATCACGGTCGCGATCGGCACCTCGGGCTCGTGGGCCCGGATGTAGGCCTCCACCGCCCGCCGGGCGACGTCCTGCATCGAGGCGCCCTCGGCCACGGCGCGACGGCGCAGTGCCTCGGACTGCGCCGGGCTCAGCCTGAGCGTCATGGCCATGCTCCACACCCCCTGGGTGTCGCCCCGCTGTGGTCTCAGCCAGGTATCAGGTTGATACCAGACTCGGTAACAACCCGGTTTCGGTTACTCTCCGCAATCCCCCGGTCGGGTGAGGGCAGGTGACACGCCGCACACTTCACGGTGGTGCACGACCCGGTAGTCACGAGACGAACTCGTTCATAACGTCCGCCCCATGACGGGGACCACCGCGAGCAGGAACGGCCTGGAGCCGTTCCCTGTCCGCAGGTCGCTGCTCCGTCGCAGCCTGCAGGCGTGCGTCCTGGGGGCCGGGGCCTACGCCTGCATCGCGGTCGGGACCGCCGCGGCGGCCCACGCCGACGAGCCGGCTCCCGTCGCCGCGGAGGCCGATCAGGCACCGACAGAGGCGCAGCCGAGCCCGCGTTCGATCACCAGCGTGGTCACGTCGACGGTGACCTCGGTCGTGGAGGCTTCCACCAGCGCGATCGGCGCCTCGGTCACGTCGGTGGCCACCACCGCGGGCAGCGTTCCCGAGCCCGTGCCGGCACCGCAGGGTGCGTCGGCAGCGCCGGGCGGCGCCGCGGCGGACGATGTCTCCGCGTCAGCCGGGAACGTCACCGTCCTCGCGTCGGCCACGAGCAGCAGCGTGACCACGACGACCACCACCACCACCGACACGACGACCACGACGACGACGAACCGGGACGGCACCACCACCGTCACGACCACCGAGGTGGGCGGGACGCCCGGCACGGCACAGTCGGCATGCGACGAGTCGCGAGGCGCGTCCGCGACCGCCACGGCTGCCACCACGGACGCCCCGGCCTGCTCGGGAACGACTCCGGCGACGGCTCAGGCCGCGGCGCCGGCCACCCAGCCCGCCGGCGACCTCGCCGTGCTCTGCGCCGTGCCCGGATCGGCCGCGGACGCCGGCACCGCCGGGACCGCCCGGTCGACGGGCGCCGGTGCCGCCGAGCGGACCGCACCCGCGGTGGCGCCGAGCGCGGCTTCCCCGGAGACGTCGGACCTGCTCGCCCAGCAGTTCATCGGCCAGGTCACGCCGGAGCCCGCGCCGCAGCCGTCCGCCCCTGAGGCGCCGCTGTCCTCCAGCGCGCCGGCTCCCACGGTCGCCGGCGCCGGTTGCGGCAGCCAGAGCGCCGGCCAGAGCACGTCCAAGACCGTGGGTTCCGTCGTTGCCGCGGTCCTCGGCACGCCTGCCGACATCTTCCTCGCGGTGAACGAGCCCGGCGTCGCGGCGCCGGCAGCGGGGTCGCCCACCCTCACGGCGACCGACCCCGCTACACGGCCGGACTGACGCCGCCGCTACTGCGGCCTGCGTCCGTCCTCAGGTGTGCCACGGGGGGCACATCACCGACCAAGTGCAGCCGCCCCGCTCGTCACCCATTCACCAGCGCGTCACTTCATACCCGCATGTGACGCGCACATTCACAAAGGACACGCACGTGAATCGATCCGTGAGAAACGGACTCGCCATCGCAGGCATGGCCGGAGGATTCCTCATCCTCGGCCAGGCGGCGGCGAGCGCCTCTGACGCAGACGTCAGCGGCAGCAACAACGCAGCAGCGGGCAACACCGCTTCCTACGACGCCGAGGCCGCCAACAGCAACGAGTCGGTCACCACCGGCGGCGAGGGCGGCTCCGGCGGCTCCGGCGGCGGCGCCGAGACGGTCGTCGACCAGGATGCCGACGCCCGCAACAACGTCAGCAACAACGCCGAGTCCGGCACCGTCAACGCCAACGGCGGCGACTCCTACGTCATCGTGTTCGCCGGCAACGGCAACTCGGTCGACGCCGGGAGCGGCGACAAGGGTGACGTGAACGCGTCGCAGACCGTCCACAACGAGGTCGACGTCGCGTCGCAGGGCGGCAACGCCAGCGTCAGCAACAGCAACAACGCGGCCGCCGGCAACGGTGCGTCGTACAACGCCGACGCCTCCAACCACAACGACTCCGTCACCACGGGCGGGGACGCCGGCAAGCACGGCGACGGCGGCGACGCCTACACCGACGTCGTCCAGGACGCCGACGCCCGCAACAACGTCGACAACAACGCCGAGTCCGGCACCGTCAACGCCAACGGCGGCGACTCCGTCGTCGGCGTCATCGCCGGCAACGGCAACTCCGTCGACGCCGGCAGCGACGACAAGGGCGACGCCGAGGGCTCGCAGGTCATCCACAACGAGGTCGACGTCGCCTCCCGCGGCGGCGACGCCGGGGTCCACGGCAGCAACAACGCCGCGGCCGGCAACGCTGCCCGCTACAACGCCAACGCCCGCAACGACAACGACTCCGTGACCAGTGGCGGAGACGGTGGCAAGCACGGCGACGGCGGTTACGGCGACACCTACCTCGACCAGGACAGTGACGCCCGCAACAACGTCGACAACAACGCCGAGACCGGCACCGTCAACGCCAACGGCGGCGACTCGATCATCAAGGTCATCGTCGGCAACGACAACACCCTCACCTGCTACAGCGAAGAGGGCGACGTCGACTGCTCGCAGCACATCACCAACATCATCAACATCATCTCGATCGGCGGCGACGCTGACGTGACCTGCTCCAACAACGCCACCGCCGGTGGCGGCAGCGCCTGGGTCTGCAAGCCGAACGAGAAGCCGGTGCACCACGCCCCGGCGCAGCCGGCTCCGGCCAAGCACGAGGCCGCTCCGGTCCAGCAGCACCACAAGGCCGCGGCTCCGGTCCACCACCGGGCCGCCGCTCCGATGAACACCCACGCACAGCCGAAGGGCCAGCTGGCCTACACCGGCGCCGAGACCACCGCTCCGCTGACCCTGGGCCTCCTGGCCCTGGGTGCGGGTGGCGCTCTCACGCTGGCCGGCCGTCGCCGCACCGCCACCGCGGCGGTCTGATCCACCGGCCCGCCGCCCGACCCATCCAGGGCGGCGGGCCGGGCACCACTCAGCACCACCAGCAGGGCAACACCAGTACGGCACCACCCACCACCCGTAGGGCATGACCAGGGCACCTCCTGCCGGGATCGACGTCCGGCAGGAGGTGCCCACCCCTCCCGGCAGACAGGATCCGCGGTGAGCAGCGCAGTCGACGTGGACAGCCCCCCGAGCGACACCCGGCCCACCGCGGCCGCGCCGCGCTCGCGGGGCGACTGGCTGCGGACGCTGTCCCGCGGCATCGGCCAGACGCTGATCACCTTCGGACTCGTCGCCCTGCTGTTCGTCGTCTACGAGCTCTACGTCACCGACCTCATCGCCGCGCGGGAACAGGACCAGCTCAGCCAGCAGATCCAGGAGCAGTGGGCGGAGTCCCCCCCGGCCGACGCCCCCACGGTGACCCCTCCGGCGGGCGCGCCTGCCCCCGCCCCCGCCCCCGCCCCGGAGTCCTTCCAGGCAGAGCTGGGTCAGCCGCTCGCCGTGCTGCACATCCCGCGCCTGGGCGAGGACTACTCCCGCGTGATCGTCGAGGGCACCGCCCAGGTGCAGCTCGAGCAGGGGCCGGGCCACTACCTCGACACCGCGATGCCCGGCCAGGAGGGGAACTTCGCAGTGGCCGGCCACCGCGTCGGTCGCGGGTCACCCTTCCTCGACCTGGACCGCATGCGGCCGGGGGACGCCATCGTGGTCGAGACCGAGGGCAACTGGTACACCTACCGGGTCCTCGGGGACCCGGCCACGGGCGACTTCCGCGCGGACCCCAGTGGCATCCCGGGCCGCGAGATCGTCCGGCCGACAGACACCGCGGTCATCTCGCCGACTCCCGGCGCGTCCGTGGACGCCGCGACCTCGGGCGCCTACCTGACGCTCACCACGTGCCACCCGAAGTACTCGGCCGCGCAGCGGCTCATCGTCCACGCCCGGCTGGACGGCGCCCCGGTGAGCAAGGCGTCCGCTCCCGACGGGCCCCCCGCGCTCGGCAGCTGACGCTGCCCGCGACGACTCCGGAGGCCATCCGCATGTACACCTGGATCTGGCGGCGCCTGCCGGGCAGCACGGCAGTGAAGGCGCTCGAGGCGCTGGTCCTGGTCCTGGCCGTGGCGGCCCTGCTCCTCTTCGTGGTCTTCCCCGAGGTCGAGCCGCTCCTGCCCTTCACCGAGGTGACCGTCACGCCCTGACCTCAGGCGGGCGGTCCCCCGAGCAACGCCCGGCGCAGCAGGTGCATCGCCATCGTGACCGACCGCTCCCGGACGGCGGACCGTGCACCGGGCAGCCGCAGGGCGCGCGCCTCCCGGCCGTCCGCGGTCGCGACGCACAGGTGCACCGTCCCGACCGGCTTCTCCGGAGACCCGCCGCCCGGCCCGGCGATCCCGGTGATGCCGACGCCGACGTCCGTCCCGAACCGTGCCCGGGCGCCCTCGGCGAGCGCGACCGCGACCTCGGCGCTCACCGCCCCGTGCTCGGCCAGCAGCGCTGCTGGGACGTCGAGCAGCTGCTCCTTCGCCGTGTTGGCGTAGGCGACGACGCCGCCACGGACCCAGGCCGACGATCCCGGCCGCTCGGTCAGCCGCGCGGCCAGCAGCCCGCCGGTGCACGACTCCGCCGTGGCCACCGTCCGGCCCTGATCGGCGAACGCCCGGCCCACCAGCTCGTCGAGGGTCGGGCCGGTGGAGAAGATCGTGCCGGCGTACTCGGCGGCCAGCGCCGCGGCGAGCCGGTCGTAGGCCCCCTGCGCCGCGGGCGCGAAGCGGGTGACGATCTCCAGCTCGCCCTCCCGCAGGCACGTCGTGATCTCCAGCCCGGAGAGCTCCGCGTCGAGTTCCCGGAGGGTGACGGCGAGCTGCGCCTCCAGCGTTCCCCACAGCCGCACCGTCTCCTGGCGCAGCTCGGTCGCACCCGTCAGTGCCGCGCGGACCGGCGCCGCCGCCACCGCGTCGGGCCACATGCCCTGCAGCTCCGACGGCGGACCGGGGAGCACCAGGACCGTCGGTCCGTCCCGCCCGTCCGCCGGCGGCACCACGAGACCCGGTGCGGTGCCGACCGGTCCGAGCACGGTCGCGCCGTCGGGCACCCGGGCCTGCTTGCGGACGCCGGCCGCCGTCGCGGACGGGTCGGTCCGCCAGCCGCGGCGGGCCATCAGCCGTTCGACCACCGCCGCGATCCGCTGCTCCAGCTCGGCGTCCACCGCGGACGGCCGTCCCTGGTACGCGCCCACGACCTCCGCGGTCAGGTCGTCGGCCGTCGGCCCCAGCCCGCCGGAGGTGATGACGAGGGAGGCGCCGGTGCTGGTGAGGAAGGAGAGGGCCGCCCGCAGGTCCTCGGGGCGGTCGCCCACGACGACCACGTGGCCCACGTCGACGCCGAGGAGGCGGAGCTGCTCGGCGAGCCAGGGCCCGTTGCGGTCGGGCACCCGACCGGTGAGCACCTCGGTCCCGGTGACGACGATGCCTGCGCGCGTACCCACGCACCGACCCTAGGCGCGGTGCACCCCGGGGCGCCTCGCAGGCCGGGCGACCGCGCGCGGATACCGTGCGGAGCGCCGGGTCCGATCCGCGGGCCCGATCCGCGGACCTACCGGCGCACGCCGACCACCCCACCCCGGAGCAGAGGAGGAGCCGTGAGTTCGTCCGACCCCCAGTCGCCCGCGGCGCCCGGCAGCGCCCAGCCACCGAGCACCCGGCCGCCGAGCACCCAGGAGATCCCCGTCGTGCAGCCGCCCGCCGGCGCGACCGCCACGCAGCAGCTCCCGCCGCACCCGGGTGCCACCACGCCGGCACCGGTGGAGCCGGTCGAGACGCTCGCCCCGACCGGGCCGGTCGACTTCGTACCCGGCCTGCCGGGCATCGGCACGCCCCCGCCGCCGCCCCCGGTCCGGCCGACTCCTGTCCCGCACGACGAGGCCGGGCCGCCCGCCGACGCGGGCTCGACTGCGCAGGCCGCCCCGCACGGGGCAGCCGCGCCGGCGCCCGAGAACCCTGCCGGTCCGGTGTGGCCCGAGACGCTCGAGTCGCCGGCCGTGGCCGACCGACCGGCGAAGCGCCGGGCCACCTGGGACCGGCCCGCCCTACTCGGCCTCGGCCTGACCGTCGTCTCGCTGGCGCTGCTCGAGATCGGGCTGACGATGCGGGGCGAGGAGGTCGAGTCCTACTGGCAGCGCATCCCCCTCTGGTCGGCCTTCGCCACGGCCTGCGTCCTGCTCGGCCTCGTGGCGTTCGCCGCCTTCTTCCCGGCCGGCAACCGGCTGCGTTCCGGCCCGGCATGGCGGGTGGCCGCCGCCGGACTGGTCGGCCTGGCCGTCTTCTGGCTGCTCGTCGTCCTCCCGGTCGTCGACAGCGACCGCGGCTTCGTCCTCACCGCCGCCCTGGCCGCGCTGGGTGGCGCGCTCTGGATCGGCCCGCGCAGCCGGAAGGACTGACCCCGCCGGCTCAGGTGTGCCGTGCCCGCAGCGCGAGGATCGCGACGTCGTCGTCCAGCTCCGCCGGCAGGACCTCCAGCAGGCGGTCGCACAACTCGTCGAGCGGCAGGGCGTGCAGCCGGGACACCTCCTCGCACAGCCAGGCCATCCCGTCGTCGAGGGTGGCGCCCCGGCGTTCCACGAGGCCGTCGGTGTAGAGCAGCAGCGTCGCGCCCGGCGGCAGCAGCCAGACGTGCTCCACCCGCAGGGAGCCCGCCTCCACGCCGAGCAGCCGGTTGGGCGTCCTCTCCAGGAGGGTGACCGTGCCGTCGGCCTCGACCAGGACGGGGGGCGGGTGCCCGGCGTTCGACCAGCGCAGCAACCGCTGGCACCCGGCGCCGTCGGGGCCGTTCTCCACCCGCGCCAGGACGGCGGTGGCCAGGGTGCCGACGGCGAGATCGCCCATGGCCCGGTCGAGCGCGGCGAGGACCCGGGCGGGTGACTCGGGCTGGCTGTGCGCCACGCCGCGCAGCACGTTGCGGACCTGGGCCATGGCCGCGGCGGCGTGCCGGTCGTGCCCAGTGACGTCGCCGATGACCAGCATGGTGCTGCCGTCGCCCACCATGAAGGCGTCGTACCAGTCGCCGCCGACCTGGGCCTGCTCCGCCGCCGGCAGGTACCGGACGGCGATCTCCAGGTCCGCCGGCTGCGGGGGCTCGGTCAGCAGGCTGCGCTGGAGGGCCTCCGCCATCCCGCGGACCGCCGCGTGCGCCGCCCGCTCCGCCTGCCGGGTCTGGATGCGGTCGAGGACCTGCGCGCACTGGGCGGCGAACGCCTCCAGCAGGTCGATGTCCTCGGCCGTGAAGGCCTGCGCCCGCGTCCAGCCGACCATCAGGGAGCCGAGGTTGCGCGAGCCCGCCTGCAGCGGCAGGGCGACCCATGCCTCGTTCCCCGTGGACTGGACGGCCTCGGCCATCTCGGCGGCGAAGGCCACCGTGGCGGCGCGATCGGGGAGCACGAGGGTGCGTCCGGTCCGCGCGGCGACGGCTCCGGGCAGGGGGGCGTCCAGGGGCAGCACGGCGTACCGCTCACGAGCGACGGGGCCGAGGTCCTCGGTGAGCTCCAGCCGCAGCAGCTCACCGTCGCGGACGGCGACGGCCGCACCGTGGGCGCCGAGCGCCTCCAGGCCGCTCACCGACACGATCTGGACCAGCTCCTCGACGCTGTCCGCCGCTGCGAGATCCAGGGCCACCCCCGCCAGCGCGGCGAGGCGGCGTGCCGTGGCCAGCTCCGCCTCCCGGGACGCCGCCAGCTCCAGCCCCCGGGCGAAGAGGTCGGACTCGACGTCGAGCACGCGGCGGCGCCACTCCATGCCGTGGCTCGGTTCCCCGCGATCGCCCGCGCCCCGCTGGTCGAGGACGTAGTCGGTGATGTCCTCGGCGCGCTGGATGACGTACCGGCACGCGCCGCTCCCGTCGACCACCGGGATGCTGATCAGGCTCCAGAACCGCTGGGAGAAGCCGCCCCGGCCGTCGGGGATGTCGTACTCCTGCAGCTCCATCGTGTCGATCAGGCCGGTGTCCCGGGCCCGTTCGAACGAGGCGCGGATCCGCGTGGCGCCGCCGTCCGGGTCGGTCTCGTTCGGGTTGCCCGGGAACGCGTCGAACACCGGCCGGCCCACGAGCTCGTCGAGGCGGCGGCCCGTCCTCGCCAGGTAGGCCGGGTTCGCGTCGGCGATGACCAGGTCCGGCGTCATGACCAGGTACGGGGTGGGCATCGCCCGGAAGACGGCCGCGTAGTCGGTCTGCGGCGGCTCGCCGGACCGCTCCCCCACGCCGCTCGTCACCCCACCCTGCCCGGCTCGCTCGGTCGCGACGCCCGTCCCGTGTCCCGGCCGGTCCGCCGGGGCTCGCCGGCGATCCTGTCATGCCGGCCCGACCGCGCGCGGAGCCGGCTCAGCCGTCGCCGCGGCCCCGCCCGTTGCCCTTACCGCCGCCGTTCCCGTTGCCGTTCCCCTTCCCGTTCCCGTTCCCGGGCGCCGCGTCGTCGGCGTCGTCGGCCCCGCCCTCGTCGGCCCCCTCGTCGGCCCCATCGTCAGCCGCCTCGCCCGCGTTCCCGGCCACTGGCGGGGAGACCGCCGTCCCGGGCCCGCCGCCGGACTGCGGAACCTCCGCCGGCCGGGGGGCGGGGGTCTCGCTCACCGGGGCGACGGCGGGGGCCACCGCGTAGCGGACGACGATGGTCGAGCCGACGCGGACTGCGCCGGCCGGGGAGATCGCGGTGACCGTCCCGGCGGGTCGGGCCGCCGTCTCCTCCGCCCGGCGCTCGACGGCGAAGCCGGAGGCCCCGAGCTCCGCCTCCACCTCGCCGACCGGCCGGCCCAGGTAGTCGTCGGCGACGAGGACGACCGTCGTCGGCCCCGCGGCGGTGGCCGGCGGCGGATCGCTGCCGACGAGCTGGACCCCGGCGACCGCGATCCCGGCGCCGGCCAGGAGAGCGGCGACCGGCGCCAGCACCCGCAGCCACCGGCGGCGCGGCGGCGGGCCCGCCACGGCCGCGAACCGGCGGGTGCCGGTGTCCACCGGGGGTGGGGTGAGCATGCGGCCGACCAGCACGTCGGCGACGGCGTCGCGGAAGGCTGCGCCGTCGGGGAACCGCTGGGCCGGGTCCTTGAGCAACGCGCGGCCGATCAGCCGGCGGACGTTCTCGGGGACGTCGTCCGGCAACGGGTCGGGGGTGTCCCGGAGCTGGCGGAGCGCGATCTGCACGGAGTTGTCGCCGTCGAACGCCCGGCGTCCGGCCAGGCACTCGTAGCCGATCATGCCGAGGCTGTAGACGTCGCTGGCCGGGCCGGCCTTGGTGCCGGCCGCCTGCTCGGGCGACAGGTAGTGCGCCGTGCCGACGACCTGGCCGGTCTGCGTGAGCGGGACGCTGGAGGCCGACCAGGCGATGCCGAAGTCGGTGATCTTGATCGTGCCGTCCGCGCCGACCAGCACGTTGCCCGGCTTGACGTCCCGGTGCACCACACCCGCCGCGTGCGCCGCCGCGAGTCCGGCGGCGGTCTGCTCCAGCAGGTCGAGGGTCGGCCCGACCGGCAGCCGCCGTTCGCGCGCCAGCAGGTCCGACAGCGATTCGCCGTCGACCAGCTCCATCACCAGGTAGGCGAGGGTCTCCCCCGTGCCGTCCTGCGCCGTCTCCTCGCCGTAGTCGTAGAGGGCGGCGATGTTGCGGTGCGCCAGGACCGCCGTGTGCCGGGCCTCGGCGCGGAAGCGGGCGAGGAAGGTCGGATCCCCGGTGAACTCGTTGCGGAGGACCTTCACCGCGACGGGGCGGTCGAGCAGGGTGTCCCGGCCCCGCCACACCTGGCCCATGCCGCCGGTGGCCAGCAGGGAGCCGAGCTCGTAGCGGTCGCCGAGGGTGCGACGCCCCGGTTCCACCATCCCGTCACTCCTGTCGCCATCGGTCCCCCGACCAGCCTGGCACCCGGTCGGGCGGACCACACGTCAGAGGCGGCGACGTCACCCGGCCGGGGAGGTCGACGTCGCGGTGGTGGTGGGTGCGGTGGTCTCCGGTGCGGACGTCGTCCCGCTGCCGGTCGGGGAGGACGTCGTCGGGGACTCCGAGGGCTGCTCCGACGTGGGGGTGCCGGCCAACGTGGGAACCGGGGCCGTCGAGCGGGTGGACGGCGCCGTCGTCCCGGCGACCGGGACCGCCTGCTCCGTCGGCTCGGCCGTGCTCCCGCCGCCGCCCGAAGAACCGGTCACCGCGGGTTGCTCGGCCGGTCCGCTCCCCGACTCCGTGCCCGTGGCGTACGTGACGACGACGGTGTCGCCGGGCGACAGCGGCTCGCCGTCCGGCGCGACCCCGGTCACCTGGTCGGGGACCACGTCGTCCCGGGCCTCGCCCCGGGGCTGCACGTCGAGGCCGAGCCGGGTGAGGCGCCGGACGACCTCCTCGAGGGGCCGGCCGATGTACTCGTCGGCGTCCAGGACGACGCTCCCGCTGTCGCGCTGCTCGGCCGCCTCCGCGGGCGAGCCGGAGGACCCGTCGGACAGTGCCTGCAACAGGGCGACCGCGATGCCCGCGCCGGCCAGCAGCGCGAGCAGCGGCAGCAGGACCATGGCGACGCGGCTGCGTTGCCGGGCCGCCGGTGGGCGGGTCACCGAGCCGCTGAGCTGGGTCTCCGGGCCCGGCGTCCGGGACGGCGGGACGACCGCCGCGGACGCGACCGACGCGGTGGGCGGTGCCGCGGGCAGGGGACGACCGGCCTGCACGTCGTCGATGGCGGCGACGAACGCGGCGCCGTCGGGGAAGCGGGTGCCCGCGTCCTTGCCGAGCGCCCGTCCGATCAGCGCGCGGACCTCGGCGGGCAGATCCGCGGGCAGCGGCTCGGGATCCTGGCGGACCTGCTTGAGCGCGATGGTGACGGGGTTGTCGCCCTCGAACGCGGGGGAGCCGGTCAGGCACTCGTAGCCGATGAGGCCGAGGGCGTAGACGTCGCTGGCGGGCGTGGCGGGGCGACCCTCGGCCTGCTCGGGGGAGAGGTACTGCGGGGTGCCGATGACCTGCCCGGTGCGGGTCAGTGCGACGCTGCGCGCCGACCAGGCGATGCCGAAGTCGGTGATCTTCACGCTGCCGTCGGGGCGGACCAGGATGTTGCCCGGCTTGACGTCGCGGTGGACCATCCCCGCGCGGTGTGCCTCGCCGAGGCCGAACGCGGTCTGGCGGAGCAGTCCGAGCGTCGTCTCCGTGCCGAGGGCTCCCTCGCGGGCGACGAGCGCGGAGAGGGGCTCGCCCTCGACGAGCTCCATCACCAGGTAGGCGAGGGTCTCCCCCGTGCCGTCCTGGGCGGTCTCCTCGCCGTAGTCGAAGACCGCGGCGATGTTGGGGTGGCTCAGCGACGCCGCGTGCTGGGCCTCGGCGCGGAAGCGGGCGACGAAGGTGGGGTCGCCCGTGTACTCACTGCGGAGGACCTTGACCGCGACCGGACGCTGCAGGGCGAGATCCTGGGCCCGCCAGACCTGTCCCATGCCGCCGGCGGCGATCAGCCGGTCCAGTTCGTAGCGGTCGCCCAGGCACCGTCGTCCCGGTTCGACCACGGTAGTGCTCCCTTGCCTGTCCGGCCCTGCTGCTGAAGGCCGCCACGTCGCCGCCGGGAGTGATTCTCCCCGTTCCCCTCTGTCCAGTCGGGGGCGGGGCTACACATGATCGGTCACATGCGCGACCGGGGTGACGCCGCGACCTGGGACTTTGCGAGCGCCCCGGCGCGCCGACTCCGGTGCGTACCGGTCCGGCGACGGCTGCGCGCGGCTCAGGACGGGCTCAGCCGTCGAACAGTGCCCGGCCCCACCAGTCGGCGTCGTCCCGGATCCCCGGGGGGCAGGCGAAGACCGCCGACGACGTGTGCCGGATGTACTCGTTCATCGCGTCCAGCCGCAGGTTCCGCTGGACCTGGACGAAGCCGGTCTCCGGGTCCCGCTGGTAGGCGATGAAGAAGAGCCCGGCGTCCAACCGGCCGAGGCCGTCGGAGCCGTCCACGAAGCTGTAGCCGCGGCGCAGGATCGCGGTGCCCGAGTTGGTGGGGTTGGCGAGGAAGACGTGCGACGTCTCGGGGATCGCGAACTCCCCGTCGACCTGCTTCCGGAAGTCGACCGGGTCGAACTCCTCCCGCTGACCCAGCGGTGCACCGGTGCCCTTGGTCCGGCCGATGGTGCGGTGCTGCTCGTCGAGGGTCGAGGTGTCCCACGGCTCGATGAGCATGCGGATCCGCCGGGTGACCAGGTACGAGCCCCCCGAGAGCCAGTCGGCGCCGCTGTCGTCGTCGGTCACCCACACGAAGCGGTCCAGGGCCGTCTCGTTCTCGGCCTTGAGGTTGTTCGTGCCGTCCTTGAAGCCGAAGAGGTTCCGCGGGGTGTCCTGCCCCGTGCTGGTGGAGGAGGTCCGGCCGAAGCCGAGCTGCGACCAGCGCACGCTCACCACGCCGGCACCGAGCCGCACCAGGTTCCGGACTGCGTGCACCGCGACCTGCGGGTCGTTCGCACAGGCCTGGATGCAGATGTCGCCGCCGCTGATGGCCGGGTCCAGCTGGTCGCCCGCGAAGGCGGGGAGATCGGTGAGCGGGGCGGGACGCCGAGCATCGAGACCGAACCGGTCGACCCCCTCGGCCGTCCGGAACAGGGTCGGGCCGAACCCGATGGTCAGGGTGAGGCCCGAGGGCGGCAGGCCGATCGCCTCGCCGGTGTCGTCCGGCGGGGCGAACCGCTCGCCCTCCACGGCTCCCACTGGGCCGGCGTCCCTGCCCGCCGTCATGCGGCGCGCCGCGGCGGTCCAGTTCTTCAGCACCTCCACGAGCTCGTCACGGTCGTCGGTGGTGACGTCGAAGGCGACGAAGTGCAGCCGGTCCTGGGCCGGGGTGACGATCCCGGCCTGGTGCGCACCGGTGAACTCGACGGCGTCATCGGGCCCCGGTCCGGACGAGGACGCGGTCTCCACCGCCGTCGTCCGACCGATCATGCCGCCGGTCGCGCCGGCGGCCAGGACGCCGGCGGTGCCGGCGCCGACCCAGCCGAAGAGCCGCCGACGGGAGACCCCCGCCGGCTGCGGCTCCGGACCCTGCTGCTCGGTCATGACGTCATCGGTCTGCGACGACCGCCGCGACCTGGCTGACCGACTCGGTCAGCGCCGTGATGCTGTCGCTGAGGCCCTTGAGCTGCTCCTCGGAGAGCTGGTCGTGCAGCATCCAGCCGTCGCCGGCGCGGTACTGCCCCAGCTCGGCCTCGGTCTCGGCGAACCGCTCGTCGATCTCCGTCACCAGCTCGGGGTCGGCCTCCTCGAGGTAGGGCCGCAGCGCCTGGACGGCGGCCTGCGAGCCCTCGAGGTTGGCCGCGAAGTCCCAGAGGTCGGTGTGGGAGTAGCGGTCCTCCTCGCCGGTGATCTTCCCGGTGGCCACCTCGTCGAGGAGGGCCTTCGCGCCGTTGGCCAGCTGGAGCGGGTCGAGCGTCGTCTCGTTCGCGAGGGCCACGATCTCCGCGACGTCGGCCTGCAGCTGGTCGGCGTAGGGACCCATGTCGGAGACGTCGCCGGTCTCCCACAGCGCCTTCTCGATGCGGTGGTAGCCGGTGAAGTCCTCGCCCTCGGCCTGGTCGCCCTCGCGGCCGTCGATCCGCGGGTCGAGGTCACCGAAGATCTCGGCCACCGGCTCGATCCGCTCCCAGTAGGTGCGGGCCACCGGGAACAGCGCCTTCGCGCCCTCGATGTCGCCGGCCTTGACGGCCTCGACGAAGGCCGTCGTCTGCTCGGTGAGCGCCGCGGTCTGGCTCTGCACGTACCGCTGGTAGTCCTCGGCGGCCTGGGCGAGCGACTCGTCCTCCGACAGCTGGGCGGACTCGCCGGTGACGGTCAGCGGGTTGCGGATGCCGTCGCCGATCATCCCGGGCTTGCAGGCGGTCTCGTACTCGCCGGCCGGCAGCTCGACGAGCAGGGGACGGCTCAGGCCCGGGGCGATGTTCTCGACCTCGGCCATGACGCGGTCGCCCTCGGCGTAGACGTAGAACTCGGTGATCTTGCTGCCGCCGTTGGTCACCTCGAACTCGTGCGTGCCGGCCTCGAGCTCGGAGGCCTCCACCTCGCAGAAGTCGTCGGTCGCGGCGACGGGGATGGTGTCGGCGGCGGCGGTGCTGCCGCCGTTCCCGCCGTCGTCGGATCCGCCGCAGGCGGCCGTCAGGACGGCGAGCGCGAGGGCGGGGAGGAGGGCGAGCCGGCGGTCACGCAGGAACATGCTGAGAGTTCTCCGACGTCGTGGAGGAACCCGGAGCCGCACCGGTCCGGGAAGCAGGGGCTGGCCGGGACGGCCAGAGGAAGGCGCAGAGCACCGGGACGAGGTAGGCGAAGTACGCGACCATCTCGAGCACGGTGGGGGCCGCGGTGATGTTGAACATCCCGGCGATGGCCGCGCCGTACCAGCTGTTGGGGTCGAGGACGCCGGAGATGTCGAAGGCGATCACGTCCAGGCCGGGCAGGACCCCGGCCTCCTGGAAGTCGTGCACGCCGTACTTCAGGATCCCGGCGGCGACGAAGACCAGCAGCACGCCGCTGACCGTGAAGAACTTCTGCAGGTTCACGCGGATGGCCCCGGCGTAGAGCCCGAAGCCGATGAGGATCGACGTCAGGATGCCGAGGGAGATCGCGACCAGCGGGGTGGACGTCGAGGTGGCGCCCTGTGCGGCGGCGTAGAAGAGGAGCGCGGTCTCCAGCCCCTCGCGGATCACCGACACGAAGGCGATGCCCGCCACGGCCAGCACCCCGACCCCGATCGCGGCCTCGAGCTTCCCGGTCAGATCCCCCTTGAGCCGGCGGGCCGTGCGGCGCATCCAGAAGATCATCCAGGTCACGAGGACGACGGCGAGGACCGAGGCGATCGCCTCGAAGAGCTCGCGCGAGCGGTAGTCGGCCAGCAGCGAGGTCTCGGTGTAGGTCAGCAGTGCCCCGAACAGCACGGAGAGGCCGACGGCGGCGGCCACACCGCCCCACAGCGGCAGGAGCTGACGACGGCGACCGGACTTCACCAGGTAGGCCACCAGGATGCTGACGACGAGCGTCGCCTCGAGACCCTCGCGGAGGCCGATCAGGTAGCTGGCGAGGAAGGCCTGACCCATGGCTGGAACCGATCGCGACGACGGTGGACCCCCGCCGGACGACGTAGGCAAGCCTCACCATAGTCGCGATCCGGCGGTGCACCAGCAGGTGGCCCACACCACACCTGCCGACCGCGACGGGGTCGTGGCAGGGTGACGGCGCCCGGACGACCGAGCGGAGGAGAGGCTGTCGATGTCCGACACGGTGAGCAGGGCCGACGACGGCGGCGTGGCCACGCTGACGTTGCTGCGTCCGGGACTGGACCACGCGCTGCGCCGGGAGCTGCTGGCCGCGGTGCGGGAGGTGGCTGCGGACGAGTCGGTGCGCGCGCTGCTGCTGACCGGCTCCGGTCGCGCCTTCTGCGTGGGGCAGGACCTCGCCGAGCACGTCGAGTCGCTTCGCGGGAACGCCGCGACCTCCCTCTCGGTCGTGGAGGAGGAGTACAACCCGCTGATCCTGGCCCTCTCGGCAATGCGCGTCCCGGTCGTCGTCGGGATCAACGGCGCGTGCGCCGGGGCCGGGCTCGGCATCGCGCTGTCCGGCGACCTGCGGGTGGCCGCGGCCGGGTCGAAGTTCACGACGGCGTTCACCGGCGTGGGGCTGTCGAGCGACTCGGCGCTCGCGTCGCGCCTCGTGCACTGCGTCGGCGGCTCCCGGGCGGCCCAGCTGCTGCTGCTGCCGGACCCCTTCTCCGCGGAGACCGCCGAGCAGTGGGGCCTGGTGCACCGGGTCGTGCCGGCGGAGCAGGTGCTGCCGGAGGCACAGGCGCTCGCCGCCCGGCTGGCGAACGGTCCGACGGCGGCCTACCGGGCGGTGAAGACGGTGCTGGCCACGGCGGCCACCGACTCGCTGGAGGCCACGCTGGCGTCGGAGGCGCGGCTGCAGAACGAGCTCGGCCGGACCGCCGACCACCTCGAGGCCGTCGAGGCCTTCCTGGAGAAGCGCGCGCCGAGGTTCACCGGCCGCTGAGGGAGTCACCCGTCAGGGGACGGCCCTGGCGGCCGGTCGCGGGTGGAGGCCAGGATCCTCGGCGTGACGAGGCCGTCCCGCCTGCCGGAGCGCCGCCGCCTGGCGGTGGTCTTCGCGATCGGCGCCGCCTGGGTGTGGCTGGTCGGCTGGGTCGCGCACGCGCTGCTCGGGGACGACGACTGGAGCTGGGCCGAGACCGCTGCTCGCTCCGCGACCGGAGGGCTCACGGCCCTGGCGATCGCCGCTGTGATCCCCCCGAGGCGGCTACGGGCGGTCCAGCGCCCGCTCGCGGGTGCGATCCACCGCGGCACGCTCCCACGGCACCTGGTCGGGCCGGACGTCTGGCGCGACGCTCTCGACCACCACCGTTCCGCGCTGTGGGTCTGGCGGTGGCTCTTCCCGGTGATCCTGGGGAGCGGCGCGCTCGTCTGCGCCGGAGCGGCGTTCTTCGTGACCGGGGGCGGGCTGGCCGCCGCCCTGGGCCTCGGCTTCGGGCTGACGGCCGGCGCGGCCGCGTGCCGCTTCTTCGCGGAGCGGCGCCGCGCGGTCCTGGACGACCTGGCGGCCCAGCTCGACCAGCGGGACGTGCACGCGGGCTGACCCGCGACGTGTGCACCTGCCGTCGGGGCGAGCTCCCCCACCCGGCGACAGGGCGTCAGTGGGCTCTCAGCAGGTGGAGAGCAGGGCGCACGCCGGGCAGACGTCGGTCGCGGCCACGGGCCACGACTCGTCGGTCGACACCCGCGCCAGCGAGCCGCAGAGGGTGAGCTCGCAGGCACCGTCCACCTCGGCCGGCGGGCGGTGGAGCTCGACGGCGTGCCACAGCGCCACGGTGGGTCCGTGCGCGCGACTGCGTGCGGCGGCGAACACGGTCGTCTGCAGCATCATGCGAGGAACGTCGGCAGACGTCCGCCCGAGGGTTACGCGTACGGGCCCGCCTCTCCCCCCGACGAGGGAGGGGGAGCGGTCTGCGCAGCCCGGGCGGCCGGGGCAGGATGCGGGCATGGAGCTGACCAAGCACGGCCACGCGTGCGTCGTCCTGGCCGACGGCGACCGCAGCCTCGTGATCGACCCGGGCGCGTTCACCGAGCCGACGGCGTTCGAGGGTGCCGACGCGGTGCTGATCACCCACGAGCACGCCGACCACTTCGAGCCGGAGCGGCTGCGCGCGGCGCTGGACGCCGATCCCCGGCTGGAGGTCTGGACGAACACGTCGGTGGCGGCCCGGCTCGAGGGCCTGGGCGGCCGGCTGCACGTGGTGGGCCACGGCGACGCGGTCACGGTGGCCGGTTTCGACGTGCAGGTCCACGGCGAGCTGCACGCGGAGGTGCACCCGGACATCCCGCGGATCGCCAACATCGGGTTCTTCGTCGGCGGTGAGGTCTTCCACCCCGGGGATGCGCTGACCGTGCCCGACGAGCCGGTGCCGACGTTGCTCGTCCCGATGCACGCGCCGTGGTCGCGCACGGCCGATCTCATTGACTACGTGCGGGCGGTGCACGCCGACCAGGCGTTCGCCGTCCACGACGGCCTGCTCAACGAGGCAGGACTGGGAGTGGTGACCGGGCTGCTGGGCGAGCGGGGTCCGGGGACCCCCACGCCGTTCAGCCGGCTGGCCCCGGGGGACACGACCGAGCTCTGAGGCAGTGCCTCGTGCCCGGCCGCGTCCCCCGGGAACAGGTCAGCGGACGGCGCCGCGCGAGCGACCGGAGACGCTCTCGGCGACACCGATCAGGAGGACAGCAGCCACGACGGCGATGATGAAGCCGACGATGTTGAGCTCCCAGATGCTGGTGTCGCGGTTGAACAGGTGACCGATGAGGCCGCCGATGATGGCGCCGACGACACCCAGCACGAGCGTCATGAGGATGCTCAGGCGCTGCTTGCCGGGCTTGATGAGCCGGGCGAGGGCGCCGATGATGAGGCCGACCACGATGAGGCCGAGGATCTGCACAGCGTTCTCCTTCGTTCGTCCGACGTGGCCCCCATCCGGCATGTGCCGGTTGCGCACGTCGGTGCACGACAGGAGGCTCTACCCCCGGAGCGATCATCGATGCGCGGAATCCCCCATCGGGGTGAGGCGCAGGTCTCCCGGCCGCGGTTTCTCCGGCGGGGTCGGTCACGCGGGACCGGCGACGCGCTCCACGTGGGCCGGCACCTTGGCCAGCTCGGCGTCCACGGTCCGCTGGACCAGCCGCCGCAGGGCTCCGCGCTGCAGGCGGCGCACCACCCGGCCCCCGCCGGTCGGCTCGTGGGTGATGGTCATGGCCACCCGCGTACCGCCGCCGTCGGTCCCGGTCAGCTCGATCCGGGTGGTCCAGGTCTCCGGGGTGAGTCGCAGCCGGGTGGCCACCACCCGGGGCGCGTCCCATTCCACGATCTCGCCCTGCGGCGCGCCTGCGGTGGGCGCGCCGTCGAGCCGTCCGGGAGCGCAGACGAACGTCGTCCCGACGCCGGGTGCGCCGGTCGGCTCGCCCAGGACGTAGGAGACGTCGCACACCGAGCAGTAGGGCTCCAGGACGGCGAGCGCCCGCCAGACCTCGGCCGGCGCCTGCGGGACGAGACGGACGCCGGCGGCCGTGGTGCTCATCAGCGGCCGCCCACCGAGACCTCGAACTCGACCTGGCTCACGTCCGGCCGCAGCCGGGAGTAGCTGTGCACGAGGGGGCGGCCGGCGCTGTCGCGCACCGTCGTCCGGACGACGAGCAGCGGTGAGCCGGCGACGACCCGCAGCAGGTCCGCCTCGTCCGGGGCCGCCGTGCCGACGTCGACCACGATCCGGGCGGTGGCCAGGTCCGCCTGGTACTCGCGCCGCAGGTAGTCGTACAGCGAGCCCTCGCTGAAGTCGGCATCGACGGCGCCGGGGTAGAGCTCGGCGGGGAGAAAGCTGTGCGCGACGTGGTTGGGCTCCCCGTCGACGCTGCGCAGCCGCTCGAGCTCCACGACGTCGGTCGTCCCGTCGAGCGCGAGCTCCACCGCCACGGAGGCGGGGACGGGCACGACCCGCTGGGTGAGCACCTTCGTGCCCACCTGTGCGCCCTGCTCGCTCATCACCGAGCTGAAGCCGGCGATCCGGTGCACGAAGCTCTCGCGGTACTCGTGCCGGATGGCCGGGCGGGTGACGTAGGTGCCCCGACCCTGCTCCCGCACCAGGTGCCCGTCGGCGACCAGGCCGTCGACCGCACGGCGCAGGGTGATCCGGCTGACGCCGTACTCGGCGCACAGCACCGGCTCCGGCGGGAGGAGGGTCAGCTCGGGCAGGGAGGCGACCCGGCGGCGGAGGTGCTCCCGGACCGCCAGGTACTTGGGTCCGGTCACGGGGCTCACCACGCGTGCAAAGGTACGGGATCTCAAGACGTCTGGTCGTCATGTCGTATCAGACGTCACATCGATTCCCATGCAGCGGGACGCTCCGGCGCGGGAGGCGAAACATCAGGACGTCATGACGTATGGTCGCATCTCGCCTCTCGAGGGAGAACGTGTTGCGCATCGGTGTCCTCACCGGCGGGGGCGACTGCCCCGGCCTCAACGCCGTCATCCGCTCCGTCGTCCGCACGGCCTCGGCCCACTACGGCAGCGAGGTCGTCGGCTTCCGCGACGGCTGGCGCGGCCTGCTCGAGGACCGGACGACACCGCTGGACATCGCGGCCGTCGACGGGCTGCTGACCCGCGGCGGGACCACGCTCGGCTCGGCCCGGGTCGCCCCGGAGCGGATCAGCAACGAGCTGCCCCAGATGAAGGACGTGCTGGCCACGCACGGCATCGACGTCCTCATCCCGATCGGCGGGGAGGGCACGCTCACCGCCGCCCATCTGCTCTCGCAGGCCGGCGTCCCCGTCGTCGGCATCCCCAAGACCATCGACAACGACATCGACGAGACCGACCTGACCTTCGGCTTCGACACCGCGGTCAGCATCGCCACCGAGATGATCGACCGGCTGCACACCACAGCCGAGTCCCACCAGCGGGTCCTGCTCGTCGAGGTCATGGGCCGGCACGCCGGCTGGATCGCGCTGCACGCCGGCCTCGCCTCGGGCGCGCACCTCACGCTGGTGCCCGAGGAGCCGTTCGACATCGAGGACGTCTGCCGGCTGGTCAGCGAGCGGTTCGCGCGCGGCGACTCCCACGTGATCGGCGTCGTGGCCGAGGGCGCGACGCCCCGCCCCGGGACCATGGACCTGCGGGACGGCGGCGTGGACGAGTACGGCCACCGCCGCTTCACCGGGGTCGCCCAGCAGCTCGGCGCCGAGCTGGAGCGGCGCACCGGCAAGGAGGTTCGCACGACCGTGCTGGGCCACGTCCAGCGCGGCGGCACCCCGACGTCCTTCGACCGCGTCCTGGCCACCCGGTTCGGCCTGCACGCGACGATCGCCGCCCACAAGGGCGACCACGGCCAGATGGTGGCCCTGCGCGGCACCGAGATCGAGCTCGTGCCGCTGGAGAAGGCGGTCGCCCGCCTGAAGACCGTGACCCCCTCCCGGCTGGCGGAGACCGCCGCCTTCACCGGCTGATCCCACCGCCCGGGCAACAACTGCCCAGGTGAGCCGGGGGTCCTTGGCCACGAGTGCATTCCTCGTCCCCGGGTACGGGGCGCACAATGGCCCCCAGCCATCGCCTCGAAACCACCGGTGCGGTGACGGTGAGCCGACGGGGGCATCGGAGGACCATCGTGACCGAGACGCCCGATTGGCGTGCCCGGCGGTGGGCGGCGACCCATCAGCGGATCTACGACGGCGCCCTGGACCTCTTCGCCGAGCACGGGTTCGACGCCGTCAGCGTGGGTCAGATCGCGCGGGCGGCAGGTGTCTCCGTCCCCACCTTCTACGCGCACTACGCGTCCAAGGAACACCTGATCATGCAGCTGCCGACGGCGGACGACATCGCCGCGCTGTTCGCCTTCCACCCGACGGGGCCGGTCGCTGAACGCGTCCGCCGGTCGATGCCGATGTGGCTCGCGTCCTGGACCCCGGAGTTCCGGGAGGCCCAGCTGGTCCGCTGGCGGATCATCGCCGCCACGCCGAGCCTGCGCACGGGCGCGGCCACCTTCGAACGCATCACGGCCGAGATGATCACCGCGGCACTCCCCGAGCTGTCCGGCACGGCGCTCACCGCGCGGGACGCCGTGGTCGTCAACGCCTACCTGTCCGCCTACACGGCCGGGCTCCTGGCGTGGGCCGACGGCAACGGGGAGCGGAAGCCCGAAGAGCTCATCGAGGAGGCGTTCGACGCCCTCCAGGGGTTCTGACGCTCAGCCCCGGGGGCTGCGCAGCTCCACCACGGTGACCTCGGGCCGGGCGCCGATCCGCATCGGCGGTCCCCAGTACCCCGCCCCGGAGGTGACGTACAGCTGCGTGTCACCGTGCCGGGACAGGCCCTCGACCGCGGGCTGGTCCAGCCGGATGGCGTAGTCGAACGGCCACAGCTGCCCGCCATGGGTGTGGCCGGACAGCTGCAGATCCACCCCGGCCGCCGCCGCCTGCTCCACCTGCACCGGCTGGTGGGCCATCAGGACCACCGGGACGCCGTCGTCGCGCCCGTCGAGCGCCGCGTCGAGGTCCGCGCCGTGCCCGGCGAGCCCCGACGACGCCGCCGTCCGGTCGTCGATGCCGGCCAGGTCGAAGGACGCCCCGCCTCGGCGGATGGCGACCCGCTCGTTGCGGAGCACGTCCACGCCGAGGGAGGGCAGGTGCCGCAGCCAGGCGTTCGTGTCGACGAAGTACTCGTGGTTGCCGGTCACGAAGAAGACGCCCTGGTCGCTGACCAGGTCCGCCAGTGGCGCCGCCTCCTCGCGCAGCTCGGCGACGTCGCCGTCCACCAGGTCGCCGACGATCGCCACCACGTCGGGGCGCTGCTCGTTGACCAGCTCGACCAGCCGCTCGAACCGCCGACCGCCGTAGGTCGCCGAGAGATGCCCGTCGGAGAAGGTGACGATCCGGAGCCCGTCGAGTGCCGAGTCCAGCCCGGCCAGCGTCACCGGCACGCGGCGGACGACGGGCGGCGAGTTGGCGAACCAGGCACCGGTACCGGCGGTGCCCAGCGCGACGGCGCCGGCGGTGACCGCGAGGCTCCGGGCGAGAAACAGCCGCCGGGGCAGCGGATCCGGTGACGCGATGACCTCGGCGTCCTCCCGGATGGCACCCGCGGGTACGAGCGCGGCCGCGACCGGTTCGGGCCTGCGTGCCCTTCTCCGGAGGACGAGGTTGCCGATCAGCCGCACCGGTTCCAGGACCAGCAGGGCGAGGAAGGCGTAGAAGGCGACGCCCAGCCAGCTGTAGGCGATCCAGTCGAGCGGGGCGGCCGCGTCCAGCGGGAGGGTGCGGCGCAGGCTGATGGCCAGCGCGGGCAGCAGCGCCAGCACCAGGGTGAGCCGCGTCAGCCGCCGGCGCAGCCGGCCGGGGACGGTGGTGCCGCGTACCAGGCGGAACCAGAGGTAGCCGTGCAGCAGCAGCATGGCCAGCAGCACCACGGTGCCGAAGCCGAGCAGGGCGATCAGCGACACGGGCGCACCCGTCGCCCGGTGTCCGTCACGCGAGGAGTCTCCCAGGGAACGACGCCGGGGCGGCGGCGGCCCGCTAGCTCGCCGCGTCCTTCAGCACCCGGCGGAGCTCCGGCTCGATCTTCCAGAACTCCTGCTCGGCCCGCTCCGCCCGGGCCTGCTCGAGCGCGTGCAGCCGGCCGAAGGTGAACCCGTTCTCCCCGGCCGCGAAGGCGACGACGGCGAGGCGACGGCACAGCTCACGGGTGACGGTGGTGTCCTGCAGGACCCCCAGCACCTCCTGGACCCGCTTCGCCGCGCGCACGACGTCCTTGAGCCCACCCACCTCGGCGCGGGCGATCTCCGTCACGTAGCGGACGCCCTTGGCTGCCTTGCGCACGTCGTGCAGGGGCTCGTCGTTCCCGGCCCCTCGAGCGTCCTCGGCGACCTTCATGCGGCGACGCAGCCGGCGCACGGAGTGGCCGACGGCGTCGCGGAGCACCGCCTCGATCCGCTCGTCGGCCCGCTCCAGGAGGGGAGGATCGGAGACCAGCGCGTGCAGGGCGTCCAGCAGCCGCAGGTAGCGCTGGTCGGAGAGGGTGTCCCGGGCCCGGTCCAGACCGGCCTGCTCGTCCTTGACCTGGAGCTGCTGCAGACGCGCCGCGACCGGCCCGAGCACCAGCTCGGCGGGCTGCTCGGCCACCAGCTCCCTCAGGTGGGCCAGGGCCACCTCGTCGTCCCGGGCCTGGGCGAGCTGCCCGCCCAGCCAGGCGAGCTCCTCGCGGAGCGGGTCGGTCGCCTGCCGGTCGAGGACGATGCGGAGGGCGGCCAGGGAGCTGCGCAGGCGGCGGGAGCCCACCCGCAGCTGGTGGACGGCATCGGGCTGGTCGGTGCGCAGCGCGACGTCCGCGGCCTGCAGCAGCGCCACCTGCTCGGCGAGGGCCACCGTGACGAACTCGCCCGCGCGGGGGCCCTTCTTGCGTCGCTTCGCCGGGGGCGGGACCACGGCGGCCAGCCGGGACGCCAGCACCCGTCCCACCTTCGACGCCGACGCCGACGGGTGGGCGCCGGCGGCGGCGAGCCGCTCCCCCACCGCCGCGGCGACCGCAGCGGCGGCGTCCGGGTCGCCGTCCCCCAGCTCGACCTCGATCTCGCGCCAGGTGTGCAGCTCGGCGGGCTCGCCGGGCGCCACGGCGGGCACCGTGGCGGTGACCATGTCGTCGGCGACCTCGGCCAGCAGGCGGCCGGCGTCGTCGCGCAGGGCCGTGACCTGCCGACGGGTCCGCAGCGTGGCCACCGGGGCGGTGCGCGCCCCGCGGAGCAGACCCGCCACCGGCGCGGCCAGGGTCTGCGGCGGCTTCTTGACCGCGCGGCCCAGCGGTGCGTGCAGCTCGCGCCGGGCGGTACCGGCGGGCAGCTTGAGGTGCCAGCCCGCGTCCGGTCCACCCGTGCGGCGGCGCAGCGTCACCCGGGCGCGCAGCAGCCGCAGGTCTGCGGTGTCGTGGTAGACCGCCTCGAGCCCGTGCTCGACGGGCCCGCTCACCTGTCCCACCCCGTCCAGTCCGTCGAGGGAGGGGAGCGTGAAGCCCTCTGCGACGTCGTACTTGGTCTCGATCTCCAGGTGCCCACTGGTCATGCCGGCGCGCTCCTCTCCTGCCGCGGGGCGCGGCCCTGGCCTCGAACCTAGCGCGGGCATGTTCGTGGGCTACCGCTGCTGGGCACGTCACGACCCGACGGCGCCCGGTCGGGGAGCGCCGCGCGGAGGGAGCCCAGCCCATGTTGGACGAGCGAGAGATCTCCGCAGCGATCGGGAGCACCGCCTACGACGCGAGCGGTCAGAAGATCGGCACGGTCGAGCACTTCTACCTGGACGACCGCACGGGAGCGCCGTCGTGGGTGGCGGTCATGACGGGCCTGTTCGGCACGCGGCACTCGGTGGCTCCGGCGATCGACGCGAGCTTCCAGGACGGCACGCTGCGCCTGCCCGTCGACGCCGACGCCGTGAAGAACGCGCCGTCGCTGGCGGGGGCGCACCTCACGCCCGACGACGAGTCCGAGCTGCGCCGGCACTACGGCGCCGTCGGGGGCGCTGTCGGGGGCACCGCCACCGACCGCGGCGACACCGCACCTGTCGACGCGAGCGCGGCCGCGGCCCCGACCGTGGAGCTGCCCGCCGAGGCGCCGCGGCCCCCGGCCGCCACCGGCGACGGCTCGATGACCCGGAGCGAGGAGCAGCTCGTCGTCGGCACCGAGCGGGTGGCCACCACGCGCGCCCGGCTGGTCAAGTACGTGGTCACCGAGGAGGTCCAGATCACCGTGCCGATCCGGCGCGAGGAGATCCGGCTCGAGCAGGTCCCCATCGACGCCGTCGACGACGGCCCGGGCGAGTCCCTGCTGACCGACGACCGCCCCGGGGCCCACGACGAGCTCGGGACCGGCGACCGGCTCGGGACGACGACCGGTCTGCCGAGCGAGATCGTCCTGCACACGGAGCGCCCCGTGGTCACCGTCGAGGTGGTGCCGGTGGAGCGGGTGCGGCTGCGCACCCAGGTGGTGCAGGGGCAGGAGACGGTCACCGAGCAGGTGCAGCGGGAGCAGATCGTCGTCGACCACGACAGCACTCCGCAGGCCGGAGCGCCGCGGGGCGCGGTCGACCAGGACACCGGCCGGCACGCCGCCCTCGCCCAGGACAGCGCCCCGAACCGCCTCTGAGGGGTCAGCCGACCCGATCCACCCCTGCCGCCCGAAGCACCTCGTCGGGCGCGGGGTCGACCAGGACCCGCCCGTCCGAGGCGACGACGACCGGCCGCTCCTCGTCCAGGGTGGCGTTCTCGGCGAGCACCGCCCGGGCGGCCTCGTGCTCGGCCGGGTCCAGCCACTGGTGGGCGATGCCGTGCTCGTCCAGGACGGCCTGCAGCTGGACGCTGGCGGGCCACGAACGGTCCCCGACGACGCGGATCCCGGTCGCCTTGCCGATCAGCATCGCCCGGCGCAGCAGGAACGACCGCATGATGAGGTCGGCCAGCTCCCGGTCCTCGCTCATCACCTGACGCAGGCGCTGCACGCTCAGCGTGACCACCGTCCCGGGAGCCGCGGCGACCACCGTCCGCACGGCGCGCTGGCCGGCCAGCATGTTGAGCCCACCCAGGAACCGCCCGGGCCCGACGACCATGACCACGCGCGGCCGGTCGCCGTCGCCGGGACCGGGGTCCTCGAGGACCGCGACGGTGCCGTCGAGGACCACGACGAAGTCCCACTCGCTGGCCCCGCCCTGGACCAGGACCTCGCCCCCCGTCGTCGTGCGCCGGCGGCCCGCCCGGCGGAGGACGGCGAGCTGGCGGTCGTCCAGCCGCGGTGAGGCGCCGCTCGGGTCCTCGGTCTCCGCCAGCCCCTCGACCGCGGGCAGCCTCGCCGGTGGGGAGAGCGGGGTCGGCGGGCGCGGTCCCGGGGCTGGCGTGGGCCCGGCCACCGAGCGCTCCACCGGAGTGCCGCGCGGATCCGTGCGCAGCAGGGCCGCCGCCAGTTCGTCGGTGCCGGCGCGGCCACTGTGCCGGACGCCGTTGACGAAGAACGTCGGTGTGCCCTCCACCCCGCTCGCCTCCGCCCCGGCCACGTCGTCCCGGATGCGCGGCGCGTGGGTGCCGTCGCCCAGCTCGCGGGCGAACCGCTCGAGGTCGAGCCCGAGGGCCGAGGCGTGGTCGAGGAGGTCGGTCGCCTCCAGCTCCTCCTGGTGGGCGAACAGCTTGTCGTGCATCTCCCAGAACCTGCCCTGGGCGCCGGCCGCCTCGGTCGCCTCGGCGGCGAGCTGGGCGTGCGGGTGCAGCTCCACCAGCGGCAGGTGCCGGAAGACGTAGCGCAGGTCGTCGCCGAAGCGCCCGCGCAGCTCGCTCACCACGCCGGTCGCCCGCCCGCAGAAGGGGCACTCCATGTCGCCGTACTCGACGAGGGTGAGCGGGGCGTCGACCGGGCCGCGGACGTGGTCGACGGCGGGGTCCACGGGCGGGTCGAGCTCGACCGGCCGCTCGGGGGCGCTGCTGCGCCGGCCCAGCACGCGGAAGAACAGCGCGCCCAGGGCGGTGGAGACCACGGCGGCGGCGAGGATGCCGATGGTCGCCTCCTCGCGGAGCCGCTCGTCGTCGAAGGCGAGGTCGGTGACGAACAGCGAGACGGTGAAGCCCAGGCCGGTCAGGGCCGCGCCGCTCCACACGTGGCCGAGGCCGACCCCGGGCGGGAGGACGCCGAGCCGCAGCCGGACGGCGAGCGCCGCGGCCAGCCCGACGCCGAGCAGCTTGCCCACCGCGAGCCCGACGAAGACGCCGATGGTCACCGGCGAGGTGAGCGCGCGCTCCAGCAGCGTGCCGTCGATGCGCACCCCGGCGTTGGCGAGGGCGAACACCGGCACGACGACGTAACTGCTCCACGGCACGAGGACCGCGCCGATGCGCTCGTTGGGCGAGATCGCGCGCTCCACCGACAGCTTGGCCTCGCGGGCCAGGGAGGGCTCCGGTGACTGGCGGAACGCCCGGGCCAGCGACCCGGCCCGCTCGACCTCGGCCCGGCGCGGGGGGTAGGCGCTGACCAGCAGCCCCAGGACGACGCCGCCGATGGTGGCGTGCACGCCCGACTCGTACATCGCCACCCACATCACCGCGCCGACGGCGAAGTAGGCCGGCCCCCGCCAGACCTGCATCCGGGACAGCCCGATGAAGGCCAGGACGCAGAGGCCGGCGATCGCCAGGGCGAGGAGATCGATCTCGTCGGAGTAGAAGATCGCGATCGCGCTCAGCGCGCCGATGTCGTCGACCACCGACAGCGACAGCAGGAAGACCCGCAGCTGTATGGGCGTGTGGCGGCCGAAGATCGCCAGCGCGCCGAGCACGAAGGCGGTGTCGGTGGCCATCGGGATGCCCCAGCCCACCGCGCCGTCGCCGCCGGCGTTGATGGCCAGGTAGAGCAGCGACGGGATCACCAGGCCGGCGACCGCCGCGAGCGTCGGGATGGTGAGCCGGCTGCGCTGCACCAGCTCGCCCATCGACAGCTCGCGGCGCACCTCCATGCCGATGAGGAAGAAGAAGAACACCATCAGCCCGTCGTTGACCCAGTGCTGCAGGTCCATGGCGATCGCGGAGTCGCCGAAGCTGAGGGCCAGCTCGGTGTGCCAGAGCTCGTCGTAGGAGTCGGCCCAGGGCGAGTTCGCCCACACCAGCGCCACGAGGGTGGCGAGCACCATCAGGCCGGCGCCGGCGACGCCGGAGCGCATCAGCCGGCGGGCGGGGGCGGAGAGCTGGGCGGCGAGGTGCGCGGATCCGGTGCGGCTCGCACCGGTCAGGGTGGTCACCGGGGGAACGCTAGGGCCCGGACGTTTCCGGCGGGAGTCCCCGTCCGTGCCCCCCACGCTCGCCGTCCCGACCGCGAGGTCGCCGTCCTCGCGCCGGAGCACGGGGACGGCGGTCGCGAGGTGAGGTCGGCGGCGGGGTCAGCTCCCCCGGCGGTCGGGGATGAAGCGCAGCCGGTCGCGGGTCGCCGTCACCTCGGCGGCGTCGACGTCGGCCAGCACGATCGTCTCGACGCCCGCCGCCGTCGCCAGCAGCTCCCCCATGGGGCTCACGATCCGGCTGTCCCCGGCGTGCTCGGTGCCGTCGCCGGCCGTCCCCACCCGGTTGCACCCCACGACGTAGGCCTGGTTCTCGATGGCCCGCGCCTGCAGCAGCGTCTGCCAGTGCAGTCGCCGGGGGCTGGGCCAGTTGGCGGGGACCAGGTAGACGTCGGTGGCCGGCGCCGCCGTCCAGAACACGTCGGCGAAGCGCAGGTCGTAGCAGACGAACGGGGTGATGCGGAGCCCGCCGACGTCCAGGGTCACCGGCCCCTCCCCGGCCCGGAACCGCTCGTGCTCGCCGGCGTGGGTGAACGGGTGCAGCTTGCGGTAGCGGTGGACGGTGCCGTCGGGCCCGGCGAGGACGAACGAGTTGTAGGGCAGCTGCTGCCCGTCGGCGATCTCCGGGCACGTGCCGCCCACCCACACGCCGTGCTCGGCCGCTTGGCCCGCGAGGAACTGCGCCGACGGGCCGCCCTCCGGCTCGCCGATGCCTGGCGTCATCGAGAACCCGGTGCTGAAGGTCTCGGTGAGCAGCACCAGCTCCGCACCCGCCCCGACCGCCCGGGCCACCTGGGGGGCCAGCCGGGCGAAATTGGCGTCCCGGTCCTCCCAGACGATGTCGTGCTGCACCGCGGCGATCCTCACTGCACCCACCTCATCAGAGCCTCCTCAGCCGTTCCACCGCATCGCCCAGGACCGCGTCGCTCTTGCAGAAGGCGAACCGCACCAGGTGGCGGCCCAGGTGCGCGTGCTCCGGGTCGTAGAACACCCCGGTCGGCACCCCCACCACCCCGGCCCGCTCGGGCAGGGCACGGCAGAACGCCAGCCCGTCGCCGTCGGGCTGCACCGGGCGGACGTCCACGGTCGCGAAGTAGGTCGCCTCCGGGCTGATCACCGGCAGCCCCGCCTCGGCCAGCCCCTGCACGAGCACGTCCCGGCGGTACTGCAGGTCCTGTGCCAGCCCGGTGAAATAGGCGTCCGGCAGCGCCAGCCCGGCGGCGACGGCCGGCTGGAACGGGCCACCGTTGACGAAGGTGAGGAACTGCTTGGCCGTGCGGACGGCGGAGACGAGCGGGGCAGGGCCGCAGATCCAGCCGATCTTCCAGCCGGTGACGTTGAAGGTCTTGCCGGCGCTCCCGACGACCAGCGTCCGGTCCCGCAGGCCGGGGACGTCGGCGATCGACCGGTGCCGGGTGCCGTCGAAGACCAGGTGCTCGTACACCTCGTCGGTGAGGACCAGGAGGTCGTGCTCGAGGACGTGCCCGGCCAGGAGCTCCAGCTCCTCCTCCGTGAACACCTTCCCGGTGGGGTTGTGCGGGGTGTTCAGCAGGAGCATGCGGGTGCGCGGGGTGATCGCCGCGCGCAGCGCCTCCGGGTCGAAGGTCCAGGTCCCGACGCCGCCGGCCGGCGGGTGCAACGGCACCGGCCGGGCCACGCCGCCGGCCATCGCGATGCCCGCCGCGTAGCAGTCGTACATCGGCTCGAAGAGGACGACCTCGTCGCCGGTCTCCAGCAGGGCGAGCAGCGCCGCCGACAAGGCCTCGGTCGCCCCGGCGGTGACCAGGACCTCCGTGTCGGCGTCGTAGGCCCTCCCCCGGAAACGCTGCACGTGGGCGGCCACCGCCGTCCGCAGCTCCGGGGTGCCGGGACCGGGCGGGTACTGGTCGGCGGCGGTGCCGATGGCGGCGCGGGCCACGTCGAGGACCTCGGGCGGGCCGGGGTAGTCGGGGAACCCCTGGCCGAGGTTCACCGAGCCGGTGGCCACCGCCAGCGCGCTCATCTCGGCGAAGACCGTCGTCCCGAAGCCCTGCAGGCGGGCGGACAGGTAGGGAACCCGCGTCATGCGGACTCCTCCAGCGTGAAACGGACGACGCGGCCCACGACGTCGGCCACCTCCAGGCGGACCCGCACCCGGGTGCCCGGGCGCAGTCCCGCGCCGGTGCACCGGCCGCGGATCGCCAGGTCGTCGAGCACCACCGTGCCGCGTCCGTCGTCGGCCTCGACCACCACCGCGGAGAAGGTCTCCCCCACCCGGCCGCGCAGCAGCCAGGCCTCGGTGGCGTCGACCACCGCGCGCTCGACCTCGCGGGTGCGCCGGTCCGACGCCGCCATGAGCGCCGGGAGCCCGGGCAGCGCGGCGCGGAGATCCGCCGACGGCTCCCGGCCCGCCGCCAGCGCGAGGCAGACCTCGGTGCCGAAGCGGTCGACCAGCCGCCGCAGCGGCGCCGTGACGTGCGCGTAGGGCGCCCCCACCCCGCCGTGGCCGGGCTGCTCGGGCGGTGCGCCGTCGAACGCCGTGTACGCGGCTCCGCGCAGCAGGCTCACGGCCTCCTCCAGGAAGGCGGCATGGCCGGGACGAGTGGGGTCGAGGCCCGCGATCACCTCGCCCGGGGCCCGGCCCTCGTGCCAGTCCACACCGAGCGCGGGCGCGAGCTGCCGCAGCCGGGCGACGTCCTGCGGCGGGGCGGGCGGCAGCGTGCGGAGCAGCCCCACGCCGCCGTCGAGCATCAGGCCGGCGGCGCACCGGCCGGTGAGCAGCGAGATCTCGGCGTTCCATCCCTCGACGGGGAGGTCGCCGCGGAACGCCAGCGTCCAGCCGTCCGGCGTCGCGACCACCTCCTGGTCCGGCGTGCCGAGCTCGATGGCACCCCGGTCGGTGGCCCGTCGCTGCAGGAGCGCGCCCACCTCGGGCAGCAGCGCGAGCGGCTCGGGCAGCGTCCCGGCGTCGGCCTGCGCCTGCACGGAGGGGTAGTCGAGCTGGGCGCGACTGCGCACCCGCGCGCGGCGCAGCTCGACCCGGACCGGCTCGCCGTCGGCGTCCAGGTCGATCGTCCAGAGGGCCGCCGCGCGGAGCTGGTCGGCGAGGAGGCTGGCCGCGCCCTCGCTCAGCACCGGCGGGTGCAGCGGGGTGCGGCGGTCGGGGCTGTACAACGTCTGGCCCCGGCGGCGGGCCTCGCCGTCCAGCGGACCCTTGAGGTCGACGACCGCCCCGACGTCGGCGATCGCGTAGCTCACCCGGTAGCCGTCGCCCCGGGCGGCGAGGTGCACCGCCTGGTCCAGGTCGCGGCTGCCGACCGGGTCGAGCGTGACGAACGGGACGTCGGTGGCGTCCAGCTCGGGAAGACGCGCCTGCGCGGCCCGGTCCTCGGCCTCGGCCAGGACGTCGGCCGAGAACTCCTCGGGGACGTCGAACTCCGCGCGGATCGCCGCGAAGTCCGGACCCTCCGTCGCGGCCTCGGGCCACCGGGGCACGCGGATCGGGGCACGGACCATGCCGCCAGCCTGGCAGAACCGGAGGTTCCACGTGGAACGAGGACCAAGTGGCTGGTCGCACGCCCCTCGGTCACGCGATGCGGACGTCCTCCATGCCCTGGATCTGGACGACGTCGCCGCGGTGCAGCTGGCGCCCTCGGCGCTCCTCCGGCTCGCCGTTGACCCGGACGGTCCCGGCGAACAGCACGTCCTTCACCTGGGCTCCGGTCGGGACGGCGTCGACGAGCTTGAGCAGCTGACCCAGGCGGATGGTGTCCTCGCCGGAGCGGAGGTCGACGGTGCGCATGGCGGTCAGTCTGCCGACTCCGCGACCACCAGCGCGTCGCCGGTGCGCACGGTCCCGGCCGCGAGGACGGCGGCGCGCACCGCGAGGTGGCCGTCCCGCTCGCGATGGATGGTCTTGAGCACCGAGGTGTCGCGGCCGATGCCTCCCGGCTGCGGGCGGGTGGTCATCACGCACCGGGCGATGGGGATGCCCACCCGCAGCCGCACGGTGCCGAGGTCCGCCTCCCGCCCGCGCAGCTCGTCCTCCCCCTCGCCGTCCAGGACGACGTTGGCGCGGAACCGGCGCCGGTCCCAGGTGCCGAGGGTCCCGGTGGAGACCAGCGACAACCGGATGCGGGGGCTGTCGTGGAACGGCCCGGGGGCGCCCTCCCACTGCAGCCACTCGGTGGGGTCGGGCACGTCCTCGTCCGCCGGGGCCTCGTACGTCGGGATCTGGTCGTCCCGCTCGGACGCGGCGCGCAGCTCCACGTCCCGGCCCAACCAGTCGGAGAGGACCTGCTCGTCCGTGGTCACCGTGCCGTCGGGGAGCACCACTTCCACGCCGCCGTCACTGGTGAGCCGGGCCGACCCGAACAGCAGCTCCGGCACCCGCCGCGCGGTGAGCCCCAGGCCGGAAGTGCGGTCGAACAGCGCCCAGCGACGGTCACCGGCGATCCCGAGGGCGTCGATCTCCGCCGCCGCCAGGCGTTCGCCCTGCAACGACTTGACCGGGTAGCGCCACAGCTCCGCGACGCGCATCGGACCGGCCACCTCAGGCCACCGTCCAGCTGCGCGCCGGGTCGGCGGCGCCGGCGATCAGCCGGACCTCGCCGGGCTCGGACGACGGCCAGGAGGGCTGGTGCATGCGGTCAGCTCACCACAGGGCGGTCAGCCGCTCAGCGCGTCCTGGCTCGCCGGCAGCAGGGAGACGCGCACCAGGGCTGCGGCGAACCGCGCGAGGTCGTCGCCCGCCACCAGTGCGGCCAGCACTGCAGCGGTGTCCGGGAGCCCCACCCGACGGGCGCCCGCTCGGGCCCGCCCGTCGATGCAGGGCCGCACCCAGGGCCACACGGCCTGGACCTCGCGGAGGAGGACCGCCGCACCGGTCGGCCCGATGCCCTTGACCTCCTGCACGAGCACCGAGGCGCGGCCCGGGTCCTGCCCCGACGCCGCCGCCAGCCCGCGCAGGTCGCCGTCGTACCGGGCGAGCACGAGCTCTGTCATCTCCCGCAGCTGGGTGGCGGTCCGCTCGTCGTAGCGGCGGTAGCCGCCCCGCCCCAGGGCCGCGACGACGCGGCCCCGGCCGGCGTCGCGCAGCCGCGCCGGCGTGGTCCAGCCCGCGGCGAACAGCTCTGCCGCCGTGGCGACCGCCACGCCGGCCCCGATCCGCGCGGACAGGAGCTGGGCCAGCACCAGGAGCTGGAACAGCGGCGCCGGTTCGTCGGCGAGCCGGATGCCCGCCTCCTCGGCGTACGTCGTGCCGTACCGCGCGAGCACGGCACGGGCGACGGCGTCGTCCGTCAGGCGCTCGTCCCCCATGCCGTGCCCGCTACCCGTCACCGGGTGCGGAACGCCTCCACCTGCGTGCGGAGTTGCTCGGCGAGGCCCTGGAGGGCCCGGCTGGCGTCGGCCACCCCACCGGCGTCGACGGTGACGCTGGCGGCGGTGTCCGCGGCCGCGGCGGCCGTGCCGGCGATCTCGGTCGTGCTGTCGGCTGCCTGCGTGATGCTCTGCGCCATCGTGAACGTCGTCGCGGTCTGCTCCTCGACGGCCGCGGCGATGGTGGTCTGCAGCGCGTCGACCTGCCGGATGACGGCGATGATCTCGGCCAGGACGCCGGCCGTGGCCTCGGACTCGGTCTGGATGTGCAGCACCCGCTCGGCGATCTCCCGGCTGGCCTGCGCGGTCTCCTGGGCGAGATCCTTGACCTCGCCGGCCACGACGGCGAAGCCGGCGCCGGCCTCGCCGGCGCGCGCCGCCTCGATGGTCGCGTTGAGCGCGAGCAGGTGGGTCTGACCGGCCACGGACGCGATGGTCCGCACGCTCGAGCTGATGCCCGCGGTCGACTCGCCCAGCCGCTCGAGCTGTCCGGCCGCGTCCACCGCCTGCTGGACCGCCCGGCCGGTGACCGAGGCGGCCGCGCTGGCGCTCACCGCGATCTCGCCGATGGCGGCGCGCATCTCCTCCACGCCGTCGGCAGCGGTCTGGACGCTCTCGCTGACCGTCCCGGCGCGGGATGCGCTCGCCGTGGCCTGGGTGGCGATGGCGTGCGCCGACTCGTCCAGCCGGGTGCCACCGGCCGTCAGTGCCGCGGCGGAGCCGGTGAGCGACGCGGCGGAGGCCGTCACCGTGCTGAGCGTGGCGCTCAGGCTCTCCTGCGCCTCCCTCAGGGCGGCGGCCATCTGTCCCGGCTCGTCGGCGCTGTGCACCGCCGGGTCGTGGGTCAGGTCGCCGGCCGCGAGGGCCCGCAGGCTGTCCCGCACCCGGGCGAGCGGGCGGGTGATCGCGCGACTGACGGCGGAGGCGGCCACCAGGGCCGCGAGCAGCCCGGCGCCGAGGACGACGAGGAGCAGCGTGCGCGAGTCCTCGTACTCCTGGTGCGCCGTACCGAGGGCGTCGGCCGCCTGGTCCTGCTGGGCACCCGAGGCGGCGGCGAGGGCATCCAGGGTCTGGACGCCGATGTCGCGGACGCCGGGCAGAGCGGCCTCGAAGGCGGGCACGTCGCCGGCCCGGGCCGCGGCGAGCAGCCCTCCGGCCCGCAGTTCGCGGTACTCGCCGACGAGCGCGGACAGGTCCGCCGCGCCGTCCGTCGCCAGCGGGCTGCCGAGGTACCCGGCGAGGGCGGTGTCCAGGGCGGCGTCGTCGGTGGCGAGCTTCTGCTCGGCGGCCGGACGCGCGTCATCGGCGGCGAAGAGGATGCCGTAGGCGTCCAGGCGCACCGTCAGGAAGGCCGACCGGGCGGTCTCGAGGTCCTCCAGCGCCAGCGCCGTCTGGTTCTGGTGCACGGTGGCGTCGTCCAGCGCGCTCATCCGGATCAGCCCGAGGGTGCCGACGACGGCGGCGACGAGGAGCCCGCACAGGGCGGTGAGCGTGATCTTCCAGGCCACGGGGAGATCGGCGAGGCGGGTCGTGGGACGCGGGGGGTGCTGCATGGGAGCCTCACAGGACGGAGCCAATTAGGTTGTCCGTGACCCATCGACACGTCCGGCTCGGCCTCGGAGCTCGGTGGCGCGAATTCACCCGTTGGTTGGTGACTACAACCACATCTCCTCCTGGCATGATCCGGCCGTGCGCCTGGACCGTGCCGTGTTGTTCCGCCTTGCGACCAGCGCCCCGTTCGAGCGGGCGGTGCGCTCGGTACCGGGCGGCGAACGGTGGGCGTGGCTGTCGGCCTCCCGCTACGTGGCGGGGCGCACGAGCCGCGAGGCACGAACGGTGGCCGCCGCGCTCCTCGCGCACGGGCACGGCGTCAGCGTCGACGCCTTCGGCGAGCTGGTGGACGATCCGGCGGAGGCCGACCGGGTGGCCGGGGAGTACCACGCCCTCCTCGCCGAGCTCCCGCCCGCGCCGGCCGACGTGTGGCTCGCGGTGGACCTCAGCCACCTGGCCGTCGACGTCGATCCCGCCGGCGCCGAGGACCGCCTCGCGGCGATCGCCGACGCGCTGCCGGGCGGCCGGCGGGTCCAGGTCGGCGCGGAGGATGCCGGCCGGACCGACGCGATCCTCGACTGCGTCCTCGGCGTGGCCTCCCGCGGCCTCGCCGACCGGCTGGGCGCGACCGTGCAGGCGAACCTCCTCCGCTCCCCTGCGGACGCCGACCGGCTCGCCGCTGCCGGGGTGCACGTCCGTCTGGTGAAGGGCGCCTACCTGGAGGGAACCGGTGCGCGGCCGCACGGCGAGCCCACCGACGTGGCCTACCTGGAGCTCGCCCGGAGGCTGTCCCGTGCCGGTGCGACGTGGTCGGCGGCGACCCACGACCGACGGCTCCAGGAGGCTGTGCTCCAGAACGGTCCCGTGACCGTCGAGCAGTTGCTCGGCGTCCGGTCGGACGTCCTGGACGGGCTGGCGCGGCGGGGCGTCCCCACGAGGGTGTACGTGCCGTACGGCGCGAACTGGTTCCGCTACTGGATGAGGCGGGTCGCGGAGTCGCGGGGCGCGTGACCCGCGGGCGCCGGGGACGCCGGTGCAGGCGTCCCGCCCTCCAGCACGCGCTCCAGGAAGAGCGACTCCTCGGCGTCGGGATCGCCGACGTAGGCACCGAAGGCCGCGATCGGCCGGTACCCGGCGCCCTCGTAGAGACCGATCGCCTCCGGCTGCAGCGGCCCGGTCTCCAGGCGCAGCGTCGTCCAGCCCTGCTCGCGGGCGGCGTCCTCCAACCCGGCGAGCACCGCCTTCGACACCCCGCGCCCCCGGGCGGCCGGCACCACGTACATCCGCTTCACCTCGGCGACCCCGCCGCCGAGGTCGCGCAGAGCGCCGCAGCCGAGCGGTGTGCCGTCGTCGTCCCGGGCCACCAGGACGACGCCGACGTCGGCCGCCGTGGGGTGAGCGCCGGGCTCGTCCCTGCCGCCGTACCGCGCCCGGACCTCGTCCTGCTGCTCGGTCGTCAGCCGCTGGACGTCGTCGTCGTCCCACTCCGCCTGGTGGATCTGCACGCGAGGATCCTGCCAACCGCGTCGTACCCTCCTCGGTACCGCCTGACCCGAGGGAGCACCGTGCCGGTCGACCGCGAACTGCCCACCTCCGAGGCCCACGACCTGCTCGCGCTGACCCGCGAGCTGGCCGACGCCGAGCTCGCACCCAGGGCCGCGCAGTACGAGCGCGAGGAGCGCTTCCCCCGGGAGGTGTTCCGCACCCTCGGCGACGCCGGCCTGCTGGGCCTCCCCTTCGGCGAGGACGTGGGCGGCGGTGGCCAGCCCTACGAGGTCTACCTGCAGGTGGTCGAGGAACTCGCGGCCCGCTGGGCGAGCGTCGCGCTCGGCGTCAGCGTCCACACGCTCGCCTGCTTCCCGATCGACCGCTTCGGTACCGAGGCCCAGCGCCGCGATCTGCTGCCGGACCTGGTCGGCGGGCAGACGCTCGGCGCCTATTGCCTGTCGGAGGCCCACGCGGGCTCCGACCCCGCCGCCATGCGCGCGAGCGCGAAGGTGGCCGACGACGGCTGGCTGGCCTCCGGCGAGAAGGCCTGGGTCACCCATGGCGGACACGCCGACTTCTACTCGACCTTCCTGCGCACACCGGACGACGGCGAGCGGGCGATTTCCTGCTTCCACCTGACCCCCGACCTCGCCGGCTTCTCGGCCGCGCAGCCGGAGGAGAAGATGGGGCTCACCGGCTCGACCACCGCCGCCGTCCGGCTGGACGACGTCCCGGTGCCCGCTGACCGGCTCGTCGGCGAGCGCGGCCGCGGCCTGTCGATCGCCCTGGCCGCACTCGACTCGGGGCGGCTCGGCGTCAGCGCCGTCGCCGTCGGGCTCGCCCAGTCCGCGCTCGACCTGGCGGTGTCCTACGCGCGGGAGCGGCAGGCGTTCGGCCGCGCGATCGTCGACCACCAGGGCGTCGCCTTCCTGCTGGCCGACATGGCCGCCGCGGTGGAGTCCGCCCGCGCCATGTACCTGGTCGCGGCTCGCCGCAGGGACGCCGGCAAGGAGTACGGGCGGCAGGCGAGCATCGCCAAGCTCGTGGCCACCGACGCGGCCATGAAGGTGACCACGGACGCCGTCCAGGTGCTGGGCGGTGCCGGGTACACCCGCGACTTCCCGGCCGAGCGGTACATGCGCGAGGCGAAGGTCATGCAGATCTTCGAGGGCACGAACCAGATCCAGCGGATGGTCATCGGCAAGGCGCTGGCCCGGGAGGCGGCTCCCGCGACCGGCTGACCCCCACGTGCCGGTGGCGCGGTGCACAGTGCCCCCATGGCCACGTTCGCCGACGTCCAGAGCCAGGAACCGGAGTTCGCCGCCCGGGTGCGCGCCGCCTTCGACGCGCGCCGGCACAAGTACCTCGCCACCCTCCGCCGCGACGGCTCACCGCGGATCAGCGGCATCGAGATGGACTTCGTCGAGGGCGAGCCGTGGCTGGCCGGCATGCCCGGTTCCGTGAAGTTCACCGACCTGCGCCGCGACCCGCGCTTCATGCTGCACAGCGGCAGCCCGGAACCCGACGCGTTCGAGTCCGACGCGAAGCTCGGCGGTCGCGCGGTCCCGGTCACCGACCCGGGCGAGCGCGCCGACTTCGCGCGCGCGGCGGGGGTGGCGGCCGGGCACATGGGGTTCGAGCTGTTCCGGGTGGAGCTCGACCAGGTGGTGCTCGTGGCACTGGACGAGGCGAGGACCGCCCTGGTGGTCACGTCGTGGCGGCCGGAGACCGGGCTGACGCGGACCGCTCGCACCTGACGAACGCACGGGGAAGCCGTGACGTCCGTCAGTGGACCCGGACGGGTCGTGCGGACGAGACTGGGGACACCCCCGCCCCAGGAGAACCCCGATGCCCGAGCCCCACCTCCGCGCCGCCGACGCCGACCGCGCCGCCGTCGCGACCGTCCTCGGCCAGCACATGTCCGCCGGCCGGCTGACCGTCGACGAGTACGACGACCGGCTGTCGCGGGTCTACGGGGCGAAGACCTACGGCGAGCTCGAGGAGATCACCGCCGACCTGCCCCCGACCGGCCTCGCAGCGCGTCCGGCCGCGGCGCCGGTCCCTGCTCCGGCGCCCGCGCACGTCGGGTCCCACGGGGGCTGGGACGCCGATCCGCACTCGTGGCGGTCCTGGGTCACGACGTCGCTGATCGTGCTGGTCATCTGGGCCGCGACCTCGCTGGCCAGCTGGCAGTTCCTCTACTTCTGGCCGGTCTGGGTCATCGGCCCCTGGGGTGCGGTGCTGCTGGCTCAGACCCTTACCCGGCGCGACGACGAGCCGGACGGCCCTCCCGCGCTGCGCTGATCGCCCCGGCAAGCAGATCGCCCCAGGAAGCAGACCGCCCCGGGAGAACAGGAGACCCCGCCCTCCGGGCGAACCGGTGGACGGGGTGCTGGTCGTTCTGGGTGGGCAAGGGGGGAGTTGAACCCCCACGTCCTTTCGGACACACGGACCTGAACCGTGCGCGTCTGCCATTCCGCCACTTGCCCTGGCGCCCGACGAGATTAGCAGCCAGGGGCCGTGACCCGGCCGGGGGGTGGGTCGTTCCCCCGTCGACGGCGGCCGTGCCGAAAGTGACGCCCGGGGAGTCGCGGGGTTACCGGCCGGTCGGGAAGCCACGTCCCGGCTACGATCACTGGTGGCACATGTGGACGACCGGCCGGACGCAAAGGAGCGACTGTGGGTGTGCTGCAGCGCTTCGAGCGACGCCTCGAGGGCATGGTCGGGCTCGCGTTCGCCCGCATCTTCAAGGGGAAGGTCCACCCGGCCGAGATCGCCACGGCGCTCCAGCGCGAGGCCGACGAGCAGCGCTCGGTCATGGGTGAGGGCCGCGTCCTCGCCCCCAACGTCTACGTGGTGACCCTGGGCGCCACCGACTTCGAGCACCTCGGCCAGTGGTCGGACCAGCTCGCCGCCGAGCTCGCCGACATGGTGGCCGAGCACATCGACGACGAGGGCTACCAGGTCTTCGACAAGGTCACCGTCCGGCTGGAGCAGGACACCGACCTGCCGACCGGCGTCTTCGAGGTCAGCTCGCACGTCGCCGACCCGGCCCGCCCGCCGGCGCGCGACGACCTCGCCGTCGCCGCTCCTCCGCGTCCCGCGACCGGCGCGCACCCGCCCCTGCCGCCGCTCCCCCCGCTCCCGCCGTTGCGCGGACGCGCGAACGCCACCGACACCGGCAAGCAGGGCCCGTCGTTCACCGGCCGCGCGGGCAGCCGCCCCGGCTACACCCACGTCCTCGTCGTCGACGGCCCCGGCACCCGGCACGAGCTGTCCACCGGCCGGAACGTGATCGGCCGCGGCACCGAGGCCGACATCCGCCTCCCGGACACCGGCGTCAGCCGCAAGCACGTCGACGTGGTCCTGGACGGCGGCACCGCGACCGTCGAGGACCTGGGCTCGACCAACGGCACGCTGGTCAACGGCCGCCGCGTCAACCGGCACGCCCTCTCCGACGGAGACGTCATCCGGATCGGCCACTCGGTGCTGGTGTACCGCCAGGAGGGCCAGTGAGCAGACTGGCCGCTCGGTGAGCGAGATCGTCCTGCAGGTCTTCCGCTTCGGATTCCTGCTGCTCCTGTGGCTCTTCATCTTCGCGGCCTTCCGCGTGGTCCGGGCCGACCTCTTCGGCGGCCGGACCGGGCGGGTCGCGTCGGTCCCCCCGCGGGCCGCCGCGGCGGTCGGCCGCAAGCGCGGCCAGCGCGGACCCAAGACCCTGGTCGTCACCGCCGGCCCGCTGACCGGCACGAAGATCACGCTGGGCGACCAGCCGATCCTCATCGGCCGGGCCGACGACTCGACCCTCGTCCTCACCGACGACTTCGCCAGCTCCCGCCACGCGCGGCTGACCAACCGGGGAGGTCAGTGGTACGTGGAGGACCTCGGATCCACCAACGGGACCTACCTGGACCAGCAGCGCGTCCAGGGCCCTCTCCTGGTCGGTCCCGGTCAGCCGATCCGCATCGGGCAGACTGCCCTGGAGCTGCGCACGTGAGACGACGTGCCGACTCCGACATGAGGACAGCAACCGGGCGCATGCGCCCCCCGAGCGCCAGCGAGGTGGATGCATGAGCCTCGTCCTGAGGTATGCGGCGCGCTCGGACCGCGGCCTGATCCGCGGCAACAACCAGGACTCCGTCTACGCCGGCCCACGGCTGCTCGCCGTGGCCGACGGCATGGGCGGGCACGCCGCGGGCGACGTCGCCAGCAAGGTCGTCATCGCCGCCCTGGAGCACCTGGACGACGACACGCCGTCCGGCGACATGCTCCAGTCCATGCGCGAGGCCGTCTTCGAGGGCAGCGAGCACCTGCGCGAGGTCATCCGCGAGTCCCCCCAGCTCGAGGGCATGGGGACGACGCTCACCGCGATCCTGTTCGCCGGCGGCCGGCTCGCCCTCTGCCACGTGGGCGACTCGCGCGCCTACCTGGTGCGCGACGGCCAGCTCTCCCAGATCACCCACGACGACACGTTCGTGCAGACGCTGATCGACGACGGCCGGATCACCGCCGAGGAGGCCAACAGCCACCCGCAGCGCTCGCTGCTCCTGCGGGCCCTCAACGGCCAGGAGGTCGAGCCGGACCTCTCGATGCGGGAGGTCCGCGACGGCGACCGCTATCTGCTCTGCTCCGACGGACTCTCCGGTGTCGTGAGCGAGGAGACCATCGCCGAGGCGCTCCAGGACCCCGACCCGCAGTCCACGGCCGACCGGCTGATCGAGCTCGCACTGCGCAGCGGTGGGCCGGACAACATCACGGTGATCGTGGCCGACGTCGTCGAGGACACCGGCGGCCGCGGCCGGCTGGACCCCGTGATCGACGGCGCCGCCGGCGACAACATCGGCCAGCGCCAGGTCGACGCCCGCTCGGCCGCCGGACGCGCTGCCCTGGCCGATCCGCAGCCCCAGTCACCGCCCCCACCGACACCGCCGCCGGGCGGCGGCTCCTCCGCCCGCCGCCGCCCGCTCCGACTCCTCCTCGTGGCGGTGGCAGTCCTCGTCGTGCTCGTGGCGGGAGCTGTGGGTACGTACGTGTGGGCCCTCGGGCACTGGTTCGTCGGTGTGGACGCCGGCGGCGACGAGGACCAGGTCGCCGTGTTCCGGGGGCTCGACGTCTCGATCGCGGGCTTCGACTTCTTCGAGCTCGACCGGGACAGCGGGATGGCGCTGACGGATCTCACGCCGGCCGCCCGCAGCCGGGTCCGCGGCGGCATCACCGCCGACGGCGCTGCCGACGCCGACCGCATCCTCGACGCCCTGCGCGACCAGCGGCTGCCGGTGTGCTCCAGCACGGGGTCGACCCAGCCCTCGCCGAGCCAGGCGCCCACCCCCACGCCGACCCCCGACCCCACGGCGGCGCCGGTGCCCACCGACTCGGTGCCCACCGAGCCGGTGCCCGGCGAGGTCAGCGCGTCCCCCACCACGCCGGCCCGGACGACGGCGTCGTCCGAGCCTGGGGTGACCTGCCGCGAGGCCGGCTGATGGCCGGCCCCGCGACCGACCCCCGCGCCGCCGCCCCCGGTGCCGCCCCGCCGACGCGCCGGGGCACCGAGGCGGTCCTGCTGGGCTTCGCGGTGCTCCTCACCGTCCTCGCCCAGTGCATCGTCGACCTCACCATCACTGGGTCGCTGCGGCCGGAGATGGCCGGGTTCAGCGCCTGGATCTCCGCGCTCTGGGTGGTGGCCCACCTCGTCATCCGCAAGTGGGCGCCCTACGCCGACCCCCTGCTGCTCCCCGCCGTCGCCCTGCTGGTCGGCCTGGGGCTCACCGTCATCCACCGGCTCGACCTCGCCGCCGAGCAGGTCGAGAGCACCATCACCCGTGAGGACGCGCCGGTCCAGCTGGTGTGGGCGACCCTCGGCGTCGCGCTGTTCGTCGCCTTCCTGGTGTTCGTGAAGGACCACCGCACGCTCTCCCGCTACGCCTACACGCTGGCCCTCGCCGGCCTGGCGCTGCTCGCGCTCCCCGCTCTGCTGCCGGCCTCCATGTCGGAGGTCAACGGCGCCAAGATCTGGATCCGGGTGGCGGGCTTCTCCATCCAGCCCGGCGAGTTCGCCAAGATCTGCCTCGTCGTCTTCTTCGCCGCCTACCTGGTCGACAAGCGCGACGTGCTCGCCCTGGCCAGCCGCCGCGTCGCCGGCATCGAGCTGCCCCGCGGCCGTGACCTCGGGCCGGTGCTCGTGGCCTGGATCCTGTCGATCCTGGTGCTGGTCTTCGAGCGCGACCTGGGCAGCTCGCTGCTGCTGTTCGGCATCTTCGTGGTGATGCTCTACGTCGCCACCGAGCGCTCCAGCTGGCTGCTGATCGGCGTCGGCCTGTTCGCCGCCGGGGCCTTCCTCGCCTACAACGTCTTCGGCCACGTGCAGGCCCGCGTCGACACGTGGCTGGACCCCTTCGCCTACCGCGACGGCGCCGGCTACCAGCTGGTCCAGTCGCTGTTCGGGCTCGGCACCGGCGGCCTGTTCGGCGCCGGGCTCGGCGGCGGCCGCCCCGACCAGGTGCCGGTGGCCAAGAGCGACTTCATCGCCTCGGCAGTCGGCGAGGAGCTCGGGCTCTTCGGTCTGGTCGCCGTCATCGTCGTCTACCTGATCCTGGTGGAGCGCGGCCTGCGCACCTCCCTCGTCGTGCGCGACCCCTTCGGCAAGCTCCTCGCCGCCGGGCTGGCCTTCGCCGTCGCCTGGCAGGTCTTCGTCGTCCTCGGCGGCGTCACCGGCCTCCTGCCCCTCACCGGGCTGACGACGCCGTTCCTCGCCTACGGCGGCTCCTCGCTGGTGGCCAACTTCGTGCTGGTCGCACTGCTGGTGCGCATCAGCGACGCCGCGCGCCGCCCGGCCACCCCGCCCGCCGCCGCGCCCGTGCGCCTCGGCGACGCGCCCACGGAGGTGGTGACGCCGTGAACGCACCGCTGCGCAAGGTCGCCATCAGCGTGCTGGTGCTCTTCACGCTGCTGATCGTCAACGTCAACTACATCCAGGTCGTGCGCTCCGACGAGCTGCGCAAGGACTCCGGCAACACCCGGGTCCTCGCCGCGGAGTACGACCGGGAACGCGGCGCCATCGTCGTCGCCGGCACCGCCGTCGCCGAGTCGGTGCCCACCGACGGCCGGCTGAAGTACCTGCGCCAGTACCCGCAGGGGGAGTTGTACGCGGCGGTCACCGGGTACCACTCGCTGATCTACAACAACTCGCAGCTCGAGCGGGCCGAGAACGACGTGCTCTCCGGCTCCGACGGCCGGCTGACCCTGCGCCGGCTCGCCGACCTGTTCACCGGGCGGGACCCGGCCGGCGGTGACGTGGTCCTGACGCTGGACCCCGCCGTCCAGGCGGCGGCGATGGCCGGCCTCGAGGGCGTGACCGGTGCCGTCGTGGCCCTCGACCCCTCCACCGGCGCGATCCTCGGCATGGCCAGCACGCCCACCTACGACCCCGGCCGGCTGTCCAGCCACGACCCGGCGGCCATCCGCGAGTACGCCGACCAGCTCGACGCCGCCGAGCGGGACCCGCGCCTCAACCGGGCCATCGGCGACAACTTCCCGCCCGGCTCGCTGTTCAAGGTCATCGTCTCCGCCGCCGCACTGGCCGACGGCGAGTACACCCCCGACACCGTCGTCCCCGCGCCGACCGAGCTGCCCCTGCCCAACAGCACCCGGGTGATCCCCAACTTCAACGGGTCCAGCTGCGACCCCAGCGGCCAGCAACCGCTCATCGACGCGCTCACGATCTCCTGCAACACCGCCTTCGCCCAGCTGGGCATGGACCTCGGCGAGGACCGCATCCGCGAGATGTCCGAGGCCTTCGGGCTGGACGGCGAGCGCTACGAGATCCCGCTGCGCGTCGAGGGCAGCAGCATCGGCGACGTCGAGGACGACGCCGCTCTGGCCCAGACCTCCATCGGCCAGCGCGACGTCCGCATGACGCCGCTGCAGGCCGCGCTCGTCGCGGCCACGGTGGCCAACGACGGCGTGCAGATGAAGCCCTACCTGGTGGACGAGCTGCAGGCGCCCGACCTCACCGTCATCGACTCCACCGAGCCGGAGGAGTGGCGCGAGCCCATCTCCGCCGACGTCGCGAACCAGCTGACCGAGATGATGGTCAGCGTCGTCGCCCGCGGATCGGGGCGCGCCGCCCGCATCGACGGCGTCGAGGTCGCGGGCAAGACGGGGACCGCGCAGGTCAGCGAGGACGTCGCCGACCACACCTGGTTCATGGGCTTCGCGCCGGCCGACGACCCGCAGATCGCCGTCGCCGTGTTCGTGGCGAACGGTGGCGGGACCGGTGGCGAGCGCTCCGCCCCGATCGCCCGCCAGGTGATCGAGGCCTATCTCGACGCGCAGGGGGACTGATGGCGCTGTCCACGGGGAGCCTGCTGGCGGGCCGGTACGAGATCACCGCGCCCATCGCCGTGGGCGGCATGGGCGAGGTGTGGAAGGCGCGCGACCAGGTCCTCGACCGCATCGTCGCCGCGAAGGTCCTGAAGAGCGAGTTCACCGGCGATCCGAGCTTCCTGGCCCGCTTCCGCAACGAGGCCCGGCACACCGCGGCCCTGACCCACCCGAACATCGCCTCCGTCTTCGACTACGGAGAGACCGTCGACGACGTGAACGGTCAGCAACTGGCCTTCCTCGTCATGGAGTTCGTCGAGGGCCAGCCGCTGGTCACGATCCTGCACGACGAGGGCGCCCTCCCCGTCGACTGGACGCTGCACGTGCTGAGCCAGTCCGCCGAGGGACTCTCCGCCGCCCACCGCGCCGGGGTCGTGCACCGCGACATCAAGCCCGGCAACCTGATGGTGCGCCCCGACGGCGTGGTCAAGCTGACCGACTTCGGCATCGCCCAGGCACGCGACACCACCCCGCTGACGCGCACCGGCATGGTGGTCGGGACGGCGCAGTACCTCTCGCCCGAGCAGGCCCAGGGCATGGAGGTCACCGCCGCCTCCGACGTCTACTCCCTCGGCGTCGTGGCCTACGAGTGCCTGACCGGCGCCCGGCCCTTCGACGGCGCCTCCCAGGTCGCCATCGCCCTGGCGCACATCAACCGGCCTCCGCCGCCCCTGCCGTCGCACATCCCGCCGGCCGTCCGCCTGCTGGTCGAGCGCGCACTGGCCAAGGACCCCGCCGACCGGTTCCCCGACGGCAGCGGGTTCGCCGAGGCGATCCGCCGGGTCGCTGCCGGTGGCACGCTCGCGCCGGTCGTCGGCCCGGGCACCCGGCCGACGCAGATCGTCGCCACCGACGAGCTGGCCGACTCACGCACCCAGGTCATCGCCGCCACCGGCGCCACCGCGGTGGCCGGGGCCGGCCCGAGGACCGGGCCGGGCAGGGCGATGCCGCCGCTGCAGGCCCAGCCCGAGGACGAGCAGTGGTACCCCGACGACGAGCCGGACGACGAGCGCGGCGGCCGCCGGAAGTGGGCCTGGATCGCCGCGGCCCTGGTCCTCGTGCTCCTGCTCGGCGGCGGCACCTGGTTCCTGCTCACCGACGGCAACCGCGGGCGCGGCGAGGCCGCGGGGAGCAGCAGCAGCTCGTCGTCCGCGAGCACGTCCGCCGCCGGTCTCCTGCTCGACCCGGCCGGGTTCGTGGGGCGCCCGGTGGACGAGGTGCGGGCCGAGCTCGAGGCGGCGCAGCTGGTGGTCACCGAGACCGCCGCGGACGAGGACCAGCTCGTGGGCGCCGGCCAGGCCCTGGCCGTCGGCGACGTCGCCGCCCTGGACCCCTCGGGCACCACGGTGCCGCCGGGCGCCGCGGTGACCCTCTACGTCGCGGAAGAGGCGTACGCGCCCGAGGACGACGCCGACGAGGCGGAGGAGGAGGCTCCCGAACCCGAGACCTCGGCCGCCCCCACGACCGCGCCCCGCACGACGGCGCCCACCTCGAGCACTCCCCCGAGTTCCAGCAGCTCCTCGTCGTCCTCCGTGTCGGTGGCCCCCCAGCCCGGCCAGCCGGAACCTCCGCCGGACGAGGACCCTCCGCCGGCGGATGAGGAGGAGGAGCCGCCTCCGGCGGAGGAGAACGGGGCCGCCGGCCCGGTGGGGACGGAGTGATCACGCGTCCCTCCGGCTCCCCGGGATCCGGCCGCTCAGCGGATAGGCTCCCGGACGGCTCCCTGCCCGCCGGAGACCCCGCACCGCGGGGTGCCCGCCCGCTCGCCGAGGCCCGCGCCCGGACGACGCACCGCCCCGCCCGAGAGGACCTCCGATGACCACGCCGCAGGTGCTCGGCGAGCGCTACGAGATCGGTGGCGTGCTGGGCCGCGGCGGCATGGCCGAGGTCCACCGGGGGCGTGACCTGCGGCTCGGCCGCGAGGTGGCCGTCAAGGTGCTCCGCCACGACCTGGCCCGGGACCCGTCCTTCCAGGTGCGGTTCCGGCGCGAGGCACAGGCGTCGGCCTCCCTGAACCACCCGGCGATCGTCGCCGTCTACGACACCGGCGAGGACCGCACCAGCACCGGGGCGACGCCCTACATCGTCATGGAGTACGTCGAGGGCGAGACCTTGCGCGACGTGCTGCGTCGCGAGGGCCGGCTCTCGCCCGAGCGCGCGATGAGCCTCTCGGCCGACATCTGCGGCGCCCTGGACTTCAGCCACCGCAACGGCATCGTGCACCGGGACGTGAAGCCCGGGAACGTGATGATCACGCCCCAGGGCACGGTGAAGGTGATGGACTTCGGCATCGCGCGGGCGGTCTCCGACTCCGCGGCGACGATCACCTCCACGGCCGCCGTCATCGGCACCGCCCAGTACCTCTCGCCCGAGCAGGCGCGGGGCGAGAGCGTCGACGCCCGCTCCGACGTCTACTCCCTCGGCTGCATGCTGTACGAGCTCGTGACCGGGGCTCCCCCGTTCACCGGCGACTCCCCCGTCGCGGTGGCCTACCAGCACGTGCGCGAGGACCCGAAGCTGCCGTCGTCGATCAACCCGATGATCCCGGCCGAGCTCGACGCGATCCTGCTCAAGTCCATGAGCAAGAACCCGGCGAACCGGTACCAGTCGGCCGCCGAGATGCGCAACGACCTGCTGCGGGCCCTGGCCGGGCAGCGCGTCGAGGCCACCCCGGTCATGGGGGACGCCGAGAAGACGACCATCCTCGCGGCGACCCGCCCCGGCGGCGCCTACGGCGAGGACGACGGCTGGGACGACGAGGACGAGCTCGAGCGCAAGAAGCGCAAGCGCCGCCTCATCGCCATCGTCTCCGTGGTCGCCGTGCTGCTGATCGGCGGCGCCATCGCCATCGCCATCGCCATGAGCGGCGGCGAGCAGGAGCAGCCGACCGCGCAGACGGTTCAGGTGCCCACCCTGCTGGGCGTGCCCGTCGCCGACGCGCGGCAGGACCTCACCGACGCCGGCCTGGTCGTCGGGACCGAGACCGAGCGGGACACCACCGACCCGACGCAGGTCGGGACGGTGCTGGAGTCCAGCCCGGCCGGTGGCGCCCAGGTCGAGAAGGGCAGCGAGGTCGACCTCGTGGTCGGCGTCGCGCCGGACGCCATCCGCATCCCCGACGTCATCGGGTTCGACGAGGACCAGGCCCGCGCGGCGTTGGAGCAGGCCGGCTTCACCGGCAGCATCAACACCCGCCAGGTCGACTCGCTGGAGGACGAGGACAGCGTCGCCTCCGTCGAGCCGGCCGTCGGCGAGTCGGCGTCGCCCGGCCAGACCATCACCCTCGGCCTGTCGACCGGCACCATCGACCTGCCGGACGTCACCGGCCGCTCCGAGGCCGACGCCCGGGCGGTCCTGACCCAGGCCGGCTTCAGCGACGCCCAGATCAGCACCGAGGAGGTCGACGCGGCCGAGGCGCCCGGGACGGTCGTCGGCACCGACCCCGGCACGGGCAGCCCGGCGGGCTCCGGGACGCGCATCGTCCTGCGGGTGTCGGGTGGGCCCGGTGCTCTCCAGGTGCCTGACCTGACCGGCCGCACGGAGCAGGCGGCACGGCAGGCGCTCCAGTCCGCCGGCTTCACCGGTCCCGTCACCGTCACGCCGGTCGACGCCGAACCGGACGACGTCCCCGGCACGGTCGTGGAGTCCAACCCCCCGACCGGTACCGAGGCGCCCGCCGACCAGGCGATCACCCTGTTCATCGCCCGGGCCGCCGCCGGAGGCGGAGAGGACTGAGCAAGGACCCCGTCCTCCCCACTCCTCGCGCGCTCGGGGGTGGGACCCGGGACGGGGCCGAGGGGCGGGGGCCTCAGGCGGGCTGGGCGAGCCGCTGAGCGGTCGCGGACGCGGCCGCCACGACCGCCGGGTCGGGCGCGAGCCCGCAGGCGGTCAGCCAGGTCGCCAGCAGGTGGTGCCCGCCCTCCGTGAGGACGGACTCCGGATGGAACTGGACGCCCTCGACCGGCAGCTCCCGGTGCCGCAGGGCCATGACGATCCCCGACGGCGTGGTGCCGGTGACCTCCAGCTCCGCGGGCACGGTGGCCGGGTCGACGGCGAGCGAGTGGTAGCGCGTCGCGGTGAACGGCGAGGGCAGACCGGCCAGCACACCCTCGCCCTCGTGCACGACCTGGCTGGTCTTGCCGTGCAGCAGCTCCGGCGCCCGGACCACCACGCCGCCGAACGCCTCGGCGATGGCCTGGTGCCCCAGGCAGACGCCGAGCACGGGCGTGCCGGCCTCGGCCGCGGCCCGCACCATGGGGACGGTGACCCCGGCACCGGTCGGCGTCCCGGGCCCCGGGGAGAGCAGGACACCGGCGACGTCGAGATCGGCGAGCTCGTCGACGTCCACGGCGTCGTTGCGCCGCACGATGCAGCGCACGCCGAGCTGGCCCAGGTACTGGACCAGGTTGTAGACGAAGCTGTCGAAGTTGTCCACGACGAGCACGGGACGCCCGGCGGAGGTGCTGGTCACGCTCGAGGTCCGTCCTCTCATCCGGTGGTGGCGTACTGCAGGTCCAGAGGGCCATCGTAGGCGGGCAGCTCGACGGTGGGCCGCTCGCGCACGGTGAAGGTGAGCCCGTAGGCCTCGACCGCCTCCTGGAAGACCTTCACCTGCGGCGAGACGGCCAGCTGCGCCCGCACCGCCGAGGCGTCCGCGATGGCCGTGACGACGAACGGCGGCGAGTAGGTGCGGCCCTGCAGGAGCAGCGTGTTGCCGACGCATCGGACGGCGCTGGTGGCGATCAGCCGCTCGTCCATGATGGCGACCCCGTCGGCCGCGGCGGCCCACACGGCGTTCACCACGGCCTGCACGTCGGACTGGTGGATGACCAGGTCGTCGGGGCGCGCGTTCATGGGCAGGCTGCCGTCCGGGCGGGTGGGGGCGTCGTCCAGCGTGATGACCACACCCGGACCGGTGAGCGGCACGAGCGCGGCCGACAGCTCCCCGGCCTCGCCGGCGCTCCGGGCGGCCGCGACGTCACCGTCGCGGGAGGCAGCCTGCTCGGTGAGCTGTTCCACCTGCCGCTGCAGGGCGCCCAGCTGGTCCTCCTGGCCCGCGATGAGCTCGTCGCGCTGGTCGATCAGCCCGGAGAGCTCGGTCACCTCGCCGGCCCGCAGGTCCGTGCCCTGGGCGGTCCGCCCGGACGTGGCGAACAGCAGCCCCGCCAGGAGGGCCACGACGGGCACCAGCGCCGTCCACGGGGAGAGCCGGCGGCCGGCCGGCAGGATGCGGCGCACGGGCACCTCCTCGGGGTGACGAACGGCGGGCAACAGAGCGTCGCTCGGCCGCCCCGTCCACAGGCAGCTTAGGCTGGGGGCAGTTCCGGCCGGGGTGACCGCCCGGCCCGCGGAAGGGAGTTCGTCGGTTGCCCAAGTCCAAGGTGCGCAAGAAGTCGGCCTACACACCGCCGGAGAGCGTGCTGCAGTCGCGCTCACCCCAGGCGAAGGCCCTCCAGCCCAGCCCCCGGTGGTACGCCCCGCTGATGGTGGCGCTCATGCTCATCGGCCTGCTGTGGATCGTCGTCTACTACGTCGCCGGTGACCGGATCCCGTTCATGGTGTCGCTGTCGGCGTGGAACTTCGCGATCGGGTTCGGCGCCATGGTCGCCGGCCTGGTCATGTCGATGCGCTGGCGCTGACCCAGGACCGCTCCGCCAGGAGCGCCGGGTACACGAGGCCCTCGCCCCCATCGGGGGCGGGGGCCTCTGTCGTCCCCGCGTCCGGTGCTGTGTACGGACGCGCGCTCCGTCCACAGGTCGACATGGCGCTCCACCAACAGGGTTGTCCACCGCGTGTGGAGAGACGGAACGGGCCCGCACCGCGCTGACCTGCGCGGATGCCTCGGGTGAGACGGATGGGACGAGAGCACCACGGGGGTAACTACACCTGTGTGAGTCTGTCCCCAGCTGTGCATTCGCCTGTGGACGTGTCGACAAGGGGCCGCCCCCGGGACGGTGACCCGGACCCCGCAGTACCCGCCCTGACCTGCGACGACGTGCGCGCCGGTGACGCTCGGGAACCGGGTGGCGACACGACGGCCGGTACCGTTCCGTCTCCGCGCCCCGAGCGACGTCCACAGACCCGGGGACGACGACGGCCTGAACGACGACGGCCCCCGACCGCGGTGGTCGGGGGCCGTGCGGGTGGTCCGTGCTCAGGCGTCGAGCAGCTCCAGCACCGTGGCGTTCGCCATGCCGCCGCCCTCGCACATGGTCTGCAGGCCGTAGCGGATCCCCTGGGCCTGCATCTGGTGGATCAGCGTCGTCATGATCCGGGCGCCGGACCCGCCCAGCGGGTGTCCCAGCGCGATGGCCCCGCCGCGGGGGTTCAGCCGGGCCGGGTCGCCACCGATGTCGGCCAGCCAGGCCATGGGCACGGGCGCGAACGCCTCGTTCACCTCGTAGATCCCGATGTCGTCGATGGAGAGCCCGGAGCGCGAGAGCACCTTCTGCGTCGCGGGGATCGGAGCGGTGAGCATGATGATCGGGTCGTCCCCGGCCATCACGGTCGTGTGGATCCGCACCAGGGGGGTCATGCCCAGGTCGCGGGCCTTCTCGCTCGTGGTCACCAGCAGCGCCGCGGCACCGTCGGAGATCTGGCTGGCGTTGCCGGCGCTGATGACGCCGTCCTCCTTGAAGGGCGTCTTCAGCGAGGCCAGCTTCTCCAGGGTGCCGCCGGCGCGGATGCCCTCGTCGGCGCTGACCACCGTGCCGTCGGCCGTCGTCACCGGCGCGATCTCCTCCTCGAACGCGCCGTCGGCCTGCGCCTTGGCGGCCTTCTCGTGCGAGGCGAGGGAGAACTCGTCGAGCTGGGTGCGGGAGAAGCCCCAGCGGTCGGCGATCATCTCGGCGCCGACGCCCTGGTTGGGGTACACCCCGTCGTAGCGCTCGAGGAAGCGCGGACCGAGCGGCATGCCCGCCGAGCCGTCCCCGCGGGCGGCCCCCATGGGGACCCGGCTCATGGACTCGACGCCGCCGGCCACGACGACGTCGGCCTGGCCGCTGATCACGGTCGCCGCGGCGAAGGCGACGGCCTGCTGCGAGGAGCCGCACTGCCGGTCGATCGTCGTCCCGGGGACGCTCTCCGGCCAGCCGGCGGCGAGCGCCGCGTTCCGGCCGATGTTGAACGTCTGCTCGCCCACCTGGCTCACACAGCCCCAGAACACGTCCTCGACGACGGCGGGGTCGAGGCCCGACCGCTCCGCGAGCACCTGGAGCACGTGCGCGGAGAGGTCGACGGCATGCACGCCGGACAGCCCTCCCCCGCGCTTCCCCACGGGCGTACGGACGGCGGCACAGATGACGGCATCACGCATGGTCGAACTCCTCCACGACGGTCCGGGCCCCGAACGGTCAACCCTGACCGATCGTAGGACGACAGCGGCACTGGCAGGCTGGGACGGTGACATGGTCCCCCCGAGCCGCCGAGACCGCCGCGCTCGCCGTCGTGGGGCTGGGCCTGACGCTGGGCGTCGTCCTCGTGGACCCGCTCGGCCGGGTGCTGGTGGGGGCGGGGGCGCTGCTCGTGCTGGCCCTCGTCGTCCGGGACCTGCTGATCCGGCCGCGGCTGAGCGCCGGGCCCGACGGGGTCGACGTCCGGAGGCTCACGGGCGTCGTGCACCTGCCCTGGGGAGCCCTGCGGGTGAGCGTCCGCGAGTCCCGCCGGCTGGGGGTGCGCGGGCGGACGCTCGAGCTGGACACGGCCACGGGCGTCGACGACGACGGCGTGCTCGTGGTGCTCGGCCGGCGCGACCTCGGTGCCGATCCCGGTGAGGTCGCCCGCCGGCTGCGCGGGCTGGACCCGACGCGGCGGCTCTAGAGATCGACCACCGTGAGGGTGGGGACGGTCAGGGCGAGGACCAGCAGGACGACGGCCAGGACCACCAGCGCGGTGATCTGCAGCGGGGGCTTCCGCCGGGTGAGCACGAGGATCCCGGCGGTCAGCGCACCGACGACCAGCCCGCCGAGGTGGCCCAGCAGGGAGATTCCGGGCAGGAAGCTGATGAACACGTTGATCGCCAGCAGGGTGAGCAACCCGCGCAGGTCCTGCCGGTTGGCCAGCATGACGACGCCCAGGGCGCCCAGCAGGCCGTAGATCGCCGCCGAGGCACCCGCCACGGGCACGCGCGGATCGCCCAGCAGCTGGATGGCGACCGCTCCGCCGAGGGCCGACAGCAGGTACAGCGCGAGGTAGCGCCGGCGGCCCAGCTGCCGCTCGAGCTCCGAGCCGAAGATCAGCAGCGCGAGCATGTTCATCGCGAGGTGGATCGGGCCGATGTGCAGGAACGCGGCCGTGAACACCCGCCACCACTCGCCGAACAGGTTCACCCCGTACGGCCACTGGGACAGGGCCTCGAACACCGGCGATCGCGCGTTGTCCGCCGGCGAGTTGCCGACGGTCGCCGCGGACACCGCGGTGACCAGGAACATCGCGACGTTGGCCGCGATCAGCCCCAGGGTGATGACACCCCAGCGGCGCCCCGCCACCTGCAGCCCGCTGCTCCGGCGGACGGGGCGCACCGAGGCGTTCCCGTCCCGGACGCACTCGGGGCACTGGAACCCCACCGAGGCGGGGATCATGCACTCCGGGCAGATGGGCCGACCGCACCGCGCGCAGGAGATGCCGGTGGGCCGGTCCGGATGCCGGTAGCAGCAGGTGGTGGGGGGCGCCGGCTGGTGCTCGGTCAGCTGCGCTGCACCTCGACGGACTCGATGACCACGTCCTCGACCGGCTTGTCACCACGGGCCGTGGGGACGGCGGCGATCTTGTCCACGACGTCGCGGCCGGCCTGGTCGGCCACCTCGCCGAAGATCGTGTGCTTGCGGTTCAGGTGCGGGGTGGGGCCGACGGTGATGAAGAACTGCGAGCCGTTGGTGCCCGGGCCGGCGTTGGCCATGGCCAGCAGGTACGGGCGGTCGAAGGACAGCTCCGGGTGGAACTCGTCGCCGAACTGGTAGCCGGGGCCACCGAAGCCCTGACCGAGCGGGTCGCCGCCCTGGATCATGAAGCCGGAGATGACCCGGTGGAAGATCGTGCCGTCGTACAGCTTGTCGGTGGTCTTCTGACGGGTCTCGGGGTGCGTCCACTCGCGGGCGCCCTCGGCGAGGTCGGCGAAGTTGGCGACCGTCTTCGGAGCGTGGTCCGGGAAGAGGTCGACGGTGATGTCGCCGTGGTTGGTGTGCAGCACCGCGCGGCGGGCGGGAGTCGATTCAGTCACGGCTCCACTCTGCCACCGTTCCGCGGGGCACGACCGACCGGTGGGCCTCCGGCTCCCCGTGGAACATCGGCCGGCGGCGGAGCACTCGCTCTCCGTGCGCCGTCGGCGCTAGTTTCCCGCCGACGTCACCCGCGCCGGAAGAGGCTCCACATGACCACCGACGAGACGCAGCCGGACACCGGGTTCCTGCGGCCGGCGCCGCCCGGACCGGCGGTCGAGGAGCTGTTCGCCGACGACCGCGCGGAGTCCGGCTACGTCATGAATCTCTCGCACGCCTGGGCGCACCGCCCCGCCGCGCAGGCGGCGCTCACGGACCAGCTCCGGCAGGCCGCCGCGGACGCGGGCCTGTCCTACCGGCAGCGGGGGATCCTCGTGGCCGCTGCCGCGTCGGCCCTCGGCGACCCGCACTGCTCCCTCGCCTGGGGGCGACGCCTCGCCGACGAGGCCGGCGACGGGATCGCGGCGGCGGTGCTGCGGGGCGAGGACGGCGCCCTCGAGCCGGAGGACCGGGCGCTGGCCCGCTGGGCCCGGCAGCTCGCCCGGGATCCGAGCGGCACGACGCAGGCCCACGTCGACGCGCTGCGAGCTGCGGGTCTGGACGACGCCCAGATCCTGTCGATGACCGTGTACGTGGCGTTGCGGATCGCCTTCTCGACGGTGAACGACGCCCTGGGCGCGCGACCGGACGTGCAACTGGTGACGGACGCCCCGGAGTCGGTGCGCCAGGCGGTCACCTACGGCCGGTCTCCGGCTGCCGCTCCGTCGCCGGGGTGACCTCGGCGGCCGCGGCCCCCAGGCGGAGGAACCAGAGCGGCAGGGCGAGCATGCCGGTGCTTCCCGATACGCCCGCGGCCGCGAGGGCGACCTGCCGCCCCGTGGAGCCGGCGGGGAACAGCATCCCGGCCGCCGCGGTGCAGCCGCCCGCCAGCACCGCACCCCCGGACCGGAAGCCGAGCCGGGTCACCGGCCCGGGCAGGACGCCCCGGTGCGCCCGGCTGGTGAGCACGACCCACCCGGACAGGCCCGCGAACCCGGCGAGCGCGACCGGCAGCTGCCTGCGGAACGTCACGAAGCCGGCGACCAGGGCCGGTCCGGCGATGGTGAGGACCGTCATGGAGATGAGGCCGAGGCGCCGGGTCCACCGGTCCGGGCTGACCGCCACGGCGACCGGGAGCATGAGCGCCGTGCCGAGGGACCCGACCAGGTCGTTGGCCGAGCCGAGGGAGATCCGCCGCGGCCGGCGGCCCGCCTCGAGGGCGTAGAAGCCCACCAGGAGTGCGTTGGCGGCCATGCCCGTCGCACCAGCGGCGCGGGCCCAGGGGGCGGCCTGCCTGAGGTCCATGGCATCCCTCGCAGCGCGAACGGCGGAGCTGAGGACTGTGGAGACGAGGGGAATCGAACCCCTAACCCCCGCCTTGCAAAGGCGGTGCTCTGCCAATTGAGCTACGTCCCCTGACCGTCCCGTGCGGGGCGGACGGGTGGTTCAGCGGGTGGTGGGCGTGCTCACTGAGCCGGGACCCTGGGTGGCCTCGTGCCACAGGTCCGCCTCGGCCTTGCCGCCCGAGCGCTTGCGCACGGCGGCCAGGGCCCCGGCGGCGATGGCGGCGAGTGCCAGCTTCTTCAGCACGCGGGGTACCTCCTCGACCGATACGACTCGGCGCCGGAGGCTGTTGCGACCGGCGAGGACACGGGTGGGCCTGGGAGGACTTGAACCTCCGGCCTCATCCTTATCAGGGATGCGCTCTAACCAGCTGAGCTACAGGCCCGTGAACCTCGGAAAGCTTACCTGCCCCCCTGCTGCCGCCGACGGGAGGGGGGAGCCTCACACCGAGTGGGGCCCGGAAGGTCCCGCGCAGGCGCTCGGCCCCGTCCAGAGGCTCGCCCCGAGCCCGCGAGGCGAGTGGCACCGTCGCAGGGGCCCGCCACGAGCCCGCGAGTGGTGGGGGGCGACGGGGTCCTTCTGCTAGTCGCGCTCGGAGAGCGTGAGCTCGAGGCCGCCGACCAGGTCGGAGCAGAGGTTGTAGATGAACGTCCCGACAGTGCACAGCGCCGTCATCAGCACGATGTTGATCGCGCCGATGATCGCGGCGCCGCCGAAGACCAGACCGGGGGTGACGGCGTCACCAGTGGCCTCGTCGCCGGACGCCGAGCCGATCTGGCCGAACAGGTCGTTGAGGGTGTCGAACACGCCCAGGGCGTTGAGCACCCCGTAGAGGATCCCGACCGCGACCATCCAGATGAAGAACATCGCGATGGAGAGCACCAGGGAGATCTTCAGCGCCGACCAGGTGTCGATGTGGCGCAGCTGCAGACGGGCCCGCCGCGGACCGCGGCCGCCCCGCCCCGGGACCCGTCCCTTGGGGGCGCGGCCGGCGGCGGCGGTGTCCTCGGACGGCGCGCCGACCGAGGGTGCGCCGACCGGAGGTGCGCCGACCGGCTGACCGACGGCCGGCGTGCTGCCCGTGGCCGGGCCTGCGGTCGGGACCTGGGCCTTCTGGCTGCCCGTCGTGGGGATCGTCTGCGTCGCCGTGACCGGGGGAGCCCCGACCGCGGTCGAGCCCGTCGACGGGCCGGCGCCCGTCGAACCGTCGGTCACCGCGGCGGACTCCGTGCGCACCGAACCCTGCGTCCGGTCGCTCATGCCAGTCTCCCCATCCCCGGGCGGCGCGCGCCGCTCCCCAGCGGGACCGGACCGGACCCGCTGCCATCTGCGCTCAGATTAGGCGTCGGGCTCGTCATTGTCCGTCGTACGGGCGATCGCCACGATCGACACGTCCTCCGGCAAGTTCATGAGCTTGACACCCATCGTGGCGCGGTCCTTGTTGTGCCGCACGCCGTTGACCGGCGTCCGGATCACGCCCCCGCCGGAGGTGATCGCGTACAACTCGTCCCCGAGGGTCACCGGGAGCGCGCCGACGAGCGCGCCCTTCCGGGCCTTGGGGTCGGCCGTCAGCACACCCTTGCCGCCCCGGCCCTGGTTCGGGTAGTTCTCGATGCCGGTGCGCTTGGCGAAACCGCGCTCGGTGGCGACGAGGACGTCGACGCCCTCCTGCACGACCATCAGCGACAGCAACCGGTCGTCGTCGGTCAGCGAGATGCCGCGGACGCCCTCCGTGGCCCGGCCCATCGGCCGGAGCGCGGTGTCGTCGGCCGTGAAGCGGATCGACATGGCCTTGCGGGTGACCAGCAGCAGGTCGGACCCGTCCTCGATCAGCGCCGCGCCGACCAGCTCGTCGCCGTCGCGCAGGTTGATCGCGATGACGCCGCCCTGCCGGGGGGAGTCGAAGTCGGTCAGCCGGGTCTTCTTCACCTGCCCCTTGGCCGTGGCCAGGACCAGGTACGGCGCGACGCCGTAGTCCTTGATCTGCATGACCTGGGCGATCTTCTCGTCCGGCTGGAAGGCCAGGATGTTGGCCACGTGCTGGCCCCGCGCGGTGCGGTTGGCCTCGGGCAGCTCGTAGGCCTTGGAGCGGTAGACCCGCCCCTTGTTCGTGAAGAAGAGGATCCAGTCGTGGGTGGAGCCCACGAAGAAGTGGTCGACGATGTCGTCCTGCTTGAGCGCCGCCCCCATGACGCCCTTCCCGCCGCGGCGCTGCGAGCGGTAGAGGTCGCTCTTCGTCCGCTTCGCGTAGCCGGTGCGGGTGATGGTGACGACGACCTCCTCCTCCGCGATGAGGTCCTCCATCGAGACGTCGCCGTCGTTCGCGACGAACTGGGTGCGGCGGTCGTCGCCGTACTTCTCGACGATCTCGGCCAGCTCGTCGTGGATGATCTGGCGCTGCCGCTCGGGGCTGGCCAGGATCGCCTCGAGGTCGGCGATCTCGCGCTCCAGCTCGGCCAGCTGGTCGAGGATCCGCTGGCGCTCCAGGGCGGCCAGCCGGCGCAGCTGCATGTCCAGGATCGCGACGGCCTGGATCTCGTCGATGTCGAGCAGCTCCATCAGCCCGCCGCGGGCGGCGTCGGCCGACTCGCTGTTGCGGATGAGCGTGATGACCGCGTCCAGCTGGTCCAGCGCCTTGGCCAGGCCGCGCAGGATGTGCGCGCGCTCCTCGGCCTTGCGCAGCCGGTAGCGGGTCCGCCGCTGGATGACCTCGATCTGGTGGTTGACGTAGAGCTTGACCAGCTCGTCCAGACGCAGCGTCCGCGGGACGCCGTCGACGATGGAGAGCATGTTGCAGCCGAACGTCGTCTGCAGCTGGGTGTGCTTGTAGAGGTTGTTCAGCACGACCTTGGCGACGGCGTCGCGGCGCAGGGTGATGACCAGCCGGCGGCCCACGCGGTCGCTGGACTCGTCGGCGATCTCGCTGATCCCCTGCAGGCGCCCGTCCTTGACCGCCTCGGCGATGGCCTCGGCCAGGTTGTCGGGGTTGACCTGGTAGGGCAGCTCCGTGCAGACCAGCTGCACCCGCCCGCGGGAGTCCTCCTCCACGGTGACGACGGCGCGCATGCGCACCGAGCCGCGACCGGTCCGGTAGGCGGAGTCGATGCCCTCGCGGCCGACGATCAGGCCGTGCGTGGGGAAGTCCGGGCCCTTGATCCGCTCCATGCACGCGTTGAGGGCCTCTTCCGCCTCGGCGTCGGGGTGCTCGAGGACCCAGAAGACGGCGGCGGCGACCTCGCGCAGGTTGTGCGGCGGCATGTTGGTCGCCATGCCGACGGCGATGCCGGCCGAGCCGTTGATCAGCAGGTTCGGGATGCGCCCCGGCAGGACCAGCGGCTCCTGGTTCTTGCCGTCGTAGTTCGGCTGGAAGTCGACGGTCTCCTCGTCGATGTCCCGCAGCATCTCCATGGCCAGCGGGGTCAGCCGCGCCTCGGTGTACCGCATGGCGGCGGCCGGGTCGTTGCCGGGAGAGCCGAAGTTCCCCTGACCGTCGACCAGCGGGTACCGCATCGACCACGGCTGGGCCAGACGCACCAGGGCGTCGTAGATCGAGCTGTCGCCGTGCGGGTGGTAGTTACCCATCACCTCACCGACGACGCGGGCGCACTTGACGTAGCTGCGGTCGGGTCGGAAGCCCTGGTCGTACATCGCGTAGAGCACGCGGCGGTGCACCGGCTTCAGGCCGTCGCGGACCTCGGGCAGTGCCCGCCCGACGATGACCGACATCGCGTAGTCGATGTAGCTGCGCTGCATCTCCTGCTGGAGGTCGACCGGCTCGACGCGGTCGCGGGCAGGTGTCTCGGTCACGGTTCAGATCTCCAGTCGAAGGACCCCGTCCTCCCCACCCTTCGCAAGCTCAGGGCGGACCCGGGACGGGGCCGGGGTCGTGCGGGGCAGGGGGCGTTACACGTCGAGGAAGCGGACGTCCTTGGCGTTGCGGGTGATGAAGCTGCGGCGCGCCTCGACGTCCTCGCCCATGAGCACGCTGAACAGCTCGTCGGCGGTGGCGGCGTCCTCGAGGGTGACCTGCAGGAGCACCCGGGTCTCCGGGTTCATCGTGGTCTCCCAGAGCTCGGTGGCGTTCATCTCGCCGAGGCCCTTGAAGCGCTGGATGGCGTCGTCCTTGATCTTGCGGCCGGCCTCGGCACCGAGGCGGAGAGCGCCTTCCTTCTCCTTGTCGGTGTAGACGTACTCGTCGCCGGTCTTGCCGCCCCACTTGATCTTGTACAGCGGGGGCTGGGCCAGGTAGACGTAGCCGGCCTCGACCAGCGGGCGCATGAAGCGGAACAGCAGGGTCAGCAGCAGCGTCCGGATGTGCTGGCCGTCGACGTCGGCGTCCGCCATCAGGATGATCTTGTGATAGCGCAGCTTCGACAGGTCGAACTCGTCGTGGATGCCGGTGCCGAAGGCGGTGATCATCGACTGGACCTCGTTGTTCTTGAGGACCCGGTCGATGCGTGCCTTCTCGACGTTGATGATCTTGCCGCGGATGGGCAGGATCGCCTGGAACATCGAGTCGCGGCCGGACTTGGCCGAGCCGCCGGCCGAGTCGCCCTCGACGATGTAGACCTCGGAGTTGCGCGGGTCGGTCGAGCGGCAGTCGGCGAGCTTCCCCGGCAGGGAGTTGTTGCTCAGCAGGTTCTTGCGGGCGAGCTTGCGCGCGTCCTGCGCTGCGCGGCGGGCCCGGGCCGCCGACGAGGCCTTGTTGATGATCATCTTGGCCTCGGTCGGGTTCGCCTCGAACCAGTGCCCGATCTGCTCGTTGCAGACCTTCTGGACGAAGCCCTTGACCTCGGTGTTGCCGAGCTTGGTCTTCGTCTGGCCCTCGAACTGCGGGTCGCCCAGCTTCACCGAGACGATGGCGGCCAGGCCCTCGCGGATGTCCTCACCGGTGAGCTTCTCGTCCTTGCCCTTGAAGAGCTTCTTCTCCTCGGCGTAGCGGTTGACGATCGACGTCAGCGCCGCGCGGAAGCCCTCCTCGTGGGTGCCGCCCTCGTGGGTGTTGATGATGTTGGCGAACGTGTAGACCGACTCCGAGTACGCCTCGGACCACTGCATCGCGACGTCGATCGACATGGCCATGTTGTTCTTGCCGGTGCCCTCGGCGGAGAAGCTCACGACCGACTTGTGGATCGGCGACTTCTTCGCGTTGATGTGCCCGACGTAGTCGATCAGGCCGGCGTCGTACTTGTAGGTGATCTCGGTGGCCTCGAAGGCCTTCTCCTCGGCGCCGGCCTCCGGAGCGGCCTCGGCGAGGGTGATCTCGTCGGCCAGGCCGGACTCGACCTTGCTGTGCCCGGGCCGCTCGTCGCGCAGGACGATCGTCAGGCCCTTGTTGAGGAAGGCCATCTCCTGCAGGCGGCGGTTGATCGTGTCGAACGAGTAGGTCGTCGTCTCGAAGATCTCGGGGTCGGCCCAGAAGGTGATGGCGGTGCCACGCTTCTTCGTCGGGCCGACCTCCACCAGCGGGCCCGGCTTGGCGTAGGCGTAGCTCTGCGTCCACTCGGTGCCCTGGGTCCAGACCTGGACGTCCAGCCGCGTCGACAGGGCGTTGACGACGGTGACGCCGACGCCGTGCAGACCACCGGAGACGCCGTAGCTCTTCCCGTCGAACTTCCCGCCCGCGTGCAGGACGGTCATGATCACCTCGACGGCGGGCCGCTTCTCCACCGGGTGCTCGTCCACCGGGATGCCGCGGCCGTTGTCCTCGACCCGGACGCCGCCGTCGGCCAGCAGGGTGACGTGGACCCGGTCCGCGTGCCCCGCCAGTGCCTCGTCGACCGAGTTGTCCACGACCTCCCACACCATGTGGTGCAGGCCGCGCTCACCCGTGGAACCGATGTACATACCGGGGCGCTTGCGGACCGCCTCGAGCCCCTCCAGGACGGTGATGGAGCTGCCGGAGTAGGCGTTCTCGGTCTGCGGTGCTGCGACCACGTGGGGCCTTCCTTTCGCGCAACCGGCACGCGGCTCCCCCCGGAGCTGGGAGGGGGGCCGAGGGCGCACAACGGCACTGAGCCGGTTGCTGGCGGTTTCTGCTCTCGAGGATACCGGGTCCACCGACAGGAATGCCGCCGTCCACGCCCTGACGTCGTGTCTGAGCCACTTTCGGCTCGTCCACCACCACCCGTCCTGCCCCGGGGAATGACACGCCCGTATGGACCCCCCTGCCCCCCACTGCTCGCAAGCTCGCGGCGGGACCCTGCAGCGGGGCCTCAGTTGCGGGGCCCCGAGGGGCGGTCACCCGCGAGCGAGATCGGGTCGAACCCGGGCCCTCCGCCGCCGGTCCGCCGGTTGACCAGGACCGTCACACCCCACAGGACCACGCCGATGGCCAGCAGGATCCCGGCGACGCGGTACTGCTCCGCGGGCCGGCCGGCCCACGGCGTGGCGAGGAAGCCGCAGGCGAGCGCGCCGACCACCGGGAGGAACGTGGGCGTGCGGAAGTGGTCGGCGTCGACGTGGTCGCGGCGCAGCACCAGGACCGCGACGTTCACGACGGTGAAGACGATGAGCAGCAGCAGCGCCGTGGTACCGCCGAGCGCCGGCACGCCGCCGACGAACGTGATCAGCCCGAAGGCGAGGGCGGTGGTGAAGAGGATCGCCGTCGTGGGCGTCCGCCGCTTCTGGTGGACGCGGCCGAGCAGCGGCGGCAGCACGCGCTCCCGGCCCAGCCCGTAGACGAGCCGGCTGGCCATCAGCATGTTGATGAGCGCGGTGTTGGCGACGGCGAACATGGTGATGACGCCGAAGAGCCCGACCGGGAACCCGGGGGCGCCGGCCTCGACGACCTGCAGCAGCGGCGTCTCGCCCTCGCTGAGCTGGTCGGCCGGCACCAGCGCGATGGCCGAGACGGACACCAGCACGTAGATGACGCCGGTGATGCCGAGCCCCAGCAGCAGCACCTTCGGGAAGATCCGGCGGGGCTCCTTGCACTCCTCGGCCATGTTGACCGAGTCCTCGAAGCCGACCATCGCGAAGAACGCCAGTCCGGTCGCGGCGATCACTCCGGTCAGCACCGACTTGTCACCGGTGTCGAACTCGGTGACCCGCGAGAAGTCGCCGTCGCCGATCCCGAGGGCCCAGACGCCGATCCCGATGATGATCAGCAGGCCGCTGAGCTCGACGCAGGTGAGCACCACGTTCGCCTTGACGCTCTCCCCCACGCCCCGGTGGTTCACCAGCGCGACCAGCGTCATGAAGCCCAGCCCGATGAGCGTGATGCCGATGCCCTCACCGAGGTCGAGGCCGAACACCTCGGCCGCGTTGGCGCTGAACGCCCGCGCCGCGGTCGACGCCGAGGTGATGCCGGAGCTCATGACGGCGAAGGCGACGAGGAACGTCACGAAGTGGATGCCGAACGCCTTGTGCGCGTACAGCGCGGCCCCGGCGGCCTGCGGGTACTTCGTCACCAGCTCCAGATAGGAGAACGCGGTGATCAGTGCGACGAGGAACGCGACGAGGAAGGGCAGCCAGACGACGCCGCCGACCTCGGCGGCCACCGTGCCGGTCAGCGCGTAGATGCCGGTGCCCAGGACGTCACCGACGATGAACAGCAGGAGCAGTCCCGGCCCCATCACCCGCTTGAGGGTCGGTCGGCCGTCGGCGGTCCGGTCGTCCGCGGTGGTCGTGTCGGACATGGGCTCTCCTGCATGTGCAGAGTGCTGGGGACGACCGCCGTCGGCCGACGCGGTGATCGTGCTGCTCATGCCGTCGTCCCGCGATTCGGGCGCGACACCGCGATCGCGCCGACACTCGGTCGCATGACCTCCGACGCGCCCCGGCTCTGCCTCGTCACCGGCGCCACCGGCTACATCGGCGGCCGGCTGGTGCCCGACCTGCTGGCGGCCGGGCACCGGGTGCGCGTGATGACCCGCTCCCCGGAGCGGATCCGGGACCACCCGTGGTCGGGCGAGGTGGAGGTGGCGCGCGCCGACGCCACCGACCCGGAGCAGGTCGCGGCCGCCTGCGAGGGCGTCGACGTCGTCTACTACCTGATCCACGCCCTGGCCACCGGGCCGGAGTTCGAGGAGACCGACCGCCGGACCGCCCGGGTCATGGCCGGCGCCGCGCGCACCGCCGGGGTGGGGCGCCTGGTCTACCTCGGGGCACTGGAGCCGCAGGGGGAGGAGCTCTCACCCCACCTGCGGTCACGGATCGAGGTCGCCGGGATCCTGCTCGCCTCCGGCGTCCCGACCGCCGTGCTCCGGGCCGCGGTCGTGCTCGGCTCCGGCTCGGCGTCGTTCGAGATGCTGCGGTACCTCACCGAGCGGCTGCCGGTGATGGTGACGCCGCGCTGGGTGCACAGCCGCATCCAGCCGATCGCCATCCGCGACGTCCTGCGCTACCTGGTCGGCTGCGCGGAGCTGCCGGCCACGGTGCACCGCGGCTTCGACATCGGCGGGCCCGACGTCATGAACTACGCCGAGATGATGCAGCGGTACGCCGTCGTCGCCGGCCTGCCCCGACGGCGGATCCTGCCGGTCCCGCTGTTCTCGCCGTCCCTCTCCAGCCACTGGGTCGGCCTGATCACGCCCGTCCCGGCCGGCATCGCCCGGCCGCTGGTGGAGTCGCTGCGCAACACGGTGGTCTGCCAGGAGCACGACATCGCGGAGTTCGTCCCCGACCCGCCGGAGGGGCTGCTCAGCTTCGACGAGGCGGTGCGGCTCGCCATCGCCCGCGTGCACAGCTCCGCCGTCACCACCCGGTGGTCGAGCGCCTCCACGCCCGGGGCTCCGTCGTCCCCGCTGCCCACCGATCCGGACTGGGCCGGCGGGAGCCTCTACGTCGACGAGCGGACGCGGACGACGACGGCCGACGCCGACGCCCTCTGGGGCGTCGTGGAGGGGATCGGCGGCGACAGCGGCTGGTACTCCTTCCCGCTGGCCTGGCGGGTGCGCGGGTGGATGGACCGGGCGGTGGGCGGCGTCGGCCTGCGGAGGGGCCGCCGCGACCCGGCGAAGCTCTTCGTCGGCGACGCCCTGGACTTCTGGCGGGTCGAGGAGCTGGAGCGGGGAAGGCTGCTGCGGCTGCGCGCGGAGATGCGCCTGCCCGGTCTCGCGTGGCTCGAGTTCCACGTGGAACACGACCCGGCGAACGGTGGCGCGGTGCTCCGGCAGCGGGCGACCTTCGCGCCGCACGGGCTGGCCGGTCACGCCTACTGGTGGGCGGTCGCCGCGTTCCACGGGTTCGTCTTCGGCGGGATGGTCAAGGGCATCGCCCGCGCCGCCGAGCGGCCCTAGACCAGGAGCTGGGCGGTGGCCAGCTCCCGGTAGAGCGGACTGCTGTCCACCAGTTCGTCGTGGGTCCCCCGTGCGACCACCCGCCCCTGGTCCAGGACCACGATCTGGTCGCTGTCGAGCACGGTGGACAGGCGGTGGGCCACCACCAGCAGCGCGCGGTCGGCCGACGCCGCGGCCAGGGTCTCGCGCAGCAGCTGTTCGTTGCGGGCGTCCAGGCTGGCGGTCGGCTCGTCCAGCAGGAGGAGCTCCGGGCGGGCGAGCAGGGAGCGCGCGATGGCCAGGCGCTGCCGCTCCCCTCCGGAGAGCAGCACCCCCTCGTCGCCGACCAGCACGTCGAGGCCGCGGGGCGAGCGCCGCACCACCTGCGTCAGCCCGACGTCGGCCAGCACGGCCCACAGCTCGGGATCGGTGGCGTCGGGCCGGGTGAGCAGCAGGTTGTCCCGCACCGACCCGGCCAGGACCGGCGCCTCCTGCTCGACGTAGCCGAGCCGGGCCCGCAGGGCCGCGCGCGGCATCTCCCGGACATCGGTCCCCGACCAGCGGACGACGCCGGCGCTCACCGGGTAGAAGCCCTCGATGAGGGCCAGGATCGTGGACTTCCCGGCGCCGGAGGGCCCGACCAGCGCCACCCGGCTGCCTGCCGGCACGTCGAAGGACACCCCGCGCAGCACCGGCGTCCCGTCGGGGTAGCCGAAGTCGACGCCGTCGAGCTGCAGGAGCGGTGGTGGCCCGGCGGCCGTCGCGGGGGCCGGCGCGGCGGCCCGGGCGGGCCGCTCCGCGTGCTCGTCGTCCTCGGGGTCGAGGGCGAGGATCTCCTGGATCCGGACCAGTGCGCCGAGCCCGGTCTGCAGCTCGGTGTACGCACCGATCGCCTGACCCAGCGGCATGACCAGCAGGAACAGGTACAGGATGAACGCGACCAGCTCGGCGACGGTCATGGAGCCGTTCGCCACGCGGTAGCCACCCACGCCGAGCACGGCCAGGAAGGCGCCCTGCACGGCGATCGACCCGGCCGGCGAGACGAGCGCCTCCAGCCGGGCCACCCGGACGCCCGCCGTGTACGCCCGGCCCGCGCTGGCACCGACGGCGGCGGCCTCGCGGGCGGTGGCACCGCTCGCCCGGATGGTCCGGACCGCCGACAGCGCCCGCTCCACCGCGGCCGTCATGGCGCCGACCTCCTCCTGCGCCTGCCGGGAAAGGCGCCGGACCCCGCGCGAGGCGAGCACGGCCGTCGTCACGCCGATCGCGACGGAGACGACGGTGAGCAGCAGCAGCCAGACGTCGACCAGCGCCATCGCCACCACGGCGCCGAGGGCGAGCACCACGGAACCGGCGACGTCGACGACGCCCGAGGTGACCGTCGCCCGCAGCAGCGTGGTGTCCGAGCCGACCCGCGACATCAGGTCACCCGTGCGCCGCCGGTCGTACTCGGCGATCGGCAGCCGCAGCAACCGGTCGGTGAGCAGCCGCCGCGTGCTGAGCACGACGCCCTCGGCGGTCCGCTGCAGCAGGAACTGCTGGAACGCCGACAGCGCCGAGGCCGCGAGCAGCACCACCACCAGGAGGCCGACCGCGGGGAGGAGTGGCTCCCCCGAGCCGACGACGGCGATGACGCGCGAGACCAGGGCGGGCTGGGCCAGGGCCCCCGCGGCGGCGACCAGGGACAGCACGGCGGCTGCCGCCAGGGGCCGCCGGTGCGGTCGCAGGAGGGGCAGGAGCTCCCGGATGCCGGCGCCCGCCTCCGGCGCGGCACCCGGGTCGGGGTCGTCCGGGCTGGTCAGCGGACCGGCCGTCTCAGTGGCCCGCGGCCAGCGCGCCGACGATCGCCGTCAGCAGCCGGGCGTGGTGCTCGATGAGCAGTGGCCGGTGCCCGTCGGGCCGGACGGCGGCCAGGTGCCCGGCGCCGGTCCAGAACTCGTCGCCGTCGTCGGTGCCGAGCAGCAGGCCCTGCACGGCCGGGTCCTGGGCGAGTCGCCGCACCTGCGGACCGTCCTCCGCGACCAGCAGCTGCCAGCGGCCGTCGAACGCCTCGTTGCCGCTGAGGAGCGGCATCATCCCGCCGGTGCGGTGCTTCCACAGCCGGGCGGGCGAGAGCCGCAGGACGGGCACGACGCCCAGCATCGGGGCGGCCGTGATCGCGTGGGTGGCCACCCAGCGCTTGCCCAGCGGCTCGACGACGTCGAACGCGACGAGCTCGACCGCTCCGGCGCGGCCGCGCAGCACCGACGCCGGCCGCGCCTCCTTGCCGGGCCGCACGGGTGAGCCGGCGAGCAGCTCCTGCAGGACGGCGTCCTCCGGGCCGCTGCCGTCGGAGACCGTCCAGCCGTGCTGCAGGGCCCAGCCCTGCGCACCGAGCGGGTCGCCCTCGTAGGTGAACGCCCGCGTCATCTCCGGGTCCTGGGGCCGCGCGCGCCCGCCGAACAGGCCACGGGGGCGTTCGGGGGCCGTCGTCGGCGGCGGCCCGGGCGGCGCCCAGGACGGGTCGACGCCGGACTGCCGGCCCCGGTCGGGGGTGGCCGCGGGCAGGTCCCATCCGGGCGGCTGCCAGGTCGCCCCCTCCGCGGTGTGGTCGCTGTCGCGCGGCTGCTTGCGCCGGTCGGCGAAGTTCGGCTCGTCGCGCGGCTCGTCGGGGGAGGGCTGGTCGTCGGCGGGCCGGTCGCCACCCAGGTGGGCCGGCTCCTGCCAGGCGCGGCCGGCCTCGTCGTCGTCGAAGCCGTCGCGGTCCCGCGGGGTGCTCATCGCTGCCCTTCCGTCGTGGTGCGGTGCTATCCGTAGGTGTCCCGGGGCCCCCGCCCGCGCACCGAGCGCGGGCCCTTCTTCCAGCTGGGGGCCGTCGGTCCGACAACGCGCAACCGGGTCACGACGTCCCCGCCGACCTGCGCGCGGAGCTTGCCGAGGATCGAGGGTGCCAGCAGGCGCAACTGCGTGGCCCACGCCGTCGATTCCGCGACGACCAGCAGCTCTCCCTCGGTGAGGGTCTCCGGTCGGCAGTGCTCGGCGATGTCGGGCCCCACGAGGGCCGACCAGCGACCGAAGACCGCACCGATACGGGTCCGGTCCGACCAGTCCTGCTCGGTGACCAGCGAGTCGACCAGGCGGCCCAGGGGCTGCGGGTCGTCGGCGCCCGGGCCGGCGCCCGTCCAGGTCCGCCGCGGCCCGGCGATGCGCCGGCGGGTCGGCTGGGGACGAGCGGCGGAGGCGGCGCGGGCAGCCTCGAGCGCGGCCCGCGCGATGTCGCTGGGCCGGGCCGGCCGTTCCTCGGTCACGGGACCCGCCCCTCGACGACGGCCCGCTCCCCGACCCCCGGCCCGTCCTTCACCACGACCGCGTAGCCACCGCCCACCTCGACCCGGACACCGCGCAGCTCCTCCGGCACGTCGTCGACCACCGCCGCGGTGATCAGCGTCTGCTCCGCCGACCGCGCCACCGCCGCCAGGGCGGCGCGACGCTCGGCGTCGAGGGTGGCGAAGACGTCGTCGAGGATCAGGATGGGGTCCTCGCCCTCGCCTCTCAAGAGGGCGAAGGTGGCGAGCTTCAGCGCGAGCGCCAGGGACCAGGACTCCCCGTGGCTGGCGAAGCCCTTGGCCTGGGCAGGTCCCAGGTGGATGACGAGGTCGTCGCGGTGCGGACCGACCAGCGTCATGCCGCGGTCCAGCTCGTCGTTGCGGCGTTCGGCGATCCGCTCCCGCATCGCCTCCGTGAGCTCCGCCGCCGAGGGGACGGGGGCGCCGGGCGCCACCGCTGAGCCGGTGCCGGCGAGGGGGACGGTCGAGCTGTAACCGAGGCCTGCGACCACGGCGCCCTCGCCGGCCACCTCGGCGTAGGCCTCGGACATGTGCGGCGCGAGGTCGGCGACCAGGTGCAGCCGGGCCGCCAGCAACTGCCCGCCGTAGTCGGTCAGGTGCCCGTCCCACACGTCGAGGGTCTCGATCGCCTTGCCGCGGGCCAGCCGGGCGGTCTTCAGCAGGGCGTTGCGCTGCTTGAGCACGCGGTCGTAGTCCGACCGCACGCCGGCCAGACGCGGGGTGCGGGTCACCAGCAGCTCGTCGAGGAACCGCCGTCGCTCGGTGGGGTCGCCGCGCACCAGGGCGAGGTCCTCGGGGGCGAACAGCACGGTCCGGACCATGCCGAGCAGCTCACGAGGCCGGGGCAGGGGACCGCGGTTGACCCGCACGCGGTTGGCCCGGCCCGGGTTGATCTCGATCTCGACCAGCAGCTCCCGGTCGCCCCGGCGCAGCGCCGCCCGGACGACGGCCTGCTCGGCGCCGTGCCGCACCAGCGGCGCGTCGGAGGACACCCGGTGGCTGCCCATGGTGGCGAGGTAGCCGATCGCCTCGACCAGGTTGGTCTTGCCCTCGCCGTTGCGACCCACGAAGACGGTGGGTCCCGGGCCGAGCGGCAGGTCGACGTGCTCCCAGTTGCGGAACGACCCCACCTGCAGGTGCCGGACGTACATCAGAGCCGGCCCCTCCGTGACGTGCTGGAACGGCCCCCGTGCAGGGCCCCGCCGCGAGCCTGCGAGTGGTGGGGGGCACGGGGGTCCTTCGTCATGCCGGCCGTTCGGCCTCCTGCGCCTGGACGGCGTGCACCGCGTGGCCGCCGAACTGCTGGCGCAGCGCGGCGACGGCCTTCATGGTCGGCGAGTCGTCCTGGCGGGACACGAAGCGGGCGAACAGCGAGGCGGCGATCGTGGGCATCGGGACGGCGTTCTCGATCGCCTGCTCCACGGTCCACCGGCCCTCGCCGGAGTCCTCCGCGTAGCCCTTGATGCGCTCGAGCTCGGGGTCCTCCTGCAGCGCCCGGACCAGCAGGTCGAGCAGCCACGAGCGGATGACGGTGCCCTGCGTCCACGAGGCGACGACGCCGGGGACGTCCTCGATCAGGTCGACGGCGGCCAGCAGCTCGTAGCCCTCGCCGTAGGCCTGCATCATCGCGTACTCGATGCCGTTGTGGACCATCTTGCTGAAGTGCCCCGCGCCCACGGGACCCGCGTGCACGAAGCCCACGCCCGGCATGGCCTGACCGGACGCGTCCTCCGGCGTCGGGGGCCGGAGCGCGTCGAAGATCGGCTGTGCCTTGGCGACGTCCTCCTTGGTGCCGCCGACCATCAGCGCGTAGCCGTTCTCCAGGCCCCACACGCCGCCGGAGACTCCGGCGTCGATGTAGCCGATGCCCTTCTCGCGCAGCATGACGTCGTGCACCTGGTCGTCGGTGTACTTGGAGTTACCGCCCTCGATCACCACGTCGCCCGGGCTCAGCAGCTCGCCGAGCTCCTTGACGGTGGCCTTGGTCGGCTCACCGGCCGGGACCATCACCCACACCACGCGCGGCGCGCTCAGCGCCTCGACGAGCGCGGGCAGGCTGTCCACGTCCCGCTTGCCCGGTGAGTGGTCGTAACCGACGACCTCGTGACCTCCGCGGCGCAGCCGCTCGGCCATGTTGCCGCCCATCTTGCCCAGCCCGACAAGCCCCAGCTGCACGACGTCGTCCCCTCTTTCGTGTTATCGAGTTTCCTGCTCATCGTGCCCGGCCGACGGCCTCGTCGCAGGGTCCCACCGCGAGCGTGCGGGTGGTGGGGGGCGACGAGGTCCTTTTTCAGCCGGGCAGGCGCACCGGCATGATCAGGTAGCGGTAGCTCCCGGTGCGCTCCGCCGGGCCGGCCGGCTTGCCGTCGTCGGCCGCCGGCTCCTCCACACCGGAGAGCACGGCCGGCTTGAGCGGGCTGGTGAAGTCGATCCGGGCCCGCTCGGTGTGCACGGCGGCCAGGCCGTCGAGCAGGAACGTCGGGTTGAAGCCGATGGTGAGCGGTTCGCCGTCGAACTCGACGTCGCACCGCTCCTCGGCCTGGCCCTCCTCGTCCGAGCCGCCGGCGTGCAGCGTGACCTGCCCCGGGGTGAACTCGCAGCGCAGGGGCGTGCCTCGCTCGGCGACCAGGGCGACGCGCTTGGCCGCGTCGGTGAACAGGCCCACCGGCAGGGACGCGTGGGAGTTCGAGTCGTTCGGCATGATCGCGCGGTACTTCACGAACTCGGCGTCGAGCAGGCGGGTCGTGGTCTGCCGGTCCTTGCCGGAGAGGCCCAGGATGCCTTCGCCGGAGCTCCCCGACGACAGCGAGAGCACGATCTCCGGGCCGCTGGTCAGCGTCTTCGCGGCCTCGGCCAGGGTGCGTGCCGGAACCAGCACGGCGGCGGAGACACCCGGCGTCTCGGGGCGCCAGGCGAACTCGCGCACCGCGAGGCGGTAGCGGTCCGTGGCCGCCAGCGTGATCAGGTCGTCCTCGATCTCCAGGCGCACGCCGGTGAGCATCGGCAGCGTGTCGTCCCGTCCGGCGGCGACGGCGACCTGGCCCACCGCCTCGGCGAAGACGTCGCTGTCGACGAGCCCGGCCGAGGACGGCATCGACGGCAGGGACGGGTAGTCCTCCACCGGCAGCGTCGGCAGGCTGAAGCGGGCGTTGCCGCAGACGAGAGCCAGCCTGGGGCCCTCGGCGGTGATCTCGACCGGGTGCGGGGGGAGCGCCCGGGTGATCTCGGCCAGCAGCCGGCCCGGGACCAGTGCCCGGCCGCTCTCGGTGGCCTGGACGTCGACCTCGGCGCGGGCCGAGACCTCATAGTCGAAGCCCGACACCGACAGCTGGTTCCCGTCGACCTCGAGCAGGATGCCGGCCAGTACGGGCACCGACGGTCGAGGCGGCAGGCTGCGCGCCGTCCACGCGACGGCGTCGGCGAGCACCTCACGTGCCACCCGGAACTTCATCTCTCGACCCACCCCAGCTCTGATCCCGACCCTCTGGCGGGTGCGGCTTCCCGATACCGGCGGGCAGGACGCGGGGGCGTCCTGTGCCGGTGCGGTGCTCATCGTGCCTGCTGCGGTCCCCCGGGGGGAAACCCCGGTCCCTCGATGAGCTGGTCGAGCACCTCGGGACCCGGGCCGACGCCCCCGCGCGAGACCCCGTCCCGCTGCCCTTCCTGCTGGCCCTCGGGGCCCCCTGAGCGGAGCGTCCCCACCCAGAATGTGGTTCAAGGATTCATCGAGATAACTCCCTCATCCTCGTCATCACACGTGTGGAAGCTGGGGATCGGGGCCCTTCGCGCAGGTCAGGGCAGGAATGGGCCTGTTGGCCGACTGTGGGCGGTGACCGTCCCGCCTGTGTCGACACGTGGACATCTCTACGGTTGTTCACCGCTGCCCGCCGCCGTCCACCCCCTGTCCCCTGCGTCTCCCGGGTGGATCCCCAGGTCGTGCCCAGGGACGAGCGACCGGGATCCGACGCCGTGCCGCTCTCAGGCGACGACAGGCCCATACCCGCAGGTCAGGGGCGAGTACGAGTTCGAGCCCGGCCGACCGGGACGCAGGGGCCGGTGACCTGCCGTGACCCGGCGGGCACGAGATCTCCCCAACCTGTGCACATTCCTGGGGACAACTTCTCGATGAGTCGACGGCGGTCACCGGCCGGCCACCGGCGGCCACCGCCTCCGATCAGGGCATCGTCGCTGTCGACTTCTGTCCACGGCTGTGGACAACCCCCGGGACAACCACTCTGTCGTCCTCCGGACGACACCGCCTCCACGTGCCGTCCCCCAGCTGGCTGAGCCGCTGAGTCACGCCTGCGCGGACCCTCCGGGCCCACTCGGCGCGACGTGTGCCGTCCCGTCCCCTCTGATCCGTCGCCCGTGGGCGGTGCGGTCCGGAGTGGCCCCGTCCAGGGCACCGCCCACGGGCGTGCGAGGGGTGGGGAGGACGGGGTCCTTCTACTGCCGGGCGCGGCTCTTGATGCGGGCCGTCAGCTCCGTGACCTGCGTGTACGTGGCCCGGCGCTCGCTCATCAGGTTGGTGATCTTCTTGACCGCGTGCATGACCGTGGTGTGGTCCTTGCCGCCGAAGGAGGCTCCGATCCGGGGCAGTGACAGCTCGGTGAGTTCGCGGCACAGGTACATCGCGATCTGCCGGGCGTTGACCAGCGTCCGGCTCCGGTTGCTGCCCTGGAGCTCCTCCATCGTCACGGAGAAGTACTCGGCGGTCGCGGCCATGATGATCGCCGCGGTGATCTGCGGGCCCTGCTCGTCGCTGATCAGGTCCTTGAGCACCAGCTCGGCCAGGGGCAGGTCGACCTGCTGCTTGTTGAGGCTGGCGAACGCGGTGACCCGGATCAGCGCGCCCTCGAGCTCGCGGATGTTCGTCTGCACCTTGCTGGCGATGAACTCCAGCACCGCGTCGGGCACCTGGAGCCGCTCGCCCCAGGCCTTCTTCCGGAGGATGGCGATGCGGGTCTCGAGGTCGGGCGCCTGGACGTCGGTGATCAGGCCCCACTCGAACCGCGTGCGCAGCCGGTCCTCCAGCGTCGTCAGCTTCTTCGGCGCGCGGTCGGAGGTGATGACGATCTGCTTGCTGGCGTTGTGCAGCGTGTTGAAGGTGTGGAAGAACTCCTCCTGCGTGCGCTCGGCCCGCTCGAGGAACTGGATGTCGTCGATCAGCAGGAAGTCGATGTCCCGGTAGCGACGGCGGAAGTCCTCGGCCCGGCCGGAGTGCACCAGGTTGATGAACTCGTTCGTGAACTCCTCGGTGCTGACGTAGCGCACCTTCACGTTCGGGAACATCCGCGCCGCGTAGTGACCGATCGCGTGCAGCAGGTGGGTCTTGCCCAGCCCCGATTCCCCGTAGATGAACAGCGGGTTGTAGGCGCGGGCGGGTGCCTCGGCCACCGCGACGGCCGCGGCATGGGCGAACCGGTTGCTGTTGCCGATGACGAAGCTGTCGAAGACGTACTTGGGGTTCATGCCGGGGTCCAGGCCGGCCGGGCGACCGGCGTCCGGACGACGTCCGCGCCCTGCCCCTGCGGCGGACCGCCCGCGCTGGTCGTTCCCGTCGGAGCCGTCGACGTCGAACGGCAGGACGTCGGCCGATCGGCCGTCCTCGTTCCCGCCCCAGTCACGACCGGTGGGCTGACTCCCCCAGGTGGTGGCCCAGTCCCCCGGTGCACCGCGGTCGACCGGCGCGCGGTCGACCGGCCGGAGCTCGCGGACCTCGGAATCGGCGCGGGCCGACCTGTCGTCGTGGCCGTCCCGGTCCCAGGGCGCGGACCCGACCGCGTCGGTGCGCACGCCGAACGCGCTGCGTCCGTCGTCGGCGCGGTCGCGGCTGGCCCGGTCCTCCTCGGCGCGCTGCACCTCGGCCGCCGTCCAGGGGCGACGGGTGGGCTCCTGGTCGCGGGTCTCGGTCGCCGGCTCCGGAGGCGAGTCCTCCAGCTGGACGGCGACGCGGATGTCGCGCCCGAACTGCTCGGACAGCGCCTCGGCCAGCACCCGGCGCATGCGGGACTCGAGGACGGTCTGGGTGAACTCGTTGGGAGCAGCGAGAACGGCCGTGTCCTCGACCAGCCCGAGGGGGCGGGTCAGGTTCAGCATCGCGTTCTGCTGAGGGGACAGGCTCGTCGCCAGCCGCTCGCGGATCTGGTCCCAGACGGTCGCCAGGTCCAGCGTGGCATCGGCCATGCCGCTTCTTCCTCCCCATCGGTGTCGACCCCGGTCGACGGCGTTCCGGCGACCGCTCGACGGTCCCGCTGTGGATGTGTGGACGCAGTCATTCCACACCGGTGTCCACAGGCTGTGCACGGTCGGCGACGGATGCTGCCGGGTCCGTGTGCCGGAGCCGACACCGATCCGCATTCCTGCAGGTCGACGGCCGGAAACGGCGGGAGAGCGGACGGTTCGGTGGTCGGCTGACCGACGGGGTCGGCCCACACGTCGTGACCCTGACGTCCGACGCGGAGCGACGGCGACGCTAACAGCCCCATCCACAGCCCGGCAACGCTCGGCCGGGCAGCCCGGGCGCGTCGCCTGCGGCGTGCCGCCGCCATGCGGGGGTCGCGCGGGGGGATCATCGGCGGTCGCGGTCCGCCCGCCCTTCGGCACCAGCACGATCTCGGTTATGCTGGCTGGAGTCTGTGGACGGTTCCGGCCGCCTCCGTCGCCCGCGCGGTTCCCGTGCAGGTGGGGAGCGGGGAGTTCCGCGCCGCAGTGACCAGCCTCCGGGGTCGTGGGCGCGGCACGTCGCCGTTCGTCCCGGTCGCCCCGCGCGTGCTCGCCCACCGGCGGGTGCGCACCGCCGATGTCATGTAGTAGGAGTACCTCGTGAGCAAGCGCACGTTCCAGCCGAACAACCGCCGACGGTCGAAGACCCACGGCTTCCGGCTGCGGATGCGTACCCGCGCGGGCCGGGCGATCCTCGCCGGTCGTCGGCGCAAGGGTCGCGAGAACCTTTCCGCCTGACGTGCTGCCCGCGCAGGCACGCCTGCGCCGGCGTCCGGAGTTCACCGCGGTCGTCCGGTCCGGCAGGCGCGCCGGGCGGCCGACCATGGTGCTCCACTACCTCCCCGAACGGCCCGAGCAGGCCGTTCCGCCTTCCCTGTCGCGGTCGGCGACAGGTGACACGCCCGCGCGCGCACCCGGTGCCCGGGTCGGTTTCGTGGTCGGCAAGGCCGTCGGCAACTCGGTGGTCCGTCATCGCGTGACCCGACGGCTGCGCGCCGTGGTCCGGGACGAACTGCACCGGCTGCCGGCCTCAGCGGACCTCGTCGTCCGGGCCCGGCCCGAGGCGGGTACGGCGGCATCCGAGGACCTTCGTCGCGACCTGAGCGCGGGCCTGGCCCGCCTGCTCGGCGACCGGGGGACCCGGCCGTGATGCGCCGGGCGCTGCTCGCCGCCATCGGCTTCTACTCGAGGGCGATCAGCCCGGCCCTCCCGCCGCGGTGCCGTTTCCACCCCACCTGCAGCGCCTACGCCGCCGAGGCGGTGCAGCGGCACGGGGCCGCCCGCGGGAGCTGGCTGGCGCTGGTCCGGATCCTCAAGTGCGCGCCGTGGCACCCCGGCGGGGTGGACCTCGTGCCCGGGGGCCCCAGCGGCCGGGACGAAGGAGCCGACGGAACCGCAGACGTCGGCCACTCGTCGAGCAGAGCAGTGTCGTCCCCGGACCGCGGCGAGAGCTCGGCCGCCGGCCGTCCCCACCGAGCCGCCCCGGCTGACCCCGGGACGAACGAGGAGTCCTCCGTTGCTTGACTGGCTGTACACCGCCATCTCCTGGGTGATGGCGCGGTGGCACTCGCTGTGGAACACCCTCTTCGGTGACCCGCCGGCCGAGTCCGGCCTCGGCGGCCTGACCTGGGTCCTGGCGATCGTGTTCCTGGTGGTCACGATCCGCCTGATCCTCTTCCCGCTGTTCGTCAAGCAGGTCAAGTCGCAGCGGGCGATGCAGGAGCTCCAGCCGGAGATGGCCAAGCTGCGCAAGCAGTACGGCAGCGACCGGCAGGGCCTCAGCCAGGCGATGATGGCGTTGCAGAAGGAGCGCGGGGTCAACCCGCTGGCCGGCTGTCTGCCGATCCTCCCGCAGATCCCGGTCTTCCTCTCCCTCTTCCACGTGCTGCGCCGGCTCGCGCCGGACAAGCCGGGGCTCTACAGCTGGTCCGACGACCTGACCGACGAGGCCGCGCGGGCCAAGCTCCTGGGCGCGCCCATCTCCTCGTCGTTCAACATGAGCGGCGCCAAGGAGACGGCGATCCTCGACATCGCCGGGGTGACCTACACCAACATCCGCATCGTCGCGTTCGTGCTGATCGTGATCATGTGTCTGACCACGTACTTCACCCAGAAGCAGATCATGCGGCGCTCGGGCCCGGTCGAGGGTCAGGCCGCGATGGTGCAGAAGATCCTGCTCTACGTCATGCCCGCGGGCCTGTTCGTCTCCGGCTTCATCTTCCCGATCGGCGTCCTCCTCTACTGGTTCACCAACAACCTGTGGACGCTGGGCCAGCAGTTCTTCATCCTGCGCAAGATGCCGCCGCCCGGGTCCGACGCCGCCAAGGCGAAGGCCGCCGCTGACAAGCCGGTCATCGACCCGAAGACGCTCGCGCCCAAGCCGGGCGCCAAGCCCGTACGCCCCAAGGGCGGTCGTCCCGTCGCTCCCGCCGCCGACCCCGCGACCGGTGACGTCACTGACGCAGCACCGACCGACGGGAACTCCTCGAACGGGCGGCCGCCGGGCAAGCAGGGCGGCGCCACCGGGGCCACGCGGGCCGGTCAGTCGCCGCCGAACCGGGGCAAGCGCAAGCGCCGCTGAGCGCAGCGCGTCACCGCCCCGCCGCTCACCAGACCACCGGGTCCGCCCGGTTCGCCCGCACCGACCTGGGAGGAACCCCTGTGAGTGCCCCGCAGCAGCCCACCGACACCGCACCGACCGACACCGCACTGGGGGACGACACCGCTACCCGCACCGTGCTGACGCCGGCCGCCAGCGGCGTGGGTGACCCCGACGACATCCTGGAGCCGGCCGTCGACGACGCCCTGGGTGCCGACGCGGTGATCGAGCCGGTCGACACCGATGCCGATGGGGCAGCCGGGGCGGCTGAGGACGATGAGGACGATGAGGACGGCGATGACCTCCTCGTCCGGGAGGGTGACGTCGCCGGGGACTACCTCGAGCGCCTGCTCGACATCCTGGACAAGGACGGGGACATCGACCTCGACGTCGAGGGCGACCGGGCCTCCGTGGCGATCGTCGGCGGGAAGCTCACCGACCTGATCGGCCCGGACGGCGCCACGCTGGAGGCGCTCCAGGAGCTGACCCGGCTGGCCGTCGCCCAGTCCACGGGCGTCCGGAGCCGGCTCATGCTGGACGTCGGCGAGTACCGGGCCAAGCGCCGTGCCGACCTCACGACGCTGGCCGGTGAGACGGCCGGCCGGGTCGCCTCGAGCGGTCAGCCCGAGCGGCTGTCGCCCATGAACCCGTTCGAGCGCAAGGTCGTGCACGACGTCATCGCCTCGGTCGCCGGTGTGCACAGCGAGTCCGAGGGCGAGGAGCCGAACCGCCGCGTCGTGGTCCTGCCCGACAGGTGAGAACTCGATGAGCGGCGCAGAGGAGGATCCCCCGGGGGACGGGGCCCCGCCGACGCCGTCGACCGCCCACCAGGTGTTCGGCTCCGCCCTCCCCCGGGCGGAGCGGTACGTCGCCCGGCTGGCGAGTGACGGTGTGGTCCGCGGCCTCATCGGACCGAGGGAGGTCCCCCGGCTGTGGGACCGGCACGTGCTCAACAGCGCGGCCGTGGCCGAGGCGGTCCCGCAGGACGCGCACGTCGTGGATGTCGGCAGCGGTGCCGGGCTTCCGGGCATCCCGCTCGGGCTGGCACGCCCCGACCTCGCGCTGACCCTGGTCGAACCGATGTCGCGGCGGGTCGAGTTCCTCGACCAGGCGGTGGCCGACCTCGCGCCGGACGGCGGGCGTCCGTGGCGGGTGGTCCGCGGCCGGGCGGAGGAGCGCTCGGTCGTCTCGGCGGTCGGACCGGTCGACGTCGTCACCGCCCGGGCGGTGGCTCCCCTCCCCCGCCTCGTCGCCTGGTGCCGCGGGCTGATGCGCCCGGGCACGCAGCTGGTGGCGCTCGTCGGGGCCAGGGCCCTCCAGGACCTGCCCCGCCTGCTGCCCGAGCTGACCGCTGCGGGGATGCGGGACGTGCATCCGCGGGCCGTCGGTGCGGAGCTGGGGGACGCTGCCACTACCGTGGTGGTCATGACGCGGGGAACTCGGTGAGCGGCCCCCTGCAGGGTCCCGACGCGAGCGTGCGAGCGGTGGGGGGCCGGGGGTCCTTCCTCCGTTCCACGTGGAACAGGACCGCCGGATCCGCGTTCCACGTGAAACGGCTGGGGACATGAGCAGGGCATGCAGGAGGGACGACCGATGACCGACCCGGGCGAACGGCTGCGCAGCAGCCTGGCCGCCGACCAGTCATCGTCGTCCTCGGCCGGGATGGCCGACTTCGACAGCCCCATCGCCATGGAGGCGATGCGCGCGACGCGCGTGCTGCACGCCGCCGACCAGGAACCCTTCCCGGCGCCGAACCGGATCCGGGTCATCACCATCGCGAACCAGAAGGGCGGCGTCGGCAAGACGACGTCCACGGTGAACCTGGGGGTGGCGCTCGCCCTCTACGGGCTCCGGACCCTGGTCATCGACCTCGACCCCCAGGGGAACGCCAGCACGGCCCTCGGCGTGGAGCACACCGTCGGCACCCCGTCGGTCTACGACGCCCTCGTCGGGGACAACTCCCTGGGCGAGGTGGTCCACCCGACGACGGCCAGCCCGAAGCTGCTCTGCGTCCCGGCCACGATCGACCTGGCCGGCGCCGAGATCGAGCTGGTCTCCGTCGTGGCCCGCGAGCACCGCCTGCGCCGGGCCATCGAGGCCTACGTGCACGAGCTCCCGCCCGAGCAGCGCCCGCACTACGTGCTCATCGACTGCCCGCCGTCGCTCGGCCTGCTCACGTTGAACGCGCTCGTCGCCGGCGACGAGGTGCTCATCCCCATCCAGTGCGAGTACTACGCGCTGGAGGGCCTCGGGCAGCTGCTCAACAACATCGACCTGGTCCGCCAGCACCTCAACCCGGGCATCGCTGTGCGGACCATCCTGCTCACCATGTACGACGGCCGGACGAAGCTCGCCGATCAGGTGGCCGACGAGGTGCGCAACCACTTCGGCGAGCTCGTGCTGCCGGCGGTCATCCCCCGCAACGTCCGCGTCTCCGAGGCGCCGGGCTACGGCCAGTCGGTGCTCACCTACGACCCCGGGTCGCGCGGCTCGACCAGTTACGTGGAGGCGGCGCGGCAGCTCGCCGAGCGCGGCGTCGATCTGCCACCGCTCGACCGCCCCGGCATGGCCGGGGTCGCCGTGCCGCCCGTGGCGCAGCACGCAGTCAGCACGCAGGAGAGTTCGTGAACGAGTCACGGGTGAGCGGAGAGCGGCCATGAACAAGCGCGGCGGACTGGGCCGGGGCCTGGCGGCCCTCATCCCCACCAGTGCTCCCCCGTCGGAGCACACGGCCGCGGCCGTCGCCGCCCCGGTCGAGACAGCTTCCCCCAGCGCGCCGGCGGTCACCCTGGTGCCCGACCCGCCCGCGGCGAGCGAACCGTCTTCCGACGTGCCTGCGGCGCCGGTGGGGGACGACGGGGTCAGCGCCGTCGGCGTCCCGGGCGCGGAACTCCGGGAGGTGGCGGTCACGGCGATCGTCCCGAACCCGAAGCAGCCCCGGCAGGTCTTCGACGACGAGGCCCTGGAGGAGCTGACCTACAGCGTCAAGGAGTTCGGGCTCCTCCAGCCGATCGTCGTCCGCGAGAACGGCCGCGACGACGACGGTGGGGTCGCCTACGAGCTCATCATGGGCGAGCGCCGGCTCCGCGCCGCCCGCGCGGCGGGCCTGGACACCGTGCCGGCGATCGTCCGGGACACCACGGACGACGCGATGCTCCGCGACGCCCTGCTCGAGAACATCCACCGCGTCCAGCTGAACCCGCTGGAGGAGGCGGCCGCGTACCAGCAGCTGCTCGAGGAGTTCGGGGCCACGCACGAGGAGCTCGCCGGCCGCATCGGCCGCAGTCGCTCGCAGGTCACCAACACCATCCGGCTGATGAAGCTGCCGGTGAAGGTCCAGACGCGGGTCGCCGCCGGTGTCATCTCCGCGGGCCATGCGCGGGCACTCCTCGGCCTGCCGGACGCCGAGGCGCAGGACGCTCTGGCCACCCGGATCGTGGCCGAGGGGATGTCGGTGCGCGCCACCGAGGAGGCCGTCGCCATGGCCGTGGTGGATCGCCCCACCGCCAAGCGCCGGGCGCGGAACATCACGGCCCCCGGCGTGGAGGAACTCGGGTCCCGGCTGTCCGACCGGTTCGAGACGAAGGTCAAGATCCAGATCGGCCGGTCCAAGGGGAAGATCGTCGTCGAGTTCGGCTCGGTCGACGACCTGCAGCGGATCATCGGTGTGATGGCCCCGGAGATCACCGGACGCCGTCCCGAGGGATGATCTCCACCCACCTGCGAGAAAGGCCCTGTTCCGTCACATGACGGAACAGGGCCTTACTCTTTGTGCGTGGCAGTGTGCGCTCAGCGCACGGTCACTGCCCGGCCGGCGAGCAGACCGGCGAGCACCTCACCGAGCTCGTACCCCGCCGCTTCGACGGCCATCGGGAACATCGACGTCTCGGTGAGACCGGGGGACACGTTCACCTCGAGGAAGTGCACCTCGCCGTCCGCGGAGACGATGGCGTCCGTCCGCGAGAGGTCGGCGAGCCCTAGGGCCTCGTGCACCTGGACGGCAAGGGCGGCCGCGCGACCGGCGACGTCGTCGGAGACGCGCGCCGGTACGTGGTACTCGGTCAGCCCCGGCGTGTACCGGGCGGTGTAGTCGAAGACGCCGGACGCGGGAGCGATCTCCACGGCCGGGAGCGCCTGCGGGCCCTCCCCCAGGTCGACGACCGAGATCGCCAGCTCGATGCCTTCGATGTAGCGCTCGACCATGACGGTGTCGCCGTAGGCGAAGCAGCTGACCATGGCGGCCGGCAGCTCCTCGACGTTGCTGACCTTCTGCACGCCGAGGGCGGAGCCGCCCGAGGCCGGCTTCACCATCAGCGGAAGGCCGAGGCGGGCGACCATGAGGTCCAGCACCGCCCCTGCACCGAGCTCCCGGAAGGTGCTGTGCGGCAGGGCCACCCAGTCCGGCGTCGTCGCTCCGGCGGCTCGCACGACCGACTTGGCGGCCGGCTTGTCCCAGGCGAGCCGGCAGGCCGCGGCAGGTGACCCCACGTACGGCACGCCGGCGAGGTCCAGGACCGCCCGCAGAGCGCCGTCCTCACCGGTGGCACCGTGCAGAGCGATGAAGACCGCGTCGGCCGGGGAGGCGGCGAGACCGGGCAGCAGATCGGCATCGGCGTCGCGGATCTCGGCGTCGACGCCGGCACGCGCCAGCTCCTCCCACACCTGCGTCCCCGAGGACAGGCTGACCTCGCGCTCGAAGTTCAGCCCGCCGCTGAGGACGACGGCGCGCAGACCGGAGGTGCCCGCGCCCGGAGCGGGGGAGGTGGCCGTCGGCTCGGTCATGCCCGTCCGTCCTCGTAGGCGTTGCTGTTGGCCGGGCCGACGATCGTCTCGGCGTCGTGCCCGGAGGCGCGGCGGCCGACGGCGCGGAAGGTGCCGGTGTCGACGGCGTCGAACGTGGAGTGCAGGTCCAGCTCGGCCTCGACGACGCGGGCCAGCCGGCGCACTCCCTCCCGGATCTGGTCGGGCTCGGGGTAGCAGTAGGAGAGCCGCATGTACTCGCGCCCGCTGCCGTCGGCGTAGAAGCCGATCCCTGGCACGTAGGCGACCAGGGCGTTGACCGCGCGCGGCTGCATGCGCTTGGCGTCCAGGCCGTGCGGGAGCTTCAGCCACACGTAGAAGCCGCCGTCGGGGCGGGTCCACGTCGTGCCCGCGGGCATCATGGCGTCCAGGGACTCCAGGCAGGCGTCGCGGCGCTCGCGGTAGAGCTCGGAGAACAGCTTGATCTGCTCCCGCCAGGGCTGGGTGTCCAGGTACCGGGCCACCGCGTACTGGGTGAGCGACGGCGGACAGAGCACCTGCGCCTCGGTTGCCAGGACCAGCTTCTCCCGCACGGCCAGCGGAGCCAGCACCCAGCCGACCCGCAGACCTGGGGAGAACGTCTTGGAGAAGGAGCCCAGATAGATGACCCGCTGCGAGTCGCGGGCCCGCAGCGCGCGCATCGGCTCGTGGTCGAATCCGAGGAGGCCGTAGGGGTTGTCCTCGATGATCAGGAGGTCGTGCCGCTCGGCGATCGCCATGACGGCCTCGCGGCGGGTCTCGGTGAGCGTCACGCCGGCCGGGTTGTGGAAGTTCGGCACGGTGTAGAGGAACTTCACGCGGTCACCGTTGGCCCGGCACTCGACCAGCGCCTGCTCCAGGGCCTCCGGGATCAGCCCGTCGTCGTCCATGGCGATGTGCCGGACGCGGGCCTGGGCGGACTGGAAGACACCCAGGGCTCCGACGTAGGACGGCGCCTCGGCGAGGATGACGTCGCCGGGGTCGACGAAGACGCGGGTCACCAGGTCCAGGGCCTGCTGGGAGCCGACCGTGACGACCACCTCGCTGGCGGAGGCGTCGCGGATCCCTTCCAGGGCCATGACGTCGCAGATGCGCTCACGCAGGCGGGGATCGCCCTGGCCCGAGCCGTACTGCAGCGTCTGGGCGCCCATGCCGGAGACGAGGTCGCCGATCATCGAGCCGACCGCGTCGAGCGGGAGCGCGGTCACCGCGGGCATGCCTCCGGCCAGGGAGACGACCTCGGGCCGGCTCACCACCGAGAACAGCGCCCGGATCTCCGAGGTCTTCATCCCGTGGGTGCGAGCTGCGTACCGGTCCGCCAGAGGGTCCAGCCGCGGATGGCGCGGCACGACGTGGGGATGCGCACCGTGCGTCAGGTGCGTCCCCTGCTGACCGGGACCGGCGGGCGAGCCGGTCGGAGTGGTGGGCACCCTGCCGAGTGTAAGGACGGCAGGAAGCCGGGGAACCGAGCCTCCCGAGCAACTGGACTGCAATGTCGGCCCGAGTGGGGCCCGGAGGGTCCCGCGCAGGGACGACTCAGCGGCTCTGCGCAGGTCGGGACGGCTCCTGGCCGCGGTGCGATCCGGAGGATCGCAATGTCATAGCACTCTCGCAGGCTCACAACCTCTCGGGCAGGACGAACGTGCCGGTCGGCGGATCGGCCTCCGCCGGCAGGAAGAGCCGCTGCACGGCGGCCAGGACACCGGCGGCGATGGCGCTGCGCACGCGCGCGTCGAGCAGGACCAGCCGGTCGACCGGGTGCGACAGGTAGCCCGCATCCAGCCGGACGGCGGGCATGCGGCTCATCCGCAGCAGGTCCCAGGTCTTCGGGTGCGAGCCGAGGTCCAGCAGCCCGGTGCGGGCGACGACCTCGCGGCGCGCCAGGTTGGCGAACTGCTCCCCGACCGTGGAGGACGCCCCCGATCCGGTCCCGTAGTAGTAGCTGGCCACCCCGCGGGCGTGCGCGGAGGTGTGCGCGTCCACGTGCAGGGCGATGAACAGGTCGGCGCGGGCGTCGTTGGCGAAGGCGGTGCGCTCGCTCGCCGCAGGATTCTGGTCCCGCCCGCGGGTCAGGTAGACCGTGGCGCCGGCGGCCGCCAGCCGTCCCTCGATCCGCGAGGCGAGATCGAAGACGAGGTCGGCCTCGGTGGTCTCCCCCGCGGTGAAGCCGGGGTCGTCGCCGCCGTGCCCCGGGTCGACGACGATGCGCCGGCCGATGAGGTGCGGGCCGCTGTCGACGAAGGAGGCGCTCTGGCGCAGCAGCTGCGGGCGCCCACCGGTGACCTTGCGACCGAGCTGGCGGAGGGCGCGCAGGGTGGCGGGCCCGCAGGTGCCGTCGGCGGTCAGGCCGTAGTCGCGCTGGAACCTCCGCAGTCCTTCCTCGGTCCCGGGCCCGAAGACCCCGTCGACGGGGCCCGCGTCGTAGCCGAGCTCGTGCACCCGCTCCTGCAGGCTGATGACGTCGTCGCCGCGGACGGGCCGCTCGGGGTCGTACCGCAGCAGCCGGTCCCCCAGCGACCAGCGGGCCTCGTTGAGGGCCCGGTAGGTCTCCTCGCCGACCCTGCCGTCCACCGACAGCCCTCGGGTCTGCTGGAAGTGGCGGACGGCGAGTTCGGTCGCGGCGTCGTACTCCGCCGCAGCCAGTGCGACATCGGGGAGGGTGGCCATCGCGGTGGGCGGCCGGGGGACGGTCGTGCCGTCGCGGTCGGGGAGCAGTCCGAGGCTCCGGAGTGCTGTCTGCACGTCGGCCACCGCGGCCCCCCGGTCCCCGAGGCGCAGCGGTGTCATCTGGCTGTCGGTTCCCATCGTGCTACCGATTGTCGTCCTCCTGTCCGCTACCGGCCCACCGGGGTCCACCCGGACGAGAGCGGGCCCACCCGACCGGATGGTCGGATGGGCCCGTGGCAACTCAGCGTGGCCCCCGAGGGGGGCCGTACGTCACAGGTAGTCGGCGAGGTCGTTCAGGATCGCGCCCTTGGGCTTGGCGCCGATGATGCTCTTCACCGGCTTGCCACCCTGGAACACCGTCATGGTCGGGATCGACATGACCTGGTAGTCGCGGGCGATCTGCGGGTTCTCGTCGATGTTCAGCTTGGCGATCGTGAGCTTGTCGCCGTGCTCGGCGGCGATCTCCTCGAGGACGGGGGCGACCATCTTGCACGGGCCGCACCACTCCGCCCAGAAGTCCACGAGCACGGGCTTGTCGCTGCCCAGCACGTCGCTGGCGAAGCTCGTGTCGGTCACCGTGACGGTGTTGCCTGCCATGGGTCGTTCTCCCTTGTCTCGGCTTGCGGGGTACCTGTCAGGTCAACCGACCGGCGGGTGGATTCATGCCCGGCCCCTGTGCAGCGTCCCGCCGCGAGCCTGCGAGCGGTGGGGCAGAGGGGTCCTTACCTCTCGTCGAAGGTGTCGGCGAGCCAGCGCTCGGCATCGATCGCCGACGCCGCGCCGGTGCCGGCCGAGGTGATGGCCTGCCGGTAGATGTGGTCGACCACGTCGCCGCAGGCGAAGACGCCGTCGATGCTGGTCCGGGTGCTCGGGTGCTCCACCTGGATGTAGCCCTCGTCGTCGAGCTTCAACTGACCGGCGAACAGCTCGCTGCGGGGGTCGTGGCCGATCGCCACGAACAGGCCGCTCACGGTCATCGTCTCGGTGGCGCCGCTCTCGACGTCGGTGACCTGGACGGCGTCGACGGTGGTCTCCCCCAGCACGTCGGTGACCTGCTTGCCGAGCGCCCAGCGGATCTTCTCGTTGTCCTGCGCGCGCTTGACCATGATCTTGGAGGCGCGCAGCTCGTTCCGCCGGTGCACGACGGTGACGCTCTTGGCGAACCGGGTGAGGAAGGTGGCCTCCTCCATCGCGGAGTCACCGCCACCGACCACCACGATGTCCTGGTCGCGGAAGAAGAAGCCGTCGCACGTGGCACAGGCCGAGACGCCGCGGCCCAGCAGGCGCTGCTCGTTGTCCAGCCCGAGGTAGCGGTACTTGGAACCGGTGGCGACGATCACCGCGTGGGCGCGGTGCACCTCGTCGCCCACCTTCACGATCTTGGGCGTGGCCGTGAGGTCGACCTCGGTGACGTCGCGCGGCACCAGCTCGGCGCCGAACTTCTCCGCCTGCGTGCGCATGTCGTCCATGAGCTGCGGGCCCTGGATGCCATGCGGGAAGCCGGGGAAGTTCTCCACCTCGGTGGTGGTCATGAGCGCGCCACCGAACTGCGAGCCCTCGAACACCAGCGGGTGCAGGTTCGCCCGGGCGGCGTAGGTGGCCGCCGTGTACCCGGCGGGGCCGGAGCCGATGATGATCAGGTCACGGATGCCGTCGTGCTCGGCAGGCGGGATGACGGGGTCGACGATCCCCTCCGTCGTCACGGCGGGACCAGGCGATGGGAAGTCACTCACGGGCGGCACAACGAGGATCGTAGGGGGAGCATTCCCCGGGTTCAGCCGGCCGCCTTGACGGTGACCTCGGCGAGTTCGGCGGAGAAGCCGCCCTCGCTCGGGACCAGGCCGGTGATCCAGACCAGCACGTACCGCGCCGACACCGGCTCGTCGAAGGCGAACTCGGTCTGCTGCTCGAGCTCACCGTCCGCGGCGACCTCGAAGCTGTCGATGTCGCCGTCGGCGGAGTCGCCCGTGCGGATCTCGACCGTGGCGCCGGGGGAACCCTCGACGCCGACCGCCGCGAGCTCCTGGGCCGAACCGAGGTCGAGCACCAGGCCGACGCCGTCCTTGAGGTTGCCGAAGGCCGGCGACCCCCGGTACTCGTAGGTCGTCCAGGACGTCGCGGCGTCGTCGTCGAACGCGAGCGGCACGTCCTCGGGGTGGTCGGGGTCGCCGTCGCCCTGGGGGTCGAAGACGTCGCCTCCGGCGATCGCCACCGCCTCGCCGGCGGCGACGCCGCCGCCATCGGTCTCCTGGGCGGGGGCGCTGATGGAGGGCGTCGACCCGGGCGTCTCGTCGACGCCGTCCGCCACCGAGATGACGCCCTTGCCGAACCACCACGCCAGACCGATGACCACGAGGAGCGCGAGCAGCGGCAGGCCGACGACGACGAGCTTGTGCCGCTTGGCGCCGTCCTCGTCGAGGTCGTCCTCGCCGGTGGCCGGCTCGTCGTACGGGTGGTGGTCGTAGCCGCGGTCGTCGTCGAGCACCTGGAACGGCTCGTCGTCGTAGCGCGCGGGCGGAGCGGGGGAGGCCGATCCGGCGTAGGCACCGCCGGACGGCGCGACGGAGCCGGCCGCGATGGTGTCGCCGCCGAGCGCAGCCGGGGCGACGGCGGTGTCGGTGACCGGGCGCACCGGAGGGACCGGCGGCAGCGTCTCGCGGTCGAGCGGGACCGCGTCGCCGTCGGCCGCCACGGTGTTCAGCGGGGCGCCGTCGACGGGGTGGTCGGAGACCTGGTCGGGACGGCGGTCGCGCAGCCGGCGCAACCAGCCGCTGTCGGTCTCCTCGGCGCGGGCGGCTGCCGACATGGGACCGGGGCGGGACCGTTCGGCGAGCAGCGAGGCCATCGCCGCGACGCTGGACAGGCCCTGGCCGGGTTCGGTCGACCGCGCCCGGCGCACGAGCGCCACGAGGTCGGACGGACCGGTGAGCTTGCGCGTCCCCGGCCGGCTCGGGTCCAGGCCGGTGAGGCAGACCTCGAGCAGCGCGCCGAGGGCGGCGATGTCGCCGTCGATGGTGCCGGTGGCCGCGGGGACGGCCCGCAGGCCGACCAGCCCGTTGGGGCGGAGCACGACGTTGTCGGGCGTCAGCCCGCCCACGGCCAGGCCGACCCGGTGCGCCTCGGCGACGCCCTCGGCGAGCCGGCGCAGCACGGTGCGCACCTCGCGGTCGGGCATCGGGCCACGGGTGAGCCGCTCGGCGAGGGTCTCGCCGTCGATCCACTCGTTGACGACGTAGGCGGCGCCGCCGGGGACCTGGGGGTCGCCGGTGCCCTCGGAGGCGTCGTAGACCATGGCCAGGGCCGGGGTGGCGAGCCCGCCCGCGGTGAGCGCCCGGCTGATCCACCCGTGCGCGGCCGGGCCGGCGGGGGTGTGCACGCGGATCGCGACGTCGCGGTTCAGGACGCGGTCCTTGGCCCGCCAGCACTGGATGACGCCCGTGGGCGTCGGCTCGTCCGCGCCGACCTGGTCGAGCGGGCGGTAGCGGTCGGGGAGGCCGGTCGTCGTCGATGTCATCGACACTGTCGACCCCCTGTCCTGTTGCGGCCGCGGGCGCGAGTGCTCCGACGGTGGCGGCGCATCCCGCGTGGGTCCGGTCACCCGCGTCCCTTCCGGGTCCTGAGCGCCGCGAGGGGCTCCCGGACCTCCGGGACACGGGCGATCACGAGACCCGCGAGAGCCACGCCGCCGATGACCACGGTACCGACCAGGACCGTGACGAGCGACCCTGCCGGGGACGTGCCGACGAGGTCGTCGGTCACGTTCCGGACAAGGAGCCCGGCGCCACCGGCCACGACGGCGACGGCGGTCATGCGCAGCAGCGGCCCGAGGGTCGCCCCCGACCGCCGCCCACCCAGCTTTCGGCGCAGGGCGACGTCCCCGATGACCCAGCCCGCCACGTAGGTGATCCCGGTGACGAGCATCAGTCCGGCGACGACGTGCTCGGGGTCGACGACGGTGGGGACCAGGAGCAGGAGGGGCACGCGGACGGCGACCATCCCGATCTGGATCAGCGTGGGCGTCCGCGCGTCCTTCATGGCGTAGAAGACCCGCAGCTGGAGCAGCGTCACCGCCATGGGCAGCAGCCCGAAGGCCCCGACGGCGAGCGCGGTCCCGATGGCCGCCGCCTCCTCGAGGGAGGTGTTCCCCCGGGCGAAGGCCAGGACGCCGATCGGAGGCCCCAGCACGACCAGCGCCGCGGTGACCGGCAGCAGGCCCAGTGCCGAGAGCCGGGTGCCCAGTGACAGGTCGTCCGTCACCCCGGTCACGTCCGACCGGGCCGCGGCCCGGCTCATGCGGGGCAGGAGCGCGGTCAGCAGGGCGACGCCGATGATCCCGTAGGGCATCTGGAACAGGAGGCTGGCGTAGGAGAAGGCCGTCGAGCCCAGGCCGCCCTCGCGGGTCGCCGCGTTCGCGATCCGGGTGGCCACGACGACGCCGAGAGCGCTCACCGCCGAGTAGCCGACGACCCAGAGGCCCAGCGTGCCCGCCTCCCGGAGGCCGGTCTCCCGGAAACCCCAGCGCGGGCGCAGCGGGACCCCCGCCTTCCCGAGCAGCGGGAGCAGGACCAGGGCCTGGACGGCGATGCCGAGGGTCGTGCCGATGCCCAGCAGCCAGACCTGGCCGGGGGTGATCGTCGTGGGCGTGAGGTCCAGGGGGTCGCTGGCCGCGAGGAACAGCGCGCCGGTGGCGATGACCACGACGTTGTTGAGGACGGGCGCCCATGCCGGTGGCCCGAAGACCCCGCGCGAGTTGAGGACCGCCTGGGCCAGGGCGCCGATGCCGTAGAAGACGACCTCGACCAGCAGGATGCGGGTCAGCCAGGTGCCCAGCTCCACCTGACCCGGGTCGTCGCTGATGCCTGCGAGCCGGGTGAGGAAAGGAGCGGCGAGCACGGCCAGGGCCGTGACGAGCGTCAGGGCGGCCACGGCGATGGTGGCCAGCCGCTGCGTGTAGGCGACCCCGCCGTCGGCGTCCCGTTCCTGGGCGTGCACGAGGAGCGGGACGACGACCGAACTCAGCACCCCGCCCAGCAGGAGCTCGTAGACGATGTTCGGCAGCGTGTTGGCGGTGGTGTAGGCGTCGGCCACCAGGGTGACGCCGAGCGCGGCGGCGAGCACCATCGTCCGCAGCAGTCCCGTGATGCGCGAGACCAGCGTGGCGACCGCCATGGTGCCGGCGGCGCGGAGGATGCCACCAGCGGCGCCGGGCGCTCCCTCGCGCTGGTCGGCCTCCTCCTCGGTCTCCGCCACCGGCCCGCGCGGGACCGGGGGCAGGACCGTGATCACCTGGGTGAAGTTGTCGTCGGCGGCCGGGACCCAGCGGTTGCGCAGCGGCGGCAGCGGCGGCAGGGGTCGCGCAGGGGGCCGTGCCGCGGCGGACGGCCGCGGGACGGGCGGGGGCACCGGCGGCTGGCCCGACGGTGCGCCGCCGGACCCCTGGTCGGCGAACGGCGCCGAGGGCGGGGGTGTCGCCCGGTACGGCGGCGGGGGCAGCGACGGGCCACCTGGCCGTCGCTGCGGGCGGGGAGTCGCCGGGGGGACCGGTGGGCGTCCGGCGCGCACCTCGTCCGCGGCGGGCCGGTCGTCCGGCCCGGCGGTCACACCGGGCTCCGGTTGGGCGGCTGCAGGGTGGCGCCCTCGGGCCCGCCGGCCGGCTCGCCGGGGGCGGTCGCGCGGCGGCGGAGCACGAAGTTGACCAGCCGGCGCAGGAAGAGCAGGCCGAGCAGCACGGCCGCCCCGATCGTGATGATCAGGGAGATGGAGCCGTAGGCCGTGCTCTTGACCTGCAGGGAGATCTCGTCGCCTAGCGGCCGGCCCGTGGGTGTCGTCAGCTGGGCCCGGACGGCGAACCCGCCGGCCTGGCGGACCTCCGTGGGCACCGTGAGGGTCGTCCGCTCACCCGGGGCCAGGGTCTGGAGGCCCATGTCCCCGATGGACAGGCCGCTCCCGCCGCGGGCGCGCAGGTCGAGGAGCACCTCGACGGTCACCGGGAGGTCGTTGCGCACGGTCAGCACCAGCGGTGCGTCGCTGGAGCCCAGGCTGTACGTGCCGTCGGCCGGCGCGAGCAGCGTCACCCGGCCGAGGACGTCGTCCAGGGCGCTCTCCAGGGCGGCACTGACCGCCCGGAAGTCCTCGGCGTCGTCGCGACGGGTGGCCGACGCGGCACGGGAGATGGCCGCGTCGTAGCTGCGCAGCGCGAGATCGGCGTCGCCCACCACCGCGCCGGCCAGGTCCTCCCGGCTGGCGGCGGCGGCGACGAGGCCGGCGACCCCGGTGGGGTCGAGGGCGGGTGCCTCCGGCGGGCCGGCGAGGTCACCCGCGGGAACGGGGGTGCCGGCGGACAGCTCCGCGACGGTCGCCGGACGCAGCCAGGGCAGGCCCGCGGTGTCGGCCATCATCGCTCCGGCGCCCTCGGGCCCGGCATCGAGCTCGCGCGGAGGAGCGACCAGCACGGTCTGCTCGGTGCCCTCGGGGGCCTGCAGGCTCAGGACGGCGAGCTCGGCGAGATACCGCTGCTCGGCCAGGCGGGCCCCCCCGTCGACCTGCTCCGCGGCACCGACGAGCGCACCGAGGGTCGGGTCGGCGACGAGCGCCTCGACCGTTCCGGAGGCGGTGGCGATCGTCGTGCGGGCGGCGGCCGTGGGGTCGGCGTGTCCCGTGGCGTCCTCGCCGTCGGTCAGCCCGTCCGCGCCGAGGACGACGCGCTCCACTCCGCCGGCCTGCAGGACCCGCAGGGTGTCCGCGCGGACGGCGCCGCCCGCGGCCCAGGCGAGATCGGTGCGCGGCTCGACGTCGAGGGCGTCGGACAGGATGGCGGCTCCGGCGCCGGTGTCCCCCGGGCCCGCGTCGGGTTGCGGAGCGGGGGACTCCGGCGCGCCGCTGGTGCTCGCCGCCGCTGCGCCGTCGTCGCTGCGGGTGGTCCCGGGCGGGTCCTGGGCGGTCCCCGCAGGGGTACCCGGCAGGCTCCGGGCGAGCACGGCGGGGATGCCGGCGCCGACCACCGCGTCGGCGTCGACGTCTCCGTAGGCCAGGGCGACGACCGGGTGGACGGCGGCGACGTCCGCCAGCCGCTCGAGGAAGGCGGCGGCGTCGTCGGTCCCCGTGCCCGCCCGCCCGTCGACCTCGTAGGGGCCCTGGGCCATGAGCCGCAGCTCCTCGACGAGCGCCGGGTCGATCGCCAGGGTCACCTGCAGGGCGGGGGCGACCACCGTCCCGTCGCCGGTCGCCCCGCCGGGCAGCCGCTCGATGACCGCGAGCGCCCGGTCCAGCCGACCACCGCCGGCGACCGCCTCGGCGAGACCGTCGTCGCGGAAGCCACCCGAGGGGGTGCGGTGCGAGGGCTCGACGAGCGGCCACAGCCAGGCCACGGCCGTGCGCGCCGTGGGCGCCGCCGGCTGCTGGACGACGTAGGTGGAGAGCTCACCGACCCGCTGCTGCTCCGCGCCGTCCACCGCGCCGTTGACGTTGAGCAGCACGGGGTAGACGCCGTCCTCGGTGAGGCGGAGCGTCTCGGACGGGACGGTGTAGCTGAAGTCCAGCTCGGCGCCGGCGGCCAGCTCGCCGTCCACGGGCTGGAACGGCGACATGACGGTCGTCGCGGGATCGGGGTCGCGCTGGTCGAACGCCAGGTCGGCGCGCGTGGTGATCACCTCGCCCCGCTGCAGCCGGACGCTCAGGTCGGTGATCGCCGAGGACCCGGTGTTGGTCAGCGTGCCGGTCACGGAGACCAGCGAGCCCGGCGTGATGGTGCGCGGCTCGAACCGGCCCACCTCGATGCGGACCGGCCGGTCGCCCTCGGTCGCGTCCGTCACCGGCGCTGCCAGCGGCGAGGCAGGAACCGGGGGTGGCGCGGCCGACGCCTGGGTCGCGGGCACCCCGAGCGCGGTGAGACCGATCGCCGTGGCGAACAGGGGTCCGGCGGCGGCGCGGAGCAGTGCCGGCCGCGTCATCGGACCTCCTCGCCGGCGCGCGTGGGCCGCGGAACGCGGGTGCGCGCTCTGCCGTCTCGACTTCGCAAGCCGGGTCAGGCGCTGTCGGCCAGCAGCGCCGGCGCCCGCTCGACCAGGGCCCGTTCGTCCGCGTAGGCCAGTCGGCCGTTCAGTTCCTCGAGGGGCACCCAGGCGACCTCGGTGACCTCGACGTCGGCATCGGAGAGCGCGCCACCGATGGCCCGGAGCAGGAAGTGGTGGACGGTCTTGTGCACGCGGCGACCGTCGGCGACGAACCAGAAGTCGATGATGCCGAGGGGCGCGACGACCTCACCGATGATCCCGGTCTCCTCGGCCACCTCGCGGACGGCGGTGTCCTCGGGCGTCTCACCGGCCTCGATGTGACCCTTCGGCAGCGACCAGAGGAGCCGGCCGCGGCGGTCGGTGCGGCCGATCAGGGCGGCACGAGGCCCTGTCACACCGTCGTCGGCCACCACCAGGCCCCCGGCGGAGGTCTCGTCGACCCGGCGCAACCGGCGGCCGGGGCGTCCACGCGCGCCCGTCCCAGCCATGCCAGGAGGGTAGCGCGGGGGTGGGCGGCGAGGCGCCCGGCACTACTCTGACTCGTCGTGTCCGATCAGCCTGCGCGTCCTCCTTCCCCCGAGCCGGTGCCCCCGGCCGTCCAGGAGACGGTGCGCGAACTGGTCGAGCTCTCCCCCGTGCTCGTGGAGCTGGGCCAGCGGTTCACCGACGCGGGCTTCGAGGCCCACCTGGTCGGCGGTTCGGTCCGGGACGCGCTTCTGTCGGCGGGCGCGGGCGGCCCGCGGGTCCCGGGCGACCTGGACGTGACGACGGACGCCCGCCCCGAGCAGATCCTCGGGCTGCTCCGGGGCTGGGCCGGTTCCACGTGGAACACCGGCATCGCCTTCGGCACCGTGGGCGCCGAGATCCGTGGGGTGCGGGTGGAGATCACCACCTTCCGCGCCGACCGCTACGACCGCGAGTCCCGCAACCCCGAGGTCGCGTGGGGCGACTCGCTCGTCGACGACCTCGTGCGCCGGGACTTCACGGTGAACGCGATGGCCGTCTCGTTGGGTCCGGACCGCAGTGTCACCGATCCGTTCGGCGGCCTGGGCGACCTGCTGGCCCGCCGGCTGCGCACACCCGGCACGGCTGCCGACTCCTTCGCCGACGACCCCCTGCGCATGCTGCGCGCCGTCCGCTTCGTGGCCCAGCTCGGTCTCGCACCGGTGCCCGAGGTGGTCGAGGCCATGACCGCGATGTCCGGCGAGCTGGCGCGGATCACCCCCGAGCGGGTGCAGGCCGAGCTGTCGAAGACACTCCTGCAGGACTCGCCGCGGGAGGCGCTGCAGCTCTTCGTCGGGACGGGACTGGCCGACGTCGTGCTCCCGGAGTTGTCCGCGCTGCGGATGGAGATCGACGAGCACCACCAGCACAAGGACGTCTACACGCACTCGCTCACGGTGCTCGACCAGGCGATCGCGCTGGAGAAGGCGGCGGTCGCGGCCGGTGAGGACGGTGCGTCGCCCGACCTGGTGCTGCGGCTGGCCGCGCTGCTGCACGACATCGGCAAGCCGGCCACCCGCCGGCACGAGCCGCGCGGGCGCGTCTCCTTCCACCACCACGAGGTGGTCGGCGCCAAGCTGGTCCGCAAGCGCCTGACCGCGCTGCGCTACCCGAAGGAGATCGTCGAGGACGTCTCCCGGCTGACCTTCCTGCACCTGCGCTTCCACGGGTACGGCAGCGGCGAGTGGACCGACTCCGCGGTGCGCCGCTACGTCACCGACGCCGGCGACCTGCTCTCGCGGCTGCACAAGCTCGTCCGTTCGGACTCGACGACGCGCAACAAGAAACGGGCGGCAGCGCTGTCGGCCACCTACGACTCCCTCGAGCAGCGCATCCGCGAACTGTCCGCGCAGGAGGACCTGGCCCGCGTCCGTCCCGACCTCGACGGCAACGCGATCATGTCGATCCTCGGCCTGGGCCCGGGCCCCGAGGTGGGCCGTGCGTGGCGGTTCCTCAAGGACCTGCGCCTCGAGCGCGGGCCGCTCGACCCCGACGACGCCGAGGCCGCACTGAAGGAGTGGTGGGCGACCCAGGGCTGACCTCCCTGGGGTGACTCCCCGCGCGCCGGACTCCAGGTTCTCCCGGGTGTGCCGACAATCCGGACGTGGACCCGTTCGATCGCACCGTGGGCGACCCGGACCGGGAGGGCGGCGCCCTGCCGTCGTCGCCCACCGGTCGGGTGCCGCAGTGGGTGCTGGACGAGGCCGCGGGCGTCCGGGTCGACCCGATCCCGTGGCGCTCCCCCGGGCCGCCGCCGCGACCCGTGCGCCGGCGCGGCCGGAGGCTGCTGCGCGGGCTCCTCGTCGTCCCGCTGGTCGTCGTCCTGAGCCTTGTCGCCGCCGTGCTGGTGGGGCCGAGCACCTCGCCCTGGTCGTCGGTGACCCCGGCCCCGCCCACCGCCGTCCCCTCGGCCACGCCACCGACCCCCACATCGCCGCCGGACCGGCCCACGGCCGGGATCGAGGCCGCCCGCCGCCCGCTCGGGACGCCGCTCCCCGCCCCGCCGGAGGGCGGCCCGTACGGCTTCATCGCCTTCCAGCCCGACGGCGTCACGCCGGTCACCTACGACCCCTGTCGCCCGGTGCACTACGTCCTGCGCCCCGACAACGCGCCCCCCGGCGGCGAGGAGGCCGTCCACGCGGCGTTCGCCCGGCTCTCGGAGGTCACCGGTCTGCGGTTCGTCCACGACGGTCCCAGCGACGAGCCCACCACCCTGGACCGCCCGGTGTTCCAGCCCGACCGCTACGGCGACCGCTGGGCGCCGGTGCTGGTCGCGTGGGAGACCGAGGAGCAGAACCCGGCCCTGGCGGGCGACACGGTCGGCCAGGCCGGCAGTGTCGCGGTCTCCCTGGGCGAGGGGACGCGGGTCTTCGTCTCCGGGACGGTCTCGCTGGACGCCGGCCGCCTGCCGGAGATCCTGTCCTTCCGCGACGGTGCCGAGACGGTGCGGGCGATCGTCCTGCACGAACTGGGCCACCTCGTCGGCCTGGCCCACGTCGACGACCCGGCCCAGCTGATGTACCCCGAGGCCCGCCGGGAGGTGCCCGACCTCGGTCCCGGTGACCTCACCGGCCTGGAGGTGCTGGGCAGTGGCCCCTGCGTGCCCGAGCTCTGATCGCGATCCCGCGGGTCAATGCCGGCGGGTCATCCGCGCGGAGGTGACCGCGGCGAGCAGATAGCAGCCGGTGACCACCACGGGCACCGACAGGGAGACGCCGGACTCCGGCAGCGCGGCGGCGCCCACCACCAGGGCGAGGACGAACGTCAGGTTGAACAGCGTGTCGTAGACGGAGAAGACCCGGCCGCGGTAGTCGTCCTCCACCGTCTCCTGCAGCGTGCTGTCCACGCAGATCTTCACGCCCTGCGCCACGAACCCGAGCAGCACCCCGACCAGGACGACCGACCACGGCGCCGGCTCCAGGGCCAGGGCCAGCTGGGCCGCCCCGCCGCCGACGAGGAGGGCCGGGACCCACCGCCGGGTGCCCATGCGGCGCACGACCGCCGGCGTGACGGCGGCAGCGGCGAGGGTGCCGACCGCGGCGGCGGCCACGACCTGACCCAGCCCGAGGATCCCGCCGGGGAACGGGCTCCCGCCCGCCGGGAAGGTGTTCCGGTAGAGGAGCAGCGCCATGAGCGTGAAGACGCCGTAGCAGAGCCGGTGCAACCCGATCGCCAGCAGCGCGGCCGCCGCCGGAGGACGGGCGGCCACGTGCCGCGCACCGGCCACCATGCCGAGCACGGTGTCCCGGGCGGACGCGCGAGCCGATCGGCGGACGGGATCGGCCGGGTGGTCGGGTCCCAGATGAGGCCGGGGGAAGCCGCGCACCACGGCCGATGCACCGAGATAGGGCAACCCCGCGGCGAGCGCCACGGCGGCGTACCCCGGATCCGCCGAGCTGGTCGCCTCCAGCACCAGGATCGCCGCGGCTCCCCCGAGCACCGTGGACACCCCGCCGGCCGTCGTCGACAGGGCGTTCGCCGGGACGAGCGAGGGCTCGTCGACCGTGTGCGGCAGCCCCGCCGACAGCGCGGAGAGGACGAACCGGTTGACCGAGAAGACGGCCAGCCCGGCCGAGTAGAAGGCAGCTCCCTCGACGCCGCCCAGGACGAGCGCAGCCACCACGGCCACCAGGCCGGCCCGGACGACGTTGGCGACCAGCAGGACCTGCCGACGGCTCCAGCGGTCGAGCCAGACACCGGCGAAGGGGCCGACGAGCGAGTACGGCAGCAGGAGGACGGCGAAACCCGCGGCGATGTCGGCCGGCTCGGCCGCCCGCTGGGGGTTGAACAGCACGGTGCCGGCCAGTGCGGCCTGGAAGACGCCGTCGCCGAACTGCGACAGCAGGCGCGTGGCCAGCAGGCGCCGGAAGTCGCCGCGGCGCAGCACGGGGCGGACGCCCGTCACGACCTGCGGCACGCGGTCACCCTACGGAGGGACGACGCGGTGGCCGGGCGTGATCGGCTGGCGCGGAGCTGCGAGTGGGGCACACTGGTGGGGATGACTCCGGTGCCCTCGTCACCCGATCCCGAGTCCGGCCCGCCCGTGCGGCCCGTGACCGGTCGACGACGCGTTCCAGCCGTGCCGGCGCTGACGATCGGCTCCCTGGACGACGTCCGCCCGGGCTCGCTGCTCGTGGCGATGCCCGCGCTCACCGACCCCACGTTCGCCGGCACCGTCGTCTACGTGCTCGACCACTCCGACACCGGCACGCTGGGCGTCGTCCTCGGCCGCCCGAGCCAGGTGGAGATCCGCGACGTCCTGCCGGGGTGGTGCGACCTCGCCGTCAGCCCCGGGGTGTTCCACGTGGGCGGGCCCTGCGAGACCGACACCGCCCTGTGCCTGGCCACCTGTCCGTCCGCGACCGCGGAGGGCGACAGCCCGCTGCGCCGGGTCGCCGACGACGTGTACCTCGTGGACCTCGACCGCGACCCGTCGGAGCTGGAGGAGGAGCTGACCGGGCTCCGCGTCTTCGCCGGCTACGCCGGCTGGTCGGCGGGCCAGTTGGCCGGGGAGATCGCCGAGGGGGCGTGGGCGTGCGTGCCGGGCCGGGCCGACGACGTGCTGAGCCAGGCGTCGGGCCCCGTGCTCTGGCGCGAGGTCATGGGTCGGCAGTCCGGACGCCTCGCAGTGCTCTCGACCGCCCCAGCAGACCCATCCGTCAACTGAGGGTGCCCGGATCGCTCCGGATCTGGTAGGAAGGAACCCGGGAGAGGGCGGTCTGGGGAAGAGGCCGCCCTCTCCTGTTGTCTTCGGAGCCCGGGTGTCCGCAGAACCCCGGTGCGTTCAGATCCCCAGCGCCGCCGCGACCTCCGGGTACGCCGCCGCCTCAGCGGTCTGGTCGTCGGCCGGCAGGTCGATGCGCCGCATGCCGTGGTCCGACAGCGTGATCGTGACGTCGAAGCCGCCCTGGGCCACCGTGGTCACGAACTGGGTGAGCAGGTCGTCGGACGAGGAGACGGCGACCGTCCGCCCGCCCGGCAGGCCGAACAGCGTGGTCAGGCGGCTGTCGATGGAGCGCTGGCCCTGCCAGGTGTAGCCGCCGTCGAGGAAGGACCGGGGGTCGTCCGCCGCGCGGGCGGTGAGGTTGAGCAGTACCTCGGTGAGGACGTCGACCAGGAGCGGGACGCCGTCCTCGGTGCCGGTGGTGACCGGGCGGCGCAGGTAGCCGGCCGCGGGCCCCCCGGCGGCTGCGAGTGCCTTCGCCATGCCGGGGACGTCGCCCACCCACACGTCCTCCGGGGTGAAGAAGAGCGTCCGGGTGTCCTCGGGGCGGCCGTCGTCGAAGCTGGTGACCGCCTGGGCGCGGCCGACCCCCTCGCGGAAGTCCACGGATCCGGTGAGGGTGAGCAACCGGCCCTCGCCGTAGGGGGCCGTCGCGACGAAGTCCGCTCCTCCGCGCTGCTGGTTGCGCTGCAGGAGGGCGGCGAGCTGCTGCGCCTCCGCCTCGGTGACCCCGCCCCCGATGGGCCGCCCGGCGGCGTCGTCGGCGGTGCAGCCGGTCATCAGAGCCAGTCCCAGGGCCGCCGCGACGACCAGTCGGACGACGCGGGGAGGCATGTGGAGCAGCGTAGGCAGCGGGCGGCTCCACACCCCGCAGGACGCGGCAGGGCCCGCGTCCCCGGAGGAGACGCGGGCCCAGGCGAGGTACTGGAGCGGCCACCCTTCAGGGTCCCGCGCCGAGCCTGCGAGGCGTCGGGGGAAGGGTGGTCCTTGTTCAGCGCTCGATGGTGCCGGCGATGAACGCCTCGACGGCGTCGCGGGCCTCGCTGTCGTCGTACTGCACCGGCGGGCTCTTCATGAAGTACGAGGACGCCGACAGGATCGGGCCGCCGATGCCGCGGTCCTTGGCGATCTTCGCGGCCCGGACGGCGTCGATGATGATGCCGGCCGAGTTCGGCGAGTCCCACACCTCGAGCTTGTACTCCAGGTTCAGCGGGACGTCGCCGAAGGCGCGGCCCTCGAGGCGGACGTAGGCCCACTTGCGGTCCGACAGCCACGGCACGTGGTCCGACGGGCCGATGTGGACGTTGCCCTTGCCCATGTCGCGGTCGACCTGGCTCGTGACCGACTGGGTCTTGGAGATCTTCTTGGACTCCAGGCGCTCGCGCTCGAGCATGTTCTTGAAGTCCATGTTGCCGCCGACGTTGAGCTGCATGGTGCGGTCGAGCTGGACACCGCGGTCCTCGAACAGCTTCGCCAGCACGCGGTGGGTGATGGTGGCCCCGACCTGGCTCTTGATGTCGTCTCCGACGATCGGGACACCGGCGGCGGTGAACTTGTCCGCCCACTCCTTGGTCCCGGCGATGAACACCGGCAGGGCGTTCACGAAGGCCACGCCCGCGTCGATGGCGGCCTGGGCGTAGAACTCGGCGGCCTGCTGCGAACCGACGGGCAGGTAGCAGACGAGGACGTCGGCACCGGACTCCCGCAGCGCCGCGACCATGTCCACCGGCTGCTCGTCGGACTCCTCGACGATCTCGCGGTAGTACTTGCCGAGCCCGTCCAGCGTGGTGCCGCGCTGCACGGTCACGCCGAGCGGCGGGACGTCGGCGATCTTGATCGTGTTGTTCTCGCTGGCGACGATGGCCTCGGAGAGGTCACGCCCGACCTTCTTGGCGTCCACGTCGAACGCGGCGACGAACTCGACGTCGGAGACGTGGTACTCGCCGAAGCGGACGTGCATGAGCCCCGGGACCGACGTGGTCTCGTCGGCGTCCCGGTAGTACTCCACGCCCTGCACGAGCGAGGCCGCGCAGTTCCCGACGCCGACGATGGCGACCTTCACTGACCCCATGGGTTCTCCTTCTCCGAGCTGGTGCTCTCTGTCGTGGTCGCCTCTCGGCGTTCGGTGTCGATCAACTCGTTCAGCCAGCGGACCTCGCGGTCCACCGACTCGAGGCCGTGGCGCTGGAGCTCGAGGGTGTACCGGTCCAGCCGCTGCCTGGTCCTGGCCAGCGAGGAACGGAGGCCTTCCCGCTGCTGCTCGACGGTCCGGCGGCGACCCTCGAGGATGCGCAGCCGCACGTCGGCGGCGGTGTGCCGGAAGAAGGCCAGACGGACGCCGAAGAGCCCGCCGTCGTCGTAGGCCTCCGGGCCGGTCTGGCTGACCAGCTCGTGGAAGCGTTCCTTGCCCTCCGCGGTGATCGTGTAGACCACCTTGCCGCGCCGGCCGGTGAGCGGTGGGGCGTCCGCCGGCAGCAGCGCACGCGGATCGGGCTCGTCGCTGGAGATGAGCCCGGCCGCCCGCAGGCGCTTGAGCGCCGGGTAGAGGGACCCGTAGGAGATGCTCCGCATCCCTCCGAGCACCTCGGACAGCTGCTTGCGCAGCTCGTACCCGTGCATCGGGGACTGGTGGAGCAGACCGAGGATGGCGAACTCGAGCATCGCGCCTCCCTCAGCCGGTGTTCCCGATGTATCGAGACGATACATCGAAGCCATGACATGGCGACCCTCGGGGTCGCGCCGAGTGGGCCCCGGAGGGGTCCGCGCAGCAGAAGGACCCCGCTGCCGCCCACCGCTCGCAAGCTCGCGGCGGGCCCCTGCAGCGCGGCCCGGCGGCTCCGCGGTGTCGGGGACGGCAGGTGGCGGCGGTCGCGATCCGCGAGGATCGCAGTGTCACTGCGTACATTGGCCGCCGTGCCCGGACGTCGCTCCGTCGTGGACTACTCGCTGCAGCGGCGAGCTGTTCTCGCCGACGTGTACGCGGGCCGCACGGGTCTGTTCGAGGTCTGCGACGCGAGTCCGTACCTCTCCCGGGCGGCGAAGTACCACGGCGAGGCGACCTCGATCGCCTGCCCGGTGTGCCGCAAGGAACAGCTGACCCTGGTGAACTACGTGTACGGCGACCACCTGGGCCCGACCTCGGGGCAGGCGAAGACCGGGGCCGAACTGGCCCGGATGGACGCCGCACAGGACGAGTTCACGGTGTACGCCGTCGAGGTGTGTCGCAGCTGTGGCTGGAACCACCTCGACTCCTCGTACGTGCTGGGTGTCGAGCCCGTGCCGGGGCAGCAGCCCCGCAGGGGGCGGCGCCGGACGGCCACGGAGTAGCGCCCGGGGCGGGAGGGCCGGCGTCACGCCGGACCCCTCCGTCACAGCAGCCCCGCACGGGTGCCGATGCGCGCGGTCCTCCCCCGCTCGCAGGGCGCGACACGCCAGGCTGGACCATCGGTCGGCCGCCGAAGACGATCGACGACAGAGAACCGACAGAGAGAGGGGTTCCTCGTGCCTTCCCACGACGAGACCTCGCCCGTAGCGCCGCGCGCCGGATCGGTCCGCCGTCCGCCGCCCGCGCGGACCCGGAGCACCGGCGGGGGCGGCCGTGGATCAGGTCGGCCGGCCGCGGGCGGCGGGCGGGCCCGCACGACGGCCGCCCGCTCCGGCGGCACCCCGCCTCGTCCCCCGGGCAGCCGCCCTGCCGGTGCCGCCGCCGGTGCCAAGCCCCGGGGCTCCGGCACCAAGGGCAGCGCGGCGAAGGCAGGCGGGCCCAAGGGCACCGCGCGGAGCAAGAAGCAGAAGCGCAGACGCCGGCTCAAGATCGCCGGTGGGCTGATGGCGGGCATGCTGGTGCTGCTCGGTGTCTTCGTCGGTGTCGTCTACGCCAGCACCGAGGTGCCGAGCCCCGACTCCATCACCACGGCCCAGACGACGGTCATCTACTACTCCGACGGCACGACCGAGATGGCGCGCCTCGGCGACGAGAACCGCACGAACGTGGCGCTGGACCAGATCGCCGAGCCGGCCCAGAACGCCGTCCTGGCGGCGGAGAACCGCAGCTTCTACTCCGACCCCGGGATCTCCGTGCCCGCGATCATCCGGGCCACGTGGAACAACCTGACCGGCGGCGCGACCCAGGGTGGCTCCACGATCACCCAGCAGTACGTGAAGAACGCGATCCTGCAGAACTCCGAGCAGACGTTCAGCCGGAAGTTCCAGGAGCTCTTCCTGTCGATCAAGCTCGACAACAACTACACCAAGCAGCAGATCCTCGAGAACTACCTGAACACGATCTACTACGGCCGGGGTGCCTACGGCATCGAGGCCGCGGCCAATACCTACTTCGGTGTCTCCGCCGCCCAGCTGACCGCGCAGCAGGGGGCCGTGCTCGCGGTCCTCATCCGCAGCCCTTCGCGGTACGACCCCGAGGTCAGCCCGGAGGACGCCCAGGACCGCTGGGGCCGGGTGCTCGACGCCATGGTCGAGGAGGGGTGGCTGACCTCCCAGGAGCGCGCCGCCTCCGTGTACCCCGCGGTCCTGCCCAAGGCCGGCTCGTCGCTCGGCATCCCGACCGACTACAAGGGCCTGATCGTCAACCGGGTGCTCGCCGAGATGGAGGGCAAGCACGGGTACGACGAGCAGCAGGTGCGCGCCGGCGGCCTCCGGATCACCACCACGGTGGACCCGGGCATGCAGAACGCCGCGGTGACGGCCGTCGCCGAGGTCATGGACGGGGAGCCCGAGGGCCTGCGGGAGGCCATCGTGGCGGTGGACCCGCGCACGGGCGCCGTGAAGGCGTACTACGGCGGTGACGTCGGAGCCGGCGAGGGCGCCATCGACTACGCGCGGGCGCAGCGTCAGCCGGGGTCGTCGGTGAAGCCCTACGTCCTGGCGGCGGCGCTGGAGCAGGGCATCAGCGTCACGGCGCGCCGTGACGGGAGCTCGCCCCAGGAGTTCCCGGACCGCGACGCCCCCGTGCGCAACTCCGGCGGTGCCTCGTGCGGGTCGTGCACGCTGCAGGAGGCCATCACCCGCTCCCTGAACACCACCTTCTACGGGCTGGCCTACGAGGTGGGCCCGGACAAGGTCGCCGACGTGGCCCGGCGGGCCTCCGGTCTGCCCGACGTGTGGGAGGAGGGCAGCCCCCTGCTGCTCGGCGTGCCGACCCTGGCCAACCCGGAGACCGGGACGATCGGCTCCTCGATCGGCATCGGTGAGTACGAGATGCGCACGATCGACCAGGCGCACGGCTTCGCCACCTTCGCCGCCGGCGGCGTCGAGCGGGATCCGTACTTCGTCGCGAAGGTCGCCGACAACGCGGGCGCGGTCCTGCTCGAGTACGCCGGCGACCCGGGCGAGCAGGTCATCGACGCCGACGTGGCCAACGACGTCACCTACGCGCTCAAGGACGTCGCCTCGTACTCGCGTCGGGCACTGGACGGCGGGCGGGAGGTCGCCAGCAAGACCGGTACCCAGGGCCTCAACGCGGAGGAGAACTCCGACGCCTGGATGGTCGGGTACACCCCGTCCCTGTCCACGGCCGTCTGGATGGGCAACGACAACCCGAACGACCCGATCCGCAACGCGCGGGAGCAGATCATCTACGGCTCGGGGCTCCCGGGCGCCATCTGGCAGGAGTTCATGAACACCGTCCTCGCCGGCACGCCGGAAGAGGAGCTGCCGAGCGAGCCGCTCATCGAGGGAGACACGGGCGAGGGCGTCCCGGAGCCGGAACCGGAGCCGGAGCCGGAGCCGGACGTGCCGGCCACCACGGCCCCGACGCCGAGCACGGTCCCGAGCCCCGCGCCGAACCCCGACCCGAACCCGAACCCCAATCCGGACCCGAACCCCAATCCGGACCCGAACCCCAACCCCAACCCCAATCCGAACCCGAACCCGAACCCGGACCCCGACCCGGACGCGCCGCAGGAAGGCGTGCCCGGGTTGCCCGAGGAGGACGGCGACGGCTGAGCCGTGCGGCTCCTCCCGTCCCGCACACTGAGCGGGTGAGCACCACCTCCACGGACCCCTCCGGAACCACTCCGGGGGGGTCCGTGCACGTTCCACGTGGAACGGGCGCACCGGTGGTCACGCCGCCCTCGCGACCCGATCGCGTGGTCCCCACCTGGGTCGATGCCGTCGCGGCGCAGGCGAGCGAGGCCGTAGGTGGCCCCTGGGGCCGGCACGCGGTGACCGGGCGGGCCCGGTTCTGGACGCCGCTCCGCGTCTGCCTCCTCTTCGCCACCTGCGTCCTGGCGCTCGCGTGGGCCAAGCAGGCGCCCTGCGCCTCGGGGGACTGGAGCGGCTCGCGCCAGTACACCCATCTCTGCTACTCCGACGCGGTGCCGCTCTTCGGCAGCTACGGCCTCGGCGAGGGAGCCCTGCCCTACCTGGACGCGCGGGTCGAGTACCCGGTCCTCACCGGCGGCCTGATGGCCCTCGCCGCGACCGGAGCCCGCCTGTACGTCACGGCGACGGACTCGGTCGGCCTGCTGCCCGGCGTCCCGACCGTGCAGGCCTTCACCGTCCTGACGTGCCTCCTGCTGTCTGCCTGCGCGCTCGTGCTGGTGCGCGCGGTGCTCGGGCTGTCCGGCCGTCGGCCCTGGGACGCGGCGATGATCGGCCTGTCCCCGATCCTGCTCGTGCACGCCTTCACGAACTGGGACCTGCTCGCCGTCGCGCTCGCCACCCTCGGCATGCTCGCCTGGGCGCGGTCCCGCCCGGTGGCGGCCGGTGTCCTCCTCGGCCTGGGCATCGCGGCGAAGTTCTACCCGCTGCTGCTGTTCGGGGTCCTCTTCGTGCTCTGCCTGCGGGCCGGCCGGCTGCGGGCCTGGGTGGTGGCGGTGGCGGCCGCGGCGGTGGCCTGGTCGGCGGTGAACCTCCCCGTCGCGCTCGCCGCGGCGGACAACTGGTCCTGGTTCTTCGTCTTCAGCCGCGAGCGGCCGGCCAACCCGGAGTCGATCTGGAACATCGCGCTGCACGCGACCGACCAGCGCATCCTCGACGGCCCGCTCGCGGCGGGCGAGACGCCGTCGGTCCTCAACGCCGTCGTCACGGTGTGCCTGCTCGCGCTCGCGGCCGGCGTCGCATGGCTCGGGATGGCTGCGCCCGTCCGCCCCCGGGTGGCGCAGCTGGCCTTCCTGCTGGTGGCCGGTTTCCTGCTGCTCAACAAGGTGTGGAGTCCGCAGTTCTCGCTCTGGTTGCTGCCCCTGGCCGTGCTCGCCCGCCCGCGCTGGCGTTCCCTGCTGCTCTGGCAGGCCACCGAGGTCATGGTGTGGATCGTGACGATGCTGCACTACCTCGGCACGGACAACCGCGGCATCGAGGTCGAGTGGTTCTTCTTCGGCGTGCTCCTGCGCGACACGGCGGTCCTCGTGCTCATGGCCCTCGTCGTCCGCGACGTGCTGCGCCCGGACGGCGACGTGGTGCGGACCAGCTGGCCCGGGGTCGACGATCCGGCCGGGGGCCCGCTCGACCGGGCTCCGGACCGCCGGCTGCTGCGTGGGGTGCGGCTGCTGCGCTCAGCCCCCGAGGGCGGTGCGCAGGAGGGCGATCTCCTCGGCGTGCGACGCGGCGTCCCCGGGGGTCTCGAGGACGACGGGGCAGTCGGCCGCCCGCGCCACCTCGACCAGTAGCTCGGTGGGGATCTCGCCCTCGGTCAGCGGGGCGTGCCGGTCGCGGCTGGAGCCGTGCGGGTCGCGGCTGTTGTTCAGGTGCACCAGGTCGATCCGGCCCGCCCGGGCGCGGACGTCGTCGACCACGGTGGACAGGTCCCAGCCGGCCGCCCAGGCGTGGCAGGTGTCGAGCACGAAACCGGCGCCGAACTCGCCGACGGCGTCGAACAGCCGGTCGACGGCGTCGAGGTCGCGCGCCATGGCGTTGCCGCCCCCGGCGGTGTTCTCGATCAGCAGCGGGAGCGGGAAGCCGCCGTCCTTCTGCTGGTAGGCGAACGTCTTGCGCCAGTTGTCCACACCGATCGCCGGGTCGTCCTCGGCCAGTACGTGCCCACCGTGCACGACCAGGCCGAAGGCGCCGATGGCTGCCGCCCCCGCGGCGTGCGCCGCGAGCAGCTTGCGGCCCGGGACGCGGATCCGGTTGTTCGTCGTCGCGACGTTCAGCATGTACGGCGCGTGGACCACGACCATGACGTCCGAGCCCAGCAGGTCCGCCTGGTCGGGCCGCGGCTTCGGGTTCTTGTAGCTCTGCGGGTCGGTGAGGAACACCTGGACGCCGTCGGCGTCCATCTCGGCCGCGCGGGCCAGCGGGCCGCCGTCCTCGAGCTCGTTGTCCTCGGTCAGACCAGGGCCGACGTGTACGCCGATCGGGTGGAGAGCCACGCTCACGGACCCTAGTTCTTCCCCGATTTCAGGTTTAGCCGTAACTGCGATCACACATCATCGTTCAAGCAACGTGACGGGGGTTACTCACCAGTAGGCGAGCTGATCTCGGCGCACAGTGGAGGTAGAGAAGACGATGGCAACCGGTCGGATCCGTCGAACCGCGCAGCGAGGAGTCGCCGCTGCGGTACTCGGTTGGTTGGGCGTGGCCGCCTTCTCGGTCCTCATGGCCCCCAGCGCCGCGGCCGCCCCGAGCGCGACGATCGAGATCAGGAACCTGACGCCTCCCGTGGCCAGTGTCGACGCGGGCGGGTCGGTGACGTTCGTGAACAAGATCCCGGCGCAGAACAAGGGCGGGATCAACCTCGGGCTGGTCAACCTCTCCGTCACGGTCCACACCGACGTCGCGGTGAACTTCTTCGGCCAGGAGCGGAAGCTCGCCACCGACCAGAGCGCTGCGTGGAACTTCTCGGCTCCGGCGACCACCGGCTCGATCACCTACACCTACCGGATCGTCCCGCAGGCCAGCCTGCCGGTGGGCGTGACCCTGCAGCAGGTGGTGGACAAGACCCTGGCGTCGCTCCCGCCGCTGCCCGCCCCGATCCCCTACGTCGTGCAGACCATCGCGCCGAACCTGCCCACCCTGCCCAGCGTGGGGCTGCCGCAGCTCCCGCAGGTCAACGTGCCGCTGCCGACCGGGCAGGTCCAGCCGCCGCCCACCCCCGGCGGCCCGACCGGACCGGCCGGACCGGGTGCTCCCGCGCCCACCGACGGCGCCACCGACGGATCCCCGCTGGCCGGCACCCCGGGTGACGTCTACACGTACGACACCGACTTCGGCGCACCGCGGATGACGCCGTCGGACATCGTGGCCGCCTCCGCGTTCGACCCGTCGCGCTACTTCGTGCCCGGCCGCAGCCTCGGCGGGGCCGACCGCGCGGGTTCGGGGGGCGGTGCCGGCGGTGTGGCGGGCAGCTACGACGGCGCGTCGGTGCCGGTGTTCGGTCAGCTGGCCGGCCTGGACGACGTCGCCCTCGAGGAGAGCGACCCGGTCACGCAGGCCGCCTCCGAGGCGACCCCCGCCCAGACGCTCCCTGCCGCTGCCCTGGCCGCGGTGGTGGCCCTCGCCGCGGTCACGGCCGCACTGGTCCGCACCCACCAGGCGTCGCGCTCGCCGGTGGAGTGACGAGCGCACCCGGCCGGCGGCCGTCGTCCCCCGGGGACGGCGGCCGCCGCCGCGTTCCCGGGCGCTGGTAACCTGGATCAGCGCGCTCTCGACACCTGTCGGGGCGCGCGACGCATGCACGACCCTCCTGCTGCAGACGTCCTGCAGCCGCCAAGTCCAGAGGAGGTGGGGTTCTCCGTGCGTAACTACGAATTGATGGTCATCCTCGACCCCGAGCTCGAGGAGCGGACCATCGCTCCCTCGCTCGACCGGTTCCTGACCGTCGTCACCAAGGCCGGTGGCACCGTCAAGACCGAGATCTGGGGCCGGCGTCGGCTGGCCTACGAGATCAAGAAGCAGGTCGAGGGCATCTACGCGATCGTCACGATCGAGTCCGAGCCCGCCGCCGTGGCCGAGCTGGACCGCCAGCTCAACCTGAACGAGTCGGTGCTCCGCACGAAGCTGATGCGCCCCGAGGCCCACTGACCATGGCCGGCGAAACCGTCATCACCGTCATCGGCAACCTCACCGCCGATCCGGAGCTGCGCTTCACGCCGTCGGGCGCTGCCGTCGCCAACTTCACCGTCGCGTCGACCCCGCGCACCTTCGACCGCCAGTCGCAGGAGTGGAAGGACGGCGAAGCGCTGTTTCTCCGCTGCAACGTCTGGCGTCAGGCCGCGGAGAACGTGGCCGAGTCGCTGACGCGGGGCTCGCGGGTCATCGTGAGCGGCCGCCTCAAGCAGCGCTCCTTCGACACGAAGGAAGGCGAGAAGCGCACCGTCATCGAACTCGAGGTCGACGAGATCGGCCCGTCCCTCCGTTACGCCACCGCGAAGGTCACCCGCGCATCGCGCGGTGAGGGTGGCGGCGGCTTCGGTGGTGGCGGCGGCGGCGGTGGCGGCTTCTCCGGTGGCGGCAGTGGCGGCGGTGGCGGCGGAGCGAGCGACCCCTGGTCGACGCCCGCCGGACCGTCGGACGAACCGCCCTTCTGAAGAAGGACCCCCTCGCCCCCCACGCCTCTCCGTTCGGCGCGGGCCCCGGCGAGCGGCCGCTCCATCACCTCACTTTCTGGAGAACCCAGTGCCAAAGCCTCCCATCCGCAAGATCAAGAAGAAGGTCTGCCAGTTCTGCAAGGACAAGGCGACCTACATCGACTACAAGGACACGACCCTGCTGCGGAAGTTCATCTCCGACCGCGGCAAGATCCGTGCCCGCCGCGTCAGCGGCAACTGCAGCCAGCACCAGCGTGACGTCGCCGTGGCCGTGAAGAACAGCCGCGAGATGGCACTGCTGCCCTACACCTCGACGGCGCGCTGATCATGAGCACCATGAAGCTGATCCTCACGCAGGAGGTCACCGGTCTCGGTTCCTCCGGTGACACCGTCGAGGTCAAGGGCGGCTACGGCCGCAACTACCTCCTGCCCCGCGGCCTGGCCATCGCGGCCACCCGTGGTGCCCAGAAGCAGGTCGAGTCGCTCCGTCGGGCGCGTGCCGCCCGCGAGGTCGCCTCGCACGAGGACGCGCAGGCCGTGGCCGGGCGTCTGACCGGCCTCAGGGTGCAGGTCCCGGCCCGCGCCGGTGAGGGCGGCCGGCTGTTCGGCCGCGTCACCACCGCCGACGTGGCCGCCGCGGTCTCCGCGGCGGGTGGTCCGGAGCTCGACCGCCGCCGGATCGAGCTGCCCAGCAGCATCAAGACCACCGGCGAGCACAGCGTCACCGTGCGGGTGCACCCGGAGGTCACGACCCAGCTGACGATCGAGGTCGTCCCCGGCTGAGCCAGGGCCCCTGCGGGGGCCAGCCCGGAAGGGGCGTCGGACTGCGGTCCGGCGCCCCTTCCGTCGTCCCGGGACCCGAACCGGGCGCCGGCCCGCTGTGCGCCCCGTGGAGGTGCTGGCGGCGGCTCCGGTGCCCCGGGGGGCGCAGGCGCGACGTCCCGCCTCCCAGGCGCGACGACCGGTCTCCCCGGGCGGGGAGACGGGTCCGGGGGAGCGTGGGACTCGTGGTGCGCGCCCCGGAAAATTGTTGAGAACTTTCTGCCGTCCACAGCCCGTGGATCCCGTTCCCGCAGGTGACGGCAGGGGGGACGGCGGATGGCCGCCGCGTGTCCCCCGCCGTCTCCACATGTCGACAGGCGTGAATCCACCGACTTGTCCACAAGTTGTGCAGATCGACGTGCACACCGGTGTTGGACGGGCCCCCCTCCGGCTTCCTAACGTCCTCCCCAGCTGCCGCCAGGCGCCGGACTTGGCTCCGTCCAACATGTCAGTGCCTGGCGGTAGCAATCACCGAACAGACGTTCGGTCCGGCGCGCTCGCCGAACTCCGGCTTCCCCTCGGAGTGGTGCCGCGGGCGCGCCCGCACGAGATGGAGGACAACCGTGGCGGTGGCCGACGACTTCAGCCGGCCGACAGCGACGGCGCCGGCCTACGACCGGCAGCCGCCGCAGGACGTCGCCGCCGAGCAGTCGGTGCTCGGCGGCATGCTGCTCAGCAAGGACGCGGTCGCCGACGTCGTGGAGGCGCTCCAGGGGCCGGACTTCTACCGGCCGGCGCACCAGATCATCTTCGACTGCATCCTCGACCTCTACGGCCGCGGCGAGCCGGCGGACGCGATCACCGTCGCCGCCGAGCTCAACCGCACCGACCAGCTGTCCAAGATGGGCGGTGCGGTCTACCTGCACACCCTGATCGCCTCCACACCGACGGCGGCCAACGCCGGCTACTACGCCGCGATCGTGGCCGAGCAGGCCGTGCTGCGGCGGCTGGTGGAGGCCGGCACCCGGGTGGTGCAGCTCGGCTACGGCGCCGCGGGCGGCAAGGGCGACGTCGACGACATCGTCGACCGGGCGCAGCAGGAGATCTACGACGTCACCGAGAAGCGGATGAGCGCGGACTACTCGCGCCTCGAGGACATCCTCCAGCCGACCATGGACGAGCTGGACGCGATCGCCTCCCGTGGCGGGGTCAGCCGCGGCGTCCCGACCGGCATCCGTGACCTCGACGAGCTCACCAACGGTCTGCAGGCCGGTCAGATGATCGTCATCGCGGCCCGTCCCGGCGTGGGCAAGGCCCTGGCCCTGGACACCCCGATCGCCACCCCCTCGGGTTGGACGACGATGGGCGAGATCGCCGTCGGTGACCGGGTGATCGGCTCCGACGGCCGACCCACGACGGTGGTCGCCGCGACCGACGTCTTGACCGACCGGCCCTGCTACGCGGTGCACTTCTCCGACGGTTCGGTGATCGTCGCGGATGCACAGCACCAGTGGCTCACCGAGACCCGCGCCAGCCGGAAGTCGGCCCAGGCGGCCGCCGCGGGCACCAACCGGTGCCGCAACCGGAGGACCTTCGCGGAGGTGCGCACCACCGAGGAGATCGCCCGGACGGTTCGTTGCGCCACGAAGGACGCCCGGCTCAATCACTCCGTGACGAACGCGGCCCCGCTCGATCTGTCACCGGCCGACCTCCCCGTTCCGCCGTACGCTCTCGGTGTCTGGCTCGGTGACGGCACCTCCGCCGCGGCGCAGTTCACCAGCGCAGACCCGGAGATCGCCGTCTACATCGAGAGCGAAGGCCTGGTCGCACAGCCCACGGGCGCGGACCGCCGGTACTCGCTCCAGCTCCCGCCGCGGGTCGCGACCGAGGACCGCACCTGCCCGATGTGCGGAGAGCGGTTCTTCCCCATGACGTCGCAGGTGCAGACCTGCGGCAAGGCCTGTGGCGGTGCTCTGCGGGCGGCCGGTGGCGTGGGACTCCAGGCCTCCTGCCCCGACTGCGGCGGTCCGTCTTCCGGCATGGCGCAGTGCCAGGCCTGCAGGGACGACCACGGGACCGTCCAGGCGCTCCTGCGAAAGCTCGGAGTGCTGAACGACAAGCACATCCCGACGCAGTACCTGCGCGGGTCCATCGCGCAGCGGCGGGCGCTGCTCGCCGGCCTGCTCGACACCGATGGCACCGTGGCGCCGAGCGGGGTCGTCCAGTTCGGCGTCACCAGCCGGCGGCTGGCCGAGGACGCTCGCGAGCTCATGGCCAGCCTGGGCTACCGCGTCCGCATGACGACCAAGCGCGTGCGCGGGCGCTCCGAGGACTCCTCGACCTGCTTCACGCTGACGTTCAGCACCGACGACGAGGTCTTCAAGCTGGAGCGGAAGAAGCTGCTGCACAAGGAGCGTGGTGCTCGGACGTTCACCTCTCGGGGCAGTCGCTTCATCACCGACGTGCGGCTCATCCCGAGCGTTCCGGTGCGGTGCATCCAGGTCGACGCGGAGGACCACCTCTTCCTCGCCGGCCGCAGCTTCATCCCGACGCACAACTCGACGCTGGGGCTCGACATCGCGCGCTCGGCGTCGGTGAAGAACCACCTGCCTGCCGCCATCTTCAGCCTGGAGATGAGCAAGCACGAGATCACCATGCGTCTGCTGTCGGCCGAGGCGAAGGTGCCGCTGCACCACATGCGCGCCGGCTCCCTGTCCGACGAGGACTGGTCGAAGCTGGCCCGCCGGATGGGCGAGATCGCCGATGCGCCGCTCTACATCGACGACTCCCCGAACATGACGATGATGGAGATCCGGGCCAAGGCGCGGCGGCTCAAGCAGCGCAACGACCTCAAGCTGATCGTCATCGACTACCTGCAGCTGATGACGTCGGGCAAGAAGGTCGAGAGCCGTCAGCAGGAGGTCTCGGAGTTCTCGCGTGCGCTCAAGCTGCTGGCCAAGGAGCTCGAGGTCCCGGTCATCGCGATGTCGCAGCTCAACCGTGGCTCCGAGCAGCGTCAGGACAAGAAGCCGATGCTGTCCGACCTCCGTGAGTCCGGCTCGATCGAGCAGGACGCCGACATGGTCATGATGATCCACCGCGAGGACATGTACGAGAAGGAGTCCCCGCGGGCCGGCGAGGCCGACATCATGCTGGTCAAGCACCGCAACGGCCCGACCGCCAACGTCACGGTCGCCTTCCAGGGCCACTACAGCCGCTTCGTGGACATGGCCAACTAGCCGCGGCACCTCCACCAGAGGCCCGGAATCCTTGCGGTTCCGGGCCTCTCCCGTGCAGTGCTCGCCGTGCTCGGGCATCTCCGCACCGCGCCGCCAGTGACCGTCCAGTGACCCCGCGTGTGTGGCCTGGATCACCGTCACGTAGGAAGGGGACCCCCGACACACCAGGAGTACTCGTGACCCTTCGTTCCTGGCGGCGGACGACGATGTCCGCCGTCGGCGCGCTGGCCCTCACCGCCACGTTCGCCGCCACCGCACCCTCGGCCCTCGCTGCGCCCCAGCCGAAGGCCGACCCGGTGTCCCTGTTCCCCAGCAACTCCCTCACCGTCCCCGACGGCCGGCAGCTCACCGGCCGTCGCGTGGCCCTGCCCACGCAGAACTGCGGCCCGGCCATCACCTGCGGGCTGGTGCAGCGGCTCAACGAGCTCGACGGCTTCGACCTCGACCCTCGGCTCGCCGTCACGTTCAGCGCCCCGGTCGATCCCGCGCAGATGGCCCAGCGCATCACGGTCCAGGAGTCGCGCGGCGGCTGGCGCACCGGCGTCGACCGCGTCGTCTACGACCGGGCCTCGAACACGGTCTACGCCCATCCGGCCGAACAGCTCGCCCCGGGCACGACCTACCGGCTGAGCGTCCAGGGCGGGCCGGCGAACAAGGCCGCCCAGGACACGTTCACCACGATGAGCGCGACCGACGGCCTGGTGGACCTGCGCCGGCAGATCGACGTCGGCGGACGAGCGCTCGGCGCCGTCGGTATCGCCCCCGGGCTGCGGGTGGAGGGGACGTTCCCGGCGGCCGGCACGACCGTCGACTGGGCACAGGACCGCGGCACGGTCGACCCGGCCCCGGCCCCCGTGCCGACCCAGCAACTCCCCGCGGGCAGCCTGCTGGTCTTCGGCTCCTACCTCGCGCCGTCCTGGCTGCAGCCGGACGTCACGATCCGCCAGACCCCGACCCGTGACTTCGGCCCCCTCCCGGTGGCCGCGGCGCGACTGCCCTTCGTCGCCGTGCTGCCGGCAGGCAAGGCCCCGGCCGGCGGGTGGCCGGTTGCCGTCTTCGGGCACGGCTTCACCAGCTCCACGAACGCCGCCTTCCTCGCCGCCACCACGAACGCCGCCGAGGGCATCGCCACCATCGCCACCAACGTGGTGGGCCACGGCTACGGGCCGGGCAGCACGTGGCGGGTCACCAGCGGCGGCACGACGACGACGCTGCCGGCATACGGCCGAGGCATCGACCAGGACGGCGACGGCGACATCGAGGCCAGTGAGGGATCCTCGGCCAGCGGGGGCGCCGCCGCGGTCTCCTCCCGTGACGCGCTGCGGCAGACGGCAGCCGACATCATGACGCTGGTGCGGTCCCTGGACACCGACGTCGACGGTGACCGATCCCCCGACCTCTCGGGCCGCGGCGTGACCTACTTCGGGCAGAGCTTCGGCGGCATCTACGGCTCGATGCTCACCGGGGCGGACCCGGCGATCAGCCGGGCGGTGCTCAACGTGCCAGGTGGGCCGATCACCGAGATCGCGCGGCTGGCGCCCGCCTTCCGGCTGCTGACCACCCAGTCGCTGCAGGCGGCCGGGCTGCTCAACAGCCAGGACCGCAGTCGGGCGTTCTTCCAGGAACAGCTTCCGCTGCGCGGTGAGGGCCCGGTGACGGCGACCGTCCCGGGAGCGCTGGCGATCCAGGACCACCTGGCGAAGGCGACGTGGCTGAGCCGGCCGGGGAGCCCGGAGACGTTCGCGCCGCTGATCGACGATCGCCGGGTGCTGCTGCAGGTGGCCCTCGGCGACCAGACGGTGCCCAACCCGACGTCCTACACGCTCGTCGACGCGGGTGACCTGTGGTCGCGGACCAGCCTGTACCGCCACGACCGCACCGGTCGCACGGACAACCCGCACTCGTTCCTGCTGAACCCGGACAACCCGGCCTGGCTGCAGGGCCTGGCGCAGGTGTCGGAGTTCCTGCGCAGCGGGCGGGTGGCCGACCCGGACGGCACCGGAGCCGTCTGGGAGGTGCCGATCAACGATCCCGCCGTGCTGCTGCCCCTCAACTTCCCGAACCCCGCGCTGAGGCCCTGACCGGCCGGCCGGGGTGCCGCGGAGGGGCCCAGGACCGTGACGGTCCTGGGCCCCTCCCCGTTCCACGTGGGACGCGTCGAACTGTCGGACCGCAGTGGCACGGTGCCCGCATGAAGCTGCTGACGGCGACGCGAGAAGGACAGGGCGAGCAGGACGGCGACTTCTGCTTCGCGATCGAAGGGGAACTCGTCCTGCCGGGGTTCGTCTGCGCGACGGACCAGGCCGATCCGGACGGTGGGTGCGGTTGCGGGCGTGCCTTCTCCGGGATGAGCTCCATGCGGGCCACCACGACCGCCGTGGTGCGCGACCTCGACGTCTCCCCCGCCGACGTGCGGCTGGCCATCACGGGCTACTACGTCTCGGCGGGCATGGGACCTGACGTGATCGGCTACGCGGAGTTCGAGGACGTCGTGTCAGCGACGCTGGAGGACCTGGCGGAGATCGCCCACGTGCCCGTAGGTGCCGTGGTCGGCCGGCGGCTCGACAACTTGACCTGGCGGTCTGAGCCCGGCGGGGTCGGCGAGCCATGAACCGGAGAGGCCCAGGACCACGCGGGTCCTGGGCCTCTCCGGTCTACGGCCCCGTCCGCGGCTCACCTGAGCGTGAGGGGGACGGGGTCCTTCCTCAGGCGGCGGCCTTCGACAGCTCGCGGCGGACCTTCTTGCCGCCGGTCGTCATGCGCACCAGCTTGATGACCTGCGCCGGCGCGTTCTTCGGCGTCGTCTCCGCGAGCCAGCCGTTGGGCAGCGAGAGCCGGATGACCTTGTGCCACGCGCTCGCGACCTGCTTGTACAGCGGGGCGGAGTGGTAGGTCAGCCCGTAGCGGTCGAAGATGTCCTTCACCTTGGGCGCGATCTCGGCGTACCGGTTGCTCGGGATGTCGGGGAACAGGTGGTGCTCCACCTGGTGCGACAGGTTGCCGGTCATGATGTGCATGGCCTTGCTGCCCGAGATGTTGGCCGAGCCGAGCATCTGGCGCAGGTACCACTCACCGCGGGTCTCGCCGTCGATCGACTTCTTCTCGAAGGTCTCGACGCCCTCGGGGAAGTGCCCGCACATGATCACCGAGTGCGACCACAGGTTGCGCACGACGTTGGCGGTGAAGTTCGCGGCCAGGGTCGGCAGGAACGACGGGCCGGACAGCGCAGGGTGGACCAGGTAGTCCTTGCCCGCCTGGTTGCGGATCTTCTTGAGCACCTGCTTGTAGGCGGCCTTGAACTCCGGGTTCTGGCGGCGCTTCTTCGACGCGAGGTTCTTGCCGAGTTCGAGGTCGTAGGCAGCGATCCCGTACTCGAAGAAGCAGGCGTTGATGAAGTTCCACAGCGGCTGGGCCAGGTACATCGGGTGCCAGCGCTGGTCCTCGTCGACGCGCATGATCCCGTAGCCGAGGTCGTTGTCCTTGCCGATCACGTTCGTGTACGTGTGGTGCAGCTCGTTGTGCGAGTGCTTCCACTGCTCGGCCGGGCTGGCCATGTCCCACTCCCACGTCGTGGAGTGGATCTTGGGATCGCGCATCCAGTCCCACTGGCCGTGCAGGATGTTGTGCCCGATCTCCATGTTCTCGAGGATCTTGGCGACCGACAGGCCGACCGTCCCGACGACCCAGGCCGGCGGGAACATCGAGACCAGCAGCGCTGCCCGGCTGCCCAGCTCGAGCTTGCGCTGGACGTCGATGACCTTGCGGATGTACTTGGCGTCGTCCTCACCCAGGCTGTCGCGCACCTCCTGACGGATGGTGTCGAGCTCCTTGCCGATCATCTCGATGTCCTCGGCGGACAGGTGCGCGACGGGGTTGTCGGACTTCTTCTGCAGAACGGTCATGGTCCGTCTCCTCTGGATCGGGGCGGTCAGTGGTCGGGGAGCAGGGCTCGGCTCAGTGGTCCACGGTGCAGGCGCCGGCAGCGGCGCTCACGCAGGTCTGGATGAGCACGCCGTCGCCCGGGGCGGCGACGGTCAGCTCGCCGTTGCGGAGGTCGCGCACGGCGCCTTCGCGGAGCGGGAGCACGCAGCCGTAGCAGATGCCCATGCGGCAGCCGCTCGGCATGAGGACGCCGGCCTCTTCGGCGGCGTCGAGGATCGGGGTGGCACCGTCGGCCTCGAGCGTGGTGCCGTTCTTGGTGAAGTTCACGGTGCCGCCCTCGCCGGTGACGACGACCGCGGGCCGGAAACGCTCGGTGTAGAGCCGGTCGGCGATGCCGGCCTTGTCCCAGTGCTCCTCGAGCGCCTCGAGCATCCCCACCGGCCCGCAGGCCCAGGTGGAGCGCTCGTGCAGGTCGGGGACGAGGTCGGCGATCGACCGGGCGTCGAGCATCCCGGCGCTGTCGGTGTGCTGCTCGATCAGCCGGATCCGGCCCTCGGCGGCCATCTGCCGCAGCTCGGAACCGAAGACGACGTCGTCGGCGGTAGGGGCGGAGTGCACCAGGACGACGTCGGTGAGCTCGGGGTGGTTGCGCAGGATGCCCATGACCGGCGTGATGCCGGAGCCGGCAGTCACGAACAGCGCCTTCTCCGGGTGCTCGTCGGGCAGGCAGAACTCGCCGGCCGCCTGGTCGAGCTGGACGATCGTGCCCGGCTTCGCCCGGTGCACCAGGTGGTTGCTGACCTTCCCGCCGGGGATGGCCTTCACCGTGACGCTGATGCAGCCGTCGGTGCGCGTCAGGTCCGACGTCAGCGAGTACGCCCGCCACTGCCGCACGCCGTCGACGTCGATGCCGATCCGGATGTACTGACCGGGCTTGTGCGGCCGCCAGCTGCGCCCGGGGCGGATGACGACCGTCGCGGCGTCGCGCGTCTCGTGCTGGATGGCCTCGATGCGACCGCGCAGGTCTGCGCCGGAACGCAGCGGGTCGACCAGGTCGAGGTAGTCGGTCGGCAGGAGCGGGGTGGTCACGAACTCGGCGAGCTTGAGCACCCGGTCGCGCAGGGCCTCGGTTCGCCGGACGGGGCGCGGCCGGGCCTGGGCAGGGCGCGGGGCGGTGGTCGTCATACACAGAAGATTGCCCACCGAAAGAGCGAGTTACCTGTGTGGCTGACGTGAATCCAGCGGTAAGTTCTGTTTCCTGCGAACAAACGGAGGACGTTTATGTCGGCGGACGCGCTCAGCATCCCGCACGCCGTCGCCGATGCCATGCGGCAGGAACTGCCGGACGTCGCCGAGCAGACGGTCGCCGCGATCGTCGTCGAGGTGCCCAGCTACGCCGGCGCGTTCAGCGGCGCGATGGGGCGGACCATCGAGAACGCCGTCGAGCTCGCCCTCGGCGGGTTCCTGGTCCTCGCGTCGGCGGGGGGTGACGGGGATGCGAGCACGCCGATCCAGCCGGCGCTGGACGGGGCCTACGCCCTCGGTCGCGGTGAGGCACGCAGCGGCCGGTCGATGGACGCGCTGCTGGGCGCCTACCGGGTCGGTGCCCGGGTCTCGTGGCGGCACATGGCCGACAGCGGGGTCCGCGCCGGCCTGACCGCGGAGCAGCTCGCCCGCTTCGCGGAACTGGTCTTCGCCTACATCGACCAGCTGTCGGCGGCCAGCGTCGCCGGGCACAGCGACGAGCTGGCGACCAGCGGGCGGGTCAGGGAGCGCTACCTGGAACGGCTGGCGAACCGGCTGCTGGGCGGTGGCCCCCGAGAGGATCTTCTGGCGGCGGCCGAGCGGGCCGACTGGACGCCGCCGCGCACGCTGACCGCGGTGCTGCTCCCCGCGGCCCGGGTGCGCGGCGCCGTGGCACTGCTCGACCCGCGCACGCTGCGATCCACCGAGGAGGTGCCCGGCGAGCTCGTGGTCCTGCTCGTCCCCGACGCGGAGGGCCGGTCGCGGCCGGCGTTGCTGCGGTCCCTCGGCGAGCGCGAGGCCGTGGTGGGGCCCGCGCGGCCCTGGCACGAGGTGGCCGGCTCCTACGCGCGCGCCGTGCGAGCCGTCGATCTGGGCCTGACGGCGGAGGGGCCGGAACCGCTGGACACCGAGGACCGGCTGGCCGACCTGGTGCTCCGCGCCGACGAGGGGGCGCTCGCCGATCTCCGCGCCCAGGCACTGGCGCCGCTGGCCGACCTCGCCGACGGCGCCCGCGAGAAGCTGACCGAGACCCTCCGGTGCTGGCTGCTGCACCACGGCCGGCGGGACGCGGTCGCCGCCGAGCTGTTCGTCCACCCGCAGACGGTGCGGTACCGCATGGGGCAGCTGCGCGAGCTGTACGGCAAGCGGCTGGAGGACCCGCGGACCGTCCTGGAGCTCACCATCGCCCTGGGCGTCGCGCCGCCGTCGAACCGTCGTCCATGATCATCGGGTGATGGCGGACTTCCTGATCGTGCACGGCTGGGAGAACCGGCGGCCGGACGGCCACTGGCAGCGCTGGCTGGCGGATGAGCTGGCCGGCCGCGGCGCCGGCGTCCGGTATCCGCAGTTCCCGGAGCCGGACCAGCCGGTCCTCGCCGACTGGCTGGACCTGCTGAGCGACGAGCTGGCCCGGCTCGACCGCGGTCGCGAGCGGGTGCTCGTCTGCCACAGCCTCGCCGTCCTGCTGTGGTGGCAGGCCGCGCCGGCCCTCGGGGAGCTGCAGCCGGACCGGGTGCTGCTCGTGGCCCCGCCGTCGGCCGACGTCCTGCGGTCCTACCCGGCGGTCGCCGCGTTCGCGCCGCCCGGTATCGAGGCCGCGCCCCTGGACGAGGAACTGCGCCGGCGGGTCCGGTTCGTCGCTTCCGACGACGACCCGTACTTCCCCGGCGGCGCGGCTTCGCTGTACGCCGACCTGTTCGGGATGGACGCGGACGTGATCCCCGGCGGTGCGCACCTGGACCTGCCGGCCGGCTACGGGTCCTGGCCGTCGGTGCTCCAGTGGTGCCTGGATCCGGCGGTCCGCATCGTGGGGCGGGAGCAGCGATGACGGTCGACCTGGACAAGGCCGCGAACTTCCTCGCCACCTCGGCACGGGTGCTCGACCGGCGGCGGTTCGACCTGCTGTTCGGCGACGGCGGTCCGGAGGAGGTCCTCGCCGCCGTCGACGGCTACCGCAACCCCGACGGCGGCTACGGGTGGGGACTCGAGCCGGACCTGCGCTCGCGGACGAGCCAGCCCGGCGGAGCGCTGCACGCGTTCGAGGTCTTCGCCGACGTCGCGCCGACGGCGACCGGCCGCGCGCGGGAGCTGTGCGACTGGCTGGACGCCGCGTCGCTCCCCGACGGCGGCCTGCCGTTCGCGCTGCCGGTGCCCGATCCGGCGGCCTGCGCGCCGTTCTGGGCGGGTGCGGATGCCGGGACGTCGTCGCTGCAGATCACCGCGGTGGTGGCCGCGGTCGCGCACCGGGTGGCGGAGACCGACCCCGATGTCGCGACGCACCCCTGGCTCGGGCGGGCCACCGCCTACTGCCTCCGGGCCGTCCGCGAGCTGGGGCCGGAACCGCACGCCATGGTGCTGGCCTTCGCCGCCCAGTTCCTCGACGCCGCGGCGCGGACCGAGCCCGCCGCGGCCGAGGCCCTCGAGGCCCTGCGGCCGCACGTCCCGGCCGACGGGCTGCTGCACGTGGCCGGAGGTGCCGACGACGAGTTCATGCGGCCGCTGGACTTCGCGCCGCTCCCCGGTGGTCCGGGGCGGTCGCTGTTCGCCCCCGGGGTGGTCGAGGCCGAGCTCGAGCGACTTGCCGACGGCCAGCGGTCCGACGGCGGTTGGGCGGTCGACTTCGCCAGCTACTCCCCCGCGGCGACCCTGGAGTGGCGCGGGCACCGGACGGTGAACTCACTCGTCCTGCTGCGGGCCAACGGCGTCATCGGCTGATCCGCGACGCGCCACCGGAAGCGGGCGCGCCGAGGCGGTCCGCTTGGGCCCCGGCGTCCGAACGCCCTGTGCGTCGCGTGGTCCGCCCCTGCCCCAGCCGGACCGCGCGATCACCTGGCCCCGGCCTCGTCAGGCGGGACGCAGCACCGCCACCAGGAAGTCGGCGTCCGCGGTGAAGGGCCGCAGATCCCAGGTGGCCAGCAGCAGGTCGGGCTCCCAGCCGGCCGCCCGCGCGTCGGCGAGGAAGTCGTCGAACTCGTAGCCGCGGCCGGCACCGAAACCGATGACCGCCCGGCCGTCGGGCCGCAGGTGGGCCCGCAGCCGGCGCAGCACCTCGCCGCGGGTGCTCTCGGCCAGGAAGGTCATCACGTTGCCCGCGCTGACGATGGCGTCGAAGGGGTCGGCGATCCCCGCCGCCGGGAGGTCCAGCTCCGCCAGGTCACCGACCAGCCAGCGCGGACCGGGGTGGTCCTCCTCCGCGGCGGCGATCAGCACCGGGTCGACGTCCACCCCGACCACGTCGTGCCCCACCGAGGCCAGGAAGCCGCCGACCCGCCCGGGACCACAGCCCGCGTCCAGCACCCGCGAGCCCCGGGCCAGCATGGTGTCCACCAGCCGGGCCTCCCCCACCAGGTCCATCCCCTGCTCGGCGAGCGAGCGGAACCGCTGCACGTAGGCGGCCGAGTGGCCGGGGTCCTCCTGGGTCATCCGGGTCCAGGCGCTGGGCTCCGGGGCGGCGTGTTCGGTCATGCCGCCGTTCTACACGGGATCGATCAGCACGCCCGGGTTGAGGATGCCCGCCGGGTCCAGCGTCGCCTTGACCGCGCGGAGGGCGGCCGCGAACGGTTCGGGCCGCTGCCGGTCGTAACCGGGCCGGTGGTCGCGGCCGACGGCGTGGTGGTGGGTGATCGTGGCGCCGAGGCGGCCCAGCACCTCCGACGCCGCCGTCTTCACGTCGTCCCACATGGCCACCTCCGAGCCGGGCCGTCCGGCGGTGATCACCGTGAAGTACGGCGCCGCGCCGTCGGGATAGACGTGGGTGAACCGGCAGTTGACCAGCCCCGGTGCGCCGGTGACCTCTCCGACCGCGGCGCCGACCTCCGCCTGCACCGTCGCGACCAGCTCGTCCACGCGGTCCCAGGTGCACGCGGTCTCGAAGGTCTCCACGATCGCGCTCATCCGCGCCAGCCCGTCGCGGACGTAGGGCATCCGCAGGAACGCCGCGCGCCAGGCGCCCGCGGCATCGATGGCGCCCGCGGCATCGATGGCGCCCGCGGCATCGATGGCGCCCGCGGCATCGATGGCGTCCGCGGCGTCGACCGCCCCGCCGACAGGGTCGCCGGCCACCGACCCGCCGGCGTCCCGCGCGAGCCCGGTCAGCTCGGCCAGCCGCCCCGCCACGGGCACCGCCGCCGACTCCACGCCCAGCACGAGCACGCACTCCCCCGTCGTCGACGCCCCGGACAGCGCCGCCTCCCCTGCGTCGAGCAGCCGGCAGTTCGCCGGATGGAGGCCTGCCTGCGAGATCGCCCGCACCGCCGTCGTCGCCGTCGTCATGTCCGGGAAGGTGACCGAGGCCGACGCCTTCCATCGCGGCCGGTCCTGCAGCCGCATCCACGCCTCGGTGACGACGCCGAGCGTGCCCTCGGACCCGAGGAACAAGCGGTCCGGCGACGGGCCGGCGCCCGATCCGGGCAGCCGCCACGACTCGTGCACCCCGGCGGGCGTGACGACGCGCATCGACTCGACGAGGTCGTCGATGTGCGTGTGCAGGGTCGCGTAGTGGCCGCCCGCGCGGGTGGCCAGCCAGCCGCCCAGCGTGGAGAACTCGAAGCTCTGCGGGAAGTGCCGCAGCGTCAGGCCGGCGGGCCGCAGCTGCTCCTCCAGCACCGGCCCGAGGGCGCCGCCCTGGATACGGGCCGCCCGGCTCACCCTGTCGATCTCCAGCACGCGATCCAGCCGGGTGAGGTCCATCGACACCCAGGGCCGGTCACCGCGGTACTCCACGCCACCGACGACGGAGCTCCCGCCACCGAAGGGCACGACCACGACGCCGGCCGTGCCGGCCCAGTCGAGCAGCCGGACGACGTCGTCCTCGTCGGCGGGATGCGCGACGGCGTCGGGCGCCCCGCCCAGGTCGCCGGCCAGCGCGCGGACGACGTCCCGGTAGGCCTTCCCGTAGCTGTGCGCGGCCCGGACGGCAGGGTCGGTGGTCAGCGGCAGCGACGACGGCGGGCCCAGCCGGGACGGCGGGACCTCGAGGTCCCGCAGCCGGGGGACGGCGCGCGGCCGGCCGGGCAGCCCGGGGATCAGCGCGGCGAGTTCGACGCACTCGTCGTCGGCGAGGGCTCGGTCGGTGCGGCCCCATCCCCACCACGAGCGCGTCATCCGGTGGTCCTCCAGTCGGGCGGGTCGGTGGCGTGCAGCAGGGGGTCGTCGGCGGAGAGGGTGCGCACCTTCCCGGGCGGGGTGAGCGGGCCCTCGAAACGGACGGTGACCCGCCCGAGCCCCCGGCCCCACACCCAGCCCGCGCCCAACTCCTCGTGGCGGACGTCCTGTCCGGGCCACCACCGGCGCTCGGCGGGCAGGTCGACCTCCGGCTCCGGCTCGGGCGCGTCGACGGCGGTGACGACGTCCGGGAGGGGCTCGGGCTCGCCGGTGAGCAGGTCCTCGGCGAACAGGTCGCCCTGGGCGTAGACCGACAGCCCGGAGATGCCGACGCCGAGCAGCCGCAGCCCACCCTGGGTTCCGGCATCGCTGAGCAGCCGCCGGGCGATGGCGGCGATGGTGCGGCCGTCGTCGGTGGGCTGGGGCAGCGTCTGGGAGCGCGTCAGCGTCGTGAAGTCGTACCGGCGGAGTTTCAGGGTGACCGTGCGGCCGGAGAACGCGGACGCGCGCAGGCGCTCGGCCACGCGTGCGGCCATCGAGTCGATCTCGCGGTTGAGGACGTCGAGGTCGGTGAGGTCGCGCTCGAAGGTCTCCTCGTGGGACACCGACTTCACGCCCCGGTCGGGGACGACGGCGCGGTCGTCCTCGGCGCGGGCGAGGGCGTACAGCCCCGCGCCGTGGGCCTTGCCCGCGAGGGCCACCAGGTCGGCCAGCGACCGCGCGGCCAGGTCGCCCACGGTCTTCACCCCGATCTGGTGCAGCCGCTCCGCCGTCGCGGGCCCCACCCCGCCCAGCCGGGTGACCGGCAGCGGGTGCAGCACGTCGAGCTCCGACCCGGGCGGGACGACGACCAGCCCGTCCGGCTTCTGCAGGTCCGAGCCGATCTTGGCCATCAGCTTCGACGTCCCGATCCCGACCGAGCCGGTCACTCCCCCGGTCGCCTCGGCGATCCGGTCCTTGAGGCGGCGGCCCAGCTCGGTCACGCCCGCCACGGAGAGGTCGTGGCCCGAATCGGCGGCAAGGTCGACGTAGGCCTCGTCCATCGACGCCGGCTCGACCAGCGGCGAGAGCTCGCGGAGCAGCGCCATGACGACGTCGGACGTGCGCCGGTAGGCGGCGAACCGTCCGCCGAGGAACGCCGTCCCCGACGGGCACCGCCGCCGCGCCTCGGCCGTCGACATCGCCGAGCGGGCGCCGTACGCCCGCGCCTCGTACGACGCCGTGGCGACGACGCCGCGCCCACCGACCCCGCCGACGACGACCGGTCGACCCCGCAGGGACGGCTTGTCACGCTGCTCGACCGCGGCGAAGAAGGCGTCGAGGTCGAGGTGCAGCACACTCGCCTCTCGCCGCATGGCCTCCATTGTCCGGTCCCGGGCGCAGGCAGGATCGCGGGGCGGGATCAGCCCGCCGGGAGGAGAACGATGCGACGCCAGCGCTTGTCGGTCACCGTCCCCGTGCCGGGGAGGGACGGGCCGCAGGCCGCCGAGCTCATGACGACGGCGGTGGAGCGGGCGCGCCGACGTCCGCGGGAGGTGGGCGACCTGGTGGTCCGGGCCAGGCCGGACGGGGACGTCCGGGTGCGGCGGGTGTCCCACCGGTACGTCACGTTCCCCCTGCTCGACGGCCAGCTGGAGCGGAGCCCCGACGGGAGCGTGGGGCTGGTCGGCACGGTGGTCGAGAACGCCATGTCCCTGTTCTGGGTGGGCCTCTACGCCGTCGTCGTGGTCGTCCTGCTCGCCGGCGCCGGAGGGGCGGCGCTCAACGGCGAGTGGGGCGGCGTGGCGCTGTGCCTTCCCGCCGCCGGCCTGTTCGCGCTGCTCACGCGGTCCTTCCGCCGCGCGCGCCGGACGTTCCCCGCGGACGCCGCGGATCTGCTCGCGGTCCTGGGTCGGACCCTGCGGGCCTGACGGCGAGGCGGTCGTCCACACCCCCGGGGGACTTCGTTGCCCCGGGGGTGCCGGAACTGGGAGGCTGCGCCCCGACGACGGACGGGAGGGCGCGGGCGGTGGCAGGGGTCTTCCTCGTGATCGGCGCCGTCGGCCTCCTCGTACTCCTGGTCTCGCTGTTCGTCGGCGAGCTGGGCGACCTCGGGCTGGGCGACGTCGACGCGGACGGCCCGTTCTCGGTGCCGGCGATCGCCGCCCTGCTCGGTGGGGTCGGCTTCGGCGGCGCGGCCGCGGTGAGTCTCCTGCCGGAGAGCCTCCCGGACGCAGGCACCGCGCTCCTCGCCCTCGCGGCGGGGCTGGTCGTCGCCGTCCCCCTGGCCTGGGGCGCCGTCCGCCTCTCCCGCGCGCTGAAGGACATGCCGACGCAGGAGATCCTGACCCGCTCCCACCTCCTCGGCGCCCAGGGCGTCGTCGTCTCCGCGGTGCCGGCCACCGGTTTCGGCGAGGTCCGGCTGGCGCTCGCGGGCCAGCACCTCAAGTTCTCGGCCCGGAGCGACACCGCGCTGCCCGCCGGCACGCCGGTCTACGTCACCGAGGCCCTCAGCGACACCGCGGTCGAGGTTGTCTCCACCGCACCCGACACGTTCCCCGACCCCCTGCCCGAGCCCGGAGGCACCTCCCCATGACGCTGCTCTACGCCATCGGCGGCATCGCCGCCCTGGTCCTCCTGCTGGTCCTGCTCGTCCTCTCCCGGATCAAGGTGGCCGGCCCGAACCAGGCGTTCCTGGTCACCGGCCGGCAGGGCCGCCAGGTCACCGACGCCTCGGGCGTGGTCTCGCGGGACAGCTCGGGCCAGAAGGTGGTCATGGGCGCCAGCGTCTTCGTGCTGCCCGTCGTGCAGAAGCTGCACACGATGGACCTCTCCAGCCGGCGGATCCCGGTGGGCATCCGGGGCGCCGTCTCCAAGCAGGGCGTGAAGTGCGACCTCGAGGGGGTCGCGATCGTGAAGGTCGGTGGCACCGAGAGCTCGATCCGCGCCGCCGCGCAGCGCTTCCTCAACCAGCAGCAGGGCATCGACACCTTCACCTCGGAGGTGCTCGCGGGTGCGCTGCGCTCGATCGTCGGCCGGCTGACCATCGAGGAGATCATCCGCGACCGCGCCGCCTTCGCCTCCGCCGTCGCCGAGGAGGCCGAGTCGTCGCTGACCGGTCAGGGCCTGGTGCTCGACACCTTCCAGCTGCAGGACATCCAGGCCGAGGGCTCCTACCTCGCCGACCTCGGCCGCCCCGAGGCCGCGCGGGTGCTCAAGGAGGCCAGCATCGCCGAGGCGCGGGCCCGGCAGGCGGCCCAGCAGGAGCAGCTGCTGGCCGACGAGGCGATCGCCATCGCCCAGCGGCAGCTCGCCCTGAAGCAGGCCGAGATCGCGGCCGAGACCGACGCGGCCAAGGCCCGCGCCGCCGCGGCGGGCCCGCTGGCGCAGGCGGCACAGGACCAGGCGATCCTCGCAGAGCAGGAGAAGGTCGCCGTCCGGACGGCGTCGCTGACCGAGCGGCAGCTGGACACCAAGGTGCGCCGTCCCGCCGACGCCGAGCGGTACCGCGTCGAACAGGAGGCGGAGGGCCGGAAGAACTCGGCCATCCTGACCGCCGAGGCGCAGCGCCAGGCCACGATCGCCGCGGCGCAGGCCGCCGCCGAGCAGGCGAAGCTGTCGGGTGAGGGCGAGCGCGCCCGCCGTTCGGCGCTGGCCGAGGCGGAGGCGATCGAGGGCGCCAAGCGCGGTGAGGCCGAGAAGCTGCGGCGCGAGGCCATCGCCGACGCCGTCGAGCGCGAGGGTGCGGCCGAGGCGGCCGCCATCCTGGCCCGTGGTCAGGCCGAGGCCGAGGCGCTGGACGCCCGCTCGGACGCCTTCGCCAAGTACGGCGAGGCCGCGATCCTGGAGATGCTGGTCAAGGTGCTGCCCGACGTCGTCGGCGCCGCGGCCGCCCCGCTCTCGGGCGTGGACAAGATGACCGTCATCTCCACCGACGGCGCCGGGGCGCTCGGGAAGTCCGTGGCGTCCAACGTGGCGCAGGGGTTGCAGCTCTCCGGTGACCTGACCGGCATCGACGTGGGCGCGCTGCTCCGCCGGCTCAGCGGCAGCGCCGCTGGTGCCGCGGACGGCGTCACCCGGGTGCCGATCACCTCCGACGGCGAGGGGGCGTCGCACAACGGGCAGGCCTGACCCGGCGACGTCGCCCGGCCCAGCGCTCGACGGGCGGGCGTGCGGACTCGACTCCCGGAGCGACGCGGGTCACTCCCGGCGGGGTGGTCGGCTCTAGGGTGCCGAGGCATGGGCGTCATGGCGCAGGCCCGGGCCGAGCGGGAGGACCTGCTCGAGCTGCTGGAACGGCTGACCGACGAGCAGTGGCGGGCGCCGTCGCTCTGCGCCGGCTGGACCGTCCGTGACGTCGTCGCGCACGTGCTGAGCTACGAGGACCTGGGGCCGCGGGCACTGGCGGCCCGGTTCGCTCGCGGCCGGTTCCTCGTCGGCCGCACCAACGCGGTGGGGCTGGCTGACGATGCCGGGCGCACGCCGGCCGAGCTGGTGGAACGGCTCCGGCAGCACCTCACGCCGGCCGGGCTGACCGCGGGGATGGGCGGGGCGATCGCCCTGACCGACGGCCTCATCCACCAGCAGGACATCCGGCGGCCGCTGGGCCTGCCGCGGGCCGTCCCGGCCGACCGGCTCGTGCCCGCGCTGCGGACCGCGCTGTTCGGGCCGGTGCTGCGCGGCGTCCTCCGTGCGCGGGACGTCCGCCTGGTGGCCACCGACATCGACTGGTCGTTCGGCCGCGGGCCGGAGGTGCACGGGACCGGGGAGGCGCTGCTGATGGCCGTCGCGGGACGGACGGCGGTCGCCGGGGAGTTGAGCGGGCCGGGCGCCGATCGCCTGACCCGGCGCCTGGGCTGACGCTGGTGGACCGGCGGCGGGGTGCGTACCAGGCCTACCACTGGGCGCTGGGGGCGTTCGTCCTGCTCGGGGCGGTGCAGATCTTCCTGGCCGGGCTCGGGGTCTTCTCCTCGCGCGGCGATCCAGGCTTCGAGCCGCACCGGACCTTCAGCATCGTGATCGCCGCGGCGTCGCTCGTGCCCGTCGTCCTCGCCGTCGTCGCCCGCGCCGGCGCGCGGCAGATCGCCGGGTGCGCGGTCGTGCTCGTGCTGGCCGGCTTCGTGCAGCACGCGCTCGCCTCGGCCGGGTTCGACGACGCCTGGCTGGGCGGGCTGCACGCGCTCAGCGGCCTGGTGATCGTGGGCGTCCCCGCGTGGCTGTTCTGGGACTCCGGGCGGCGGTCCCTCACTCCTCCGTGAGCGCGGTGGCGGGCAGCCAGTCGGCGTCGAGCAGCTCGGCGATCTCCTGCAGCGACGACGTGTCGGCGCCGGCAGCCGATCCGCTGACCGCCAGCCGCTCGACCATCACGCGGGCAACCTGCTCCTCGACGGTGTCCTCGGCGAAGGCGATCCGCCAGGGCGATGTCTTCCCGTCCCGGTGGGTGCGGCCGGTGACCTGCCGGGCCTGGATGCCGGAGAACCGGGGCTGGTGGAAGAGGCCGACCCGGGGGGTGTCCGAGGCCGGGCGACCGTCGGGCAGCGTCTCGCCGGCGTGCAGGGAGATCGACGCGGTCACGGTGAAGACGCAGACCATGGCCTCGCCCCGCTGGAAGCGCAGCCGCTCGCTCTCGACGTCGAAGCGGTCGCGGCCGTAGATCCCCGCCACCGGAATGCCCGACTCGAGCAGCGCCTCGCGGATCGGGTCGGCTGCCGTCTCCACGAACTCCACGGACACCGCGACCTGGCGCTCGGCCTCCACCTGCGCCTTGATCCAGTCGACCGTGGCCTGGACGCGGATGAGCCCGGCCTTCTGCCGGAAACGGAGGAGGGCGGCCCGGCCCTTGGCGCTCTGCCGCGACCGGCGGGCCAGTTGCATCTCCGCCCGGAACTCCGACCACTCGGAGTCGTAGGCGGCCCGCTCCGCGGGGGTGAGCGCCACGGGCGTCCCGGTGACCGAGACGGGGCCCCACGGCGCGGGCCGGTGCAGCGTCGCGGGCGGCTCCGCCTCGGCGAGCCAGCTCTGCAGGCGGGCGAGGTCGGTGCGCCGCTGGTCGGCGTCCTCGGTCCACTGCCAGCCGTAGCGGCCACGTTCCACGTGGAACCCGTGCGCTTCGAGCCGCTTCGGCAGGTCGGCCCACTCGCGGACGCCCTCGCCGTGCCGGGCGGCGAACTCCGGCGCCAGGTACGGCAGCTCGAGCGGGGTGTGCGCGGGGGTCGCCGTCGTGGCGAGCACGTAGGGGGCGTCCTTCACCCGGCCGGCGCCGGACACCGCCTTCCAGTGCTTCCACCGCTGCGTCGTGGTGTGCCGCACCATGTGCGCCTCGTCGGCGACGACGACGTCGAAGCGGAGCTTGCTGACCTTCGCCAGCCGGTCCCAGGTGGTGACGCACCACCGGAGGCCGCCGTCGCCGAACCCGGCGATGGAGCGTGCCCAGTGCGGGATGGTGATGGCCGCCGGGCGGTCGGCGACGACCAGCACCGTGCGGACGTCGCGCTGCTCGGCGATGGCCTTGACCGCCAGGATCGCCGTCCCGGTCTTGCCCACGCCCGGGTCGTCACCGAGCAGGAAGACCCGGCCGCCGGCGTTCGCGTGCGCGGCGACCACGTCCGCGCCGTCGCACTGCTGGTCGCGCGGCGTCATCGGCCGGGCCAGGGGGATCGGCCGCGGCTTCTCGTTGAGCTCGTCCTCGAGGAAGCGCTCGAAGCTGTACGGCGGCGGGTCGTAGGGCGCGAGCGACGGAGGCAGCTCCGCCCCGACCCAGACGTGCGCCTGCAGGCCGGCGTGCCAGACGGCGCCCGGCGCGGGCGCACGGAACGGGACGGCCAGCACCCACACCCGCTCCCCCGGGCCCGCCACGGGCGTCTCGGGTGCCGGCTTCCTCGACCGGGCCGGCGTGGTGGCGCGCTTCGCGGTGCTGGTCGTCCGCGTGGTGCTCGCGCTGGTCCTGCTGCGGCCGGCCGTGCTGCGCCGCCGTCGTCCGGGCATGCCTCTTCCCCTCGTCCCCCGGCACGGTAGGCGGCGGCACCGACAGGGCGTGGTGGAATCGCCGGGTGACGGACGAGGTCGGCGCCACCGAGGGGCAGGACGAGCGCCTTGCCACGCGGACGGTGGGGGACTCCGGTCCGGACGTCGTCTTCGTGCACGGGCTGTTCGGCCAGGGGAAGAACTGGACGACCATCGCGAAGGGCATCTCCGACGCCCACCGGGTGACGCTGGTCGATCTGCCCAACCACGGGCACTCGCCGTGGACCGACCGGGTCGAGTACCTCGACATGGCGGAGATGCTGGCCGCCGAGCTGGAGCGCCTGGGGGAGCCGGTCACGCTCGTCGGCCACTCGATGGGCGGCAAGGTGGCGATGCAGCTGGCGCTGCGCCGGCCCGAGCTGCTGCGCGCCCTGGTGGTCGTCGACATCGCCCCGGTCGAGTACCCGCTGCAGGGTGGGCGCACCGACGACCCCGACGAGGAGGCGTCGCCGTTCGCGGCCTTCATCGCCGCCATGCGGACGATGGACCTGGACGCGCTGACCACCCGCGCCGACGCCGACGCCGCACTGCGCACCGCCGTCCCCAGCCGGATGGTGCGCAGTTTCCTGCTGCAGAGCCTCGTCCGGGAGGGGACCGGCGGCGACGGCTGGCGGTGGCGGCTGAACCTCGAACTGCTGGAGCGCGATCTCGGCGAGCTGCGCGGATTCCCCGATCCCCCGCCCGGCGCGACCTTCGACGGACCGGTGCTCTGGATCGCGGGGGCGAACTCGACCTACGTGCTGGACGAGGACCGCCCGCACATGGACGCGCTCTTCCCGGCGACCCGGCTCGTTCGCATCAAGAACGCCGGGCACTGGGTGCACTCCGAGCAGCCCGAGGTCTTCCTGGAGACGATCCGGCGGTTCCTGGAGCGCGTCGAGTCCTGATCCGGCGGGTCAGTCCCGCGACCGGCGGCGGAAGGCCGAGACCGCGAGCGGCGCGAAGATCGCCGTCAGCAAGAGGGACCAGCCGATGGAGACCGGCACCGCGTTCTGCAGCGGCCAGGCGGCGTCCGCGGGTGCGGGCAGCCCGTTCCCCCACAGCTCCCGGCAGGCCTGGGTCAGCGCGGACACCGGGTTCCACTCGGAGATCGTGCGCAGCCACGCCGGCATGCTCTCCGTGGGCACGAAGGTGTTCGCGACGAAGGTCAGCGGGAACATCACGGTGAACATGAAGCCCTGCACCGCCTCCACGGTGCGCATCAGCGAACCCACCCAGATGCCGAGCCAGATCAGGGCGAACCCGAACAGCAGCAGCAGCGCGAAGCCGAGCACGCCGTCCAGGAAACCGTTGCGCACCCGCCAGCCGATGAGCAGACCGGTCACGCCCATCACGGCGATGCCGATGCTCGAGTGGATGAGGCTGGAGATGCTGCGCCCGACGAGGACCGCGGGCCGCGGGACCGGCAGCGACTTGAACCGGTCGACGAAGCCCTTCTGCAGGTCGCTCGTCAGCCCCATGGCCACGATGGCGGAGGAGAACACCATGGTCTGGACCATGATCCCGGGCAGCAGGAACTCCCGGTAGTTGGAGGCCTGCACCGCGATCGCCCCGCCGAACACGTAGGCGAACAGCAGCACGAACATCACCGACTGCACGGTGACGTCGAGCAGCATCTCCGGCATCCGGCGGATGTGGATGAGGTTGCGCCAGACGATCGTCGACGCCGCCCGGAGGAGGGACGGCGGCGAGATCGGCGGCCGCTCGGTGGGGGACAGGGCGGTGGTCTGGCTCCGGACGGCGGTCACGGGGTGACTCCCTCGGGGGTCGCGTCGGTGCTGTTGTCGGCGTCGGCGCCGGGCTCGGCGCGGCGCCCGGTGAGGTGCAGGAAGACGTCGTCGAGGCTGGGCCGGGCCAGCCCGAGGTCGTCGAGCTCGACGCCGCTGGACTCGAAGACGGCGGCGATCCGCGTCATGTCGCCGAGACCTCCGGCCTGGGCGGTCAGCCGGCGGCTGCCCCGTTCGACGTGCACCTCGGGTGAGTGCGCGCGCATCAGCTCCGCCGCGGCGTCCAGGTCGGCGGCATGGGTGAGGGTGACCACCACGCTCGCTCGGCCGGCCTGGTCCTTGAGCTGCGTCGGGGTGCCGGCGGCGATGACCCGGCCCTTGTCGACGACGACGATCTCGTCGGCCAGGTGGTCGGCCTCCTCGAGGTACTGCGTCGTCAGCACCAGGGTGGTGCCCTCGTCGACGAGCTCCCGCAGGACGGCCCAGAGCCCCGACCTGCTGTGCGGGTCGAGCCCGGTCGTCGGCTCGTCGAGGAAGAGGATCGGCGGTGCTGCCAGGAGGCTCACCGCCAGGTCGAGCCGCCGGCGCATGCCCCCCGAGTAGGTCTTCGCCTGCCGGTCGGCGGCGTCGGACAGGTCGAACCGGTCGAACAGCCGCTCGGTGGCCTCCCGGACGTAGGCCTTCGGCAGGCCGTAGAGGGCGCCGATGAGCTTGAGGTTCTCGCGGCCGGTCAGGATCTCGTCGACCGTCGCCGCCTGGCCGGTCAGGCCCATGCTGCGGCGGACCTGGATCGGCTCCCGGACGATGTCGTGACCGGCCACCCGGCCGGTTCCGCTCGTGGGCACGCTGAGCGTGGTCAGCATGCGCACCAGCGTGGTCTTGCCGGCGCCGTTGGGGCCGAGCAGACCGAGGACCGTGCCCTCGGGGACGACGAAGCTGACCCCGTCGACGGCGTGGGTGTCACCGAAGTGCTTGACCAGGTCGATCGCCTCGACCGCAGGTGTGCTGCCCATGGAACGAGTGTGGTGCACCCCACCGACAATCCTGGAGCGGTTTTCGCGCAGCGCGAACGCGCCGACCGGACGGTGACGGGTGGTCGCTACCGTCGGATCGGTGACCGTCGCCCGCTCCGTCGCGTTGTTCGTCCTGGCCGCGCTCGCCGAGATCGGCGGGGCCTGGCTCGTCTGGCAGGGCGTGCGGGAGCACCGGGGCTGGATCTGGATCGGTGCCGGGGTGATCGTGCTCGGGCTCTACGGCTTCGTCGCGACCCTGCAGCCCGATGCGAACTTCGGCCGCATCCTCGCGGCCTACGGCGGGGTCTTCGTCGCCGGCTCGCTGCTCTGGGGCATGGTCGTGGACGGCTTCCGCCCCGACCGCTGGGACGTCGCGGGCGCGCTGATCTGCCTCGTCGGCGTCGCGGTCATCATGTACGCCCCCCGCGCCGTCTGACGCCGGATCGATCCTCGGGCGCCGCATCGGCTGAGGGTGCCGCCTGGCGGCTGGAGCTGATGCGCGTTGCCTCAGGCGGCGATCTTGGCGAGGCGCGGGCGGGCGTGCGCCCGGACCTCACAGTGCGGCTGTCACTCGAGCCGACGGCACGGCAAGACACGTCCGCACGGCGAGTGCTGGCATCGCCAGTCACTCGACGAAGCCCGCGGGTCGTGGACGGGACCGCAGGGAGGGATGCTTCGGAACGCTCGCTGCTCGCGGCGGCCTGCATCAGCCCCGGCCGCCGGGCGGCGGCACCGCTCAGGGCCCGGCTCGGCTGAGGATCTCCGAGCCGTCCGGCCGGTAGGTGTGCCAGCGGTCGGTGCCGGGATCCCGCTGGATTCCGAATCCGCCCTCGTGGACAGCGGTGTGGTGGCGTTCACAGAGCAGCGCCCCGTTGTCGCAGTTCGTCGGGCCACCGTGCGCCCAGTGGACGACATGGTGGAAATCGCACCACTCGGGCAGGGCGTCGCAGCCGGCGAACACGCAGTGCTCGTCGCGGACCTCGACGGCCCGCCGGATCCCTGCGCTGGGTGCGCGCTGCTCACGGCCGGAGTCCAGCGGCAGTCCGCTCGGGCCGGTGATGATGCGCGAGACGCCGGCGTCGCAGGCCAGCCGCCGCGCCGTCTCCGGGTTGATCGGGCCGGCCCATCCCAGGGACCCGCCCGAGAACCCGGCCGCGCCACGCTCCGCGCACAGCGCCATCAGGTCGATGGTGACCCGCACGTGCGGGCGTTCCCCGCGGACGGTCGGCAGCCCGCCGGCGTCCAGGGCGCCGCGGGCGAGCGCCACCAGCGCCTCACCCTGACGTTCGGCGTGCGAGCGCAGGTCGCCGGCCGGGCGGTCGCCGTTCATGAGCGCCCCGAGGGCGGTGTGCAGGTACTCCCCACCGGCGGCGTCGAGTTCGCCGCGCAGGTGCACCCGACCGTCCAGGCCGGTCGCCATGGTGAAGCGGCGGCGGGTGTCGGCGGCGTCGTCCAGCGTCCCGTCGGGGTCCACGCCGGCGACCCAGGCCTTCACGCCGCGGGCAGTCTCGTGCGGCGCGGTCTCGCGTGCCAGGTCGGCGAGGATCGCGTCGGTCTCGGCGAGATCGATGCCGGCGTCGGCGGCTTTCGCCAACCGACGGGGAGTCATCTCCTTGGTGATCACCCGGGCGTGCGCGGCGCTGATCTCACCGGCGGCGAACGCCGCCGACGTTTCCGGCAGTAGCTCCAGCCGCCGGCCGGTGGACACCGCCGCCGTCGCCAGCTCCGGGGCCATCCGGCAGCTGCCCCGCAGCCAGGCCTTCATCGACACGGCCCCGTCGCGCTGATAGGCCTCCCGCTTGTCCGCCGCCCGGACCACGGTCGTCATCGCCGCGGCGATCCGGTTGCTCGCCGTCACCAGCTCAGCCGTCAGGTCCAGCAGCGCCTCGGCGGACAGTTCAGCGAGGTCGATCCCGGCCAGCTCGTCGAGGGTCGAACGCAACTCCGACACGTCGGACCCCCTCTCCCACGGCTCCTACCGACACCCCGACAGTAGGCAAGGGGTACGACAGAAACCGCAGGTCAGAGGCGGAAGGACCGGCAGAGTCGCAATGTCGTCGAACGCAGGCAGAACGCGACCCGGAGGGGCGACGGTCGGCGCGTTGGCCACGAGACGAACGGAACCGGCTCGTGCAGTTCTGCCCAGCCGGCGGGTGGACCGTCGGTGCCGGTGGAGGACGAGGCCATGACGTCGCAGGGACCGCAGTACGGCGCCCCCGATCCCTGGGGTGCGGCCGCGGGCGGCCAGGGCGCCGGTCCCTACCCCGGCCAGCCGCCCCGCCCTACGGACAGCGGCCCTACGGCGGTTACGGCTACCCGTACCTGCCGCCGCAGCGCACCAACGGGGCCGGCCATCGCCTCGATGGTCCTGGGCATCCTGTGGATCCACTGGCTGGGCAGCATCCTCGCGCTCGTCTTCGGCTGCATCGCCCGCAGCCGTTCGCCAGCGCGCGGAAGCCGGCGGCGGGATGGCGATCGCCGGCGTCGTCCTCGGCTGGGTGGGTGTGGGGATCCTCCTCCCCGGGATGGTGGTCGGGGCCGCCGCCCGCACCGGCTACTAGCCGGGCACCGGAGCCGACCTCGCGGGAGCCCGGTCAGGGCGTCAAGATCTCCGCATGAGCGACCCTCGTGCGGGACAGCCCGCCCAGCCCGGCGACCTGGTCGACGTCGCCTCGCTCGTCACCGCCTACTACACGATCGAGCCCGACCCGGCCGAGCCCGCGCAGCAGGTCGTGTTCGGCACCTCCGGCCACCGGGGTTCCAGCTTCGACGCCGCGTTCAACGAGGCGCACATCCTGGCCACCACCCAGGCCATCTGCGAGTACCGGGGCGAGCAGGGCTACGACGGGCCGCTGTTCATCGGCCGCGACACCCATGCCCTCTCCGAACCGGCCTGGGCGACGGCGCTGGAGGTGCTGGTCGCCAACGACGTCACCGTCCTGGTGGACGACGCCGGGCGCTACACCCCCACGCCGGCGGTCAGCCACGCGATCCTCGGCGCCAACCGGGGCCGGACCAGCGGCCTCGCGGACGGCATCGTCGTCACCCCGTCGCACAACCCGCCCCGCGACGGCGGCTTCAAGTACAACCCGCCGCACGGCGGGCCGGCGGACACCGACGCCACCGGCTGGATCGCCGGCCGGGCCAACGACCTCCTGCGCGCCGGGCTCAGCGGGGTCCGCCGGGTGCCGCTGGAGCAGGCGCGGGCGGCCGCGCGGGGCTACGACTTCCTCGGCACCTACGTCGACGACCTGCCGACCGTCGTCGACCTCGACGCGATCCGGCAGGCGGGCGTGCGCATCGGTGCGGACCCCCTGGGCGGGGCCAGCGTCGACTACTGGGCAGCCATCGCCGACCGGCACCGGCTGGAGCTGACCGTGGTGAACCCGCTGGTCGACCCCACCTGGCGGTTCATGACGCTCGACTGGGACGGCAGGATCCGGATGGACTGCTCCTCCCCCTCGGCGATGGCCTCGCTGGTCGGCCGGAAGTCGGAGTTCGAGATCGCCACGGGGAACGACGCCGACGCCGACCGGCACGGCATCGTCACCCCCGACGGCGGGCTGATGAACCCCAACCACTTCCTGGCCGTCTCGATCGCGTACCTGCTCAGCCACCGCCCGGGGTGGGCCGGTGACGCCGCCGTCGGCAAGACGCTGGTGTCCAGCTCGCTGATCGACCGCGTCGTCGCCGACCTCGGCCGCGCGCTGGTGGAGGTGCCGGTCGGGTTCAAGTGGTTCGTGCCGGGGCTGCTCGACGGGTCCGTCGGCTTCGGGGGCGAGGAGTCGGCCGGCGCATCCTTCCTGCGCCGGGACGGCGGGGTCTGGACGACGGACAAGGACGGCATCCTGCTGGCCCTGCTCGCCAGCGAGATCCAGGCCGTGACGGGGCGGTCCCCCTCGAAGCTGCACCGGCAGCTCACCGAGCACTTCGGGGAGTCCGCCTACGCCCGGATCGACGCCCCGGCCACCCGGCAGCAGAAGACGGCGCTGGGCAGGCTGTCGCCGGACGACGTCATCGCCACCGAGCTGGCCGGGGAGCCGATCACCGCCAAGCTGACCCGCGCCCCGGGCAACGACGCCGCCATCGGCGGCCTCAAGGTGACGACGGAGAACGCCTGGTTCGCCGCGCGGCCCTCGGGCACCGAGGACGTCTACAAGATCTACGCGGAGTCCTTCCACGGACCCGAGCACCTGGCGCAGGTCCAGGAGGAGGCCCGGAGCGTGGTCACCGCGGCGCTGGGAGGCTGACATGACCATGCCCGCGACGGACCTCGTCGAGCTGCTCCAGGAGCTGGTGCGCCTGTCCACCGTCTCCGGGGACGCAGCCGCCCAGCGGCAGGCGATGGGGCTGCTCGTGGAGGTGCTGCGGGAGCGCGCGCCCCATCTGCAGGCCAGCCGCGGCGACGACCCCGACCAGCCGTGGACCCTGTTGCGCACCCCCACCGACCCCGCCCGCCCGCAGCTGCTGCTGGCCTGCCACGTCGACACCGTGCCGGTCCCCGACGAGGGCAGCTGGGCGCGCGACCCGTTCGGGGCGGACGTCGACGGCGGGCGCGTGTGGGGCCGGGGCGGCAGCGACATGAAGGCCGGGGTGGTCGCGGCCGCCGCCGCGCTGGCGGCCGCGGATCCGGAGACGCCGGTCGCCCTCCTCCTCACCAGCGACGAGGAGATCGGCTCGAAGGGGGCGGCCGCCGCAGCGGCGGCGCTGGCCGAGCAGCGGATCGGGGCGGTCATCGTGCCGGAGGCCACCGGCAACCAGGTGGTCCTCGGGCACAAGGGCGCGCTGTGGGTGGGTGTCCGCACCGCGGGGCGGGCGGCGCACGGCAGCACACCCGAGCGCGGCCACAACGCCGTCCTCGACCTCGTCGCCGTCCTCGGCCGGGCCGGCGCGGGCCTCCCGCTGAGCTCCGACGCCTTCCTCGGCACCGAGACGTGGAACGCGGGCGTGATCAGCGGCGGCACGGTGCCGAACGTCGTCCCGGACAGCGCGGAGGCGCTGATCGACATGCGGACCGTCGGCGACCCGGGGCAGTTGCTCGCGTGGTGGCGCGGTCAGGCCGAGGTCGCCGACGTGGAGGTGCGGGTGGACCTGCCGCCGATGAGCACCCCCGCCGACGACCCGTGGGTCACCGGCCTCCCCGCGGCGGTGCAGCCCGGGCCGGCGACCTACTTCACCGACGCCTCGGTGCTGCGCCCGGCGGTCGGCACGGCGCCGATCGTGGTCTGGGGTCCCGGAACGCCGGCGGTCATGCACGCGCGGGACGAGTACGTCGAGGTGACCGAGCTCGAGCAGGCGGCCGCCACGTTCACCGAGGTCGCCGCGCGGTGGGGCCGCCGTCCCTGAGACGTGCCCCACATCGATGCACTCCTGAATCGAATACACCGATGCATCGAATACAGTCCTGCATCGTGACCGTGGAGGACGTCGAGACGCGTCCCAAGCGCCGCCGTGCCGACACCGTCGAGCGGCTGCTGGACGCGGCGCTGGAGACGTTCGCCGAGGTGGGCTTCGCCGCCGCCAGCGTGGAGGACATCTGCCGCCGCGGTGGGTTCACCCGCGGCGCGTTCTACTCCAGCTTCCGCAGCAAGGACGAGCTCTTCGCCGCCCTCTTCACCCGGGAGACCGCCCGCAACCTCGCCCGGGCGGAGCAGCAGCTGGTCGGCATCGAGCACGCCGCCGACCCGGTCGCCACCGCCGTGGAGCGCTGCCTGTCCACCCTGCGCGCCGACCGCACCTGGGTGCTCGTCCTCATGGAGTACCGGCTGCATGCGGCACGGCACCCGGAGGCGGCCGCGGCACTGCGGCAGCACGCCGACGAGATGCACGCCCGCCTCGCGGCACTCATCGACGCTGCCGCCCCGAGGACCGGGCTCCGGCTGACCGTGTCGTCGGATCAGCTCGCCCGCATGATCCTCGCGGTCCACGACGGCGCCGTCGTGCAACAGCTCCCCGACGGCCGCGACGACGCAGCCGAGCTCCAGCGCACCGCCCTGCTCCTCCTGCTGCGCTCCGCAGTCACCACCTGAGCGCAGTCACCACCCGAGTCGTCCCACGGATCCGGAGATCTCTTCCCCATGGCAACCCTGCTCGCCCGGCTCGGCCGCGCTTCCTTCCGTCACCGAGGCGTGGTGTCGGTGGTCTGGCTGGCCGTCCTCGGCGCCGTCGTCGCACTGCTGCTCACCCTGGGCAACTCCTTCGACGACGAGTTCACGATCCCGGGCTCGGAGTCGCAGGACGCCCTGGACCAGCTGAACGAGGCCGCCCCCGGCGCCGGCGGTGCCAGCGCCCAGATCGTTTTCGTGGCCCCCGACGGCGCCACCGTCGCCGATCCGGCGTTCGCCGCCGCCATCCAGCAGGTCGTCGCCACGGCGGCGGAGACGCCGCAGGTCGGCTCGGTGGCCGACCCCTTCCGGACCCAGGCGATCGCCCCCGACGGCGGGGCGGCGCTGGCCACCGTCTCCTTCGAGGTGGAGCGCGAGCTGCTGGACCCGGGCACGCTCGACGCCCTCCAGGAGACGACCGCGGCCGCGGAGGACGCCGGCCTCGAGGTCGCCGTCGGCGGCAACGCCTTCGGGACGACGGGCGTGACGATCGGCGCCACCGAGTTCATCGGTGTCGGTGTCGCCGTGCTCGTGCTGGTGCTGACCTTCGGCTCGCTGCTGGCCGCCGGCCTCAACCTGCTGACCGCGTTCATCGGCATCGCCATCGGCATGGGCGCCCTGCTGCTGACCTCGAACCTGGTCACGCTGTCCTCGTCGGCCCCCACGCTGGCCCTGATGATCGGGCTCGCGGTCGGCATCGACTACACGCTGTTCATCCTGTCCCGGCACCGCACCCAGCTGGCGGCGGGGATGGATCCGGAGGAGTCGACGGCGCGCGCGGTCGGCACCGCAGGGTCGGCCGTCGTCTTCGCCGGCCTCACGGTGGTCATCGCGCTGTCCGGCCTCACCGTCGTCGGCATCCCGTTCCTGACCGTGATGGGCGTCGGCGCCGCCGGCACCGTGCTGGTCGCCGTCCTGGTGGCGCTGACCCTGCTCCCGGCGCTGCTGGGCTTCGCCGGCGCCCGCCTCGCCCCGAAGCCCGGCTCGCGGACCGCCCGCCGCGAGGCGGCCGACGCGGCCGCGAGCACCGGCGTCGGCGGCTCGATGGGCGCCCGGTGGACCCGGCTGGTCACCCGCCGTCCGCTGCTGACCGTGGTGGCCGTCCTGGCCGGGCTGATCGTGCTGGCCCTCCCGGCGCCGCAGCTGCAGCTCGCGCTGCCCGACAACTCCACCGCCGCGCCGGAGAGCCCGGAACGGCAGGCCTACGACCTGATCAGCGACAACTTCGGCCCGGGCCTCAACGGGCCGCTCGTGGTCCTCGTCGAGGGCCTGGACCCGGCGACCGCCGAGCGGTCGGTCGGCGAGATCGCCGTCGCCCTGGGCGGCACGCCGACGCAGACGCCGGGCGAGTTCGAGGGCGGTCTGGACGACGTCGCCTACGCCCAGCCGACCCTGCTGCCCGACGGCACCACCGCGATCGTGACGGTGATCCCGGAGAGCGGCCCGCAGGAGGAGGCCACCAACCAGTTGGTGGGTGCCATCCGCGACCTCGCTCCCGACCTGGAGGAGGAGACGGGCGCCGATCTCGCCGTCACCGGCCAGACCGCGGTCGCGATCGACGTGTCCGACCGGCTCGGCGCGGCACTGCTGCCCTTCGCGGTCGTCGTCGTCGGCCTCGCGCTGGTTCTGCTCCTGCTCGTGTTCCGCTCGATCCTGGTGCCGATCAAGGCGGCCGTCGGCTTCCTGCTGTCGGTGGCGGCCTCGTTCGGCGCCGTCGTGGCGGTGTTCCAGTGGGGCTGGTTCAGCGACCTGCTCGGCGTCCCCGCCACCGGCCCGGTGATCAGCTTCCTGCCCGTGCTGCTCATGGCGGTGCTCTTCGGGCTGGCCATGGACTACGAGGTCTTCCTGGTCTCCCGGATGCGGGAGGAGTACGTGCACGGGGCGGAACCCCGCGAGGCGGTCGTCACCGGGGCGCGGCACGCCGCCCGCGTCGTCGTGGCCGCGGCGCTCATCATGTTCTCGGTGTTCGCCAGCTTCGTGACCATCGAGGACGTCATCGTCAAGGCGATCGCCCTCGGCCTCGCGGTCGGCATCCTGGTGGACGCCTTCCTGGTCCGGATGACGCTCGTCCCCGCGGTCCTCGCGCTGCTGGGCCGCTCGGCCTGGTGGCTCCCCCGCTGGCTGGACCGCATCCTCCCGGACCTGGACGTCGAGGGCGCCCGGCTGGGCGCCGCGCCGCACCCGCCCGCCCCGCGGGAGCCGGTGACGACGCCCGTCGGCTGAGCCGGAGAGCCGTGGCGGACGACCAGGCGACAGTGACGCGCGGGGCGGCCGGGGACGCACGGTCTCCTGCGGCGCGTCCCCAGACCCGGGCAGCATGTCCGGAGCCGCGCCCCGGCCACGGCACACTCTCCCCATGACCAGCGAGGGCAGCACGCAGGACTGGGACGCCTACCCGCCCGGGACCTACGTGCCACCGGCACAGCCGCCGGGTCAGTGGCAGGGCTACGACCAGCAGGCGTACGGGTCGGTCCCGGGCTACGGCCAGCCGCCCGGGTACGGCCCGCCGCCCGGCTACGGCCAGCCGCCTGGCTACGGCCAGCCGCCTGGCTACGGCCCGCCGCCCGGGTACGGCCCGCCGGTCTACTGGTCGCCGGCGCCGCTGCCGTGGCCCCACGGCCCGGCGCGGCCCGGTGCGGCGCTCGCCGCTGCCGTCCTGGGCTTCGTCACCGGCGGCCTGACCCTCCTGGTCTCGCTGATCATCCTGCTCGCCGTCACCGACGGGGAGGACGACCTGTCCACGGTCCTGATGCTGCTCGGCTTCCCGTGCGCGTTCGCCGTCATCGCGGGCGCGGCCGTCCTGCTGGGCCGCGGGTCGCCGAAGGTGCTGTTCGGAGGAGCGCTCGCATCGGTCGGCGTCCTGCTGCTGGTGGGGATCGTGGGCGCGGCCACCCAGGACGCGGACACCGTCATGGGCATGGTGTTCTTCGGCGTGTTCGCGCTCCCGCTGCCGGTCCTGACGGCGGTGTACGCGTGGCTCCCCCGGGTGCGGGGCTGGGCGGCCGCGGGCTGAGCCCCCGCGGAGCTGCGCTCAGCGCTGCCGCGCCGCCTGGCGCCGGCGGCGGGACTTGTCGGCGTACATGGCGTCGTCGGCCTCGCGGATGACCCGCTCGTAGACGTCGCCCGGGTGGTCACCGCCGGCCACGGAGCCGATGCCGATGCTGAGCCCGACGGAGATCGTCCTGCCGTCGAGGACCAGCGGCTCGGTCACCTGGGCGCGCAGCCGTTCCGCCAGGATCTCGGCGTCGGCGGGCTCGGTGTTCTCGCAGACGATGCTGAACTCGTCGCCACCGAGCCGCGCCGCGGTGTCGCTGGCGCGCAGCACCGAGCGCAGGCGCTCGGCGAAGGTCACCAGCACCAGGTCGCCCATGGGGTGCCCGAGCTCGTCGTTGATCGCCTTGAAGCCGTCCAGGTCGGTGATGAGCACGCAGGTGGGGGTCTCCTCCCGGCGTCCCCGCTCCAGGGCGTGCCAGAGCCGGTCCTGGAAGAGCAGCCGGTTGGGCAGGCCGGTGAGCGGGTCGTGCAGCGAGCGGTGGACCAGCTGTGCCTCGAGCGCCTTCCGCTCGGTGATGTCCTCGACGATCATCACGAGGTGGGCGGCCTGGCCGTCCCGGCCCTCCGCCACCATGGAGGCGGTGACCTGCACGGGAAGGTCGGTGCCGTCGGCGCGCAGCAACCGGGTCTCGATGCGCATCGGCCGGGTGGATGCCGCGATCCAGGAGGAGTGCGCCTGCCGGGCGGACGACACGGCGTCGGGGTGGATCTGGTCGAGCACCGAGTGCCCGTGCATGTCCTCCTCGCTGCGGCCCAGCATCAGGCACAGCGCCGGGTTGGCGTCGACCAGGATGCCGTCCGGCGTGGTGAGCGCGATGCCCATGGGGGCGTTGGCGAAGGCGCTCCGCCGGTCGGCCGGGGGCAGGGCGTCCACGACATCGATCACGTTCTGCCTCCTTCCATCGCACCCATCCTGCGTGACCACTACCCGGTTGCCCGCGGCGGGCGTCACGGAACCGTTCCGAGTCACCCGCCCGGGTCACCCGCCCGGGTGGCGGCGCGGAGGTGCAGGATGCGGGGGACCACTGACAGTCGAGGGGTGCGGCGTGATCGGGAGTTGGGTGTGATCGAGTTCGACCTGGTGCTGCCGACGGAGGTCGACGTCCGCGAGGTCGGCATGCGTGACGGCCTCCAGATCGAGGCGCCGGTTCCGCTGGAGGCCAAGCTGGCCATGCTGGAGGCTCTGGTCGCCACCGGCGTCCGCCGGATCGAGGCGACGTCGTTCGTCTCTCCGAAGGCCGTCCCCGCCCTCGCCGACGCCGACCAGGTCGCCGCCGAGCTGTCGCGCTGGGGCGACGTGCACTGGTCGGCGCTGGTCGCGAACCCCCGCGGGGCGGTGCGGGCCGTGGACGCCGGCGTCGCCCACCTCGAGTACGTCGTCTCCGCGTCGGACGCGCACAGCCGCGCCAACGCCGGCCGGTCCACCACCGATGCCGTCGCCGCCGTCGGCGAGATCGCCGGGCTGGCCCACGGGGCCGGCGGCTCCCTCGAGGTCATCATCGCCACTGCCTGGGACTGCCCCTTCGAGGGCCGGACGGCGATCCCCCGGACCGTCGACGTCGCCCGCGCCGCCGTCACCGCGGGCGCCGACCAGCTCTGCCTCGGCGACACCATCGGCACGACCACGCCGCTCCGCGTCGTCCAGCTGCTCGACGCGGTGCGCCGGGCCTGCCCCGGCGTGCCCGTCGGCGTGCACTTCCACGACACCCGCGGCACCGGCCAGGCCAACGCCCTGGCCGCCATCCAGGCCGGCGTCACCCAGCTGGACTCCTCGGTCGGCGGCCTCGGCGGTTGCCCGTTCGCCCCCGGCGCCAGCGGCAACATCGCGACGGAGGAGCTGGTCTACCTGCTCGAGGAGTCGGGGGTGCGCACCGGGATCGACCTGGACGCCGTGCTCGCCGCCGCCCGGATCACCGAGGAGGCCGTGGGCCACGAGCTGCCCAGCTCCCTCTACCGGGCGGGCGGCCGATCGGTGCCGCGGCCCGCATCGTCCGCCGGGTGACGGGCCACCCGGTGCCCGACGGCGCGCCGCCGATCGTCGACCCGCGGGTGATGCGGGAGGTCCTCGGGCACTTCGCGTCCGGTGTCACGGTCGTCACCGCCGCCACCGAGGAGGGCCCGCTCGGCTTCACCTGCCAGTCGTTCAGCTCCCTGTCCCTCGACCCGCCGCTCGTCGCCCTGGCACCGGCGCGGACCTCCACGACGTGGCCCCGGCTCCGCCGCATCGGCCGCTTCTGCGTCAACGTGCTGTCCGAGGGGCAGGACGCCGTCTCGCAGAACTTCGCCCGGTCCGGCCCGGACAAGTTCGCGGGCGTCCCGTGGACCCCTAGTGCGCACGGCTCGCCGGTCCTGCACGACGTGGTGGCGTGGATCGACGGGGAGCTGTGGGCCGAGTACGACGGCGGCGACCACACGATCGTCGTGGCCCGCGTGCTCGACCTCGGAGCCCATGCCGACCGACGTCCGCTGCTGTTCCACCGCGGCACCTACGGGCTGTTCCGGAGCTGATGGAACGGCGCCGAGGGGTGGGGGACGTGGGGTCCTTTCTCAGCCGAAGCGGACGGCCAGCACCGCGACGTCGTCCCGGTGGTCCAGCGCACCGCTCACAGCGACGTCGCAGAGCTCCCGCGGCCCGGCGCCCACCGGCGCGCCGGCGACCCGCTCGTAGAGCTCGTGGATTCCCTCGTCCATGTCGGCACCGGGGTGCTCGATGAGGCCGTCGGTGTAGGCGACGAGGGTGGTGCCGGGCGGCACGTCGAGCACCACCGTCCCGCGGTGCGTCGTGACGTCGACGCCGACCAGCATCCCGGTGATCTCCTCGAGCACCCGCACACCGCCGTCGGGCGACCGGAGCAGGGCCGGCGGGTGGCCGGCGTTCGCCACGTGCACCCGCCACGGCGCCCCCGGGGCCGACGGCGGTACGGCGCGGGCGTAGACCATGGTCGCGAGCGAGGCGACCTGCAGACCCTGGACCAGCCGGTCGACGCGGGCCAGCACGCTGCCGGGGTCGGGGTCCTCGGCGTCCCAGATGCAGGCCCGCAGCAGGCCGCGCAGGTGGCCCATCGCGGCCGCGGCGGCCACGTCGTGGCCCACCACGTCACCCACCACGATGCCGATCGATCCGTCCGGCAGGTGCAGCAGGTCGTAGAAGTCGCCACCGACGTCGGCCGCCGTGGACGCGCTCACGTAGTGGGCGGCCGACTCGATGCCGGGGACCTCCGGCAGCACCGGCAGCAACGAGCGCTGCAGGGTGTCGGCCACCGAGTGCTCCCGCTGGTACAGCCGCACGTTGTCGATGGCGAGGGCGGCGCGCCCGGCCAGGTCGGCGGCCAGGTCGACGTCGCTCTGCGTGAAGGCGGGCCCACCCGGGCTCCGTACCAGTGCGATGGCGCCCAGGGTCCGGCGCCGGGCCACCATCGGGACCGTCAGCACGGAGCTGCCGCCCAGTCGGTGGAACACCTCCCGCGCACCGATCGAGGTGATGGCCCTCTCGATGATCTCGGGGGTGACATCGGCCAGCAGCACCGGCGCCGAGCTCGTCATGCTCCGCCGGCTCGGGGACTCGGCGGGCAGGTGCAGCACGTGCAGGTCGGTGAACAGCTGGAGATCGGCTTCCCGGCCGTCCCGGTGCCGGGCCACGGCGCCGTGGATGTCGCCGTAGTCGTCGAGCACGGTGACGTAGACCCAGTCGGCGAGGCGAGGGACGCAGAGGTCGGCCAACCGGTCGAGGAGCTCGTCCATGTCCAGCGTGGCGATCAGTGAGCTGGTCGCCTCCGCCATGAGCGCCAGCCGGCTCTGGGCACGTTCGGCCTCCCCCTGCGCCTGCTCGGCGTCCCTCCGGGCCTGCTCGGCCACGGCCCGGGCCAGTTCGGCCTCCTGGCGGGCGGCCTGCTCGGCCGCGAACGCGGCCTCCCGTTCGTGCTCCACGCGGACCCGCTCGGTGACGTCGGTCTGCACGCCCACGAAGCTGACCAGCTCGCCGTCGCCGTCGAAGACGGGGCTGACCGACAGCTGGTTCCAGAAGGCCGTGCCGTCCTTGCGGTAGTTCAGCAGGGTCGTCGTCACCGTGCGCTGCTCCGCGATCCCGGCGCGGATCTCCTCGACGGCGCCGGCCTCGGTGGCCGACCCCTGCAGAAAGCGGCAGTTGCGGCCGATCACCTCTGCCGCCTCGTAGCCCGTGACCCGGGTGAACGACGGGTTGACCCAGATGAGCGGGTTGTCCGGCCGGCGCGGATCGGTGATGGTGAAGGCGGTGTCGGTGGCGAGCACCGCCCGTTCGCGCAGCGCCTGCAGATAGGCCTCCGGATCAACGACCTCGTGTGGCGGGTCGTGGTTCAGGAACACGACGAGGGACAGCTGCTGCTCGCTGCCGTCCTCCGACAGCGGGAAGCCGGTCACCCACAGCAGCGAGTCGTCCTGCCCACCGGGGCCGGCGGCGTCCGCTCGTTGCTCCTCGGTGCTCCTGCCCGGGGCGAGGCGCACGGCCTCACCGGCGACCGGGCGACCCTGCGCCACGGTCGACAGCGGCCCGGTGGTGCTGGCCAGCGGATCGCCCGAGAGGTCGGTCAGCCCAGCTGAGGCCCCCCAGGTGTCGACGTCGACCGGGAGGCGCACGTTCCCGGCCAGCTCCACCGCGGCCGGGTTGGCGTAGACGACCGAGCTGGCCGTCCGGTCGATGATCAGCACGGCGACCGGCACCCCGGAGAGCACGCCCGGGAGGCTCGACTGCGCTCCGGTGGGACCGCTCCGCCCGGAGCCGGCAGCGCTGGCGGCGGTGACGATCCCGGCCTGCTGCCACAGGTCGGGGTCGGCAGCAGCGGGTGACCCGGGATGCTGGCGCTCGGTCGGCACGGAACCATCTAACCGCGTGCCATCGATCGGTCTCAGGGCTGACCTGCGATTCTCCGCGGACGTGTGGCCGAGGGCGGCACGGGGAACCGCCCGTCCGCGGCCGCCGCGGACCCTCCGCCGCGGTCCCGCCGAGAGGAATCAGCATGGGACTGCTCGACCGGCTCTTCGGCCGCCGCCCCCGACCGGCCGCGGCGCAGCAGCAGGGACCTGGCGGCGCCGGGGGGCAGCTTCCTGACGACCAGGCGATCGCCCGGTACCGCTACCTGTTGCGCACGGCACCGCCCGAGCAGATCGAGCAGGCCCACACCGAGGCGTTCGGCCAGCTCACCGTCGAGCAGCGGCAGCAGGTGCTGGCGCAGCTCGCCGCCGCGGTGCCGGCCGGTGAGCGACCGCGCGACGACGATCCGGCGACCCTCGCCCGGGTCGCCACGCGGGCGGAGATGCGTTCGCCGGGCACCCTCGAACGGGCGCTGGGCGGGTTCGGCCCCGGCGGCCGTGGCGGCTACGGCCCGGGGTACGGCCCGGGCTACGGCGGCGGCTACGGCGGCGGCATGGGCATGGGCATGGGCGGCATGATCGGCGGCAGCCTGCTGGGCACCATCGGTGGACTTGTCATCGGCACGGCGGTCGCCGACGCGCTCTTCGACACCGGCATGGGCGACGGCGGTCTGTTCGGCGGGGGGGACGAGGAGGCCTACGCCGAGGGCTACCAGGACGGGGCCGGCGCCGACGGGACCGACCAGGGAGGCGACCCCGGCGGGGACTACGGCGGCGGTGGGGACCTCGGTGGTGGGGACTACGCAGGCGGCGACTTCGGTGGTGGGGACTACGGAGGCGGCGACTTCGGTGGGGACTTCGGCGGGGACTTCTGAGCCGCCGGGCCGCGGCGGAGCAGGAGGAGCCCGAGAACCGGCAGCACGAGCGGGACGAAGTAGTAGCCGCGCCCGTAGGCCGACCAGACGGTCTCGTCCGGGAAGGCGGCCGGATCGGCCAGGGAGAGCGTCCCGACGGCCAGCACCCCGACCAGCTCGACGGTGATGGCGATCAGCGCCAGGCGGCGGCCCCGTGCGCCGCGAGCCAGGCCCACGGTGGCGACGACGTAGACGGCGGCCGCGAACGCCGACAGCAGGTAGGCGACGGGCGCCTCGTCGAAGCGGGTCGCCAGCTGCACCGCCGCGCGAGCGCCGGCTGCCAGGGCGAACGTGCCGTAGACCGCCACGAGGACCCGGCCCGGACCGGACGCCCCCTGCTCGGCGGGGGCGCCCAGACCCCGGTCGTCACGCACCGGTGACCTCCCAGAGCTGGAGCAGCCGCCAGACCATGACGCCGACGACGGCGCCGGCCACGGCGAGCACCGTGCCGGCCCAGCGCGTGCGTTCGGCGCGCGCCCACAGGGTCCCGGCGACCGGGACCAGGGCGACCCCGATCAGGTAGCTGAGGAAGGTCGGGACGTCCTCCGGCCGCTCACCGCCGGCCAGGGCGACGACGGCGATCACGGTCTGGAGGAGCAGGAGGGCCTCCAGGACGCCGACGGCGACCAGGTGGACGAGGCCGATGCGGCGCCGGGCCAACGTGGACAGGACGCCGAGGACGGCCACCGCCGCGGCAGCCACCGTGATCGTCACGACCAGGGCCGGCGTCACCGGTGCGTCCCCGACGGGGCGGGTCCCCTCGGGACGACGACTGCCACGCCGACATCCTGCCGCCCGGTCCGCCCCGGCCCGGCCCCGGGGGACGGCGCGCACGACCCGGTGGAAGCGCGGCTGAAGCGGTATGGCAGGTTAGCCAAGCCTAAGTAAGGGTGACCTCATACCGTTCGTCAGGAGCACCATGCGCACCTCCCGCCGGCCGCTCGCGGCCCTCGCCCTGCCCCTCGCCGCCGTCCTGGGCCTGTCCGCGTGCGGCGGGGACGCCACGGCGGACGCCGCTGCCGACGAGGGCGGCACCGTCAGCTTCACGTGGGACCGCAACACCGCGGGCGAGGACGAGGAACCCGCGTTCGAGGAGACCACCGTCGAGGTCCCGAAGGACCCCGAGCGGATCGTGGTGTTCGACCTGGCCGCACTCGACACGATCGGTGCGCTCGGCGGCGAGGTCGCGGGCGCCCCGCTGGACTCGGTGCCGGACTACCTGCGGGAGCACCTGGCCGACGACGCCTTCAACGCCGGGACTCTGTTCGAGGCCGACGTCATCGAGATCGAGTCGCAGCAGCCGGACCTGATCGTCATCGGCGGCCGGTCCTCCGCGCTGTACGAGGACCTCAGCGAGATCGCGCCGACCGTCGACCTCAGCCTGCGCGGCTCGTACACCGAGACCCTCGAGCGCAACGCCACGTTCCTGGGTGAGGTGCTGGGCACCGAGGACGAGGCGGCCGCCGCTGTCAGCGAGGTCCAGGAGGGCATCGAGCAGGCACGCGCGGCCACCGCCGACGCCGGCACCGGCCTGGGTCTCATGGTCTCCGGCGGCGAGCTCAGCGCCATGGCCCCGGCCGGCGAGGGCACCGACGCCCGCGGCGCCCGCGGCGGGCTGATCTACGACGCGTTCGGCGTGCAGCCGGTCGTCGACGACATCGAGGCCGCCACGCACGGGGAGCCCGTCTCCTTCGAGTTCCTGCTCGAGACCGACCCCGACTACCTGTGGGTGGTCGACCGCGACGCCGCGACCGGGGAGGCGGGGGCCCAGGCGGCGGAGGCCGTCCTCGACAACGAGATCGTCCGGCAGACGACGGCCCACCGGAACGACCAGATCGTCTACCTCGACCCGGTGGCCTGGTACGTCGTGTTCGGTGGCATCCAGACCACGCAGATCATGATCGACGACGTCCTGCAGATCACCGGGTGAGCGACGCGCCTCCGGCCGCACGCCGCTCCTGGCAGCAGTGACGGCGCTCGACCGCTCCCCGACGAGCACCCCCGTCCCTCAGCGGCCCCGCCGCAGGGGGGTGGGGGTGCTCGTCGGTGTCCTCCTCGTGGCCCTCGCGGGCGCCAGCCTGTTCGTCGGCGTCTCCGACGTGTCCCCGGCCGCGCTGCTGGCCGGGGGGTCGCAGAGCGACGCGGCCTTCCTCCTCGTCGCCAGCCGGATCCCGCGCACGGTCGCGGTGCTGCTCGTCGGCGCCTCCCTGGGCATCGCCGGCCTGATCATGCAGATGCTGGTGCGCAACAAGTTCGTGGAACCCGGGACCACCGGCGTCACCGAGTTCGCGACCCTCGGGATGCTGGTGACGATGGTCTTCTTCCCGGGCCTGGCCGTCGTCGGGAAGATGGGCGTCGCGGCGGCCTTCGGGCTGTTCGGGACCTGGGTGTTCCTGCGGGTGGTGCGCTTCGTCCCGGTGCGTCAGCTCGTGCTCGTCCCCCTCGTCGGCATCATGCTGGGCGGGGTGGTCGCGGCCGTGACGACCTTCTTCGCCTACCGGCTCGACCTGCTCCAGTCGCTCGGGCAGTGGGCGCAGGGCAGCTTCGCCACCGTCATGCAGGGCCGGTACGAGTTCCTGTGGATCGCCGGCCTCATGGTGGTGGTCGCCTGGGTGGCCGCGGACCGGTTCAGCGTCATCGGCCTCGGCGAGGAGTTCGCGACCAACCTGGGTCTGGACTACCGCCGGGTCGTCGCCGTCGGCATGGTGGTCATCGCCGTCATCACCGCGGCAGTGCTCGTGACCGCGGGGATCGTCCCGTTCCTCGGGCTCGTCGTGCCGAACGTCGTGAGCCTGGTGATCGGCGACAACGTCCGCCGCTCGATCCCGTGGGTCGCCGGTACCGGTGCCGTCTTCGTGCTCGCCTGCGACATCGTCGCCCGCGTCGTGCGCTTCCCCTACGAGATCCCGCTGTCGGTCGTCGTCGGCGTCATCGGCGCCGTCCTGTTCCTCTGGCTCCTCCTGCGGAGCGGCAGTCGTGCTCACTGACCCCGCCACCACGACCGCCGCGCCCGCGGGGAGCGCTGTCCGCACCCGGCTCGCCGCATCGTGGGCCCGGCCGGCGGTCCGGCTCTCCGCGCTCGGCGCCGTCGTGCTGGCCCTCGTCGTGACCTACCTGTTCACCGGCGTCCCCGGCTCGCTGGCCTTCGCGCTGGAGATCCGCGGCCGCACCGTCCTGGCGATGTTCGTCGTCGCCACGGCGGTCGGGGTGTCCACGGTGGTCTTCCAGACGATCACGCAGAACCGCATCCTCACGCCGTCGATCATGGGGTTCGACGCGTTCTACGTGCTGATCTCCACGGTCCTCGTGTTCTTCTCGGGCTCGGCGGCGTTCCTCGCGGCCGACGCCCTCGCCCTGTGGCTGGTCCAGGTCGTCGTGATGGTGGCCTTCAGCGTGCTGCTCTTCACCTGGCTCTTCGGCGGCCGGCGGCGGTCGATCCACCTCATGCTGCTGGTGGGCATCGTGCTGGGCACGTTCTTCCGCAGCTTCGCCGAGTGGATGCAGCGGATGCTCGACCCGCTGGACTTCCAGGTGCTGTCCGACGCGCTGTTCGCCTCCCTCACCCGCCCCGACGGGACGCTGCTGGCGCTGACCGGAACGCTCGTCGTCCTCGCCACGGCCGCCGTCGTGCCGCTGCTGCGCACGCTCGACGTCCTCGCCCTGGGCGAGCCGGCCGCGGTGGGTCTCGGGGTGGACCACCGGCGCGTCGTGCTGGCCCTCTTCGCGGCCGTGTCGGTGATGATCGCCGCCTCGACCGCGCTGGTGGGGCCGATCCTGTTCCTCGGTCTCGTCGTCGCCAACCTGGCCTACTCCTACGCCGGGTCCTTCCGCCACGTGTGGACGCTGCCCGCCGCCGTGCTCATCGGGGTGGTCTGCCTGCTCGGCGGCCAGCTGGTGCTGGAGCGGGTGTTCTCCTTCGGCGGCACGCTGTCCACGGTGATCGACTTCGCCGGCGGCCTGTTCTTCCTGTACCTCGTCCTGCGGAAGGGGGCGCGGTGATCGCGCTCGAGAACGTCACCAAGCGCTACGGCAGGCAGGCGGTGGTCGACGACCTCTCCATCGAGTTCGGCGCGGAGGGCGTGACCGCCCTCATCGGCCCGAACGGGGCGGGGAAGTCGACGCTGTTCGGCCTCGTCGGCCGGCTGATCCGGCCCGACGCCGGGCGTCTGGCGGTGGACGGCATGGACGTGGCGACGACGCCGTCGAGCGAGCTGGCGAAGGTCCTCGCGGTGCTGCGGCAGGACAACCACGTGGCGGCGCGCCTGACCGTCCACGACCTGGTGGAGTTCGGCCGGTTCCCGCACTCCCGTGGCCGGCTCACCGGAGTGGACCGCGACCACATCGACCGCGCGATCGACTACCTCGACCTCGACGGCTTCCGGAGCCGCTTCCTCGACGAGCTCTCGGGCGGGCAGCGCCAGCGGGCCTTCATCGCCATGGTGCTGGCCCAGGACACCAAGTACGTGCTGCTCGACGAACCGCTCAACAACCTGGACCTGCGGCACATGACCGAGATCCTGCGGCTGATCCGCCGGACGGCCGACGAGCTCGGCAAGCGGGTCGTCCTCGTGCTGCACGACATCAACGCCGCGGCGAGCTACGCCGACCGCATCGTCGCGATGCGCGAGGGCCGCGTCGTCGCGGACGGGCCTGCGCGCGACGTCATGCGCCCCAGCGTGCTGGAGGCCGTCTACGACACGGCCGTCGACGTCCGCGAGATCGACGGACGGCCCGTCGCCGTCCACTACGGCTGATCCGGACGCCGCGGGGTGCCTCAGCGGTGGACCGTGGACATGTCCGGGTAGCGGTCCCCGGCGGCAGCGCCCCGCGGTGCCGCCTCGTCGAGCCGGGCGAGGTCCTCGTCGGTGAGCGCGACGTCGGCCGCCGCCGCGTTCTCCTCCAGGTATCGCACCCGCTTGGTACCCGGGATCGGCACGATCGGCGGATGGCCGGGGACATCGCTCTGCGCCATCACCCACGCCAGGGCGAGCTGGCTCGCGGTGACGTCCTTCTCGCGGGCGATCTCCCGCACCCGGTCGACCAGCTGCAGGTTCTGCTCGAAGGCCGCGCCCTGGAAGCGCGGGTTGCGGCGCCGGAAGTCGTCGGGTGCCAGGTCGTCGATGCTCCGGATCTCGCCGGAGAGAAACCCGCGGCCGATCGGTGAATACGCGACGAAGCCGATGCCCAGTTCGGCGCAGGTGGCCAGCACCCCGTCGTCCTCCGGGTCCCGGGTCCACAGCGAGTACTCCGTCTGCACCGCGGTGACCGCCTGCACGGCATGCGCCCTGCGGATGGTCTCGGGAGCGGCCTCCGAGATGCCGGCGTACCGGATTTTCCCGGCGGCCACCAGCTCTCCGAGCGCACCCCAGGTGTCCTCGATCGGGACCGAGGTGTCCACCCGGTGCTGGTAGTACAGGTCGATGACGTCGACACCGAGCCGCTGGAGCGAGGCGTCGCAGGCCCGGCGCACGTAGTCGGGCTCCCCGTTGATGCGGACGAAGCTGCCGTCCTCGCGCCGCTCGTTGCCGAACTTGGTGGCCAGCACCACCTCCTCACGCCGGCCGGCGATCGCCTGGCCGACGAGCCGCTCGTTGGTGAACGGCCCGTACATGTCGGCGGTGTCGAGGAACGTGACGCCCAGGTCGAGGGCGCGGTGGATGGTCCGCTCGGCCTCCTGCTGGTCGCCGGTGCCGTAGAACTCGCTCATCCCCATGCAACCCAGGCCCTCGGCCGGAACGGTCAGGCTGCCCAGATCGCGTGTGCGCATGAGCGCCACGTGCCCCGCCCGGCCGGCAGCCAACCGCCGGGAAGTTCTCCCTACCGACGGGTAACCGGCGGCCGGTCGCGTCGTTGGGACAGCGCACACACCGCTGTGACCCGCGAGGAGTGCCGATGAACCGGTCGTTGTCCCCGACGAGACTGCGTCGAACCCTCGCCGCGGGAGGGCTGTCCGTCATCACGGCGGCGGTCCTCGCAGCCCCGGCCCAGGCAGCCCCGGCCGATCCGCCGCCCGCGCCGGTCCAGGACTTCCTGGCCGAGCAGCTCGGCACGCTTCCCGGCGGCGTCCCGACGACGGTCCTGGTGCACGGCACCGACGTCGCGGCCGCCCGTGCCGCGGTCGAGGCCACCGGGATGTCGGCGGTGACGGAGTTCGAGCGGATCGGCGTCGTCGTGGCGTCCGGCACCACGGACCAGATCGAGTCCGCGCGGACCGAGCCCGGCGTCACCTACCTCGAGGGCAACACCCCGATCGCGTTCGCGCAGGAGACCTCCAACGCCGCCACCCGCGGAGCCGAGGCGGTCTCGACCCTCACCGGTGCGAACGGCCGGGCGCTGGACGGCAGCGGCGTGTCGGTGGCGGTCATCGACTCGGGTGTCGACCCGACGCACCCGTACTTCCGCGACGCCGACGGCAGCAGCGCGGTGGTGGCGAACCTCAAGAGCGTCTGTCTCGTCGAGTCCGACCCCACGACCGACTGCGTGCTCCGCGTCCCGGGCTCCCTGGACACCGACACCGTCTCCGGCGGCGGTCACGGGACGCACGTGAGCGGGATCGTCGCCGGCCGGCCCACGTCGCTCGCCGACGGTGGGGAGCTCACCGGCGCCGCACCCGGCGCGAGCATCGTGTCCATCTCCACCGGCGCGGTGCTGCTGATCGTCGGGGCCGACTCGGCGCTCAACTGGGTGCTGGAGAACCATGAGGCGCCCTGTGGCGCCGGGGTTCCCGCCGACGTCTGCCCCCCGATCAAGGTCACCAACAACTCCTACGGCCCCACCGGTGGCGGGGAGTTCGACCCGAACTCGGCGACGGTGAAGCTGCAGCGCGCCCTGGCCGACGAGGGCGTCGTCACGGTGTGGGCCGCCGGCAACGACGGCGGCGACGGCTCGGCGTCGCTGACCAACCCGCCCGGCCAGGACCCCACCGGCGGCATCCTCTCGGTCGCGTCCTACTTCGACCAGGACAGCGGCACCCGGGACGGCGTCGTCAGCGAGTACTCCTCCCGCGGCGCGGCCGCCGATCCCACCACCTGGCCGGACCTCGCAGCACCGGGCGAGAACATCACGTCGTCCTGCCGGCTCTACCTGCCGATCTGCGCCACCGGACTGGACCCGCGCCACGGCCCGGGGTTGCTCGACGTCGGCACGTTCAACACGATCAGCGGGACGTCGATGGCCGCCCCGCACGTCGCCGGCATCGTCGCCCAGCTCTTCCAGGCCGACCCGTCGGCCACCCCGGCCGAGATCGAGGCGGCGCTCAAGGCGACCACCCACCGGTTCACCGACGGTGCGCCGTACACCTCCGTCGGGGACTACGCCACGTCCTACGACAAGGGCACCGGCCTGGTCGACGTCGTCGCGGCGGTGGCCCGGCTGTAGAAGGACCCCCTGCCCCCCACCACTCGCACGCTCGCGGCGGGCCCCTGCAGGCCGGCCGGTTCCACGTGGAACAGCGGCCCGGGGCGGGCGTGAACTGCGCCACCCCGGGCCGACCTCGCGTCGCGGGCCGCCCCGGAGGGGAGTTAGATCGTTCGGCATGTGCGGCCTCTGCGGCGAGATCACGTTCGACGGGTCCATGGCCGACACGACCGCGGTCGCCCGCATGGTCGAGTCCCTGGTCCCCCGCGGCCCGGACGGCCAGGGGTCGTGGAGCAACGGGCGGGTGGCTTTCGGTCACCGCCGGCTGTCGGTCATCGACCTCTCCACCTGCGGCTCCCAGCCGATGGTGGACAACGACCTCGGCCTGACGGCGGTCTTCAACGGCTGCATCTACGACTACCAGGAGCTGCGCGCCGAGCTCGAGGGCCACGGCTACCGCTTCTTCTCGCACAGCGACACCGAGGTGATCCTCAAGGGATACGCCCACTGGGGCCCCGACGTCGTCTCGCACCTGCACGGCATGTTCGCGTTCGTGATCCACGAGCGGGACACCGGCCGGACCGTCATGGCCCGCGACCGGCTCGGGATCAAGCCGCTCTACCTCGCGGAGACGCCCGGGAAGCGCCTGCGGTTCGCCTCCACCCTGCCGGCGCTGCTCAAGGCTGGCGATGTCGACACCTCGATCGACCCCGTCGCGCTGCACCACTACCTGTCCTGGCACGCCGTCGTCCCGGCGCCGCGCACGATCCTCAACGGCGTCCGGAAGCTGCCGCCGGCCACGCTGCGGATCATCGAGCCCGACGGCACCAGCCGCGAGGAGCGGTACTGGAACGCCACCTACGAGCGCCGCCCCGAGCACGCGAACTGGTCGGCCCGCGACTGGGAGGACGCCGTCGAGGAGGCCCTCCGGGTCGCCGTCCGGCGTCGCCTGGTCTCCGACATCCCCGTCGGCGTGCTGCTCTCCGGCGGCCTGGACTCCAGCCTGATCGTGGGCCTGCTGGCCCAGGAGGGGCAGCGCGACCTGGCGACGTACTCGATCGGCTTCGAGTCCGTCGGCGGCCGCGAGGGCGACGAGTTCGCCTACTCCGACGTCATCGCCGAGCATTTCGGCACGAACCACCACCGGATCCGGGTCACCTCCGACGAGCTGTCGGCCGCGCTCGGGCACGCCATCGGGGCCATGGCCGAGCCGATGGTCAGCCACGACGTCGTCGCGTTCGACCTGCTCAGCGAGCGGGTGAGCGAGACCATCCGGGTCGTCCAGTCGGGCCAGGGCGCCGACGAGGTGTTCGCCGGCTACCACTGGTACCCGCCGCTGGCGGGCGTCGGCCGCGAGGAGGCCGTGGAGAAGTACGCGAAGGCGTTCTTCGACCGCGACCACGCGCAGCTGCGCTCGGTCGTCTCCGACCGGTACGCGCTCGCCGAGGACCCGAGCCTGGCGTTCGTCCGCGACCACATGTCACGGTCGGGGGCCGAGACCGCGGTCGACGCCGCCCTGCGCCTGGACAGCGAGGTGATGCTCGTCGACGACCCGGTCAAGCGGGTGGACAACATGTCCATGGCGTGGGGGCTGGAGGCCCGTGTGCCGTTCCTCGACCACGACCTGGTCGAGCTCGCCGCACTCTGCCCGCCGGAGCTGAAGCTCGCCGACGGGGGCAAGGGCATCCTCAAGGCGATCGGGCGACGGATCATCCCGCCGGAGGTCATCGACCGGCCCAAGGGCTACTTCCCGGTGCCGGCGATCACGCACCTCGAGGGCAAGGTGCTCGGCCTGGTGCGCGACGCCCTGGCGTCGGACGCGGCCCGTGACCGCGGGCTGTTCCGCCCGGAGTACGTGGACGCCCTGCTCGCGGACCCGAACAGCGAGCTGACGCCGCTGCGGGGCAACAAGCTGTGGCAGCTGGGGCTGCTCGAGCTGTGGCTGCAGAGTCATGCGGTCTGAGAGCGGCGGTCGGCGGAGGTCCGGGTGACGCCGCTCCGCGTCGCCGGGCACCGGCGTCGCGAGCACGGCCAGCCGGCCCCGTCGCTGACCAGCCGGTCGTGGCACGAGCCGACCGCGCACGAGATCGAGGGCATGGGGACCGACGTCGTCCTCGACCTCGGCTGGGGTCAGCTGGTCTTCGGCCAGACCTTCCGCGAGCTCAGCGGCATCGTGGCGGCCCTGCGCGGTGAGGAGACCGGGCGCCGCGACATCTGCGTCTACCCGCGCGACCCGCAGGTGCTCGTCGGGATGGCGCCCGACGAGCTGTTCATCGACCCGTCGCTGACCTACCGGCTCGACCTGCACCGCTACCGCCCCCGCCCCGACGTGATCCGGGGCGTGTTCGTGCGGACGGTGACGTCGGCGGCGGAGATGGACCAGATCAACGATCTCTACGCCCGCAACGGCATGGTCGCCGCGGATGCCGCGACGATGTGGGCCAACCACCGCACCCGTACCTTCACCTACCTCGTCGCCGAGGACACCCGCACCGGGAAGATCGTCGGCACCGTGACCGGCGTGGACCACGAGCTCGCCTTCGGGGACCCCGAGGGGGGAACCAGCCTGTGGTGCCTGGTGGCGGACAAGCAGGACGCGCCGCCGGGGACCGGTGAGGCCCTCGTTCGTGTCCTGGTCGAGCGCTACGTCGGACGCAGCCGGGCCTACCTCGACCTGTCGGTCATGCACGACAACACCCCGGCGATCACGCTCTACCGCAAGCTGGGTTTCGTGCGGGTCCCCGCCGTCTGCGTCAAGCGCAAGAACCCGATCAACACGGCGCTGTTCGCCTCGCGGCCGCCGGGCCTGGAGAAGCTCAACCCCTACGCGCTGATCATCGCCGAGGAGGCGTTGCGGCGGGGGATCCGCGTCGAGGTCACCGACGCGGACTGGGGGGAGATGCGGCTGACGGTCGGCGGGCGCACGATCCTCACCCGCGAGTCGCTGTCGGAGTTCACCAGCGCAGTGGCGATGAGCCGCTGCGACGACAAGCGCGTCACCCGGCGGATCATGCGGCGAGCCGGCGTCCGGGTGGCCCGCGGGGCGCTCGCGGGCGACGGCGACCTCGAGGACGCGGCGGCCCTGCTGCGGGACGTCGGTGCGGTGGTGGTCAAGCCGGCGCGAGGCGAGCAGGGGCGCGGCATCACCGTGGGCGTCACGGACGAGGCCGGACTGGGGAAGGCCGTCGCGTACGCGCTGCAGTTCTGCCCGGACGTGCTCGTCGAGGAGCTGGTCCAGGGCGACGACCTGCGGGTGGTCGTGATCGACCGGCAGGTCGTCGCGGCGGCGGTCCGGCGTCCGGCCGAGGTGGTCGGCGACGGGCGCAACCCGGTCGTGGACCTGGTGAAGGCGACCAGCCGGCGCCGGGAGCGGGCCACCGGCGGCGAGTCCAGCATCCCGCTGGACGACACGACCGCCGAGGTGGTGGCCGAGGCGGGCTACGCGATGGACGACGTCCCGCCGAACGGGGAACGCGTCCCGGTGCGGCGGACGGCGAACCTGCACACCGGGGGCACCATCGAGGACGTCACCGCCCGCCTGCATCCCACGATCGCCGAGGCGGCCGTGCGTGCCGCCGAGGCGCTGGGGATCCCGGTCACGGGCATCGACTTCCTCGTGCCGGCGGTGGACGGGCCGGACTACGTGTTCATCGAGGCCAACGAACGCCCGGGGCTGGCCAACCACGAGCCGCAGCCGGTCGCCGAGCGCTTCGTCGACCTGCTCTTCCCCGAGACCCGCCGCCGTTAGGCCCCGTCCAGGGGCCCGCCCCGAGCTTGCGAGGGGTGGGGAGGACGGGGTCCTTTCTCGAGTTCGGCGCGGATCTCGGCGTCGTGCTGCCCGGGCTGCGGCACCGACCCGACGCTGCCGGGAGTGACCGAGAACCGGGGTGCGACGTCAGGCTGGACGACGCCGTCGACCTCCGTGAACACGCCGCGCTCCCGGTTGTGCTGGTCCTGCGTGGCCTCCAGCAGTGACCAGACGGGCGCGACGCACGCGTCCGTGCCGGCGAAGACCGTCCACCACTCGTCGCGCGTGCGGGCGGCGAAGGCCGCGGTGAACCGGTCGCGGAGGGCACCCCACTGGCGCGGGTCGTTGCGGTCGGGCAGCGACTCGTCGCCGGCCAGCCCCAGGCCGTCGAGCAGCGCGGCGTAGAACTGCTCCTCCAGCGCCCCGACCGCGAGGAACTGCCCGTCGGCGCAGCGGTACACGTCGTAGAACGGCGCACCGGTGTCCAGCAGGTTCCTGCCGCGCCGGTCGGTCCAGACGCCGGCGTCGAGCATCCCGTGGATCATCGTCGTGAGGACGGCGGTCCCGTCGACGATCGCCGCGTCCACCACCTGCCCCTCCCCCGTGGCCCGCGCGTGCACCAGCGCCGCCACGGCCCCGAGCGCGAGGAACACTCCCCCACCGCCGAAGTCGCCCAGCAGGTTCAGCGGCGGCGCCGGGCGCTCGCCGGGCCGGCCGGACGCCCCCAGGGCTCCGGTGAGCGCGATGTAGCCGATGTCGTGCCCGGCCGAGCTCGCCAGCGGGCCGGTCTGACCCCAGCCGGTCATCCGGCCGTAGACCAGCGACGGCTTCAGGGCCAGCAGCTCGTCCGGTCCCAGGCCCAGGCGCTCCATGACCCCGGGCCGGAACCCCTCGAGGAGGACGTCGGCCCGCTCCACCAGCGCCCGGACGACGGCCAGGTCGTCGGCGTCCTTGAGGTCCAGGGCGATCGAGCGCTTGCCGCGGTCGAGCAGGGAGGTGGCACCGAGCGCGCCGATCAGTCCGCCACGGCTCCCCCGCCGGTCGATGCGGACGACGTCGGCGCCCAGGTCGGCCAGCAGCATGCCGCAGAACGGGCCCGGCCCCAGCCCCGCGAACTCGACGACCCGTACGCCCTGCAGCGGTCCCACGGCGACACCTCCCGTGCCCGGGGTCGCGCCCGTGCGACCCTTCTGCGCGCATGCTGCCGTACACGGCGCAACGGCCGGCCGGGGAGGGCAGCACGTGGCCTATCTACTCGCGGCCCTGGGCGGTGCCCTCGGCGCGCTGGCCCGTTGGGCGTTGGCGGAGGCGCTCCCCTCCCCCGGCGGCTGGCCCTGGGCCACCCTCCTGGTGAACCTCACCGGCTGCCTGCTCATCGGTGCCCTGCTCGCCGTCCTCACCGCCCGCGAGCCCGAGCCGTCCTGGGCCCGGCCGTTCCTCGGCGTCGGCATCCTGGGCGGCTACACCACCTACTCGACCTTCGCGGTGGAGGTCGTCGACCTGGTGGAGCGCGGGCACATCGCACTGGCCGCCGGCTACGTGCTGGTGTCCGTCGTGGGCGGTGTCCTGGCGGTGGCGCTCGGGGCCCTCACGGCGCGGCGGGTCGCCCGGTGATCCCGGTGCTCGTCGTCCTCGGGGCGGCCGTGGGGACGCCGCTGCGGCTGCTCGCGACCCGGCTGGCCGCCCGCTCGGGCGATCCGGCGCTCGGCACCCTGGCGGTCAACGTCGCCGGCAGCGCGCTGCTCGGCGTCCTGCTCGGCCTGTCCGACGTCTCCCCCGCGGTGCTCGCGCTCGTCGGCACCGGCTTCTGCGGAGCACTGACGACGTTCTCGGCCTTCGGTGCCGACGTCGTCCGGATACTGGAGGAGCGCGCGCTCGGACGCGCGGTCGGCTACCTGGCGGCGACGTTGGTGCTGGGTCTCGGTGCTGCGGCAGCCGGGTACGCAGTGGCCGGATAGGGTCGTGCACGGTATGGCGGAGAACACGGGCAACCACACGGGCGCGGACACGGGCGACGACGTCGGCGCGGACAGCCCGGTCGTCGTCGTGGCCAACCGGCTCCCGGTCGACCAGGTCACCGATCCCGACGGCAGCACCCGGTGGCAGCGCAGCCCGGGCGGGCTGGTGACCGCGCTGGAGCCCTTCGTGGCCGGCCGCGGCGGCGCGTGGGTGGGCTGGTCCGGCTCGGCCGGCGAGGCGCCGGAGCCGTTCGAGTCCGGGGGGATGTCGCTGATCCCGGTGGAGCTCACCGAGGACGAGGTCGACCGCTACTACGAGGGCATGTCCAACGCCTCGCTGTGGCCGCTGTACCACGACGTGGTCGAGAAGCCGGAGTACCACCGGACCTGGTGGGACACCTACGTCCAGGTCAACAAGCGCTTCGCCGAACGCGCCGCGGCCGTCGCCGCCGAAGGCGCGATCGTCTGGGTGCACGACTACCAGCTGCAGCTCGTCCCGGCGCTCCTGCGCCAGCAGCGGCCCGACCTGACGATCGGGTTCTTCCTGCACATCCCCTTCCCGCCCTACGAGCTGTTCACCCAGCTGCCGTGGCGGTCGGCCATCGTCGAGGGGCTGCTCGGCGCCGACCTGGTGGGCTTCCAGCGCCCCTCGGCGGCGACGAACTTCGTCCAGCTGGCCCGCCGACTGCACGACCTCCCGGCCCGCAAGAACACCATCGAGTACGACGGCCGCGCGGTGACGGCGAAGGCCTTCCCCATCTCGATCGACGTCGCGGCGTTCGACGAGCTGGCCCGCTCCCCCGAGGTGCTGGCCCGCGCCGAGGAGATCCGCAAGGAGCTCGGCAACCCGGACAAGATCATCCTGGGCGTCGACCGGCTCGACTACACCAAGGGCATCAGCGTCCGGCTCAATGCCTTCGAGGAGCTGCTCGAGGACGGCGCCGTCGAGTCGCCAGGCACCGTCCTCGTCCAGGTGGCCACGCCGAGCCGCGAGCGGGTCGAGCACTACGTGCACATGCGGGAGACCATCGAGCAGCAGGTCGGCCACATCAACGGCGTCTTCGGCTCGATGGCGGGCCCGGCGGTGCACTACTTCAACCAGTCGATGCCGCGGGAAGAGCTCGCCGCGCTGTACCGGGCTGCCGACGTCATGCTCGTGACGCCGTACCGGGACGGCATGAACCTGGTGGCCAAGGAGTACGTGGCCGCACGTTCCGACCTCGGCGGCGCGCTCGTGCTGTCGGAGTTCGCCGGCGCCGCCGCGGAGCTGAAGCAGGCCTTCCTGGTCAACCCGCACGACATCGCGGGCGTGAAGAACCAGCTGCTGCGGGCGCTCCGCGTCGACCCGCGCGAGGCCGCCTCGCGGATGCGCGCCATGCGCCGCCACCTCGCGAAGAACGACCTCGAGCACTGGGCGAGCTCGTTCTTCGACGCGCTCAAGGCCCAGGACGGTGGCCAGACCAGTGGGCGGGTCGCCGGGCGGGCAGCCACGCCGCTGTCGAACGGCCGGGGCGGGGCCCAGGGGTGACCTCCTCCCCTGACGCGCTGCCTCCCGGGCTGGTGACCGGCCTGGGCGCGATCGCCGCCCGCCGTCCGCTCCTGGTGGCCAGCGACTACGACGGCGTCCTGGCTCGGCTGCGGGACGACCCCTCCGACGCCGTCCCGGAGGCGGGTGTCGCGGAGGTGCTCGCGCGTCTGGCTGCTGTCGACGGCGTCACGGTCGCCCTGGTCAGCGGACGCGGTGTCGCCGACCTGCAGCGGACGAGCGGGCTCTCAGGTCCGTACCGCTGGGTGGGCAGCCACGGCGCCGAGTTCGACGGTCCCCTGGCCGGGGAGCTCGCGACCCGCCGGGACGCGCTCGCCGCTCGGCTGGAGCCCCTCGTCTCCCGCGTGGCCGGGGCGCGGTTGGAGGTGAAGCCGGCGAGCGTGGCCGTCCACGTCCGACAGGTCGTCGATCGCGTCGCCGGTACTGCACTCCTGGACGAGGCGGGCTCGATCGCTGATTCGTCACTGACGAAGAAGCCGGGCAAGGACGTCCTCGAGCTCGCCGTGACGGACGCGGACAAGGGCAGCGCCCTGGTGCGTCTGGGAGCTGAGCTGGGGGCCGCCGCGACGCTGTACCTGGGGGACGACCTCACGGACGAGGACGGCTTCCGCGCCCTCGGCCCCGGCGACGTCACGGTGAAGGTCGGTGACGGTGCCACGGCGGCGCAGCACCGGGTCGCCGATCTCCCGGGCGCGCTCGCGGTGCTGCGGCAGCTGGCGGACCTGCTCGTCTGAGCTCGGGCCGGTCGTGTCGCACACGACGAAAGAGGACGAAAGTCCCGAGCCCGTCCTCACCGCCCCGCCGTTGTCGACACGGACGGCGGTACACGGACATCCGCCCAGCTGGACCCACTTCGGCAGGGCGAGCGCCGACCCGTCATCTGATGGGCCGAATCGACAAATTGCGCCTGGAATGCGCTGACCCGCCGTACACATCACGAATCGGACGGGTCCATGAATGGTGAACGTCTGCGGGTCCTTGGAGTGACAACAATCAACGTGTCACCCATCCGGCACATGCACCATTTCTCCCTCAGGACGGTCAACCGTGAACGCCTCTCCCCCCTCTCCCGCTCGCGGGCGGCGAGCCGGCTGGTTCGCCGACCGTCCGCTCGCCGTCAAGTTCGGTCTCCTCGTGACCGTCGTCTTGCTCGCCCTCGGCGGGGTCCTCGCCTCGATGCTCATCGGCAACGCCACGGTGCGCGAGGCCAACGCCGAGCTCGAGAACCTCAACGAGGCCCAGGAGCTGGTGCTCCAGCTGGATACGCGGGCCAGCGAGCTCAAGGTCGACGGCTTCAAGTCGATCGTCCGCGACGTCCCGGCCGAGCAGCTCACCGAGCTGGCCGACGACATCGCCACCCCCCAAGCGCTGCTCGACGAGCTGGCCCCCATCTCCCTGACCGGCGCGAGCGCCGACGCGGTGGCCGGCCTGGCCGACAGTTACGTCGCCTACATGGACGCCATCTCCACGTTCGTGAATTCGGCGGTCGCCGACCAGGCCGCGACGCGCGCCGCGTGGGAGGACATCCAGACCGCCAACGACCTGACCGACGGCGCCGTCGGCACGGCGAAGGATGCACTCGCCGCCGACAGTGACGCCGCCCAGGTCAGGCTGGACGACGCGATCGCCCGCGCCCAAACCATCAGCCTGCTCATCGCCATGGCGGCGCTGGCCGTCATCGGCCTGGTCAGCTGGGTGATCATGCGCTCGATCACCCGGCCCGTTCGCGCGGTGAAGCTGTCGCTCGAGGCCCTCGCCGCCGGCGACCTGACCAAGGCGACCGGTGTGGTGTCCAAGGACGAGGTCGGCCAGATGGCAGCCGCGCTGGACCTTGCCCAGGAGAACCTGCGTGTGGTCCTGGCCGGTGTCGCCTCCTCCGCGCACGCCGTCGCGTCCTCCTCCGAGGAGCTGAGCGCCAGCTCCGCGCAGATCTCCGCCTCGGCCGAGGAGACCTCCACCCAGGGTGGCGTCGTCGCCTCTGCGGCCGAGGAGGTCTCCCGCAGCGTCGAGACCGTCGCCGCCGGTGCCGAGCAGATGGGGGCCTCCATCCGGGAGATCGCCTCCAACGCCGCGGAGGCCAGCGAGGTCGCCAACCGTGCGGTCGCCGCTGCTGCGACGACCAAGGCCACGGTCGACAAGCTGGGTGAGTCGTCGGCGGAGATCGGCAACGTCGTCAAGGTGATCACCTCGATCGCCGAGCAGACCAACCTGCTGGCCCTCAACGCCACCATCGAGGCGGCCCGGGCCGGGGAGGCCGGCAAGGGTTTCGCGGTCGTGGCCAACGAGGTCAAGGAGCTGGCCCAGGAGACGGCGAAGGCCACCGAGGACATCGCCAAGCGCGTGCTCGCCATCCAGGGCGACACCACCGCCGCGGTCGCTGCCATCGACGAGATCTCCGCGATCGTCGCGCAGATCTCCGACCGGCAGACCACCATCGCCTCCGCGGTGGAGGAGCAGACGGCGACGACGAGCGAGATGTCCCGCTCGGTCCAGGAGGCCGCCAGTGGCACCGGAGAGATCGCCGCGAACATCACCGGCGTGTCCTCGGCCGCGGAGTCGACCACGCAGGCGCTGACCCAGACGCGGCTCGCCGTGGACGAGCTGTCGCAGATGGCCGCGGAGCTGCGCACCACCGTCGGCAGGTTCACCTACTGACCACGGACACGGCTCCCCCACTCCTCACAGGCCCGGGGTGAGCATCTGAACGGCCCGAGGGGCGCACGACCTACCGGTCGTGCGCCCCTCGGTCCATTTCCGGGGCCTCCGGAATTGTCGACAAAGACACCGGCCAAACGCGGTAGCCGACCTTTCTCGACCGCACTCCACCGACACGCCGCGCCATTGCTGCTCACGCGGATCGGCGTCACGCATTCTTTCGGCGATCGGGACGACGGCGGTCTTCCGGTCCGTCAAACCCCGAAGCCCACGAGCGTCCCCTGGAGTCCCGCAATGACCGTCCCAGCCCGCACCACTCGATCCGGGCGATCCGGTGGATGGTTCGCCGACCGTCCCATCGGCGTGAAGATCGGCGCCGTCGTCGGCCTGCTCGGCGTCGTCGTGCTCGGCACGAACGTCCTCGCCCTCGACCGCATCGACCACATGCACGCCGACCAGGAGAGCATCTACGAGGAGAACCTGGAGCCGCTGAACGCCCTCTCCGCGGTGCAGCGGGCCACGGCCGCGCACCGCGCGCGGGTGCTCGAGTACGCCGTGTCCGACCCGGCCCGTCGAGTGGAGCTGCTCGGCGAGATGGAGGAGAAGCAGGCCGACGTCGAGGCAGCGCTCGCCGATTACGAGCCGTACATCATCGACCAGGCCGCCATCGACAAGTACCTGGGCGCCCGCGAGCAGTTCCTCGCCACGAACGCCGCCCAGCTGTTCCCGGCCGCCGACGCCGGCAACCTGAAGACCTACGCCCAGGTCTACCGCGACGTCTCCAGCCCGCTCCTCACCGACATCGCCGACGGCCTCGAGGAAGAAGGCATCGCGCAGTCCACCCAGGCGGCGAGCCGCACCGCCGACGCCGCCGAGGACGTGTCGGACGCGAAGACGACCCTGCTGTCGGTGACTCTGGCCTCGATCCTCGTCGCCGCGGCACTCACGTGGTTCGTCGTACGCCGCATCACGCGCACCGTCACCGCCGTCCAGGCCTCGGCCGAGGCCATGGCGCGCGGCGACCTGACCGTCGCCACCGGGATCACCTCCCACGACGAGCTGGGCCGGATGGCCGCAGCCCTCGACTCCGCGCAGGCCAGCCTGCGGGAGGTCCTCTCCTCGGTCGTGCAGTCGGCGGATGCCGTCGCCGCCTCGTCGGAGGAGCTGAGCGCGAACTCGGCGCAGATCTCGGCGTCGGCGGAGGAGACCTCCGCGCAGTCCGGTGTCGTGTCCTCGGCGGCCGAGGAGGTCAGCCGGAACGTGCAGACCGTGGCCGCGGGTGCCGAGCAGATGGGGGCCTCCATCCGGGAGATCGCCAGCAACGCCGCCGAGGCCAGCGAGGTCGCGGCCAAGGCCGTGGTCGCCGCGGAGACCACCACGGCGACCGTCGCGAAGCTCGGGGCGTCCTCCGCCGAGATCGGCAACGTCGTCAAGGTCATCACGAGCATCGCCGAGCAGACCAACCTGCTGGCCCTGAACGCCACCATCGAGGCGGCCCGGGCGGGCGAGGCCGGCAAGGGCTTCGCCGTCGTGGCCAACGAGGTCAAGGAGCTGGCGCAGGAGACGGCGAAGGCGACCGAGGACATCGCCAAGCGGGTGCTCGCCATCCAGGGCGACACCACGGCGGCGGTGACGGCGATCGAGGAGATCAGCAGCATCGTCGCGCAGATCTCCGACCGGCAGACGACCATCGCCAGTGCGGTGGAGGAGCAGACCGCCACCACCAGCGAGATGTCCCGCTCCGTCCAGGAGGCGGCCAGCGGCACCGGCGAGATCGCCGCGAACATCACCGGGGTCTCCTCGGCCGCGGACTCGACCACCCAGGCGCTGACGCAGACCCGCACCGCCGTCGACGAGCTGTCCCGCATGGCCGCCGACCTCCGCACCACCGTCGGGCGGTTCACCTACTGACGGACCGAGGGCCTCGCACGGGGGCCGTGGACCGGCGCTGACCGGCACGACGACGAGGAGCGCACGACCCCCGGGGTCGTGCGCTCCTCGGTGTCTGTGCCCTCCGGGAAGAGGCAGGGCCCGGCGACCGGACCCGCGCGGCGGTGGACGAGTTCGCGGGGGTGCGGAACGGTGCCTGCGAGGACCTCACCACCTGGACGAGCGGGAACGCTCCCCGTCCACCGCAGTCCCGGTCGTTCCCCGGTCGGTGGTCATCGGCGGACGTGCCGGCGATCATGACCAGTTCCCGTCCCCGCTTGCTCACACTTCCCCTCCGTCACTTGTGCTCCGACGCAATCACAATGGCGCCATGTCGACATGGGAAATGCGGTCACCGACCAATGTCTCCCGAGCCGCCGCGACACGATTGAAAATGGAACCAACCCAACCAGAAGTGTCCTATCTTTTTGGTTCGTCACAGAGGCGCCAGTCGATGGATCGGCTCCGCTGAACCATTCCGGGCACGCCGAAACCCGGCCGCCTCGCACCACCCTTTCCCTGGAGAACCGCCATGACCGCATCCGCCCTGCCCGCCCGAACCGGTCGGGCACGCTGGTTCGCCGACCGTCCGATCGGCGTCAAGATCGGGGCTGCGCTGGCCGTCCTCGCGATCGTGGCCTGCGCCGTGACCGTCCTTGCGGTCCAGCGGATGGGGACCCTGGCCGACGCCGGCGAAACCCTCTACGAGGACTCCATCGTCCCGCTGAACAAGTTGGGCGAGGCGCAGCGCACGTTCCAGGGTGACCGTGCCCGCTACATCCTCTACGGCCTCTCGAACGACGCCACCCGCGCGAGCCTGACGGCCGACCTCGTCGAGCGCCGCGAGCTGTTCACCCAGCAGTGGGAGTCCTACGTCGGCACGCTGAACAACCCCGCCGACGTCGCGCCCCTGCAGGACGCGATCGACGCCTACTACGCGACGGTCGACACCCAGCTCGTCCCGGTCGCCGACGCCGGCAACGAGGCCGCCGCCCTGGCCATCGCCAACGGCTCACTGGCCGAAGCCGGCCGAGGGCTGTCCGACGCCTTCGGGGTCGAGCAGGAGCGGCAGGCCGTCGACGCGCAGGCCGACGCCGCCGCCGGCCAGGACCTGGCCTCGTCGGCGCGCGTCACCCTGTGGACCGCCCTTGCCATCGGGATCGCCGCCGCCTCCCTGCTGGGTGTGCTCGTCGTCCGGCAGATCGTGGCCACCGTCCGTTCGGTGCAGAAGTCCGTGGACGCGCTCGCCGAGGGCGACCTGACGGTCACCCCCGAGGTCCGCTCGGCCGACGAGCTCGGCCGCATGGCTGCCTCCCTGGCCACGGCCCAGGCGAGCCTGCGCTCGGTGCTGGGCTCGGTGGCCGCGTCCGCGGATGCGGTGGCGGCGTCGTCGGAGGAGCTGAGCGCCTCCTCCGCGCAGATCTCGGCATCGGCGGAGGAGACCGCCGCGCAGTCCGGTGTCGTGTCCTCGGCCGCGGAGGAGGTCTCCCGCAGCGTGCAGACCGTGGCCGCGGGTGCCGAGGAGATGGGCGCTTCGATCCGGGAGATCGCCTCCAACGCCGCGGAGGCCAGCGAGGTCGCCGCCCGCGCCGTGACCGCCGCCGAGACCACGACGGCGACCGTCGCCAAGCTGGGCGCGTCCTCGGCCGAGATCGGCAACGTCGTCAAGGTCATCACCTCGATCGCCGAGCAGACCAACCTGCTGGCGCTGAACGCGACCATCGAGGCGGCCCGGGCCGGCGAGGCGGGCAAGGGCTTCGCGGTGGTGGCCAACGAGGTGAAGGAGCTGGCGCAGGAGACGGCGAAGGCCACCGAGGACATCGCCCGGCGGGTGCAGTCCATCCAGGGCGACACCACCGCCGCGGTGGCCGCGATCGAGGAGATCAGCTCCATCGTCGCGCAGATCTCCGACCGGCAGACCACCATCGCCTCCGCGGTGGAGGAGCAGACGGCCACGACGAACGAGATGTCGCGCTCGGTCCAGGAGGCCGCCGGTGGGACGACGGAGATCGCCAGCAACATCACCGGCGTGTCCACCGCCGCGGATTCCACCACGCAGGCGCTGACCCAGACCCGCACCGCCGTCGACGAGCTGTCCCGCATGGCCGCCGACCTGCGCACCACGGTCGGCAACTTCACCTACTGAGGAAGCCCTCTTGCCCGTCACCGGCGGGCGGGTGTCGGACCCGCGCCGCGGGTGCCGATAACAGGCACGACGGCAGTTGCCGCCGGCGGATTCACCTTGACTCCGCCGGCGGCGCGCCGATGACCCAACCGGACCGGCTCCCAGCCGTTTCGCGACGCGAGAGAGAAGGCAACAACGGTGGACGGTCTGGACGACATCGTCGAAGAGTTCCTGGTGGAGAGCCACGAGAACCTCGACCAGCTGGACTCGGACCTGGTCGCCCTGGAGCAGGACCCCAACTCGCGCGAGCGGCTGTCCAGCATCTTCCGGACGATCCACACGATCAAGGGCACCAGCGGCTTCCTCGCCTTCAACCGGCTCGAGGAGGTCACGCACGTCGGGGAGAACATGCTCTCCCGCCTGCGGGACGGCGAGCTGGAGCTGAGCCCGGCGCGCACCAGCGTGCTGCTGCAGATGGTGGACACGGTCCGCTCCCTGCTCACCTCGATCGAGGCCAGTGGCGGCGAGGGTGGCGTGGAGGTCGCCGGGGTCGTCGCGGCCATCACCGCGGCCATGGACGATGCACCGGCGGCACCGGCCCCGGCCATCCCGACCCCGCGCGCCGCCGCCCCGGCCACGACTGCGGCTGCGGTGAAGGCTCCGGCCAAGGCCGCCGCGAAGGCCCCGGCCAAGGCTGCGGCCAAGGCCCCGGCGAAGGCCCCGGTCAAGGCTGCGGTCAAGGCTGCGGTCAAGGCGCCCACCAGGAAGACCACCGCGCGCAAGGCGACCACGCCGCGCGCCGGCACGACCCCGGCGGCACCCGCCGCCGGCCCGCGGGACGACGCGCCCGTCGGCGTCCTCGCCGAGGAACTGCACGAGGGAGCGAACGCAGTCATCCCCGAGCCCATCGTCGAGGAGTCGGCCCCGCCGGCTCCCGCCGCAGAGCAGACCGACGGGGAGACGACACCCGCGGCCGCGGGTGACGGCCAGACCCGGCGCGGCGTCGCCGACAGCACGATCCGCGTCGACGTCGACCTGCTCGACGAGCTGATGCTGCTGGTCGGCGAGCTCGTGCTGACCCGCAACCAGATCGTGCAGAACGTCGCGCGGCAGACCGACACGGACCTGATCCGGGCCTCGCAGCGACTCAACCTGATCGCGAGCGAGCTGCAGGAAGGCGTCATGAAGACGCGCATGCAGCCCATCGACCACATCTGGTCCAAGCTGCCGCGCGTCGTCCGCGACCTGGGGCTGCAGTGCGGCAAGAGCGTGCGGCTGGAGATGGAGGGCCGGGAGACCGAGCTCGACAAGACGCTGCTCGAGGCGGTCAAGGACCCGTTGACCCACCTGGTCCGCAACTCCGTCGACCACGGCATCGAGGCGCCGGACGTGCGCAAGAAGGCGGGCAAGCCCGCCGAGGGCATCCTGACCCTGCGTGCCCGGCACGAGAGCGGCCAGGTCGTCGTCGAGGTCGCCGACGACGGCGCGGGGATCGACCCGGCCAAGCTCGGCGCCAAGGCCGTGCAGCGGGGCCTGGTGACGGCCGACGGTCTCACCCGGATGAGCCCGTCCGACATCCTGCAGCTGATCTTCCTGCCCGGCTTCTCCACGGCTGCCGCGGTCACCAACGTCTCCGGCCGCGGTGTCGGCATGGACGTCGTCAAGACCAACATCGAGTCCATCGGCGGCACCATCGAGGTCGAGTCCGACCCCGGTGTGGGGACCGTCTGCCGGCTGCGCATCCCGTTGACGCTGGCGATCGTGCCCGCGCTGACCGTCGAGTGCGCCTCCGACCGGTACGCCATCCCGCAGATCAGCCTGCAGGAGCTCGTCAGCCTGGACGCCGAGAAGGCCGCCAACGCCGTCGAGGAGGTCGGCGGGGCCCAGGTCTACCGGCTCCGCGGCGAACTGCTCCCGCTCGTGCGCCTGACCGATGTGCTCGGCCTGACCTCCGAGCGGCACGACGGCCACGTGGTCATCGCCGTCCTGCGCTCCGAGGGGCGCCGTTTCGGCCTGGTCGTGGACCGCGTCATCAACACCGAGGAGATCGTCGTCAAGGCGGTCGGCGGCCAGATGAAGGCGATCGGCCTATACTCCGGCGCGACCGTCCTCGGTGACGGCACCGTCGCGCTCATCCTCGACGTCCAGGCGCTCGCCCGGCGGGCCCTGCGCGCCGAGACCAACGAGCGGCAGGACCCGCAGAAGGCCGCCGCGCACGCCGCCGCGGCCGCCAGCGAGACCGACCGCCAGCGCATGCTGCTCGCTGCCATCGGCGGCGGCCGGCGCGTGGCCATCCCGCTCGACACGGTCACCCGCCTCGAGCAGGTGCGCACCGAGTCGGTGGAGAAGGTCGGCAACCGCGAGGTCGTGCAGTACCGCGGTGCGATCCTGCCGATGATCCGGCTCGACCGGCACCTGGGCGCCTACGGCGAGACCGAGCGCGAGGTGCTCGAGGTCATCGTCTACAGCGACCACGGCCGGAGCGTCGCGATCGTCGTGGAGGAGATCCTCGACATCGTCGACGGCGAGGCCGCTGTGCGCAGCGACATCGACGACCTCGGCCTGCTCGGTTCCGCCGTCCTCGGCGACCGGGTCACCGAGCTGCTGGACGTCCGCGCCGCGATCCTGGCCGCCGACCCGGCGTTCTACTCCGCCCCCACGACGCCGACCGGCGTCCCCGCCTCTCTGCTGGAGGTCTGACGTGACCGCCCCCACCCACGCTCCCGCGCCCGCGACCAGCGGGCAGCTGGCCACCTTCCGGCTGGACGGTGACCTGTACGGCATCGAGGTCGAGCACGTGCAGGAGGTGCTGCGCAGCCAGCAGCTCACGCGCGTGCCGCTCGCGCCGACGGCCGTCGCCGGGCTGATCAACCTCCGGGGCCAGGTGGTGACCGCGATCGAGCTGCGGGAGCGCCTCGGGCGGCCGCCGCGCCCCGAGGGCACCGACCCCGTCGTGATCGTCGTCCGGCTGCACGGCGAGGCCGTCAGCATGCTCGTCGATTCGATCGCGGACGTCGTCGACGTGGACGCCGCCGACTTCGAGGCCCCGCCGGACACCCTCGAGGGTCAGGCTCGCGACCTGATCCGCGGCGCGTACAAGCTGCGCGGCCAGCTCCTGCTGGCCCTGGACGTCCAGAAGGCGGTCAGCGCCTGACGGCCGCTCCATCGGTCACCCGGCGTGATCAGCCATACACGCACGTGCACTGAACACGCGACCGTCACCCTCTCGCCCTCCCGCGAAGGGGTGACGGTCGCGTCGTCGTGAATCGCGTTTCCGGCCGATCACCGCCAGCATGGGGGAACCCACCCCTGGAGGCGACCGTGCCCTACTCCCTGGTCAGTGCCGCGACGCTCGGCTTCGACCTGGTGCGGCTCCCTGCGGGCCGCGCCGTCGCCGGCGTGCTCCTGACCGGCCTCCAGGCCGACGCCGACACCCTCGGGCGGCTGGCCGAGGCCGCCCCGGGCCGCGGTCTGACCCGCGAGGAGCGCGGTCTGCTCGCCGTCCGTGGCCGCCGGGCCCGGGAGATGGCGGCCACCGTCCCGCACATGCGCAACGCCGCTGCCGGCGCGGACCGCGCCGCCGTGCTGGTGACCCAGCTCGAGCAGGGCACCATCGGCGACGCCCCGACGCTGGAGCGCCTGCTCCGCGACGACGTCCTCGGGCCCGAGCACGCGCCGGCCGCCGACCTCGGCGAGGACGAGCGGGATCAGGCCGTGGCCGTCCTCGCCGACGCCGCCGTGGGCTACTGGGCGGCCGGTGTGCTCCCCCCGCTGGTCCGCCGCGAGCTCACCGGTCCCTACGACCGGGCCGTCGAGCGCGGTCTCCCCGCCCCCACGGTCGGCGACGAGCTCGGTCCCGCTGCCGGCGACCTGAGCGTCCTGCTGGACGCCGTGCGGTCCCTCGACGACGCCGGCCGCGCAGCCTGGCGCGCCGCCGTGGATCACGGGCGCACCGAGCGCCGCCCGTGGGCCACGGCCATGCACGAGGCGTCCTGGGGCGCGCACGTGTCCGGGCGGACCCGGGCACTGGCCACCGCACAGCTGCACGCCGTCCAGGCCTTCCTCGACGGCGGCTTCGACCTGCACGACGGCGCCGCCGGGGTGTGGAACGCCGTCTCCGGGTGTGTCCAGGGCGTGGCCATGGCCGATCTGCTCGACGACGCCTCCGCGGCGGTCCTCCAGGCGCCCTGGCGCCGCGTCGCCGCCCGCTGACCCACACCCCCGCCCCGCGTCGGCGCGGGGGCTCCGGGCTGCCGGGCTGCCGGGGTGACCGTGTCGTCGGCCACCCGGTGACCGGCACGTCCTGATCCCACCGCGCCCGGCAGTCCCCCGTCCGCGGCGCGGTGACCTGGGCCTTTCGCGCCCGGACGGCGACCGGCACGCAATTGTCGACACATTGCCGAAATGCTATTTCGACGCTTTCGGAACGGTCGTCGAGGAATTGCGTAACGAGTTCGCGCGATCGCTTTTCTTTTGATTGCGCACGTCCGAAGCTCCCTGTGACGGCAACGTCGTCGGCGCCCTCCCGGGCCGCCTGGTGGACGAGAGAACCCGAGCTTTCGCTCAAGGGTCGCGAACCGGTGCCGATACAGAACTGAACAGCCTGCCGGGCTGAGCCCCGCAGGGAAGCAGGAGGACACGCGTGAACCCGATCAGGGTGATGGTCGTCGACGATTCCGTCGTCGTCCGGAAGATCGTGACCGACGTGCTCTCCGCGGATCCGGACATCGAGGTCGTCGGCACCGCCGTCAACGGCCGGATCGCCGTGAGCAAGCTGGAGCAGCTCAAGCCGGACCTGGTCACGATGGACATCGAGATGCCGGAGATGAACGGCATCGAGGCCGTCCGCGCGATCCGCGCGACGCGCAACCGCGTGCCCATCGTCATGTTCAGCACGCTGACCGAGCGCGGTGCGTCGGCCACCCTCGACGCGCTCTCGGCCGGTGCCAACGAGTACGTCACCAAGCCGGCCAACGTCGGCAGCGTCGGTCAGTCGATGGAGAGCGTGCGCGAGCAGCTCATCCCCAAGATCAAGGCGCTCACGGGCCGTCCGGTGAGCATGGGGCCGGCCCGCGTGGCGGCCCCGGTCCCCCCACCTCCGCCGGCGGCCCCCCGCACCGGCCCGGGCAAGAAGCCCGCGGTCCTGGTGATCGGCTCCTCGACCGGTGGACCCGAGGCCCTCGCCAAGGTGCTCCCCCAGCTCCCCGCCTCCCTGCCCGTGCCCGTGCTGCTCGTCCAGCACATGCCTCCGGTGTTCACGCGCCAGTTCGCGCAGCGCCTGGACCGGCTGTGCCCCCTGCGCGTCGTGGAGGCCTCCGACGGCACCCCGCTCCTCCCGGGCACCGTGCACCTGGCCCCCGGGGACCACCACCTCGTCGTGCGGGCCACCGCGCGGGGGCTGACGACCGGGCTGAACCAGGGGCCGCCCGAGAACTTCTGCCGTCCGGCGGTCGACCCGCTCTTCCGCTCGGCCGTCACGGCGTTCGACGGTGCCGTCCTGGCCGTCGTCCTGACCGGCATGGGCGCCGACGGCCGCAACGGTGCCGGCGAGATCCGTGCCGCCGGAGGGACCGTCCTGGTGCAGGACCAGGCCACCTCGGTCGTCTGGGGCATGCCCGGAGCCATCAGCCAGGCCGGCTACGCCGACGAGGTTCTGCCCCTCGATCGCATCCCGGACGCCATCGCCCGCCACCTCTCGGGCCTCACCGCCACTGCTCGACCCGCCGCAACCGTCGCTGGAGCCCTCCGATGACCCTCACCACCACCAGCTTCGACTGGGTCCGCGCGCTCGTGCACAAGGAGAGCGCGATCGTCCTGCAGCCGGGCAAGGAGTACCTCGTCGAGGCGCGGCTGCTGCCCATCGCCCGGGAGAGGGGCATCCCGGACGTCTCCCAGTTCGTGGACTCCGTGCGCAACCGCCCGGACGCCGACTGCAACCGCCGGATCGTCGAGGCGCTGACCACGAACGAGACCTCGTGGTTCCGCGACGGCGACCCGTTCACCGCGCTCACCTCCACCGTCATGCCGGCGCTGCTGGCCGCGCGTGGGCCGAACGAGCGCCTGCAGATCTGGTCGGCCGCCAGCTCCAGCGGGCAGGAGCCGTACACGATCGCGATGCTGCTCGAGGACTCGATCCCGAACGCCACCAGCCGCGTCTCGATCACCGCGACCGACCTCTCCCGCGAGATGGTGACCCGCACGAAGGCCGGGCGGTTCAGCCAGCTCGAGGTCAACCGCGGGCTGCCCGCTCCGATGCTCGTCCGGCACTTCACCCGGGTGGGCAACGAGTGGGAGGTGGCCGCCCCGCTGCGACGGATGGTGACCGCCACCGAGTGCAACCTCGCAGCGCCGTTGCCGCGGATGGGCCCTTTCGACGTGGTCTACCTGCGCAACGTGCTCATCTACTTCGACCTGCCCACGAAGCAGGCGATCCTCCGCCGCGTGCGCGACCTCATGCGCCCCGACGGATGGCTGTTCCTCGGTGCGGCAGAGACGACGCTCGGGGTGGACGACTCCTGGGAGCGGGTCGTCGTCGGCCGCAGCTCCGCCTACCGCCCACTGAAGGGGGCCTGAACGTGCGTGCTCTGGTCATCGACGACTCCCGCGCCATGCGCCGGATCGTCACAGCAATCCTGGAGGGCCTCGGCTACGAGGTCCGCGGCGCCGGCCACGGGAGGGAAGGCCTCGACGTGCTCGACGAGGGCTGGATCCCCGAGCTGGTCTGCGTCGACTGGAACATGCCGGTGATGGACGGACTGCAGTTCGTCTCCGCCGTCCGTTCCAACCCGTCGTGGCGCTCGATCACTCTCATGATGGTCACCTCGGAGAGCGAGCACACGCAGATCGTGCGCGCCCTGGCCGCCGGCGCCCACGAGTACGTGATCAAGCCGTTCACCGCCGACGCCATCCGCGACAAGCTCGCCCTGCTCGGCCTGCTTCCCCAGGAGGTTGCGCTGTGACCACGATCGACTCCGGCGAACGGCGTCGCGCCGTCGACGCCCGCCCGCTGATCACCGAGCTCATCGACGCACCCACCGTCGAGTCGATCGCCGGTGAGGCGTGGATCGCGCTGGTCGGCGAGGACGAGGTCCTGATCCCGATTCCCGGCGACCTGCCCGTGGACCCGCTGTCCGCCTGGGTCGACGTCGTCGGCCCGTGGACCGGCTCGGTGGTCCTCACCACCGGCCGCCGGACCGCCGCGGAGCTGACCCGCGCCCTCCTGGGCCCGGCCGCTCCCGCGGAGCTCGAGGACGAGGACGTCGCCGACGCGTTCGGCGAGATCGCCAACGTCGTCGGCGGGAACGTCAAGGCCGCTCTCCCCGGACCGTCGGGGCTGAGCCTCCCCGACGTCGGCGACGCCCCCGCCGTGCGCAATCCGGCCGACCTGTGCCGCATCGACGTCCTGTGGCGCGGCCAGCCCGTCGCCATCTCCGTCCAGGGCGCCCTGCCGGCCCTGCCGCTCACCCACTGAATCGCACGATCTACCCAGAACCGCGATCCCCCCAGAACGGAGTGTCACTGTGAAGATCCTCGTCGCCGACGACAGCCGCGTCATGCGGCAGATCGTCATCCGCACGTTGCGCCAGGCCGGGTACGACGACCACGACATCGTCGAGGCCGAGGACGGCGCCGACGCGCTGGCCAAGGTCGGCTCGGAGAAGCCGGATCTGGTCCTGTCGGACTGGAACATGCCGAACATGACCGGCATCGAGTGCCTCCAGGCGCTGCGCGCCTCGGGTTCGGCCGTGCCGTTCGGCTTCGTCACCTCGGAGGGCTCCCCGGAGATGCGCGAGAAGGCCGCCAACGCCGGCGCCCTCTTCCTCATCGCCAAGCCGTTCACCGCCGACACCTTCACCGAGCACCTGGACGGGGTGATCGCATGAGCACGGTGCTGCTGCCGGCCGCCAAGGACGTCCGCGACATGCTCGAGGGCCTCGTGGGCCGCACCGTCGTCGTGTCACCCGGCGCACCGGTGACCCCGACGCCGGACCGCCCGGTCTCCGTGGCCGTCTACGTGTCCCCCGACATGTCGGTCAACGCGCTCTGCCTGATGGACCTCGGGGCGTCGGCCTACACCGCCGGCGGTCTGGCCCTGCTGCCCCCCGGCGGCTGCCAGGACGCCGTCGAGGAGGACGGCGAGCTGAGCGGCATGCAGCTCGAGGCGCTGCACGAGGTGGTGAACGTGCTGTCCGCGCTGTTCAACACCCCGGGCGCCCCGCACTCCAAGCTGCACAAGCTGTACGCGCCCGGCGAGGAGGTCGCACCGGACCTGGCGGGCATGCTCGCCGCGTTCAACCGTGCCGACTTCGCCATCGACATCCAGGGCTACGGCAAGGGCGCCCTGTCCCTGGTCATCCCCTGATCCGGAGCTGACACCGCGGTCTCCGGACCGCCTGCAGACGCCCGGGGCGGCGCCGGGACCTTCGGGTCCCCGCGGCCCCGGGCGCTGTGCTGCTCAGGCCAGGGCCGGCCGGCGGTCCGCGACGGTGGTGGGCAGGCAGGCCCAGACGTGCTTGCGGCCGCCGTCGACGTACCAGCCGTGTGCCACGGACAGGCGGGCCACCAGGTGCAGCCCCATGCCGCCCTTCGCCGGATCGCGGTCGACGGCCGGGGCGGGCATCGTCTCCGGCGCCCGGTCGCTCACGTCGAGGAGCCATCCACCGCTGCCGGCGACGACCGTCGCCACGACGGGCGACTCCCCGTGCCGCAGGGCGTTGGAGGCCAGCTCGTCGAAGGCGAGCACCAGCCGCTCACCCGCCGTGTCCTCGTCGGGAGGGGGGAAGCCGACCACGCCGAGCCTGCTACGCAGGCCCGCCCGGGCGGCGGCCAGCTCGGCCAGTCCACGCAGGTCCCATCGCCAGACCTCGCCGCGCCCGTCCGGCAGCGGGCGCAGCGGCCACGCGAGTCTCCCCATGCCCTCGTCCCCGGTGTGGAATCGATGTCAGCGCCGGGGGTGCCCCGTAGCCGGGGTCGTCAACCGTCCGGGGGGCTGTGTTCCTGCCCCGGCGGGGTGGGCTCCGGCACACCGGACGGCCACCAGTGCCACGTCGTCCTGGGGGATGCCGCGCAGCATCCTGCGCAGCAGCCCGTCGCACAGCTCCTCCAACGGACGCCCGGCGAGCTCCCGGAGATGCCCGAGGAGAGTGCGGGTGCCGTCGTCCAGGCTGCTGTCCCTGCGCTCGATGAGGCCGTCGGTGTGCAGGAGGACGGTCGTGCCGGGCGGCAGGGCGACCACCGACTCGGCCCGGACCGCCGTCGGGTCGACCCCGAGCATCAGGTCGCCCAGCTCCGACCCCAGCACCGTGATCCCGCCGTCGGCCGCGACGACGATCGGCGGGGGGTGCCCGGCGTTGGCCCAGCGGAGGCGCGGGCCGCCCTGCCCGTCCTGCTCGAAGCGCACGATCGCCGCGGTCGCCAGCGTGTCGTCGTGCATCCCGACGACGGCGTCGTCCAGTCCGCGGAGCACCTCGGCGGGCCCGGCGCCGCTGTAGTGCGCTATGCCGCGCAGCAGGCCACGCAACTGACCCATCGCCGCCGCGGCCGCCGTGTCGTGGCCCACCACGTCCCCGATGACCACCATCAGGGCGTCGTCGCGCTGGAGGAAGGCGTCGTACCAGTCGCCGCCCACCCGCGCGGCCTCGGCCGCCGGGACGTACCGCACCACGACGGCGAGCCCGTCCACCGCCGGCGGCTCGGTCAGCAGGCTGCGCTGGAGCGTCTCGGCCAGCTGCGCCTGCTGGCTGTGCCGGTGCACCCGGGCGATGGCCCGGGCGGCCTCCGCGGCCACCTGCCACGCGGTGTCGGTGTCCTCCGCGCGCATCACCCGGTCCGCGTCCTGGTACAGGGTCAGGACCCCGACGGTGCGGGCGTCGGCCGTCAGCGGCAGGACGACCGCCGTGGCGGGGGAGAGCTCGACGAGCAGATCCCGAGCCGGCCCCTCCGGCATGACCCGGAGGACGGCGTCGACGGACTCGGTCACCGGCGTCCCGGCCGCGAGCGCCTGGGCGACGGGGGACGTGCCGGGCAGGGTGGCGAGGCGGAGCTGCGCGTAACGGTCCATGACCGGACGTCGTGCGGGGTCCCCGTGCCAGGAGCCGACGTCGCGCGCGTGCCCCTCCCGGTCGACGAGCGTCACGATGCAGGCGTCGGCCAGCACCGGCACGACCAGCTGCGCCAGCCGGGCCAGCGCCGACAGCGTGTCCAGCTGACCCGAGAGCTCGGCGCTCACCCGGGCGAGCAGCGCCGTGCGGGCGGTGGCCCGGCGTGCGGCCTCCTCCGCGTCGCGCCGGTCGGTCACGTCCAGCAGGTAGACGGCCAGCCCGTCCGGCGTGGGCCAGGCCCTGATCTCGAACCACCCCCCGACGCCCGGGTGGGCGGCCTCGAAGGTGAGCGGCCGGCCCGTGGCCACCGCCGTCCGGTAGTGGGTCTCGACGTCGCTGCCGACCAGCTCGGGGACGGCCTCCCACAGGGACTGCCCGGCCAGCTCCGACCACGAGCGCCCCAGGAGCCGCTCGGCCTCCGCGTTGACGTAGTGGAGGTTCCAGCGCTTGTCGAGGAAGCAGAAGGCGGCCGGCATGGTCTGGAGGAACCGGCCGAGATCGGCGTCGGGAGGAGGCCCGATGCCCTCGCGCTGCCGCGCCTCCTGCTCATCCACCCCGGTGCCCCCACGCCTGGCCGCTTCCGACGGTCGGCCCCTTTGTCGGAGCGTCCACACCGACAGGGCGGGGACGCACCTGATTGTGTCCACCCGGCCCGCCGCTGCCAAGGAGGCGCGGAGCGGGGCATCTCCGCCCGTCGGGGTGGGACCGGAGACCGGGAGCGCCCAGGTTTACGGCGTAGGCCGGGGGATGGGGCAGAGTGGGCCGCATGACGTACGAGGCGGCCCCTCCGCCCGGCGACCTGCTGCTGCAGGCCGTCGAGGGCATGGAGCGGCCGCTGTTCGTCCTCGACGCGGACTGGCGCTTCCGCTACATCAACCCGGCCGGGGCACGCGTCCTCGACCGGACCGTCGACGGCCTGCTCGGACGAGACGTCTGGGCGGAGTTCCCGGAGGCCGTCGGCGGCCCCTTCGACGAGCTGTACCGCGGAGTGCGGTCGACCGGGGTGACCGCCGGGACCGAGGCCTGGTTCGGGCCGCTCGGGAAGTGGTTCCGCGCCGACGCCTTCCTCACCGATGCGGGACTGGTCGTCACGTACGACGACGTCACCGAGCGCCGCCGGATGCTCGAGGAGCGGGCGGCGGCCGTGACGGACCGGGAGGAAGCCGCAGCGTCGGCAGCAGCGGCGGCCGAGTCCGCCGAGCTGGCCGGCCGGCACCTCCTGCTGCTCGGGGAGATCAACCTGGCCATGACGTCGACGCTGGATGTCGACGAGGCGGTCGACCGGTTCGCGCACCTCGTCGTCCCGACGCTGGCCGACTGGTGCCTGGTCAGCGTGGTCGACCCGGACGGCACCCGCCGGGACGTCGGGCGCGCGCACAGCGACCCGGCCCAGGTGGCCGCGATGCACCGGTACGCGGATGCCCGGGTGGCGACCAATCACGCGAGCGCCCCGGTCCCCACGGCCCTGCGGAACAACCGGCCGGTGATCATCCCCGAGCTGACCGACGCCCACATCGAGGCGATGGTCGTGAACCCCACGGCCCGCGAGGAGCTGCGTCCGCTCCGCCCGGCCGCGGTGGCCACCTTCCCGCTGGTCGCGCGGGGGGAGACCTTCGGCGCGATCACCCTCGTCAACGGATCGGCCCGCGGGGCGCACACCGGTGACGAGCTGCGCACCGCCGAGATCGCCTCGCGCCGGGCGGCGCTCGCGCTGGACAACGCCCGGCTGGCGCTGGCCAACCAGCAGGTCGCCGAGCGGCTGCAGCTGAGCCTGCTGTCCCCGCCGGTGCAACCCGACCAGCTGGAGCTGGCCGTCCGCTACCGGCCGGCCACCCAGGGCGTCTCGATCGGGGGCGACTGGTACGACGCCTTCCTGCAGCCCGACGGCGACACGGTCGTCGTGATCGGCGACGTCATGGGTCACGACATCGAGGCCGCGGCGGCCATGGGTCAGGTCAAGACGCTGGTGCGGGGCATCGCGTTCGACCGGCTCGAGGAACCGGCCGGCGTGATCCGCCGCGTCGACCACGCGCTGGTCGGCCTGGCCGTCCCCGCGATGGCGACGGCGCTGGTCTGCCGGATCGAGCAGGGGCCGGGGGACCGGGCCGCTGGTCTGCGGCGGCTGCGCTGGGCGACGGCGGGCCACCCCGACCCGATGCTGCTGCTGGCCGACGGGACCGTGCTCGACCTGACGGCGCCGGTCGGGCCACCCGTGGGCATCGGCTGGCTGGGCCCGCGCGTCGACGGCGTCGCCGAGATGCCCGAGGGCAGCACCCTGCTCCTCTTCACCGACGGTCTGTTCGAGCGCCGCGGCATGCTGCTGGACGACGGGCGTGAGCGGCTCCGCGAGGTCCTCGCCGGTTCGGTGGACCTGCACCTGGACCAGCTGTGCGACCGGCTGCTCGCCGAGATGCTGGGCGTCGGCGTCGAGGACGACGTCGCCGTGCTCGCCGTCCGGGCGCACCCGGTGCACGCCGAGCGCCCGGCGGTGGCAGGCCCGAACGTGCTGCCGCCCGCCGTGCCGCTCGTCCGGTGAACGAGGCCGTCAACCGGCGACCTCGATCGCGAACGCGGTCAGGAAGCCGAGGGTGGTGATCACCCCGGTCCACGAGCGGGTCTCCTCGAACGCCTCGGGGATCATCGTGTCGGCCACCATGGTGAGGATCGCACCGGCCGCCACCGCGGTGATCACCGCGATCACCTCGGGGGAGGCGCTGCCCAGCGCCAGGTAGCCCAGCAGCGCGGCGAGGCCGCTGGCCACCGCGATGCCGCCCCAGACCCCGAAGACGTAGCGCGCCGACCGCCCGCTGCGCTTCATGCCGGCGGCGCTCGACAGGCCTTCCGGCACGTTGGAGATGAACACCGCCGCCAGCACGGGCACGCTCACCGAGCCCCCGCCCAGGAGTCCCAGTCCGAGGACGACGGACTCGGGGATGCCGTCCAGCAGCGCGCCGACCGCGATCGCCATCCCGCTGCCGGCCTGGTCGCGCTCCGAGGGCTGCAGGCCGCCCGAGCGCTTGCGGTGCCGTGCGCCGCGGCGGGCCAGGACGGCGTTGGCGGTGACGTAGGCCAGGGCGCCGGCCACGAAGCCCGCGGCGGCGGGCAGCAGGCCGCCGGTGTCCGCGGCCTCCTCCATGAGGTCGAAGGCCACGGCGGAGATGAGCACGCCCGAGCCGAAGGCCATGACCCCCGCGACGACGGCCTGCGGCACCCGGGCGAACCAGGCGACCAGCGCACCCAGCACGAGGGCGGCCCCACCGAGCAGCCCGAACAGCCCCGCCTCGATCCACACCGGCATGCGGGCTTTGTACCCGGCCCCGTCCAGAGGCTCGCCGCGAGCTCGCGAGCGGGGAGGAGGACCGGGGTCCTTTCCCTAGTCCGGGTGGCGCAGGAGGTAGCGGCCGAAGTGCGGGACGGTGAAGGCGATCTGCCCGCGCTCGGCCGAGTAGACCAGGCCCTTCTTGATCAGCGAGTCACGCGCGGGGGAGAGGGACGCGGGCTTCCGGCCGAGGGAGACGGCCACCTCCGACGTGGCCACGGCCGCGCCGCCCGGTCCGCCCAGCTCGGCCATGGCGTGCATGTACTCGCGCTCGGCCGGGGTCGCGCGGTCGTAGCGGGAGCCGAAGAACCCGACGGCGAGCTCGGTCTCGGCGACCGGCGCGGCCATCGCGACGTCGGCGGCGGTGATGGGGGAGGAGGCGGCGACGTCCCACGTCACCTTGCCGTAGGCCTGCACGAAGTACGGGTAGCCGTCGGCGGCCTCGTACAGGGCGTCCAGGGCGCCCTGCGCGAACTCCACCCCCTCCCGCTCGGCGGGTGCGATCAGCGCGCGATCGGCGGCCTCGCGCTCCAGCCGGTCGATGCGCAGGTACCGGAAAAGCCGTTCGGAGTAGCTCTTCGACGCCGACAGCACGGCGGGCAGGTGGGGGAGACCCGCACCCACGACGATCAGCGGCGCGCCCTGCTGGGAGAGCTCGTGGCAGGCCGCGCAGATGGCCGAGACGTCGTCGGGCTGGACGTCCTGCATCTCGTCGATGAACAGCGCGATGCCGCTGCCGATGTCGGCGGCCACCCCGGCCGCGTCGCTGAGCAGCTCGACGAGGTCGATCTCCATGTCGCCGGAGTCGGCGCGCCCCGTGGCCGCAGGGACGTCGATGCCGGGCTGCCACCGGTCCCGCACCTTCGCGTCGGCTGGGCTCACCCGCTGCGCGAAGGCCTTGACGACGCCGAGGACCTCCTCCATCGACCCCTGGTCGCGGTGGCGCGGCCCCAGCTCGCGCAGCGCCATGTGCAGCGCGGAGGAGACCGGCCGCCGCAGCGACTGCTCGGGACGCGCCTCGATCTTGCCGGTGCCCCAGCCGCGCGAGATCGCCGCCGACCGCAGCTGGTTGAGCAGCACGGTCTTGCCGACGCCGCGCAGCCCGGTCAGCACGAGCGAGCGCTCCGGCCGGCCGTGGGCGATCCGCTCCAGCACCACGTCGAAGGCCGAGAGCTCGGTGTCCCGACCGGCCAGCTCGGGGGGTCGCTGGCCGGCGCCGGGCGCGTACGGGTTCCGGACGGGATCCATGTCGAGCACCGTATGGCGTTCTCTAGTCCGATCCGTAGAGATCGGTAGAACGGGCTAGGCGTGTCGTGGGATCAGAGGAAGGCGTGCGGCCGGCCGTCGAGCCACGCACGGACGGCGTCGGCCTGCCGCTCGAGGGTCGCGCGGAAGGGCCCCAGGAACGGCGCCTGGGTCACGTCGAGGGAATGGCGTCCGCCGTCCGCGAGCCGCAGCCACACCGCCCAGCCACGGCCGGCGGCGCGGTCGACCTCCACGCCGTCGATCTCGTCCCGGGTGAACGTGCGGGTGGACCAGGCGTTCCGCACGGTGAGCCGGCCGTCGTCGGTGCCGATGGCGCTCCAGAACAGCATGCGGCCGACGAACGCCACCGCGACGACGGCGATGACCAGACCCGGCACCCGGAAGTTCCCCCAGCCGTCGTCGGAGAACAGGAAGGCCGATCCCCAGACGGCGAGGAAGGCGGGGCCCACGAGCCGGACCCACCGCGGCTGCCGGATGGCCAGCGGCTCGTCGGTCGTCGTCACGGCGAGGATTCTCGCCCGTCGAGCGGCGTCTGCCAATCTCTAGGGCAGGCGCTAGACACCCGCAGATCCGGCCAGATCCCCCAACGGACAAGCGCGCACCGCTAGCGTCGGCCGCGTGATCAAGTTCGCGCTCAAGGTCGTCATCCTCGCCGCCGTCTTCTTCGGCCTGACGAAGTACGACGTCCTGTCGGGGCTGAACGTCGTGGAGAACCCCGACGGGCCGCTCGGCATCTACGGCACCTACCTCTGGATCGGGTTGATCTTCGGCGTGGTGAACGCGATCGTGGGGCCGCTCCTGCGACTGCTGTCCCTGCCGTTCGTCCTGCTGACGCTGGGCCTGTTCCTGCTGGTCATCAACGCGGCGCTGCTCGCGCTGACCGCCGGGCTCACCGACCGCCTGACGATCGACGGGTTCGGCACGGCGATCATCGGCGGCCTGATCCTCGCCGTCGCCGGGTGGGTGGCCGACCAGCTCCTGGACCGCTGAGCTGCGCCTGGGCGGTGCGTCCGGCCACGGGTCGGTAACGCCGCCCGGCGTCGCCATGAGAAGTGGTCCGGACCGCAGTAGCGTGGCCTGACATGGCCAGCACCACGGTTGCCCCGGAGACCCCGGTGCGCGCACCGGACGGGGGGCCGTCGGGCGGCGCCCTGACCGAGCTCGCCGCGCTGGAGGCCGCCCGCGACGAGAAGCGGCAGCTCCTGGACAGCGCCGCCGAGGCGGCCCGCTCGACCGGGCGCGAGCTGCCGACGGGGTGCACCCCTGACGACCTGCCGGGCCTGCTGCAGCGCTACTACTGGAGCGAGCCGGCGGCCGAGGTGCTCGGGCACGAGCCGGCGGAGCTCGCCGAGCTGGCGCTGGGCCACCTGCGGCTGGCCGAGGTGCGGCCGACGGGTTCGGCCACGGTCGACGCGCAACGCCTCCCGGATGGTCGCGCCGTGGTGCGGCTGGTCACCGACGACATGCCCTACCTGGTCGACTCGGTCACCGCCGAGGTCGTGCGGCAGGGCTTCGCGCTGGCGCACATCGTCCACCCGGTCGTGGTGGTGCGACGCGACGTCGGCGGGCGCATCAAGGCCTTCTGCGACAGCGGACAGGCCGCCGGCTGCGGGTCCGACGCCCTGACCGAGTCGTGGATGGCCGTCGTCCTCGACGGGCCGCTCGACGAGGAGGCCAGCAGCGACCTCGTCCATGGCCTGCGCACGGTGCTCGACGACGTGCGCGCCGTCCACGAGGACGCCGAGCGCCTCCGGCTGCGGCTGGTGGAGGTGGCCGGCCGGCTGGACGAGTTGGCCGGCGGCGTCCCCACCGGCCCGGACACCGACCCCGCCGACGATCCCGCCGAGGCCGCCGCGCTGCTGCGCTGGCTGGCCGACGGGAACTTCGTCCTCCTCGGCTCGCGCGAGGTGGAGCAGGGGGCCGGGCGGGCCAAGCAGGGCGCGGCCGTCGTCCCTGGCAGCGGCCTGGGTGTGCTCCGCAGCGACATGGACATGAGCGAGCCGACCGCACGCATGCCCGAGGCCGTCCGGACCCCGGGCCAGCGCCTGCTGACCGTGACCAAGGCCGACACCCGGTCCCCGGTGTACCGGCGGGCGTGGCTGGACCTCGTGGCCGTCAGCCTCCCCGCGGACGCGCAGGGCCGGGCGCGCCAGTTCCGCTTCGTCGGCCTGTTCCCGTCCGCGGCCTACACGAGCAGCGTCGTCGACGTCCCGCTGGTGCGCCGGCGGGTCGCGGAGGTGGTCGCCCGCTCCGGCGTCCCGGCCGACAGCCACACCGGCAAGGAGCTGCTGGAGGTCCTCGAGACCTATCCGCGCGACGAGCTGCTCCAGGTGGGCACGGACGAGCTCCTGCCCGTCGCCAACGCCGTCCTCCACCTGCAGGAACGCCGCCAGACCCGGCTCTTCCTGCGGCAGGACCCCACCGGCCGGTTCTGGTCGGCCCTCGTCTACCTGCCCCGCGACCGCTACACGACCGAGGTCCGGCTGGCGATGCAGCAGGTCCTCCTCGAGCGGCTCGGCGGGACGAGCATCGAGTACACGGCGCGCTCCACCGAGTCCGTCCTCGCCCGGCTGCACTTCGTGGTGCGCGTGCCCATGGGGCGGCGCGGCAGCCACAAGCCGGTGTCCGTCGACGCCGAAGGACTGCAGGACGAGCTCGCCGCGGCCGCCCGCAGCTGGACCGACGGGCTCTCCGACGCGCTGCACGCCCGCTACGGCGCCGATGCGGAGAAGCTGCTGGCCCGGGTCGCCGACGCCTTCCCGGCCGGCTACCAGCAGGACTTCCCGCCCGAGCAGGCCGTGGACGACCTGGCCCGGCTGGACGGCCTCGGCGAGGGACAGCTGTCCATGCGCCTGTGGACCTCGAAGGGCGCCGCGGCCGGCGACCGCCGACTCACCGTCTACCGGGTCGGGCAGCGGCTCCTGCTGTCGGAGGTCCTGCCCGTCCTGCAGAACATGGGCGTCGACGTCGTCGACGAGCGGCCCTACGAGATCGACCGGATCGGCGCCCCGCCGACGTGGATCTACGACTTCGGGGTGGCGGTGCCGGCCGGCGAGCTGCCGCTGCTGCGGTCCCTCCCCGAGCGGTTCACCGACGCCGTCGGCGCGGTCTGGCGGGGAGAGGCCGAGGACGACGGGCTCGGTGCCCTGGTCCTGCTCGCCGGCCTGAACTGGCGGCAGGTCAGCGTGGTGCGGGCCTACGTGCAGTGGCTGCGCCAGGCGGGGCTGCCCTTCGGGCAGCGCTACGTCGAGGAGACCCTCGCCGCGCATCCCGACGTCGTCGCCCGGCTGGTGCTGCTGTTCGAGACGCGTTTCTCTCCGGGCCGGGTCAACGGCCGGGCGAAGCGGCAGGACGAGCTGGTCGAGGCGCTGCGCGGGTCGATCGGCGAGGTGGCCTCCCTGGACGCCGACCGGGTGCTGAGCTCGCTGCTCGCCGCGGTGACCGCCACCCAGCGGACGACGTACTACGCGGGCGGACCGCTCGCGCTGAAGCTGGACCCGAAGGCCGTCCCCGACCTGCCCGAGCCCCGGCCGGCCCGGGAGGTGTGGGTGAGCTCGCCGCGCGTCATGGGCATCCACCTGCGCTTCGGCGCCGTCGCCCGCGGCGGGCTGCGCTGGTCCGACCGGCGCGAGGACCTGCGCACCGAGGTGCTCGGCCTGGTCAAGGCGCAGATGGTGAAGAACACCGTCATCGTGCCGACCGGCGCCAAGGGCGGCTTCGTCGTCAAGAACCCGCCGCCCGACGGGGCCTCGCGCGACGCCGCCATCGCCGAGGGCCAGGCCTGCTACCGGCTGTTCATCGGCGCGCTGCTCTCCCTCACCGACAACCTGGTCGACGGCACGGTCGTGCCGCCGGAGAAGGTCGTCCGGCACGACGGCGACGACACCTACCTCGTGGTCGCGGCCGACAAGGGGACGGCGACCTTCTCCGACCTCGCGAACTCGGTCGCCATCGAGCGCGGGTTCTGGCTGGGCGACGCGTTCGCCTCGGGCGGCTCGGTCGGCTACGACCACAAGGCCATGGGCATCACGGCCCGCGGCGCCTGGGAGTCGGTGACCCGGCACTTCCGCGAGCTCGACGTGGACGTGCAGCGGCAGGACTTCACCGTCGTCGGCATCGGCGACATGTCCGGCGACGTCTTCGGCAACGGGATGCTGCTGTCGGAGCACATCCGGCTGGTCGGGGCCTTCGACCACCGGCACGTGTTCGTCGACCCCACGCCCGACGCGGCGGCCTCCTTCGCCGAGCGCAAGCGGCTGTTCGGCCTGCAGCGCTCGTCGTGGGCCGATTACAACCGGTCGCGCATCAGCGCAGGCGGCGGCGTCTGGCCGCGGACGGCGAAGGCGATCCCGGTCTCCGCGCCGATGCGCGCCGCGCTCGGCATCGACGACGGCGTGGACTCCCTCACCCCGGTGGAGCTGATCCGGGCGATCCTGCTCGCGCCGGTCGACCTGCTGTTCAACGGCGGCATCGGCACGTACGTGAAGGCGGCCACCGAGAGCGCGCTGGACGCCGGGGACAAGGCCAACGACGCGGTGCGGGTCGACGGCGGACAGCTGCGCGTGCGGGTGGTCGGCGAGGGCGGGAACCTCGGGCTGACCCAGCGCGGCCGGGTCGAGTACGCCCTCACCGGTGGCCGGGTGAACACCGACGCCATCGACAACTCCGCCGGCGTCGACACCTCCGACCACGAGGTCAACATCAAGATCGCCCTCAACCGGGTGGTCGACGACGGCGGCATCGACGCTGCCGGCCGGGCCGCGCTGCTGGGCGAGATGGCCGACGAGGTCGCCGGCTCCGTGCTTTCCGACAACCACGACCAGAACGCCACCCTGGCCGTCGAGGTGACGTCGGCCCGCAGCCTGCTGGACGCGCACGAGCGCTTCCTGCGCTCCCTGGAGCGGTCGGGCCGGCTGCTGCGCAGCGTGGAGGCGCTCCCCGACGACCGCGCGCTGGCCGAGCGGCGGCGCGACGGGCAGGCGCTCACCGGCCCCGAGCTGTCGGTCCTGCTCGCCTACGCCAAGCTCGAGACCGGCGACGTCGTCCTGCACAGCGACCTCCCCGACGACCCTGCCCTGGACGACCTGCTCACCGGCTACTTCCCGAGCCGGCTGCGCGAGCGGTTCCCGGCGGCGATCACCGGCCACCCGCTCCGGCGGGAGATCGTCGCGACGGCGCTGACCAACCGCGCGGTCAACATCGCCGGCGTCACCGGGCTCTTCCGGCTGCACCAGGAGACCGGGGTGCCACTGGACCGCGTCGTCCGGGCCCATGCCGTCGCCCGGGCGGTGTTCGACGTCGACCGCCAGTGGGACGCGGTCGGCGCCATGGACAACCAGGTGTCGGCGACGACGCAGGTGGAGCTGCGCACGGAGGCCACCCGGCTCGCCGAGCGGTCGGCGCGCTGGCTGCTGCGCCAGCCGGACCTGGTCGCCGATCCGGTTCCTCCGGTCGCCGCCGTGAGGGACCGGTTCGCCGCGCCGGTCGCTGCGGTCCGGGCCGCGCTGCCCACCTGGCTGCTGGGGGTGGAGGCCGCGGCCTACGCGGCCCGCGTCAGCCGGCTGCAGGAGGCGGGGGTGCCCCCGGAGCTCGCCGCGGAGGTCGCCGCCGCCCCTCTGCTGCCCGCGGCGCTCGACCTCGCCGTCGTGACCGAGCGGACCGGGGCGCCGGTGGCGCTGGCCGGGCAGGTCATGCAGTGCCTGGCCGAGCGGCTGGGGCTGGTGCCGCTGCGCGAGCTGGTCACCGCGCTGCCCCGTGACCGCCGCTGGCCGTCGATGGCGCGGGCCTCGCTGCGCGACGACCTCGCCGCCGAGGCCGCGTCGCTCACCGAGGACGTGCTCACCGCCCGCGGTTCCGACGACGACGACCCGCACCAGCTGGTCGCCGGGTGGGTGGAGGCGTGGGACACCACGCAGGCCCGCTCGGCCGCGCAGCTGGCCGACATCGCGTCCGGGGACCGCCACGAGCTGGCCGAGCTGCTGGTCGCCGTCCGGACCCTGCGCGGGCTGCGGAAGCGGCGTCAGGCCCGCCGCCTCCCCCGCCCGCCCGAGTAGGGGTTCCGGCGCTCCGGGTCTGGGCAGGGGCGTCCCATGACCCGACCTCTCGTGGTGCTCGGCGGTGCCGGTGACCTCACCGGCCGGTTGATGCTGCCCGGCCTGGCCGAGCTCGAGGACGTCGGTGAGCTCACCGACGACCAGACGCTCCTGGCGGTGGGCCGTGAGGAGCTCTCCGACGACGACTACCGCGACTGGGCGCGGGAACGGCTGACCGAGCACGCGGCACACGTGCCCGAGGCGGCCCGCGACCGGCTGCTCGCCCGGCTCGGGTACCACCAGGGTTCGGTGACCGAGCCCGCCGACCTGCGCGCGGTGCTCGAGCGGGCCGGCGGCGTGCCGGTGGTCTACCTGGCGCTGCCCAACACGGTCTTCCTCCCCACGCTGCGGGCGCTGACCGAGGTCGGCCTGCCCGAGGGTGCCGCCGTCGCGGTGGAGAAGCCGTTCGGCGAGAACGCCGACGACGCCCGCGAGCTGAACGCGGTGCTGGCGCAGCTGCTGCCGGACGAGGCGGTCTTCCGCGTCGACCACTTCATGGCCACCCAGACGGTGCTCAACATCCTCGGGCTGCGCTTCGCCAACCGGCTGTTCGAGCCGGTCTGGAACGCCGGCCACGTCGAGCGGGTCGACATCGTCTTCGACGAGACGCTGGGCCTCGAGGGGCGGGCGGGCTACTACGACACCGCCGGCGCGCTGCGGGACATGCTGCAGAACCACCTGCTCCAGCAGCTCGCGGTCATCGCGATGGAGCCGCCCGCGGCGGTCGACGCGGGAAGCCTCGCCGCGCGCAAGGCCGACGTCCTCCGTGTCGTCCGGCCGCCTGCGGACATGGCCCGCGACACCGTGCGGGGCCGCTACACGGCCGGGACCGTGGACGGCCAGGAGCTGCCCGACTACGTCGCCGAGGAGGGTGTGGAGCCGGCGCGCGAGACCGAGACCTACGCCGAGTACACGGTGACCATCGACAACTGGCGCTGGGCGGGCGTGCCGTTCCGCCTGCGCTCGGGGAAGGCCCTCGGCGAGAACCGGCAGGAGATCCTGGTCCGGTTCAAGCCCGTCCCGCACCTCGCCTTCGGCGGTACCCCGCCCGAGGCCGGGCTCCTGCGCCTGGGCTTCGACCCGGACACGATCTCCCTCGAGCTCAACCTCAACGGTGCGGGGGACCCGTTCGACCTGGAGCGGACGACGCTGGGCATCGAGCTGCCACCCCGCCGGCTGTCGGCCTACGGACTGCTGATCAAGGAGATGCTGGCCGGCGACCCGACGCTGTCCATCAGTGCCGCCGAGGCCGAGGAGTCGTGGCGCATCGTGGAGCCGATCCTGGCGGCCTGGGACGCCGGGGACGTGCCGCTGCGCGAGTACCCCGCCGGCTCCGACGGACCCGGCTGACGCGGGGCGGCTCCAGCGGCATAGCGCCGTCTCCGCGTGTCTAGGTGCGCTCCTAGAGAGCGGTAGACGTGGTCAGAGAGCGGGGCGGCGCTCGCCGAAGCGGGTGGCCTGCTCGAAGGCGTGCCCCACCTCGAGCACCCGGCGGTCGGCCCGCGGTGCCCCGATGACCTGCAGGCCGACGGGCAGCCCGTCGCCGGTGAACCCACCCGGCACCGACAGCGCCGGGCAGCCGGTCGCCGAGACGACGGTGCAGGACCGCATCCACTCCAGGTAGTTCTCCTGGTGCACGCCGGCGATCTCGGTCGGGTACTCGATCTCCACCGGGAACGGCAGCACCTGTGTGGTCGGTGCGAGGAGGACGTCGTACTGCTCGAAGAACGCGACCATCCGCTCGTAGAGCTTCGTGTGCTGCTGCTCGGCGCGGGCCAGGTCGGAGCCGGTGAGCTTCGCGCCCAGCTCGGCGTTCCACCGGATGGACTCCTTCAGCTTGTCCGGGGAACGGCGGGCCAGGTCGCTGAACGCGGCGTCGAAGAGCCACGCCCGCAGCGTCCCGAACACGTCGTCCGCCCCGGACAGGTCCGGACAGGCCTCCTCCACGGTGGCCCCGAGCGACTCGAACACCCCGACCGACGGCGCGAGCACCGCCGTGATCGCCGGGTCGACGGTCACCTGGCCGCCGAGATCCGGCGCCCAGGCCACTCGCAGTCCGGCGAGGGACGTCGGCAGGTCGGCGGCGAACGCCGTCGGATCGTCGCCGAGCGCGATCGGCACCCGCGGATCCGGGCCGGCCAGGACCGAGAGCTGCAGCGCCACGTCGGCGACGGTCCGGCCCATGGGTCCCTGCACCGAGAGCTGCGACCAGGCCATCGGCGCCGGCCACGTGGGCACCCGGCCGGGCGTGGGCCGCAACCCCACCACGTTGCAGAAGCCCGCCGGGTTCCGCAGGGAGCCGCCCATGTCGCTGCCCTCGGCCAGGGGCACGAACCCCGCAGCCAGCGCGGCGGCGGCCCCGCCCGAGGACCCACCGGCCGACAGCCCGTGCCGGTAGGGGTTGTGGGTCGCGCCGAAGAGCGGGTTGAAGGTGTGCGACCCGGCGGCGAACTCCGGCACGTTCGTCTTGCCGATCCGGATCGCCCCGGCCGCCTGCAGCCGGGCCACCACCAGCTCGTCGCGCAGGGGCACGGTGTCGGCGTGCAGGGGTGATCCCCACGTCGTCCGCATGCCGCCGGTGGCGTGGGTGTCCTTGTGCGCGACCGGCAGGCCGTGCAGCGGCCCGACCGGGTCGCCGGCCGCCAGGGTCGCGTCGGCGGCGTCGGCGGCCGCCCGTGCCCCGTCCGCGTCCAGGGTGACGACGGCGTTCACCGAGGGGTTGAGCCGGTCGATGCGGTCGAGGTGCGCGTCGAGGAGCTCGCGGGCGGAGATCTCACGGTTGCGCAGCAGGTCGGCCAGCTGCGTCGCCGGCCGCAGGCACAGGTCGTCGGTCACCGGCCGAGCCTGTCATGCCCCCGGTGGCATGCGGTACGGGCCACGAGGGAACGATGGACCCGATGGACGACGAACGAGACACCAGCGCGACCTTCGAGGACCTGGAGCTGCGGCCCGAGCTGCTGGCCGCCCTGTCGGCACTCGGCTACGAGGAGCCCACCCCGATCCAGCAGGAGGCCATCCCGCCGCTGGTCGAGGGCCGGGACCTGCTGGGGCAGGCCGCCACCGGCACGGGCAAGACCGCGGCCTTCGCGCTGCCGGTGCTCCAGCAGCTGACCGCCCACCGGCGCGACAAGGCCCCGGTCGCGCTCGTCCTCCTGCCGACCCGCGAGCTCGCGGTCCAGGTCTCCGAGGCGTTCCACCGCTACGGCAAGGACCTCGGTGCCCGCGTCCTCCCGGTCTACGGCGGCGCCCCGATCGTGCGGCAGCTGCGCAGCCTGGAGTCCGGCGTCGACGTCGTCGTCGCCACGCCGGGCCGGGCGCTGGACCTGCTCAACCGCGGCAGCCTGCAGCTCGGCGACGTCGTCACCGTCGTGCTCGACGAGGCCGACGAGATGCTCGACATGGGCTTCGCCGAGGACCTCGAGGCGATCCTCGCCCAGACGCCGGAGACTCGGCAGACGGTTCTCTTCTCCGCGACGATGCCCCGCCGGCTCGACTCCCTGGCGCGGCGGCACCTCCGCGACCCGGTCCGCATCTCGATCGCCCGGGAGAAGACGGCCGCAGGGGAGGCCCCGCGCGTCCGGCAGACCGCCTACGTCGTCCCCCGGGCGGCCAAGCCGGCCGCGCTGGGCCGCATCCTCGACATCGAGGCCCCGACGGCGGCGATCGTCTTCTGCCGCACCCGCGAGGAGGTCGACTCTCTCACCGAGACCCTCAACGGCCGGGGCTACCGTGCCGAGGCGCTGCACGGCGGCATGAGCCAGGAGCAGCGCGACCGCGTCATGGGCCGGCTGCGCGGCGGGACGGCGGACCTGCTGGTGGCCACCGACGTCGCGGCGCGCGGGCTGGACATCGACCAGCTCACCCACGTCGTGAACTACGACGTCCCCTCGGCGCCCGAGTCCTACGTGCACCGCATCGGGCGCGTCGGCCGCGCGGGGCGCGAGGGCGTGGCGATCACCCTGGCCGAGCCGCGCGAGCACCGGATGCTCAAGACCATCGAGCGGGTCGCCGGCAGCCCGATCTCGGTGCAGACCGTCCCGACCGTCGCCGACCTGCGGGCCCGCCGGCTCGACCTCACGCGGGGCGCGCTGCGCGAGACGCTCCTGGACGGCGACCTGGACGGCTTCCGGGTGGTGGTCGAGTCCCTCGCCGACGAGTTCGACCTCATGGAGGTCGCGCTGGCGGCGGTGAAGCTGGCCCACGAAGCCGGGGGAGCGGCCGAGGACGACGCGGAGATCCCGCAGGTCACCTTCCGCCCGGACTCCGGCACGGGCCCCCGCACGGGTGGCCGCGACGGCGGCGGCCCACCGCGGCGCTCGGCGGGCGGGCCGGCGGCCCGGCTGTTCGTGGGGCTGGGCCGGGAGGCGGGTGTCCGCCCGGGTGACCTGGTCGGCGCGATCACCGGCGAGACCGGATTGACCGGGCGGGACATCGGCGCGATCGAGATCCACCAGCGGTTCGCCCTGGTGGAGGTCCCGGAGCCCGCGGCGGACGAGGTGATCAGCGCCCTCAAGGCGACGATGATCAAGGGACGGAAGGCGACCGTCCGCCGCGACAAGGCCTAGGAGAAGGACCCCCTGACCCCCCACCACTCGCGAGCTCGCGGCGGGCCCTGTCAGGGGGCCGGGTCGTCCGGGACGTCGTCCGGGACGTCGTTCGGCCCCGCCTCGGCGGGGCGCGGGCGGTCCTGCCGGTGCAGCCGGACGGCGACCAGTGCGACGTCGTCCTCGGGTCGACCGTGGACCAGGCGCTCCAGCACCTCGTCGAGCAGCTCCTCCAGCGGCCGGCCGGCCAGCTCGACCAGGGCGTCGCGCAGCCGGGTCAGGCCGGCGTCGAGGTCGGAGTTCCGCCGCTCCACGAGGCCGTCGGTGAACAGCAGCACGGTCGCGCCGCGATCGAGCGTGACGACGGACTCGCGGCGGACCGTCTCGGCGTCGACGCCCAGCAGCAGGTCGCCCTTCCACGCCGCCAGCTCGGCCACGCTGCCGTCGGGATTGATCACCAGCGGCGGCAGGTGCCCGGCATTGGCCCAGCGCATCCGTGTGACGCCCCGCTCCAGCTCGTCGGGGGTCTGCTCGAAGCGGGCGACCGCCGCGGTGGCCAGCGTCCTCATCTGCAACGTCGTCATCGACGCGTCCAGCCCGCGGAGCACCTCGGCCGGGCTGGCGTCGCTGTAGGTCGCGATCCCGCGCAGGAGTCCGCGCAGCTGCCCCATCGCGGCCGCGGCCGCGGTGTCGTGACCGACGACGTCGCCGATCACGAGCATGGTGGCCCCCGACGGCTGCAGGAAGGCGTCGTACCAGTCGCCGCCCACGCGGGCCGCCTCCGCCGCGGGGAGGTAGCGGACGGCGATCTCGGCGTGGTCGGGCTGCGGCGGCTCGGTGAGGAGGCTGCGCTGCAGGCCCTCGGCCAGCTGCTGCTGCGCGCTGTAGAGCCGGGCGTTGTCCAGTGCCAGGCCCGTCCGGTCGGCGACGTCCTGCGCGGTGGACAGGTCGTGCTCCCGGATGGTGTCCGCCCGGTAGTACAGCGTGAGCAGCCCGAGCGTCCGGCCGCGACCGCGGATGGGCAGCACGACGGCGACCGTGGGGCGGAGGACCTGAAGCAGGTCGCGGGCCTCGCCGGGCGGCAGGAGTTCGACCACGGCGGCGCCCTGCTCCCGGACCTGCTCGCCGGTGAGGAGCGCGCGCGCGACGGGCGATCCGATCGGCATGCTGTCCAGGCGGACCTCGGCATACCGCTGGAGCAGGCTCCGCGATGCGGCTTCCGCGTGCCACGAGCCCACGTCACGCGCCCGGCCGTCGGGCTCGACGAGGGTCACGATGCAGAAGTCGGCGAGGCGCGGGACGACGAGGCGCGGGAGGTGCCCGACGGCTGCCTGCGTGTCCAGCGTGCCGGCCATCTCCGCGCTGACCTGCGCCAGCACGGCCAGCCGCTCGGCCGAGCGCTGGGCGCGGTCCTGGTCGCGCCGGCGGGCGGTGACCTCGAGGAAGTAGACCGACAGACCGTCGGGGCTGGGCCATGCGCGCAGTTCGTACCAGCCGTCCAGCGGGGCGGGGTAGTAGGCGTCGAAGGAGACCGGCTCACCGGTCCGGACGGCCGCGCGGTAGCTCTCCTCGAAGATGCTGTTGAGGGCTGCCGGGAAGGCCTCCCAGATCACCCGGCCCAGCAGCTCCTCCCGGGTGGTCCCGAGGAGGCGCTCCGCCTCGGCGTTCACGTGGGTGAAGTGCCACTCCCGGTCCAGGCTGTAGAAGCCGGCCGGCATGGCGTCCAGGACCCGGCTGACCCGGGCGGTGCTCGCCTGCTCGTCGGTGGTGTCGTAGGCAGCGCCGAGGAAGCGGTCGGCGACGCCGTTCTCGTCGCAGAGCGCGCGACCCCGGGCGTGCACCCAGCGGTTCTCCCCGCTCGGCAGGACGATCCGGTACTCCGCCTCGAACTCGCCGCCGCTCTCGATCGCCGCGGTCAGCGCCTCGCTGACGCGGTCGACGTCGTCGGTGTGGAGCCGGTCGTTGAACGCCTCGATCGTCTGCTCGAACTCGCCGGCCTGGAAACCGAACATCGCCAGCAGGCGGTCGTCCCACGTCAGCTTCCGGCTCGTCAGGTCCCAGTCGAACGTGCCGATGCGGGCGGCGTCGATCGCCAGCCCCCACCGCAGGCGGTCCTCCTCGTACTCGCGCACCAGGGCCGACAGCTCGAGCTCGGTGACGACCGATCCGGCGAGCTGGGTCAGGGTCGCGACGTCCTGCGCCGACCACGTCCGGGCCTCGGGGGAGAAGACGCACAGCGCGCCGACGATCCGGCCGTCGTGGGTGACCAGCGGGGTGCCGAGGTAGGAGACGACCTCACCGCCGGCGACGGGCGGGAGATCCCGTACCCGGACGTCGAGGCGCGCGTCCTCGATCGCGAGCGGACCGGCGAGCGCGGCGGTCACCGTGCACAGCGACTCGGCGAGCGGAGACGTGGACCCCAGCACGCCGGGCGGCAGGCCGACACCCGCGGGGACCAGCTGGGCGTCACCGAGCAGCGAGACCTGGCTGGAACCGGTGCCCAGGAGGCGTGCGGCCAGCTCGGCGAGCCGGTCCAGGCCGGCACCGTCGGCATCCCTCGGCCGGAGTCGCGCGACGGCGTCCGAACGGGCGGCGTCGCGGGCCAGGAGAGCGGCCGGGCCGACACCGAGCTCCTCGGCGGCCGCCCGGTCTGCGGGGTCGTCCACTGGTCCCTTTCGTCCTGGTTCAGGCCAGGGGCGCCCGCGTGCTGGAGCGTCGACAAGAGTTATGCCATGCGCGGTGTGTTGCGCGCAATGGACCTGACGAACATCACGTCCTGACGACCGGACTCACGGCGCGGCGACGACGAGCGTCAGCGCGCGGCCGCCGTCATGTTCCACGTGCAACCCCGCCCTCCTCAGCAGGCTCCGCAGCCGCACGACGTCCGCCGGTTCGGCGGTCGTCAACGCCAGCAACCGCGCCACGCGGCCCTTGTGGGCCTTGTTGAAGTGGCTCACCACCGAACGGGTCCCGTCGGGGCGCTCGCTCAGCACCTCGAGCGTCACCGCGCCGGGAACCGGAGCCAGCGCGGCGTACGAGCCGCTGCGCAGGTCGACGACCAGCTCGTCGACGGCCGCCAGGACGGGGGAGAGGACCGGCTTCCACAGCGCGCGCAGCGTCGGCAGCCCGGGAAGCGCCGAGCCCGCGGACAGCCGGTAGGCCGGGATCGGGTCACCGCCGCGGACCAGGCCGAAGAGGGCCGAGCCCACGGCCAGCCGGCCGGTCGCCCGCGAGCGCTGCGCCCGGGTCATCGACCCGACGTCCAGCGCGTCGTAGAGCACCCCGGTGTACCGCTCCAGTGCCGGCCGGGTAGGGCTGGTCCACAGCTCGGCGTTGCGGACGATCTCCGCGTCCTGCGTCGGCGACAGGCCCAGCGCGGTGCGGGCGGCCGGGACGTCGCCGGCCAGCTTGACGAGGGCGTCGGCGATCTCCGCGCGCGTGTCCGTCAGCTCGGGCGCCGTCAGCACGGCCAGGTCGAGGGGAGCGCCGTCCCCGCCGGGGGCCTTGGTCTCCGACGGCGGCAGGAGGACGAGCACGGGGGCCGACGGTACGTGGGGGTCAGGTCCAGTAGAGGAGGCGGGCGGCGGGCAGGCGGGCGTCGATCTCGCTCCGGAACCAGCTCCGCAGCTCCGCCATCGTGTCCTTCGGGTAGACGTGCTTGACGGCGCCGAACTTGCCGCGCTTCGTCGTCCGCCGGTCCTCGTCCATCTCCAGCCGGCTCCGCGGGTACCACTCGGTCAGCGTCGCCTTGCTGCCCGGCGTGAAGCGGTGCGTGATGCACTCGACCGTGAGGTCCGCCCCGTCCGGGACGGCGGCGGCGATCCCGTCGAGCAGGTCGCCGTACTCCTCCTGCCATTCCTCGCCCGGCATGATCGGGGCGATCGTCACGCCCACCGGGTATCCGGCCGCGGCGACGGCGCCGAGTGCTGCGAGCCGGCCCTGCACCGGACTGGTCGCCGACTCGAAGCGGCGGGCGACCGAAGCCGCGTTGAGCGAGAACCTCAGCCGGGTGCGGCCGGCGTGCGGGAGGTCGAGCAGGGAGCCGACGTCGTCGAACTTGGTCGTCGCCCGCAGCTGCACCGGGCCGTTCCAGTCGTGGGTGCCGAAGTGGGTGATGGCCCGCGCCAGGCCGCCGGTCAGGTGCTCGAGCGCCAGCGGATCGGTGTAGCAGGAGGCCTCGAACGTCGTGCCCTCGCCGCCCCGCGCGACGGTGCCGGAGGTGACCGACCCCCGGCCGACGTAGGGGGCCAGCCCGTCGAGGACCTCGTCGAGATCGGCGAACACGCGCGTGATCGGCGGGCCGGTGAGCGAGCCGGCGAGATAGCAGTACTGGCAGTGCGCCGGGCACCCCTCGGCGAGGTCGAAGCGCCAGTCCGCCGACGGCGGGATGGGCTGCAGCCGGCGGCGGGAGGGCGCCCCGACGACGAGGGCCAGGGTGTTCTTCGCCCGCATGAACGCCGCGCGGTCGCCGTCGCCGCGCAGGTTGGGGAGCCGGTCGCCGCGCAGCAGCTCGACGTCGGACACCCCGGCGGCCTCGAGCCGCTCGAGTACGGACCGGGCGTAGGGGCGCTCGGCGGCCGAGCGGGTGACCAGGACGCGGGCGGGCGTCCAGAGGCGGGTGGGGACGGGGGCGGCGACGGGGGTCATCACCTGGTGCAACGCCCGTGCGGGGCGGCGCAGGCCCCCGTCAGGGGGTGAGGTCGACCACCACGGGCGCGTGGTCGCTGGCGCCCTTGCCCTTGCGCTCCTCGCGGTCGATGCGGGCGCCGGTGACCCGGCTCTGCAGCGCGGGGGAGCCGAGCACGAAGTCGATCCGCATGCCCTCGCGACGTGGGAACCGCAGCTGCGTGTAGTCCCAGTAGGTGTAGACGCCGGGGCCCGGCGTGTAGGGCCGGACGACGTCGGCATACCCCGCCTCGACGATCGCGCGGAAAGCTGCCCGCTCGGGTGGGGAGACGTGCGTGGAGTGGGCGAAGACGGCCATGTCCCAGACGTCGTCGTTCTCCGGCGCGATGTTCCAGTCGCCGACCAGGGCCGTGGGCAGGTCAGGGGCTTCGGCCTGCCACCGCGCCGCCGTCGTCCGCAGGGCCGCCAGCCACTCGAGCTTGTACTGCAGGTGCGGGTCGGCCAGGGTGCGGCCGTTGGGCACGTACAGGCTCCACACCCGGACGCCGCCGCAGGTGGCGCCCAGCGCCCGGGCCTCCGGGGCGGGGTCCTGCCCCTCCTTGGCCGACCAGGACGGCATGCCCTCGAAACCGACCTGGACGTCGTCGATGCCGATGCGGGACAGGATCGCGACGCCGTTCCACTGCGAGTGGCCGACGTGGGCCACCTCGTAGCCGAGGGCGCTGAACACCATCTCGGGGAACTGGTCGTCGCGGCACTTGGTCTCCTGCAGGGCCAGGACGTCGACGTCGCTGCGTTCCAGCCAGGCCGCGACCCGGTCGGCCCGGGAGCGGATCGAGTTCACGTTCCAGGTCGCCAGCCGCACCATGACATTGTCGACCTACCGGTCAACACCGCGGGCAGGTGCCCCCCACCCGCCGTTGAGCCGCTGCGTCACACCTGCGCGGAGACCCTCCGGGCCCCCACTCGGCGTGACAGGACTGTTCACACCTGGACCGGCGTCTCCCCCTTGGCGGCCATGCGTGCCCGCAGCCGCTCGCGGCTCTCCACGAACTTGGTCGCCTGGGCGTCCAGCCCGGTGAGGAAGGCGGCGAGCTGCTCTCGGGCCTGCTCGCCCTCGGGGCCGAAGTCGCTGCGGTCGAAGACCTTCCACGTGCGCAGGATGGGGCTGACCACCTCGTCGTGGTGCAGTCGGAGGTCGTAGATGCCGGCCTTGGCGATGATCGTGGAGTTCTTGCGGAAGTTGGCCATGTTGGCGCCGGGCATCTCGAAGTTCATGACCTCGTTGGCCACGGCCTTCATCGTCTCGTCGGGGTCGATGTCGAACGCTGCCGTGACCAGGTTCCGGTAGAAGATCATGTGCAGGTTCTCGTCCGTCGCGATACGGGCGAGCAGCTTGTCCGCGATCGGGTCGCCGGTGGCCTTGCCCGTGTTCCGGTGCGAGACACGCGTCGCCAGTTCCTGGAAGGACACGTACGCGACCGCCTCCAGCGGGCTCTTGTCCCCGGAGTCGTAGCCGGTGGTCATGTAGTCCATCCGGGCCCGCTCGAGCTCCACCGGATCCACCCCGCGGGTGACGACGAGGTAGTCGCGCAGGGCCACGCCGTGCCGCCCCTCTTCCGCGGTCCAGCGGCCGACCCACTGCCCCCACGCGCCGTCTCGACCGAACCGGGTGGCGATCTCGCGGTGGTAGCTGGGGAGGTTGTCCTCGGTGAGCAGGTTGACGAACATCGCGGCCTTCGCCGTCGCGTCCAGCCGGGACTGCTCCGGGGTCCAGTCCTCGCCACCGAGGAAGGCGAAGTTGCGGCCCTCGTCCCAGGGCACGTAGTCGTGCGGATGCCACTCCTTGGCGATCCTGATGTGCCGGTCGAGGTTCTCCGCGACCACGGGCTCCAGCTCGGTGAGCACTGCCGCGGCGGGGGACGTCTGGGGCATGGGGACCTCCGGGTGACTCGACCTACGCCAGCGAACCTACGCCACCGTAACCACTGGTCGTCGTCCTTCCTGGGTTCCCTCTTCGGTGTCGTCCTACCCCTTCCGGGCGGACCGGGAATGCCGGTCCGGGGCGCTCGCCGCGGCCGCGGTGCGATCATGGAGCCATGACCAGGCGGCGCGGATCGACGGCAGGCGCGTGAGCGCCGGCCCCGGCACTCCTGGCGACGACCTGTTCGACGGTGCGGGCGTGCGCCGCGCTCCCGGTTCCCGGCACCGCCGGGACAGAGGGTTCGGTCCCGCGCTCGGCCTGAGCGTGCTCGGTGCGGTCCTCCCCGGGACGGCGTTCCTCGCCGCCGGCCGGCGAGTGCTGGGCGCGGTGACCCTCGTGGTCTTCCTCCTGCTGGTCGGCGGCGGTGTCTGGCTGGCCACCGGGGGACGCCGCGCCGCCCTCCGGGCCGCCGTCGACACCGACCGGCTGCTCTGGATCGTCGGTTCGGTCGCCCTGCTGGCGCTGCTCTGGGTGGTCGTCATCGTCGCCGGCTACCGCATGCTGCTGCCGCGCCGCCCGTCGCGGGGACAGCACGTCGTCGGCGCCCTGGTCGTGACGCTCCTGGTGGTCGCGGTGGTGGCACCCGCGGTGCTGGTCGGCCGGCTCGCCGCCACGCAGCGGGACCTGATCGCCGGGGTGTTCGACGACGACGGCCGCTCGGCGACCGTCGAGGACACCCCCGATCCGTTCGGTGACCAGGAGCGGGTCAACGTGCTGCTCCTGGGCGGCGACGGCGGGGAGGGGCGGGACGGCGTGCGCACCGACACCGTCATCGTGGCCAGCATCGCCACCGAGACCGGGGAGACGACGCTCTTCAGCCTGCCCCGCAACCTGGAGGACCTCCCGTTCCCCGCCGACAGCCCCCTGGCGGCGATCTACCCCGACGGCTTCGAGTCGGGGAACGAGAGCGAGAGCCTGCTCAACGCGGTCTACCGCAACGGACCCGCCGACCATCCGGACGTCCTGGGTCCGACCGACGACCCGGGCGCGGACTTCCTCAAGCTGGGGGTCGGTGAGGCGCTCGGCCTCGACATCGACTACTACGTGCTGGTCAACCTGGACGGGTTCAGCAGCCTGGTCGACGCTCTCGGCGGCATCACCGTGAACGTGAACTACTTCGTGCCGGTCGGCGGTGACCCCGGCACCGGCTCGCTCCCCGACGCCTACATCGCGCCCGGACCGGACCAGGAGCTGGACGGCGCGACAGCGCTGGCCTTCGCCAGGGGGCGGTTCGGGCTCACCGACTACGACCGGATGGATCGTCAGCGCTGCACGATCGACGCGATCATCGCCGCCGCCGACCCGGTGACGCTGTTGCGCTCCTACCAGGACCTGGCGGCGACCACCCAGGACATCGTGCGCACCGACATCCCGCGGTCCGCGCTGGACGACTTCGTCGACCTGGGCTTCCTGGTCAAGGACGCGGGCGTGCGCAGCGTCGTCTTCGACCCCAGCCTCATCTCCCCGGCCTACCCCGACTACGACCTGATGCGGCAGATCGTCCAGCAGTCGATCGCCCCCGCGGACGTTCCCGTCGATGCCCCGGGCGACGATGCCCCGGCCGAGGGGACCCCGGCGGGGACTCCCGCCGCCCCCTCCACCTCCGCGGCACCGCCGGCCCCGTCGGGCGGCCCCGCCGCCGACGTGTCGGACGCCTGCGCCTACGACCCGGTCCGGGCCCAGGAGGCGCTCGCCCAGGGCCAGCCGCCGACCCGCGGCGGCTGACCCTCAGAGCCGGTCGAAGGGCGCGGCGTAGCGGAACGCGCCACTTACCGGCGCGCCGGTGAGCAGCCGGGCCTGGAAGTGCGCGCCCCACGCCGGGACCGGGGCGGTGATGCCCAGCTCGGCGGCGGGCCGGAAGTCGAACCGCCGGTAGTAGGCGGGAGCCCCGAGGAGGGCGACCACGCGCTCCTCGCAGGCCTCCGCGACCGCGAGGAGCGCGTGCACGAGCGCCGTGCCGACCCCGTGCCCCTGCCCGGCCGGCCGCACCCCGAGCGGACCGAGCCCGAGCGCCGGCCGGCCGAGGGGCTCCAGCCACCCCCGGGTGGCCAGCACGTGCCCCACGACCGACCCGCCCTCGACGGCGACCAGCGACAGGTGCGGCAGGAAGCCCACGTCCTCGCGCAGCTCGTCGGTCAGGCGCGCCTCGACGACGTCGTCGGGCCGGTCCGCCGCCCCGCGGCCGAACGCCGCGCGGTGGACGGAACGGACGGCGTCGTGGTCGGCGGGCTGCTCCCGGCGGATGTGCACCGGGGGAGTGTGGACGCCGGCGCCGGTCCGCGCACCGGGTCACGACGCCGGCGCCTCCATGGCGGCGATCTGGATCAGGTTCCCGCAGGTGTCGTCCAGCACGGCCGTCGTCACCGGGCCCATCACCGTGGGCTCCTGCGTGAAGGTGACGCCGAGGCCCTTCAGTCGGTCGAACTCCGCGTGCACGTCGGCGACGGCGAAGGACGTGAACGGGATGCCGTCGGCCACCAGCGCCTCCGTGTAGGGGCGGACGGCGGGGTGGTCGTCGGGCTCGAGGACCAGCTCCACGCCGTCGGGCTCCTCCGGGGAGACGACGGTCAGCCACCGGTGCTCGCCCATGGGGACGTCGTTCTTCGGCAGGAAGCCGAGGACGTCGGTGTAGAAGCGCAGGGCCTTCTCCTGGTCGTCGACGTGGATGCTGGCCAGGTTGATCCGCATGGCAGTTCTCCTCAGTCGGTGGGCAGCTGCCACCGGTCGGTGATGGTCCGGAGGGGCGAGGTGTCCAGGTCGTGGAACTTGTAGCGACCCTCGCGGCGGGTGTGGACCAGGCCCGCGGCCTCGAGCACGTCCAGGTGCTGGGACACGGCCTGCCGCGACGAGCTGAGCCCGTGCTTGCTGATCAGCCGCGTGCACAGCTCGAACAGGGTCTGGCCGTTCCGCTCCTGGAGCTCGTCGAGGATCGCGCGCCGGGTCGGGTCCGCGAGGGCCTTGAAGACATCGCCCACGCCGCAACAATAGGCAAGTGTGTACTTGCCTGACAAGTCCTCAGCTCGTCAGGACCACGCCGTCCAGCGAGGACAGCCGCAGCCAGCCGGTGTTCGCGCCGCCGGGCGGGGGCGCCGTCCCGGTCGCCGCGGCGCCCAGGAGATCGGCCAGGGCCAGCCGGCCGAGCTCGAGCCCGGTGAGCGCGGCCAGATCGGCGACCGGCACCTGGAACGTCCGGAACGCGCCCAGCGGGGGCACCTGGCCGGCCGGAACGTCCTCGAACGCCGCCGTCAGGTCGTCGACCAGCGGTGTCTGGTCGAGGAGGTAGCCGGTCGCGGCGAGGGCGCCGGCCTGGACGAAGGCGACCACCTTCCAGAAGCGCAGCGGGATGCGGATCCCGCGGTAGGGCGGATCCGCCGGGTCGAGCACCGGGCCGGTGAGCACCACGAGCTTCCGGTCGTGCGCAGCGGCATGGTCCAGCACGTGGTGCTCCAGGCCGGCCCACAGCTTCCGCCCCTGGTTGAACAGCTTGTTCTGGGGTGCGGCGTTCGGGAAGTAGAAGGTGTCGGCCTCGGCCTTCCGCGCCTCCTCCTCGGTGTGCCCCCAGGTCGCCGACGCGCGCATCACCAGGTGCCCACGGTCGAGGTCGTTGTCCGCGTACACCGGGGGCCCTGCCTGCAGCTCCGCCGCCAGGCGGGGGTCCAGCCGCCAGGCGTCGGTGCGGTCCACCTGGAACAGCCGGGCGCCGTCCAGGGCGAGCGCCGTCACGGCGGCGAACCGGCGGTCGGGACGGAACAGCACGCTGTAGTGCAGGTACCGCAGCAGCACCGTGGGCAGCGGTTCCGTCGGCAGCGGAACGGGCACCGGCGGGCCGAGGAAGGCGGGGTCGTAGCCGGCCCGGTCGTCGAGTTCGTCCGCCGGCGGAGCAGCGGACAGGTGCGTCATGGAGGAACGCTAGGACCCCTCGCGCCGGGCCGGTAGGAGGTCGCGCGCGGGCCGCGCGGGAGAATGTCGGCGTGGGTGCCGAGGTCCGTGCCGTGTCCGACGTCGACGAGGGTCTGCGGCAGGAGCTGCTGACCTGCTGGACCGACGTCACCAACGCCGGCGGCGCCGTCGGTTTCGTGCCCCCGGTCACCGAGGACGACGTCGTCCCGCTGCTCGACAAGCTGCTCGAGGGCGTCGACTCCGGTCGTGACGTGCTGGCGCTGCTCACCGTCGACGGCACGACGGCGGGGTTCGCCAGCGTCGTCGGCTCGCTGAGCCCCTTGCGCCGGCACTGGGGCACGGTGCTGCGGGTGCAGGTGCACCCGTCCCGGCAGGGGCAGGGGCTGGGCCGGGTGCTGATGGACGGCGTGCACCGGATCGCCCGCGAGCGCGGCTGGGAGTTCCTGCACCTGACGGCCCGGGACGGCACCGGGGTCGATGCGTTCTACCGAGGACTGGGTTATGCGGAGGTCGGCCGGCTGCCCGGCGCGATCCGGGTCGCGCCCGGCGACGACCGGGACGAGATCGTCATGGCCTGCCGGCTGTGACCCCCCGTTTGACAGGCTGGTGGGCATGACCGATCCGACCCCCGACGCACCCGTCTCCCGCAACGCCCGGCGGGAACGGCTGGTCGGCCTGCTCGTCCTGGGCGTCGCCGCCGTCCTCCTGGTCTCGTCGGTGAGCTGGTTCGCCAGCGACTCGACCGGGGTCGGCATCGGGCAGCTCGTGCTGGGGCTCGCCCTCGCCGGGGTCGGCGGCTTCCTGGTCAGGCGTTCCTCGGGAGCCTGAGCGACGCCGGTCCGGTCATCCGCCGGTGCCCGTCATCGGCGCCTCGGCGACCACGTTGCCGGCGCCGTCCACGATCCGGACGCTCGCCGCCTCCTGCCGGCCGTTGTAGGGGGCCGTCCCCGCGCCCCGCTCGAGCGGCACGGTCACCAGCAGCGCGCCGTCGGCGCCGAGCACCTGCGCCTCGACGCCGGTGGGGGCGCTGACGATGATCCCGGCCATGGCCTCGACCGCGACGACCTGGTCCAGCAGCGGAGTGCCCGCGGGGACGGCGGGATAGCTCGTGGTCGTCACCCCGCCGGAGCGGTTGCCGGGGGAGTAGCTGATCAGCCAGGTGGTGGTGGCCCCGGAGGGGTGAGTCAGCCCGTAGAGCTCGCCGTACCGGTCCACCCGGGCGCCCAGCTGCCCCGCGGCCAGGAGCGTCGGCCGGGCCTGCTCGGCGGTCAGCCCGTACGAGGCGAGCATCGAGCCGACCGACCACTGTGCGGCCTCCGGGTCGCTGCGGCCGGCCAGGCCGCGCGGATCCTCGGCGGTGGCCAGGGGCATGAACTCGGTGGGGGCCGCATCGCCACGCAGGCGCGCGCTCTCCTCCATGGTCATGCTCCGGTCGCTGCCGTTCTCCCGCGTCGCCCGCACGTCGCCCCCCACCCGGAAGAAGGGCACGTCCATCTCGACCTCGACGTTCGCGATGCCGTCCTCGACGTCGAGGTCGATCCGGTCGGCGCGCACCTGACCGTCGGCCTCCACCACGGGAGTGAGACCGAGGTCGACGGCGTCGCCGGGCTCGGCGACGACGACGAGGGTCAGCTCGGCAGCGTCCGGACCCGGTGCGTCGAGCAGGGCGAGGGCACTGCCGGGGGAGGCGACGCCGGGCAGGGTGGCCAGCTCCATCTCCTCCGGGGACGCCCCCGCGGGGCCGGTGAACCAGGCGTGCACCACCTGGCGGTCGGCGATGCCGAGGACGAGGGCGATCCGGCCGCTGGCGACGTCGTCGGCGAATGCGACGCGTCGCGTGCCCGGAGGAGCGTTCGGCGGCGTCAGGCCGGTGCCGTACAGGTCGGGGTCGGGGAGTGCCCACTCCAGGGCGGCCACCTCGTCGAGCCAGGTGCCGTCGTCGGCGAGGCCGCCGCGGGTGGGCACGGCGTACAGGCCGGACGGCGGCGCCGGCACGAACGGGCGGTCCGACGGGCCGGCCACCTCGCCGCGCTGCGGGTCGGCCGCGATCGTCGAGGCGACCACCGGGACGCCGACGAGGACCAGGGCCGCCGCCAGACCTCCGGCGGCCAGGGCCGCCCGGGTGCGCCGCTGCGCGCGGTAGCGCTCGCGGGTCCGCTGCGCCAGGTCGTGCGGCGGCGGGGCGATGTCGCGGGCGCGGGCGCGGAGGCCGCGCAGGCCCGCCTCCAGCTCGGTGTCGGAGATCGTCACGTCAGCACTCCTCGCCGGTGTGGTGGGGCGGGTAGGAGACAAGGACGGTGGGCGGCTGCGTGCGGGGCGGGGCGGGCGGCAGCGTGGCACCCAGGACCGTGCGCAGGCGGGCCAGTCCGCGGACGGTCTGGCTCCGCACGGTGTGGACCGAGCAGCCGAGGAGCTCGGCGGTGGCTGCCTCGCTCAGGTCCTCGGTGTAGCGGAGGACGAGCACCGCGCGCATGCGGGGCGGGAGGGTGGCGAGGGCCTCGGCCATCCGCTCGCGCTCGTCGACGTCGGCGGTGCCGTCCGGGGTGGCGGGGTCCCAGGCCGGCAGCGAGACGATCTCCTGGGTGGTCCGCAGCCGCCGCCAGCTCGCGGCACTGGTGACCAGGATCCGCCGCACGTAGGGGTAGGGGTCGCCGTCGATGCGGCCCCACCGCCGGTAGGCCTTGACCAGCGCCGTCTGGAGCAGGTCCTCCGCATGGCCGCGGTCACGCGTCAGCAGGACCGCGGTGCGGAGGAGGTCGCCCGATCGGGCCGCGACGAACGCCTCGAAGGCGGCCTCGCCGTCCGTTGCTCCCACGTGAGCCTCCCCTGTCGTCACTCTCTATGACGTTCCTGGGCGGGCAGGGCGAACGCCCTCGTGACCGGATCGTGATCAGGCCGGTTCCAGTGCGCCGTGGTTTGCGGCTGCACGTGACGCGCACCACACTCGCCTGGACGCGCGACGGACGGAGGACAGGTGAAGCTGGACAAGCAGGAGCTGCTGCGCTTGCTGCACACCCAGGGAGACAACGAGACGGCGGACCGGGCCGAGCGCGAGCTGCCCGACGAGGTGGACACCGATCGGGACGGCGACGCGCTCGACGCCCTCGGCCTCGACCGCACCCAGCTCATGGCGAAGCTGGCCGGCGGGGCCTTCGGGGGCACCATCGCCCCCTGAGCATCAGTCCCGCCACGCCCCGGCGGCGGCCGCTCGCCGGGCGTACTCCCCGAAGGTCGTGGCCGGCCGGCCGGTCAGCCGCGGCACGGAGTCGTCGGGCACGTCGTCGCCACGGGCGGCCAGTGCCTGGAACGCCGCCACCTCCGCCTCGACCTCGGCGCGCTCCCGCCCGAGGCCGAGCTGGGTGTCCAGGTAGGCGTCCGGATCGCCGGAGAACCGGACAACGCGGCCACCGGCGCGCCCGACGACGGCCAGCGCCTCGGCGAAGCCGAGCGCCTCGGGGCCCAGGACGTCGTAGGTCCGGCCCCCGTGCCCGGCGCCGGTGAGGACCGCGGCAGCCACGTCGGCGACGTCCTGGGCGTCCACGAATGCCTGCCGGAGGTTGCCCACGGGGACCGCCAGCTCGCCGGCCAGGACGGCGTCGCGGAAGAACCCCTCGTCGAAGTTCTGGTCCATCCACCCGGCTCGCAGCACCGTCCACTCGGCGCCCGACTCCCGGACGGCCCGTTCGGCGTCCAGCAACCGGGTGTCGCCCATCTCCTCGATGGCACCGCTGGAGAGGAGCACGATCCGGCGCACGCCGGAGTCGACGGCGAGCCGCACGAAGTCGCGGTCGACCGGCACCCCGTCGGGCGCCATCAGGTACAGGGCGGTCGAGCCGGACACCGCCGGCTTCCAGGTGGGCGGCACCGTCCAGTCGAACGGGGGCGTCGTGCTCCTGCTCAGCGGGCGGACGGCGCAGCCCTGCTCCCGCAGCCGGGTCGTCAGCCGCCGGCCGGTCGTACCGGTGGCCCCGAGGACGGCGATCGGTTCGGTCATGACATGTCCCTCCGGGTCAGCGCACCCGCAGGCCGGCGCCGATCTCGACGGCGTGGTCCAGGAACTCCTGGACGACGGCCGCGTCCACCGGGCTCCCGCCGGTGTACTCCAGGCCCCGCACCTGCCGGCCGGAGCCGGTCAGGAGGCCCGCGGGGTCGGGCAGGAGGACACCGCGCTCGAACACGAGGTGGACGCGGTCGGCCCTCGGGAGGATCGCGCACACGAAACCGGCCACGGGGTCGCGGTAGTTGATCGAGTGCCAGCCGTGCCGGACGCGTTCTCCCAGATCGGCGTGGCCCGAGAGGACGGCCGCGCGGACGCGCCGCGCGACCGCCGCCACGGCGTCGTCGTGCTGGGCCAGCAGGGCGTCGACCTCGGGATGGACCCGGGTGTCGACCTCGGAAGCGTCAGGCACGGGCCGATCGTGCACCCGGCGTCCGACAGTTCAGCCGGAGTAGGGGCGCTCCCGGGCCAGCTCCTCCTTGGCGACGCCGCGGATGTGCACCGCGTCGGGGCCGTCCACGATGCGCAGCGTGCGGGCGCTCGCGTAGAAGCGCGCCAGCACCGTGTCGTTGCTGACGCCGGCGCCACCGTGCACCTGGATGGCGCGGTCGATGACGTCGAGGGCCACCTTGGGGGCGGCCACCTTGATGGCGGAGATCTCGGTACGAGCGCCCTTGGCCCCGTACTTGTCGATCAGGTCGGCGGTCTTGAGCACGTAGAGCCGGGCCTGGTCGATCTCGATGCGGGAGAGGGCGATCGCCTCGCGGACGGTCCCCTGATCGGCCAGGGGCCGGCCGAACGCGACCCGCGACTTCGTCCGCTCGACCATGAGGGCGAGAGCCCGCTCGGCCATGCCGATGGCGCGCATGCAGTGGTGGATCCGGCCGGGACCCAGCCGCGCCTGGGCGATCATGAAGCCGTCGCCCTCGCCGGACAGGATGTTGCTCACCGGCACCCGGACGTCGGTGAAGCGCAGCTCGGAGTGGCCGTGCTGGTCCTGGTACCCGAAGACCGGCAGGTGGCGGACGATCTCCAGCCCGGGGGTGTCGCGGGGGACGAGGATCATCGACTGCTGCCGGTGCGGCGGACCGTCGGGGTCGGTCTTGCCCATGACGATGAAGATCTGACAGCGCTCGTCGGCGGCACCGGAGGTCCACCACTTGCGGCCGTTGATCACGTACTCGTCGCCGTCGCGGACCATGGAGGTCTGGATGTTGCGGGCGTCCGAGGAGGCCACGTCGGGCTCGGTCATGGCGAAGCCGGAGCGGATCTCCCCCTCGAGCAGCGGGGCGAGCCAGCGCTGCTTGTGCTCCTCGGTGCCGAAGAGCATGAGCGTCTCCATGTTGCCGGTGTCCGGCGCGCCGACGTTCATGGCCTCGGGGGCGATGGTCGGCGACCAGCCGGTGATCTCGGCGACGGAGGCGTACTCGAGGTTGGTGAGCCCGCCGACCTCGTGGTGGAAGAGGTTCCACAGGCCGCGCTTGCGCGCCTCGGCCTTCAGTTCCTCCAGCACCGGCGGGTGCTCGTGGTTGTCGTGCCCGCGCTCGGCGCGCCAGGCGTCGTAGACGGGCTCTGCGGGGAAGACGTGCTCGCGCATGAAGTCCCACGCACGCGCGCAGACGTCCTCGGCCTTGGCGGAGACAGCGAAGTCCATGTCCGCACGCTAGCCGCGGACGTGACCGGCGTCGCACCGGGGGTCGCCGGGAGTCCGGAGACGTCGAGAGCCGGGCCCGGCGCTCCGGTGAGGAGGCTGGACCCGGCTCTCGGGTGCCCGGCCGACGGGCCGGGACGGGGTGGATCAGTGACGACGGCTGTCGACGGCGTTGCGCACCGGCAGCAGGGCGATCACCAGGCCGACGAGGGCGGTGGCGATGTGCAGGACGTTGTCAGCGGTGTTGATGCTGAGGAAGTCCCAGTCCTTGCCCATGGCGATGAGGCCGTAGACGAAGGCGGCGCCGTAGCCGACAGCGAGCAGCCAGCCGTAGGTGCGGGCGCCGGCCAGGGTGCGGCCGAGCGCCAGTCCGGCGATGCCGATCACGATGTGCACGACGTTGTGCATCCCGTTGATCTCGAAGATGCCGAGCAGCTTCTCGTTGGTGTTGTGGGCGAAGAAGTCGTCGAAGCCCGTGACGAAGAACCCGACGATCCCGACCAGCAGGTACACGGCCCCGAATGCGAGGGCCAGGATCTCCGGGACGGTCTTGCCCCGGCCTGCTGCGTTGTTGCCCGCGTTTGCGGCCATGGTGTCCTCCATAAGTGAGCCCACCGGGGTCCCGGCGGGGGTTGCCGAATCCGGTACCCCCGAAATGTCGGGCGTAACAGATCTCCCCCGTCCGGGCGACAGACGTTGCCGAAACGTCACCGGCGTTCCGGCCCCGTCGCAGGGGGTTCCGCAGGTGTTCGCATCGCGCCCCCCGGTTGGTTCATCCCTGGGTGGGCCGCCTCCGGCGGACGACGAACGGGCCGATCGCCAGCAGGTCGACCGGTGCCGAGCCGAAGCACTCGAGGGCGTCCCGCGGGTCGTCGACCATCGGGCGGCCGGCGGTGTTGAGGCTGGTGTTGACGACCACCGGGATGCCGGTGCGGCGCTCGAACGCCGCGATCATGCGGTGGACCAGCGGGGACTGCTCCGGGTCGATGGTCTGGATGCGTGCCGTCCCGTCGACGTGCGTGACGGTCGGGATGCGTTCCCGCCACTCCGGGGCGACGTCGTGGACGAAGAGCATGTACGGCGAGGGGATCGGCCCGCGGCTGAAGATCTCCGGCGCCCTCTCCAGCAGCACCATGGGCGCCACCGGCCGGAACTGCTCGCGTCCCTTCACGTCGTTCATCCGCTCGAGGTTGGCCTCGAAGCCGGGGTGGGCCATCAGGGAGCGGTTGCCGAGCGCCCGCGGCCCGTACTCGCTGCGCCCCTGGAACCAGGCCACGATGCCGTTGTCGGCGAGCGTCTCGGCGACGACCTCGGCGACGTCGTCCGGCCGCTCGTACTCGATCGCCGCCGTCTGCAGCACCTTCTCGATCTCGTCGTCGCTCCACCCCCGGCCGAGCGCGGCGCCGGGCATCGGCTCGGTGTCCTCGCCGAGGTCGCGGGCCACGTGCAGCGCGGCGCCCAGGGCCGTCCCGGCGTCGCCCGCCGCCGGCTGCACCCACACCTCCTCGAAGGGGCTCTCGGCCAGGATGCGGGTGTTGGCCACGCAGTTGAGCGCCGTCCCGCCGGCCATGGTCAGGACCCGGTCACCGGTCTGCTCGTGCACCCAGCGGGCGAGGTCGATCAGCACCTCTTCCAGCCGCTGCTGCACGCTGGCGGCGAGGTCGGCGTGCTCCTCGGTCCATTCGTCGCCCGCGCCGAGCCGCGGAGCGAACTCGGTGAAGTCGATCTTCTCCGTGCGGAAGCCGCCGTCGTCGGTGGCCCGGATCAGCTCGGACAGCTCCCCGAGGAAACGTGGCTTGCCGTAGGAGGCCATCGCCATGACCTTGAACTCGTCGGAGCTGCGCAGGAAGCCGAGGTGGTCGGTGAGGTCCTCGTACAGCAGTCCCAGGGAGTGCGGCAGCGCCTGCCCGGCCAGCACCTCCAGCTGACCGTCGACGTAGCGCCCGGCCAGGTGGCTGTGCGCCTCCCCCCGGCCGTCGAGCACCAGCACCGCGTTGTCCCGCTGCGGCGCGGCGAGCCCCGCGGAGGCGGCGTGGGCGACGTGGTGCTTGACGAAGCGGACCTTCGCCGGGTCGAGCCCCGGAAGGGCGTGGGCGAGGAAGTCCGGCGCCATCTCGGCGTACTTCTTGCGCATCACGTCGCCGTCGTCGAACAGGCCCGTCGCCTCGGGCGTCGTCATCAGGCCCGGGTCGAAGGAGTAGGCGACGGCGTCCAGCTCCTCGGGGCGGATGCCCGCTTCCCTCAGGCACCAGGCCGCGGACAGCTCCGGCAGCTCCCAGGCGCTCCAGGGCAGCGGCCGCTTCCCGTGCTTGCGCCGGCTGAACCGCTCCTCTTCCGCAGCGGCGACCACCTTCCCGTCGACGACGAGGGCCGCCGCTGGGTCGTGGTAGATCGCGTTGATGCCGAGGACCTTCACGCATGCACTCCTTGTCCTGGGGTCGCGCCTGTCCGGTGCGGACGCCGATCCCGCGTACTGCCGATGATCACGGCGCGCCACCGAACCCGCAGCCCGAAGCGGTGACCGGGTCCGGTCGGCGTCACCCGCGGGCGCGCAGCAGGTCGTGCTCCAGGACGGCGGCCACCCCGAGCGTCTTGTAGCCGACGTCGTCGAAGAGCACGGTGACCCGGTCGTCCTCCACCCGCATGACCACGCCGGCGCCCCACTCGCTGTGCTCGACCGGCATCTCGACGGGGAACGGGGTGTCGTGGTCGTCCGGCCCGGGGACGTGCTGGGCGGTGCCGGCCGAACAGGTGTCGCAGTTGCCGCACGGCTCGTCGAGCTGCTCGCCGAAGTACCCGAGCAGGAACTGCCGCCGGCACTCCGTGGTCTCCGCGTACCCGCGCATCATCTCCACGCGGCTCTGGTCGACCTTCTCGTGGTGCTCGGCCAGCTCGCGCGCGGCCGCCGCGGCCTCGGCGGGTCCCGGGCCGTCCTTCGCGGGGTGGGCGGCACCCTCCTCGTCCAGGACGACCGCCTCGACCTGCTCGAGGAGGTTGAGGTCGCGGGCCAGCGGGGTGGCCGCGCGCCCGGTCTCCTCGCGCAGGTCCTTCACGTCGACGCCCTCGTCGATGCCTGCGGCGGCCGCGGCCTGGACCAACCCGGCGACCTGCTGCAGCTCCTCCTCGCCGGGCGTCCCGGCGGCGAAGAAGCGCCGGATGCCGAGGTCCTCCTGCCGGTAGACGAGCACGGCCAGCGCCGGCTCGCCGTCCCGGCCGGCCCGGCCGATCTCCTGGTAGTAGCTGTCGATCGAGTCGGCGGGCTCGGCGTGGACGACGAACCGGGTCCCCGGCTTGTCGATGCCCATCCCGAACGCGGTGGTGGCGACGACGACGTCCAGCTCGTCGTCCATCCAGGCCCGCTGGGCGTCCTCGCGATCGCTCCTGCCCAGTCCCGCGTGGTAGGGCCGGACCCGCAGCCCGCGGTCAGCGAGCTGGGTCGCGATGTCCTCGGTGCCGCGGCGGGTGGCGCTGTAGACGATGCCCGGCCCGCGCCCCGCGCTCACCTCGGCCAGCACCCGCTCCAGCACGCCCAGCTCCTTGCCCCGCGCGTCGGCGTGGTGGTCGACCTCCAGGCGGATCTCCGGCCGGTCGAACCCGGCGACGACGATCTCGGGCTCGCGCATCTCCAGCCGCTCGACGATCTCGGCGCGGACCGGCGGGGCGGCGGTGGCGGTGAGGGCGAGCACCGTCGGGTGGCCGAGCTGCTCGACGACCCCGCCCAGCCGCAGGTAGTCGGGCCGGAAGTCGTGGCCCCAGGCGGAGACGCAGTGTGCCTCGTCGACGACGAAGAGGGCGGGCTTGGCCTCGGCGACGGCGTCCACGACCTCGGGCTTGGCCAGCTGCTCGGGGGCGAGGAAGAGGAAGCGGACCGTTCCGTCACGCAGCGAGTCGAGGGCTTCCCGCTGGTCCCCGGCCGACATCGTGGAGTTCAGCTGGGCTGCCCGGCCCGCACGGTCCTCGATCTCGGCCAGCCGCTCGACCTGGTCGCGCTGCAGGGCGATCAGGGGAGAGACGACCACGACCGGACCGTCGAGCAGCTGCCCGGCGACCTGGTAGACCGCCGTCTTGCCGGCGCCCGACGGGAGCACGGCAAGGGTGTCCCGGCCTCCGACGACGGCCTGCATGGCCTTCTCCTGCCCCGGCCGGAACTCGCTGTAGCCGAGGACGTCGCGGGCGAACTCGCGGATGCGGCGGGTGCGCACCGAGGCGGAGTTCCCGGCAGGGTTGTCACCGGGGCTGTCCGGAGGAGAGGCGGGGGGCACCGGTTCCGTCTCCCCGGCGACCGAGATCACCAAACGGCCGGAGTGCACGCTGCCCGCTCCCGCGACGGTCGGCCGGGGTGGCTGTCGACGCCTGTCCACAGCGGAGGCCCGTCCGCGACCGGCGTCTAGGGTCTGGCCGTGGCCGCCACCTACCGGATCGCCGAGGCGGCGGCGCTGCTCGGCGTCAGCGACGACACGGTGCGGCGGTGGATCGACGGCGGCCGTCTGCCCGCCCGCCGCGACGGCACGGGACCGGCGGTCGTGGACGGCGCCGATCTCGCGCGGGTCGCGACGCAGCTGCGCGAGGCGCCCGAGCCCGGGACGACGCCGTCGTCCGCGCGCAACCGGCTCACCGGCATCGTGACGAACGTCGTCCGGGACACCGTCATGGCGCAGGTCGAGATCCAGGCGGGCCCGTTCCGCGTCGTCTCGCTCATGTCGCGGGAGGCCGCCGACGAGCTGGGGCTCGAGGTCGGCGTCCGTGCCGTCGCCACCGTGAAGGCCACGCAGGTCAGCGTGGACGTCCCCTAGGCGCCGCAGCTGCGGAGCTGTCGCCGACAGGCGCTTGCGCATCCACGGAACGATCTGCTCCACTTCGTCCGCTGTCGCGGACGACGTCGGAGGATCCATGCGCACTCGCCCCCTGCTCGCGCTGCTCGCGGCGGGCGTGCTCCTGGCCGGCTGCGGTGGCGAGGGGGACGCGCCGGCCGGCGAGGAGGAGATCCTGACCGATCCCTCCGGGGACGCCGGTCTCGCCGGCACGCTGACCGTCTTCGCGGCCGCCTCGCTCACCGATGTCTTCACCGAGGTGGGCGACCGGCTGGAGCAGGAGAACCCCGGGCTCGAGGTGCAGCTGAACGTCGCCGGCAGCGCCGCTCTGGCCGCCCAGCTGGAGCAGGGCGCGCCGGCCGACGTCTTCGCCCCCGCCGACGAGGCCCAGATGGCCCGGGTCGTGGACGCCGGCCTGGCGACCGGGCCGGAGCTCTTCGCGTCGAACCGGCTGATGCTGGCGCTCCCGCTCGACAACCCCGCGGGCATCGAGCAGCCGGAGCAGGCGGGCATCCCGGGCATCGCGGACCTGCTCGTCCGCGACGTCACGCTCGCCGTCTGCGCCCCGGAGGTCCCGTGCGGCGCCGCCGCCGCCGAGGTGCTGGACCGTGCGGGGCTGTCCGACGTCCCCGACACCTACGAGGACGACGTCCGCGCGGTGCTCACCAAGGTGCTGCTCGGCGAGGTCGACGCGGGGCTGGTCTACCGCACCGACGTGCAGACGGCGGGGAACGACGTGGTCGCCCTGGCCTTCCGCGAGGCGGAGGCGGCCCGCAACCGCTACCCGGTCGCGGTGCTGGAGGAGGCGCCGAACCGCGAGGCCGCACAGGCGTTCGTGGACCTGGTGCTCTCCGACGAGGGCCGGCAGCTCGTCGCGGACGCCGGGTTCTTCGAGCCGTGAGCCGGCCGCGGGAGGGGGCCCGCGTCCCCGCGCCGCTGCTGGTGCCGGCGGCGCTCGGCGTGGCGTTCCTCGTCCTGCCGCTGGTCGGCCTGCTGGTGCGGGCGCCGTGGTCGTCGGTGGGGGAGCAGCTCGCCGCCCCCGGGGTGGGCCAGGCGTTGCGGCTGTCCCTGGTCTCCGCCACTCTCGCCACGCTGCTGTCGCTGGTCCTGGGAGTTCCGCTCGCCTGGGTGCTGGCACGGTCGCGGATGCGGGGTCGCAGCCTCCTGCGCGCGCTCGTCACGGTGCCCCTCGTGCTGCCGCCGGTCGTCGGCGGGGTGGCGCTGTTCCTGGTCCTGGGTCGGCAGGGGATCGTGGGCAGCTGGCTCGACGACGCCTTCGGCATCACGATCCCGTTCACCACGACCGCCGTCGTCATCGCCGAGACGTTCGTGGCCATGCCGTTCCTGGTGGTCAGCGTCGAGGGGGCGCTGCGCGCCGCCGACACCCGGTTCGAGGACGTCGCCGCGACGCTGGGCGCCGACCGCTGGACGACGTTCCGGCGGGTGACGCTGCCCCTGGTGGCACCCGGGGTGGCCGCCGGAGCAGTGCTCTGCTGGGCGCGGGCGCTGGGGGAGTTCGGCGCGACGATCACCTTCGCCGGCAACTTCCCGGGGACGACGCAGACCATGCCGCTGGCGGTCTACCTCGCGCTGCAGCGGGAGCCGGAGGCGGCGATCGTCCTCTCCCTCGTCCTGCTGGCGGTCTCCCTGGCCACGCTGCTCCTCCTGCGCGACCGCTGGCTCGGCCGGGCGGTGCCGTGACCCTGGAGGCCTCCGTCGCGGTCCGGCGCGGCTCGCTGGACCTCGCCGTCGACCTCGCCGTCGCCGACGGGGAGGTGCTCGCCGTCCTCGGCCCCAACGGCGCCGGCAAGTCCACCCTGCTGCGCGTGCTGGCCGGGCTGCTGCCCCCGGACGGGGGACGGGTCGCCGTCGACGGGACGCCCTGGGACGACGACGGCGTCCACCTGCCGGCCCACCGGCGGTCGCTGGGCATGGTCTTCCAGGACGCGCTGCTGTTCCCCCACCTGAGCGTCGCGGACAACGTCGGCTTCGGGCTGCGCACGCGCGGCGTCGGCCGGGCCGACCGGCGGGCCGCCGCGGACGCCTGGCTCGGCCGGGTGGGGCTCGAAGGCCTCGGGGACCGCCGTCCCGCGGAGCTCTCCGGCGGGCAGGCGCAGCGCGCGGCCCTCGCCCGCGCGCTGGTCGGTGCCCCGGCGCTGCTGCTGCTCGACGAGCCGCTGTCGGCCCTGGACGCCCGCACGCGGCTGGCGGTCCGGGCGGAGCTGCGCCGCCATCTCGGCGACTTCGCCGGCAGCACGGTGCTGGTGACGCACGACCCGGTGGACGCGATGGCGCTGGCCGACCGGGTCGTCGTCGTCGAGGACGGGCGGGTGGTGCAGACCGGCACCCCGGACGAGGTGAACCGGCGGCCGCGGACGGACTACGTGGCGCGCCTGGCGGGGCTCTCGCTGCTGGCCGGCACCGGGCAGGGGCGGACGGTGCGGCTGGACGGCGGAGGAGAGGTCGCGGTGGCGGAGGAGGCGGCCGGGCCGGTGTTCGCCGCCGTCCGCCCGGAGTCGGTCGCGCTGTACCTGTCCCGTCCGGACGGGAGCCCGCGCAACGTCTGGCCGGCCCGGCTGGTCGGCGCGACCCCGCACGGCGCCACCGTGCGCTGCGAGCTGGCCGGCGAGGTCCCGCTGGTCGCCGACGTCACGGCCACCGCCTTCGCCGAGCTGGGACTCGTCCCGGGCGCGGAGGTGTGGGCCACGGTGAAGGCCTCCGAGGTCGCCGTCTACCGGCGCTGAGGGGCCTTCGTGGCCACCATGGCCAACGCTGGGAGAGTGGTCCGGTGCCCACCGCCGCCGTCGTCCTCGCCGCCGGGGGCGGCCGCCGCTACGGCATGCCCAAGGCCCTCGTCGAGTACGGGGGCAGCCTCCTGGTCGATCGGGCGGTGCGGACGGCGCGGGAGGTCTGCGACCCGGTGCTCGTGGTGCTCGGCGCGCGGGCCGTGGACGTCTGGCGGACGGCCGACCTGGACGGCGCCACGGTGCTGGCCAACGAGGACTGGGAGACCGGCATGGCCTCCTCGCTGCGCACCGGCCTGGAGGGGCTGCGGGGCTGGCCCGGACGGGTCGACGCCGCCCTGGTGCTGCTGGTCGACATGCCGGGGATGACGGCCGAGGCCCTGCAGCGGATGGTCGGCCACGCGTCACCCGGCGCGCTGGCCGTCGCCACCTACGACGGGGTGCGGGCGCACCCGGTCCTCATCGGGCGCGAGCACTGGGCGGGCGTGGTGGGGACGGCCACCGGCGACGAGGGCGCCCGCGCGTACCTGGCGGCGCACGACGTCACGGAGGTCGACTGCACCGGCCTGGCGGATCCGGCCGACCTCGACGTCCCGCCGCCCGGAGTACCTTCGGCGCCGTGACCGCCGGCCACCTGATCGCCAGAGTCGTCGACGCGCCGCTGTCCGTGGCCGAGCACGAGGACGCCGTGGCCGACAAGGCCGCCGGCGCCGTCGTCTCCTTCGCCGGCGTGGTGCGCGACCACGACGGTGGCCGGTCGGTGACGGAGCTCGAGTACGTGGGCCACCCGACCGCCACCGACGTGATCATCGAGCTGGCCGAGGAGTTCGCCGCCCGGCCGGACGTGCACGCCGTCGCCGTCTCCCACCGCATCGGGCTGCTCGGCATCGGCGACATCGCCCTGGCCTGCGCGGTCAGCGCGTCGCATCGCGGTCAGGCGTTCGCCGCCTGCGCCGAGCTGGTCGACGAGGTGAAGAAGCGGCTGCCGATCTGGAAGCGGCAGGTCTTCACCGACGGCGAGGAGGAATGGGTGGCCTGCCCCTAGGGCCGCCGGCGGGACGTCCAGCCCTCGGCACGGAGCCGGTCGAACCCGTCGAGCAGCAGGTCGAGCGCGAACTCGAACTCGAACTGCTCGTCGCACCCCTCCCCGACGCGCGACAGGTCGCCGTCGGTGGCGGCCATCGCGATCTCCAGGATGTGCGGGTAGCGCTCGGCGAACTGCCGCGCCGTGGCCTCCTGCGCCGCGGCAGTCGGCGGCGGTGCGTCCGGATCCGCGGGTTCGTCGAACAGTTCCGGGGTGAAGCCCCAGATGCGGTTTCCCAGCGCGTGCATCACGTGGTGGGTGAGGTTGGCCGAGAAGCCGCCGCCGCGGAACGCTCCCGCGAGGGAGTCCATGTAGCCGAGGACGGCGGGCGTCCGGCGCGTCCGTGACTCGATGGCCAGCCGCGCCCAGGGGTGCCGCAGCACCGCGCGCCGGGCCGAGAGGACCCGCTCGCGGACCTCGTCCTTCCAGTCCAGGGCGTCGGCCGGCGGGTCGAACTCCTCGATGACGAGGTCGACCATGCCGTCGAGCAACTCGTCCTTGTTGGCCACGTGCTTGTAGAGCGCCATCGGGACGACGCCCAGCTCCTGGGCGAGCCCGCGCATGCTGATCGACCCGATCCCGGCCGCGTCGGCCCGCGCGACGGCGGTGCGCAGCACGCGCTCCCTGGTCAGAGGGGCCCGGCGCGCGGCTCCCGTCTGCTGCGCCATGCGCCCACCCTCCCAGGGTCCTTGACAGGTGTACACCGTACACCTACCGTTACTCCTCGATGGTGTACGCCGTACACCTCAGATCGGAGGCAGACATGAGCTCGACGAGACGGACCGCGACGACCGCCGGGGTGTTCTTCCTGGTGGCCGCCGCCGCGTCGATCCCGGCGCTGGGGCTGTTCCAGCCGGTGCTCGGCGATGCGGAGTACGTGCTGGGCGCCGGATCGGACGGGCGCGTGCTCCTGGGGGCGTTGCTGGAGATCGTCACGGTCGTCGCCGTCGTGGGCACCGGCGTCGCGCTGTATCCCGTCGTCCGGCGGGAGAACCACACCGCCGCGCTGGGCTACGCCCTGGGCCGCCTCATGGAGGGCGCCCTCATCGCCCTGGGCCTGGTCGCCGTCCTGGCGGTCGTCAGCCTGCGCCAGGACGCCGGCGGGAGCGACGACGGTGCGCTCGTCGTGGTCCAGGAGGCGCTCGTCGCCGTCAAGGACTGGACCTTCCTGCTGGGACCCAACGTCGCTCTGGGCGTGAACACGCTGCTGCTGGCCGGCCTGATGTACCGGTCCGGCCTGGTGTCGCGCTGGATCGCCGTCCTCGGGCTGGTCGGCGGGCCGCTCATCCTCGCCTCCGGGATCGCGGTGCTGCTCGGTGCCTACGAGCAGGTCTCGGTGGTCGGCACGCTCGCCGCGCTGCCGGTGTTCGCCTGGGAGATGAGCCTGGCCGTCCACCTCGTCGTCCGGGGCTTCCGGCCCACCGCGGCCCTGGGCGCGCCGCCGGTCCGGCCGGCCGCGCCGGTGGGCTGAAGGTCAGCCCGCGAAGTCCCGCACGGGCCGGCCCCGCACGCCGGCGTCCACCATGAACAGGGCGCCGGCGAGCGGGTCGTCGCCGGGCCGCATGCCCTGGCGCGACGTCGTGATGAAGAGCTGGTCGAGCTCCGGCCCGCCGAGCGTGCACGCGGTCACCTGCGGCGTCGGCACGTCGACCACCTCGTCCAGGCGCCCTCCGGCGTCGTACCGACGCACCTGGCCGCCACCGTAGAAGGCCACCCAGACCCCGCCCTCAGCGTCGACGGTGAGCCCGTCGGGGCTCTCGTCGGCGCCCGGCGCCACGAACGGACGGCGACCGGTCAGCCCGCCCTCCCGGTCGTAGTCGAAGACGTCGATGCGGTGGGTCGCGGTGTCGTTGTAGTACGCCGTCGAGCCGTCGGGGCTCCACTCCAGCCCGTTGGAGACGGTGACGCCGCCGAAGACCTCACGGGCGCTGCCATCGGGGTCCAGGCGGTACATCGCCCCGGCGCCGGGGGCCTGGTCGTAGGCCATGGACCCGCACCAGAACCGGCCGTCGGGGTCGCAGCCGCCCTCGTTCATGCGCACGCCCGGGTCGCTCCACACGGGGTCGAGGACGGCCCGTGTCCCGTCCGGGTCCTCCAGGACGAACCCGCGCTCGACGGCGAACACCGCTCCGCCGCCCCGGCGGGGGCGGACGACCGCAGCGACGTCCCCGACGTGCGTCCGGCGCACGGCACCGTCGCCGCCGAGGGTGAGGACGTCGCCGGCGAGCATGTCCACGCACCGCAGACCGCTGCTGTCCGGCCACCAGACCGGGCCCTCGCCGTGGAAGGTGACCACGTCGGTCAGCTGCTCGGCTCGCACCGCACGATCTGACCGCACCCGCCGCCGCGGCGCCAGCCGCGGCTCAGCCGGAGGGCGCCTCGTCGGGCAGCGGCGGGGGTGTCATGCCGGCGGCCATGAGCGTGCTCAGCAGGCGGGCTGCCGCCTCCACCACGCGCAGGTCGCGCGCCGCGCTGCGCGGCTTGGCGCGGAAGGCCACGCCGCAGAGCGTGCCGAAGAGGCTGTCGTCGGCGCGGAGCAGCGGCACCCCCACGTAGGCGGCGACGTCGCGCAGCGGACCGGTGGTGCGGGAGGCGTAGGCGGGGACGGCGGCGGTGACCGTGGCGAGCCGGGGAGCGTTGCCCTCGATCATCTGCCGGCAGAAGCTCTCCTCCCAGGGGAGTTCCATCCCGGGCCGGACGGCGTCCGGCGGATGGGCCAGCAGCACGACCTGCCGGCCGTCGACGACCTCGGTCACCATCCAGAAGTCCCAGCCGAGTTGCTCGGCCAGGAAGCGCAGCGAACCCTCCGCGGCGGAACACCAGTCCCGCCACGGCGCGACGTCGGCGACATCCGCCGGGACCATGCCGTTCGTTGTTCCCCCAGGAGGGAGCGTCAACCGCTCGATACGGGTCAGCGGGCTCCCGCGAGCCCGTCGTCGTCGCGGTGGTGCTCCTGCCGCTCGAGTTCTTGCTCCTCGGCCTCGGCCTCCAGCACGTGTGCCTCACCGGCCACCGTGGCGGCCGCGTCACCGTGGGACTCCCCGTAGACCTGCTCGGCCCGGCCCAGCAGTTCCTCTGCCTTGGCCTTCGCCTTGTCGAAGATGCTCATGCCGTCATCCTTCCGCAGGCCCTCAGCCCCCCGCGAACGGCGGGAGGACATCCACCACCGCCCCCGGTGACAGGACCAACGCCCGGTCCCGGACGGAGGTTCCGTCGACCAGGAAGGAGCAGGCGGTGAGCACCCGTTCCAGCTTCTCGCCGTGATCGGCCACGATCTGGCCCACCAGCTCGTCGAGGCTCGCCGCCTCGCGGGCCTCGGTGTCGACACCGGCAGCTGCGCGGGCGCCGGCGAAGTACCGCACCGTGACGCTCATGCCCCGGTCGCTCCCGCGGGGCGCCCCGCTCCTCGCTCGCCGGCGCTCGCTGCGATGCTCACGTCCCTGTCCGCTCCCACGCTCAGCCCCCGATCGCCGACATCGGGCGCGTCGGCTGCAGGAAGCTCGGGTCGTCGATGCCGTGCCCGGGCAGCTTGCCGAGGGTCGCGATCCGCCAGCGGTCGGCGATCTCCTGGTCGGTGGCGCCCTCCCGCATCGGCGTGCGGAGGTCGGACTCGTCGCGGGCGAACAGGCAGTTGCGGATCTGGCCGTCGGCGGTCAGCCGGGTGCGGTCGCAGGTCCCGCAGAACGACCGGGTGACCGACGCGATGACGCCGACCGTGGCGGGCCCGCCGTCGACCAGCCAGCGCTCGGCGGGCGCCGACCCCCGGGCCTCGGTGTCGGGAGTGAGCGTGTGGGCGGCCGACAGCCGCTCGAGGATGTCCTCGGCGGTGACCATCTCGCCGCGCGTCCAGGCGTGGTGGGCGTCCAGCGGCATCTGCTCGATGAACCGCAGCTGGTAGCCGTGCTCCAGGCAGAAGTCGAGCAGCGGGACGGCGTCCTCCTCGTTCATCCCGCGCAGCAGGACCGCGTTCACCTTGACCGGCGTCAGCCCCGCTGCCCGGGCGGCGGCCAGACCGGCGACGACGTCGTCGAAGCGGTCGCGGTGGGTGAGCTGCTTGAACCGGTCGCGGTCGACGGTGTCCAGGCTGACGTTGATCCGGTCGAGGCCGGCGGCGGCCAGCGCCGGGGCGACCCGGGCGAGGCCGATCGCGTTCGTGGTCAGGCTGACCTCGGGACGCGGCGTCAGAGCGGTCGCCCCGGCGACGATGCCGACGAGGCCCGGACGCAGCAGCGGCTCGCCGCCGGTGAACCGGACCTCCTCGATGCCGAGCATCTCGACGCCGATGCGGACCAGCCGGACGATCTCCTCGTCGGTCAGCACCTCGACCTTGGGCAGCCAGTCGAGCCCCTCCGGCGGCATGCAGTAGGTGCAGCGCAGGTTGCAGCGGTCGGTCAGCGAGACGCGCAGGTCGGTGGCGACACGGCCGTGCCGGTCGACCAGCCCACCGCTCCCGGGCGCCGGCGCGGCGGTGGTGCGCACGCGGGGGTCGGGCAGCGGGCTGGTCATGCACCGAATGTAGTAGCGCCGCCGCCGAAAAGGAGGTGGGGACGTCGGCCGCCCCCGTTAGGCTGACCGCGCCACCCGAGAGCCCGGCGGAGGACTACCCGCACTCGCCTGTGGCCAGGAAGCGCGAGAACTCCGTGTCACCCCGCACCGTCTTCAGCCCGTACGCCCGCCTGTTCGCCGTCCCCGGCTCGCCATCGTTCTCCTTCGCCGGCTGGATCGGCCGGCTCCCCGCTCCGATGCTCGGCCTCGGCGCCGTGCTGCTCGTGGAGGGCGAGACCGGCAGCTACGGGATGGCGGGCGCTGTGTCGGGCACCCTCGCGCTGAGCTACGGCCTGGCCGGCCCGCAGTGGGCCCGCGCCATGGACCGCCGCGGGCAGAGCCGGGTGCTCCGGCTGGCCATGGCCGCCTTCGCGCTCACCGGCGTCGCGTTCGTGGCCTCGGTGGTGGCCGGCGGCCCCCGGTGGAGCTGGTTCCTCCTCGCCGCACTCGCCGGGGCGAGCGGGCCGAACGTCGGCTCCCTGGTCCGCGCGCGCTGGTCGGCCGTCCTCGATCCGACGAGCCGGCAGACCGCCTACGCCTTCGAAGCCGTCGTCGACGAGGTGGTGTTCGTCGTCGGCCCACCGCTGGTGACCCTCCTGGCCACGCTGATCGCGCCACCGGTCGGGTTCCTCACCGGCGTCGCGTTCGGTGTGGCCGGCGGCCTGTGGCTGGCCGCCCAGACCGGCACGGAGCCGCCGGTGCACCCGGTCGACCCGACGGCGATCGGCCGGCGGCGGTCGGTGCTGACGCCCACGCTGCTGGTCGTCGTCGTCACCTACCTGGCGGTCGGCACCGTCTTCGGCGCGATCGACGTCGTGGTGATCGGCTTCGCCGAGGAGCAGGGGGCCACCGCGCTCTCCGGGCTGGCGCTGGCCGTGTTCGCCGGCGGCAGCCTGGTCGCCGGGCTGGTCTACGGGCTGGCGCGGGTGCCGGGGACGCTGGCCGTCCGCTTCGTGGGCACGGCGGTGGCCTTCGGGCTGGCCGCCCAGACGCTGTGGGTGGTCGGCTCGCTGCCGATGCTCATCGTGTGCGGCTTCCTGGCCGGCCTCACCATCGCGCCGGTGCTGGTGTCGGGTACGTCGCTGGTCGAGTCGCGGGTGGCGCCCGGCGTCCTCACCGAGTCGCTGGCCTGGACGATCACCGGGCTGACGCTGGGGGTGACCGCGGGGTCCGCCCTCGCCGGAGCCGCCGTCGACGCCTGGGGTGCAGAGCGGGCCTTCGCCGTCCCCGCCCTCGCCGGGGGGCTGGCGGCCCTGCTCGCGCTGGCCGGGGCCGTCCTGCTCCGTGCACCGGAGCCCGCCGTGGGATGGGCCACGGCGCCCGCGCGGGTTGAGGACGACATCACCGGGTAGGCGGGCCCGGGGTCGATCGCGCACGACCGGATGCGCAGGACGCGACCCCACCCCTACCGCGAGAGGACCCACCCTGTGGCCACCGTGCCCTCCATCACCCTGAACAACGGCGTCGAGATCCCGCAGCTCGGGTTCGGCGTCTACCAGGTCCCGCCCGAGGACACCGCCGAGACCGTCGCCACGGCGCTCGAGATCGGCTACCGGCACATCGACACCGCCGAGATGTACGGCAACGAGAAGGGCGTCGGCGAGGCAGTGGCCCGGTCGGGCATCGATCGCGGTGAGATCTTCGTGACCAGCAAGCTGAACAACGGCTTCCACCGGCGCGACGACGCCCTACGCGCCTTCGACCAGTCGCTGGCCGACCTCGGCTTCGAGCAGCTGGACCTCTTCCTGATCCATTGGCCGCTGCCGGGCATCGACGTCGACTACGTCGAGACTTGGAAGGCCATGGAGGAGATCTACGCCGGCGGGCGGGTCCGGGCGATCGGCGTCTCCAACTTCCAGCCGCACCACCTGCGCCGGCTGTTCGCCGAGACCGAGGTGCGGCCGGCGGTGAACCAGATCGAGGTGCACCCGTACCTGGCGCAGGACGACGTGCGCGCCTTCGATGCCGACCACGAGATCGTCACCGAGGCCTGGTCGCCGATCGCCCAGGGCAAGGTCCTCGACGACCCGGCGATCACCGCGATCGCGCAGCGGCTGGAGCGCACGCCGGCGCAGGTCGTGCTCCGCTGGCACATCCAGCGCGGCGACGTCGTGTTCCCGAAGTCGGTGACCCGCGAGCGCATCGAGCAGAACTTCGCGCTGTTCGACTTCGAGCTCTCCACCGGTGACATGGCGTCGATCTCGGGCCTGGACCGGGGCGAGCGCACCGGCCCCGACCCCGACACCTTCAACTACATCCCCGGCTGAGGTACCCCGCCTCTCGGCCCCGTCCCGGGGCCCGCCCCGAGCGTGCGAAGGGTGGGGAGGACGGGGCCCGTCATCAGTCCGTCGTCACGAAGTCGATGAGCTCCTCCACCCGGCCGAGCAGCGCGGGCTCGAGGTCGGTGAAGCTGCCGACCCTCGCGAGGATGCGCTGCGCCCACACGTAGCCGGTGTCGTCCTCCCAGCCCAGCCGCCGGCAGACGCCGGTCTTCCAGTCCTCGCCCTTGGGGACCGTCGGCCAGGCCTTGATGCCCACGACCGACGGCTTGACGGCCTGCCAGATGTCGATGAACGGGTGGCCGACCACGAGCGCGTGCGCGCCGGTGATCTGCTCGGCGATGCGGGACTCCTTCGAGCCCTTCACGAGGTGGTCGACCAGGACGCCGAGCCGCCGGCCCTGGGTCGGCCGGAACTCCTTCACGATCGCCGGCAGGTCGTCCACGCCGTGCAGGGGCTCCACGACCACGCCCTCGATGCGCAGGTCGTGGCCCCAGACCTTCTCCACCAGCTCCGCGTCGTGCTTGCCCTCGACGTAGATCCGGCCCGCCCGGGCCACCCGTGCGCGGGCGTTGTTCACGTACAGCGAGCCCGAGGCGCTGCGCAGCGGACCCGACGGTGCCGCGTGCTTGGGCCGGACGAGGACCACGGGCCGGCCGTCCACCCAGAAGCCCGGGCCCAGCGGGTAACCCCTGACCTTGCCGAAGCGGTCCTCGAGGTGCACGACGTCCTTCTCGCACCGGACGACGGCGCCGACGAAGCCCGAGCTCGGGTCCTCGACCACGAGGTCCTTCTCCGCCTCGACCTGCGGCACCGGCTTCCTGACGGTCCGCGGGTGGACGAGGTTGTCGTACGGGGAGCGGGGCGGCATCCCTCCATGCTGAGCACGATCTCCGGCCGGACCGTGCAGGACGCGCCGGATGAGACGTGGGACACGCCCGAGCAACGGCGACAACGCGGAGAGTAGTCAGTAGGGAGCATCAGCCCAGGTCGCCGAAATCGACAGGTTGCGCGCAACACGATGGCGCCCTGACCTGCAGTGGAAGCCGGCCGCACCGGATTGGCGTGCCGCGCCGTCACGGGAAAGGGCGGCCCCGGTCACCCCGTCTCCGGGCGTGTCGGAACCGCCGAGATCGTTTCGCTCCTCCCGACACGGACACCCACTGACCGACCGCGCATCCCCGAACAATGGATGGGAGCACCACCTGATGATCGGCACTGACACCATCAGCCGCGTGATCGGCCAGGACGTCTACGACGAGTCCGGCGACAAGATCGGCTCGGCTGCCGAGGTCTACCTCGACGACGAGACGGGCCAGCCCGAGTGGGTCACGGTGCGCACCGGCATGTTCGGCACGAAGGAGTCCTTCGTCCCGATCCGGAACGCCGACCTCACCAACGACGGCCTCCGCGTACCCGTCAGCAAGTCGAAGGTGAAGGACGCTCCGAAGGTCGACACCGACGGCCACCTCTCCCCGCAGGAGGAGCAGGAGCTGTACCGCTACTACGGCATGGGCGCCGGTACCGACACCGCGCAGACCATGACCACCACCGAGTCGACGACGGGCATGGCCACCAACGACATGGCCACCAACGACATGGCCACGACGGGCATGGCCGGCACCGGCCGCACGGACACCGACCTGAACGAGCGCGGCACCGTGGGCCACGACACCTCGGGCCCGACCACGGACGACGCGATGACGCTGTCCGAGGAGCGCCTAAACGTGGGCACCCGCTCGGAAGAGGTCGGCCGTGCCCGGCTGCGCAAGTACGTCGTGACGGAGAACGTGACCGAGACCGTCCCCGTGTCCCACGAGGAGGTCCGCCTCGAGCGCGAGCCCATCACCGACGCCAACATCGGCAACGCGATGGACGGGCCCGCCATCTCCGAGGAGGAGCACGAGGTCGTCCTGCACGCCGAGACCCCGGTCGTGGAGAAGGAGGCCGTGCCGGTCGAGCGCGTCCGCCTCGACAAGACCACGGTCACCGAGCAGACCCAGGTGAGCGAGGGGCTGCGCAAGGAAGAGGTCGAGCTGGACGGCGACGGCACCACCACGGACCGTCGCGTCTAGTCAGCAGCGTCTCGTCAGCACCTGAACCAGCCCCGGCGCGCTCGGCGCCGGGACGCACGGACGGCGGCGGCCGGTCGAGGACCAGACTCGACCGGCCGCCGTTCTGCGTGCGGTGGGATGCTCACCCGTGTGAGCGAGCCCACCGTCACGCCGATCGCCGCCGCCCCGGCCGCCGAGGCGACCTTCTCCGGGCCGGAGGAGCTCTCGGCCGCGCTGGAGTCCACCGGCTACCTGCCCGACGAGGGGCTGGCGACCGCCGCGTACCTGGCGCTGGTCATGCACCGGCCGCTGTTCCTGGAGGGCGAGGCGGGCGTCGGCAAGACCGCCCTCGCGCAGGCACTGGCCCAGGTGACCGGCCGGCCGATCTACCGGCTGCAGTGCTACGAGGGGCTCGAGGCCAGCCAGGCCCTCTACGACTGGGACTTCGGCCGTCAGCTCCTGCACCTGCGCGCCGCCGAGGCCGCGCATGCCACCACCGACACCGAATCGCTCGAGGCCTCCCTCTACGACCGCCGCTTCCTGCTCGCCCGCCCGCTGCTGCAGGCCCTCGAGGACTCCCCGAGCGTGCTGCTCGTGGACGAGGTGGACCGGGCCGACGACGAGTTCGAGGCCTTCCTGCTGGAGGTGCTGTCGGACTTCACCATCTCCATCCCCGAGCTGGGCACCGTCCGGGCGACGACGCCGCCGCTCGTCGTCCTGACGTCGAACCGGACGCGCGAGGTGCACGACGCCCTCAAGCGCCGCTGCCTCTACCACTGGCTGCAGCACCCGGAGTTCGACCGGGAGGTGGCGATCCTGCGCAGCCGGCTGCCCCAGGTGACCGATCAGCTGGCGCGCGAGGTGGCCCGGGCGACGGCGAAGCTGCGCACGTTCGACCTGCTCAAGCCACCCGGCATCGCCGAGTCGATGGACTGGGCGACCGCGCTGCACACCCTGGGGGCGCGCGACCTCGATCCCGACCTGGCCGCGCGGACCCTCGGTGCCGTCCTCAAGTACCGCGAGGACACCGAGCGCGTGCACGGCCTGGGACGGGGAGCGCTGTTCGGTGCGTGACGGACCCCGGCCTGCCCGCGACGTCGTCGACACCGTGCTCGGCTTCGCGCGCACGCTGCGGCACGCCGGCGTCGGCGCCTCCCCGGACCGGGTCGAGGCGATGCTGGCGGCGGTCGGGGCGCTCGACGTCCTGGACCCCCGCGCCGTGTACTGGGCGGGCCGGCTGACCCTCTGCGGGGGGCCGGACGACCTCGACCGCTACGACGCCGCCTTCGCCGTCTACTTCTCGGGGCAGCGCCCGCGCGCTCCTCGGCAGTCCGGCCCTCCGGAGGTGCAGCTGGCCACGTCGGCGCCGCTGGAGCAGGGGAACGAGGACGGCGACGACGCGACGGAGGCCCCGGATCTCGCGGTGCAGGCGAGCGCCGAGGAGGTGCTCCGCCAGCGGGACGTGGCCGAGCTGACCCCGGCCGAGCGCGAGCACCTCCGCCGGCTGTTCGCGCTGCTGGTGCCCGCCACCCCGATGCGCCCGTCCCGCCGCCGACGGCCGAACTCCAACGGATCGGTGCACCAGGCGCGGACCGTCCGCCGGGCGCTGCGCAGCGGCGGGGAGGTCACCCGCCTGGTGCACCACCGTCGCAGGGCGCGCCCGCGCCGCGTCGTCCTGCTGGTCGACGTCTCCGGATCGATGACCCCCTACGCCGACGCGCTGCTGCGCTTCGCGCACGCCGCCGTCCGGGCGCGGCCGTCGTCCACCGAGGTCTTCACGATCGGCACGCGGCTGACCCGGGTCACCCGCGAGATGCGGTTGCGCGACGCCGACCGGGCACTGGCCGCGAGCGGGTCGGCCATCCCCGACTGGTCCGGCGGCACCCGGCTGGGCGAGGTGCTCAAGGCGTTCCTGGACCGCTGGGGGCAGCGGGGCACCGCCCGGGGAGCGGTGATCGTGCTCTGCAGCGACGGCTGGGAGCGCGGCCGCACCGACCTGCTGGCCGAGCAGATGGTGCGGCTGCGGCGCCTCGCGCACGCCGTCGTCTGGGTGAACCCGCACAAGGGCCGGTCGGGGTACGAGCCGCTGACCGGGGGGATGCAGGCGGCCCTGCCGTCGGTCGACCACTTCGTGTCGGGGCACAGCATGGCCGCGTTCGAGGAGCTGACAGGCGTGATCCAGCGTGCCTGAGACGTTGGAGAAGGACCCCGTCCCTCTCACCCTTCGCACGCTCAGGGCGAGCCTCCGGACGGGGCCGACCTGGGTCCGGTTCCCGAGACAAGGAGCTGTCGATGCGTGACGTCCTGGACGACCTGATCGGCTGGTGGCAGGCAGGGGAGACCGTCGGCATGGGGACCGTCGTCGCCACCTGGCGGTCGGCGCCCCGTCCGGCCGGTGCCTCGATGCTCGTCGGTCCCGACGGCACCGCGGTCGGCAGCGTCTCCGGTGGCTGCGTCGAGGGTGCGGTCTACGAGGAGGCCAAGGACGCCGTCGAGACCGGCGTGCCGACGCTGGAGCGCTACGGCGTCAGCGACGACGACGCCTTCGCGGTGGGCCTCACCTGCGGCGGGATCCTGGACGTGTTCGTGGAACCGATCTCGCGGGAGTCCTTCCCCGAGCTCGGTGAGGTCGCCGAGTCGGTGGACCGGCACGAGCCGGTCGCCGTCGTCACCGTGGTGAAGGGACCGGACGACCGGCTGGGCCGGCGGCTGGTCCTGTGGCCGGACCGGACGTCCGGCACCCTCGGTCTCCAGCGCCTGGACGACGCCGTGGCGGCCGACGCCCGGGGCATGCTCGCGGCCGGGCGGACCGCCCTGCTGCACGTCGGGCACGACGGGGAGCGGCGCGGTGACGACCTCACGCTCTTCGTCAACTCGTTCGCGCCGCCGGCCCGGATGGTCGTCTTCGGCGCCATCGACTTCGCCGCCGCCGTCGCGCGGGTCGGCGCCTTCCTCGGCTACCGGGTCACGGTGTGCGACGCCCGGCCGGTCTTCGCCACGCCCAAGCGGTTCCCCGACGCGCACGAGGTGATCGTCGAGTGGCCGCACCGCTATCTGCAGGCCGAGGTGGACGCCGGGCGGATCGACGAGCGCACCGTGCTCTGCGTGCTCACCCACGACCCGAAGTTCGACGTCCCGTTGCTGGAGGTCGCGCTGCGGATCCCGGTGGCCTACGTCGGGGCGATGGGCTCCCGACGCACGCACGACGAGCGGCTGGCGCGGCTGGCTGAGGCCGGGCTGGCGGAGGAGGAGATCGCTCGGCTGTCCTCGCCCATCGGCCTGGATCTCGGCGCCCGGACGCCCGAGGAGACGGCGATCTCGATCGCCGCGGAGATCATCGCCGGCCGCTGGGGCGGCTCGGGGGAGCGGCTGGCCGGCACGGACGGTCCCATCCATCGCACGGCCGACCGTTGACGAGTCCGACCGAGGGGAGCTCGGCGAGTTGATCGAGCGGCACACGATGGTGAGAGCGGACTACTACCAGTACTACGCGCTGGCCGCGGGCGGTGACTTCGACACGTCGAGCGTCGACATGGCCAACGACGGGATCCTCGCGCCGGCGGAGCAGGGGGTGCGGATCTCCACCGGGGTGCAGCTCGGGGACGTCGACCTGACGGTGCGCGTCCTCGACGGGCCGCTCTCGCTCCCGGCCGAGAACCCCGGCGTGATCGCATCGGCCTGCACCGTCCATCTGCCGCACGGGCGCCTGGCGATCACCGACTGGGGCGGTCCGACCGTCTTCGAGCACGAGTTCGGCCGTCCGCTGGTGTGCGCTCTGCTCGTGCAGGTGGAGGGGCGCGACGAGGCCCTGGACCACAGGTACGACCAGGTGCAGGTGCCACCGGAACGGCACCTCCTCACGCTCTCTCCGGTACCGCTCTCCGGCGGGCGCTGGCGCACGGCGCGGATGGACCGCGCCGGCGCCGCCCTGGAGACGTTCACCGATCACGTCGCGTCCGCTGGATGACCCCGTCGGTGCCGGTGACCATCGGATCGGTGCGGTCCCTGGCACGGTGCCCGCGTCTGCCCTCGGCGCGAGCCCGATGAACGAGACGGAACTGCGGCACCGGTACGGCGTCGAGATCGTCGGGCTGCTCGCTTCGCCGGAGCACCGGTACGACGGGCGGCCGGGCGGCACGGTGCCCGGGCAGACGGCCGACCGGCGCGGGCGGATCGAGGTGCGTGCGGGGTCGGGCATCGTCGGCGACCGCTACGCCGGGCGGCCCGCGCACCGGGACGCGTCGGTGACCGTGCTGGCCGCCGAGTCCGTGGAGGCGCTCGCCGCGGAACTGGACTCGGGTCCGCTGGACCCGTTGCTGGCCCGCCGCAACGTCGTCCTGCGCGGAGCGGAGGTGGAGGCGCTGCGCGGCCAGGAGTTCTCCCTCGACTGCGGGGAGGGCGTCGTCGTGCTGCGGGGCGGGCGGCCCGCGAACCCCTGCGCCTGGCTGGACACCGTGCTCGTGCCCGGTGCCCACCGGGGCATGCGCGGGCGCGCCGGGATCCGCTGCGCACCGCTCACCGACGGCGTCCTCCGGCTCGGCCCCGCGGTCCTGCGCAGCGCCGTGCCGCTGGACGCCACCCGTGCCGGAGCCGCCCGTCGGCTGGTCCCGCACCGCGCAGGAAGGACGCCATGACCACCGATCCCGGCTTCGTCGTCGGACTGGACCGCGAGCGGGAAGTGCTGACCGTCGCGCTGGCCACCCACCGGCACGTCGTCCTGGAGGGGCCGCCGGGTACCGGCAAGTCCACCCTGCTCCGATCGGTGGCCGCCGCCACCGGGTCGGAGGTCGTCTTCGTCGAGGGCAACGCGGAGCTGACCCCGGCACGGCTGGTCGGGCAGTACGACCCCTCGGCCGTGCTCGCGGGCGGCTACCTGCCGGAGAACTTCACCGACGGGCCGCTGCTGACCGCCATGCGCGGTTCGGGTCTGCTCTACCTGGAGGAGCTCAACCGGATCCCGGAGGAGACCCTCAACGTCCTCATCACCGTGCTGACCGAGGGCGAGATCGCCGTCCCGCGGCTCGGCACCGTCCGGGCCGCCTCGGGATTCCGGCTGATCGCGGCGATGAACCCGTTCGACGCGATCGGCACCGCGCGGGTCGGCCAGGCCATCGCCGACCGGATGTGCCGGGTGGTCCTCGGCTACCAGCCGGAGGAGGCGGAGCGGGCGATCGTGGCCGGTGTGACCGCCGCCGACGACCGGGGCGTCGCGCTCGCCGTCCGGCTGGTCCGCGCGACCCGCGAGCACCGGGACCTGCGCACCGGATCGTCGGTGCGCGGGGCGATCGACCTGGTCCTGCTGCTCGACGGGCTGCTGCGCCTGCGCGGTCGGCAGCTGGCCGACGGCCGGGAGACCGCCCGCGACGCCGCCCACGCGGCGCTGTCGGGACGGATCCGGGTCACCGAGGGCGTGGAGCGGACCCCGGAGGCGGTGCTGGACGAGATCCTCGACGAGGTCTGGCCGGTCGACGCGGGTCCTCCCGAGGTCTCCGGCGACGACGGCGCGCCGCCCGGGGGTGGTCCGGGAAAAGCGCCGGGCCCGCCGGCCGAGGCGGGCCCCGACGCGACACCTCCTCGTCGTGATGCTGCATCGCGGCGGTCGCCCCGGACGACCGGCCGGCGGGAGATGCAGCTGCGGCACGACGCCTTCGCCGCGGTCAGCCCGGAGGTGGGCGATCTCGACGAGGACGCGTTCGCCGGCCTGATGGGCGAGGACCCGGATGCGGCCGCGGCCCTCCTGGCCGACCTGGCGACCGCCACGGACCGGGAGCTCCGGGCCGCCGCCCGCCGGCTGGCCGCGCGGGTGTTCGTGCAGGTCGGTCGGACCGGGGCGGCCCGTGCCCGCGGCACGTGGCGGCTGGTGGCCTCCCGCCGGCCGGAGGGCGACCTCGACCTCGACCGCACCCTGGACCGGTGGACCGGGGTGTGGCCGCCGGCCGCCGACGACCTGGTCACCCGCCGCTGGGCGGGCTCCCGGCGCGCGGTGTGCCTGGTGGTCGACCGCTCGGGCTCGATGCAGGGGCTCGGGGTGGCGATCGCCGCCGTCGCCGCGGCCGGGGTGGTGCTGGCGGCCGACGAACGGCTGACGACCAGCGTGCTCACCTTCGCCGACGACGTGACCGTGCTGCAGCCGCACGGGCGGCACCGGGCGGCCGAGGACGTCGTCCTGGACCTGGTGGGGCTGCGCGGGCACGGGAGGACCGATCTGGGCGCGGCCCTGCGCGGGGCGCGGCAGCAGCTCGTGCCGGCGACGGCGGACGAGCGGGTCGTCGTCCTGCTGTCGGACTGCCTGTCGACGGCGGGGGAGCCGGCCGGGACGGCGCTGGCCGGGATCGACCGGTTGCACGTGCTGTGCCCGCTGCCGAGCGCGGAGGCGCTCGACGCGGCGCGGCTGCTCGCCGCCCGGGGTGGCGGGACGATGCAGCCCGTCCGGTCGATGACCGACCTCGGGCCCGCCCTCACCCGACTGCTCGGCTGAGGGCGGGCCGCGCGCGGCCCCGTCCCGGGTCCCGCCCCGAGCTCGCGAGGGGTGGGGAGGACGGGGTCCTTCAGCGGTCGGCGTCGGTGTAGACGATCATGCCGCGGATGTTCTTGCCGTCGCGCATGTCCTGGTAGCCCTGGTTGACCTCTTCCAGGGAGTACTTCGTGGTGACCAGCTCGTCCAGCTTGAGCTGCCCCTCCTGGTAGAGCGAGAGCAGCTCGGGGATGGCGTTGCGCGGGGCGAGGCCGCCGAAGATGGCGCCCTGCAGGTCCTTCTGCAGCAGGGTGAGCTCGAAGAGGCTGAGCTTCACGTCCATGTTGGCGTAGTTGCCCATGCCGGTGACGACGACCCGGCCGCCCTTGCCGGTGAGGCTGAGCGCGGTGGCGACGTCCTCGCCCTGGATGTCGCCCACCGTGATGATGGTCTTCTCCGCCATGCGGCCCCAGGTCAGCTCGTTGACCTTGCCGGCGGCCTCCTCCGCGTTCTCGTAGACGTGGGTGGCGCCCATGTCCATGGCCCACTCGCGCTTCCTGGCCACCGGGTCGATGACCATGACGCGCTTGGCCCCGGCCGCCGCGGCGCCCTGGACGGCGTTCATGCCGACGCCGCCGGCGCCCATGATCACGACGTTCTCACCGGGCCGGACGTCGGCCACCTTGGTCGCCGAGCCCCACCCGGTCGTGACGCCGCAGCCGACGAGGGCCGCGATCTCCAGCGGGATGTCCGGCTCGATCTTGACCACCGACGCCTGGTGCACCGTCATGTACGGGGAGAAGGTGCCGAGCAGGCACATCGGGATGACGTCCTTGCCCTTCGCCTGGACGCGGTAGCTGCCGTCGGAGATCGAGGTGCCGGCGAGCAGGCTCGCGCCGAGGTCGCAGAGGTTCTGCATCCCGCGCGAACACGGCGGGCACTGACCGCAGGCCGGGATGAACGCGGTGACGACGTGGTCGCCCTCCTTGAGCCCCGTGACGCCCGGGCCCACCTTGGTGACGACGCCGGCGCCCTCGTGGCCGCCGATCACCGGGTAGAACGCGACCGGGGTGCCGCCGGTGACCAGGTGCTCGTCCGAGTGGCACAGGCCGGAGGCGGCGAGCTCGACGGTGACCTCACCCTCCCGCGGATCGCCGATCTCGATCTCCTCGACCGACCATTCCTCGCCCACGCCCCACAAGATCGCGCCCTTGGTCTTCACAGAGGTCCCTTCCGTCGACACGCCACCATTGGCAAGACAGAGCGGCGCGGTACGCCTGGGTACCGTGCCGTGGGTCACACTCTGCTGAGGCCGCGGACGGCCCGTCAACCGGACCGCTCGTTCCGGCCGCCGCACTGCAACGTCGTGCAGCGGTCGGCGACACTGGCGCGATGTCTGCTCCCCGTGTGCCCGGCGGCCCCGTGGTCGTGGTCGGCGCCGGACCGGTGGGCCTGACGGCGGCGCTGCTGCTCGCCCGCCGCGGCCTCGATGTCGTCGTCCTGGAGAAGCACCGGGAGCCCTATCCGTTGCCGCGCGCCGTCCACCTGGACGACGAGGTGTTCCGGGTGCTGCAGGCCGCGGGGGTGGCCGACGACGTCCTCGCGCGCAGCCGGCCACTGGCGGGCCTCAGGCTGCTCGACGGCCGGCACCGCGTGCTCGCGGAGTTCGGCCGGCACCCCGACGCCGGCGTGCACGGCTGGCCGCAGGGCTCGCTGGTCCACCAGCCGGATCTGGAGGAGGTGCTGGCCGCGGCGGCCGAGGCGGAGCCGCGCATCGCCGTCCAGCGGGGTGGCGAGGTCACGGGGCTGCGTCAGGACGGGCCGCACGTCGTGGTGTCGGTGGAGGACCGGTCCGTCCGGGCGTCGGCGGTCCTGGGCTGCGACGGCGCCAACAGCACGGTCCGACGGCTGATCGGGGGGTCGATGCGCGACCTCGGGCCGGCCGACAGGTGGCTCGTGCTGGACGTCCGCTCACCGGTGGTGCTGCCCGTGTGGCCGGGCGCCCACCAGGTCTGCGACGCCCGGCGGCCGGCGACGTTCATGCCGGTGACGGGCGACCGGTACCGCTGGGAGGCCCGGCTCGGATCGGGGGAGACGGTCGCCGACGCGACGACGCCGGAGCGGCTGGCCGACCTGCTGGCGCCGGTCGACCCGGCGAAGGTGGAGATCGTCCGCGCGGTCGAGTACACGTTCCGCGCGCAGGTCGCCGACCGCTGGCGGGTGGGCCGCGTCCTCCTCGCCGGCGACGCCGCGCACCTCTCCCCACCGTTCGTGGGGCAGGGCCTCGGGCTGGGGCTCCGCGACGTCCACCAGCTGGCGTGGAAGCTGGCCGCCGTCGTGGCCGGCGAGGCGGGCGAGGAGCTCCTCGACACCTACCAGGCGGAGCGTGAACCGCACGCCCGTGCGCTCATCCGGGTGGCCCAGCTGCTGGGCGCCCTCATGACCGGAGGCGGCCGGGGCGGCGACGTCGTCCGTCGGGGCGTGCTGGCCGCGGTCCGGCGGATCCCCGCGGTCGCCCGGCTGGCGACCGACAGCCGGACGCCGCCACTGCGCCGCGGTCCGCTCGTCGACCGCCGTGGGCGAACAGGCCGACGGCTGGCCGGGGTGCTGGCCCCCCAGCCGGAGGTCCTCGTCGACGGACGACCCTGCCGGCTGGACGACGTCCTCGGCGACGGCGCCGCCGAGATCACCGCGGGCCTCGTCGTGCGCCGGGCCGACGGGGTCGAGATCACCGTCGAGGACCCGAGCGGGGCGCTGCGCGGCTGGCTGGGCCGGGCGTCGACCGTGCAGCTCCGCCCCGACCGCATCGTCCGCTCGGCGGACAGGGGACGCCCGAGCGGGTGACGCCGTGGCCACCGGCCGCCGGCGAACGGCACGATCACCGCGTGCGCGAGCGGTTGCTGAGAGCTCCGGCCTGGGTCCTGGCACTGGTCGCCGGCACGTCCTTCGCCGTCCTCTGGGCGCTGATCACCCGCGTGCAGGGCGAGAGCTGGACCGCCGCGATCGTGACGGGCGCCGTCCTCGGCGTGTTCTTCGGCGGGGTGATGGGCCCGATCCAGCACCGGCAGAACCGCGGGCTGCGCGAGGTCGCGGCGCGGTCGCCGGAGGGGTTGTCGAAGCGGGTGCGGCGCGCGGCGTGGCGGGGGCCGGTCCCGGACGACGTGGACGTCCGGCAGGCCGCCCACGACGTGGTGCTGGCGCAGTCGGCACAGCTGGAGCGGCAGCGGATCTGGGGTCCGGCCCTCTTCCTGCTCATGGCCGCCCTCGGGATCTACCTGGCCGTCGCGGACGACCCCTGGTGGTGGCTCTCGGTCCCGGTCTGGATCACGGCCGCCGCCGCGCACCGGGTCGTGCTGCTCCGGCTGCGGCGCCGTGCCGAACTGCTCCGGCCCGACGCCCTGCGGGGCTGAGCTCCGGCACGTCCCCGTCCGCACGGGGGTCGGAGCGGCCGGCGAGGGGTACCCCGCGGTCATGAACATCGACAAGAACCAGGTCCTGGAGCTGCTGCGCTCGCAGGGCGACCACGACAAGGCCCAGCAGGCCGACCAGGAACTGCCCGGTCAGGTCGACACGGACAAGGACGCCGGGCTGCTCTCGAAGTTCGGCCTCGACCCGATGGAGCTCATGAAGAAGTTCGGGGGCGGCGGCGGTCTCGGCGGCCTGCTCGGCGGCTAGACGGCACAGCCGGGTCAGGCCTCGCGGCGCCGGCGGCTCGGTGACACGGGCTGCAGCGCGGTGTCGACGGCGGCCTGCCCCAGCGAGCGCTCGAAGCCGGGCGGGACCACGAGGTCGTCGCGGCTGAGTTCGGAGACGTCCGGTCGGCCGAGGCCCACCATGGCCGAGCCGAGCCCGTCGCGCAGCAGGTCGAGGACGTTCTCCACCCCGGCCTGGCCGTTGGCGGCGAGGCCCCACAGGTAGGCGCGCCCGATCATCACGGCCTTGGCGCCCAGGGCGAGGGCCTTCGCGACGTCGCCACCGCGGCGGATGCCGCCGTCCAGGAGGACCTCGATCTGGTCGCCGACCGCCTCGGCGACCGACGGGAGAGCCCGGATCGAGGCCGGCGTGCCGTCGAGGTTGTTGCCGCCGTGGTTGGAGACCGAGATCGCGGTGACCCCGGCGTCGACGGCCCGCCGGGCGTCGTCGACCCGCATGACGCCCTTCAGCATGAACGGCCCGTCCCACTGCTCGCGCAGCCAGGCGACGTCCTCCCACGTGGGCATGGGCGACTGCATCCACATGCCGTAGGCACCGAAGAACGTGGGCGGCTTCTCCCCGGGCGCGGCCACCATGTTGGGGACGGTGAGGTCGGGGAGCTTCCTGGTCCTCGCGAAGTCCAGCAGCCAGCGCGGCCTGGCGAGCACCTGGGGCGCGTACCGCCGGACCGCCTCGAGGTCGATCTTCTCGGGGATGAACGGGCTGCCCCAGTCGCGGCCGTAGGCGAACGACCAGTCGAGGGTGGCGATCATCCCGACGGCGCCGGCCCGCTTGGCGCGGTCCATCCGGGCGAGCATCTCCTCGCGCGTGCCGACCCAGTACATCTGGAAGAACGTCTGCGGGTTGGCCGCCACGACCTCCTCGATCGGCTTGCTCGCGAACGAGGACAGCCCCATCGCGACACCCCGGGCGGCAGCCGCGCGGGCGACGGCGACCTCACCGTCGGGGTGGACCGCCTGCACGCCGGTCGGGCTGATCAGGACGGGCATCGACATGGACTGACCCATCACGGTCACGCCCATGTTCCGCTCGTTGGCGAGACCGGCGGTGTGCGGGGCGAAGCCGAGCTCGGCGAATGCGGCGAGGTTGTCCTCGGCGGTCAGCCCCCGCTCGGACCCGGCGACCAGAGCGCCGTAGACGCCCTTGGGCAGCCGCTTCCTGGCGCGCCGCTGGGCCTCGGCGACGGACTCGAACCAGGGGTTCGCCATGGGGACCTCCTCGACGGACCGGCTCTCGACGGCCGGTGGCACTGAGTGCCATGCTACGGCTGGCGGTGAGACGGCCGCCACAGTGGGCGGCGCAGCGGTGCGCGGCCATCGGAGGAGGAGCTGAGCACGTGAGCGGACGGCTGGACGGCAAGGTCGCATTCATCACCGGTGCAGCGCGGGGGCAGGGCCGCGCCCACGCCGTTCGGCTGGCCCGCGAGGGAGCCGACGTCCTGGCCCTCGATCTGGCCGGCCCCCTGCCGGGCGTCCCCTACGACTCGGCCACCCCCGACGAGCTGAAGGAGACCGCGGCGGCGGTCGAGGCGACCGGCCGGAGGGTCCTGACCCACCAGGGCGACGTGCGCGACCTGGCCGGCATGGCGGACTTCCTCGCCCGCGGGGTGGAGGCCTTCGGTCGGCTGGACCTCGTCGTCGCGAACGCTGGCATCTGCATCCCGAGCACCTGGGACGAGACGACGCCGGCGGTCTTCAGGGACACCATCGACATCAACGTCACCGGCGTCTGGAACACCGTGATGGCCAGCGCGCCGCACATCATCGCCGGCGGCAACGGTGGCTCGATCGTCCTGACCAGCTCGTACGCGGGCAAGAAGATGCAGCCGTTCATGATCCACTACACGACCAGCAAGCACGCCCTGGTCGGGATGACCCGCGGCTTCGCCGCCGAGCTGGGCAAGCACCGCATCCGGGTCAACTCCGTCCACCCCGGCGGCGTGGCCACCCCGATGGGCAGCGGCGACATGATCACCGCGATCGAGCACACGAACGCCAGCAACCCGAGGCTGGCGGCCATGGGGACGACGTTCATCGACCCGCCCTACGCCGAGGCCGACCAGATCGCCGACGCCGTCGCCTTCCTGCTCTCCGACGAGGCGTCGTTCATCACCGCCGAGCACCTGTCCGTCGACGGCGGCGCCCAGTACTTCTGAGCGCAGTACTCCTGAGTGCGCCGTGAGGGGCCCGGCCGCGGCCGGGCTCCTCACCGGCCCAGGCTCGGGAAGCCCCCGGTCAGCTCGTCGAAGGCCCGGGTCAGGTGCTCCCGGAGCGGCACCCGGTCGTCGGTCAGCCACACCGCGAAGGCGGTCATCGCCGCCGCGCGGGTGCCGGCCCCGACGAGCCGCGGCAGCAGGGCGGTGGGCGCGTCCCCGGTCCGCCGGGCGACGTACTCGGCCACGACCCGGTCGATCTCGGCGTAGCGCAGCTGGGAGTGGGCCTGCAGGGCCGGCTCGGTCAGGATCAGCCGCATCCGCTGCCGCAGTACCGGGAGGTCCTCCGGCCCGTAGTCGTTGACGTCGACGTAGGCGCCGCAGACCGTCGCCAGCACCGGTCGTGCGGGGTCGGCGCTCCGGAGCAGCTCCTCGAGGCGGGCCACGTGCCGGGCGAAGTCGCCCCACACCGCGTCGGCCTTCGTGGGGTGGTGGCGGAAGAAGGTGCGGCGGCTGATGCCGGCGGCGTCGGCGACCTCGTCGGCGGTGACGGCGTCGAACCCGCGCTGCGCGAACAGCTCCAGGGCGGCCCGCTCCACGCGTGCCCGGGCGTCCTCGGCCGGGGTTCCGGCGGGCGCCGCTCCCGTCTGCGTCACGCGCCGATCATGCCGGTCCGGGGCAGCGGGTGGATGCTGAGCGCGGACAGGAAGCCCGCCTTGTCCGGTGGCACCGGGTGCCACTAGCCTCGCCTCACCCGTCGTGACCGCGATCACCTGGAGTGCGCCGTGCCCGAGACGAACACCGCCGTCGAGACCGTTCCCGCCCCGGCCCCCGTGGTCGCGGAGGAGGAGCTGGTGGAGGAGTCCCTCGTCGAGGAGGTCTCCATCGACGGCATGTGCGGCGTCTACTGAGCCGCTGCTCGCGATGACCGCTCCGACCGGGCCCGACCCGGTCGCCTTCGACCCGTCGCTGCCCTGGCAGAAGGCCCGGTCGGTGGCGCTGCGGCCCGAGCCGTTCGGCGCGCTGGTCTACTCCTTCGGCACGCGGAAGCTCTCCTTCCTGAAGTCGAGACAGCTGGTCGCCGTCGTCACCGCGCTGTCCGACCACCCCACCGCCGCCGCGACGCTCGTCGCCTGCGGCGTGACCGAGGCGCAGCGCCCCGCCTACGTCAAGGCGCTCGCCGACCTCGCCCGCTCGCAGATGATCGAACGCAGGGAGACCCCGTGACCACCGTCGAGCGACCGGTCGGCGGACGTCTGGTCGACCAGTTCGAGTACGGGCTGGACGCCCCGATCTGCCTGACCTGGGAGCTCACCTACGCCTGCAACCTGGCGTGCGTGCACTGCCTGTCCTCCTCGGGACGCCGGGACCCGCGGGAGCTGTCCACGGCCGAGGCCGAGCGGGTCATCGACGAGCTGCAGCGGATGCAGGTCTTCTACGTCAACGTCGGCGGCGGCGAGCCCACCGTCCGGCCGGACTTCTGGCACCTGCTCGACTACGCCATCGGTCACGACGTCGGCGTCAAGTTCTCCACCAACGGGATCAAGCTGGACCGGGCCCGCGCCCAGCAGCTGGCCCGCACCGACTACGTCGACGTGCAGATCTCCCTGGACGGCGCCACCGCCGAGGTGAACGACGCCGTCCGCGGCACCGGCTCCTTCGCCACCGCGACCCGCGCGCTGGAGAACCTGGCCGAGGCCGGCATGAAGGACGTCAAGGTCTCCGTCGTGGTCACGCGGGAGAACGCCGGCCAGCTCGACGAGTTCAAGGCGCTCACCGACCGCTACGGCGCCCAGCTGCGCATCACCCGCTTCCGGCCGTCGGGCCGCGGCGCCGACGTCTGGGACCGCCTGCACCCGACCCAGCAGCAGCAGCGCGAGCTGTACGCCTGGCTGCTGGCCAACGGCGACCAGGTGCTCACCGGCGACTCGTTCTTCCACCTCTCCGCGCTCGGGGAGGCGCTGCCGGGACTGAACCTGTGCGGCGCCGGGCGCGTGGTCTGCCTGATCGACCCGGTCGGCGACGTCTACGCCTGCCCGTTCGCCATCCACGAGAACTTCCTGGCCGGGAACGTCCGGGACGAGGGCGGCTTCCAGCGGGTGTGGCAGCAGTCGGAGCTGTTCGCCGACCTGCGCAACCCGCAGACCGGCGGCGCCTGCACGAAGTGCGCCCACTTCGACGCCTGCCGCGGCGGGTGCATGGCCGCGAAGTTCTTCACCGGCCTCCCGCTGGACGGGCCCGACCCCGAGTGCGTCCAGGGCTACGGCGAGACGGCACTGGCCGCCCGCGACCGGGAGCTGGTTCCCCCGCGCAGCCACATCGACCACTCGCACACGGGCCCGGTCCGCGGTCAGCCCACGCTGCTCGGCATCCCGAGCATCCCCGTCAAGATCTGCGACGAGTCACCGCTGGCGGGCCTCGACCCGCGCTGGCGTCCTCCCTCGGAGGGGTGATCCGCTCCAGTTCCCGCGTGTAGGTGTCGATGGGCGGGAGTGATCACCCGTCTTCGTGAAAGGGCTGCCGGGCTGCTGCCCGAGGGGCGCCTGCTCCCCGAGGCCGTCTGGGAGCGGCGGCACCGCGCCATCATGCGGCTCTGCCTCGCGTTGGCCGGGCTGCTCGTGCTCTTCGCCTGGTCGCGGGGTGCCGGCCAGCCCGCCGCCGTCCTCGTCCTGGCCGCCGTCGCCGGGCCCGTCCTCGTGGCGGCCATGCCGCAGCTGGGGCGCAAGACCCGCGCTGCGGCGACCACGGCGAGCCTGCTGGCGGGGTCGGTCGCGCTGGTGCACCTGTGGAGCGGGGTCACCGAGTCCCACTTCATCTTCTTCGTGATCATCGGCGTCGTCTCGCTGTACCAGGACTGGGTGCCCTACGGCATCGCGCTCCTCGTGGTGGTCATCCACCACGGCGTCTTCGGCACGCTGTACCCGCACGAGGTCTTCAGCCACGACGCCCAGCACAACCCCTGGGCCTGGGCCGGGATCCACGCGGTCTTCGTCCTGGCCGCCAGCATCGCCCACCTGGCCTCCTGGCGGCTCAACGAGCACCAGGTGCTCAGCGACCCGCTGACCGGCCTGGCCAACCGGACCCTGCTCGAGGAGATCACCCACCGCCTGCTGGGCCGCGGTGGTGCGGTCAGCCTGCTGTTCATCGACCTCGACGACTTCAAGGCCGTCAACGACAGCCGGGGTCACGCGTCCGGTGACGAGCTGCTGCTCGTCCTCGCCGAGCGGCTGCGCGGCTGCGTCCGCCCGGGCGACGTCGTCGCCCGGATCGGCGGCGACGAGTTCGCCGTCGTGGTCGACGGCGGCACGGACGTCGCCCGCGCGGTCGGCGAACGCACCCTGGTGGCGCTGTCGCTCCCCGTCCCGCTCGCCGACGGCACGGTCACGGTGCACGGGAGCGTCGGCATCGCCGCGTCCTCGGACACCACCGATCGCACGGCCGGAGCCCTGCTGCGCAACGCCGACCTCGCCATGTACCTGGCCAAGGCCCAGGGCAAGAACCGCCTCGTCGTGTACGCGGACGGGATGGCCGAGGCCGCGCGCCGCCGGGCCCGCCTCGCACAGGACCTGGAGCGCGCCGTCGAGGACGGTCAGCTGGAGGTCCACTACCAGCCGACGGTGCGCCTGACCGACGGCCGCACCACCGGGTTCGAGGCGCTCGTGCGCTGGAACCACCCCGAGCGCGGCCTGGTCCCGCCGGTCGAGTTCATCCCGCTCGCCGAGGAGACCGGCGCGATCGCGGGGATCGGCCGCTGGGTGCTGCGCGAGGCGCTGCGCCAGGGCGCCGTCTGGACCACCGAGACCGGCGCTCCGCTGCGCATGGCCGTCAACCTCTCGCCGCGCCAGTTCCAGGACGGCGACGTCACCGCCGAGGTCGTCGCCGCGCTCGAGGAGAGCGGCTTCCCGGCCGCGCAACTGACCCTCGAGGTCACCGAAGGTGTCCTGGTCCGCGACATGGAGGACGTCGTCGCCCAGCTCGGGTCGCTGCGCGCCCTCGGCGTCCGCATCGCCATCGACGACTTCGGCACCGGCTTCTCGGGGCTGTCCTACCTGCGCCACCTGCCGGCGGACATCATCAAGATCGACCGCAGCTTCGTCATGGACCTGCCTTTGGGCCGCTCGGCGGTCACGCTGATCACCTCGATCGTCGAGCTCGCCCGCACGCTGGGCCTCGACGTCGTCGCCGAGGGCGTCGAGACCGAGGGGCAGCGTCGCGCGCTGGCAGACCTGGACTGCGGTTCCGCCCAGGGGTACCTGTTCGCCCGGCCGGAGCCGGCCGCGCAGGCCGGGGCCCACCTCGGCACCGCCGCCGTCGCCATCCCCGCGCCGCGGGGCGCCTCGGCGATCGAGCGGATGCAGGAGGCCCCGGCCGGCTGAGCCTGCCTAGGGGAGGTCGACCTTCTCGTTCTCCCCGCTGTCGATCCGCTCGCCGGTGACCTTCGCCTTGACGAAGCTGAACGCCGTCGCCAGCCGGCCACCGGGGGCGTCCCAGTACTCGGCAGAGTCCGCGTGCACCTTCAGCAGGACGACGCTCGCGTCGTCCGGACCCTGCGGGAACCACGCCTCGACCGCGCTGTTCCACAGCTCCCGCTTCTTCGCCGTGTCCTCCACGACCTCGGCGTCGCCGGTGAGCGAGACCCAGGTGCCGCCCGAGCCGACGCCGACGTTCACCTCCGGGGAGGCGGTGATGTGCTCGACCGGGGTGGAGTCGCGCTCGGCGAAGAACCACAGGTCGCCGTCGAACTCGACCTCCTGCAGCGTCATCGGCCGGCTGGTGAGCCGGCCGTCCATCGTGATGGTGGTGAGGAAGCCGAAGCGCTCACCCTTCAGCAGCTCGGCCACCTTGCGCGTCTGGTCATCGCTCATGGGTCCCCCAGTGCCCACGACCGGACCGCCGACACGCCCCGTCACCGTTCCGGCGCGAACCGGGCACGCAGCCCGTCGACGAGGAGGCCGAGCCCGAACTCGAAGGAGCCGGTGTCGGACTGGCCCAGCCGCTCGTCGATCGCGGCGAGCAGCAGCGGCTGCTCGCTGAGCACCCGCGCGCGGAAGGCGTTCAGCTCCTCGTCCGCCGGATCCGGCAGCGCCTGGCTGGTCGCCCGCTCCGCCTCCGCCTGCCACTCGGTGGCGCTGCCGATCACGTAGGCGCCGATCGTGAACAGCGTCTGCTGCGCCTCGCCGGGCGTCAGGCCGGCGTCCACCAGCACCCGGAGCACACGCTCGATCTCCGGGAAGGCCTCCTGGCTGGGCCGGTTGCCGGCCAGGACGCGCGGGGCGTCCCTGGTGGCGATCAGCGCGTCGAACATCGCCTGCGCGTCGTCCCGGAGCCACTCCCACCACGGCTGGCCGGGCGCCGGCCCGCCGTAGGCCCGCCCGGTCCTCCGCAGCAGCTCCTCGGCCATGAGGTCCATGAGCTGGCGCTTGTTCTCGACGTGCCAGTAGAGCGTCGGGCCGGCCACGCCGAGCGACTTCGCGATCCGGCGGAAGGACACCGCCTCGAGCCCGCCCTCGGCGAGGAGAGCGAGGGCGGCGTCGACGATGGCCCCACGCGTGACGGGGGCGCGCCCGCCCGACGGCTCGGAAACCACCTTGACACCCTAACGGTGTTAGGGGCAGCCTGTCGCATGTGTCTAACACCGTTAGAGGGCCGGCGATCGAGGTCGCCGGTCTCACCAAGACCTACACGAGCGGCGACACCGTCGTCCGTGCCGTCCGGGGCATCGACCTGCACGTCGAGGCCGGCCAGATCTACGGGTTCCTCGGGCCGAACGGCGCCGGGAAGTCCACCACCATCGAGATGCTCTGCACGATCCGCAACCCGGACGGAGGCACGGCCCGGGTCGCCGGCTTCGACGTCGTGCGCCAGCGCGACCGGGTGCGCCGCCGGATCGGGCTGGTGTTCCAGCAGCAGACGCTCGACCTCCAGCTGACCGCGGAGCAGAACCTGCGGTTCCACGCGGACCTCTACGGTCTCTCGCGCGCCGACGCCGAGCGCCGCATCGACGAGGTGCTGACCATGGTCGACCTCGCCGACCGCCGGTCCGACGTCGTCCTGAAGTTCTCCGGCGGCATGAAGCGCCGGCTGGAGATCGCCCGCGGCCTGGTGCACTCCCCGCAGGTCCTGTTCCTCGACGAGCCGACGATCGGGCTGGACCCGCAGACCCGCGCCGCGATCTGGGACTACCTGCACGACCTCCGCCGGCGCACCGGCATCACCGTCTTCGTCACCACGCACTACATGGACGAGGCCGAGCACTGCGACCGGATCGCGATCATGGACCACGGTGAGGTCGTCGTGGAGGACACCCCGGAGGCGCTGAAGTCCAGCATCGGCACCGATCGGATCGCGCTGCGCACCGACGACGACGAGCTGGCGATCACCCGGGTCGGCGAGCGGCTCGGCGTGGAGGCCGGGATGCACGAGGGTCAGGTGACCCTCGCCGTCGCCGACGGCGCGCAGGTCGTGCCCCGGCTGTTCACCGAGCTCGGCGTCCACATCCGCTCGGTCACGGTCACCCGCCCGAGCCTCGACGACGTCTTCATGACCTACACCGGCCGCACCATCCGCGACTCCGAGGCCCCGCAGGGGTCCGGCTTCCCGTTCGCCGGGAGGCGATGACATGACATCCCGCGACACGGCGACCTCCGCCGTCGAGCCGCCGTTCGAGGCGCTGCCCGAGGTCCGCGACGACATGACCCACCAGCTGCGGGCGACCTGGGTCGTCACCCGTCGCGAGCTGCTGCGCTTCAAGCAGGACAAGGCCCGCATGGTCACCATGCTGCTGCAGCCGCTGCTGTTCATCTTCGTGATGGGCACCGGGCTCGGCAGCATCGTCGACACCGGGGGGAACACCAGCTTCGAGACGTTCCTCTTCCCGGGCGTGCTGGCCACGTCGGTGCTGTTCACGGCCGCGTTCGCCGGGATCTCGCTCGTCTGGGACCGGGAGTTCGGGTTCCTCCGCGAGATGATGGTCGCGCCGATCTCCCGCGCCTCGATCATCTGGGGCAAGTGCCTCGGCGGGGCGATCGTGGCGACGGGGCAGAGCCTGGTGCTGCTCGCGCTGCTGGGCACCGTCGGTCTGCCCTACTCGCCGCTGCTGCTCCTCCAGCTCATCGGCTGCCTGTTCCTGGGGGCGCTGCTGCTGACCGCGCTCGGCGTCCTGCTCTCCACCCGGATCAAGACCATCCAGGCGGCGATGCCGATCAGCCAGCTGCTGATCATGCCGATGATGTTCCTGTCCGGGTCGCTGTTCCCGGTCTCGGGGCTGCCGGACTGGCTCGCGGTCCTCACCCGCGTCAACCCGCTGACCTACGTGGTGCAGCCCATGCGGCACTTCTCGCTGGAGCACCTGTCCCTGACGGCGGCCGAGCAGGAGCGGCTCGTGCCGGTGCTCACCTGGTTCGGCTGGGAGGTCCCGGTCGGCGTCCAGCTGCTCACCGTCGCCGTCATCACCCTCGGTCTGGTGAGCCTGGCGGCGAAGGTCTTCAAGACCACCGAGTAGCCCGGAGGGGCCTTCGTGGCCACGAAGGCCCCTCGCCGGCTGGCTAGGCTCGTGCGGTGACTTCCTTGGCCGGCGCGGTCTGGCCGGAGATTCCCGAGCGGCCGCTGCTCATCGTGCCGTTGGGCTCGATCGAGCAGCACGGCCCCCACCTGCCGCTCGGCACCGACGCCGCCCTCGCCTCCGCGGTCGCCGAAACCGCGGCAGGGGCGCTGGAGGGCGCGCTGCTCGCGCCGGCCATCCCGTACGGCGCCGCCGGGGAGCACGAGGGCTTCCCCGGAACCGTGTCGATCGGCACGGACGTGCTGACCAGCCTGCTGGTGGAGTACGCGCGCTCGGCTTGCCGCTGGGCGTCCCGGGTCCTGGTCGTCAACGGCCACGGCGGCAACTTCTACGCCCTGCGCTCAGCCGTCCCCCAGCTGCGCACCGAGGGCCGGGACGTCGCCTGGTTCCCGTGCGCCGTCCCGGGCGGCGACGCCCACGCCGGGCGGGTCGAGACGTCACTGATGTTGCACGTGGAACCCGGTGAGGTGCGCAGCGACCGCGCGGAAGCGGGAGCGACGGCGCCGCTTCGGGACTTGCTGCCCCGGATGCAGGCCGAGGGTGTGCGGGCGGTCAGCCCGAACGGGGTGCTCGGCGACCCGGCCGGCGCGACGGCCGCCGAGGGCGAGACCATGCTGAGCCAGCTGAGCGGGCGCCTCGTCGGAGCTGTCGCCACCTGGTCCGTGGACGACTACGGGCGGCTGCGTGATCTGTCGTCCTCCGGACGACCCCGCGACCAGGTGCCGTCCCCCAGCTGAGCTGAGCCATCGAGCGTTCCCCGGCGGGAGGCCTCCGGCCCCCGCGCCGGAGAACGCAGAACGCGGCCGCGAGTGATCAGCCGCCGAGGGCGTCGGCGAACTGCGGCACCACGTTGTCCAGGGCGTAGAGCAGGCCGGGCGCGGAGGCGCTGGAGAAGGCGTTGAGCAGCGTTGTGTCCTCGAGGACGACGGCGCGCCCCTGCTGCACCGACGGCAGGGCCTGCCACAGCGGGTTGCCGGTGAACTCGCTCGCCTCCACGAAGATCGGGAAGACGACGGTCAGCTCGGCGTCGAGCAGGTTCAGCTGCTCCTCGCTCACCGGGACGAAGAAGCTCTCGGTGGCCTGCTCCTCGATGGCGGCCTTGTTCTGGAAGCCCAGCTGCTCCATGAACGCCACGCGGGCGTCGCCGCTGACGTACGCGGCGAAGCCGTCGGAGCTGTAGGCGCCCACGGCGACCTCCGTGCCCTCGAACTCGGGGTGCTCGGCGGCGGCGTCGGTGAACGCCTGCTCGACCTCGGCCTCCAGGTCGGAGGCCTCCTCGGTCCGGCCGAGCGCCTGCCCGACCAGGTCCAGCTGCTGCTGCCAGGTGGTCTGGTACGGCCCGACGCCCTCGGGCTGGCCGATCGTCGGCGCGATCTCGCTCAGCAGGTCGTAGCGCTCCTGGTCGGCGGACGAGCGGGTGTCCAGGATCAGGTCCGGCTCGAGCGCCGCGATGGCCTCGAAGCTGGGCTCCAGGGTCTCGATGATCTCCGGCGCCTCGTCGTACTCCTGCTCGACCCACTCGCCGAGACCGTCGTCGGTCCCGACGGCGAGCCAGTCGCTCGCGCCGACCGGCTGGACGCCGAGAGCCAGTGCGGTCTCCGCGTCGGACCAGCCGAGCGCGACGACGCGCGTGGGCTCCTCCTCGACCGTCACGTCGCCGAACGCCGTGCTCACCGTGACGGGGAAGGCCTCCGACGAGCCCGATGCCGCCCCGCCGGAGTCGGGCGCCATGTCGTCACCGGAACCGCAGCCGGCGACGACGAGAGCGGTGGCCAGGAGGGCGGCACCGCGGAGGGCGGGACGGGCGGACATGCGTGCTCCTTCGGACGGTCAGGTAAGGCTGACCTAAGCACACGGAGATCACGATCGGATCACCGGACCCGTCTGCGGCTGCGGCCCGCGGGCCCGCCGGGGCGCGCGCGGCTACCGTGCCGCAGCGACGAAGGATCCGCCGGACCCGGCGCACCGCAGGAGGACGCACCGATGGCACAGCAGGCCACCCACGCCCCCGAGGTCCCCGGCCCGCCCACGCCGCGGGTGGCCGTCGAGACCAACGGCATCAACGTCATCGACGAGAGCGAGCGCAAGGGCACCACCCGGCAGCTGTTCTGGCCCTGGTTCGGCGCCAACGTCAGCGTCCTGGGCCTGGCCTACGGCTCGTTCCTCCTCGGCTTCGGGATCAGCTTCTGGCAGGCCGTCGTCGCGGGCGTCGTCGGGATCGTCGTCTCCTTCCTGCTCTGCGGCTTCGTCGCCATCGCCGGGAAGCGGGGGTCCGCGCCGACCCTGGTGCTGAGCCGCGCGGCGTTCGGCGTGAACGGCAACAAGGTGCCGGCGGTGCTGTCCTGGATCCTGACCGTCGGCTGGGAGACCGTGCTGGTCTCGCTGGCCACCCTGGCGACGTCGACCGTCTTCACCCAGCTGGGCTGGAGCGGCGGCACCGCCACCCAGGTGGTCGCGCTGCTCGTCGTCGCTGCGCTGGTGGTCGCCGGCGGCGTCCTGGGCTTCGACCTGATCATGCGCATGCAGACCGTGATCACGGTCGTCACCGGGGTGCTGACCGTCGTCTACATCGCCCTGGTCGCCGGCGAGATCGACTGGTCGGCGGTCACCTCCGCGCAGCCGGGCTCGACCGCGGCCTTCGTCGGCGCGCTGGTCTTCGTGATGACCGGCTACGGCTTCGGCTGGGTGAACGCGGCGGCCGACTACTCGCGGTACCTGCCGCGCGAGGCGTCCACGCGCGGCGTCGTCGGCTGGACGACGTTCGGTGGGGCGCTGGCCCCGGTCCTGCTGCTGCTCACCGGCCTCCTGCTCGCCGGCTCCGACCCCGACCTGTCGGCGGCCATCGGTGCGGACCCGATCGGCGCCCTCGGCACGATCCTGCCCACCTGGTTCCTGGTGCCGTTCATCCTCGTCGTCGTGCTCGGCCTGATCGGCGGCGCGCTGCTCGACATCTACTCGTCCGGGCTCTCCCTGCTCGCCGCCGGCGTCCGGGTGCCCCGGCCGGTGGCCGCGCTGATCGACGGCGTGCTGATGGTCCTGGGGACGATCTTCGTGGTCTTCGTCGCCGACGAGTTCTTCTTCCAGTTCCAGGGCTTCCTCATCACGCTGGGCGTCCCGATCGCGGCCTGGTGCGGGATCGTGCTGGCGGACCTGGCGGTGCGGAAGCGCGACTACGCCGAGGCCGACCTCTACGACGCCCGCGGCCGGTACGGCAGCGTCCAGCCGGTCCCGCTGGCCCTCCTCCTCGCGGGCACCGTCGTCGGGTGGGGCCTGGTCACCAACACCTACGCCGGCTGGCTGGACTGGCAGGGCTACCTGCTGGGCGCCGTCGGGCTGGGCGGCCGCGAGGGCGACTGGGCGTACGCCAACCTCGGCGTCCTCGCCGCGTTGCTGATCGGCCTGCTCGGCACGTTCGCCCTGCGTCGCCCGGCCGTCCGCGCGCAGGAGAGGATCGGCGGGTGAGCGCGCCCGGACCCGAGGGCTGGCTGGTCGTCGTCGACCTGCAGCACGTCTTCGGGGACGTGGACTCGGCCTGGGGGGCGCCCCGGTTCGCGGAGGTCCGGCCACGGATCCGCCGGCTGGTGGATGCCTTCGGCGACCGGGTCGTCTGGACGCGATTCGTCGCGCCGGACCGGCCGGCCGGGGCCTGGACGGCGTACTACGAGCAGTTCGACTTCGCCCGTCAGCCGCCGGACGCGCCGCTGTACGCGCTGGTCGAGGACCCGGGCACCCACCCGGTCCTGGAGGCGACGACCTTCGGCAAGTGGGGGCCGGAGCTCGCCGCGATCGTCGGGGACGGTCCGCTGACCGTCGCCGGCGTCGCCACCGACTGCTGCGTCATCTCCACCGTGCTGCCCGCCGCCGATGCCGGCGTGCCCGTCCGGGTCGTGCGGGACGCCTGCGCGGGCTCCACCGACGACGACCACGACGCGGCGGTGCGGATCATGGGCCTCTATGCCCCGCTGGTGGCGATCGCGACCACCGACGAGGTGCTGGCGGGGCGGTGACGCCCGCAGCGCCCGCGGCCCGGCTGCCCGACGGCTTCACCGTCCGGCTGGACCCGCGCACCCGCCGGCGGGACGGCGGCGCCGCCCTGCTCGGCGGCTCACCGCTGCGCCTCCTGCGGCTCTCGGCCCGCGCCCGCGGGCTGCTCACCGGCGACCGGCTCGCCGTCCGGGACCGCACCACGGCGGTCCTGGCTGCGCAGCTGCTCGACGCCGGGATCGCCCATCCCGACCTGCGCCCCCGGGCCGCCGACGACGTGACGGTCGTCGTCCCGGTGAAGGACCGCCCGGTCGAGCTGGCCCGCCTGCTGGCGGCGCTGGGGTCCGACCCGGCGACCGCGGACCTCCCGGTCGTGGTGGTCGACGACGGCTCGGCGGAGCCGGTGACCGCTCCGGGGGTCCGCGTCGTGCGGCACCAGGTGCCGGAGGGCCCGGCGGCCGCCCGGAACGCGGGGATGCGGGCGGCGGGAACTCCCCTCGTCGCCTTCCTGGACTCCGACTGCGTGCCGCGCACCGGTTGGCTCGAGCGCCTGCGCCCCCACCTGGACGACCCGCGGCTGGCGGTGGTGGCGCCACGCATCGTCGCCCTGGGCCGGGGCCGCGGCTGGTTCGCCGGGTACGAGGCGGCGGTCAGCGCCCTCGACATGGGCGGGCAGGCGGCCGCGGTGCGTCCGGGCTCGGCGGTCCCGTACGTGCCGAGCGCGGCGCTGCTCGTCCGCCGCGACGCGCTGGGGGAGGGCTTCGACGAGTCGATGCGCGTCGCGGAGGACGTCGACCTCGTCTGGCGGCTGATCCGCGCCGGCTGGCGGGTGCGGTACGAACCGGACGCCCGGGTCGCGCACGAGCACCCGGGGACGACGGCGCAGTGGCTGCGCCGCCGCGCGTTCTACGGCACCGGGGCGGCGCTGCTCGACGCGCGGCACCCCGGCGCGGTGGCCCCCGTCGTCATGGCTCCCGAGACGGCGCTGGCCTGGGCCCTGGCCCTCTCGGGGCACCGGGCGGGCGGGGTGGCGTCGGCCGGCGTCCTGGCCGCGACGACCGCCCGGCTCGCCGTCCGCCTGGCCGGCGCGGGGGAGCGGCCGCCCGTGGGCTTCGCCGCGCTGCTGGTGGCCCGGGGCGTCGGTGCCTCGGGGCGGGCGCTGGCCCGATCGGTCACCCGTCACCACTGGCCGCTGGCCCTCTCCGCCGCCCTGGTCTCCCGTCGCGCTCGCCGCTGGGTGGCCGCCGTGGCCGTCGCTGACGCCGCCGTGGCCTGGGTGCCCCACCGGGCACGGGTGGGACCGGTCCGTTTCGCCGTCGCCCGGCGGCTGGAGGACCTCGCCTACGGCGCCGGGCTCTGGGCCGGTGCCGCGCGGGCGGGCAGCGTCCGGGCTCTGCTCCCGGCACGGCCCCGTCGGTGAACCGCGAGTGAACTGTGGGGCGTTCCTCTGCCGAGCCGGAATGGTTCGCGGGCCTTCGGACTTGGAGCCCCTCGTAGTGCGGCTCGGCCAGCGTCGGTCTCCGCGACGCGAGCGAGCAGAACAGGACCACCGTGACCGCCCTCCAGGAACGGCCCACTTCCACTCCCGCCCCCGCGGTCGAGCGACCCGGCGTCGCCCGCACCGCGCTGGTCCTCGGCGGATTCGTGGCCATCGGCCCGCTGACCATCGACATGTACCTGCCTGCGCTCCCGACCATCACCCGGGAGCTCGAGACGACGTCGGCAGCCGTGCAGCTGACGTTGACCGGGACCCTCATCGGGCTCGCGCTGGGCCAGCTCGTGCTCGGCCCGGTGTCCGACGCGATCGGCCGGAAGCGGCCGCTGCTGGCCGGCACCGCACTGCACGTGCTGGCGTCCCTGCTGGTGATCGTCGCCCCGAACCTGGCGGTGCTCGGCGCGCTCCGGGTGCTCCAGGGCGTCGGGACGGCGGCCGGTGCCGTCATCGCCATCGCCATCGTGCGGGACCTGTACGACGGCCGCGCCGCCGCGACGATGCTCTCCCGGCTCTTCCTCGTCCTGGGCGCAGCGCCGGTGCTCGCGCCCACCATCGGCGGGGAGATGCTGCGGTTCACCTCGTGGCGCGGGATCTTCGCCTTCCTCGCCGTCTACGGCGTCCTCATGATCGTCGTCGGCGCCCGCCTCCTCCCCGAGACCCTGCCTCCCGAGCGGCGGCAGAGCAGCGGCGTCAGCGGGACCCTCCGCGGCTACCGCGGCCTCTTCCACGACCGCGCCTACGTCGGCCTCGTGCTGGTCGCCGGGCTCACCATGGCCGGGCTGTTCAGCTACGTCTCCGGCTCGGCCTTCGTCTACCAGGGCGAGTTCGGTCTCGACGAGCAGCAGTTCGGCCTGCTGTTCGGCGCCGGTGCCTTCTGGCTGATCGGCGCCACCCAGCTCAACCCGGTCCTGCTGCGTCGCTGGTCGCCCCAGCAGCTGCTCGTGGCGGGCACCGTCGCCGGAGCGGTCGCCGGTATCGCGCTGGTCGTGCTCGCCGCCACGGGCACCGGTGGCCTGTGGGCCGTCGCCGGGAGCCTGTGGGCGGTCCTCTTCGCCTGTGGTCTCGCGCTGCCCAACGCACCCGCGCTGGCCCTCTCCCGCCACGGTGAGGCGGCCGGGACCGCCGCGGCCCTGCTGGGCGCCGTCCAGTTCGGGGTCGGCGCGCTGGTGTCGCCCGTGGTGGGCCTGCTCGGCAACGACGCGGTGGCGATCGGCACGGTCGTCGTCGCCGCCCTGGTGCTCGCCATCGTCGTCCTCGTGGTCGTCGTCCGGCCGTGGGAGCTCCCCGTGCCCGACGACGACGTGGTGCCCGCCGCCGCGCACTGAACCCGGCGGCACCAACTCCGGGGGCTCCATCTCTGGTGCATGCGCCGGTCAGCGGTCACGATGGCCGTGACATGAGCCACCGTTGGCGGAGCGCCCCGTGCCGCCGGCCGTGAACCCCTGGCTGGCGCTCCCCGCGGGGCGCCCGGGCCCGGACCACGACCGGCGGCTGCGCGCCGCCCACGAACGCCTCGTCACGGGCACGGCTCTACCTGAGAACGCAGTGCGCGCGGTGGTCCACGACTCGTGGCGCCGGTCGCTGGGCAGCGGCGTGGACCCCGACGGCGGGGTGCCCCCGGTGGACCTCCTGGACGACGACCTGATCGCCTACCGGGAGGCCCACCCCCTCGCACCGGTGATGCCGGTGATCCGCCGGCTGCTGGTCGAGGACGCCGAGGACGACCGCATGATCGTCGCGGTCACCGACGCCGGCGGCCGGATGCTCTGGGTGGAGGGTGACTCGGCGCTGCGCTCCCGGGCGGCGGGCATGCACTTCGTCGAGGGCGCCCGGTGGGCCGAGGAGGTCGTCGGCACCAACGCGCCGGGCACCGCGCTGGCCGTCGACCACGCCGTCCAGATCTACGGCAGCGAGCACTACCGCCGCCCGGTGCAGCCCTGGAGCTGCTCGGCCGCGCCGGTGCACGACCCGGTCACCGGCGTCCTGCTCGGGGCGATCGACGTGACCGGCGGCGACCACGTGGCCAGTCCGCACGTGCTCACGCTGGTGCGGGCGACCGTCGCCGCGGTGGAGTCCGAACTGCGCTGGCAGCACCGGGATCAGCTGCAGCGGCGGAGCCGGCCGGGGCCGGTGCAGCGCCTGGCGCCCCGGCTGGACGTCCTGGGCCGCGAACGCGCGCGGCTGACCCTTCCCTCCGGACCTGTGGAGCTCTCGCTCCGCCACTCCGAGCTGCTGCTCCTGCTCGCCGAGGCGGCCGTCGCGGGGGAGGGCCGGACGGCGGTCCAGCTGGCGGCCGAGTGCCACCCCGGCGAGGCCGCGGAGGTCACCGTGCGGGCGGAGCTGTCCCGGCTGCGCCGCCTCGTCGGGGCGGACCTGGTGGGATCGCGGCCCTACCGCCTGCTCGGGCGCATCGACACGGATCTGGACCAGGTGCGCCGGCTGCTGGCCCGCGGGTCGGTGGGGGAGGCGCTGGAGCGCTATCCCGGGGCGGTGCTGCCCGGCTCCCGCGCGCCCGGGGTCGCCGTCGCCCGCGAGCGGGTGGGCGCGCTGCTGCGGCAGGCGGTCCTGCGCAGCCGCCGTCCCGAGCTCCTGCTGCGCTTCGCCCAGCTGCCCGAGGCCCGGGACGACGTCGCGATCTGGCAGAGCTGCCTCGACTCCCTGCCGGCGAGCTCGCCGCGGCGTGCCGCCGCGGCGGCGCACCTGCTGCGCCTGCGCCGCGGACGACGCGCACGCTGAACTCGCCGGACGCGGGAATGCCGGCCGATGGGGAGCCCTTGGCACTCCGCGTGAGTGCCGCACCCCCCGAGACCGCCCCATCCCTGAGCACGGTGCGGACCGTGATCGCGATCGTCGCGCTGGCGCTCGGCGGGTTCGCGATCGGCACGACCGAGTTCGTGACGATGGGCGTCCTGCCCGACATCGCCGACGGCGTGGGTGTCGACATCCCCTCGGCCGGCCACGTCATCTCCGCCTACGCGGTCGGGGTCGTGATCGGTGCCCCGGTGATCGCGGCGCTGAGCGCCCGCCTCCCCCGTCGCGCCCTGCTCGTCGGGCTCATGGGCGCGTTGCTGGTCGGCAACGTGCTCACCGCCCTGGCGCCGGGGTACCGCACCCTGCTGGTGGCCCGCCTCCTGGCCGGGCTCCCGCACGGCGCCTACTTCGGCGTCGCCTCCCTCGTCGCCGCCTCCCTGGTCGCGCCGCGGCTCCGGGGGCGGGCGGTCAGCTCGGTCATGCTGGGCCTCTCCGTCGCCCTGGTCGCCGGCGTCCCGGCCGCGACCTGGCTGGGGCAGACGGTCGGCTGGCGCTCGGCGTACTGGCTCGTCGTGGTCCTGGCGGCCGCGACCATCGCGGCCGTGCTCGCCGTCGTCCCGTCCACGCCGGGGCGCCCCGAGGCCACCGTCCGCGGCGAGCTGGGCGCGCTGCGCCGGCCGCAGGTCCTGCTGACGCTCGTGATCGGCATCGTCGGCTTCGGTGGCATGTTCGCGCTCTACAGCTACATCGCCCCGCTGGTCACCGACGTCGCGGAGCTCTCCCGCGGGACCCTGCCCGTCGTCCTCTTCGTCTACGGGATCGGCGGGGTGGTCGGTACGGCGCTCGCCGGGCGGCTCGGCGACTGGGCGCTGTTCCCCTCGGTGGCCGGGTCCCTGGTGACGCTGATGGTCGTGCTCGCCGGCACCGCGCTGGTGGCCCCGTGGGCACCCGGGCTGCTGGTCGGCGTCCTCCTGGTGTCCATCAGCGGCTCGACGCTGGCGATCCTGCTGCAGCTGCGGTTGATGGAGACCGCCGGGGAGGCGCAGATGCTGGGGGCCGCGCTGAACCACTCGGCGCTCAACCTGGCCAACGCCCTCGGGGCGTGGGTCGGCGGCCTGGTGATCGCCGCGGGCCTGGGCTACCGCGCACCGAGCGCCGTCGGCGCCGGTCTCGCGGCCGCCGGGCTGGTGCCGCTGGTGGTCTCCGCCGTGCTCCGGCGCCGCGACCGGCGCCCGGCCGCCCCGGCCGCGGTCGGCGAACGCCTGCCCGTCGGCTGAGCTGCAACCACGCTGCAACGTTGCGGTCGGCCGCTCGGACGGCCCCGCACCCCGGCTTTCCGCCGGATTCCGGGGTCCCGGGAGCGGCTCCGGGTCACTGAGCCTGGCCTAAGTCGCGATCGGCGATGCAGACTCCGCCGTGCACCCCGGGACGTGACCGGGGCCACACCTGTGAGCGGAGGATCGGTGACCCAGATTTCTGTGCGGGTCGACGGGGCGTCCTACAGCGACGACGTCGAGCCACGGACACTCCTCGTGCACTACCTGCGTGAACAGCTCGGCAAGGTCGGCACGGTCGTCGGCTGCGACACGAGCAACTGCGGCGCCTGCACGGTGCACCTCGACGGCGAGGCCGTGAAGAGCTGCACCGTCTTCGCCGTCCAGGCCGACGGCAGCGAGGTGACCACGATCGAGGGCATCTCGCAGAACGGCACGCTGCACCCGATGCAGAAGGCCTTCCACGAGATGCACGGCCTGCAGTGCGGGTTCTGCACCCCCGGGATGATCATGGCCTCGATCGACCTCGTGAACGACAACCCCGACCCGAGCGAGGACGAGGTCCGCGAGGGGATCGAGGGCAACCTCTGCCGCTGCACCGGCTACCAGAACATCGTCCGCGCCGTGCAGCAGGCCGCCGGGGAGATGCACGGCCGGGCGGCGTCGGGGACCAGCCACGAATCGCCGGCCGTCGTCGACACCGCGGCCGCCCCGCACGTGGCGGTGCAGTCGTGACCCTCGTCGAGGAGCCGACCACCGCCGACGCCGTCCCCGAGAAGGAGATCGGCAAGGCGCGTCGCCGCAAGGAGGACGCCCGGCTGATCACCGGCCGCACCACGTGGACCGACAACATGGTCCTGCCCGGGATGCTGCACATGGCCTTCGTGCGCAGCCCCGTGGCCCACGGCAAGATCACCCAGATCGACGTGAGCGCCGCCCAGCAGGCGCCCGGCGTCATCGCCGTCTTCACCGGGCGTGACGTCGCCGACGAGCAGGGCTCGCTGCCCTGCGCCTGGCCGGTCACCCCCGACATGGTCAACCCGGGGCACCCGTCGATCGCCGTCGACGAGGTGAACCACGTCGGCGAGGCCGTGGCGGTCATCGTGGCGCGCAGCAAGGTCGCCGCGCAGGACGCCGTCGAGCTGGTCGACGTCGACTACGACGTGCTGCCCGTCGTCCTCGACATGGAGGAGGCGGTCAAGGCCGACGCGCACCTCTGCCACGACCACACGTCGTCCAACACCAGCTACCACTTCGTCTTCGACGCCGGCGACGCCGGCACCGGGGCCGACACCGAGCAGGCGTTCGCCGACGCCGAGGTCGTGGTCAGCCGGCGGTTCGTGCAGCAGCGGCTCATCCCCGCCTTCATGGAGCCGCGCTCGGTCGTCGTCCAGCCGCAGGGCGACAACTACACGCTCTGGTCCTCCACCCAGATCCCGCACATCCTGCGGGTGATGCTGGCGATGGTCACCGGCGTCCCCGAGCACAAGCTGCGGGTCATCGCCCCGGACGTCGGCGGCGGGTTCGGCGGCAAGATCACGCCCACGCCGGAGGAGGTCGTCACGCTGCTGGTGGCCCGCCGGCTCGGGAAGCCGATCAAGTGGACCGAGACGCGCAGCGAGTCGCTGATGACGGCCCACCACGGTCGCGACCAGATCCAGTACATCGACGTCGCCGCCGACCGCGAGGGCAACGTCAAGGGACTGCGGGTGCGGCTGCTGGCCGACATGGGCGCCTACCTGCGGCTGATCACGCCCGGCATCCCGGCGCTCGGCGCGTTCATGTTCCCCGGCATCTACAAGTTCCCGGCCTACCGCTTCGAGTGCGACGGCGTCTTCACCAACAAGGTGCCCACCGACGCCTACCGCGGCGCCGGGCGGCCCGAGGCCACCTTCGCGATCGAGCGGATCATGGACGAGCTCGCCGACGAGCTCGGCATGGACCCGCTCGAGGTCCGGAAGAAGAACTGGATCAACGCCGAGGAGTTCCCCTTCACCACGGTCGCGGGGCTGCAGTACGACAGCGGCGACTACGAGAAGGCCACCCAGGACGCGCTGGACCTGCTCGGTTACGACGAGCTGCGGGCCGAGCAGAAGCGCCGCCGCGAGTCGAACGACCCGCTGCAGCTGGGCATCGGCTTCTCCACCTTCACCGAGATGTGCGGGCTGGCCCCGTCCCGGGTCCTGGGCTCGCTGTCCTTCGGCGCCGGTGGCTGGGAGTCGGCGTCCATCCGGATGCTGCCGACCGGCAAGGTCGAGGTGGTGACCGGGTCCACGCCACACGGGCAGGGCCACGAGACGGCCTGGAGCCAGCTGGTCGCCGACCACCTCGGGGTGCCGTTCGAGGACGTCGAGGTGCTGCACGGCGACACTGCCATCTCCTCCAAGGGCCTGGACACCTACGGCTCCCGGTCGCTCGTCGTCGGCGGCACCGCGGTGGTGAAGGCAGCGGAGAAGGTGGTCGCCAAGGCGCGCCGGATCGCCGCGCACCTGCTGGAGGCGAGCGAGGACGACCTGGAGTTCTCCGGCGGGAAGTTCTCCGTCCGCGGCACCCCGGGCACGGGCCTGGGCATCCAGGAGATCGCCCTCGCCATCTTCGCGGCGCACGACTACCCGGAGGGCATCGAGCCCTCCATCGACGCCGAGGCGACGTTCGACCCGGAGAACTTCTCCTTTCCCCACGGCACGCACCTGTGCGCGATGGAGGTCGACACCGAGACCGGCTTCGTGAAGATCCGGAAGTACGCCTGCGTGGACGACGTCGGGACGATCGTGAACCCGCTGATCGTCGAGGGACAGGTGCACGGCGGGCTGGCCCAGGGGATCGCGCAGGCGCTGTACGAGGAGGCGGTGTACGACGCCGACGGCAACCTGACCACCGGCACCTTCGTCGACTACCTGGTGCCGGCGGCCTCGGACCTGCCGCACTTCGACACCGGCAACACCGTGCACACCGCACCCAGCAACCCGATCGGGGCCAAGGGCGTCGGCGAGGCCGGCTGCATCGCCAGCACCCCGGCCGTCGTCAACGCCGCGATCGACGCCGTCCGGCACCTGGGCGTGAGCGACATCCGCATGCCGCTGACCCCGGAACGCGTCTGGCGGGCCATCCACGAGGGCGGTGACGGCGGGGACCGCGCATCGGCCCGGACCAACGCCCAGGCCGCCGACTCCAGCGACGCTCCGAGCACGGCAGGAGGCCTGCAGTGATTCCCGCTCCGTTCGCCTACGCCCGCCCGTCCACGATCGACGAGGCGCTGCAGGCCGTCGCCTCCGGTGGGGAGGACGTGAAGATCCTCGCCGGCGGGCAGTCGCTGATCCCCGTCATGCGGCTGCGCCTGGCGGCCCCCGAGACCGTCGTCGACCTCACCCGGGTCGCCGAGCTCCGCGGTGTGCGCGAGGAGGGGGACGCGATCGTCGTCGGCGCCATGACGACGCACTCCGACGTCCTCTCCGACCCGCTGATCGCGCGGTATGCGCCGCTGATCGCCGAGGCGACCGAGACGGTGGCCGACCGCCAGGTCCGCCACCGCGGGACCTTCGGGGGCGCCCTCGCGCACGCCGACCCCGCCGGTGACCTGCCGGCGGTGGCGCTGGCGCTGGACGCCGAGTTCGTCGTCGCCGGGCTCGAGGGGCGGCGCACCGTGCCGGCCGCGGACTTCTTCGTCGACTACCTCACCACCGCGCTGCAGGAGGGGGAGCTGCTCGTCGAGATCCGGATCCCCAAGCGCGAGGGCTGGGGCATGCACTACGAGAAGTTCAACCGGGTGGCCCAGGCCTGGTCGATCGTGGCCGTCGCCGCGGCGGTGCGGATGGAGGGCGGCCGGATCGCCGAGGCGCGGATCGGGCTGACCAACATGGGCCCGACCCCGCTGCGGGCGTCCGCGGTCGAGGAGGCGCTGACCGGCGCGGAGGCCACGGGCGAGGCCATCGCCGCGGCCGCCGAGCACGCGGCCGACGGCACCACCCCGAGCAGCGACCTCAACGCGCAGGCGGACTACCGGCAACACCTGGCCCAGGTGCTGACTCGCCGCGCGGTCACGGCGGCCGCAGGGCTGTAGCTTGAGGGACCCCGTCCTCCCCACCCCTCGCACTCGGGGCGGTGCTCTGGACGGGGCCGCGCCGGTCCGTACCCGTCCGTCCCGGTCGGCCCGCCCCTCGGGGGTGGGTCGACCGGACGCACCTCCAGGAGGTCATCCGTGCAGCTGGAGAACTCGTTCACCGTGCCCGTGCCGCTCGACGAGGCCTGGCGGGTGCTCCTCGACATCGAGCGGATCGCGCCCTGCATGCCCGGTGCCGCGCTCGACAGCGTCGACGGCGATGACTTCACCGGGCGGGTCAAGGTCAAGCTGGGCCCGATCAACCTGACCTACCAGGGCAAGGCGTCGTTCGTCGAGAAGGACGAGGCCGCCCACCGCGCCGTCATCGACGCCAAGGGCAAGGACCAGCGGGGCAACGGCACGGCGGCGGCGACCATCACGGCGAAGCTGGCGGCGGAGGGCGCGATCACGCGGGTCGACGTGCTGACCGACCTCAACATCACCGGCCGGCCCGCGCAGTTCGGCCGGGGCGTCATGACCGACGTCGGGAACAAGCTGCTCGGGCAGTTCGCCGACAAGCTGGCCGCCCAGCTCGGGGAGGGCGACGCGCAGGGGGACGCCGCCCGCGCGGCCGCGAGCGCGAGCCCCGCGGCGAAGGCTGCCGCCACCGTCACCGGCGCGGTCGAGGAGATCGCCGCGTCGGCAGAGCAGGCCGCGTCGAACGGCGCAGGCGGTGGAGCGGTGAAGAAGGCGGCCGCGACCACGAAGAAGGCCGCCGCGGCGGCGACGGACAAGGTGAGCGCCTCCAGCCCCGTGGAGCCGGCCAAGAAGGCGACGCCGGCCGCCAAGGCGGCCCCCGCGAAGAAGGCGGCACCGGCGAAGAAGGCGGCGGCCAAGACCGTGCCGGTGAAGGCCGTGCCGCCGCTGGAGGAGGCCGCTCCGGCCGCCACCACCGACGCCGCTCCTGCCGTGGCGGACACCGCGCCCGCGACGGCCAAGGCCCCCAGTGCGCCGCCCGGTGGGCCCACGGCTCCGCCGAAGCGGCCGGCGACCGGCGGCCCGGTGCGCAGCGTTCCCTCGGCCGGTCCGCGGCCCGTGGCCCGTCCGCAGACGGAGCCGGAGCCGATCGACCTGCTCGAGGTGGCCGGCGGTGCCGCCATGGCCCGCTATGCCGCGTCGGCTGCCGGTGTGGCCGGCGTGCTGCTGGTCCTCACGCTGCTGGTCCGACGGCGTCGTCGCCGCCGCTGAGAACCTCCTGGTCGGGGGCCCGAACTGTCAGACCCCCTCCGTATCGTCGCTCATGTGTTCGAGGGCGGTGGGTTCGGCGTCGGGGTGACGGTCAACACCCTCGATGAGCCGTCGTGGCCGCCGTCGATCCTCCCGCCCGGGGTGATCGAACGACCCACGCGGCTAGGCGAGCTCATGCCGGTGCGCTCCCGCACCGACCGAGAGCTCGCGGCCGAGGTGCAGCGCGTCGACCAGGTGGATGCGCAGCTGACGGCCTACCGGGCGCAACTGGTCGCCGAGCTCGCCCGTCGGCGGCCGGACTCGCAGGACCGGCAGATCGGTGAGCCCGGCGCGGCGTCACCGGACGGGCTGCCCGCGCCCGGCCGGGAAGCGGCGCCCGGGGTGAGCGAGTTCTTCGCCGACGAGCTGGCGATCATCTCCCGCTGCTCCCGCACCGCCGCGACGAAACAGGCCGACCTCTCCGTGCTGCTGGTCCGCCACCTGCCCGGCACGTGGGCGGCGATGGCCGACGGTCGGCTGGACCGGCCGCGCGGCCTCGCGTTGGCCGCCGAGCTGCTGGCGCCCTCGCGGGAGGTGGAGCCGCACGTGCTGGCCGCCGTGGAGGCTGCGGTCCTGCCGGGGGCGCGGGAACTGCCCGTCCGCCGGCTGCAGGCCGCGGTGCGCGCCGAGTTGCTCCGCCACGACCCCGCCGCTGCCGACCGCCGGCGCCGGCAGGCCGCCCGCGCCGCCGACGTGGCGGTCCGCCCGATGCGCGACGGGATGGCGGAGCTGTCGGTGTTCCTGCCCCGGGAGATGGCCGACACCATCAGTCGCACCATGGACCGCTACGCGCACATGGCGAAGGCGGACGGCGACTCGCGCGGCATCGGGCAGCTGCGGGTCGGGGTGCTCTACGACCTGGTCACCCGGCCCTGGGACACCTCCCGGCCACCCGTCACGGCTCATCTGACGGTGCTCGCACCCCCCGACGCGCTCCGGGGACCGGCCTCGACGCCGACGGCGGAGCTGAACGGCGAGGCGATCACCGCCGCCCACCTGCGCGCCCTGCTCGAAGAGCTGGACGCGCTCTGCCCCGGTGGGCTGCAGGCACCCGCCGGCGGCACCCTGCACCTGGCCCTCACCCATCCCGCGACGGGCGCGCTGCGCGCCGTCGTCACCCGCGCCGAGCTGGAACGCCTGGCCCGCCGCGGCTGCCCCCAGCACCCCGACGGTCAGTGCGACTGCCCGGTCCTGGACCGGCCACCTCCGGTCGGCCGCTACCGGCACACGCCGGCACAGGAGCGGTTCGTCATGACGCGCGACCGCACGTGCCGTCAGCCCGGCTGCCGGAACTCCGCCGGCTGGGCCGACCTCGACCACATGCGCGCCCACGCCGAGGGCGGCGCCACGGCCTGCGAGAACCTCTGTTGCCTCTGCCGACGGCACCACCGCCTCAAGACCCACGCCCCTGGCTGGTCCTTCTCGATGACTTCGGACGGCGTCCTCACCGTCACCACACCCAGCGGGGTCACCCGGGTCACCCGACCACCGGGCTACGACGACCCGGCCGTCCGTGCGGCACAGCTCGAGGACGAACCGGCACCCTTCTGACGAGGCGTGCTCAGCGAGCGACGAGGTCGTCCAGCCAGGACATCGCGGCAGCGGCCACGATGTCGACGTTGCGCTTCAGCGAGTGGTCACCAGGGACGGCGTAGACCGAGGCGCCCGCCTGCCCGGTGAGCACCGCCGCCACGTCCGCCGGTCCGCCGAAGGCGTCGGTCTCGCCCTGGACGACGACCAGCGGCACCGGGACGGCGGTCAGCTCGTCCGCGCGGCTCTTCTCCGGCCGGCCGGGCGGGTGCAGCGGGAACGCCAGCGCCAGCACCCCGGCTGCGCCCTGCGCGGCCGCCGTCCGGCACGCCACCCGTGCCCCGGCGCTCCGTCCACCGAGCACCAGGGGGCCGGTGAGGACGTCGTCCGCCCGGAGCCGGTCCAGCACCGCGCTCCACCCCGCGTCGAGCGTGGGCGGCGCCGTGGCGATGCGCTTGCCGGCCACCCGCCACGGCTGCTCCACCCGCACCACCCGCCAGCCGGCCCGCGCCGCCTCGTCCGTGACCGCCACCAGGTCGACGGACTCCACGCCACCGCCGGCGCCGTGCCCGAGAACGAGCGTGCCGGTCGTTCCGCCGCCGCCGTCCGTCACGTGCGCGCGGGCCGGGCCGTGCGGGGTCTCGACACCGAGTCCGGTCACATCGAATCCGGTCACATGGAATCCGGTCACGGAGCCTGGTCGCGCTCGTCCACCGGCAGCGTGCTGCCCGCTGCCGGAGGACGGTGCAGCTTCCCGGACGCCTTGCGGTAGACGAACCAGCCAACGACGGCGACCACGGCCGCGACGACGAGGTAGTCCAGGTACTTCAGGTTGTCCCGGATGAAGTCACCGGCCGCGACGCCCAGGCCGATCAGCACGCTGTTCCAGATCAGGCTGCCCGCGGTGGTGAACAGCAGGAACTGCCCGAACGGCATGCGCACGACCCCGGCCGGAACCGAGATGAAGCTGCGCACGATCGGCACCATGCGGCCGAAGAAGACCGCCGAGCGGCCGTGCCGCTCGAACCAGGCGAAGGTCCTGTCCACGTCCTCGGTCTCCACCAGCGGCAGCCGGTCGAGGAACGCGTGCGACCGGCGCGGGCCCAGCGCCTTGCCCACGAAGTAGAAGAAGATCGCGCCGATGACGGAGCCGAGCGTCGCGAAGAGGACGACGGGGACGACGTTCATCCGGCCCTCGTTGATCAGCACCCCCGCCAGCCCGAGCACCGCCTCGCTGGGGATCGGCGGGATGACCGTCTCGGCCAGGATGCTCAGACCGACTCCGACCGCGCCCAGCCTGTCGACCAGGTCCAGCAGGAAGCCGGTGATCCCGCCCTCGTCGGATGCGGCGGCGGCGAGGAGTGACATGGCCACCACGGTATCGGCGGCTCCGCGACGTCGCCGCGCCCCTCGGGCGGCGCGGCACTAGGTTCGGGTTCCATGTCGCACCGGTTCACCGCCCGCGCCGTCGTCGTCGGGGACCGGGAGGGGACGGTCGTCCCGGATGCCGTCGTCGACGTCGACGACGGCCTGATCACCTGGGTCGGGCCGGCCGCCGACGCCCCGCCGGCCGGGGACGCCGAGCTCGTCGAGCTCCCGGGCCTGCTCATGCCGGGCATGGTCAACACCCACTCCCACGCCCCGATGGTGCTGTTCCGCGGGCAGGGCGAGGGCCTTCCGCTGGACCGGTGGCTGCAGGAGGTGATGTGGCCGCGGGAGGCCCGGCTCACCGGGGACGACGTGGAGGTGGCCATGACCGCCGCCTCCGCGGAGATGCTCCGCAACGGCGTGACCACCAGTGTCGAGATGTACTTCCATTCGGAGCGCATCGCCGCCGCCGTCGGCACCACCGGCGCCCGCGCGCTGATCCTCGCCACGCTCATCCCGATGCCGAGCCTGCCGCCGCTCCAGGAGCAGCTGGCCGACGCCCTGAGGCTGTTCGCGAGCGCGCCGGACGACGGCTCCGTGGAGTTCGGGATCGGGCCGCACGCCGCCTACACCGTCCCGCTCCCCGTACTGCGCGAGGCGGCCCAGCTCACCCGCGAGCACGGCAGGCTGCTGCACCTGCACGTGGCGGAGACCGCGACCGAGGGTGCGGAGCTGCTCGCCACGCACGGCCTGTCGGTGCCGGCCCTGCTCGCGGCCCACGACGTCCTGGGCGGCCGGGTGCTGGCCGCGCACTGCGTGCACATGGACGACGGCGACCTCGACCTCTGGGCGGAGTACGACGTCGCGGTCGCGCACTGCCCGGCCAGCAACGCCAAGCTCGCCAGCGGGATCGCGCGGCTCCGGGCGATGCTCGACCGCGGCATCCGGGTGGGCATGGGCACCGACGGCCCGGCGTCCAACGACGGCCTCGACCTGCTGGCCGACCTGCGGCTCGCCGCGTCCTTCGCCCGCCTCTCGGAGCGGTCGGCGACGGCGCTCACCGCGGCCGAGGCGGTCTGGCTGGCCACGGGAGGGGCGGCCGACGCGATCGGCCGGCCCGACCTCGGGCAGCTCACGGCCGGGCGCCGCGCGGACCTGGTGCACGTCGACACCCGCGACCTGGTCTTCGAGCCGGTCGGTGATCCGGCGGACCTGCTGGCGCACCTGGTGTGGTCCGGCGCCGGGCGGCACGTGCGCGACGTGTGGGTGGCCGGTCGCCAGGTCGTCCGGGACGCCGCCTCGACCACGGTGGACACCGAGGCGCTGCGCCTCGACGTCGCCCAGCGGGCCGCGCGTCTCGCGGCCGGCTGACCAGCCGCCGACAACTTCTTCAACCAAACGGTTGACCACGGCCGCTTGCCGTCCTAACCTCTTCCTCAACCGAAAGGTTGAATGAGGAGGACGAAGTGGTGGCAGATCCGCTCTCCCGGGTGTTCTCGGCACTGGCCGACCCCACCCGGCGGGACATCGTGGCGCGACTCGCGGTCGCCGACGCCACGGTCAACGAGCTCGCCGCGCCCTACGACGTGACCGTCCAGGCCGTCTCGAAGCACCTCAAGGTGCTCGAGGACGCCGGCCTGGTGAGCCGGAGCCGGGAGGCGCAACGCCGCCCGGTGCACCTCGAAGCGAATGTCTTCGACCTGATGACCAAGTGGATCGAGCGGTACCGGCGGCAGGCCGAGGAGCGCTACCGCCGTCTGGACGACGTCCTGGCAGCCATGCCGGACGAGCCCGTCACCTCACCCCCGGAAGGAACCCCGTCATGACCAGCACCACGAAGCACGAGACCCAGATCGTCTCCGACCCCGACGTCCCGATCGTCCGGATCATCCGGGAGTTCGACGCGCCGCCGGCGAAGGTCTACCGCGCGCACACCGATCCCGAGTTGGTCGCCCAGTGGATGGGGCCGGACAGCACGCAGACGCGGATCGACCAGTGGGACTGCCGCACCGGCGGCTCCTGGCGGTACACGGCGATCCACGAGGGCCAGGAGTACGGCTTCTACGGCTCCTTCCACGAGCTGCGGCCCGACGAGCTCATCGTGCAGACCTTCACGTTCGAGGGCATGCCCGACGGCGTCGCGCTGGAGAAGCTGGTCCTGGAGGACATCGGTGGCGGCCGCACCCGGCTGACGGCGACCTCGCTGGTCGACTCGTTCGAGGGCCGCGACGGCTTCGTCGCCAGCGGCATGGACGTCGGCGTCAACGAGGGCTACGCGAAGCTCGACGAGCTCCTCGCCCGCGGCTGATGCCCCGCGCCCCGGGCCGGCGGACCGCCGGCCCGGGGCGTCCCCCCGAATCATCGGCCCGAGAGAGGAATGCCGTCATGACCAGCACCACCCGCGAGACCCAGATCGTGTCCGACCCCGACGTGCCGCTCGTCCGGATCGCGCGCGAGTTCGACGCCCCGCCGGAGAAGGTCTACCGCGCCCACGTCGACCCGGCACTGGTCGTGCAGTGGATGGGCCCCCGCGAGATCGAGATGCGGATCGACCACTGGGACGCCCGCACCGGCGGGTCCTACCGCTACCTGGCCGTGGGCGACGGTGAGGAGTACGGCTTCCGGGGCTGCTTCCACGAGCTCCGTCCCGCCGAGCTGATCGTCCAGACGCTCACGTTCGAGGGCGACCCGGACGGCGTCGCGCTGGAGAAGTACCGCTTCGAGGACCTCGGCGGCCGCACTCGGCTGACGACCACCTCGCTGTGCGACTCCTTCGCCGACCGGGACGCCTTCGTCGCCAGCGGGATGGTCGACGGCGCGACGGCGGGCTACGAGAAGCTGGACGAGTTCCTGGCCGGCGGTGCCGGCGGGACGACGTGACCACCGGGGCTGCGGTCGCCCAGCGCACTGCGGCCGGAGGTGCCGGCAGGATCGCCGTCCTGGTGCTGCGGCTGGCCCTGGCGGCCGTGTTCGCGATGGCCGGTCTGGCGAAGCTCGCCGGCGACGCGGCGATGGTCGAGATGTTCGCCGACATCGGCGCCGGCCAGTGGCTGCGCATCTTCGTCGGCACGTGCGAGGTGCTCGGCGTGATCGGGCTCCTCGTCCCGCGGCTGGCCGGCGTCGCGGCACTCGGCCTGGTGGCGCTCATGACGGGGGCGACGTTCACCAACGTGGTCGTCCTCGAGGTCACCCCCGCGCTGACGATCGCCCTCCTCGTCGCGGCCGCCGTGGTCGCGTGGGCCCGCTGGGACGATGTCCGGGCCCTGGTCCCGTCCCGTCGTGCACAGGAGTCCCCGTGGACATGAAGCTCGAACTGGTGCCGATCCCCGTCGCCGACGTCGACCGCGCCAAGGCCTTCTACGCCGACCGGCTCGGGTTCACCCTCGACGTCGACGTGACCCCGGCGGACGGGGTGCGGGTCGTGCAGCTGACGCCCCCGGGCTCGGCCTGCTCGGTCGGTTTCGGCACCGGGGTGCCCGCGTACCAGGGCACTCCCGGATCGGTCCGTGGTCTGCACCTGGTCGTCGACGGCATCGAGCGCGCCCGGGACGACCTGATCGGGCGCGGCGTCGACGTCGGAGCGGTGCAGGACGTCGGCGGCGGCGTCCGGTACGCGGGGTTCGAGGACCCCGACGGCAACGGCTGGACGCTCCAGGAGATGGCCTGGCGCACCGGGGACGCGTTCTGACGTCGGAGCTCAGGACCGGGCGGGCGCCCGGAGCTCGTCGTCGGTCCAGAGGTACAGCGCGTCGTCGATCACGACGGTGATCCAGCCCTCGCACACGTGGGCGGTAGCCGATCCCAGATCGGGCCACCGCCCACCGCCGTCCCAGGGCATGCCGACGTCGGGCAGCTCCGTGCACGACGTGGGGAGCTCGGAGCTGGGGTCCAGGCGCATGTCGGCCCGGACGCTGCCCGAGTCGTCACCCGAGGTGTCCCCCGGCCGGACGACGGTCACGTCGTGGCCGACCGTCCGGGTCCACTGCGGCAGCAGGTCCCGGGGCGCGGCGTCCGCATCGGCGTAGTCCGACGTCTCGGTGTGGCCCCGGAACTCGGCCAGCATGGCGCCGGCGCCGTCCACCCCGGCCGGCATCGTGACCACCACGCCGGCCACCGCCGCTCCTGCCACCGCGACCAGACCCCCGCTCACGCCGAGCGCCGTCCGCCTGCTGATCATCGTTCTCCCTCTCGTCGGGCCACGGTGCGTGGCAGGACGAGCCTGGGTCAGGGCGGCGTCACCGGGCGTCGGGCCGGAAGATGATCTCCACTCGCCCCGGCGTCATCCCAGGGGCTGAGCCGCGGTAGGACGCCAAAGGCCCGTAGAGACGCCCTAGGCGCGCAGGGAGATCGTGTCGCCGCGCTGCACCGTCCGGACCGCCCCCGGCAGCTGCCGCCGGCCGACCTCGGCCACGAAGTCGCCGAGCGGGGACCGGAAGCGGTCGTAGTCGTCGTAGTGGACCGGCACGGTGACCGGCGGCTTCAGCAGCTCCACGAGGTCGGCCCCCTGCTGCGCGTCCATCGTCACCGTCAGCCCGAGCGCCTTGGTGCCGCCCAGGTGCGGGATGAGCACGTCGAGCGGTCCACACCGCTCGAGCACCTCGCCGAGGTAGGGCCGGTACAGGGTGTCGCCGCTGATGTAGCCCCGCCAGACGACATCCGCGCCGTGGATCAGCTCGAGGACGCTGCCCATCACCGCCGGCAGCACCTTCGCCAGCGGCCCCGGCCCGTGGACGCCCGGTACCGAGGTGATCCGCAGCGTGTCGGCGCCCCGGTGGAACTCGTGGGTCTGCCACGGCTGCAGGTCGGCAGTGGCGGAGAACCCGCGGTCGGCGAGGCACCTCGCCGCCTCGCGGGTGGTGACGACCGGGGTCTCCTTGGGCAGGGACTTCGTGGCGATCCGGTCCCAGTGGTCGCCGTGCATGTGCGACAGCAGGATCCCGTCGAGCTCCGGTAGCTGCGTGGGCTGCAGCGCCGGCTCGGTGAGCCGCTTGGCCCGCAGGCCGTAGCCCAGGTGCGCCCTCTGCCCGCGGTGCAGGAAGTTCGGATCGGTGAGCAGCGTGAACCCGCCGATCCGCAGCAGCATCGTGGCGGTGCCGCCGAAGGTCATCGTCACGTCGTCCGCGGGTTCGGGCATGTGTCGCGGCTACCCGTCGCGGCCGCCGGGAACACCGCCGCACCGCAGCGCAGTTGGGTGCGGCTGTGGAGATGACCGCAGAGATCGTCGCCCTGGTCATCGCCGTCGGGGTCGTCGCCGGCATGTGCGACCGGTTCGGGTGGCCGACCCCGCTGGTCCTCGTGGTCGTCGGCGCCGCGGCCTCGTTCCTCCCGCACGTGCCAGATGTCCGCCTGGACCCGGACCTGGTCCTGCACGTGCTGCTCCCGCCGCTGCTCTATGCGACGGCGGTCCGCACGTCGCTGTTCGACTTCAAGCACAACAAGACCAGCATCGTGTCCCTGTCGGTGGTGCTCGTCGTGTTCACCACCGGGGTCGTCGGGTGGGCCACCTGGCTGGTGCTGCCCGGGGTGGCCGTCGCCGCCGCGCTGGCCCTGGGCGCCGTCGTCGCGCCGCCCGATGCCGTCGCCGCGGCCGCGCTGGGCCGCCGGCTGGGCCTGCCCCGCAGGGTGGCGACCCTGCTCGAGCAGGAGAGCCTGGTCAACGACGCGGCGGCACTCATCGCCCTGACGGTCGCGGTGTCCGCATTGACGGCGTCCCCCTCCGTGCCGGAGGTCGCCGGCGACTTCGTCTGGGCGGTCGTCGGCGGCGTGCTGATCGGCGGGGTGGTCGCGGCGGTGCTGGCCGTGCTGCGGGCACGCGTCAAGGACCCGGTGCTCGACACCCTAATCTCCTTCGTCGCCCCGTACCTGGCCTTCCTCCCGGCCGAGGAGGTGCACGCCTCCGGCGTCCTGGCCACCGTCGTCACCGGCCTGGCCCTGGCCCACCTCTCGCCGCGCGTGCAGACGGCGTCGGCGCGGGTCACCGAGGCGATCACCTGGCGCACGGTCGCCTTCGTGCTGGAGAACGCCGTCTTTCTGGTGATCGGCCTGCAGCTGCCCGGGCTGCTCGACGATGCCGCCGACAGCGATCTGGGCACCGGCCGCATCGTCGCCGTCTGCGTGACCGTGCTCGTGGCCACGGTGGTCGCCCGGGCCGTCTTCATCTTCGGGCTGGCCGGCATCCTGGCGTCGGGCACGCCCCGGATGCGGCGCCAGGCGTGGAGCCCGAGGGTCGCCGGCCTCGTGTCCTGGGCCGGCATGCGCGGGGTGGTCACCCTGGCGGCGGCCCAGCTGCTGCCCGAGGACCTGCCCGACCGGGAGGTGCTGCTGCTCGCCGCCTTCACCGTCGTCGTCGGGAGCCTGCTGATCCAGGGCTCGACGCTGCCGTGGCTGGTCCGCCGGGCGGGCCTGCCGGCCCCGGACCCGGCCGAAGACGCGCTGCGCGCCGCCGAGCTCGGGGACGCCGCGAGCGCGGCCGGACTGCGCCGGCTCGACGAGGTGGCCACGGGCTCCGAGCCCGAGGGCGTCGTCGAGCGGTTGCGCGACCGCTCGATGGCTCGCTCGCACGCCGCCTGGGAGCGTCTCGGCCGACCGCTCGCCGACCAGGAGACGCCGTCGAACACCTACGCGCGGCTGCGCATGGAGATGCTCGCCGCTGAACGCGAGGTGGTCATCCGCGCCCGCGACGACGGCACCGCGCCCGGCGACGTCCTCTCCGCCGCCCTGGCCGCGATCGACGTCGAGGAATCGCTGCTCGACCGCACCGAGGAGCTCGAGTCCCTGGCGCGCGACCGGGCGCTGGCGCCCCGTCCCCGCGAGACCCACTGCCCTCACCTGCGCTCCGCGCCGGTGGGGGATGCCCAGCCCGCCTCGGCCTGCGAGGACTGCCTCGTCGAGGGCACGACGTGGGTCCACCTGCGCCGATGCCTGTCCTGCGGGCACGTGGGGTGCTGCGACTCGTCGCCGAGGCGGCACTCCCGGGCGCACTTCGGCTCGGCCGGGCACCCGGTCGTCGTCAGTGCCGAGCCGGGTGAGGCGTGGCGGTGGTGCTGGCTCGACGAGGAACTCGGCTGACGGCTGCTGGTAGGAAGGGGCGCGTGCCAGTCCGCGCGATCGACGAGACCTTCCTCGCCCTGCCGCTGTCCGCGCTCACCGACGCCGCGCTGACCCGCGCCGTCGACCTCGGCTGCGAGCACGCCGACATCCGGGTCGAGCGGATCCGCACGCAGACGATCAGCCTGCGCGACGCCCGTCCCGAGGCATCCGTCGACGGCGAGGACCTCGGGTTGTCGGTCCGCGTCGTGCACGAGGGCACGTGGGGCTTCGCCGCGGGCGTCGTCCTCACGGCGGCCGAGGCGGTCCGGCTCGCCGAGGAGGCCGTCACCGTCGCGAAGGTGTCCGCCGCCATCAACACCGACCGCGTCGAGCTCGCGCCCGAACCGGTGTACCCGGACGCCGTCTTCGTCTCCGCGTACGACGTCGACCCCTTCGACGTGCCCGACGCGGACAAGGCGGGCCTGCTCACCGAGCTCTCCGAGCAGCTGCTGGCAGCCGACGGCGTCGAGCACGTGCAGAGCCGGTGCATGCACGTGAAGGAGCAGAAGTACTACGCCGACACGGCCGGCACCCGCACCCGCCAGCAGCGCATCCGCATCTCGCCGGAGTTCACCGCCCTCACCGTCGACCGGGCCACCGGCTCCTTCGAGAGCATGCGGACGCTCGCCCCGCCGGTGGGCCGCGGCTGGGAGTACCTGACCGGGACCGGCTGGGACTGGCGCGCCGAGCTGGCCGAGATCCCCGAGCTGCTGCGCGAGAAGACCAAGGCGCCGTCGGTCACGGCCGGCCGGCACGACCTCGTCGTCGACCCGTCCAACCTGTGGCTGACCATCCACGAGTCCATCGGCCACGCCACCGAGTTGGATCGGGCGCTCGGCTACGAGGCCGCCTACGCCGGGACGTCGTTCGCCACCGTCGACAAGCTCGGGACGCTGCAGTACGGCTCGCCGCTGCTGAACGTGACGGGGGACCGGACGGCGCTGCACGGCCTCTCCACCGTCGGCTGGGACGACGAGGGAGTCGCCGGCCAGCAGTGGGACATCGTGAGGGACGGCGTCCTCGTCGGGTACCAGATCGACCGCAACATGGCCCGGCTGCGCGGTCTGGACCGCTCCAACGGCTGCGCGTTCGCCGACTCGCCCGGCCACGTGCCGGTCCAGCGGATGGCGAACGTGTCCCTGCGACCCGACCCGGCGGGCCCCTCCACCGAGGACCTGATCGCCGGGGTGGAGCACGGCATCTACGTCGTCGGCGACAAGAGCTGGTCGATCGACATGCAGCGCTACAACTTCCAGTTCACCGGCCAGCGGTTCTACCGGATCGAGGGTGGCCGGCTGGCCGGGCAGGTGCGCGACGTCGCCTACCAGGCGACGACCACCGACTTCTGGGGCGCCATGACGGTCGTCGGCGGCCCGGACACCTACGTGCTCGGCGGCGCGATGAACTGCGGCAAGGCCCAGCCCGGCCAGGTCGCCCCGGTCAGCCACGGCTGCCCCTCGGCGCTCTTCGAGGGCGTGAACATCCTCAACACCGTGCAGGAGGGCGGGCGATGAGCGGACAGCGGTGTGAGCATCGCAGGGAGCGCCAGCGACCGAGGAGCGGAGCGCTGCGCGGTAGCGAACGGGTGAACAGATGAGCCGGGTGAGCCCGCAGGAGCTGGTCGAGAAGTGCCTCGCGGCCTCGACCGCCGACGACCAGATCACCTTCGTCGTCGAGAGCTCCGAGGCCAACCTGCGCTGGGCGGCCAACAGCCTGACGACGAACGGGTCGATGCGCTCCCGCCAGGTCGTCGTCATCTCCTTCGTCGACGGTGGCGCCGGCATGGCGGCCGGCACGGTGACCCGCACCGGGACGCCGGACGTCGCCGAGCTGGTCGCAGCGAGCGAGCAGGCCGCACGTGACGCCGGGCCCGCCGAGGACGTCGTCCCGCTGATCAGCGACGTCCCGACAGGGAACGGCGACTGGGACGCCCCCGCCGCCGAGACCTCGATCGAGGTGTTCGCCGACTTCGCCCCCGACCTCGGCCAGGCGTTCGGCGAGGCCCGCGACCGCGACGAGCTGCTCTACGGGTTCGCCGAGCACGGGATGAGCACCACCTACCTCGGCAGCTCGACCGGCCTGCGGTTGCGGCACGACCAGCCCGGCGGCCGGGTGGAGCTGAACGGCAAGAGCCCCGACTTCGGCCGCTCGGTCTGGGCGGGGGTCGGCACGCGGGACTTCCGCGACGTCTCGGTGGCCGACCTGGCCGCGGACGTCGCGAAGAAGATGGGTTGGTCGAGGCGCCGCGTCGAGCTGCCGGCCGGCCGCTACGAGACGCTGCTGCCGCCGTCGGCGGTCAGCGACCTGATGATCTACCTGTACTGGACGATGGAGGCGCGCGATGCCGACGAGGGCCGCAACGTCTTCGCCCGGACCGGCGGCGGCAACCGGGTGGGGGAGCGGCTGGCCGCGCTCCCGCTGACCCTGCGCAGCGACCCGCACGCCCCCGGCCTGGAGACGGCCCCCTTCCAGGTGGTCGGCGCGTCGTCCGGGTCGGCGTCCGTGTTCGACAACGGGATGGCGACCCCTGCCGTGGACTGGATCCGGGACGGGACGCTGGCGAACCTGATCCGCCCCCGCGCGTGGGCGCTGCGGACCACGGCGCCGGCGACGGCGGCCGTGGGCAACCTGATCCTGGAGGACCCGGCGGCGTCGGCGTCCACCGAGGAGATGCTCGCCGGCACGGAACGCGGCCTGTTCCTCACCACCCTCTGGTACATCCGCGAGGTGGACCCGCAGACCCTGCTGCTCACCGGGCTCACCCGGGACGGCGTCTTCCTCGTGGAGGGCGGCGAGGTGACGGGGGCGGTCAACAACTTCCGGTTCAACGAATCGCCGGTCGATCTCCTCGGGCGGGTGGTCCAGGCGGGCCGCACCGAGCGGACGCTGCCCCGGGAGTGGAACGACTGGTTCACCCGCTGCGCGATGCCCGCGCTGCGCGTGCCGGACTTCAACATGAGCAGTGTGAGCCCCGCGAGCTGACTCCTGTCACACGCGTCGCACGGCGCGAGTCGGCACGGCCACTTGTGCACAACTGTTGCGCGCAACCGTCAGTGACAAATGCCGGGGACGGCCCGTGCTGTCGCGATTACGCTCGGTATCGGAAGAGCGGCACTGCTCGACCGAGAAGTGGACGCATTCGCGTACGGGGTTTCAGGTCTGTGGAATTCCTGCCGATTACTTGTCCAGTTCGTCCGCACCGCACCGCACCGGGCCCGGACTTCCACCGGGACTGTCGAAGGGGAGGACTCCGTGAGCAGGAGTCGCAAGCCGTCCGTCTTCCAGGTGGGCAAGATCCGCGATGACGGCCGTACGGTCGTGATCTCCGGGTGGGGCCTCGGGCTGTGCGCCCAGGGCTGCGCCTGCCATCGTCATCCCGCCGCCGGGCACCTCGCCATCGCCGAGGACCAGGCCGGCGGCCGCCTCGGCCTCGCCACCTACGACGAGACCTGCGACTGCTGCGAGGCATGGACCGCCGACGAGCTCGCCGCGATCCTGCGCGACCTCGACACGGTGGCCTCCCTGCAGGTCGCGCAGGAACCTCTCGCCGGCTAGTTCGTCCGCCCGCCTCTCGACGGCGGGCGCTGATGTGCGCCCGGGGCGCATTCCGCACGACGCGGAATGCACCCTGGGCGCACATTTCTGCTTTCCGGCCACCGCAGGGTGACCGTTGTGGCGAATGGTCGCGCCGGGACGGGTGGGATCAGTGGGACGGCTGGGATGTGGTGGGACGGCAGGGAATGTGGCCTCGTCGGTCATCAGCGCGCCGTGCAGCACTTGTCGACACCGGATCCCTACCGTCCGTCGTGACGCGCTCGGAATGGTGCCCCTTCCCCGGGCCCGGCGCTAGCTGACGGAGGCGGACGGTGCAGTCCACGCGCACGACGACCCGGCGCCCTTCTCGCGCCGCCATGTCACTCGGCAGGTCCCTCGGCGCCGTCCTCGGTGCCGCGCTGGTCGCGGTGTCGACCGGGCTGCTGGCCCCCTCGACCGCCGCGGCCGACCCCACGACCGCGACCGAGGCGCAGACCCTCATGCGCGAGACCGCCCAGCAGCTGACCGTCATCGACGAGCAACTGCACGAGGCGGAGCTCGTCGTCGCCGCCCAGCAGCAGGCCGCTGCCGACGCCGCCGCGCAGGCCACCGCCGCCCAGGCGGCCCTCGACGTCTACGCGCCCCGGATCGCGGCGATCGCGCAGAGCAGCTTCACCGGCAAGACCCAGTCGCGGGTGGCCGCCTTCCTCACCAGCGAGTCCGCCGCCGAGCTCGTCCAGCAGATGACGACGCTGGACATGATCGCCACGCACACCAACGACCTCGTCGCGGAGGTGGAGATCGCGCAGTCGGCCGCGGAGCAGGCGCAGGCCGCCGCCGACCAGGCCGCCGCCGCCGCCCAGGCGAGCCGCGACCAGCTCCAGGCCCAGAAGGCCGAGGCGCAGGCGAAGGCCGACCGGTACCAGGCCGACTTCGCCCGTCTGTCGGCCGCCGAGCAGGCCGCGGTCACCACGGCCGTGGCCGGTCGCGCGATCCAGGCCCCCCGGGACCTGCCGATGCCCCCCGGCGCCGCGGGAGACGCGATCACGGCGGCTCTCGAGCAGGTCGGTGACCGCTACCTCTACGGCGCGACCGGCCCGGACGCCTTCGACTGCTCCGGCCTCACCATGTACGCCTATGCCGCGGCGGGCATCTCCCTGCCGCACTCCAGCCGCGCGCAGTCGCAGTTGGGCACTCAGGTCTCGCGCGGTGAGCTGCAGGCGGGCGACCTGGTCTTCTTCTACTCGCCGATCAGCCACGTGGGCCTCTACATCGGCAACGGGATGATGGTGCACGCCCGCACGTACGGCTCGCCGGTCGCCGTCACCAGCGTCGACCAGAGCGGCTTCAGGTTCGGCGTCCGGCTCGGCTGAACCTCTGGACGGGGCCTCAGGGCACGCCGTCCTCGCGCAGCTTCTGCACCAGGGCCGTGATCCGCTTCGCGCGGGTGACCGGCGTGGCCGCCGTGTGCACGCGGTGGAGGACGGAGTACCGGTTCTGGCCGTCCAGCGCGTCGTACGCGGCCCGGGCCGCGGGCTCGGCGTCCAGTGCCGCGGCCAGGTCGTCCGGCATCGTGATGGTGGCCGGCCCGGCGTAGGCCCGTTCCCAGCGCCCGTCGGCCTGGGCGGCCTCCACCGCCGCGAGCCCGGCCGGCCGCATCCGGCCCTCGGCGATCAGCCGCTCCACGGTCGCCACGTTCTTCTGCGACCACACGCTCTTCGCGCGCCGCGGGGTGATGCGCTGCAGGTACCAGGAGTCGTCGAGCCGGTTCGCCCGGCCGTCGATCCAGCCGAAGCAGAGCAGCACCTCGACCATCTGCTCCCAGTTCACCGACGGGACGCCCGTGGCCTTCTTGGCGATCTTCACGTACAGCCCGGGGGCGGTGAGGTGCTCGGCCTCCAGCCAGGCCTCGAGGGCGGCCTGGTCGGCGAAGGCGAGCACCGGGAAGTCGGTCGGCAGCGTCACGGGCACATCCTGCCTGCGGCCACTGACGGTTCGGCCGGTTTCGGCGCTCACCTGCGCGGCTAACGCCGTCCGGGTGACCGCACCCTGCACCGGCGAGGAGAGCCCGTGAGCGACCGTGGACCCGGACCGGCGGTGGTGTGGCTCGTCCGCCACGGCGAGAGCGTGGGGAACGTCGCCGACGCCCGGGCGCAGGAGGCCGGGGCCGGCCGCCTGGAGCTCGACGTCCGCGACCCCGACGTCCCCCTGTCCGACACCGGCCGCGCCCAGGCCGAGGCGCTCGGCCGGCACCTGGCCGAGCTGCCCGCCGACCAGCGGCCGACGGCGGTGCTGAGCTCGCCGTTCGCCCGGGCGCTGACGACGGCACAGCTGGCCACCGCGGGACTGGACGTCCGCGTCCGCACCGACGAACGGCTGCGCGAGCGCGACTTCGGTGCCTTCGACGGCATGACGGGCACCGGGATCCGGGAGCAGTACCCGGACGAGGCACGCCGCCGCGACCTGCTCGGGAAGTTCTACTACCGGCCGCCGGGCGGGGAGAGCTGGGCCGACGTCGCGCTGCGGATCCGCAGCCTGCTGGCCACCGAGGCGCTGCGGCACGACTGCGAACGGCTGCTGATCGTCGCCCACCAGGCCGTGATCATGGTGCTCCGGTACGTCCTCGAGGAACTGACCGAGCAGGAGCTGCTCGAGGTCGACCGCGAGGAACAGGTCGCCAACGCCTCGCTGACCCGCTACGAGATGGACGACGCCGGCGATCTCCGGCTCGCCGAGTTCAACGCCGTCGACCACCTGGTCGCCCGCGACGAGGAAGTCACCGAGGAGCCCGATGTCGTCCAGCAGCCCTGAGCCCACGCAGGTCACCCCCGAGGTGCTGCGCGGCTGGCAGCTCCCGGAGCCGACCGGCGGCAAGAACGCCCGCGGCTCGATCCTGGTGATCGGGGGCAGCACCGAGACCCTGGGCGCCGTCCTGCTCGCCGCCGAGGGCGCCATGCGCGCGGGCGCCGGCAAGCTCCAGGTCGCCACCGTGGCCTCCCTCGCCCCGTTCGCCGCCGCCGCGCTGCCCGAGGCCCTCGTGCGGGCGCTGCCCGAGACCGATGGCGGCGCCGTGGCACCCGAGGCCGCGGACGTCGTGCGCGAGCTGGCCGAGTCCGCCGACGCCGTGCTCATCGGGCCGGGCATGACGGACAAGGACGCGACGGAGGCCTTCGGCAAGCGGCTCCTGCCGCACCTCCGCGGCCCCCTCGCCATCGACGCTCTCGGGCTGGCCTGCGTCACCGCCGACGACACCTGCCTGCACCACCTCGGCGGCCGGGTGGTGCTGACCCCGAACCCGACGGAGATCAGCTACGCCCTGCACGTGGAGGAGGACGAGATCGACGACGACCCGGGCGCGGCCACCCTCGATCTCGCGGGGCGGACGCGGGCGGTCGTCGGCCTGGGCGGGGCGACGTCGTGGATCGCGACGCCGGACGGGCAGCTGTGGCTGGACGAGAGCGGGAACGCCGGGCTGGGTGTCTCCGGCTCCGGCGACGTGCGGGCCGGCATCACCGGAGGCCTGCTGGCCCGTGGCGCCGAGCCGGCCCAGGCCGCGGTCTGGGCCGCCTACCTGCACGGCCGGGCGGGGGAGCGGCTGGCCTCCTCGGTGGGGCGGCTCGGCTTCCTCGCGCGGGAGCTGCCGGGGGAGATCCCCAAGGCGCTGGCCGAGGTCGTCCCGTGAGCGCCGGAGCGTCGCGCGTACGTTGACTCCCCGTTCGTCCGACCAGTCCTGGAGGTTGCGTGCACGTCGACGTGCCGGCGAAGGTGCAGGAGATCTACGCGGAGGTGCTGCGCCGCAACCCCGGCGAGGAGGAGTTCCACCAGGCCGTCCGCGAGGTGCTGGAGTCTCTCGCCGTCGTCCTGGGACGGCACAGCGAGTACGCGGAGATGAAGACGATCGAGCGGATCTGCGAGCCCGAGCGGCAGATCATCTTCCGGGTCCCGTGGCAGGACGACTCCGGCGAGGTGCAGATCAACCGCGGGTTCCGCGTGGAGTTCAACTCCGCTCTCGGGCCCTACAAGGGCGGCCTGCGCTTCCACCCCTCGGTGAACCTGGGCATCGTCAAGTTCCTCGGCTTCGAGCAGATCTTCAAGAACGCGCTCACCGGCATGCCGATCGGCGGTGGCAAGGGCGGCTCCGACTTCGACCCCAAGGGCCGGTCGGACGCCGAGGTCATGCGGTTCTGCCAGTCGTTCATGACCGAGCTGTACCGGCACATCGGCGAGTACACCGACGTGCCCGCCGGTGACATCGGCGTCGGCGCCCGCGAGATCGGCTACCTCTTCGGCCAGTACAAGCGGATCACCAACCGCTACGAGTCCGGTGTCCTCACCGGCAAGGGTCTCGGCTGGGGCGGGGCGCTCGTGCGCACGGAGGCCACCGGCTACGGCGCCGCGTTCTTCGCCCAGGCGATGATGGAGGCGGCCGGCGAGTCGTTCGACGGCAAGCGCACGGTGATCAGCGGCTCGGGCAACGTCGCGGTGTACGGCATCGAGAAGGTGCACCAGCTCGGCGGCAGGGTGGTGGCCTGCTCGGACTCCAGCGGCTACGTCGTCGACGAGCAGGGCATCGACGTCGAGGTCCTCAAGCAGGTCAAGGAGGTCGAGCGCGGCCGGATCTCCGACTACGCCGACCGCGTGAGCGGCGCGTCGTTCGTCGTGGACGGCAGCGTCTGGGACGTCCCCTGCGACGTCGCCGTCCCCAGCGCGACGCAGAACGAGCTGGACGCCGACGCGGCCCGGACACTGGCCGGCAACGGCTGCCGCTACGTCGTGGAGGGCGCCAACATGCCGACGACCCCCGAGGCGGTCGCGGCGCTCCGGGAGGCCGGCATCGCGTTCGCGCCGGGCAAGGCGGCCAACGCCGGCGGCGTGGCGACCTCGGCCCTGGAGATGCAGCAGAACGCCTCGCGCGACCGGTGGACGTTCGAGCACAGCGAGCAGCGGCTCGAGGAGATCATGCGCAACATCCACCGTCGGTGCCACGAGACCGCCGAGGAGTACGGATCGCCCGGCGACCTGGTGCTCGGCGCCAACGTCGCCGGCTTCCTGGAGGTCGCGGAGGCCGTGCACGCGCACGGGCTGATCTGACACCTCTGTCAAGCGTGCTTGACAGTTCCGTGCACCGCTGATTCCCTCTCCCCTGTCAAGCACGCTTCACAGGGGAGTCGATCATGGTCGTGCGGCACGTCGCTGCGGTGCTCACGGGGCTGGTGATCGCGGCCGCGCTCGGGTTGCTGGCCGGGGTCTTCGGGAACGACGACGAGTTCTGGCTGCGCACCGGCGTCTTCGCCGCGTGCGCCGTCGGACCGGCCTACGGCGTCGGCTGGCTGGTCTTCCTGTCCGGCACCGCGGACACCGAGGAGGTCGCCCGGCCGGAGGAGACCGTCGAGCAGCAGTGGTGGCACCGCAGCGCCTCGGCGTCGTTCCTGGACGTCCTGGTCGTCGCGGGCGTCGGCACGACCGCGCTCGCCACCACCGGCCTGGAGGTGGCCGCGACGACGGCGCTGGGCGCCCTGCTCGTCGTCGCGATGGCCGACGTGGCCGTCCGCCTCGCGGTGCTGCGCCGACGCGAGGCCTGAGGGGGGTGCGCAACGACCTCGCCGAGCGCCGCGCCGCCCGCGGCTGGTCGCAGGGCCGGCTGGCCGAGGAGCTGGGCGTCTCCCGGCAGACCGTGATCTCGCTCGAGAAGGGACGCTTCGACCCCAGCCTGCCGCTGGCGTTCCGGGTGGCGGCCCTGTTCGGCTGCCGGATCGAGGACGTCTTCACGCCCGACGAGAGCTGACTAGAGCTCGGCGCGCAGGATCTCGGCGGCCAGCGCCAGGGAGCGCATCTTGCCGGCGGCGGAGTCGCGGGGCAGGTACTTGAGACCGCAGTCGCTGGTGAGCACCAGCCGGTCGACGTCGACGTCGACCAGCGCCCGCCGGACGCGGTCGGCCACCACCTCGGGGGTCTCCACCTCCGGGGTGGACAGGTCGAGGACGCCGAGGGCGATGCCCTTGCCGCGGAGCGGCCGCAGCGTGGCCGGGTCGAGGGAGGACTGCGCGGTCTCCACGGCCACCGTGTCGACGGGGGTGTCGGCGAGCTCGGGCAGGAACGAGTAGCCCTCGGGACGCTCGGCGACCATCGCGGCGTAGCCGAAGCACAGGTGCAGGTGCACCGGGCCGGGCGCGCCCTCCACGGCCCGGGTCACCGCCTCCGCCCCGTACCGCCGGGCGACGTCGGGGCGGGCCTGCAGCCACGGCTCGTCGATCTGCACGATGTCGGCGCCGGCGGCGAAGAGGTCCGCGATCTCGGCACGGACGACGTCGGCGTAGGCCAGCGCCAGCGCGCGGTCGTCGCCGTAGTGGTCGTCCTGGGCTTGCTGCGCCATGGTGAAGGGCCCGGGGACGGTGATCTTCACGGTCCGGTCGGTGTGCGCGCGCAGGAACCGGACGTCGTCGGCCTGGACGGGGGCCGGCCGGCCGACGTCACCGACCACCCGCGGCACCGGGATCGGCTTGCCGGAGCGGTTGAGGATGCTGCCGGGACGGTCCACGTCGATCCCGCTGAGCGCCGTCGCGAAGTGGTTGGAGTACGACTCCCGCCGGATCTCGCCGTCGGTGACGATGTCGAGCCCCGCGTCCTCCTGCGACCGGATCGCCAGCAGGGTCGCGTCGTCCTGCGCCCCGGCGAGGAGCTCCGGCGCGACCCGCCACAGCTCCGCTGCCCGCACCCGTGGCGGGAACTGGTGGGCGAGGCGGTCCCGGTCGATGAGCCAGTCCGGCTGGGGCAGGCTCCCGACGATCGACGTGGGCAGCCGGGGCAGGGCGCGGGCGGGCATGTCGGCGAGTCTGCCGCGCGGGCGACCGGTGCGCGCAGTCCGGGGCTGTGCTGTGCTGGACGGCGTGGCAGACAACTACATCGCGGAACTCCCCTTCGGGGCCCCGAAGATCGACGACGACGCCTTCGTGGCACCGACCGCCGTCGTGGTGGGTGCCGTCAGCATGGGTCCGCGCGCCAGCATCTGGTACGGCGCGGTGGCCCGGGCCGACCACGAGACGATCGAGATCGGCGCGGGGTCCAACGTCCAGGACGGCTGCACGCTGCACTCCGACCCCGGCTTCCCGCTGGTGATCGGGCGGGACGTCACCGTGGGGCACCGCGTGGTGCTGCACGGGGCCCGGATCGACGACGAGGTGCTGGTGGGCATGGGCAGCGTCGTCATGAACGGAGCGCACATCGGCTCGGGCTCGATCGTGGCCGCCGGCGCCGTGGTCACCCAGGGCAAGCAGTTCCCGCCGCGCTCGGTGATCGCCGGCGTCCCGGCGAAGGTGGTGCGGGAGGCCACCGACGACGACCTGCTGCACATCCGCGGGAACGCGGCCGCCTACTACGAGCGGCTCCCCGAGGCGCGCAAGGTCCGCCCGGTGGTCCGGCGCCCGCTGCCGCCGGCCGGCATGGTGCCGGGCGACGCCTTGTCCTGACGCCGGGGTCCTAACGGACGGCCAGCCACTCCCTCAGGCCCGTGAGCAGGCGGTCGACGTCGTCGCGGTCGCTGTAGGGCGCGAGGCCGACGCGCAGGCCGCCGGCGGCGCCGAGGCCGAGCCAGCGGCTGGCCTCGATCGCGTAGAACGAGCCCGCCGGAGCGTTCACCCCCCGCGCGGCGAGGAAGCGGTACGCGTCCGCGGCGTCCCGCCCGTCGAACGTGGCCAGCAGGGTGGGCGTCCGGTGCGCGGCGCGCGACCAGAGCCGGACACCGGGCAGCGCGGCCAGGCCCGCCTCCAGGTGCTCGCGCAGGCCGTCCTCGTACTCCTCGACGGCCGCCATCGCGCTCAGCAGCCGCTCCCGCCGCGTACCACCGTCCGGGGCGAGGCCGGCGAGGAAGTCGATCGCCGCCGTCGTCCCGGCCATCAGCTCGTAGGGCAGCGTGCCCAGCTCGAAGCGCTCCGGGACGTCGTCCGACGACGGCAGCAGCTTGGCCGGTGCCAGCGACCCCAGCAGCGCGGGGTCGGCGGTCAGGACGCCGCAGTGCGGCCCGAGGAACTTGTACGGCGAGCAGGTGTAGAGGTCCGCGCCCAGCGCGCGGACGTCCACGGGGGCGTGGGCGGTGAGGTGCACGCCGTCGACCGCGAGCAGGGCGCCGGCCGCGTGCACGCGCTCGGCGATGGCGGCCACCGGCGGGCGGGTGCCGATCAGGTTCGACGCCCCGGTGACGGCCACCAGCCGGGTGCGGTCGGTGAGCACCTCGGCGACGTCGTCGGCGGTGAGCTCGCCCGTCGCGGGGTCGAAGGCCGCCCAGCGCACCGTCGCGCCGGCGGCCTCGGCCGCGATCACCCACGGGCGGATGTTCGCGTCGTGGTCGAGCCGGGAGACGACGACCTCGTCACCCGGCCCCCAGCCGGCCGCGATCGCCCGCGAGGCGTCGAAGGTCAGCTGGGTGGCGCTGCGGCCGAAGACGATCCCGCGCGGGTCGGCGCCGAGCAGGTCCGCCAGGGCCGAGCGTGCACCGGTCACGACGTCGTCGGCGGTGCGTTCCGCGGCGGTGGTCCGGCCGCGGTTGGCGATCGGCGCGGTGAGGGTGTCGGCGACCGCGCGGGCGACGGCCTCCGGCACCTGGGTGCCACCGGGGCCGTCGAAGTGGGCGGTGCCGGCTCGCAGCGCCGGGAACTGCGCCCGGACCGCGGCGACGTCGTAGCTCATGCCCGGCGACGCTACCCAGGCGACCGGAGCGGCACCTCCGCACGCTCGTGCTCTGAGTCCCCACGGACTCAGAGCACGAGCATCCGCAGGTGGCAGGTGGCAGGTGGCAGGTGGCAGGTGGCAGGCGCAGCGGTCAGCGCAGCAGGTCCCGCAGCAGCTTCCCGACCGCGTCCACCTCGATGAGGAAGCCGTCGTGCCCGTAGGGGGACGCGATCACGTGCAGCGGGACGTCGAGCCCGTCGGCCACCTGCTGCTGCTGGGTGATCGGGTAGAGCCGGTCGCTGTCCACACCGGCCACCACCGACCGCGCGGTCACCCGGCCCAGCGCCGCCTCGACGCCACCGCGGCCACGGCCGACGTCCCAGCTGTTCATGGTCTCGGTGAGCACGACGTAGCTGCCGGCGTCGAACCGGCGGCCCAGCTTGTCGGCGTGGTGCTCCAGGTAGCTGGCGACGGCGAACCGGCCGTCCTCCTGCACCGCGGAGCCGAACCGCTCACCCAGCTCGAACGCGCTGCGGTAGGTGAGGTGGGCGATCCGGCGGGCGACGCCCAGCCCCTGCAGCGGGGGGTCGGCCGGGTCGTAGTCACCGCCCGCCCAGCGGGGGTCGCTGCGCACGGCGGCCTGCTGGGTGGTCTGCGTGCCGATCTGGTCGGCGGTGGCCACGGCGCCCGACGCGAGGAAGAACAGCGTCCCCACCCGCTCGGGGAGCGCCACCGCCCACTCCAGCGCCCGCATGCCGCCCATGGAGCCGCCGACGACGCACGCCCACCGGTCGATGCCGAGCGCGTCGGCGAGCGCCGCCTCCACCCGCACCTGGTCGCCGACGGTCACCTCGGGGAACCGCGACCCCCAGCGGATCCCGTCCGGGTCGAGGGACGACGGCCCCGTCGTCCCCTGGCAGCCGCCCAGCACGTTGGCGCAGACGACGAAGAACCGGTCGGTGTCCAGCGGGGCGCCGGGCCCGACCAGCCCGTCCCACCACCCCGGCGTCGGGTGCCCCGGCCCGGCCGGACCGACGACGTGGCTGTCGCCGGTGAGAGCGTGCTCGACCAGGACGGCGTTCCCGCCGTCCGCCGCGAGGGTCCCCCACGTCTCGTACGCGACCCGGACCGCCGGCAGCACGCCGCCGCGCTCCGGGGAGAACGCGGGCAGGTCGAGGAACACCCGGTCGCCGACCGGGTCCCCCTCGACCCACCCGCCCATGATCGGCCCGCCGGCGCGGTCAGACGGCCTTGGCGGCGCGGAAACCGGCCTCGAGGTCGGCGAGGATGTCCTCGATGCCCTCCAGGCCCACGGCGAGTCGCACCAGGCCCGGCGTGACACCGGTCGTCAGCTGCTCGTCGGGCGTGAGCTGCGAGTGCGTCGTCGACGCCGGGTGGATGACGAGGCTGCGGACGTCACCGATGTTGGCCACGTGGCTGTGCAGCTCCAGCGCCTCCACGAACTTCTGGCCGGCCTCGCGGCCCCCGTGCAGCTCGAACGTCAGCACCGCACCGGCACCCTTGGGCGCGTACTTCTGCTGCGCCCCGTGCCACGGCGAGGACTCCAGCGCCGGGTAGTTCACCCGGTCGACGGCGTCGTGGCTCTCCAGGAACCGCGCCACCTTCGTGGCGTTCCCCACGTGCCGCTCGAGGCGCAGCGACAGCGTCTCGATGCCCTGCACGACCAGGAAGGCGTTGAACGGGGAAATGGCCGGGCCGAGGTCGCGCAGCAGCTGCACGCGGGCCTTGAGCGCGTAGGCGGGTGCGCCCAGATCCTTGTAGACCACGCCGTTGTAGGTCGGGTCCGGGGTGGTGAAGCCCGGGTGCTTGCCACCGGCCCAGTCGAACGTGCCGCCGTCCACGATCAGGCCGGCGATCGCGGTGCCGTGCCCGCCCAGGTACTTGGTGGCCGAGTGCACGACGACGTCCGCGCCGAACTCGAACGGCCGGATCAGGTACGGCGTCGCGATGGTGTTGTCGACGATCAGCGGGACGCCGTTGCGGTGGGCCACCCCGGCGACGGTCTCGATGTCGAGGATGTCGCCCTTGGGGTTGCCGATGGTCTCGCCGAAGAAGGCCTTGGTGTTGGCCTGCACCAGGGACTGCCAGTTCTCCGGGTCGTCCGGGTTCTCGACGAAGGAGACCGTGACGCCGAGCTTGGGCAGCGAGTGGTGCAGCAGGTTGTACGTGCCGCCGTACAGCGAGGCGGAGGCGACGACGTGGTCGCCGGCCTCGGCGACGTTGAGCAGCGCCAGGGTGGTCGCCGACTGCCCGCTCGCCACGGCCAGCGCCGCGACACCGCCCTCGAGCGAGGCCACGCGCTGCTCCAGCGCGTCCTGCGTCGGGTTCATGATCCGCGTGTAGATGTTGCCCATCTCGGCCAGGGCGAAGAGGTCCGCGGCGTGCTTGCTGTCGCGGAACTGGTAGGCCGTGGTGGCGTAGATCGGCAGCGCGCGGGCGCCGGTCGTCGGGTCGGGGCTCGTGCCGGCGTGGATCTGCCGGGTCTCGAAGCTCCAGCTCTGCGGGTCGGTCATGCGCCGTCTCCTATCGCTCGCGGGAGATCCCGCGGCGCGCAGGAACTCCGTCCTTGCCGGGCGACGGGCGTCGTCCGGCCGGCTCTTCCCCTGGAGCACCTCAGACGGAGTTGAGGTTGCCGGGCAGCCAGCCAGGTGCTTGTCGCTGCCTCTCGTGAGCCACTGCCGATCCTAGGACGCCGGAACGCACCCGGCACACCCGCCCGGGGCCTGGTCAGCCGGCCAGCGTCGCGATCGCCCCGCGCACCTCGTCGAGGGACAGCGCCATGGTGGCGTCGCCGACCGGGAGCTCGACCCGCTGCACCGCGGGGTCGCCGGTCGTCATCGACCGCTCCCACGTCCAGAGACCGCCCTCGGCGAGCTCTCGCGCGGCAGTCCGGAAGTCGTCCGCGCCCGTGCGGAGCAGCAGGTGCAGCATCGGCGTCTGCGGGGGGCCGGGGATGACGGTGACCCCGGGCAGGTCGCGCACGGCGTCGGCGATCTCCCGCGCCCGCTGCAGGTAGCCGGGGAACAGCGGCAGCCGCCGGCGCAGGCAGCTGAGCGCCGACGCCGCTCCCGGCCACAGCCCGAACAGCGTGCCGCCCATCCGCCGGCGCCACTCGCGCACCTCGGCGACGACGTCCGCCGGGCCGGCCAGGCAGCACCCCGCCAGCGCGCCGATGCCCTTGTAGAAGCTGACGTAGACGGTGTCGAACAGGGCGGCGATCTCGGCCGGCGGACGGGCGTAGCCGGCTGCGGCCTCCCACAGCCGGGCGCCGTCGAGGTGGGCGGCGGCGCCCCGTTGGCGGGCCCAGGCGACCTGCGCGACGAGGTCGTCCCAGGCGGGCAGCTGCCCGCCGAGGTCGCGCTGCGGCAGTTCGACCAGCAGCGCGGCGGGCGGTTCGGCGACGGCGTCGAGGTCGGCGCGCAGGAGCAGCCGGTGCCGGTCCCCGGCCGGCCGCCCGACGAGCCCGTGCAGCCGTTCCGGGGCCCGGTCCTCGTGCCGCTCGAGGTGGCTCTCCGGGTGGTAGACGACCGCGCGCCGGCCCCGCCGGTCGGCGTGCACCCGCAGCGCGGCCTGCTGCGCCATCACCCCGCTCGGCAGGTACACGGCGGCCGGGAGGCCGAGCAGCGCGGCCACCTCGGCCTCCAGCTCGGCCACCACCCCGCCGTCGCCGTAGCGGTCGACGGCGGTGTCCGGCGGGACGGTCGCCAGCAGGTCGGCGGCCGTCTGCGGCCCGTGCCCGGGGAGCGCGCGGTCGCAGGCGTCGCGGAGAGCGGTCAGGTCGGCGTCCACGACCCCAGTCTGATGTCTCACGTGAAACAGCCGTCCCGAACCGGCCGATGCCCGGCACGTCACGGCCCGCTCGGCCGCCCGACCCCGGGCACGGCAGGCTGGGCGCGTGCGCGCGCTGCTCTTCGAGTCCTTCGCCGGCCCGCTGACGGTCCGGGAGGTCCCGGCGCCCGACCCGTCGCCGCACGGCGTCGTCGTGGAGGTCGCGGCCAGCGGGATCTGCCGCAGTGACTGGCACGCCTGGCAGGGTCACGACCCCGACGTCGTCCTGCCGCACGTCCCCGGGCACGAGCTGGCGGGCACGGTGGCCGCGGTCGGGGCGGAGGTCCGGCGATGGCGGGTGGGCGACCGGGTGACGGTGCCGTTCGTCAACGCCTGCGGCCGGTGCGCGCAGTGCGCGGCGGGGGAGCACCAGGTGTGCGCCCGCCAGACGCAGCCCGGTTTCACGCACTGGGGCTCGCTGGCCGCGTTCGTGGCGCTCGACGCGGCCGACGTGAACCTCGTCGCGGTCCCCGCGGACCTCGACCTGGCCACCGCCGCGGCGCTGGGCTGCCGCTACGCCACCGCCTTCCGCGCGGTCGTGCACGTCGCCCGGGTACGACCCGGGGAATGGGTCGCGGTGCACGGCTGCGGCGGCGTGGGCCTGTCCGCCGTCCAGATCGCGGTGTCCGCCGGCGCCCGGGTGGTCGCCGTCGACGTCGCGGCCGGCGCCCTCGAGCTGGCGCGGGAGCTGGGTGCCGAGCACGTCCTGGACGGCGGTGCCGACGTCCCGGCCGCCGTCGTGGAGCTGACCGGCGGCGGGGCGCACGTCTCCCTCGACGCCCTGGGCGCGCCGGTGACCTGCGCGAACTCCGTCCGCAGCCTCCGGCCCCGCGGGCGGCACGTGCAGGTCGGCCTGCTGCCGCCCGGCCAGGGCCGCGCCGACGTGCCGATGGAGCGGGTGATCGCCCTGGAACTGCAGGTGCTCGGCAGCCACGGCATGGCCGCCCACGCCTACCCCGAGCTGCTGGGCCTGATCTCCGCCGGCCGGCTGGACCCGCGCCGGCTCGTGACCCGGGAGCTGGGGCTCGACGACGCCCCGGCCGCCCTCGCCGAGGTCGGCGGCCGGCCCGGGATCGCCGTCGTCACGTCGTTCCGACCCCGGATCAGCCCGACGGGCTGACCCCCGTGGGGGCGCTCGTCCGGGTGGACGGGGCGCTCGTGGTCGAGGGCAGCGGTTCGTCGGTCTCCTCGAGGGGGGTCTCCGTCGGCTCCTCGGTGGGCGTCGGCTCGGCGCTGGTGGACGGGGCGGTCGTCGTCCGGGGTGCGGACGTCGTCGCCTCCGGGGTCGTCTCGGGAGCCGGCTCCGGCCCCGTCGTCGTCGTGGGCGAAGGCGCGGGCACGACGGTGCCGGTCTCCGTGGTCGACGTCGTCGCGGCCCCCGGCGTCGGCGGCTTCACGTTGAGGTACAGCACGTAGACGGCGACGAAGAGGACGGCGAGGACCACCGTCGACGTCCGTGCGCGGCCCAGGTGCGAGGGGATCCGCGACGGGTGCCAGCGGCTGCGTGTCGGCCCGTCCGCGGGGGACGTGCTGACCGACGGCTGGACCTCCGGCTGCACCTCTGTCGGCTGCTCCGCGGTCGCCTTCTCCTCCGGCCCGGTCACGCGTCCTCCTCCGCCCGGCGGCCGGGCACGGCGGCCGACACGGTCGTCGGCGTCGGCACGCTCATCCCCTGGGCGCGGAAGGCCAGCACGACACGGGCGCGCAGGTCACGGCCCACCTCGAACTGCTTGCCGGGCAGGGTGCGCGCCACCATCCGGACGTTCACCTGGTCGAGGTCGAGGCTCTCCACGCCCATGACGCTGGGCGGGTCGAGCAGCAGCGGCCGCAGGGCCGGGTCGCGGAACGCCTCGCGGCCGACGCCGCGGAGGATCTCGTTGGCCCGGTTGACGTCGACGGCGGTGGGGATCGGGACGTCGACGACGGCCCGCGCCCAGTCGCGCGACAGGTTCACGACCTTGACGATCTGCCCGTTGGGGACCGTGACGACCTCGCCGTCGGCCGACCGGACGCGGGTCACCCGCAGCGTCACGTCCTCGACGGTGCCGTTCGCCGGGTCCCCGCCGCCGACCACCTGGATCGAGACGACGTCCCCGAAGCCGTACTGCCGCTCGGTGATGATGAAGAAGCCGGCCAGGACGTCGCCGACGATCCGCTGGGCGCCGAAGCCGAGCCCGACGCCGAGGACCGTCGCCGGCGCGACCAGGCCGGTCACCGGGACGCCCAGCCGGTCCAGCACGAAGAACACCGCGATCGAGTAGATGAGCACCACCGCGGCCCAGGTGAGCACCTGGGTGAGGGAGTGCCGGTGCTTGGCAGCCTCCGAGCGGACCAGCGCGTCGCCGCCCGTGTAGCGGGCGTCGATCCGGTCGGTGATCCGGGTGCCCACCCACGAGACGAAGCGGGCCAGGAGCACCGATCCGACGACGATCAGCACCACCTCGAGCCCGCGGCCCGAGAGCCAGTCGCGCACCTCGGTCAGCGCATCCATGCCACTCCTGTCACTCGATCGGTCGGTCGGTCCCTCGTCGATCCGTCGTCCGGTCCACCATGCCCCGTTCTCGTCCGGGGCGCCGACGGGCCGTCAGCGTGGCTCCACGAAGAGCGACTGCGCCGACCGGCCGATCGCGCCGTCCTCGTCGAAGAGGACGGCCGTGCACAGCGCGGCACCGGAGCCGCCCAGCGTGGTCACCGCGTCCATGCCCACCCACTCCCCGCGGGGTGGCCGACTGAGCGAGACCAGCAGGTCGACGTTGGCGAACGTGGCCCTCGTCCAGTCCAGCTCGGCGGAGATCCCGCTGGCCGCGTCGGTCATGACCAGCAGGTGCTGCAGCGGCGTCATCGGCTCGCCCTCGACGAGGGAGCAGCGCGGGGTCGTCCAGGCCGACGCGGGGCCGGGGGCGTTGAAGCTCCCGGTGGGGAACCGCCACTCCAGCGCCCGGTGGTAGGCGACGTCGGTGGTGAAGAACGCCGCGTCCTCCGCGCGGCTGTCCTGCGGCCCGGCGACCGCGGGATGGGGCGCGGGGGCCGGCGGTGCGGCGCCGTCGGCGCGGGTGCGCATCCGCCAGGCCGACAGCCGCATCAGCGGCCGCTCGTCACCGGCCGTCAGCACCACCTCGACCAGCTCGATCCGCCGTCCCGACCGGACGACCGACGACCGCAGCCGGACCGGGCCCACCGGCACCGGGCCGAAGATGTCGTAGGCCAGCCGCACCGTCTGCCCGCCCTCGATCCCGCTCGCCCGCTCGGCCTCGCGGAGCAGCAGCGCAGCCGGCGGGCCGGCGTGCTGCAGCCCCGGATCCCAGGGTCCGATGGTCAGGGCGGTCGCCAGGTACCCGTCGTCCGTGGGCTCGTAGAGAGCGGCCGGGAGTTCCATGCCCAGCAGTCTGGCGCTCCCCTCAGACCGCCGTGCGGCGGGCCTGCCAGGCGGCACCCCCGGTCCATGCGGCGGTGGCCGCGGTCGCCGACCACCACAGCCACCGCACGTCCTCGGGGGCGGACAGCAGGAGGAGGACGGCGACGACGCACGCCGCGCCGGCCAGGGGGACCGACCGCGCGAGCGTGCCGGCCGTGCCGGGCCCCGGCACGAGGACGAACGCGGCGGCGGCCGCCAGCAGCAGGAATCCGCACAGCAGAGCCAGCAGCCCGGCGGTCACCCCGTACTGCGCGGGCAGCGCGATCGCACCGAGCCCGCCGGCCAGGCCACCCCCGGCGAGGCCGAGCAGCAAACGGCGGCGGCGCTCGGACCACGGCTGCCGTCGCCGCACGGCGCCCACCTGCTGATCCGGTCGATCCTCATCGGGTCCATCCGTCTCCATGCCGCCAGGGAACCGGACGGTCCTGTGAGCTCCCTGGGCGGATCGCGCGGCCGGTCGGGCCGGGCAGCGGTGGTGCGCCCGCCGGTCTCGATAGGATCCGCTCCGTCGGAGCCCGTCATCGCGACGGATCCCGTGGTCAGGAGGCGGCAGGCGTGACGATCCGGGACCGGGGACTGGTGCTCGACGACGTCTCCCGCGCGATCGTCGAGCAACTGCAGGAGGACGGCCGCCGTCCCTACGCGCGCATCGCCGCGGCCGTCGGGTTGTCCGAGGCCGCCGTCCGCCAGCGCGTGCAGCGGCTGCTCGACGCCGGGATCATGCAGATCGTCGCCGTCACCGACCCGCTCCAGGTGGGCTTCGCCCGGCAGGCGATGGTGGGGGTGCGGACGCGGGGGGACTCCCGGGTCGTCGCCGACGCGCTGGCCGCCTTCGAGGAGGTGGACTACGTGGTCATCACCGCGGGCTCGTTCGACGTCCTCGCCGAGACCGTGTGCGAGGACGACGACCAGCTGCTGGGCATCGTCAGCAGGATCCGGGCGATCGAGGGCGTGGAGTCCACCGAGACGTTCATGTACCTCGGCCTCCGCAAGCAGACCTACGCCTGGGGCACCCGCCGCACCGGCGCCCCGGACAGCTGAGCGGCCGGCCTCGCTGCAGGGTCCCGCCGCGAGCGTGCGAGCGGTGGGGGGCAGAGAGGTCCTCCTAGTGGCAGCGCGACGGGTTGGGCGGCACGTCGAGCGCCGGGTTGCGGTCGAAGAACCCCCACGGCTTGAGCGAGAACGAGACGATGTCCACCGGCATGACCGGCCAGTCCTCGGGCCGCGGGATGTGGTGGATGCCGAAGACGTGCCACAGCACGATGTCGGTGTCGGCGATGGGCCGGTCGGCCGAGGTCCACTCCGGCAGCCCGGCGGAGCCGCGGCTCTGGTTGCAGAACTCGCCGGCGGGCCAGCGCTCCTCCTCCGCGTACGGCGTGACCCACAGCGTGTGGTCGATGACCTCGGCCCGCTGCATGATCGGGGAGTTGCGGTCGACCAGGGCCGGGAAGGACCCGGAGGCGACGAGCTTGTAGCCGGTCGGCGTGCCCAGCCGGTTGAGCCGGTTCCGGTTGACGACCTTCCAGCCGCGCTGGCTGGCCCAGTCGAGGTCCTGCTTGCCCTCGGACTCGGTGAGCAGCGGCCGGCTGCGCTGCACGAGCGCCAGGCCGTGCGGGTTGGTGTCCGAGACGGGCACCGCCTCGCTCTCGGAGACGACGACGGTGTTTTCCGGCCCGTCGATCTCCATGTCCATGCGCGCGACGATGAAGTGCTGGTGGAACGGGGCGTAGGTGCGGTCGTCGACGACGGTGCCGGTGGGCGGGACCTCCCCGTCGAAGGCGCTGGTCACCATGATCCCGGTCGCGCGGACCTCGCACTCGATCGTGCCGTCCTGGTAGAAGCGCCAGTACGTCAGGTACTCGTAGTTCGCGACCGTGGCGTGGAAGGACACCACCATCCGCCGCGACCGCCGCACCTCCGATCCGGCGCGCTCGTCGACGTGCTTCCACAGCACGCCGTCGTCCTCCTCGTGCAGGCAGATGGCGTTCTCGATCGTGTACGGCTCGCCCCGGCTGTCGTGCAGGACGGCGTCGACGTAGGTGATGTCGCCGAGGCAGTCGCAGCCGAGCTTCAGGGACGTGGTCATGAAACCCAGCCCCCACTCGCCGATGTCGAAGGCGGTGCGGCGGTGGTGGTCCGGGCTGGGGTCCCGGTAGGGGACGACCATCTCGGCGAAGGACAGGCGGTGCGCGATCGGCCGGACGTCCTCGCCGTCGCGGTAACCGACGCGGTGGATGACCAGCCCCTCGCGGTAGTTGAACCCCAGCCGCATCGTCCAGTTCTGCCAGCGCAGCTCGTTGCCGTCGAGGGTGAAGGAGGGACCCTCCGGCTGGGTGATCTCCAGAGCCTTGACGTCGGTGCGCTGGACGAGGCCGGGCACCAGGTCCGGGGTGTACTCGCCCATCCGCGACCCACCGGCCGGCGGGGCGTCGTCGTCCTCGATCCGCAGCAGCTCCATGGTGTTCATGTCCACCACGAAGTGCAGGCCGTCCACCGGGTTGGCGTACGGGTTGCCCGTCGGGGTGGAGCGGCGCCACACGTCGGTCCAGCCGACCCGCCGGTCCTGGAACTCCGTGGGGATCAGGGAGTGCCCGTAGGCCCAGGTGTCGATGAGCACCAGGTCCAGGTCGGTGATGCCGCGCCGGGCGAGGGCGGCGATGACGTCGGGGTGGGCGATCAGCGCCTCGTGCGCCTCGTGCCACTCGTCGACGGTCATGTTCGCCTGCTCGCCGGGCACGGCCTCCCAGGACACGACCGCATCGTCGGTGAGCGAGACCAGCGCCTTGTACGTCGTGCCCTCGTCGCGGCTCCAGCAGGTGACCCGCGCCTCGCGGCGGATCGGGTCGCCGGGGGTGAACGCGCGGACGACGTCCTTGGCCGGCTCGCGCAGCTCGATGGCGGCGAACCGCCAGCGCTCGTCGACGCCCCTGTCCCGCCGCAGCACGGCGGCGGTGGCGCGGAACTCGTCGGCGGTCAGCGGGTCCAGCGGGTGCGCGGTCATGCGGAGGTCTCCGGGGTGGTGGTGGGGCGGTCGGCGAGGAGAGGGAGGGAGGGGTCGTGCGGGACGCCGGTGCGGCGGCGGGCGATGGCGGAGAGTGCTTCGAGGACGACACGGTTGGCCAGGGCCGCGGTGATGTCGGCGTGGTCGTAGGGCGGGCTCACCTCGACCACGTCCACCCCGACGACGGGCAGCTCGAGGCAGATGCGCCGGACGGAGTCGAGCAGTTGGCGGGCGGTGAGACCGCCCGGCTCCGGCGTCCCGGTACCGGGCGCGTGCCCGGGGTCGCAGACGTCGATGTCCACCGAGAGGAAGACGCCCTCGCACTCGTCCGTCGCGATGCCGAAGGCCTCCGTGAGGCACTCGGACAGCCCCCGGTGGACGATCTCGGTCATCTCGTAGGAGCGCATCCGCTGCTCGGCCATCCAGTCCAGGGTCGCCGGCGGCGGCCAGTAGCCGCGCAGGCCGATCTGGAGGAAGCGGTCCCCGCGCAGGGCGCCGGACTCGATCAGCCGGCGCATCGGCTGACCGTGTCCCCACAGCGAGCCGAACTCGATGTCTCCGGTGTCGGCGTGGGCGTCGAAGTGCAGCATCGACACCCGGCCGTGGCCGAGGGCGTTGGCGACGCCCGTGGCGTCGGCGAAGGCGATGGAGTGGTCGCCGCCCAGGACGACGGGGATCGCCCCGGCGCGGGCGACCTTCTCGACGGCGGCCTCCAGCGCCGGCAGCGCCGTCTCGATGTCGCCGGAGTACATCTCCACGTCCCCGGCGTCCAGCACGCGGAGGTCCTGGAGGCCGTCGGTGCGCAGCGCCAGGCTCGGGCGCGAGCCGTCGTGGGGCAGGTAGTCGGTCATGCGGATGGCCTGCGGGCCGAACCGCGTCCCGGGGCGGTGCGACGTCCCGCCGTCGAAGGGCGCCCCGACGATGACGACGTCGGCACCCGCGAAGGACGCCGGGTCGTCGAGGTCGCAGCGCTCGACACCCAGGTAGGTGACGTCGGGCCCGAACTGGGCGCCGTAACGGGGCATGGGGTGCGGTCCTGTCGTGCGGGGTCCGGGCCTCCTCAGCATGGCATGCGTATCCGGCCGGTCGACAGGTGGTGCACGACCGAACCGGTGGTCCGTACGAGGAAACACGACGGAAACCGTGGTGCGGAACAGTGCCTCCCGGCCGCCTCGGACGCCGTCCGGTGTGCCGGATCGGCACCTCTGCCGGCCTCCGGTGGACAGGGTGGCCGCTTCCGCCGGTCGCGGTGAGCTGGCTGGCTCTGCGTGACGCAGGACACGCCGGGGCGACCGCTCGCTGTTCCGGACCCCGCACCGCCGCCCCGAGATCGGGCCTCGAGACAAGGACCCCGCATGTCGCTCGACCCCCACGCCCCGGTCGCACCGGCCGGCGACCTCCGCGCGAAGGGCCTGTCGAAGAACTCCGTCGGCCTGCTGGCCAGCGTCGTGCTCGGCGTCTCCAGCATCGCGCCGGTGTACGCGCTCACCGTCACCCTCGGTCCGACCGTCACCGAGGTGGGGCTGCAGATGCCGGCGATCTTCCTCGCCGGCTTCCTGCCGATGCTGCTGGTGGCCTACGCCTACCGGGAGCTCAACCGCGTCGCGCCGGACTGCGGGACGTCCTTCACGTGGGCGACCAAGGCCTTCAACCCCTACGTCGGCTGGCTCGCCGGCTGGGGTGCGCTGCTGGCGACGATCATCGTGCTGTCCAGCCTCGCCGGGGTCGCCGTCTCCTTCTTCTACCTGCTCCTGGGCGAGCTGACCGGGTCGGCGTGGCTGGCGGACCTGGGCGGCAACAAGCTCGTCAACGTCCTCACCTGCGTGGCGTTCGTCGCCCTGGCCACCTGGGTGGCCTACCGCGGCGTGCAGACCACCAAGCGCGTGCAGTACGTCCTGGTCGGCTTCCAGATGGCGGTGCTCGCCCTGTTCGTGGTGCTCGCGCTGGCGAAGACCGGCTCGGCGCCCGACAGCATCCCGTTCGAGCTGTCCTGGCTCGACCCGACCGCGATCGGCTCGTTCAGCGCCTTCACCGCGGGGCTCTCCCTCTCGCTGTTCATCTACTGGGGCTGGGACACCTGCCTGACGGTCAACGAGGAGACCTCCGGCAGCGCGCGCACGCCGGGCCGGGCGGCGCTGCTGTCCATGGCGGTCATCGTCGTGACCTACCTGGTGACCGCGATCGCCGTGCAGATGTACGCCGGCATCGGGGACGAGGGCACCGGCCTCGGCAACGAGGACACGGGGGCCAACGTCTTCGCCGCGCTCGCCGACCCGGTGATGGGCACGGGCCTGGCGTTCCTGCTCTTCCTCGCCGTGGTCGCCAGCTCGGCGTCGTCGCTGCAGACGACGTTCCTGCCGCCGGCCCGCACCCTGCTGGCGATGGGCACCTACGGGGCGATCCCGAAGCGGTTCGGCGACGTGCACCCGCGCTTCCTGACGCCGTCCACCGCGACCCTGGCGTCCGGCATCGGCACCGCGGTCTTCTACGTCGGGATGACGCTGATCAGCGAGAACGTCCTCATCGACACGATCTACGCACTCGGCCTGATGATCTGCTTCTACTACGGCCTGACCGCCTACGCCTGCGTCTGGTACTTCCGGCGCGAGCTGACCCGCAGCGCCCGCGACCTGGTCTTCAAGGGCGTGTTCCCCCTGCTGGGGGCGGTGATGCTCACGGCGGTGTTCGTGCAGACCGCCGTCGACACGCTCGACCCGGCGTACGGCAGCGGGTCGTCGGTGTTCGGCGTCGGCAGCGTCTTCGTCATCGGCATCGGCCTGCTCCTGCTGGGCGCCGTGCTCATGCTCGTGTGGCGGGCCAAGCACCCGGAGTTCTTCCGGGGCGAGACGCTGCGCACCGACACCCCGGCGCTGGTGTTCGAGGACTGACTCCCGCCTGCCGGTGAAGCGCGCCGACGCCCCCTTCTGAGCCGCAGAAGGGGGCGTCGGTGCGCTCCGTCGCCGTCGGCGCGGCCGCGGCTCAGCTCTCGATGTTGGCCATGACGTGCTTGATGCGGGTGTAGTCCTCGAGCCCGTACATCGACAGGTCCTTGCCGTACCCGGAGTGCTTGAACCCGCCGTGGGGCATCTCGGCCACGAGCGGGATGTGGGTGTTGATCCACACGCACCCGAAGTCCAGCCGCTTGCTCATCCGCATGGCCCGGCCGAAGTCCTTCGTCCACACGCTGGAGGCCAGGCCGAGCTCGACGCCGTTGGCCCAGCGCACCGCCTCGTCCTCGTCGGTGAACCGCTGCACGGTGATGACCGGGCCGAAGATCTCCCGCTGCACCATCTCGTCGTCCTGCCGCAGCCCGGCGACGACGGTGGGCTCGACGAAGAAGCCGCGGTCGCCCTGCCGGTGGCCGCCGGCGGTGATCTCCGCGTGGTCGGGTGCCCGGTCGAGGAAGCCGGTGACGTGGGCGAGCTGGTTGGCGTTGTTCACCGGCGGCACCATGGCGTCCTCGTCCGTGGCGCCGTTCGCGTACGTGGTGGCGGTGTTCCTCGCCTGCTCGGTCAGCGCCGCCACGAAGTCGTCGTGGATGCCGGGGGCGACCAGCACGCGGGAGGCGGCGGTGCAGTCCTGGCCGGCGTTGAAGTAGCCGGCCACGGCGATCGCCTCGGCGGCCGCCTCCAGGTCCGCGTCGTCGAAGACGACGACCGGCGCCTTGCCGCCCAGCTCCAGGTGCACCCGCTTGACGTCCTTGGCCGCGGCGCCGGCCACCTCCATGCCGGCCCGGACGGAGCCGGTGATCGCCACGAGCTGGGGCACCTTGTGCTCGACCAGCGCCCGGCCGGTGTCGCGGTCGCCGCAGACGACGTTGAGGACGCCCGCGGGGAGGATGTCGGCGGCGAGCTCGGCCAGCCGCAGCGTCGTCGCGGGGGTGGTGTCCGACGGCTTCAGGACGACGGTGTTGCCGGCCGCCAGCGCCGGCGCGATCTTCCAGACCGCCATCATCATCGGGTAGTTCCACGGCGTCACCTGGCCCACGACGCCGATCGGCTCGCGGCGGACCCAGCTGGTGTGCCCGGCCATGTACTCGGCCGCGGCCTTGCCCTCCAGGGTGCGGGCCGCCCCGGCGAAGAACCGGATCTGGTCGACCATCGGGGGGATCTCCTCCGAGGCGGTCAGGCCGATCGGCTTGCCGGTGTTGCGGCTCTCCAGCGCGACCAGTTCCTCGGCGTGCTCCTCGACCGCGTCGGCGAGCTTCAGCAGCGCCTGCTGCCGCTCCGACGGGGTGGTGTCCCGCCAGGTCTCGAAGGCGTCGGCGGCCACGCGGTAGGCGCGGTCGACGTCCTCCGCCCCGGAGACCGGCGCGGACGCGAAGACCTCGCCGGTGCTCGGGTCGACCAGGTCCATCCGGTGGCCGTCGGCGGTGCCGGCGTGCTCGCCGCCGACGAAGTTCTGCAGCTCCAGCTTGTCGCTCACGACTGATTCCTATCGTTGGACGGGGGCGCGGCGCCAGTCCGCGTGGCGCGCAGCCGGGATCGGCACGCTATCCGCAGAAGTCACGCCTCGAGAGGTGGCGTCCTAGAGGGGTGGTGGTACCGGCGTGCTCTCGCGCTCGATCTCCGCCAGGATTTCCGACCCGGTGATGACCTTCTCCGCGAAGTGCGTGTGCATCCAGGCGAGGTGGTCCGCCCGGCTGCGCATGATCCGGAGGGTGTCCCAGTTGGGGAACACCTGCTGGAGGACGTGCACCTCCATCAGCCGCGGGTCGACCTCGTAGACGTGCTCGAAGGTGGTCTGCGCCACCTCGCTCACCCGCACCGGCGCCGGCGGGGTGTGCTGCTCGGCGAAGCGGTAGGGCGCGCTGGCGGACGGGCCCGTCGGCTGGTCATCGGTTCTCATCGGTGGTGTCCCTCCCGTACGCGCGGTCCAGCAGGTACTTGCCCGGGTTCATGATGTTGTTCGGGTCCAGGGACCGCTTGACGTCGAGCATCACGTCGAAGCCGCGGCCGAGCTCCTCGGGCACCAGGTCCACCTCGCCCTCCCGGCAGGAGCCGTGGCAGGCGCTCATCGAGCCGCCGTGGGCGAGCGCCACCGCGCCGATGTCCCGCTTGGCCTTCACCCATGCCGCCCAGGCCTTGTCGTCCAGGCGCTGCTCCCAGATGCCGACGTCGATCTCGGTCAGGTAGTCGACCCCGGTGGCGGCGGAGGTGTAGGCGAACATGCCCCAGTCGTCGAAGACGTCGGTCTTGCGCCGGAGGTCGGCCAGGATCTCGTGCCACGCCCGGCTGACCGCCGGGACGGCGGAGAAGTTGACCGCGGCGTCCTCGCAGTGCCAGGACATCGGGATGACCTGGCCGTCCTTGGTCCGCCCGTGCAGCGGCGTGGCGTACCGGTCGTGCCGGGCCGCCCAGTCGCCCTCGGAGATCTCGTCGCCGAGGTAGCGGGCGCCGTGTTCCTTGGCGATGCGGAACAGCCGCTTGCCGCCGGCCCGCACCTCGTCCTCGTAGCCGTACATGACCGAGCAGACCAGCGCCCGGACGTCGGCCGGCTGCGGGATGTAGGCCTCGTCGTCGCGACGCAGGTAGGCAACCTTGTGCTCGTCGAAGAGGACGGCGCCGGCGAAGGTCGCCACCCCGGCACGGGCCAGCGCACCCGTGCAGGCGTGGGCGTCCTCGTAGTTGTCGAACGCCCAGAACGGCGAGAGCTCGGCCTCCGGCTTGGGGAACAACTTGAGCGTCGCCTTCGTGGCGATGCCCAGCGTGCCCTGGTGGCCCATGAACAGGTGCTTGAGGGAGTAGCCGCTGGAGGACTTGCTGATCTTCCGGCCGATGCCGTCGCCGACATGCAGGACGTCGCCGGTGGGCAGCACGTGGTCGAAGCTGAGCACGAGGTCGCGGGTGTGCCCGTACCGGGAGCCGATGAGCGACCAGCCGCTGGTGCCGATCCTCCCTCCCACCAGCGAGCACGGGTAGGACGCCGGGTCGTCGGGATAGAAGAGCCCGTGCTTGGCCAACCGCTCGTTGAGCTTCATCATGCTGATGCCGGTGCCGACCGTCACGGTCCGGTTGACCAGGTCCAGCTCGTGGATCTGGTTCATCTTCTTGACGTCGACGACGATCCCGCGGCGGTGGGGGACCGCGCCGTCGGTCAGCCCCGTGCCGCCGTCCCGCGGGACGACCGGGATGCGCATCTCGTTGGCGATCCTCACCACCGCGGCCACCTGCTCGGTCGAGGTGGGCATGACCACGACGTCGGGCACCCGTTCGGCCCACCGGTGCACCGGGAACGGCGCCGGCACGCGGGCGCGGTTGTAGCGGTCGGTCTTGGCGAGCAGGATCTGGTCGTCGGCCAGGACCGGTCGCAGCGCCCGGACCAGGGCGGTGAGGCGGTCGTCGCTGAGTGGTTCGGTGGTGAAGGGCGCGGTGCCGATGGGCCCGGCCGGTTCGGTGATCGTCATGGTCAGTGCCCCCCGCACCCGCAGCCGCCGGAACCGTTCCCGCACCCGCCGCCGCAGCCCCCGCCACCACCGCCGCAGCCACCGCGGCTGCTGCCGTGCTCCCGCCGCGCCCGCCCCGGGACGCCGGTGCGCTCCTGGGCCAGCCGCCGGTCGCCGACGTCGCCGCGGGACCCGCCGACGGTGATCCCGAGCGACTGCGCGAACAGCTCGTGCAGGTCGACGACGTCGATGTCCTCGGCGTCACCGGCCTCGCTCAGCGGCCGCTCCGACCACGGGCAGGCGCTGACCAGCGTGTCGACGTCGAGCTCCGCGGCCCGCTCCAGCCGCATCGCGCTGATCTTGGCGGTGAGCTCGGGCTTCTCGATCGGCAGCCCGCCGCCACCGCCGGAGCAGTAGGACCACTGGGTCACCCGGTCGACGTCCTCGAACTTCAGCCCCGGGATGGCGCGGAGCAGCTCGCGGGGCTCCTCCCAGATGCCCTTGCGCTTGTTGAGCCGGCACGGGTCGTGGTAGGTGATCGCCCGGTCCACCGGGACCGACGGGGTCAGCTTCCCCGCACGCAGCAGCTGGGCCAGCACCTCGATGACGAGCACGACCTCGATGTCGAACTCCTCGCCGAAGTACTTCGGGTAGTCCTCGGTGAAGCTGATGTAGTCGTGCGGGTCGAGCACCAGCAGCCGCTTCGTGCCCGTCTTCCGCCAGTTGTCCAGGTTGTGGCGGGCGAAGCGCTGGGCCTGGTCGGCGTAGCCCATCTCGGCGGCCGGGCCGCCGCAGCACCACTGGTCCTCCATGAGCCCGAATTCGTAGCCGGCCAGCTGCAGCATCTGGGCCACCGCCCGCGGCACGGACGTCCGGTAGAACGCCGCCTCGCAGTCGACGAACAGGACCGTCTCACCGCCGATCGGGAGATCGAGCCCCTCGGCCCAGTCGCGGACCTTCTCCTGGTTCACCGGCGTCTCGCCCAGGACCGGCTCGTGCGTGCGCAGATCGGTGCGCTCGTTCCAGATCTGCCAGTTCGGCTGGTGGATGCCGCTCTCCACGGCGAGGGACCGCACCGCCTTGACCACGTCGACGGTACGGGTGCGGAACCGGTAGAAGTCGCCGGTGAAGAGCGTGTTGGGGCAGCGCAGCTCGCAGGCGCCGCACTGCGTGCAGTTGACGTAGTCGGCCGCGATGTCCTCGATGTCGAGCTCACCGCGCTCCATGGCCACGACGTTGGCGTGGAACGCGGTCGGCGTCCACGACTCGTTGCGCTCGACCTGGGTGACCGGGCAGACCTCGCGGCAGAACTTGTGCCCGGACGAGTAGCAGTTGTACGAGGCGTTGCGCCACTGCTCGACGAACGCGGCGGTCCTCGGGTCCTGGCGCGGCGGAGGCACCGGGCCGGCGAGGGTCTCGGGGAAGTCCGCCAGCTCGGGTGGGTTGGACGGCGCCCCGGGTGTGAAGGGGCGGGACAGTGCGTCCGCCTCGGCGGCGCGGTCCGGCTCGACCTGTGTCACTGGTGCTCCTCGTCACAGGGGGCTGAGTGGTGGGGGCCACGCTAACGGCCAAAACCTATGGAATCAACGGTTAAGAACGGGTATCGCTGGTGCAACACTTGGCGGCATCCGGCCGGCGGGAGGCGTGCGTGCAACTGCTCAGCGGTGACGCCCGTCGTGCGGTCTTCTCGCCGCTGGACGACGGCGCCCTCCGCAGCGAGGCGGTCGTGCGCCGCGTCGGGAGCGCGATCGCGCTCGGCCTCCTCGGCGACGGCGAGCAGCTGCCTCCGGAGGCCGATCTGGCCACCATGCTCAACGTCTCGACGATGACGCTGCGGGAGGCGCTCGCGGAGCTGCGCAAGCTCGGCCTGGTGGTCACCCGGCGCGGCCGGGGCGGCGGCAGCTTCGTCCGGGCGCGGGACGACGTCCTGGGCGAGCTGGCCGACGCCCGGCTGGCCGAGCTGGGGACCACCGACCTGCGCGAGCTGGGCGACGTGCACGGGGCGGTCTCCGCGGCCGCGGCCCGGCTCGCCGCCGGCCGGGCCTCGCGTACCGAGATCGCCCGGCTGCGCGACATCGTCGACCGGCTGGCGATCGCCGACTCCGTCACCGGCCAGCGGCGCGCCGAGGGGCGGTACTTCATCGAGCTGGCCGCCTGCGCGCAGTCCGTGCGGCTGACGATGCAGGTCATGGACCTGCACCTCGAGCTCGGCCAGCTGCCGTGGCCGCCCGCCTCCGATCCGGGGCTGCTCGACGTGATGGTCGCCGGGCACCGGGCGGTGGTGGACGCGATCGAGGACCGGGACGGCGGCCTGGCACGGCGGCTCACCGAGGAGCACATCGAGACCCGCACGCTGTGGTCGATCGAGCTGCGCCTGCGGGCGGGCGGGGACGGCGCCGTCGCCGCGCGGGAGGTGTCGTGACGTCGCCCGGGGGGCGGGAGATCGCGCGCGTCCGTGCCGCGGTCTCCGACGTGGTCGAGCAGGTCTTCGGCACGGTCGCCCAGGTGCACGCCGCCGTCCGGCGACCGGCGGCGCGGGACGGCCTGCACACCGGTGGCACGGTCCTCGACCACGACGTCCGCGAGCTGCTGCACGCGCCGGGCCAGCTCGCGGTCGGGCTGGGCCTGGTGGTGGCACCCCGCCCGGACGAGGAGCTCCCGCTGCGCCTGGAGTGGTGGCAGCTCGACCCCGGCGGCGGTCCCCTGCGCAGCCTGGAGCCCGACCTCCGGCCCACCAGCCTCGGGTACTACGACTACACGGCCACGGAGTGGTTCGACGTCCCCCGGCGTACCGGCCGCCGGCACGTGGTGGGCCCCTACGTCGACGTGCACGGGACGGGCCGCTACCTGCTGACGCTGACCGAGCCCGTCGTCGTCGACGGCGAGTTCGTCGGGGTCGTGGGTGCCGACGTGTCGGTGCGCCGGTTCGAGAACCACCTGCTGGCGCTCCTGGGCGGGCTCCCCGCCCCCTTCGTGCTGCTCAACGACGAGGACCGCGTAGTCCTGTCGACCGCACCCCGGCGGCTGGTCGGCAGCCTGCTGCCCCGGGGCGCCGATCCGCTGGGGGCCGGTGCCGGCGTCCCCGGCGTCCCGTGGCGGTTGCACCTGGTCGGCGACGCGACGCTCCTGAGGGCCTGACCGCGCGGGCACCCGGCCAGGGCCACATGCAACGAGATCGCAACGCTGCGGTCTTGTCCTGTGAACTCTGTATCTATAGGTTTCCCGGCGTTCGTGTGGGCTGCGGCACACCCGGCATCCGCCGTCGGCCGCTCCACCCCTTTGCAGGAGGCTGCGTGACCGCACCCGGATCACCCCCCGGTCCGATCGACGACGAGGCCCAGCTGGCCGCGCTCGGCTACTCGGGCGAGTTCCACCGCAGCATGGGTCTGTGGGCGAACATGGCCCTCGGCTTCACGTACCTCTCGCCGCTGGTCGGCGTGTACTCGCTGTTCGCCTACAGCCTGTCGATCGGCGGGCCGCCGGCGATCTGGTGGATCGTGATCGTGGGCGTCGGCCAGCTGCTGGTGGCGCTCGTCTTCGGTGAGGTCGTCTCCCAGTACCCCCTGGCCGGCGGCATCTACCCGTGGACACGACGGCTGTGGAACCGGCGGTACGCCTGGATCGTCTCCTGGATCTACATCTGGGCGGTCATCGTGACCATCACCGCCGTCGCCGAGTTCGGCGGCGGGTTCGTCGCCGCCCTGTTCGACCTGGAGGCGACCCCGGCGGTCGTGCTCGCGACCGCGGTGGCCCTGCTGGTCGTCGCCTTCGCGGTCAACTACAGCGGCACCCGCAACCTGGCCCGGATCGCCCAGATCGGCCTGCTCGCCGAGCTCATCGGCGTCATCGCCCTCGGCCTCTTCCTGCTGCTGTTCCGCCGCGAGCAGCCGTTCTCGGTCTTCTTCGACTCGCTCGGGGCCGGTGGGGGAGACGGCTACCTCGGGGTCTTCCTGGCCGCCTCGCTCTCCGGGCTCTTCCTGTTCTACGGCTTCGAGGCCTGTGGGGACGTGGCAGAGGAGGTCGCCGACCCGACCCGGCAGATCCCGCGCGCCATGATCCTCACCATCGTGGTCGGCGGTGTCTCCGGCTTCGTCTCCTACGCCGGCTACGTGCTGGCGGCACCGGACCTGCCGGCGATCATCAGCGGGGAGGACGCCGACCCCATCCCCTCGATCCTCGAGAACTCCCTGGGGACGGCGGGCTCGAAGGTCTTCCTGGTCGTCACCGTCGTCGCCTTCCTCTCCTGCGTGCTGTCCCTGCAGGCCGCGGGCAGCCGGCTGCTCTACGCCTTCGCCCGCGACCGCATGCTGCCGGCCAGCGGCTGGCTCTCGCACGTCTCGTCCCGGCACGCCGTCCCGACCAACGCGCTGCTCGTCGTCTGCGTCGTCCCGGTCCTGATCGCGCTGTTCGTCTACTTCCAGGAAGGCATCCTGGCGCGCGTCACGGCCTTCGCCGTGCTCGGCATCTACGTCTCCTTCCAGGCCGTGGTGCTCGCTGCGCTGCGCCAGCGGCTCAAGGGCTGGCGGCCCGCCGGCCTGTGGAACCTGGGCACCGCCGGGCTCGTCGTCAACGTCCTCGCGCTGGCCTACGGCATCTTCGCGATCGTCCTGCTGATCAAGCCGGCACCGGGTACCGAGACCTTCCTCGACCGCTGGATCGTCGCCATCGGGCTCGCCGTCGTCGCGGGGAGCGGGCTGCTGTACCTGGCCCTGGCCCGGCCGGACCGGCATTCTGCGCACATCCCCGAGGGCGACGCCCGCGAGGTGGCGCGACAGCTGCAGCAGATCCGAGGCGGTGCCTCGCCCGAGGCCCGCGCCCAGGCACGTGAGGAGATGCGATGAGGTTCAGTTATGTCATGCTCCCGGACTACCCGCTCGAGGAGTCGCTGAGGTCCATCCGGCTGGCGGACGAGCTGGGGTTCCACGCCTGCTACGCCGCCGACGAGACGTGGCACAAGGACATGTGGCTGCTGTTCGCCGCCGCTGCCCAGCAGACGTCGAACATCCGGTTCGGGCCGAGCGTGTCCGGCGTCGTGCTCCGGGAGCCGACGCTCATCGCCCAGGCGACCGCCACCCTGGACGAGCTGACCGGCGGGCGCGCCGAGGTGGTGCTGTCGAGCGGCAACTTCGGGCTGCTCGCCCAGTACGGCATCGACTGGAAGAACACCAAGCCGCTGTCACGCGTCATCGAGGGCGTCCAGGTGATCCGCACGCTGCTCGACGACGGCGCGATCACCTTCGACGGCGAGTTCTTCCAGTACAACGGGCTGTTCACGTTCGCGCGGCCGGTGCAGGAGCGGGTGCCGGTGAAGATGGGCGCCATGCGGGGGCCGAAGTCCTTCGAGGCCTCGGCCGAGCACTCCGACGGCTGCCACCACGCCCTGAGCTACACCCGCGAGGCCTACGACTACGCGGCCGAGCACCTGCGGATCGGCGCGGACCGGGCCGGCAAGGACTGGACGACGCTGGACTTCGGAGCCTGGGTGGTGCTCGCCGTGGGTCGTGACTCGGCGGCGGCGAAGGATGCGGCGCGCAGCATGGTCGGCATCTACGCGTCGTCCATGCCGGCGGAGCAGCTCGAGCGCAACGGCGTCGATCCCGACAGCCTCACGCCGATCATCGAGGCGATCGGTGCCGGGGACCTGGCCAAGGGGATCGAGCTGACGACGCCGGAGATCGCGGAGAAGCTGTCCTTCGCGGGCACCCCGGAGGAGGTGACGGCGAAGATCAAGGAGATCGAGCCGTCCGGGGTCAACCACCTCATCGCCGCCATCACCGACGCGTCGCTGGTCAAGGCCTTCACCGGGCGCGACGTCCCGGGGGTCGCCACCGTCGACGAGCAGCTGCAGCTGCTGCACGACGAAGTGATGCCCGCCTTCACCTGAGGCAGCGCCCCCTCCCGGGCCCGCGGGGCTCGCGGACGCCCGGGAGGGGACGGCACGTCACCTGACGGGTGGGTGCAACGCCAGCCACAGCTCCGCCCGGGCACCCGGGGAGTCGAGGTCCCGCCCGAGGAGCTCGCCGGCGCGGCGGATGCGCTTGCGGAGGGTGTGCCGGTGCACGCCCAGCCGCGCGGCCGCCGGCTCCCACTGGCCGTGGTGGGCCAGCCACACGCGCAGCGACTCGACCAGGTCACCCTGACCGGCCCGGTCGGCGGCCGCGAGGGGGGCGAGCAGCGCCTCGGCGAAGGTCGCGACCTGCTCCGGGTCGAGCACCGATGCCAGGCCTCGCCCCACCAGGTCGGGGAACGCGGTCACCCGGCCGGCCGTCGTCCGGCTCTGCTCCGCCGCCTGCCGCGCCTGCCGGGCGCCCTCGGTCAGCCGGGCCCACGGCACCGGTGCGGAGATCCCGACGGCTGCCCCCGCGACCCGACCGGGCAGGCCGCCCAGCCGGTCGGCCAGCGCGCCGTCGTCGGACACCACCAGGACCAGGGCGTCGTCCTGGGTCGCGGAGAACACGTGCCCGCGCGTGAGGGTCGCGGCGTCGGCCGCCACGTGGCCGGCGGCCGAGCGCTGCTCGTCCGTGCCCAGGACGGTGAGCACCCGGAGCGGCTCCGCGGGCAGCTGGTGCCCCAGCGCCTCCGCCACCGGCCGGACGGTCGAGACCTCCCCGGCGAGGAGCAGGCGCAGGAGGGCGCTGTGCAGGGTCGCCGTCGCGGTGTCCAGGGACCGCGACTGCTCCATGCGCAGCGTCAGCAGGGCGACCGCGGCGTTGACGACGTGCCGGTCGGCCGGGGGGAACGGTCCGCCCCGGCCGACGGCGAGGAAACCCCGCGTCCGCGCGCCGAAGGACTGCACCAGCACGGTCTCCTCGGGCAGCGACACCGCGCCGCCGGCGGGAGCGCGCAGCCCGCGCAGCCGGTCGATCTCCTCGGCCAGGCCCGCCGCCCGGGACGAGGCGCCGGCCGGCGCGGCGGCCAGCAGACCGCCCCCGGCGTCGAAGAGCAGCGCCCACCCCCCGATGAGCGCGGCCAGCCGGTCGACCAGGGCGCCCGGACCGCCGTCCGCCAGCGCCGCGCGGGTGAGCTCCCGCTGCGCGGCCGAGCTGCGGCTGACGGCCGCGTACTGGTCGGCGGCCAGCGCGGCCGAGACCGCCCGGGACAACGCGATGAACGGGGTCTGTCTCGGGACCTCGAGCACCGCCAGGCCGCAGGCGTCGGCGGCGGTGACCAGCTCCTCCGGCACGTCCGCGAGGCTCAGGCCGGTGCCCAGGCCGAGGGCGACCACGCCCGTGTCGGCCAGCCGGCGCACGTAGTCGCCGACCGCGGCGCCGGGGGCCAGGGCGAGCCCGGTGGTGAGCAGCAGCTCGCCGCCCTCGAGGAAGGGAGTCGGGTCGGCCAGCTCGCTCACGTGCACCCACGACACCGGCCGGTCCGCCGGTGCGGTGCGGGTGTGCAGCCTCAGCTCGAGCGAGGGGGTGCCGAGCAGGCCGGCGACGGTGACGGGCACGGGCGCCCTTCGACGAAGTGGACACTCCGGCGCGTGTGCCGCGCCGGAGTGGACGGTACCGCCGGCCCGCCGCGCGGCCCACGCTGGAGCGGCGCCCCGTCCTTCGCACGGGGGCATCCCGTGCCCGCGAGGAGATGCCATGACCGACCTGCTCACCGGCCCCGACACGCTGGCCCAGGAGCGACGCCTGGTGACCGAGGTGCCCGGCCCCCGCTCCCGCGCGCTCGCCGACCGGCGTGCGGCCGCGGTGACCTCCGCCGTCGGCAGCACCATGCCGGTCTACGCCGAGCGCGCCGGCGGCGGCGTGATCGTCGACGTCGACGGCAACTCCTTCATCGACCTCGGCTCGGGCATCGCGGTCACCAACGTCGGCAACGCGGCGCCCGCGGTGGTCGCCGCCGTGCAGGCGCAGGTCGCGGCGTTCACCCACACCTGCTTCATGGTCACGCCCTACGAGGGCTACGTCGCCGTCTGCGAGGAGCTGTCCGCCCTCACTCCCGGGGACCACGCGAAGAAGTCGGCCCTGTTCAACTCCGGCGCCGAGGCCGTGGAGAACGCGGTCAAGGTGGCCCGGCACGCCACCGGGCGCACCGCGGTGGTGGTGTTCGACCACGCCTACCACGGGCGGACGAACCTCACGATGGCGCTGACGGCGAAGAACATGCCCTACAAGGACGGCTTCGGGCCCTTCGCCTCCGACATCCACCGGGTGCCGATGTCCTATCCGTTCCGCGACCAGCCGGGGACGACGGGGGAGCAGGCCGCGGCCCGCGCGATCGCGATGATCGAGACCCAGGTCGGCGCCGGCAACGTCGCCGCCGTCCTCATCGAGCCGATCCAGGGCGAGGGCGGCTTCGTCGTCCCGGCGCCGGGCTTCCTCCCGGCGCTGGCCGAGTGGAGCCGCGAGGCCGGTGCGGTGTTCATCGCCGACGAGATCCAGACCGGCTTCTGCCGGACGGGTGCCTGGTTCGCCTCCGAGCACGAGGGCGTCGTGCCGGACCTGGTCACCACCGCCAAGGGCATCGCCGGCGGGCTGCCGCTGGCCGGGCTGACCGGCCGGGCCGAGCTCATGGACTCCGTCCACACCGGTGGGCTCGGGGGCACGTACGGGGGCAACCCCGTGGCGTGCGCCGCCGCCCTGGCCACCATCCGCACGATGCGCGAGCAGGACCTCGCCGGGGCGGCGCGCGCCATCGAGGCCACGATGCTGCCCCGGCTCCGGGCCCTGCAGGAGCGGACGTCGGTGGTCGGTGACGTCCGCGGCCGCGGCGCGATGCTGGCGGTCGAGCTGGTCAAGGCCGGGACGAGCGAGCCGGACGCGGAGCTCACGGGCCGCATCGCCAAGGCCTGCCACGCGCAGGGCGTGCTGACGCTCACGGCCGGCACCTTCGGCAACGTGCTGCGCTTCCTGCCCCCGCTGGTCATCGGCCAGGAGCTGCTCACCGAGGCGCTCGACGTCCTGGACGCCGTCTTCGACGAGCTGGCGCCCGCCAGGTGACGTGACGGACCCCTGCCCTGCGGGGGTCCGTCAGCCCCCCTCGCGCATGCCCCAGGGGGAGCCGTACTCCGTCAGCAGGTCGAGGAAGGGCACCGCGTCGAAGGCCTCCGGGCCGAGCACGCCCACGCCCTGCCAGGCGCCGGTGGCGAGCAGCTCGAGCGCGACCACCGGGTTGATCGCCGTCTGCCAGACGACGGCCTGGGCGCCGTACTCGCGCATCGACCAGGCGTTGTCCACCACGTGGTACAGGTAGACCTGCCGTGGCTCGCCGTCGGTCCCGGTGCCGCTCACCCACAGCCCGGCGCAGGTCCGGCCCTCCATCAGCTCGCCGAGGCCGGCCGGGTCCGGCAGGCAGGCGGCGACGACGTCGCGCGGCGACACCTCGACGCCGCCGACGCGGACCGGCGTGGTCGAGTCCAGCCCGAGCTTGTGCAGGGTCTTGAGGACGTCGATGAACTCCTCGCCGAGGCCGTACTTGAACGTCACCCGGCGCGCGTCGACCCAGCGGGGCATGAGGAGCACCTCCTCGTGCTCCACGTTCACGCACTCGACGGGGCCGATCCCCTCGGGGAAGTCGAACACCTCGGGCTCGCTGAACGGCGCCGTGGTGAACCAGCCGCGATCCCGCTCGAAGACCACCGGCGGGTTGAGGCACTCCTCGATCGTCGTCCAGATGCTGAACGAGGGCGCGAAGTCGTGTCCCCGCACCGTCAGGTCCGCCCCGTCGCGCACGCCCAGCTCGTCGATCTCCGAGAACAGGTGGTCGGCGGCGTAGCGGGCGAAGACGTCGGACAGCCCGGGTTCCACGCCGATGCCGACCAGCGCCAGCCGCCCCCGGGCCTCCCAGTCGGCGGCCAGGGCGAACTGCTCGTCGCCGAGCTTGACGCCGACCTCCTCGTAGGGGCGCTCGGGATGCGGCCGGGACAGCGACATCGCCATGTCCAGGTAGTGCACCCCCGCGGCCAGGGCGGCCCGGAACAGCGGCATGACGAACCGCGGATCGGTCGCGTTGAGCAGCGCGTCGCAGCGGTGCTCGGCCAGCAGTGCCCCGACCGCGGCCTCGTCGGTCGCGTCCACCTGCGCGGCCACGAACCTGGGGTCCCCCGTGGCGGCGACGGCCTTGTCGGCGCGGGCGGGGTCGTAGTCGGCCACGACCAGGTGCTCCACGAACGACCGGCGGGCGGCGATCGAGGTGATCGCTCCGCCCACTCCACCGGCACCGACGAGCAGGATGCGCATGCAGGACCTCCGTTGTGTCCCGGTCACCCTAGCCACGACTTCCGTCGCCGTAACAGTGTTGATACCGGCAAACCCTTGCCGATCCGCGTCTGGGCTGCGATAACCGTCGGATGACCGTGGACCCGGCCCGCTCCGCCGTCCGCCCCGACGAGGAGCAGACGCTCCGCCCGGGTGCCATCGGCTTCCTCGACGCCCTGGTGATCGGGCTGGCCTCGACCTCGCCGGCCTACACCCTCGCGGCGATCATCGGCGCTCTCGTGGCCCTGGGCGGGGTGCACGCACCCGGGCTCCTGCTGGCCTCGTTCGTGCCGATGGTGCTCATCGCCGGCGCGTTCGCCGCCCTCAACCGGGTCGATCCCGACTGCGGGACGACGTTCTCCTGGGTGACCCGCGCCATGGGGCCGTGGGCCGGGTGGATCGGCGGCTGGGCCATCACGATGACCGGCGTCCTGATCATCGGCTCCCTGGCCAACGTGGGCGTGGTGTTCACGCTCCGCACGGTCGGCCTGGACTCGCTGGCCGAGAACAAGCCGCTCGTCCTCGTCCTGACCGTCGGGCTGATCCTGCTGATGACCTGGATCTGCGTGCTCGGCACCGAGCTGTCGGCACGGCTGCAGAACGTGCTGATCCTCGCCCAGACGGCGGCGCTGCTCGTGTTCGCCGGGGTGGCGCTGGGCCGTGGCCTGTCCGGGGACAGCCCCCTGGGTGGTCTGGACCCGGGCTGGGACTGGCTCAACCCCTTCGGTGCCGGAGCCGGGGCGCTCTCCGGCGGCCTCCTCCTGGGCGTCTTCGCCTACTGGGGATGGGAGTCCGCGGTCAACCTCACCGAGGAGACCCGCGACTCGACGAAGACGCCGGGCCGCGCAGCCATCGTCTCGACGCTGGTGCTGCTGGTCACCTACGTCGGCGTCACCACCGCCGTCCTGGCCTTCGCCGGCACCGACTACCTGTCGGAGAACGCCGGCGAGGAGGAGGCGATCTTCGCGTTGCTGTCCACGGAGGTCATGGGCGGCTGGGACTGGGTGGTGCTGCTGTCGGTGGCGACCGCCGCCATCGCCTCCACGCAGACCACCATCCTGCCGGCGTCCCGGACGGCGCTGTCCATGGCCCGCCGGCACGCCCTCCCGCGGCGCTTCGGGCACATCTCTCCGCGCTTCCGCACGCCGGACGTCTCGACCTGGTGGGTCGGGATCATCGCCAGCGTCTGGTTCGTCCTGGTCAGCCTCGTCAGCGAGAACGCCCTGTTCGACTCGATCACGGCGCTGTCGCTGCTCATCGCCTTCTACTACGCGCTGACCGGCGTCGCTTGCGCGGTGTACCACCGGCGCCGGCTGACCCACAGCGTCTCCGCCTTCTTCCTCATCGGCGTGGGGCCGCTGATCGGCTCGGCGCTGCTCATCTGGCTGCTGGGGCTCGCGATCCGCGACCTGTCCGACCCGGGGAACTCCTACACGGGGCAGGCCTGGCTCGGCGTCGGTCCGCCGCTGGTGATCGGGGTCGGGATCTTCCTCACCGGCCTGGTGGTGATGTTCGTCTGGCGGGCCAAGGACGCCCGGTACTGGCAGGAGCGGCCCGGGATCGCCGGCGACCGCATCCTCGTCGACGAGGAGCTCCGGTGAGCATCGTCCTGGGGTACGACGAGTCGCCGGGCGCCCGCAGGGCCCTGTCCATGGCCATCGACCTCGCCGCCCGGCTGGACGAGCCGCTGGTCCTCGTCTACGGAGCCGAGCCGCCCGGCGGCATGGGGGAGGAGTTCCGCGCCCACCAGCGCGCGCTGTCGGAGATGGGCCGGAAGGCGGTCGAGCAGGCGGTCGCCGAGGTGGACGCCGCCGGCGTGCGGACCGTGGTCGAGGTGCTCGACGCCAAGCCCGCCCAGGCACTCGTCGAGGCGGCCGACCGGCACGACGCGCGGGTCATCGTCGTCGGGACGAGCGGCGAGAGCCCCCTGCGCGGCGCCGTCCTCGGGTCCGTGCCGCACAAGCTGCTGCAGATCAGCGACCGCCCGGTCCTCTGCGTCCCCGCGGCGGGGTGAGCGGAGCGCGCCGACGCCCCTTTCCCGGCCGGGGAAAGGGGCCTCACTGCGCTCCACCCGGACGCATCAGGCCGAGCCGGGCGGCATGGACGGACCGGATCTCGCGCCGGCACTCGTCCGGCGAGCCGGTCAGCCGCGCGAAGCCGAACCGGAGCGTCTGCCAGCCGGTCGTGGCCAGGAGCGCATCGCGGCGGATGTCGCGTTCGCGCTGCTCCCGCGAACCGTGCCAGGCCGCGCCGTCCATCTCGACCGCGAGCCGCACCTCCCCGCACGCCGCGTCGAGGAAGAACGTCCGGCCGCCCACCACCACCCGGTGCTGGAGCGTGAAGGCCGGCATCCCCGGCGCGCGCAGGACGTGGAGGCAGCCCCAGATCTCCAGCTCGCTCTGACATCCCTCGGCGAGCAGTCGGATCAGCCCGAGGAGCGACGACCTGGCCGTCAGCTGCGGGCGCCGGTCGACCTCGGTGGCGAGATCGACGGGACGGCACATCCGGCGGCGCACCGCCGCGATGACAGCGGCTCGTACGACGGGGCGCGCCAGCCCGCCCGGGCGACCCCAGGTGTCGACGAGCGATCGCTCCACGGAGGTCACCGGGATACCGTCCACGCTCCGGATCGCGTCGTGGAGGTCGGGGGACCGGTGCAGCACGACGCCGGCCGGGGACCGGTTGCTCCGGGGAGGCTCGACCGTCACGTGCACCGGGCCGCCCGCCGGGACGAGGTCCCAGAGGGCCAGCGCCGTCCGGTGGCCGGCGACCCCGCCGCGGGCGAGGACCGTGGCCGCCACCCTGGTCCGCCACTGGGTGGCGGCCGAGGACGTGGCGTAGACGCCGGGGTGGAGCCGCACCAGCGCGCCGGTCGCCGTCCACCGGGCGACGGTCTTCCGGTCGACCCGAGCGGTCAGTGCGTCCCAGGTCGTCCAGCCCTGCGGGCCGACCACCGCCGCGACGTCGAGAACCATCCGTCGAGCCTGGCGAGCCGCCGGCCGGCCGGGGGTGCCACGGGACCATCTGTGGACGGCGCGCCGTGAAGCGCAGTCAGGCCCCGTTCCCGGGCCCGGAACGGGGCGTCCGTGCGCTCCGCTGCCCCCGCGTCAGAGCTTCGACCAGGCCTCCGAGAGCACGCCGCGGAGGATCTGCTCCATCTCGTCGAACTCCGCCTGGCCGCAGATCAGCGGCGGCGCGAGCTGGATGACCGGGTCGCCGCGGTCGTCGGCGCGGCAGTACAGCCCGGCCTCGAACAGCGCGCCGGACAGGAATCCGCGCAGCAGGCGCTCGGACTCGGCGGCGTCGAAGGTCTCCTTGGTCGCCTTGTCCTTGACCAGCTCGATCCCGTAGAAGAAGCCGTCGCCGCGCACGTCGCCGACGATGGGGAGGTCGAGCAGCCGCTCCAGGGTGGTCCGGAACGCGCCCTCGGTCTCGAGGACGTGCTGGTCGAGACGCTCGTCCTCGAAGATGTCCAGGTTCGCCAGCGCGACGGCGGAGCTCACCGGGTGCCCGCCGAAGGTGTAGCCGTGGGCGAAGCTGGCCGCGCCCTGGAGGAAGGGCTCCATGACCCGGTCGGACGCGATCATCGCGCCGATCGGCGAGTAGCCCGAGGTCATGCCCTTGGCGCAGGTGATCATGTCCGGCACGTAGCCGAACTTGTCGCAGGCGAACGTGGTGCCGAGGCGGCCGAAGGCGCAGATGACCTCGTCGCTGACCAGCAGGACGTCGTGCCGGTCGCAGATCTCGCGCACCCGGTCGAAGTAGCCCGGCGGCGGCGGGAAGCAGCCCCCGGCGTTCTGCACCGGCTCCAGGAAGACCGCGGCCACGGTGTCCGGGCCCTCGAAGAGGATCTGCTGCTCGATCTGGTCGGCGGCCCACCGGCCGAAGGCCTTGGGGTCGTCACCGAAGACCGGCGCCCGGTAGATGTTGGTGTTGGGCACCCGGAAGGTCCCGGGGACCAGCGGCTCGAAGGCCTCCTTCAGCGCCGGGATCCCGGTGATGGAGAGCGCCCCCTGCGTGGTGCCGTGGTACGCGACGGCCCGGCTGATGACCTTGGTCTTCTGCGGCCGGCCGGTCAGCTTGAAGTACTGCTTGGCGGCCTTCCACGCCGTCTCGACCGCCTCGCCGCCGCCGCTGGTGAAGAAGACGCGGTTCAGGTCGCCCGGAGCCGCCGCGGCGAGCCGCTGGGACAGCTCGATCGCGGCGGGGTGCGCGTAGGACCACAGGGGGAAGAAGGCCAGCTGCTCGGCCTGGCGGGCGGCCGCCTCGGCCAGCACGCGCCGGCCGTGCCCCGCCTGGACGACGAAGAGGCCGGCCAGCCCGTCGAGGTAGCTGCGGCCGCGGTCGTCGAAGATCCTGGCGCCCTCGCCGCGGACGATGACCGGTGGCGGGGCGTCGGCGTAGCCGCCCATCCGCGAGAAGTGCAGCCACAGGTTCCGGGCGGCGTCCGCGCCGAACGGCGAGGTGGTCCCGGTGACGTCCTGCTCGGTGGTGGTCATCTTCGGATCCCGTCGTCCGCGGTGGGTTTCGGCCCGTCGAACAGTAGCGCCAGACGGGTCAGGCAGACGAGACCGTCGGTGGTGGTGCTCAGAGCGCCAGTCCGGTGAGGACGAGGACCCGCTCCTCGGTCAGGTCCTCCATCGCCGAGCGCACGCCCTCGCGGCCCGTGCCCGAGTCCTTCACGCCGCCGTAGGGCATCTGGTCCGCCCGGTAGCTGGGCACGTCGCCGATGACGACGCCGCCGACCTCCAGGACCTGGGCGGCGCGGAAGGCGACCTGCAGGTCGCGGGTGAAGACGCCGGCCTGCAGACCGAAGCGCGAGTCGTTGACCCGGTCGAAGGCCTCGTCCAGGGAGTCCACCGTCTCCAGGACCACGACGGGGCCGAACACCTCGTCGCAGAGGACCTGGGCGGTGGCGGGCACGTCGGCGAGCACGGTGGGTGCGTAGTCGGCACCGTCGCGCCCGCCGCCGGTCAGGACCCGCGCGCCGTCCCGGACGGCGGCGTCGACCCAGGTCTCCACCCGCCGGGCGGCCGCCTCGTCGATGAGCGGGCCGACGTCGGTCCGCTCGTCCGTGGGGTCCCCGGTGGTCAGCGCCCGCACGGCGGCCACGACGCGGTCGGCAAGTGCGGCGGACACGTCGCGGTGGGCGTAGACCCGCTGCACGGAGATGCAGGACTGCCCCGCCTGGTACATGGCGAAGGTCGCGATCCGGGACGCCGCCCAGGCCAGCGACTCGTCGTCCCCCTGGTCGGGGCCCACGACGACCGCGGCGTTGCCGCCCAGTTCCAGGGTGACGTGCTTGCGGGGCACGGTGTCGCGGATCGCCCAGCCGACCGGGACGGAGCCGGTGAAGGAGACGACCGGCAGCCGGGGGTCGGCGACCAGTTCGGCGGCGACGGGGTTCGGTACCGGCAGTACCGACCAGGAGCCGGCCGGCAGGTCGGTCTCGGCGAGCAGCTCCCCGAGGAGGAGGGCGACGAGGGGAGTGGCCGGCGCCGGCTTGACCACGATCGGCGCCCCGACCGCGATCGCCGGAGCCACCTTGTGGGCGACCAGGTTCAGCGGGAAGTTGAACGGCGCGATGCCGAGGACGGGTCCGCGGGGTGCGCGGCGCACCAGCGCCAGCCGGCCGGTGGCCGCGGGGTCGGTGTCCAGGCGCTGGAGGGTCCCCGACCAGCGACGGGCCTCCTCGGCTCCCCAGCGGAACGTGGACACCGCACGGGCGACCTCCGTCCGCGACCACTTGAGCGGCTTCCCGGACTCGGCGGTGATCAGCGCGGCGATCTCCTCGCTGCGCTCGGCGAGGCGCCGGGACACGTGGTCGAGGGCGCCTGCCCGCACGTGGGCGGGGGTGGCGGCGAACTCGGCCCGGGCCGCGTCGGCGGCGGCCACGGCCTGCTCGACGTGGGCGGCCGTCGGCTCGGTCGTCGTGCCGGCGATCGAGCCGTCGTAGGGCGAGCGCACCTCGACGGTGGCCTCACCGGTCGCCGCCCGTCCGGCGACCCAGTACGGATAGGTGCTGGTCACGGAGTCCTCCTCGGCCGTTGCTCCGGTGTCACGGTGCCGGACCCGTTCGCCGGCAGGGAGCTGCCGTTCCGTACACGCCCTCCGTCGGGGCACGCCGTCCCGGCACGGCGGGGTGAACGTGACCTGTAGGGGGCACGAGCCCGGACGGGGACTACCGTTGCGGGGTGACCCGCGTCGCGCGCCCCGCGCTGGGCTATGCCCTCACCCTGGCCGCGGCGGCCTTCTTCGCCGTCAACGGGACGGTGTCGACCCTGGCGCTGGACGCCGGGATCGAGCCGACGCGCCTCACCGCGCTGCGGTGCACGGGCGCCGCGCTCGCTCTCGTCGTGGTGCTGGCCGTCGTCGCCCCCGGGCGGCTGCGGGTGACCTGGCGCGAGGTGCCCTTCCTCGCCGTCTTCGGCGTCGTGGGCGTGGCGCTGACCCAGTTCCTCTACTACGTGGCGATCGGCCGGATGCCGGTCGGGATCGCCCTGGTCTTCGAGATGACCGCACCGGTCTTCATCGCCCTGTACGTGTGGCTGGTCCGCCGCGAGAAGGTGCGCAGCCGCCTGTGGCTCGCCCTGCTGCTCTCGTTGTCGGGGCTGGTGTTCGTCGCGGAGGTGTGGCAGGACGGCGGGTCGCTCGACGTCGTCGGGGTGGGTGCCGCGCTGCTGGCCGCGCTCTGCCTGGCCACCTACTACCTGATGGGCGAGCGGGGCACCGTCACCGCGGACCCCGTGACGCTGACCTGCTGGAGCTTCGTGGCGGCGGCGGTCTTCTGGGCGGTGGCGGCACCCTGGTGGCGGTTCGACGCCGCGGTGCTCACCGAGCGGGTCCCGCTGTCGGTGGGCTCCCTCCAGGCGCCGCTGTGGCTGCTCGTCGCCTGGATCGTGCTGCTCGGTGCCGTGGTGCCGTTCTGGCTGTCGATCTCCGCGCTGCGCCACCTCGCGCCCACGGCGGCGGGGCTGGTCGCGACCGTCGAGCCGGTGTTCGCCTCGGTGGTCGCGTGGCTCTGGGTGGAGCAGGTGCTCAGCGGCTGGCAGGTGCTCGGGGGTGCCGTCGTCCTGACCGGGATCGTGCTGGCGCAGACCGCGCGCACCTCGCCCGCGCCGACGCCGCTGCCGGAGACCCCGGCGGCGCTGTCGTCCTGAACCGGCGAGATCGGCGATCTCGCCCCCTTCGAGGCCGTGAAGGGGGCGAGATCGCCGATCTGGGCGCGCGCGGCGCCGGCCTTCTCAGGTGACCTTCTGCGCCTCGGTCAGGTAGCCCGCCAGCTCCACCATGTAGGCGGCCTGGGCGACGTAGTCCGGCCCGATGTACTTCCACGGGTAGAGCTGCCCCGCCTGGACCGCCGGCAGCAGGGCCGCGGTCGGCTGTGCGGCGATCTCCTCCGGCGTCATGCTGAACCGGAGCGAGTACAGCAGGACGTCGCTGGGGTGCTCCGGAACCTCCTCCCACCCCACCGAGTTCCAGAAGTAGTCCTCGCCGCCCGGGTCGACGAACTCCACGCCCAGCTCCTGGTAGAGCGCGAGCTGCGGATCGTCGGCCGCCTTGGCCATCCACCAGCCGTCGGCCTCGGTCGCGAAGACGGGCAGCACGCTCACGCCGCTGCCGGCGGCCTCGGTGAGCGTCTGGGACGCCGCCTCGAAGTCGGCGCGGGCCTCGGCCACGGGTCCGCCCTCGGTGTCGACGCCGAGTGCATCGGCCAGCTCGACCACCCGCTCGACGACGTCAGCTGCCGAACCGCGGTAGGCGATGGTGACGATGGGCGCGATCTCGGCGATCTGCTCCTGCTGGGCGAGGTCGTTGAAGCCGTACCCGGGGGTGTCCTCGGGGATCTCGCCGGAGGAGTCGATGGGGTAGATCGTGGTGACGATGAGGTCGGGGTCGGCGGCGGCCAGCGCCTCGAGGTCGATCTCGCCGTAGGCCGAGCCGACGATCGCGACGTCGGACAGGTCCTTGCCCTCGAAGGCGACGTCCTCCGCGGCGGAGGTCTGGCCGAAGGTCGCGACCGGCTCGATGCCGTAGTTCCACAACGAGGCCGTGAGGTCGTTCAGGCCGGCGATGCGGGTGGGGGCCTCCTCCAGCTCGACGGTGGTGCCCAGGTCGTCGGTGAACGACCAGCCGCCCTCGGCGGCGGCGTCGGTCCCGGTGTCGGCGCTGTCGTTCCCGCAGGCGCTGACGCCCACGGTCACGCCCAGGGCCAGGAGGCCGCCGACGAGGCGGCGAGAGGTGCGGTGCAACGGAACTCCCTCGGCTGTGGGGATGCATGATCATCCCCGCTCGCGAGGAAGGTTAGCCTGCCCTAAGTGGGAATCGGAAGAGGGGGTCAGCGCAACCGGCGGACCGGCACGACCATGGGCGTGCCCGAGACGGGGTCGGGCAGCACGCGTGCCTCCAGGTCGAAGACGTCGGCGAGCAGCTGCTCCGTCAGCACCTCCTCGGGCCGGCCCGAGCCGACCAGGACGCCGTCCTTCATGGCGACCAGGCGGTGGGCGTAGCGGGCGGCCAGGTTGAGGTCGTGCAGCACGACGACGACGGTGCGGCCGCGCTCGGCGTGCAGGCGGCCGACCAGCTCGAGGACGTCGATCTGGTGGGACAGGTCGAGGTAGGTCGTCGGCTCGTCGAGCAGCAGGAGGTCGGTGCCCTGGGCCAGGGCCATCGAGATCCATGCGCGCTGCCGCTGTCCGCCCGAGAGCTCGTCGACCGGCCGGTCGGCCAGCTCCGCCATGTCGGTCCAGGTCAGCGCCTCGGCGACCACGGCCTCGTCGTCGTGCGACCACTGGCGCAGCCAGGTCTGGTGCGGGTGCCGGCCGCGCGCCACCAGGTCGGCGACGGTCAGGCCCTCGGGCGCGGTCGGTGCCTGCGGGAGCAGGCCGAGCACCTTCGCCACCTCCCGGGTCGGCGTCTTCGCGATCGCCTGCCCGTCGAGCAGCACCTGCCCCCCGGTCGGCCGCATCAGCCGGCCCAGGGCGCGGAGCAGGGTGGACTTCCCGCAGCCGTTGGGGCCGACGATGGCGGTGAACGATCCCTCGGTGAGCTGCAGGTCCAGGTCGCGGACGACGACGTGGTCGTCATAGGCGAGCGTGACCTGCTCGGCGGCGAGACGGACCCGTCCGCTCGCGGCCGTCGTCCCGGGGTCGAGGAGCTGGGTCACAGCCGGTTCGTCCTCATGTGAACTGCCGCCTTCCGCGGACGAGGAGCCAGAGCAGGTAGGGGGCGCCGAGGACGGCGGTGAGGATGCCGACCGGGAGCGCCTCCGGGAGCACGGTGCGGGTCACCAGGTCCGCGCCGACGACCAGCAGGGCGCCGAGGAGGCCGGAGGCCAGCAGCGGCGGACGCGAGCCGCCGGTGAGGCGGACGGCGATCTGCGGGACCACCAGCGCGACGAAGGTGATCGGCCCGGCGGCCGAGACGGCGAACGCGACGCAGCCGTTCGCGATGAGCACGACGGCCGCCTGCGCGGCCTGCAGCCGGACGCCGAGCCCGCGGGCGGTGTCGTCGCCGAACTGGAGGACGGCGAGCGAGCGGCTGGCCGCCAGGGCGAGCGGGAGGAGCACGGCGAGGGCGACGGCCAGGGGGAGTGCGTTCTCCCACGTGCGGGCGTTGAGCGACCCGGTGATCCAGACGTAGGCGGCCGCGGCGTCGTAGATGTCGGCGGTGGTGAGGAGCCAGTCGACGAGGGCGGTGCTCACCGACCACAGCGCGATGCCCACGAGCACCAGCCGGTAGCCGTCGATGCCGGCGCGCCACGTGAGCGCGAAGAGGAGCAGCCCGACGAGCAGCGCGCCGAGCAGCGCGGAGAACGGGATGCCGAACCCGGCGAGGGTGCCGCCGCTCAGCACGATGGCGGCGACGGCCCCGACGGAGGCGCCCATGGTGATGCCGAGGGTGTCGGGGGAGGCGAGCGGGTTGCGGGCGAAGGTCTGGAAGAGCGCTCCGGCGACGCCCAGGGCCAGGCCGACGAGCACGCCCACCACGATCCGGGGCGCCCGCAGCTCCAGGACGATGAAGTCCTGCGCCCCCTCGCCCAGGCCGACGAGCGTCCGGAGCACGTCCGGCACGCTGATCGGGAAGTCCCCGCGGCCCAGGCTGACCGCCGAGAGCAGCACGAGCACGACGGAGGCCGCCAGCGGCACGACCAGCTGCCGCCACCGCACGATCCCGGAGACCCGGCCGACGCGGACGACCGTGCCTGTCCTCAGCGGGGCCGGCCGGGGCGCCGTCCCGACGGTCACAGCCCGGCCGTCTTCCGGCGGCGCACCAGCGCGATGAAGAACGGCGCCCCGACGAGGGCCAGCACGATCCCGACCTGCAGCTCACCGGGGCGGGCGACGACCCGCCCGATCACGTCGGCGGTCAGCAGCAGGACGGCGCCGGCCAGCGCGGAGCAGGGGACGAGCCATCGGTGGTCGGGGCCCGTGACGGCACGGACCGCGTGCGGCACGACCAGCCCGACGAAGGCGATCGGCCCGCAGGCGGCCGTGGCGGCGCCGGCCAGCAGGGTGATGGCCGCGAGCCCGACCACCCGGGCGAGCCAGATCCGCTGTCCGAGCCCGCGGGCGACGTCCTCGCCGAGGCCGAGCAGGTTGAGCGCGGGGCTGTTGACCACCGCGAGCAGCAGGCCGAGGGCGATGAACGGGCCCACCTGCCACGCGACGTCGGCGTCCCGGCCGGCGAGCGCGCCGACCACCCAGAAGCGGAACTGGTCCAGCGTCTGCTGGTCGGTGACCAGGACGGCGCGCACCAGCCCGTAGAGCAGGGCCGACAGCGCGGCACCGGCCAGCGCGAGGGTGACCGGCGTGGCGCCGTCGCGGCCGGCCGAGCCGATCGCGTAGACGGCCACGGTGCCGAGCAGGGCGCCGAGGAAGGCGAACCAGACGTACCCCGACGGCGTCCCGATGCCGAGCCAGGCGATCGAGAGGACGACGGCCAGGCTCGCGCCGGCCGTCACCCCGAGGAGCCCCGGATCGCCCAGTGGATTGCGGGTGTGGCCCTGCATGAGCGCGCCGGCCACGCCGAGGGCCATGCCGACCAGCAGCCCCAGCACCGTGCGGGGCACCCGGAGCTGGCGGACGATCACCGCTTCCTCGCTGGTGAGACCGCTGTCCAGCAGCGAGCGCCAGACCTCGCCCAGGCCGATCGAGCGGGTGCCGACGGCGATGCTGGCCAGGCAGGCGAGCACGGTCAGCGCGAGGAGGACGACCAGACCGATCCAGCGGCGGGACCGCGCCGGGCGCCGTGGCGCAGCCGCGGAGCCCCGGACGGGGGCAGCGGTCGCGGCGGTCACGTGCGGCTCCCGGGACGGTGCGATAAGGAAGGCTTACCTTACCTACCCGGGGTCGCCCGTGGGGAAGCGCGAGGTCAGGCGGGCAGCACGGACTCGATGGCGGCCCGCACCTCGGGGGCGTCCGGCTGGGTCTGCGGGCGGAAGCGGGCGACGACCTCGCCGTGCCCGCCGATCACGAACTTCTCGAAGTTCCAGGCGACGTCGCCGTCGTTGCCGTCGACGTCGGGCGTGCCGGTCAGCTGCCGGTAGAGCGGGTGGGCGTCCGGTCCGTTGACGTCGACCTTCTCCGTCATCGGGAACGTGACCCCGTAGGTGGCCGAGCAGAACTCCGCGATCTCCTCGGCGGTGCCCGGCTCCTGCCTCATGAACTGGTTGCACGGGACGCCGACGACGGTGAACCCGCGCGCGGCGTACTCCTCGTGGATCGCCTCCAGCGCCGCGTACTGGGGGGTGAGCCCGCAGCGGCTGGCCACGTTGACGACGAGGGCCGGGCGGCCACCGGTCAGCTCGCGGAGCGTCGTGGGCTCGCCCTGGAGCGTGGTCAGGGGGACGTCGAGGAGATCGCTCATCTCACCGCCAGCGCCGCCGGGGCGGCGTTCATTCCAGGCCGCTGATGTCGTCGGGGACGTCGACCGCGTGCTGGCGCAACGCCTCGATCGGCACGATCTCCAGCGCGCGGGCGTTCGTCGCGGCCAGGACGACCCCCGCGGCCGCGCCGGCCTGGTAGGCCTGCAGCCACCGCACGGCGACGACGCACCAGCGGTCACCGGGCTCGAGGCCGGGGAACCCGTACTCCGGCCGCGGGGTGGACAGGTCGTTCCCCAGTTCGCGCTGCATGCGGAGGAAGTCCGCCGAGACGACGGCGCAGACGGTGTGCGAGCCGAGGTCCTCGGGCCCGCTGCTGCAGCAGCCGTCCCGGTAGAAGCCGGTCAGCGGCTCGGTTCCGCACGGTTCCAGCGGCCCGCCCAGCACGTTGCGCTCGTCCGGCTCCACGGAACTCCTCGGCGGTCGTCGGTGCGCAGTGCGAGTACATGGTGGGCGCGCGGTCAGGATGGCATGGTCGGGGCGTGGCCGACGTCCCCGCAGAACTCTGGAAGCCGACGCCCGAGAGCATGCGGGCGACCCGCATGGCCGCCTTCGCCCGGTGGGTGGAGGAGCGGCGGGGTCTCTCCTTCGGCGACCCGACCGACTACGACTCCCTGTGGCGCTGGTCGGTCGAGCACCTGGACCAGTTCTGGGGCGACCTGGCCACCTGGACCGGCGTGCTGCCCGACGTCCCCGACGAGCGCGTGCTCACCGACCGGAGCATGCCCGGCGCGGTCTGGTTCCCCGGGACGACGGTCAACTACGCCGAGCAGGCGTTGCGGCACGCCACCGAGGAACACCCGGCCCTCGTGGTCGTCGCCGAGGACACGGAGCCGGTGGAGATTTCCTGGGCGTCGCTGCGGCGCCAGGTCGGAGCCTTCGCCGCCACGCTCCGGCGCGTCGGCGTCCAGCGGGGTGACCGGGTGGCCGGCTACCTGCCCAACGTCCCGGAGGCGGTGGTCGCGTTCCTCGGTGCCGCGTCGATCGGTGCGGTGTGGTCGTCGTGCGCGCCCGACTTCGGCACCCGCGCCGTCCTCGACCGGTTCGCCCAGATCGAGCCGGTCGTCCTCGTCGCGGTCGACGGCTACCGGTTCAACGGCAGGGAGCACGATCGGCGCGACGTCGTCGCCGAGCTGCGCGCCGGTCTGCCCACGGTGCGGACGACGGTCGCCGTCCCCCGGCTCTTCCCCTCCGAGGTGCCCGACGGCGCCCTGCCCTGGGCGGAGGCCGTCGCGGACGCGCAGGAGCCGGAGTTCGAGCCGCTGCCGTTCGACGCCCCGCTGTGGATCCTCTACTCGTCCGGGACGACGGGGCTGCCGAAGGGGATCGTGCACCCGCACGGCGGCGTGGTGCTGGAGCAGCTGAAGTCGGGGGTCGTGCACCAGGGCCTGGGCCCCGGCGACCGCTTCTACTGGTACACCTCGACCGCCTGGATGATGTGGAACGTCGTGGTGTCCTCGCTGCTCGCCGGCGCCACCGCGGTGCTGCACGACGGCGCCCCCGCCTACCCGACCGTCGACGCGCAGTTCGCGCTCGCCGCCCGGGTCGGCGTCACCGTCCTGGGCACCAGCCCCGGGTACCTCGCCGCGTGCCAGAAGGCCGGCGTCCGGCCCGGCGACGAGCACGACCTGTCCGCGCTGCGCGTGCTGGGTTGCACGGGATCCCCGCTGCCCGCTGCCTCGTACTTCTGGGTGTACGACGCCGTCGGCACCGACCTGCAGCTGACGTCGGCGTCCGGCGGCACCGACGTCGCGGCCGGGTTCATCGGCAGCTCCCCGCTGCTGCCGGTGACCGCCGGAGAGCTGCAGCGGCCCAACCTCGGTGTGGCGGTGGCCTCGTGGGACGAGGAGGGACGCCCCGTGGTCGGCGAGCTCGGGGAACTGGTGGTCACCGAGCCGATGCCCTCGATGCCACTGTACTTCTGGAACGACCCCGACGGCACGCGCTACCGGGAGGCCTACTTCGAGCCGTGGCGGGGCGTCTGGCGGCACGGCGACTGGCTCGAGATCACCGACCGCGGCACCTGCATCATCACCGGCCGCTCCGACTCAACGCTCAACCGTGGCGGCGTCCGGATGGGCACGGCCGACATCTACGCGGCGGTCGAGTCGATCCCGGCCGTCGTCGACTGCGTCGTCCTCGGGGTGGAGCAGCCCGACGGCGGCTACTGGATGCCGCTGTTCGTGCAGCTGGCCCCGGGGGAGGAGCTCACCGACGAGCTGCAGGCCCGGCTGCGGACGACGATCCGGGAGCAGGCGTCGCCGCGGCACGTGCCCGACGAGATCATCGCCGTCCCCGGGGTGCCGCACACCCGGACCGGCAAGCGGCTGGAGGTGCCGCTGAAGAAGCTGTTCCAGGGCGCCGACCCGTCCAATGCAGTCAACACCGGCGCCGTGGACGACGCGTCGCTCGTCGACCACTTCGTCCGGCTGGCGAAGGACCGCGTCACGTCCTGAACGGGCCGCGCAGAGCGGCCCACTGCAGCAGCAGGATCGTCTTGGCGTCGGCGATCCGGCCGTCGTCGACCATGTCCAGCGCCTCGTCGAAGGGCAGCTCCAGCACCTCGATGTCCTCGCCCTCCTCCGCGAGCCCGCCGCCCGCGCCGGTGCGGTCGGCGGGGCGGTAGGGCGCGGCGTAGAAGTGCAGCCGCTCGGTCACCGAGCCGGGGCTCATGAAGACGTCGAAGACGTGCTGCACCTCGCCGACGGCGACGCCCAGTTCCTCCTCGACCTCGCGGCGGACGGCGTCCTCCGGGGCGTCGTCGTCCAGGAGCCCGGCGGCGGCCTCGATCAGCAGCCCGTCGGGGTGGCCGTTGACGTAGACGGGGTAGCGGAACTGCCGGGTGAGCAGCACCGTCCGGCGCTCGACGTCGTACAGGAGCATCGTCGCGCCGTTGCCGCGGTCGTAGGTCTCCCGCTGCTCGCTCACCCACTCGCCGTCGCTGCGGCGGCGGTCGAAGGTCGTCTTCCGCAGCACGTGCCAGCCGCTGGCGAGCAGCTCCACGTCCGTCACGACGACGTCGGGATTGCGGTCCAGGTCGCGTCCTACCTGGTCCAGGCCGGTGCGGCCGCGATGGTCGGGGACGTCGATGCCCGGAATGCTCACGCGGATGATCATGCCCGGTGAGGCTGCTCACCTCACGGGTGACGACGGGGTGCGGCGGGCACCCCCAGCCGCCAAGGTGTACGAGATCATCCCCGCCCCGGAGGAGAGAAGCCGACGATGACGTCGAGCGAGACCGAGACCTGGCAGCCCGAGCCGCCGGTGCTGCTGCCGCCCTGGCACACGCCCGACCGGGAGAAGCTGCAGGAGCAGGCCCGCCGGTTCGCCATGGACGAGGTGCTGCCGGTCGCGAACGAGCTCGACCCGCAGAAGGGCGAGATCCCGGCGTCCCTGCTCGCGCGGCTGGCCGAACTCGGGTACTTCGGCATCACCGTGCCCGCCGAGCAGGGCGGCCTCGGCCTCGGCGTCTTCGAGTACTGCATGGTCAGCGAGGAGCTGGCCCGGGCGTGGATGTCGACGGCCAGCATCCTGGCGCGGTCGCAGGGGCTCGGCACCGCCGTGCTCGACGCCGACCGCCGGCACGACCTCATGGCCCGCAGCGCCCGCGGGGACTGGATCGGCGCCATCGCCCTGTCGGAGCCCGACGCCGGCTCCGACCTGGCCGGGGTCTCCACGAAGGCCGTCCTCGACGGCGACGAGTGGGTGGTCACCGGGCACAAGCGCTGGTGCGGCAACGCCAAGGCGGCCGACTTCATCCAGGTGCTGGTGCGCGAGCGCGAGCCGGAGGAGGGGGAGTCGCGGTCGGCCGGCCTGCTCAACCTGCTGCTGGAGAAGAAGCGGGGCGAGTTCCCCGAGGGCCTGTCCGGCCACCCGATCGACAAGATCGGCTACCACGGCTTCCTGACCTGGGACCTCACCTTCGACGGCGTCCGCATCCCCAGGGACAACGTGATCGACCAGGCCAAGGCCGCCCGGGAGGACAGTGCCGAGGAGGGCCTCGACGCGGCCGCCGCGAAGCAGGCCGGGTTCGCCGAGGCGCAGAAGTTCCTCAACACCGCCCGGGTGCACACCGCCGCACGAGCCGTCGGGCTGGCCCGCGCGGCGCTGGAGGACTGCATCCTCTACCTGCAGGAGCGCGAGCAGTTCGGCCACCCGATCGGCGATTTCCAGGCGCTGCGCTTCGCCGTCGCCGAGATGGCGGCGCAGATCGAGCAGTCGCGCGCCTTCTACCGCCAGGTCGCCCATCTGCTGGACCTCGGCCTGCCGGTGGCCAAGGAGGCATCGATGGTGAAGCTCGAGGCCACCGAGATGTCGGTGCGGGTGACCAACCAGGCCATGCAGCTGCACGGCGGGAACGGATACACCACCGAGCGGCAGGTCGAGCGGCACTGGCGCGACGCCCGGCTGACCACCATCTTCGAGGGCACCAGCGAGATCCAGAAGCGGATCATCAGCGACCGCCTGCTCCCGCGGAGCCCGCTGTCCTGACGACTGTGCGCGTATCCACCTCATCCAGCCGCGGAGAGGTGGATACGCGCACAACGGTCAGGGCAGGCGGATGGGCATCAGCATGCTGACGTCGCCGGGGCGGGCCGGGTCGCGCAACGCGAGCGGCGCGATCGGCCCGTCCAGCTCCAGCACCAGCTGTCCGGCCGCGCCCGCGTCCAGCGCCTCGAGCAGGAACTCCCGGTTCACGCCGATCTGGAGCGGCCCGAGGCTCAGCACCGTCGCGGTCTCCTCGGCGCCGTCCGGGCCATGCGGCACCGTGCGGGTGGGGGCCGCCGCCAGCTCGGCCCGGAGCGCGGTCGCATCGGTGTCGATGCGGTGCTCGCTGCTCGGGCGCAGGAGCCGCCGGTAGTCGGGGAAGTCGTGGTCGAGCCGGCGCCCGGTCACCGTCCGGCCGGGCACGTCGACGGTGACCTCGTCGCCGGCCACGGAGAGCGTCACCGGGCCGTCGTCGCCCAGCGCGGCCAGCACCTCGTCGACGAGGCCCACCGGGAGCAGCGCGCTCACCCCGCCGGTCACCTCCGCGCCGGCCAGCGTCGAGACGGCCAGCCGGTACCGGTCGGTGCCGGCCAGGCGGGCGGTGGCGTCGTCCACGTCCAGCAGGACGCCGGTGAGCATGGGCAGCTCGGGGTCGCTCCCGACCGCGTAGCGGACGGCGCGCAGGGCGGCGCCGAGCTCGAGGGCGGTGGTGCGGACGGTGGTGGTCGCGGTCATGGGGCGCTCCAGGTCGAGTAGGGCTCGGGCAGCGGAGAGCTCACGGCGGGCGTCTGCCAGGCCGGCCTCGAGGCGCGTCAGGTGCGCCCCGAGGATCCCGTCCACCACCGAGGAATCCCGGCGGTGCTCGAGCACCCGGCAGATGTCGGCGAGCGACAGCCCCACCCGCCGCAGCCGGGCGATCAGCCGGGCGGTGCCCACCTGGTCGTCGCTGTACCAGCGGTAGTTGCTGCGCGGGTCCACGCGGGCCGGCACGAGGACGCCGGCGCCGTCGTAGAACCGCAGGGCGCTGACCGTCAGCCCGGTCTCCCGGGCCATCTGTCCGATCCCCCGCACGTGTTCCTCCACATGCCCGACCGTCGGGCCTCGACCAGGTCGAGAGTCAAGCACTCAGCCGGCGAGGGCGGTTTCGTCGGCGTGCGCGATGTGTGCGAGCTCCCGCCAGATCAGCGCCAGGATCACCGCGGAACCCACGAAGGCGAACCAGAACGGGCCGGTGATGCCCCAGATCCGGGCGATGACCCCGCCCAGGGCCTGGCCCGCGACGATCCCGCCGAAGACGCCGATCGAGTAGAGGCTGCCCACCCGCCCCTGCAGCTCGGCCGGCACCGCCCGCATCCGGACCGTGCGCGACGTCGTCCCCCAGACGAAGGCGTGCACCCCGAACACGAACATGATCGTCATCGCCACCCAGGGGGTCGTGGTGACGGCGAGCCCGAGGTGCGTGAACGTCTCGATGATCAGCCCGACGCGCATGATCGCGGCGAGGCTGGCGTGCCGCTCCAGCCAGTCGTAGCCGGCCGTCCCGGCGATCCCGCCGAGCGCGCCCACGGTGGTGAGCAGCCCGAACCCGATCGGGCCCAGGCCCAGGATGTCGGTCGCGTAGAGGACGAGGACCGACCAGGCCGCGCCGTAGGTGACGTTGAAGGTGACGATCGCCAAGGTCAGCGTCCGGACGGCCGGGTTGCCCCAGGTCCACCGGAAGCCCTCGGCGATGTCGCGCCCGACGCGCCGCTGACCCTGCGGCGCCGGCAGTGGCGGCACGACCATCCGGGAGATCAGCAGGCCGCCGAGGAGGACGCAGACGATCTGGACGGCGAACGGCCAGGCCATCCCGACGGCGAACAGCGCCGCCCCAACCGACGGGCCGATCAGCTGGTTCATGGTGATCGTCGCGGCCATGATCCGCGCATTGCCGATGCCGAGGTCCGCCCGCGGCACCACCATCGGCAGCAGAGTGGCGCTCGTGGTGTCGGCGAACACCTCGGAGGTCCCAAGCAGGAACATCGCCGCCAGCACCACGCTCGTGCCCACCGAGCCGGTCAGCAGCGCCGCCACCAGGACGGCGAGCACGGCGGCGCGTGCCAGATCCGTCGCGATCACGATCAGCCGGCGGTCCACCCGGTCGGCCAGGACGCCGGCGTGCAGGCCGAACAGCAGCCACGGCAGGCGCTGCAGCAGGCCGGCGAGCGCGACCAGGAACGGGTCGGAGGTCTGGGACGCGACGAGCAGCGGCCCGGCGGCCAGCGCGATGCCGTCGCCGAGGTTGCTCACCCACGACGAGCCGATCAGCCAGCGGAACGACGTCCCCATGCGGGCCGGGAGCACTGCTTGCACGATCCGGCCCACGAGGAGGAGACCCTAGGCGGCGCCGGCCCCGGCCGACGAACCCTTTCCGGAGCGGCGCCCGTACGCCCGATCGGGTGAGGACGACGGGGCAGGAGGGGTGAAACCTCCCGCACAGAGCCGAACCGACGTGGCGTCGTCCGCTGCCGTGCACCGGCCGGACACCTGCGATCCCGACCCTGCGGGGTGTCCGGGGCCCGTCCGGGGCCCTCCGGCACACGAGGTGTCGTCGTGACCACAGCTCCGTCGATCACAGCCCCACCCCCTGAGCGGTCCACCCCCCGCTACCGCACCACGCTGGCGACCACGTCGTCGGAGATCGACGCCGCCCAGCGGCTGCGCCACGAGGTGTTCGCCCTGGAGTGCGGAGCCGCGCTGGACCCGGTCGGCGCCGTCACCGGCCGCGACGTGGACGAGTGGGACGAGCACTGCGACCACCTGGTCGTCCGCGACGAGGTCACCGACCGCGTGGTCGGCACCTACCGGCTGCTGCCGCCGCACCGGGCCGCCGCGCTCGGACGCTCCTACGGCGACGGCGAGTTCGACCTCAGCCGGCACGCCGGCCTGCGGCCCGGGCTGGTGGAGGCCGGGCGCAGTTGCGTCCACCCGGCGCACCGCACCGGCGCGGTGATCACCCAGCTCTGGGCCGGGGTCGCCCGCTACGTGCTCGACGGCGGGCACACCCACCTCGGAGGCTGCGCCTCGGTCGGGCTGGCCGACGGCGGGGCGACCGCGGCCGGCGTCTGGGACCTGCTGGTCCGCGAACGGCGGCTCGCGCCGGCGGGTCTGTGGGTCCTGCCGCGCGTGCCGTTCGACGTGCACGCGCCGGCGCGGCCCGAGCGGCTGGTCGTGCCGCCGTTGATCCGGGCCTACCTGCGGATCGGCGCCCTGGTCTGCGGGCGACCGGCGCACGACGCGGGCTTCGGGACGGCCGACTTCTACGTGCTGCTCGGCATGTCCGACATCGACCCGCGCATCCTGCGGCACCTGCTCGGGAGCACCCGGTGACCGGCTGGTTCCCCGTCTCCTCCTGCACCCCGACCTGCCTCGACGACGTGCCGGGCGCCGCGCGGGCCACCCGGGCGCGGCGCTGGGCCGACGTCTCCCGTGCACTGGCCGGAGCGGGGCGTGGCGACGCCGCCTCGGCCGCCGGGCGCGCGCTGGCGGCGCTCGGGATCGTCGTCCAGGTCTTCCCGCCGGCGGTGCCGTGGCCGGGGGAGGGGCCGGGGCCGCTCGTCGTCGCCAACCACGTGTCGTGGGTCGACGACGTCGCCCTGCTGGCGCTCTTCCCGCGGGTGCGGCCGGTGGCCAAGGCGGAGGTCGCGACCTGGCCGGTGGTCGGCGGCTGGGCGCGTCGCTCGGGCACCGTGTTCCTCGACCGCGGCAGCCTGCGCGGTCTGCCGGCGTCGGTGGCCGAGGTGACGGCCATCCTCCGTGCGGGCGGGCCGGTCCTCCTGCACCCCGAGGGCACCACCGCGTGCGGAAACGAGCTGGGGCGCTTCCGGCCGGCGTTCTTCCAGGCGGCGGTCGACGCCGGCGCTCCGGTCTGCCCGGTGGCGCTCCGCTACCGGCTCGACGACGGCCGGGCCACCGCGGCCGCGGGCTACTTCGGCGGCGACACCCTGCGCCGCAGCATGGGCCGGGTGGTGGGCGCCCGCGGTCTGGTCCTCGAGGTGCACCAGCTGCCCGCGCTGGAGCCGGGGCTCGACCGGAAGGAGCTCGCGGCGCTGGCCGAGTACGCGGTCGCCCAGGTGACGGAGGCGCGGCCGCTGTCGCCCGGTGCTCGCCGGCGGCGAGGGGCCCACGGCATGACCGGCGGCCGGCCGAGGGGTCAGGGCAGGACGAGGACGCCGGCACCGTCGTAGGCCGGCGTGCCGCGGGGACTGCTCCCGAAGCCGTGGCCCGCGGTCTACGCCAGGCCCCCGGGGACGTTGCCGCTGCCGGCCAGTCGCCGTGTCCCCGGACCGCTCAGTCGTGGCAGGACGGTCCCGGTCCGGCCGGTGAGCAGGAGCAGCAGGTCCTGGATCGCGCCACGGACCTCGTCCCCCTGGCCGACGGACCAGTCGACGTCGGTCGCGATCAGGCGCATCCCGCGCAACCGGCGTCGGGCCCAGAAGGGCCAGCCCATGCGCCAGACGCGCTCCGCGCCCTCGCGCGCGGGCCCGAGCGGCATCGGGGCCGGGACACCGAGCGGGACCGTGATGTCCTGCACGTGCACGAGGGTGTCGAAGAGCAGGTTGTCGAGCGTGGTGATGGCGGGCTTGCGCCGGCAGTCGGCCAGCTCCCGCAGGTCCGCCACCAGCCGGTCGGTCGGGCGTTCGGCATGCGTCCGGGCCAGGTCACGGTTGACCGCGTCGAAGTCGCCACGGGCGCGGAGCCCGGCCACCAGGATGCGCAGGACGCCGGGCGACCGAGGCGTGAGCGCGAGGTGGGCTGCGACGTCGCGCACCCGCCACTGCGTGCACAGCGACGGTCGCTCCCAGTCCGCGGCGTCGATCGCCGAGAGGATGTCGGCCAGGGCGCGCCGCTGCTCCGCGATCACCGCCCACTTCTGGTCGTGGTCCATGTCGAACCCAATTCCGTCAGAGAGTCTTACTACTTCGTCAGTCTCTCTGACTGCCTCCTAGCATGTCAACCGTGCCGGAGCCGCTGAACGTCGGACTGCTGATGTTCCTCCCCTACCGCGCCATGGAGACCCGCGTGTTCGAGGGGCTGGCCGCGGCGGGCTTCGACGACTTCACCCCCGCCCAGGCGCGGGTGTTCCAGCGGATCGCCTCCGACGGCAGCAGGCTGACCGACCTCGCCGCCCAGGCGGGCATCACCAAGCAGAGCGCGGGCTTCCTCGTCGACCAGCTCGAGCGCGCCGGCTACGTGGAGCGCGTGCCCGATCCCCAGGACGGGCGGGCCAGGCTCGTGCGGGTCGCGGAGCGCGGACGGCGCAGCGTCGAGGCATCACGACGGATCGTCGCCGAGGTCGAGGCGGAGTGGACCGCCCACCTCGGCGTCGGCCGGATGGCGGAGCTGCGCAGCGTCCTCACCGACCTGCGCGAGATCACCGATCCGTGGCGGTGACCGTCACGCCCCCAGCCCCAGCCCCAGCCCCAGCCCCAGCCCCAGCACCCGGGCCTCCCACGCGCGGAGCAGGTCGGGGTCCTCGTCGGCCAGGTTGCCGAGCAGCAGCCGGCCGTCCGCCGCCTCCGGCAGCAGCTCCAGCAGGGGGTGCGGGGTCCGGCTGACGTTGCAGACGACGAGCAGCACCTCGCCGTCGAGGGTGCGGGTGAACGCGTAGACGTCGTCGTGGTCGGGCAGCAGCATCGCGAAGTCGCCGAGCGCCACGACCGGGTTCTCGTGCCGCAGCGCGATCAGCCGGCGGTAGTGCGCCAGGACCGACGAGGGGTCCTGCCGCTGCGCCTCGGCGTTCCACTCCGTGTGGTCGGGGTTGACCGGCAGCCACGGCGTCCCGGTGGTGAAGCCGGCGTGCGGCGAGGCGTCCCACTGCACGGGCGTGCGGGCGTTGTCCCGGCTCATCCGGCGGAGGGCGTCGAGCACCGCCGCCGGGTCCTCGCCCGCGACCATCGCCGTCCCGAAGTGGTTGACCGACTCCACGTCCCGGAAGTCGTCGACGCTCGCGAACGGGAAGTTCGCCATCCCGAGCTCCTGGCCCTGGTAGACGTACGGCGTCCCCCGGTGCAGGTGCAGCAGCGTCGCCAGGCAGGTCGCGGAGTCGCGCCGGTACTCGGGGGAGTCGTCGCCGAAGCGGGAGACGGCACGCGGCTGGTCGTGGTTGTCCCAGTAGAGGGAGTTCCAGCCGACGTCGGCCAGCCCGGCCTGCCAGCGCCCGAACGAGGCCTTCAGGTCACGCAGACGCAACGGCACGGGCCGCCACTTGCTGCCCTCGTGGTCGAGGCCGACGTGCTCGAACTGGAAGACCATGTCCACCTCGGCCCGCGCCGGGTCGGTGAACAGCCGGGCCTCCTCGACGGTGACGCCGGGCATCTCGCCGACGGTCAGGAACGGTCCGTCCCGTCCGGCGAAGACCTCGCGGTGCATCTCCTGCAGGAACTCGTGGATGCGCGGGCCGCCCAGGTAGGACGCCGAGCCGTCGCCCAGCGGAGTCCCGGCGATCGGCGGGCCGTCGTGCAGGTGGCCGTCGTCTGCGACGTCCTTGCTGATCATGTTGATGACGTCCATGCGGAACCCGTCGACCCCGCGGTCGAGCCACCAGCGCATCATCGCGTGGACCGCCTGCCGGACCTCGGGGTTCTCCCAGTTGAGGTCGGGCTGCTTCCGGTCGAAGAGGTGCAGGTAGTACTCGCCGCCGGCCTCGTCGTACGTCCAGGTGGGGCCGGAGAAGAACGACTGCCAGTTGGTCGGCTCCGCGCCCGGGTCGCCTCCGGCGAACCCGGCCCTGGGCGGCCGCCACCAGTACCAGTCCCGCTTCGCCGACGTCGGGGACGACCGGCTCTCGACGAACCAGGGGTGCTCGTCGCTGGTGTGGTTGACGACGAGGTCCATCAGCAGCTTCATCCCGCGCGCGTGCAGGGCCTCGATCAGCTCGTCGAGCTGCTCGAGGGTGCCGAAGAGTGGGTCGATGCCCTGGTAGTCGCTGATGTCGTAGCCGTTGTCGGCCTGCGGCGAGGGGTAGACCGGCGAGAGCCACAGGACGTCGACGCCGAGGTCGGAGAGGTGGTCCAGGCGCTGCAGGATCCCGCCGAGGTCGCCGATCCCGTCGCCGTCGGAGTCCTGGAACGACCGCGGGTAGACCTGGTAGGCGACCGCGCTGGTCCACCACGGCGCGGACCCGGCGCCCATGGGGCGGGGCGCGGACCCGGCGCCCATGGGGCGGGGCGCGGACCCGGCGCCCATGGGGCGGGGCGCGGACCCGGCGCCCATGGGGCGGGGCGCGTCCGTCACGACGGAAACGTGTGGTGCACGGCCTCGACGTTGTTGCCGTCGGGGTCGCGGAAGAACACGGCGTAGTAGCCCGGGTGGTACTCCGGCCAGACCCGCGGCTCGTGCAGGATCTCGGTCCCGGCGGCGCGGGCCAGCCCGAACACCTCGTCGACGGCCTGGCGGGACGGCGCGGTGATCGCCACGTGCACCGGGCGGGTGCCGGTGTCGACGGCGCTGCCGAGCCACAGTCGCGGGAAGCTGTCCGGCCCGCAGAGGCCGACGACGGCGCCGCCGGGACCGTCGTACCGCATGAGCTCGCGGACGCCGCACGGGGCGAGCACCCGCGTGTAGAAGTCCGACGCGGCGCCGGTGTCCGTGCACTGGAGGGCCAAGTGATCGAGCATGCCCCGACGCTAGTGCCGCACCGGGCCGCCGGGCATCCGGGCGAGGAGCGGTCCGAGCGGGCCCGACGGCTCGCTGCTTGGATGGGTGCAGCGTCTCTGAGATGCGGATGCCGGGAGAGCCCCGGCGCAGGAGGGAGAACCGTGGCCGAGCTGAGCCGACCGGACGTCGAGCCGCCCACCGGGCCGGCCCCGGCGGACCTCGTCATCGAGGACATCACCGTCGGCGACGGACCCGAGGCGACCGCGGGCAGCCTGGTCAGCGCCCACTACGTCGGCGTCACCCACGACGGCGGCGAGCAGTTCGACGCGTCGTGGGACCGCGGCGACCCGCTGGAGTTCCGGCTGGGTGTCGGCATGGTCATCCAGGGGTGGGACGAGGGCATCGCCGGCATGAAGGTCGGCGGCCGCCGCCGGCTGACCATCCCGGCGCACAAGGCCTACGGCGAGCGCGGCGCGGGCGGCGTCATCAAGCCCGGCGCCACCCTCGTCTTCGTCGTCGACCTCGTCGGCGTGCGCTGACGGGACCGTCCAGGGGACGCCGTCAGGCGACGGTCTCGGCCGTCAGGCGACGGTCTCGGCGACGGTCACCGTGTCGAGGTACTGCCGGACGGCGTCCCTGCTGCGGGCCAGGCAGCGCAGCCGGTCCTCGAGCCGGTCCAGCTCGGTCCGCAGCATCCCGGCGAACGTCGACGTGCAGGTCGGCGTCCAGCCCGCAACCGGTGGCTCGTCGGAGGTCAGGCCCATGTCGAGCACGGCGCGCACGAACCGCGTCGGCAGGCCGGCGTCCAACAGGGCCCTGATCTGCTGCACGCGGTCGACGTCCGCGGGGAGGTAGCTGCGGTACCCGTTCGCCGTGCGGGCCGGGGTGAGCAGGTGCTGCTGCTCGTAGTAGCGCAGCATCCGGGCGCTCACGCCGGTCCGCTCGGCCAGTCCGCCGATCTTCACGCGCCGCTCCTCCCGCCGATGAGCTGTGGTCTTGACCTTGACACCGGTGTCAATCCTTAGCGTCCCGCCATGACCTGTGAGACCGCACCCGCCCCCGCCGCTGCGCCTCCGGCCGACCCGCCCACCCCGCGCTCCCCGCATGCGGTGCTGGGCGCCCTCACGGTGTCGGCCGGGGCCACCGTGACCGTGGAGCTCGCACCGACCGGCCTGCTCCCCGAGATCGCCGCCGACCTGGGCGTCAGCGCCTCGGCGGCCGGATCGCTGGTCGCCGTGTGGGCGCTCACCCTCGCGGCCACCAGCCTCCTCCTGGTCCGCGCCACCCGACGGCTGCCCCGGCAGCGGGTCATCGCGGTGGGGGTGCTGGTCAGCGGCCTCGCCACCCTCGCCTCCGCCGCCGCGCCGACGCTCGCCGCCGCCGTCCTCGCCCGCCTCGTGGGCGCCGCCGCCCACGGGCTGGTCTGGGCGCTCCTCGTGCCCCACGCAGCGAGCCTGGTGCCCCCCGAGCGGCTCGGCCGGGCTGTCGCGGTCGTGCTCGCCGGGCCGACCGCGGCCGCGGTGCTCGGCGTCCCCCTGGCCACCGCCCTCGGCGGCGCCGTCGGCTGGCGGACGGCGTTCGCCCTCCTCGCGTTGCTCACGATCCCGCCCGCGTGCGTCCTCCTCGTGGCACCCGCCGCCGCCCGGCGGGAGTCGACGGGCACGGGCACGACCTGGTGGCGCGACCCGAGCATGCCGGGCGTGCTGCGCAGCGCTGCCGCCACCGCGGCCGTGCTGGCCGGCCACTTCGCGGCCGCCACGTACGTCGCGGTGCTGGTCACCGACGCCGGCCACCTGCCGGCAGCTGCGGTGCCGGTGGTCCTCTTCGTCTTCGGTGCGGCCGGCGTCGCGGGGCTGACGGTCGCCGGTCCGCTCTCGGACCGGCGTCCTAACGGGGCCCTCGCGGGCACGGCCGTCGCGTTCGCCGTCGCGCTGGCCGCGCTGGGGCTGCTGGGCACGCATCCGGTGCCGGCCTTCCTCGTCGTCGCCCTCTGGGGATTTCTCGTCGGCCTGCTGCCGCCCGTGTTCCAGACCCGCATGGCCCGGCTGGCCGCCCCGCAGGTCCGGGACGTCGCGGGGGCGCTGGCGATCACAGCGCTGAACGTCGGCATCGCCGCCGGCGCGGTCCTCGGCGGCCTGGTGCTCACCCGCTGGGGACCTCCGGGGCTCGTCGTGGCCGCTACGGCGCTGGCCGCGACGGGGGCGGCAGCGCTCGTCCCGTGGCGCAGGACGCCCGGTAGGGCGCATGGCGCGCCCACTCCCGGGGAACCATCCGTTGCATGACGCAACCGGCGCCCGCCTCGGACCACGTCCTCGCCAAGGACGCGGCGGAGGGGAGCGGGAGCGAGTCGACCGGCACGGTCGTCGTCGCGGGCCTGGCGAACCTCGGGATCGCGATCGCCAAGCTGGTCGGCGGCCTGGTGAGCCACTCGTCGGCGATGCTCTCGGAGGCCGCCCACTCCCTCGCCGACACCATCACCGAGGTGCTGCTGTTCGTCGCGCTCAAGCGCGGCACCAGGGCGCCCGACGGTCGGCACCCCATCGGCTACGGCCGAGAGACCTACTTCTGGGCGCTGCTGGCCTGCCTGGCCACCTTCACCCTCGGCGCCGGGTTCTCCTTCTGGCAGGGCATCACCACGATCCTCGAGGGCGAGGAGCAGGGGGACCCGCTGATCGCCTACGTCGTCCTCGCGCTCTCCTTCCTCCTGGAGGGCGCGTCCTGGCTGAAGGCGGTGCGCCAGGTGCGCAGTTCCGCCCGGAAGTGGGGGACGACGTCGCGCCGGTACCTGCGGGAGACCAGCGACACCACGGTCAAGGCGGTCACCTTCGAGGACAGCGCCGCCCTTGTCGGACTCGTGCTGGCCGCCCTCGGGCTGGGGCTGGAGCAGCTCACGGGCGACCCCGTGTGGGACGGCGTCGCGGCGATCGCCATCGGCGTGCTCCTGTTGTTCGTCGCGGGTTCGCTGGCCGGGGCGAACGTGTCGCTGCTCATCGGCCGGTCGGTGTCCCCGCGGATCGAGGAGGAGCTGCGCCAGGAGATCGCCGGGCTGGACCAGGTCAGCGACGTGCCGGTGCTGATGACCACGGTGATAGGGCCGGGGCAGCTCGTCGTCATGGCGAAGGTGGACTTCGACGACACCGCGACCGTGGCGGACATCGAGCGCGCCTCGGACGAGGCGGAGCGCCGGCTGGTGGCCCGCCACGGGGGCGTGCGCTTCGTCTTCCTGGACCCGACCCGGGGGGACGGGCGGGCCCGCGCCGAGGTGCAGCCGCCGCGGGATGCCGGTGACGCGCGGAATGGTTGAGCCGTCATCGAAGTTTGCCCGGTCATGCAGGTAGAGGTCTGGTCCGACGTCGTGTGTCCCTGGTGCTACATCGGCAAGCGCCGCCTGGAGACCGCCCTCGAGCGGTTCCCGCACCGCGACCAGGTGGAGGTCGTCTGGCGGTCCTTCCAGCTCGACCCCTCCGTGCCCGAGGGCGAGACGCACGCCACGCTGCCGGCCCTCGCCGCCAAGTACGGCGCCAGCGTCGAGGACATGCGCGCGAACATGGCCCGCGTCGAGCAGGTCGCCGCCGACGAGGGGCTGGAGTACCACCTGTCGGACGGGATCAGCGGGAACACGCTGCTGGCCCACGAGCTGCTGCACCTGGCCGCCGAGCACGGCAAGCGCAACGAGCTCAAGGAGCGCCTGCTGCACGCCTACTTCGAGGAGGGGCGCTCGGTCTTCGACGTCGACTCGCTCGTGCCGTTCGCCCTCGAGGTCGGCCTGGACGAGACCGAGGTCCGCGAGGCGCTGACCGACCGGCGCTTCCTGGCGGCGGTCCGGGAGGACGGCGCGACGGCCAAGGCCCTGGGCGCGACCGGCGTCCCGTTCTTCGTCGTCGACCGGAAGTACGGCGCCGCCGGAGCCCAGCCCGCCGAGCTGCTCCTGCAGGTCCTCGAGCGCGCATGGGCCGACGCGAACCCCCTGATCGCCGTCCCCGCGGCCGACGGCTGCACCGACGACAGCTGCGCGGTCTAACCGAGGAGACGGGGGACCGCGCGGAGTGCCTTCTCCGCCGCGGCGTCCAGGTCCCGGACGACGTCCATGGCCGACCGCTCCTCGGTGACGAGTCCGACGGACTCGCCCGCGTAGAGCGGTCCCTGCTCGAGGTCGTCGATCTGCCGGGCGTCGACGACGCGCTGCGACGCGGCGGCGTCCTGTCGCAGCTCGTGCTCGCGTCCGTGCCACGTCCGGCTGAACTCGTTGACCAGGGCGCGCCCCGGCCAGCGTTCGGGCCAGGCCAGCCCCTGGGCCACGTCGAAGGCGCGCGTCAGCACGGTCGCGTCCCCGCCCGCAGCCCGGACGCGCTCCCGGGCCGCCGCGGAGTTGAGCCCCTCGGGGCAGGCCAGCAGCGGCGTGCCGATCCAGACCCCGGCCGCTCCGGCGACCAGGGCCGCGGCCATCCCGGGCCCCGTCGCGATGCCGCCTGCCGCGACGACCGGTCGGTCGGTGAGGGTCAGCACCTCCTGCAGCAGCGGCAGGGTGGCGCGGTGCCCGGTGTGCCCACCGGCCTCGGTCCCCTGGGCGACCAGGACGTCGACGCCGGCGTCCACCGCGTGGTGCACGTCGGCGGTGGTGTTCACCTGGGCCGCGACCGCGATCCCGGCGTCGTGCAGCGGCCCCACGTAGGGCGCCGGGTCGCCGAAGGACACCGACACGAGCCCGGGCTGCGCGGCGATGGTCGACTCGAGCAGATCGGGCCTCTCGGGCAGGACCCACGCCATCAGGCCGACGCCGAAGGGCAGCAGCTCCGCGGCCGGGATCGCGCACTGCTCGGTGACGAACTGCGCGGAGTGGGACCCGCTCACGCCGATCATCCCGAGACCGCCCGCTCGGGATACTGCGGCGGCCAGCTCTCCACCGGAGACGCCGGCCATCGGCGCACCGATGACCGGCGTCGTCAGGTCGAACCAGCGGGTCAGCGACGTCCTGATCACCTACCCATCCTGCCGTCGCCCACGCTGATCCGCTTCCCGCCGTCGCGAGCGAGCCGGCGGCGTCAGGTCCGCTGAGGCACCGGGTTTCTCGTGACGGCGGACCGCAGCATCGCTGGGACGATCCGGCGGTGGAAGGGCCGGATGAGAGCGAAGTAGAGCCGCCCGAGCGGGCCGTGGAAGGTCACGGTCGTCGTGAGCAGCAGGGAGTCGCCCGCATAGTCGGACTGCAGCAGACGCAGGCTGACGCGGAAGTCCAGGTGCCGGTCGTCGACACCCATGAGCACCTCACCATCGCGACGGCTCAGCACCGGGAAGCCCTCGTGCAGGTCGACGCCGGAGGCCTCGCGCAGCCCGAGGGGGCGCACCAGGAGGTCGCGGAGCCGCAGCAGCCGCCGAACGGTGGCCGGTGGAGAGGCGAAGATGCTCCGGCGCCAGACGTCGAGGTCCGTGGACGCCGCGGGGGGCAGCGCGACGGTGAAGGCGTCGGCGACGTCCGGTGTGGAGGCGGCGAGCAGGCCGTCGACGGGTGGCGGCGCGGCCTGCACGCGGCCGGCCCGGCGGGTCAGTCCGCCCACCCGGCGGAGCAGTCGGACGTACGGCGACCAGGCCGTGCGCTGCCGGCCGGGCTCGAACCGCTCGTGCACGCGGTCGAAGGCGTCCTCGACGACGGCGTCGTGGACCGGGCGGATCACGAGTGGCCACAGCAGGCGGGTGCGGCCGAGTGCGCGAGCGGTGAGGTGGTGGCGCATCAGCGCGCCGCCCGGCCGGGGCTGCACGTCGAACGTGTGGGTGCCTGCGAGACCGCAGGAGGGATCGAACCGGAACACGACGCGGCGGCCGGGCTCGTACGTCTCGACGGTGTAGCGGATGTCGCTGTGTCCGCCGACGGCCCCTTCGCCCAACCGGCGGTCGAGCTCCATCGGCCACCAGTCGTCGCGCGGCCAGACCGCATCGTCAGCACTGCCGAGGGTGGCGAGGAGGGCTCCCACGGCTTCGGGCGTAGCCGGGACGAAGCGTTCGTGGACGTTGTGGACCTTCACGGCGACCAGCTTCCATACGGGACCGTATGGTCCGTCCGTACGGTACCGTACGGACGGTGGCGCGGGAACAGCGGCTCGGTCGGGAGATCTGGACCCGAGCCGCACTGGACGTCCTCGGCGAGCGTGGCGTGGCGGGGTTGGCGATCGAACCGCTGGCGAGGTCGCTCGGCACCACCAAGGGCAGCTTCTATTGGCACTTCCGCAACCGCGAGGAGCTCATCAGGGCCGCCCTCGAACGGTGGGAGAACGAGGAGACGGACGCGGTCATCGCCATGCTGGGGCCGCTGGCCGACGCTCGCTCCCGCTTGCGGGAACTCGTCACGGCGATCTTCCTGACCCACGGAACCGTGCCGGACCGCAGCCTCGGGCTGGCCGCCGACGCCAGCCACCCGGCTGTGGCGGAGGTCCTGGCCAGGGTGACGCGCCGTCGCATCGGCTACGTGGCCGAGCAGCTCGTGACCGCCGGCCTCGAGGAGGAGGAAGCCCAGCATCGTGCGGTGCTGGCGTACACGTCGTACCTGGGCTACTCGACGCTGATGCGCAGCACTCCGGACGTGGTACCGCGGGGGCCGCAGGCTGAGGCGTTCCTCGACTCCATGATGCGCGTCCTGCTCACCTGAGGTCGTCGTTCCGACCTGAGGCAGAGGGCGTGGGGACGGTGCTCCGGATGTTCGCTCGTCGCGGCGTCCGGAGCACCGCCCGCCATCATCGGGTGGCGGGGCCGCCCTGGTCGGTTCCCTGCAGGCGGCCCAGGAACTCGTGGCAGCGCTTCGCCCGCGCGGAGTCCTGCTCCATGACCTCGCGGAAGAAGCCTGCGACGTCGTCCAGACCCGCGTTCTCCGCGTCCCGGACGTACTGGCCGTAGTCGTGCCCGGCCTTGAGCGAGTGGTACTGGACGGAGATGAGGTCGTAGTAGACGTCCTCGAAGCCGGTCTCGCCGGTGGCCATCGGTCCTCCTCGAACTCGAAACGGTCGGTACGGGGTGCGCGGTACCCGTGCCGGACCGCTCCGTCACATCGAGGTCAGGGTTTCGAGGTCAGGGTTCCGACGCCAGGCCGCCCGTGACGTCGCCGCCGCCGGCCTCGTCGGGCAGGTTCTGGCTGGTCGCCAGCTCGTCCTCGCCCGCCGTCTCGGGATCGTCGGCGGCCGAGGCGAGGTCGTCGCCCTGGCCGTGCGCGCCGGGGTCGGCCTGCAGCGTGCGCGGGTCGTTGAGCGGGTCGGGAACGTCGGGATCGGTGACGGTCATGGCGCTCGCATGCCCCCGCCGCGCGGGGGAGGAAACCTCTGGCGCAACGCGTAACCGACGTGTTACGAATGACCCGTGGAGGCGATGGCGGCGCTGGCGGACCCGGTCCGGCGGGAGCTGGTCGCCCTCCTGGCGCGTGGGGAGGTGCCCGCCGGAGAGCTCGCCGGGCGCTTCCCGGTGAGCCGGCCGGCCATCAGCCGCCATCTGCGGGTGCTGCGCGAGGCGGGGCTGGTCACCGCCCGCACAGAGGGACGACGGCGCCTCTACGCGCTGGATCCCGGGCCGCTGCGCGAGATCGACGACTGGCTGGAGCCCTACCGCGACCTGTGGGCCCAGCGGCTGGACGCACTGGACACCGAGATCGCCCGCGGCCGGCGGGCACGACGAGCAGGAGACGGCGCATGACCACACCCGAGACCGCAACCGACCTCGCGACCCGACGCGGCGTGGTGACCCGGCTGGACGACGGCCGGCAGCGCCTGGAGTTCCGCCGCTCCTGGCCCGACCCGATCGAGGACGTCTGGGGTGCGCTCACCGAGCCCGACCGCCTCGCGCGGTGGATCGGCGTCTACGACGGCGAGCGCGGCCCCGGCGGCACCGGCTCGTTCGTCATGACGCACGAGGCGGGCGAGCACACCGGCGAGCCCATGACGATCCTCGAGTGCGACCCGCCCCGGCGGCTGGTGGTGGAGTGGACGCAGCAGGAGTCCGAGGACTGGCGCGTCGACCTGGACCTGTGGACCGAGGCCGGGCGGACCCACCTGAGCTTCCTCCAGGTGTTCCCCGCCGATGCCGACGTCGTCGACTTCGCGATGGGCTGGCACTGGTACCTGGCCAAGCTCGAGGCGGAGCTGGGCGGTGCCCCGGCGCCGGGCCACTGGGACGCCTTCTACGCCGAGGTCGGGCCGTCCTACGGACGCACGCCGTCCTGACCGGAGGTCACGGCCGGCTGAGCAGCGCCATCGCCACCGTGCCGCCGAACCCGGCCGCCACGATCGGCGTCTCCACCGGGTCGAACCCGCCCGGCGTCAGCCGGTGCCGGCAGAGGCGCTCGGACAGGTAGCCGGCGACCATCCCGGTACCGAGGAGGCGCAGCACCTGCCGCCCCCGGTCGTCCGCCGGGTCGCGCAGGAGGCGCGCGATGCCCCACGCCTGCGAGGCCAGCATGTAGGACGGCGCGCTGATCGCCGTGCCGAACCACCAGGAGTCGCGGCCGACGTGCTCCGCGCTGCCGGTCATGAACGGGATGTCGTAGTGGCGTCGCCGGCGGAGGGCGACCACCTGGCCGACCAGGCCGGCGGTGAGCTGGACTGCGGAGACGGCGACGAGCGCCCGACGGTTGGCCATGACGCCGGACCGTAGGGCGCTCGCCGTCCCCGGTGGGACGTTCCGCGCGCCGTCCTCAGACGGGCTGCTGCACCTGGACGGGGTCCGGGCCGGTCCACGGGCCGAGCCGACCGATCAGCCGGTCGCGCGAGGCCAGCCGTGGCCCGGCCTGCACCGGGAAGACGTCGTGGCTGCCGGTGAGCTCCTGCGCGGCGCGGGCGGCGAAGTTCGGGTCGTCCTGCGCCTCGCGCGCGACGGCGACGAGGTCGGCGAAACCCTGGTCGACGATGGCCTCGGCCTGCCGTGCGTCGACGATCAGCCCCACGGCCATGGTCGCGATGTCGGCCTCCGCGCGGATCCGCGCCGCGTGCGGCACCTGGTAGCCGTAGCCGATGGGGTGCTGCCAGCCGCCGCCGAGCCCGCCGCCGGAGACGTCGACGACATCGACCCCGAGTGCCTTGAGCTCACGGGTGAAGGCGAGGGTGTCCTCGAGGGTCACGCCGTCGCGGGAGCCGTCCACCGACGAGACGCGCACGAAGAGCGGCCGGTCCTCGGGCCACGCTGCCCGCACCGCCCCGACCACCTCCAGCGGGAACCGCATGCGGCCCTCGCGCGAGCCGCCGTACCCGTCGTCCCGCCGGTTGGTCAGCGGCGAGAGGAACTGGTTGAGCAGGTAGCCGTGGGCGGCGTGCACCTCGACGACGTCGAAGCCGGCGTCCAGCGACCGCCGGGTCGCGGCGACGAAGGCGTCCCGCACCCCGGTCAGTTCCTCCACGGTCAGCGCGTGCGGCGTGGGCCAGCCCGGCGCGACCGGCACCGCGCTCGCGGACACGGTCTGCCACGGCTCCTCGCCGGGGCGCGCGTCGTCCGCCGTCACCGGGCCCTCGCCGTCCCACGGTCGCTTGCTGGAGGCCTTCGCCCCCGCGTGGGCGAGCTGGATGCCGACCTTCGACCCGTGGGCGTGCAGGAAGTCCACCACCCGGGCGAGGCCGGGCACCTGCTCGTCGGACCACAGGCCGACGTCCCCGTGGCTGATCCGCGCCTCGGGGGTCACGCCGGTGGCCTCGACCACGACCAGCCCGAACCCGCCGAGCGCGAAACGGCCCAGGTGCGCCAGGTGGTAGTCGCCGACGAGGCCGTCGATCACCGAGTACTGGCACATCGGCGCGATCACGAGCCGGTTCGGAAGGGTGACGCCGCGGAGGGTCAAGGGCGAGAAGAGGGCTGGAGTGCTCACGGTGGGGGGCAACACGCTCACCCGGCGTGCTCTTCCATCCCCGACCAGGGTCTTCCGACCTGAGGACCAGACGTCCTAGACGTAACATCTCTCACGGTTACAGCGGTGCGAAGCCTCGGTAACCTCACGTGATCCGGATCGTTGCACCAGCACCGACACCGGGTCCACCGCACCACGTGCCGGTGCCGACCCGCCCGGCTAACCACAGGATGGAGACGCCGTGACTTCCGTGGCCACCCCCGGTCTCGACAACGCCCCCACGACGCATGCCCGACTGCTGGCATGGGTGCGCGAGATGGCCGAGCTGACGACGCCGGACCAGGTGGTCTGGGTCGACGGCAGCGACGAGGAGTGGGAGCGGCTCACGGGCAAGCTGGTCGACGCCGGCACCTTCACCCGCCTGCAGGCCAAGCCCAACTCGTTCCACTGCGCCTCCGACCCCAGTGACGTCGCCCGGGTCGAGGACCGCACCTACATCTGCTCCGTCGACGAGGCCGACGCCGGTCCCACCAACAACTGGATGGAACCGGCGGAGATGAAGTCGATCATGACCGAGCTGTACCGGGGGTGCATGCGCGGCCGGACGATGTACGTCATCCCGTTCTGCATGGGCCCGGTCGAGGCCGAGAACCCGATGTTCGGCGTCGAGCTCACCGACTCCGAGTACGTCGTCGTCTCGATGCGCGTCATGGCCCGGATCGGCCAGTACGTCCTGGACGCCATGGGCGAGGACCGGCCGTTCGTGCCGGCCATGCACTCCCTGGGTGCCCCGCTCGACGAGGGCCAGCAGGACGTCCCGTGGCCCTGCAGCGACACCAAGTACATCGTGCACTTCCCCGAGGAGCGGGCCATCTGGTCCTACGGCTCGGGTTACGGCGGCAACGCGCTGCTGGGCAAGAAGTGCTACTCGCTGCGCATCGCCTCGGTGATGGCGCGCGACGAGGGCTGGCTCGCCGAGCACATGCTGATCCTCAAGCTCACCAGCCCGCAGCAGAAGGTGTACTACGTCGCCGGCGCGTTCCCCTCGGCCTGCGGCAAGACGAACCTGGCGATGCTCGAGCCGACCATCCCGGGCTGGAAGGTCGAGACGATCGGCGACGACATCGCCTGGATGCGTTTCGGTGAGGACGGCCGGCTCTACGCGATCAACCCCGAGTTCGGCCTGTTCGGCGTCGCGCCGGGCACCGGCTACGACACCAACCCGAACGCCATGCGCACCATCGAGCACGGCAACTCGGTCTTCACCAACGTCGCGCTGACCGACGACGGCGACGTCTGGTGGGAGGGCATGACCGACGACGCCCCCGCCCACCTCACCGACTGGAAGGGCCGGGACTGGACGCCGGAGAGCGACGAGCCCTCCAGCCACCCCAACAGCCGCTTCTGCACCCCGATCAACCAGTGCCCGATCCTGGCGCCGGAGTACACCGACCCGAAGGGTGTCCCGATCTCGGCCATCCTCTTCGGTGGGCGCCGCAAGACCACGATCCCGCTGGTCAGCGAGGCGCGGGACTGGAACCACGGCGTGTTCATGGGTGCGACGCTCTCCTCGGAGACCACCGCCGCCGCGACCGGAGCGGTCGGCGTCGTCCGCCGCGACCCGTTCGCGATGCTGCCGTTCATCGGCTACAACGCCGCCGACTACTTCGGCCACTGGGTGAACACCGGCAAGCAGGCCGACGCCACGAAGCTGCCGCGGATCTTCTACGTGAACTGGTTCCGTCGTGACGAGGACGGCGGCTTCCTGTGGCCGGGCTTCGGTGAGAACAGCCGGGTCCTCAAGTGGGTCGTGGAGCGCCTCGAGGGGACGGCGGCCGCCGTCGAGACCCCCGTCGGCCACGTCCCCACCGTCGACTCGCTCGACGTCTCCGGCCTGGACATGGCGCCGGAGCAGGTGGCGGCGGCCCTCGCCGTCAAGCCCGAGGAGTGGCGCGAGGAGATCCCGCAGATCACCGAGTGGTTCGAGAAGTTCGGCGACAAGCTGCCCAGCACCATGTGGGACGAGCTGGAGATCCTCAAGAGCCGCCTGGCCTGACCCAGGACCACCCTGCCCCGGCAGGGAGGAGCGAGGGCCCGGACCGCAGCGTGGCGGTCCGGGCCCTCGGCATTGGTGTGTCGTCGCGTCATCCCAGCGGGCCGTGACAGTCCGGGGTCGGTAGCCTCCCGGGTACCGCACTGACGGCCGGCTCCAGGGCCCCACCGCGAGCTCGCGAGGGGTGGGTGGGAGGCGGTCCTTCCTGGAGGCTCCCCCGCTCGTGGCGAATCCGTACCTGCAGGTGCTCCGGACCCCGCACGCGCTGCCCATGGTTCTCGCCGCCTTCATCGGGCGGCTGCCGCTCTCCATGGTCGGGCTGGGCTGCGTCCTCCTCGTCGCCGACGAGACCGGCTCCTACGGCCTGGGCGGTGCCGTTGCCGCCGCCGGCGCCGTCACGACCGCGGCCGCGGGCCCGATCCTCGGCCGCTGGGCCGACGACCACGGCCAACGGCGGGTGCTCCTCCCGGTCCTCGGCGTCTTCGTGGTGGCCGGGTGCTGCTTCCTCGCCGCCGTGAAGGAGGACTGGCCGCTCTGGACCGTGTTCGTCTCGGCGGGCGTCGCGGGGGCGTGCATCCCGCCGGTGTCCTCGATGATCCGGGTCCGCTGGACGCACCTGCTGCGCGGCAGCCACCGCCTGCCCACCGCGCTCGCGATGGAGTCCGTCGTCGACGAGTTCGTCTTCATCGTCGGGCCGGTGCTCGTCACCTTCCTGTCCACCACGGGGCACGCCACCAGCGGGGTGGTCACGGCGTTCACGCTCGCGGCGGTCGGCAGCCTGCTGTTCGCCGCCCAGGGCCGCACCGAACCTCCCCCGACCCCGCACGAGCACCGCAACGGACCGTCGGCGATCCGCACGCCCGGGCTGCGGGTCCTGTTCGTGGTGGGCGCCGCGGTGGGCGCCATCCTCGGCTGCCTGGAGATCGCGCTGGTGGCGTTCGCCGATCAGGAGGGGGCCAAGTCGCTGTCCGGGGTGCTCATCGCCGGGCTGGCGGTGGGGTCGATGGCCAGCGGGATCGGCTGGGGCACGGTGCACTGGCGGTTCCCGCTGCGGCACCGGCTGGCCGCCGTCCTCGTGCTCATGACCGTCTGCAGCCTCCCCCTGCTGGTCGTCACCGACGTGTGGGTGATGGTCCCCTTCGTCGTCCTGGCCGGCGTCGCCGTCTCGCCGTCGCTGATCAGCTCGTTCACCCTCGCCGAACTCCTCGTCCCGCGGTCCGCGGTGACGGAGGCGTTCACCTGGATCGGCACGGCGCTCGGCCTCGGGGTGGCCGTCGGTGCCTCCGTCGCCGGCAAGATCGTCGACGTGTCCGGGGCCAACGCCGCCTTCCTGGTGGCCACCGTCGCCGCCGCCATCGCCGCCGTGGTCGTCGCGGTGTTCCAGAAGCTGCTGCACGTCCCGGGGGAGCACGCCTCGTCGCCGGCGCTCATCCGCTGATCGTCGGTCACGGAGCCGGGCGCGGCTCCGCGTGCGGTGCCTTGCGGTCATCCGGACGCCGACATCGTCGGTCGACCCCTCGGGCTTGGTGACGGAGACCACCATGCATTACGGTTCCACGGCATTGGCCTAATGGTCCGACCAGGTTGAGCGGTGTTGATCCCCCCACGGGAACGTGCCGCCCGGCGCCCGTGGACGGAGTGGAGAGATCAGCATGCTGTCCGAGGCGATCAGTGGCCTGACCCAGGTCTTCCAGCCGCTCCCACTGGCGCTCATGCTGCTCGGTGTCGCCATCGGGTTCCTGGTCGGCATCCTCCCCGGCCTCGGTGGCGCGGTCACGCTGGCGCTGATGCTGCCGTTCACCTTCGACATGCAGCCGGTCGAGGCGTTCGCCTTCCTGCTCGGCATGTGGGTGGTCACGTCGACGACCGGGGACATCACCTCGGTGCTCTTCGGGGTGCCCGGTGAGGCGACGTCGGCCGCCACGGTGCTCGACGGGCACCCGATGACCAAGCGCGGCGAGGGCGGCCGCGCGCTGGGCGCGGTCCTGTTCAGTTCCGCCCTCGGTGCCGTCTTCGGGGCGCTGGTTCTCGCCCTCGCCATCCCGGTGATCCGCCCGGTCGTGCTCGCCTTCGCGCCGCCGGAGTTCTTCGCCCTGACGATGCTGGGCCTGACCTTCGTCGTCGCACTGTCGGGCAAGCACCTGCTCAAGGGCTTCATCATGGCTGCCTTCGGGCTCCTCATCGCCCTCGTGGGGCTGGACCCGCAGGAGGGAACGCAGCGCTACACCTTCGAGCAGCTCTACCTGTGGGACGGCATCGGCATCGTCCCGCTGGTCGTGGGCCTTTTCGGTGGCGCCGAGGTGCTCCAGCTCATGCTGAGCAAGCGCAGCATCGCCAGCGCCGACGGGGGCGCGACGCCGGAGGCCTCCCTCAGCGGGGTGGGGCAGGGCATCCGCGACGTCCTGCGGCACTGGCCTCTGGTCATCCGCTCCAGCGCCATCGGCACCGGCGTGGGGATCGTCCCGGGCCTGGGCGGTTCGGTGGCCCAGTTCATGGCCTACGGCGCCGCGCAGCAGAGCTCGAAGACGCCGGAGATGTTCGGTAAGGGTGCGGTCGAGGGCGTCATCGCCTCGGGGGCGGTGAACAACGCCAAGGACAGCGGCTCGCTGATCCCGACGATCGGCTTCGGCATCCCCGGCGGCGCCGGCAGCGCGGTGCTGCTGTCCGCCTTCCTCATCGTCGGACTCAACCCCGGCGAGGAGATGCTGACGACGTCCCTCGACGTCACCTTCTCGATGATCTGGGTGACCGTCCTGGCGAACTTCATCGCGGTGGCGGCGGCGTTCTTCGTCCTCAAGCCGCTCACCCGCCTGACGTTCATCTCCGGCCCGCTGCTCGTGCCGTTCCTGCTGCTCCTGCTCGCGCTGGGCGCCTACACCGCCAGCAACAGCTTCGCCGATGTGCTGGTGATGATCGTCGCCGCGATCGTCGGGGTGGTCTGCATCCGCTACGACTGGCCGCGGGTGCCCTTCCTGCTCGCCGTCGTCCTGGGCTCCCTCGCCGAGCGGTACCTCTTCCTCTCCTACTCGCTGTTCGGGTGGGACTGGCTCACCAGGCCGATCGTCCTGGGCATCGGCGCCGTCATGCTGCTGGCCATCGTCGGGCCGGTCGTGCGGCGCGCGCGGGCCCGCAGCCGGGCGGAGAAGCGCCCCGAGCAGAGCGGCGTGTCGGCATGAGCGCCGCCGAGTCGAGGCACACGACGTCCCCCGCCCGGACCGAGGAGATCGGCATGGCAGACCCGGCCCCGCAGGCGCCGTCGCGCAGATCGTCGACGGGGGCCGTGGCCGACGTCGTCCTCGGCCTGCTGTTGCTGGCGCTCTTCGGCTGGGCCTTCCTCGAAGCTGCCGACTGGTCGTTCAAAGCGGCGATCTTCCCCCGCATCGTGACGGGCCTCGGGTTCTCCGTGGCGTTCCTGCAGGTCGTGCAGTCACTGCTGCGGCTCGCGGGCGGGCGCCGCGCCGCGGGTGCCCGGACGCCGGTCACCAGCCCCGCCGGTCCCATCGAGCCGGTGCCGGCGGAGTCCGTGCCGCAGGCGGCCGGCACCACCGCCGAGGACGACGCCAACGAGGACGACGTCGAGTACGTCTTCCAGACCGCGGGGGCGCGGCGCTGGACCGAGGCGATCGCCTGGGTGACCGGGTTCTTCGTGCTGCTCTACGTCGCCGGCCTCTTCGTGACCGCGCCGCTCTTCTCGGTCCTGTACCTGCGCTTCGCCGGCAAGCGGTCGTGGACGTTCTGCGCGATCTACGCCGTCACCATCGGCGCGGTGCTGTACGCCGCCTTCGAGCTCGCGCTCGGCATCCCGGTGCCGCCCGGTCTCTTCCTGGACTGAACCACCCTTCGTCCCCCCTGCACCGTCACCGTCTCCGAGAGGGAAATCGATGAACACTGCCCTGCCCTACCGGCGGAGCCTCCGGACGCTGGTCGCACTCGGCCTCGGCGCCGGTGTGCTCAGCGGCTGCTCGAGCGACTCCGAACCGGCCGCCTCCGGCGGGAGTGGTGACTGCTCCTCCCTCGAGGGGGAGACCATCACCATCGTCGTCCCCTACGAGCCCGGTGGCGGCTACGACTCCTACACCCGGCTCGTCGCGCCCTACATCGAGGAGGAGATCGGGGCCACGATCGCCGTGCAGAACCAGCCCGGCGCCGGGGGACTGCTGGCCCTCAACAGCCTGCTCGCCGAGGACGCCGACGGCACGACGCTCGCGATCATGAACGGCGTCGGCGCCGGCGGCTCGTCGATCGCCGGCGCGGAGGGCGCCAACTTCTCCCTCGACGACTTCACCTACATCGGCCGCGTGGCCAGTGACCCGTCGCTGCTCGTCACGAGCGCGACCGGGCCGTACCAGACGTTCGAGGACGTCGTGGCCGCGGACGAGTTCCGCTGGGGCTCCACCGGTCCGGGCGCCGAGGACTACGTCACCTCCTCCCTGATCAGCGCAGTCTTCGACATCCCCGGTGAGGTCGTGACCGGGTTCCCGGGCTCGGGTGAGACGGAGCTGGCGGTCGTCCAGGGCTCGATCGACGGGATGTCGGGCAACCTCACCAGCCGGCGCGGCGCGGTCGAGGACGACACCCAGACCCCGGTGCTCGTCGTGGGTGAGGAGCGGCCGGACTGGCTGCCCGAGGACGTCCCGACCGTCGCGGAGCTGGAGACGACCGAGGAGCAGTCCGAACTGCTCGACGCACACCTGGCGCTCATCGAGCTCGGCCGTCCCTTCGTCGGCCCGCCCGGGATGGACGAGGCCGCGATGTCCTGCCTGCGCACCGCGATGGCCGCAGCGATGGAGAACCCGGAGCTGGTGACGGAGTCCCAGGAGCAGGAGCGCGAGCTGGCATTCCTGCCGGGCGACGAGCTCGAGGGCCTCGTGCAGGACCTCATGGACGCGCCGCCGGCCTACAGCGAGCTGCTGGCCACCCTGTACTGAGCAGTGCCTGTGCGGCCGCTGTGCCGTCCATGAACCTGCCCCGGCCCACCGCATCCCGGTGTGCCGGGGCAGCCTGCCTGCGTCCGGAGGAGGGCACGTGGAACCGCAGTACGAGCGGCACTGCTGGGACGACGTCATCGGCGACGACGAGCGGCTGGTGATGACCCGTTACCGGCCGCGACCACCCGGCCGCAGGCCGGCGCTGCTGCTCATCGACTGCTACCGCAAGGTCTTCGGCGACCGGCCGCAGCCGCTCGCCGAGGCGATCGAGAAGTTCCCCTCGTCCTGCGGGCTGGCCGGATGGGCGGCGCTGCCGCACCTGGAGGAGTTGCTGACGCGGGCACGGGCGGCTGGCGTGCCGGTGTTGCACACGACGGGGGACGCCCGAGTGGGCGTTCCGGGCGGCGGCGTGACCCAGCGGGCCCCGGTGCCGGGGCACGACGACGCGGCGGGACTGGAGTTCGTCGAGCCCCTGCGTCCCCGCGAGGGCGAGATCGTGGTGCGGAAAAGCTGTGCGAGTGCCTTCTTCGGCACGCCGCTGGCCACCTGGCTGCGCGATCTGGACGTCGACACGCTCGTGGTGGCGGGGGAGACGACCAGCGGCTGCGTGCGGGCGACCACGGTGGACGCCTGCTCCGCCGGCTACCGGGTGGTGGTGGTGGAGGAGGCGACGTTCGACCGCAGCCCGCTGTCGCACAAGATGAGCCTGTTCGACCTGAGCCTCAAGTACGCCTCGGTCGTGCACACCGACCGCGCGCTCCAGGTGCTGGACGCCGGACCGGGCTGACGGGCCCGGCGCCCCGACGGGCGAGGGGTCAGCGGGTGGCGACGAACTCGCGCAGCGCCGCACGCCGCGCCGACGTGCCCGCAGCGCCGTCGTAGGCCCGCGCCGATGCGAACGAGCGACCGACGACCGCGGCTGTGCCGGCTGCTGCGGCGCGCATCCTCGTGAGGAAGGACCAGTCCGGCACCCCGATGAGGCCGGCTACGGAGGACTGGGCCCCGGTGGTGCTCGTCACGTGTACTGCTCCTTCTGCGCCCTGACCATTACCTGGCCTAATGGTAGGACAGCAAATTGCGCACATGGGTCGATGAATGCGTGAGTGCGGTCACGCGTCCATCTACTTCATCGCATGGGTCACACAATGGCGCGAGAACTGCCGAGGAATTGTGGCGCAGGCCTCAGGAGGCGCCGGTGACCCGCGTCAGGACCTGCTCGGCGTCGACCGGGGACCCCTTGTCGGTCCAGGCCACGAACTGGTCGGGCCGGACGAGGATCAGCCGCTGCCCGTAGTCGGCCGTCTCGCCGGCCGGCGCGTCGCGGATGACCGTCAGCGGGACGCCCCGGGACCGGGCGGCCTCCTCGAAGTCGCTGACCGTGGAGTCGTCCGCGTCCAGGGCCAGGAGGGTGAAACCAGCACCGAGCTCCTCGAAGACCGGGCGACCGGAGCTCAGGCGGCGCGGCGGCAGGTGGTGTCCCGTGCGGGCGGTGAAGGTGTGCTCGCCGTGGGCGCTGCTGACGGCTCCGGGCGGGCCGAAGACCACGGGAGAGCCCTCGTAGTGGGGCTCGAAGCTCCGCAGCCGGCGGCCGAAGCCGCGCGCGGCCTCCTCGAAGGCGCGGGCGAACTCCTCCGGGTCGTCCTCGGGGCGGTACTTCTCCAGCATGGCCCGGTCGTCCCGGATCCAGCCGCCGATGATGTCTTCGCCGACGTCCCGGAAGACCGGCTGCCGCTCCAGGCTGTAGGAGTCCAGGAGCGCGTCGCCGCCCCATCCCTGCAGAGCGGCTGCGAGCTTCCAGCCGAGGTTGGCCGCGTCCTCGAGGCCGTTGTTGAGTCCGAAGCCGCCGTAGGGCGGGTGGGTGTGCGCCGCGTCCCCGGCGATGAACGCCCGCTCCGCGCGGTAGCGGTGGGCCACCTGGACGCGGAGATCCCAGAAGCCGACGTGGTCGATCTCCAGGGGGAAGGGGAATCCGGCCGCCCGGTGCAGCAGCTCGACGATCTCCGGACCGTCGGCGGTGGTGCCGGGGGCGACCGGGGCGTGGAAGAAGAACTCCGCCCCGACGTCGACCCGGCCGAAGAACATCCAGTACCCCTTGAGGTCCGGGTGCATCACGCGGTAGGTCGACCGGTCGGGGAACCGGCTCAGCGCCTCGTGCAGCTCCGGCGAGCGGAACACGACCAGCGCGACGAGCTCGTCCCAGTCGGTGCCGCTGCGCTCGATGTCGGCCTGCTCCCGGACGACGGAGTGCCCGCCGTCGCAGCCGACCACGTAGGCCGCCTCCAGGACCTCGTGCCGACCGTCGCGCACGACGGTCACCCGGACGCCGGTGTCGTCCTGCTCGAGCTCGGTCGCCTTCCAGCCCAGCCGCAGCTCGACCCCGGGCACCTCCGCGAGCTTGCGGCGCAGGACCTCCTCGGTGCGGTACTGGGGCAGGCGCTCGTTGGCCTGGGCGTAGTAGTCCTGCACCAGCTCGCGCGCCGGCGGAGCGCTCCAGAACTCGCCGAGGAGGTTGTCGTAGACGGTGACCTGCCCGATGGGGTGCCCCTCGGGCATGGTGCGTGCCGCGCGCAGCTGGTCCGCGACGCCCCAGCGCGCCGCGTGCTCCATCGTGCGCTGCGACAGCCCCTGCCCCTTGGGGATGCTGGACAGCTCGGTGCGCCGCTCGACGACGACGCAGCGGATGCCGCGCAGCCCGAGGTCGAGCGCGAGGCCCACCCCGACCGGGCCGCCGCCGACGATGATCACCTGGGGTCGCTCGGTCATGCCGTCCTCCGTCGTGGCGGTGCGATGGGCGAATGATTAGACCACGAGCCTGAAGGCGAGTCGACGCGCGCGGACGCGGTCCGCCGAGCGGCTCGGAAGTCCGGGGTAGGGCCACGGAGGGTCTGCAACCGGGACGCCGGCCGGTGGCGCGACGGAGGTCGGGTAGTGGCCTTTGACACACCCCAAGGCTGGTCTTATGGTCCTACCGATCACGGTCGGCGGCTCACGCCGCGCCGTTCCCGGAGAGCACCCCACCGTCGACCAGGGAGGCCCCATGGCCAAGGACGCCATCGTCAACGAGAGTCTTGCGGCGAAGTTCGCCACCGAGAAGGACTCGCCGTACACCCGCTGGGTGGCCGACGAGGGGCTGGACATCATCGCCGCGCACTACGTGCCCGACCTGAAGACGGTCGAGCTCAAGGACTGGGCCCGTCGCGGCGGCAGGGGCGTCTTCATCAACCACGAGGCCAGTCGCACCTCGAACGACTGCTACGTGGCCGAGATCCCGACCGGAGGGCAGCTGGCCCCGCAGCGGCAGCTGTTCGAGGAGATGATCCTCGTCCTCTCGGGCCACGGGTCCACCAAGGTGTGGAACGACTCGGGTGCCGAGGTGACCTTCGAGTGGGGTCCGGGGGCGCTTTTCGCCATTCCGCTCAACGCCAACCACCAGCACTTCAACGGTTCGGGCACCGAGGTCGCGCGCTTCGTCTCCTCGACGAACGCGCCGGGGATCATCAACCTCTACGACGACATCGACTTCGTCTTCGGCACCGCCCACGACTTCCCCAAGCGCTTCAACGGCGAGCCGGACTACTTCGCGCCCAAGGGGGAGCAGAAGGGCCTGCTGCTCGACACCAACTTCGTGGCCGACTCGATCAACCTGCCGCTGATCGAGGCCAAGGAGCGCGGTGCCGGCGGTGGGCACATCCGCTTCAACATGGCCAAGGGCTCGATGAACAGCCACATCTCGCAGTTCCCGACCGCGACGTACAAGAAGGGTCACCGCCACGGCCCCGGCGCCCACGTCATCATCCTGTCGGGCGAGGGCTACAGCCTCATGTGGCCGGAGGGCGAGGAGCCCCGGCGCTACGAGTGGCAGGCCGGAAGCATGATCGTCCCGCCGAACATGTGGTACCACCAGCACTTCAACACCGGCACGGAGCCGGCCCGCTACCTCGCCTTCAAGCACGAGGTGGTGTCCATCCGCAACGCCCAGGGTGTGCCGAAGGCCTGGATCAGCCAGCGCATCGGTGGCGACCAGATCGACTACGCCGACGAGTCGTCGTACGTGCGGGAGACCTTCAAGGAGGCGCTGGCCAAGCACGGGCTGGAGCCGAAGATGGAGGCCGCGTACGAGCAGGAGAAGGAGAATCTTCCGCCCAGGTCTGCGGCCTGATCCCTCCCCTGTCCCGCCTCGACGTGCGGTCCGCCCTCCGTAGGCGGGCCGCACGTCGGCGTCTACACCCCCCCACCGGAGCGCCACGTGACGCACACCCACCCCGCCGAGCCGGTCTACGGCCGCGAGCACGCCGAGCCGAGGACGGTGTACTCGCCGCACACGCCCGATCACGACCACGACCACGACGACGCCGAGCTGCCGCTCGAGGACAACCCGATCTGGCAGCAGGACAACGTCACGCTGCACAGCGTGGGCATGGACATCGGCTCCTCCGGCACCCAGGTCGTCTTCTCGCGGCTGCACCTGCGGCGCATCGGCGAGGACCTGACCAGCCGCTACATCGTCGTCCGGCGCGACACCGTGTACCGCTCCCCCGTGGCGCTGACCCCGTACGCGAGCGCCGAGCACATCGACGCCGAGGCGCTGGGCACGATCATCGACCGCGCCTACGGCGAGGCCCGCATCGGTCCGGAGGACATCGACACCGGCGTGGTGATCCTGACCGGGGAGGCGCTCCGCCGCCGCAACGCCGAGGCGATTGCCGGGGTGCTCGCCGAGCGGGGCGGAGAACTGGTCACCGCCACGGCGGGGCATCACATGGAGGCGATGCTGGCCGGCTTCGGCTCCGGGGCGGCGCGCGCGTCGTACGAGACCGGCCGCCGCATCCTCAACGTCGACATCGGGGGCGGCACGACGAAGCTGTCGGTGCTGGACCGCGGCCGGGTGGTGGCCACCGCGGCGATCCACATCGGCGGGCGGCTGCAGGTGGTGGACGAGACAGGGGTGATCGTCCGGCTCGAGCCGGGCGGTCGGGCCCATGCACAGCGCGCCGGCTTCTCCTGGAGCCTGGGCGACGTGGTCGCCGGCGAGGACGTCGAGCGGGTCGCCGAGGGTATGGCCGAGGCGTTGCTGGCCGCGCTCGGGAAGCAGCTCCCTCCGGACGTGGCCGAGCTGTACCTGACCGATCCGCTCCCCGACGTCGGCCCCGTCGACGGGGTGGTGTTCTCCGGTGGTGTGGCCGAGTACGTCTACGGGCGGGAGCGCGCGTCGTTCGGCGACCTCGGCCGCCCGCTGGGCGAGGCGGTCCGACGGCTGGTCGACGCCGGGGCGCTGCCCTGCCCGCTGCTACCCGCCGGCGAGTGCATCCGGGCGACCGCGCTCGGGGCCTCGGAGTACAGCGTCCAGCTCAGCGGCAACACCGGGTGGATCTCCGATCCCGACGCCCTGCTGCCGCGTCGCAACCTGCAGGTGGTGCACCCGGTCCACGAGCTGGAGGAGACCGTGGACGCCGACGCGGTGGCCGCGGCGGTCCGCCGGCACCTCGTGGCCCTCGATGCCGCGGCCGCCGACCAGGACGTCGTCCTCGCCATGTCGTGGTCCGGTCTGCCGAGCTACGACCGGGTGGCCGCCTTCGCGCGCGGGGTGCGTGACGGGCTGGCGGAACGCATCGCCGCCGGCCGCCCCGTGTACGTCGTGCTGGACGGGGACGTCGCGATGACCGTAGGCCGGTTGCTCCAACACGAGCTCGGCGTGACCGTCGACGTGCTGGTCGTGGACGGCCTCGCCCTGCGGGACTTCGACTACGTCGACATCGGTCGGTTGCGCTACCCGTCCCGGACGGTCCCGGTCACGATCAAGTCGCTGGTCTTCGGGGACGAGCCGGGGCAGTGACCGCCCCTCCGGCTCACCCCCGGTCGGCCGGCTCCATCCCGCGCACCCGCTCGGCCGTGCGGAGCAGGTGGGTGCGCATCAGGTCCGTCGCGCCGTCCGCGTCGCGGGCGGCGATCGCCTCCACCAGGGCGCGGTGCTCCTCGACGCCCTGACGGCCGTGCAGCGGTGCCACCTCGCGGGCTCGCTCGAGCGAGTGCACCAGCGGATCGTGCAGCGACTCCACGAGCATGGCGACCGCGCGGTTGTGCGTCGCCACGGCGAACCGGGTGTGCCACTCGGCGGAGAGCTCGAGCGGGTAGTCGTCGTTCTCCAGGGCGGCGCTGCTGCGGTCGCAGATCTCCCGGAGTGCGGCGACGTCCTCGTCGGTCGCCCGCTCGCACACCAGCGCGACGATGCCCAGTTCGAACACCATGCGGGCCTCGGTGACCTCGACCGCGGTCAGCGTGGCCAGCGAGATGAGGTCGGCGATCCCGGCTCCCACCAGACGGCTGCTCGGGGCGGTCACGAACGCACCTCCTCGGGCGCCGACGCGGATCTCGACCAGACCGTTGGCCTCCAGCACCCGGAGCGCCTCCCGCACGGTGACCCGGCTGACGCCGAACCGCTCGCACAGCTCGCGCTCCGAGGGCAGTCGGTCACCGGCAATCAGCTGCCCCTGCCGGATGAGCATGCGGATCTGGTCCACGATGACCTCGGAAATGCGGCCCACGCTCACACGGCTGAGCAGGTCCCCCTTGCCGACCGCGGAGCTCTCAGAGGTTGCTGCCACGGTTGGTCCCGACGTCGTCACCCCCGCATCGTAGGCGACCCTTACCGGCCAGGAGCCCGAACGAGACCGGGCCGTCACGCTCCCGGGTGGCTCCGCGGCCGCCTCGTCACCGCTGCGGCAGCGACCTGACGTACCGGCCGCCCGGCACGAGAGGCCTCGCCCGGTCGTCAAGCAGGTAGTGCAGCGGCTCGGCGATCGGGACCTCCAGTTCCGGCACCCGGTCGGGTCCCACCCCGTCCAGGACGGCGATCAGCGCCCGCAGGGAATTGCTGTGCGCGACCACCAGGACGGTGCGGCCGACTCGGAGGTCGGGCGCCAGGACGTCCTCCCAGCAGGGCCGCAGGCGGGCGGCGACGTCGGCGAGGCTCTCCCCGGGGCGCACGACGCCCCCGATCCGGACCGGCGGGGGAGCCACGTCCCACGAGCGGCGCCACCGCCGGTACTGCTCCGCGCCGTGGCGGGCGAGGACCTCGGAGCGCGGGAGCCCCTCGAGGGCCCCGTAGCTGCGCTCGTCGAGGCGGCAATCCTGCGTGGGGGTGCAGGGGCGCCCCGCGGCCGCGAGGGCCAGCGCAGCCGTGCGGACCGCACGCGTCAGGGTCGAGCTGTACACCCGGTCCGGGAGCAGGCCCGCCTCGCGCAGGGTCGGTCCGCACCGCCGGGCCTGCTCCTCGCCGCGGGGCGTGAGGTCGACGTCGACCTGGCCGGTGAAGACGTCCCGCGCGTTCCAGGCGCTCTCGCCGTGGCGCAGGAGGACGAGGCTGGGCATGTCGTGACCCTAGACACAATGTGGTCTAATGGACATACCAATGCCCGGAGGCCCGCAGTCGGCCCAGGTACTACGGAAGGTGCGCCGTGCCGAAGGTGGTCTACGTCGGGGGCTCGGGTCAAGAGCATGCGGTGGACGGAGCCGTCGGGGAATCGGTGATGGCCACGGCCGTCAAGAACGGCGTCCCCGGCATCATCGGTGAATGCGGGGGGAACGCCTCCTGCGCGACGTGCCACGTGTGGGTCCGAGCGGAGTTCGCCGAGCTCGTCGGCGAGCCGGACGATCTGGAGCAGGACCTCCTGGAGATGGCGGTCTCCGAGCCGCGCGACAGCAGCCGGCTGAGTTGTCAGATCCCCCTCTCGCCCGAGCTGGACGGTCTGACCGTCGACGTGCCGCCCCAGCAGCCGTAACCGTCAGTTGACGGCCCCCCATCGAGGTAAGACATTCAGCCCACCACGCGGCTGGGACAGGAGAGACCCGTGCTTCGCCAGGACATCAACGAGCTGCTGACCAGGACCGGCCCAGGAACGGCCATGGGTGAGCTGTTCCGCCAGTACTGGATGCCCGCCTGTCTGGCTGAGGAGCTGCCGGAGGACGGCTGCCCGCCGATCCGGCTCAAGCTGCTCTCCGAGCGCCTGGTCGCCTTCCGCGACAGCTACGGCAACTACGGTCTCATCGACGAGTTCTGCGCACACCGCGGCGCGTCCCTCTGGTTCGGGCGGAACGAGGATGGCGGCCTGCGTTGCCCGTACCACGGCTGGAAGTACGACACCACGGGCCAGTGCGTCGAGGTCCCCTCCGAGGCCGACAACTCCAGCTTCGCCGAGAACGTGAAGCTGACCTCGTACCCGCTGGTGAAGATCGGTGACGTCCTCTGGACGTACATGGGCGACCCGGCGACCCAGCCGCCCCTGCCGGAGTTCGAGTTCGCGCTCACCCCGCCGGAGCACCACTACACCTCCAAGCGCTGGCAGCAGAGCAACTGGCTGCAGGCCTTCGAAGGCGGCATCGATTCCAGCCACGTGACGTTCCTGCACTCCGGTGGCCTGAGGAGCGACCCGTTGTTCAAGGGCGCAAAGGGCAACCAGTACAACCTCAACGACACGAAGCCGTTCTTCGAGGTGGCCGACAGCGACGGTGGCCTCTTCGTCGGAGCCCGGCGCAATGCCGAGGAGGGGTCGTACTACTGGCGGATCACGCCGTGGGTTATGCCGTCGTTCACGATGGTCCCCCCGCGCGGTGACCACCCGATCCACGGGCACTTCTGGATCCCGATCGACGACGAGAACTGCTGGGCGTACAGCTTCGACTACCACCCCATGCGGCCCCTCACCGAGGCGGAGCGGCAGGCCATGGTCGACGGCCACGGCGTGCACAGCAAGAACATCCCGGGCACCTACCGGCCCGAGGCGAACATGGACAACGACTACCTGATGAACCGCGAGAAGCAGCGGACCGGGGAGTGGTACTCCGGGGTCGAGGGCATCGCGATCCAGGACTCCTCGCTGCAGGAGAGCATGGGCCCGATCGTCGACCGCACCAAGGAGCGCCTGGTCCCGGCCGACAGCGGCATCATCAAGGCCCGCCAGAAGCTGTACCGGGCGGCCACCGCGCTGCGCGACAAGGGCGTGACCCCGCCCGGGGTCGACCCGGCGCACCACCACGTCCGGTCGGCCGCCGTCGTGCTCCCGCAGAAGGAGGCGTTTCTCGCCGCCGCCCGCGACGACGTCCGCGTCCGCCCCGGCTTCCCGATCTCCTCGGTGTGACCGTGGCGGTCCAGACGCAGACACTGAGCAGCTGCGCCCGTGCGGCCACGGCCCAGGAGGCGCGCTACCGGATCGACCGGCCCATCGCCCCGTCGCGGGCGGGGCGGGTCGTCGCCCTGGACGAGGGTGCGGCGGACGTGCTGAGCCGGACGGCGCAGCACGACTGGGCCAACGCGCGCTTCTACGTGTGCGAGGCAGGCGCCGGCGCCGCCGGGGACGTCGTCCTGCGCGGCATCGACGGCGGTCCGGCGACCCTCGCCGACGAGCTGGCCAGCGCGTCGGTGGTCGTCATGGTCGCCACGAACGACTCCGGCGTGGGGGGCGCCTACGCACTCGGCAAGGCCTGCTGGGAGCGCGGGATCCAGACCGCGGGCCTGGTGCTCGGGGACGGCACGCACGCCGGGACGGCGGCCGCGGCGGCCGTGGCCGCGCTGCGGCCGCACGCGCGGGTGCTGCTTCCCTCGGCCGACGAGGCCGACGTCGTCGACCTGCTGAGCGCGCTCCGTGTCTGAGCGCGTGGGGCTGCGCGACCTGCAGCGGATGAAGGACGACGGGCGCAAGATCGTCGGCGTCGTGGCGTGGGACTACCAGGTCGCCCGGATCGTGGACCGCGCCGGCGTCGACCTGGTCTCCGTGGGCGACACCGTGGGCGTGAACCTCTGGGGTCACTCGAACCCGTTCGAGGTGACGATGGAGGAGATGCTGGTCGTCGCCAAGGCCGTGCGCCGGGGAGTCTCCCGGGCACTGGTCAGCGTCGACTTCCCGTTCGGCCCGTTGCAGGAGGGCGCCGACGCGGCGGTCCGTGCGGCCATCCGGTTCGTCAAGGAGGCCGGCGTCGACATGGTCAAGCTCGACGCTGCCTCGGACTACCCGGAGGCGGTCGAGGCGGTGAACCGCGCAGGGATCCCGGTGTTCGCGCAGTTCGGCATCACGCCGCAGACGGCGCTGCGGTACGGCGTCGAGTACAAGTCCGTGCCGTCGGCGGCCGATGCGGTGCCGGCGGAGCTGCTCGACGACATGGTCGCCGAGGCCCGGCGGCTGGAGGACGCGGGCGCCGCCCTGCTGAACTTCACCAACTCCGGCCCGGTGGTCGGTGCCGCGGTGGCCGATGCCGTCTCCATCCCGGTCGTCGGGGGCTTCGGTGGCGGTCCGTGGCTCGACGGCCGCATGCGGATGGTCAACGCGGCCATCGGTTACGCGGCGTCGGCCCTCGACGGGGCACGCGACACCTACGTCAACGTCGCCCAGCTCACGCTGGAGGCGATGACGACGTACGCCGACGACGTCCGTTCCGCCCGCCAGCTGCCCGGGGGCATCCCGGTCCCGTCAGCGACCTGACCCGACCGACTCCGAGAGGACACCCACTGTGCCCACCGCCGTCATCGACGGAATCCAGACGCGCTACGAGGTGACCGGCTCCGGGCCGGCTCTGCTGATGTTCTCCCCCGGGGGCTTCGACTCCACACTGGAGAGCTGGCGGACGGTGGGCGTGTACCGGCGCCTCGCGCTGCTGGACCACCTGAGCACCCGCTACACGTGCATCACTTTCGACCGGCGGGAGTCGGGCCACTCGGGTGGACGGCTGCAGCGGATCCGCTGGGAGGACTACGTCGCGCAGGCCGTGGGGCTCCTCGACCACCTCGGTGTCGCCTCGGCCCATCTCATGGGGGGCTGCGTGGGCTGCTCCACGGCGGCAGCGGTCGCCGTCGCCTCCCCGGAGCGGGTCGCGAGCATGGTGCTGTACTCCCCGGCCGGCGGCGTGAAGTACCGGATGAAGCAGCACGCGCGCTTCGGCCGGCACCTGTCGTTCGTGGAGGAGCGGGGCCTGGACGCCGTGGTCGAGCTCGTGCGCGACACCGAGCTCGGCTTCACGAAGGATCCCCGGGTGGGTCCCTGGAACAGCGTCGTCCGGACCGACCCGGAGTTCGCCGGCGCGTACGCGCGAACCGACCCCGAGCGCTACGCCGTGCTGGTCAGCGGGACGGCACGGTTGATGTTCGACCGTGACACCGTCCCCGGCGCGGAGCCCGAGGACCTGCTCGAGCTGGCCACCCCGACGCTGATCGTGCCGGGGCAGGACGACTCGCACGCGCCGTCGGCGGCCCGCTACCTGCAGGAGTGCCTGCCGCACGCCGACTACTGGGACGCTCCCGTGGCGGAGCAGACCGAGGACACCGCGCCCGCGCGCATCCTCTCCTTCCTGGACTCCGTCCAGCTACCGGCCGGCTGACCGCCTTCCCGCACCGCAGCCGGTCCCGCCGGACCGGCCCCCTCGACGAAGGAGTCGCACATGATGGCAACGATCAGGAGCTCGCGACGGCCGATCGGCCGCGTGACCGTGGCGCTGGCGCTCGCCGGCGCGCTCGCCGCCTGCGGGTCCCAAGGTGACTCCGGCGCCTCGGCCTCCGGAGAGGCCGAGCAGGTGTTCGACGGGGAGGACGTGGACCTGGTCGTCCCTTACGAGCCCGGTGGGGGCTACGACGCCTACGCCCGGGCCATGGCCCCCTACCTCGAGGAGTGCACCGGGGCCCGGCTCGTCGTCCGCAACGAGCCCGGCGCCGGCGGCCTCGTCGCCACGAACAAGACGGCGGCGGCCCCGGCCTCGGAGAACCGGCTGCAGATCGTGAACACGGTCGGGCTGGTGTCCGCTCAGATCGCGGGTGCCGAGGGCGCCAACTTCGACCTCAACGACCTCAACTGGATCGGCCGGGTCTCGGCACCGCCGAACGTGGTGGTCGTGTCCCCGGACAGCCCCTTCCAGACCTGGCAGGACATCGTCGAGTCCGGGCAGACGGTGCGTTTCGTCGCCCAGGGTCCCGGCGCCAACGACTACATCGCGCCCAACATCCTCGGCGAGGCCTACGGGTTCCCGTTCGAGATCATCACCGGCTTCGCCGGGTCCACCGAGGCCCGTCAGTCGGTGGTCGCGGGCAACGCCGACGCCCACGCCCTGCCGGTGGACAGCCAGCTGGGGGCCATCGAGTCCGGCGACGTCCGTCCCGTGGTGACCGTGGACGAGGAGCCGGACCCGCTGCTGCCCGACACCCCGGCCATCAGCGGGACCGAGGCGCTCGACGCCGAGGCGCAGGCCATCGTGGACAGCCTCATCGCGATGGGCGAGACGGGGCGCTCGCTGATCGTGTCGCCGCAGATGGAGGACCCGCAGGTGGAGGCGCTGCGCGAGGGCTTCCAGTGCGCGGTGGAGAACGAGGAGCTGCTCGCCGAACTGGAGAGCCAGCAGCGGCCGCTCGACCCGCTGAACGGCGAGGAGGCCGCGGACCTGGTCCGCGAGGTGCTCGAGTCGCCGGAGGAGTTCCAGCGGCTGGTCACCGCCAGCTACTGATCCACGAGGACCGGGTCCTGACGTCCGGCGCCCCGCGGTGACCCCGCGGGGCGCCGTCCGTGGGTGCCGGTGCCCCGGACGTGCCGCGTCCCGAGTCCGGTCGAGCCGTAGCCCGGACCGGGTCGCGGGCTCCCGGCCCGTTCAGGAGGGGGTCGTCCGGATCCCGGGCTCGACGGCCTGGTCGGGTGCAGGAGGCTCGTCGGACCGCGGGCGCAGGCGGCGCAGCGTGGGCAGCAGTGCCAGGGCCGCGACGGCGGGGGCCACGCCACTGAGGAACAGACCCGCCCGTGCGCTGAACTGCTCGCAGATCCAACCGAGCAGCGGCCCGCCGATCGGCGTGCTGCCCAGGAAGACGGTGGCGTGCAGCGCCATGACGCGGCCCTGCATGCTGGCGTCGACGCCGAGCTGCAGCAGGACCCGCGCAAGGGTGTTGAAGCAGATGTTGGTGACGCCCAGGCCGACGAGCAGTCCCAGGGCGATCGCGAGGCCGGGCGCTCCGGCCAGCAGCATGCTGGCGCCGGAGAAACCGCCGGTCCACAGCAGCAACGACCAGGTGCTGACCCGCTCCCGTGCCGCGCTGCCCAGGGCACCGATCACGGCCCCCGCGCCGAGAGCGGAGGTCAGCCACCCGTAGGTCTCCGCGCCGCCGCCGAGGACATCCCGGGCGAAGACCGGCAGGACCACCCGGAAGTTCTGGCCGAACAGGGCGACGACGGTGACGAGCAGCATGCAGGCACGCAGGTCGGGGCGGCGCCAGACGTAGCGCAGAGCCTCCATCGCCTGGCCTCTGCGGCGCGGGGCGGGTTCGCGGCGGTGCAGGCGGTCGGGGTCGATGCGCCAGAGGCTCGCCAGCACCCCCACGAACGAGGCGGCGTTGACGGCGAAGGCGAGCCCGCTGCCGGCCCAGGCGATGAGGAGCCCTGCCGCGGCGGGGCCCAGGAGGCGCCCCAGGTTGTGGATCGTGGAGTTGAGCGACTGCGCGTTGACGTAGTCCTCGGGGCCGACCATCTCGGTGATGAAGGCCTGGCGCGCCGGTCCGTCGAGGACTGTGACCAGGCCCAGGCCGAAGGCGAGCCCGAACACCATCCACAGTTGGACGGCCCCGGTGAGGGTGAGAACCGCGAGGACGGCGGCCAGGACCGCGCTGACGGCCTGGGTGCCCATGATCGTGCGGCGCCGGTCCAGGCGGTCGACGAGCACGCCGCCCCACACGCCGAGCAGCAGGGTCGGCACCGCCTGCAGGGCGGTGGCCACGCCTACGGCTACCGCGGAGTCGGACAGCTCGAGCACGAGCCAGTCCTGCGCCACTCGCTGCATCCAGGTGCCGGTCACGCTGACGGCGTGACCGGTGAAGAAGGTTCGGTAGTTCGGCACCCGCAGGGACCGGAACGCGCGCTCGCGCCACGGTCGGGGGGGTTCGGCAGCTGGAGGCGCCCGACGACGTCGGAGGGGGGGCCATCGCATGTGCCACCCCCTTGACGACTGGTCTGAAGGTATTACCTTATGCGAGACGTGACGGCGACCACGTGGCTGCCCCGTTCGAAGGAGACCGAGAGTGGCCGATGCAGCAGCAGTCGCCGTCATCGGGTTGGGCGCCATGGGCGCCCCTGTCGCGCGCCACCTCCTGACCGCGGGGGTCCCCGTCCAGGTCTTCGATCTCGACGGTGGTGCGGTCCGTCGCGCCGCAGCGCTCGGCGCCCGACCGGTCGCGTCGCTGCCCGACGCGGCTCGGGGCGCCGGTCTGGTGTTGATCTTCGTCCCCTCCGACGCGGACGTGCGGAATGTCTGCCTCGGTGCTGACGGGTTGCTCGCCGGATGTCGCGAGGGGGCGGTGGTGCTGCTCTGCTCCTCCGTGCGCCCCCAGACCTGCCAGGCGATCGCCGACGCCGCGCCACCGGGGGTCGGCGTGCTCGATGCCGCCTTGACCGGCGGTGTGCGGGGGGCCGAGGCGGGCGAGGTGAACCTCCTGGTCGGCGGCGACGCCGAAATCCTCGCCAAGATCCGGCCGCTGATCGAACCCTGGACCAAGGCGGTGCACCATCTCGGTCCGCTCGGGGCGGGGCAGGTCGGCAAGACGGCGAACAACCTCGTGCACTGGGCGCAGATCTCGGCGATCACCGAGGCGCTCGAGCTGGCGCGCCGGGGCGGCGTGTCGGTGCCGGTTCTGCGCGCCGCCCTGCAGGACGGCCCGACCGATTCACGCACGCTGCGAGAGCTCGAGCAGATGCGGTTGACCTGGCATGCCAAGGATCTCGCCAACACCGCCGACCTGGCCGAGCGCGTCGGCATGGACGTCCCGGTGGCGTCCACGGCGCGCGAGGTCATGGCCCGCACGACGGTCGATGACGTCGCCCGGCTACTCGCGGACGGCCCGCTGCGATCGGACGACGGGTAACAGTCCGATAACGGTTGGGCAAATGGTTAGACCAAATTGCCTTGTGTCTGTTGACTGCATCACACCCGCGAGAGGTCCTGGGGCAGCCCGGGACGGCACCAGGATCTGCCCCGTTCACGGGCCCACCGGCCCCGTCCTCGATGGAGAGGCGCATGCGGAACCGCCCCTTGGAGCTGGTCGCGACAGCCCGGGAGACCGGCCCGGTGGCCCGGTGGCCCGGCGGGCCGGTCCGGACCGACACGGCGGAGCTGACCGACGGCTCCGCCGGGCAGCCCGACGACCACCGCTTCGGCTCCGGGTCGGTGCCGCAGCTCTGAAGGACGTCGTGGCCCACGGCCGGGCGCGACTGGTCGACCGTCCCACCCCCGAACGCCCCCCCCGAACTCCCTCGAGAAAGTGAGCGCAACCATGCGGAAGCCCCGCACTCTCACCAGCACCGCTCTGGCGGCCGGCGCGGTCATGGTCCTCGCCGCCTGTGGCGGCAACCCGACCTCGTCGTCTGAGGGGTCGAACGGCGACGCCGCCTCCGGCCCGACCGGGGCCGAGCAGCTGTACGAGGAGGTCGGCGAACTGTCCGGCCAGGAGCGTCGCGACCGGCTGGTCGAGCTCGCTGCCGAGGAGGACGGCCTCAACCTCTACACGTCGATGAACGCCGACATGGTCGACGCCGTCACCGAGGCCTTCACCGAGGCCTTCGACATCGACGTGAGCACCTACCGTGCCGGGTCCGAGACCGTGCTGCAGCGGATCCTGCAGGAGCAGGACGCCGGGTTCGCCGGCAACGACGTGGTGGAGACCAACGCCACCGAGCTGATGGCCCTCCAGCAGGAGGACGTCATGGCGCAGTGCGCCTCGCCGGAGCGGATCGCGGAGGTGCCCGAGGCAGGCGTCTACGACGACTGGGTGGCGACGCGGTTCAACCTCTTCGCCCCGAGCTGGAACGTCAACATCATCAACGACCCGCCGAAGGTGTGGGAGGACCTCGCCGACCCCAAGTACGACGGTCAGCTGGCCCTCGAGCTCGGGGACTACGACTGGTACATGGCCCTGACCAACTACTGGCTCGAGGAAGGCAAGAGCCAGGAGGAGGTCGACCAGCTCTGGGCCGACATCGTCGACGGCGCCAAGGTCGTCAAGGGCCACACGGTCATGGCCGAGTTGATGAGCGCCGGGCAGTACGGCCTCGCCTCGTCGAACTACACCTACATCGTCGAGGCGGCCATGGCCGACGGGGCGCCGCTGGAGACCCAGCCCTACATCAATCCGATCATCGCCCGGCCCAACGGTGGCAGCTGCATGAAGACCGCGCAGAACCCCGCCACGGCCATGCTCTTCATGGACTGGCTGCTCGAGGAGGGCCAGGCGGTCCTCGCGGACCAGGCGGCCACCCCCTCCACCGTCCAGATCGAGTCCGAGCTCATCCCGGTCGACGGGCAGCTGCTGCTCGACGAGGGCTCCGAGTGGAGCCAGCGCTACGACGACCTGCTCTCCGGCGTCGAGACCATCGGCGGCTGATCCCGCCGGGGCGGCGTCACGCATCCGCGTGGCGCCGCCCCGCATCACCGCCCCGGGCCGGTCAGGCCGAGCCCCTACCTTTTCGGACCACACAGACGAAGGAGTGATCCCCCGGGATGACCGCCAACCTGGCCGATCCGGCGGTGACGCCGGAGGAATTGACCCGGCCCAGCGACGGCCCGCCGGAGCGCAGTAAGGCTCGGTGGCGGGGGCCACTGACGCCGAAGATGTTCATCGTCGCCGGGGTGGCCGCCGCGATCGGCTACCTGGCGCTCGTCCCTCTCGGCTATCTCGTCTGGGGCACCTTCTTCGACGCGGAGGGTCTGGACCTCGGGAGCTTCGAGCGCGCCTACGGCGACGGGCGGATGGGCGAGCTGTGGGGCAATTCGCTCGCCTTCGCCGGCGGCTCGGCGCTGCTGTCGATCACGGTCGGCACGACGCTGGCCTACCTGAACGTGCGGACGGCGGTCCCCTTCAAGGCCCTGTTCTTCGCTGCGTCGATCGTGCCGCTGGTCATCCCCGGCATCCTGTACACGGTTTCCTGGATCTTCCTCGCCAGCCCGGAGATCGGGCTGCTGAACGCCTTCTTCGAGCCCATCCTCGGCGGCGCCCCGTTCAACATCTTCACCATCTGGGGGATGATCTGGGTCGAGGGGCTGCACTCCTCGCCGATCGTCTTTCTGCTGATGGTGGCGGCGTTCAGGTCGATGGACCCCTCCCTCGAGGAGTCCGCGCTGATGTCGGGGGCCACGCGCCTCCAGGCCCTGCGGAAGGTGACGCTGCCGCTGGTGCGGCCGGCGCTCCTGTCCTCGGTCCTGGTCATCCTGATCACCAGCCTCGAGTCCTTCGAGGTCCCGGCGCTGCTCGGGCTGCAGAACGGTATCTACGTCTTCACCAGCCGCATCTACTTCGTGCTGCGCAGCTATCCGCAGGACCTCGGCGCAGCCGGCGCGCTCGCGGTGAGCCTCCTGGCTGTCGCCGTCATCGGTGTCGCCGTCAGCCGCCTGCTGGCCGGGAAGGGCAGCAAGACCTACCAGACGGTCACCGGCAAGGGTTTCCGACCGCGGCCGATGGACCTGGGCAAGTGGAAGCCGGTCGTCGGTGTCGGCATCCTGTTCTACTTCTTCGTCACGGTGCTCGGCCCGCTGCTGGTGCTGCTCTACGCCGCCCTGCTGCCGTACTACCAGGCGCCGTCGTGGGAGGCGTTGTCCTCCTTCACCCTGGACAACTTCGTTCAGGTGGTCGAGATGGACTCGGCCGCGCGAGCACTGAGGAACAGTCTGATCCTCGGCCTCAGCGCCGCGACGATCGTCATGGCCCTGATGGCGGTCGCGTCCTGGATCTCCATCCGCTCCACCATCCCCGGGCGAGGCATCGTCGAGCAGTTGAGCTTCGTGCCGCTGGTCATCCCCGGCATCGTGCTGGGTCTGTCCATCTCGTTCGTCTACCTGCGCTTCCCGCTGCCGATCTACGGGACGCTCCTGATCCTGCTGATCGCCTACTGCACCAAGTACATGCCGTACGGCATGCGCTACGCGACCACCTCGATGACGCAGATCTCCTCGGAGCTCGAGGAGTCGGCGATGGTCAGCGGCGCCAGCTGGTGGACCACGTTCCGGCGGGTGCTGCTGCCCCTGCTGTCGCCGGGCATCACGGCCGGCTTCATCTACATCCTGGTCGTCAGCTTCCGCGAGCTGTCGAGCTCGATCCTGCTGTACAGCCCGGGTAACGAGGTGCTCTCGATCCTGATCTGGGAGCAGTTCGAGAACGGGTCGTTCAACGTCCTGGCCGCCATCGGCGTCCTCATGGTGGTGGCCCTGATGGTGATGGTCACGATCGCCTACAAGCTCGGCGCCAAGGTGGGTCTCCGTGAGGACTGAGCCGACCGCCGGTACTCGTCCGGACAGCCACCCCCACCCGAATCCACTGCACGTGCTCCGAGTCGGAAAGGACTCCTGAATCCCATGCTGAGGATCCACAACCTCATCAAGTCCTTCGCCGGCGAGAAGTCCCGCGGCAAGAAGAAGGACGAGGCCGGGCACAGCGCGGTCTTCGCCGTGAACGACGTCAGCTTCGAGGTCAAGGAGGGTGAGCTGTTCACCCTGCTGGGCCCGTCGGGCTGCGGGAAGACCACCACGCTGCGTTCGATCGCAGGCCTGGAGAAGCCGGACAGCGGCACCATCGCCGTCGGTGACCGGGTGATGTTCTCCTCCACCGGCAGCGGGCGCTCGGTCAACCTGCCGGCCAACCAGCGCGGTCTGGGCATGGTCTTCCAGTCCTACGCGATCTGGCCGCACATGACCGTGTTCGACAACGTGGCCTTCCCGCTGCAGGTGCGTCCCCGCGGCCAGCGCCCGGCGAAGAAGGAGATCTCCGAGCGGGTCGAGCGCGTACTGGCGACCATGCAGCTCTCCGAGCAGTCCGGCCGGCAGGCGACGAAGCTCTCCGGCGGTCAGCAGCAGCGCCTGGCCCTCGCCCGGGCCCTGGTGATCGAGCCCCCGCTGCTGCTCCTCGACGAGCCGCTGTCCAACCTGGACGCCAAGCTCCGGGAGTCGCTGCGCTACGAGCTCAAGCGGCTGCAGCGAGAGCTGGGGATCACCTCGGTCTACGTGACGCACGACCAGGTGGAGGCCCTGGCCCTCTCCACGCAGATCGCGGTCATGGAGCGGGGTGCGGTCGTGCAGCTGGGCAAGCCGCGCGAGGTTTACGAGCAGCCGGCCAACAAGTTCGTCGCCGAGTTCATCGGCACGTCGAACTTCATCCCGGGGACGGTCGCATCCCAGCAGGCCGGCCGGCACTGCGTGGAGACCTCGAACGGCACCCTGTTCCTCGAGTCGGCCCACCACATGCCGGTCGGCTCGGAGGTCGTGGTGTCGATCCGTCCGGAGGCGGTCGAGCTCAGCACCGTCAGCCGGGGCGAGCAGGCTGCCAACGAGTGGACCGGCGAAGTCGTCGCCCGCGCCTTCCTGGGCGACGCCGTCGACCACGTCGTCTCTGTGGGGCAGCACGAGGTGCGCGCCCGGGTGAACCCGTCGGTGTCCATCGAGTCGGGTACGCCGGTGTACCTGCAGCTGGACCCGTCGAAGATCTCCCTCGTCCCGGTCAACTGAGTGCCCCTTCCGACCGTCTTCGCCAACCGCGACTTCAGGCTCTACTGGTCGGGAGTCGTCCTCAGCCAGATCGGCACCCGGGGCACCGTCGCGGCGAACTACTTCCACGTCTACGCGCTGACCGACTCCATCGCCTACACGGGGTTGGTCGGCGCGGGGCAGGCGGTCGCGCTGATCCTGCTCAGCCCGCTCGGCGGGGCGCTGGCGGACCGGTACGACCGACGGCGGCTGCTGCAGGCGGCGCAGGCGGTGGCGCTGGTCGTGGCGCTGGCGCTCACCGTGGTGACCTTCTCCGGGGCGGTGCAGGCCTGGCACGTGGTCGTGAGCGTGCTGTTCACGACGGCCGCGGCGACGTTCGACCAGCCGGCCCGGCAGGCGCTCATCCCGGCACTCGTGGGCCGCAAGCACATCGGCGAGGCGATCGCGCTGCTCAACCCCTCCCGGGAGGTGGCGGTGCTGCTCGGTCCGCTGCTGGCCGGGGTGCTCATCGCGGTCGGGGGCCCGGGCCTCATGTACCTGGTCGACGTGGTCACCTACGCGGTGCTGGTGGTGGTGCTCGCCTTCATCAGGACGCCCCGGCTGGTCAGCGACCAGGCGCCGCCGGTGTCGATCGTCGCCAGCATCGCGGAGGGGGCGCGCTACGTCGTCCGCCGGCGGCTCATCACCAGTCTCATGGCGCTGGACCTGTCGGCGACGGTGCTGTCGGCGTACCGGGTGCTCCTGCCGGCGATCGCGACCGACGTCCTCGCCGTCGGTGCCACCGGGTACGGGGTGCTCTCCAGCGCTCCGTCCGCCGGTGCGCTCCTGGCCACCTACACGATCTTCCGGGTGGTCAAGGACTCGCGGCGGCAGGGTCGGATCCTGCTGGGCTCGACCTTCCTGTACGGGATCGCGGCGATGGGCCTGGCGCAGTCACCGGTCGTCTGGCTGGCCGTGGGGGCGGCGCTGCTCCTCGGTGCGTTCGACGCGATGGCCACGACCATCCGGCACGCGGCCGTGCAGATCGACACCCCGGACGAGATCCGGGGGCGGGTCACGGCGTTCTACCAGATGTCCTCCCGCGGTGGCCCGGCCATCGGGGACGTCGCCATGGGCGCCTTCGCCGGGGCTGTCGGCCCGGTGCTCGCGCTGACCCTGGGGGGCATCGGCCCGATGCTCGTGGCGGCGGCATTCTGGTCGCGGGCCAACGTGGTGCGCGACTACCGGGGCGCCGCCGAGGACGCCGACGAGCCGGTGGAGCCGGTGGTGCCTTCCGACGCGCGCCCGGTCTCGGGGGAGACCCGGAGGGGCTGACCGGCACGCACGGGTGGCTGCCCGACGTCGTCGTCGTGTTCAACCCGGCACCGACCTCTGGGTCGGAGGCCGACCACCGGCCCTGGGTGGGTCCGCGGGGGTTGTGGTGCGCAAGACCACACCGTGATCAAACCCACGCACCCCAGCGGAGGAGGTCACAGGCGGATCGACGGAACCGCAGGTGGGAGCGGCTTAGAGTCGAGGTCGTCGCGCCGCCCGCGTCGATGGAGACGTCGGGGCGCCGCACGCGCACGTCGTGCGGGCGAGCCGACTCCAGACCGCGAGGAGATCCGTCATGAACTCTGCCCTGTTCGTCACCGAAGGCGTCAGCACCAACCTCATCGGCAGCGGCGAGCCGCGCCTCCGCCGGTACCGCGGCAGCGACAGCTCCTGGTTCACCCGGGCCGCGGAGTTCGTCCGCCGCCTGCGTCCGGCGTCGGCCCGGGTGCCCGTCCTCTCCCGCTGACCCGTTCGCGGGGTGGGTCGCTCTACAGCAGTGACTCGCCCCGCTCCAGCGCTTCGATCATCGCCACGCGGCGGGCGTGCACGTCGCCCTTAAACGGCGTCGCCAGCCACCTGGCCAGGACCAGCTCCGCCGTGTCAGGGGCGATCACCTTCGCCCCGAGGACCAGCACGTTCGAGTCGTTGTTCCCCCGCGAGATCTCCGCGTGCCACACGTCGGGGCACAGCCCGGCGCGGATGCCCCGCAGCTTGTTGCAGGCGATCACCTCGCCCTGGCCGCTGCCGCCGACGACGACCGCCCGGTCGGCCCGGCCGTCCGTCACGCGTCGGCAGACGTCCTCGCACAGCGGCGGGTAGTCGACGATCTCGTCGCCGGACGCCGGCCCGCGGTCGTCGACCTCGTGGCCGGCAGCCAGCAGGGCCTCGACGAGCCGGGCCTTGAGCGCGACCCCGTTGTGGTCGGCGGTGATGGCGATCCGCACGTCGCCCCTCAGGCCGTGACGTCTCGGGTGCCCGCTGCGAAGACGTCCTCCAGCCGCGGCGCGCGGTCGAGGATCTTCTGGTCCACCGCCGCTCGCAGCAGGCCCTCCAGCACCTCGCGGTTGGGCTCGATCCCGTAGGGCAGAGGGTCTTCCCACCCGGTGATGTCCATGACGCTGCGGTGCATGCGGTCGGTCGCCGTCTCCTGCGGCAGCGAGCCGCTGCGCAACTGGTCCACGTAACGCCGCTTCGACTCGGCGAAGGCGTCGAACACCCGACGCCCGAGGTCGGGGTGCTGGTCGAGCAGCTCGTCGCGGATCACCACCAGGTGGTTGATCGGCCACAGGCCCCGTCGCAGTGCCGCATGTGCCGCGCCCTCGGGGAGCAGGGGGCGGGCGTCGGGGGAGTCGATCTCCACCCCGACGACCGCGGCCAGGTCGCGGCTGGCGAGCATCTCGTCGAGCGTCCGGCCCGGGTCGATCGGGGCGACGTTCGCCGGCGGTCGGTAGGCCTCGACGTGCTCGTCACCGGAGAGCACCCAGGTGATCGAGTCGAGGTCGACGCCGTGCTCGGAGGCCAGTACCGACCGCGCCCACACCCCGGTGGTCACGGTGTATCCCCGGTTGACGCCGACCTTCCTGCCCTCGAGCTGCTTCGGCTTGGTGATGCCGTGCCGCGTGTCGACGGTGATGGCTCCGTGGTGGAAGCCGCGGACGAGGAACGCCGGCACCGCGGTGAAGCGCACCCCGTGCGCCTTCGCGACCAGGTAGGTCGTCAGCGCCATCTCGCAGACGTCGAACTCCAGGTTCCGCACCATCCGGCGGAAGCCCTGGACCAGGACGGGGACCTCCTCGAAGGCGAAGGTCGCGCCCTCGGGGGTGACGGTGCCGTCCAGCAGCGCCCGGTTGTTCCCCTGGGCGCGCGTGACGGTGCGCAGGTTCAGGTCGGCCATGGCGGCGGACGCTAGCACGCTGATGGTCAGACCAATAGACCGTCGTCTAGGGTGCTCCACGACACACGGCGCGGGAGGAGCAGCAATGGCGGAACAGGTGCTTGCGGCGGTCCGGACCGCCCCGGGGACGACGGAGCTCCAGGAGTTCCCGATGCCGGAGATCGCGGACGACGCCGCGTTGCTCAAGATCGAGGTGGCCGGGATCTGCGGCACCGACGTGAAGCTGTACCGGAAGCCCACGATCGACGAGCCGGTGATCATGGGGCACGAGAACGTCGGGATCGTCGCCCGGGCGGGCGCCACGTGGTCCAGGATGCACGGCCTCGTCGAGGGCAACCGGATCTTCGTCGAGCACTACGTCGGCTGCATGCACTGCGAGTGGTGCCGGGCCGGTGAGTACCGGCACTGCGAGCTCACCGATTGGCGCACCAACCCCGACGCCCGTCGCTACGGCTACACCTCGTCGAACAACCCCGGCCGCCTGTGGGGTGGGTTCGCGCAGTACCTGTACCTGCCCTGGAACGCCGTCACCCACAAGGTGCCCGACGGCGTCAGCGCCGAGCTCGCCGGCCTGGTCACCCCGCTGTCCAACGGCATCGAGTGGGCGCTCAACGCGGGCAAGGTCGGCTACGCGACCAGCGTGCTGATCCAGGGACCCGGCCAGCAGGGGCTCTCCCAGGTGGTTGCCTCCAAGCAGGCGGGTGCTTCGCTGATCGTCGTCACCGGCACCACCCGCGACGCAACCCGGCTGCAGCTGGCCCTGGACCTCGGCGCGGACGCGGTCATCGACGTCCAGCGCGAAGATCCGCTGGAGCGGGTCCTGGAGCTCACCGGGGGCACGGGCGTCGACGTCGTCCTGGACTGCACCTCCGGGGCCGGCACCGCGCCGGTGCTGCTCGGCATCGACGCGCTCAAGCGGCGCGAGGGCATCATGGTCACCCAGGGCGAGGAGGCCGCGTTCCCGGACTTCCCGCTGAAGAAGATGACCGAGAAATGCATCACCCTGGGCAGCGCGCGCGGCCACAGCTACCGCTCCGTGGAGCTGGCGCTGGACCAGCTGGCGTCGGGTCGGTTCCCTCTGGAGCGGCTGGCCACGCACACGTTCGGCCTCGAGGACGTCGACCATGCCATCCGGGCGCTCGCCGGCGAGACCGGTGAGGACGCCCTGCACATCTCCCTCAAGCCCTGGGGCGATGCATGAGCGCCGCCCGGGACAACGTCGTCGTCACGGGCATCGCCCGGGCAGACCGGGCTGTCGTCGACGGGCTCGCCGGGTGCGGTGTCGCGACCGTCCACGAGGCGCAGGGGCGCACCCATCTGCTGGATCCCGCGCTGAGGCCGGTGTACTCCGGCGCCCGGGTCGCCGGCACCGCCGTCACGGTGAGCCTGCCGCCGGGGGACAACTGGATGGTGCACGTGGCGGTCGAGCAGTGCGCCGAGGGCGACGTGCTGGTCATCGCGCCCACGACGCCGTCACAGGCCGCCTACATCGGTGATCTGCTGGCCACCGCCCTGGCAACCAGGGGGGTCCGCGGCGTGGTGGTGGACGCGGGTGTCCGCGACGTCGCCGAGCTGACCGCCATGGGATTCCCGGCGTGGTCCCGCCACGTGTCGGCGTTCGGGTGCATCAAGGAGACGCTCGGCAGCGTCAACGTGGGAGTCGTCTGCGCAGGTCAGTGGATCGAGCCGGGTGACGTGGTGGTGGCCGACGACGACGGCGTGGTCGTCGTGCCGCAGGGCCGCGCGGTCGAGGTGCTGCAGGCCGCCCGAGCCCGCGAGGAGCGCGAGGCGGGCATCCGGGAGCGGTACCGGGGCGGGCAGCTCGGACTGGACATGAACGACATGCGCGAACCCCTGGCCGCCAAGGGGCTCCGCTACGTCGAACAGGAGCCGCCGCGTTGATCATCGACTGCCACGGCCACTACACCACCGAGCCGGCCCAGCTGACCCTCTTCCGCAAGGCGCAGAAGGCCGCGCTGGAGAGCGGCGGCGGTGCGCCGCAGCTCGGGAGCGTCAGCGATGACGAGGTGCGGGAGAGCGTCGAGAACAACCAGCTGAGGGTCCTGCGCGAGCGCCGTGGGGACCTGATGATCTTCTCTCCGCGCGCGTCGGGGATGGAGCACCACGTCGCCGACCGGGACACCGCCGTCGCGTGGGCGCGCGCCAGCAACGACCTGGTCGCCCGGGTGGCCGATCTCTACCCGCAGCACTTCGCCTCGGTCTGCCAGCTCCCCCAGACCCCCGGCGGAACGCTGGACGACGTCGTCGCCGAGCTGCGCCGCTGCGTCGAGGACCGCGGGTTCGTCGGCGCCAACCTCAACCCGGACCCCTCCGGGGGGTTCTGGAACTCCCCGCCGCTGACCGATCCGTACTGGTACCCGGTGTACGAGGCGCTGGTGGAGCTCGACGTCCCCGCGATGGTGCACGTCTCCAGCTCGTGCAACCCGAACTTCCACGCGCTCGGCGCCCACTACCTCAACGCCGACACCTCCGCCTTCATGCAGCTGCTCGAGGGCGATCTGTTCGAGCGGTTCCCCGCGCTGCGGCTGGTGATCCCGCACGGTGGCGGGGCGGTTCCCTACCACTGGGGCCGCTACCGGGGGTTGTCCATGCGCATGGGCTGGAAGGACCCGTCGGAGCTGTTGCGCAACGTCTTCTTCGACACCTGCGTCTACCACCAGCCGGGGATCGACCTGCTGACCCGGGTGATCCCGGCGGAGAACATCCTCTTCGCCTCCGAGATGCTCGGCGCGGTGCGCGGCGGCGATCCGGACACCGGCATCGCCTGGGACGACACCTTGCAGTACCTGGACGCCGCCGGGCTGGACGAGGCCCAGCTGCAGGCGGTTCTCGAGGGAAATGCCCGCCGGGTCTACCCCCGGCTCGATGCCCGCCTGAGAGGGAAGTGACCCCGTGTCCCGACTGCGCCTGACCTTCGCCTGTGGCGACTACGACCGCACCCGAGCGCTGGAGGACGGCACCGTCCGCCCCGACGGCATCGACCTGACCTACCTGCGGCTGCCGGTGGAGGAGACGTTCTTCCGGATGATGCGGTTCCGGGAGTTCGAGGTCGCCGAGATGTCGATGTCGTCCTACGTGAAGTCCCTGGACCTCCACGATCCCCCGTTCGTCGCGCTGCCGGTCTACACGTCCCGGCAGTTCCGGCACACCGGCATCTTCGTGAACGCGGAGTCGGGCATCGAGAAGCCCGGGGACCTGCGGGGCAAGGTCGTGGGCACACCGGAGTGGCAGCTGACGGCGAACGTCTGGATCCGCGGTCTGCTCGCCGACCAGTACGGGGTGCCCGTGGACTCCGTCGAGTACCGGACGGGCGGGCAGGAAACCCCGGGCCGGATCGAGAAGGCCGCGGTGGACCTCGGCGAGCGCATCCGCATCTCGCCGATCGGTCCCGCCCAGACGTTGGCGCGGATGCTGGCCGACGGCGAGATCGACGCGTTCCAGGGTCCGCGGGTGCCGTCGTCCTTCGTGCCCGGCGGCAACGTGCGCCGCTTGTTCGCCGATCCGGTGGCGGCGGAGAAGCAGTACTTCGCCGAGACCGGCATCTTCCCGATCATGCACGTCGTGGTCGTCCGGCGGGACGTCTACGAGAGTCACCCGTGGGTGGCCCAGACGCTCACCAAGGCCTTCTACCTCGCCAAGCAGAAGGCCGCCGCGGAGCTGTACGACGCCTCGGCGCTGCGGTTCATGCTGCCCTGGCTCATCCCCGGTCTCGAGGAGGCGCGGGCGCTGATGGGCGAGGACTACTGGTCCTACGGCCTGCCGGGCAACGAGCACGTCCTTTCCACCTTCCTGCGCTACCACCACCAGCAGGGGCTTTCCCGGCGGCAGTACGAGCCGGCAGAGCTGTTCGCGCCGGAGACCGCTGAGGCGTTCGTCATCTGATGACCGTCGTCGAGGAGATCCGCACCGTCGGCGTCGTGGGCTGGGGCCGGATGGGTGCCGAGATGGGTCGATGGCTCGTCGAGCGGGGATGGCCGGTGCTCGCGACCGACCCGGCTCCGGGTGCCGAGGAGCGGATCGGGGAGGCGGGGGCGCAGTTCCGCGACTCGGTCGCCGACGTCGCCCTGGAGGCCGATCTCGTCCTGCTGGTCGTCGTCGACGACGCCCAGGTCGAGGAGGCGATCGCCGGCGCCGGCGGTATCCGCGACGCCGCCCGTCCGGGGACCGTGGTGGCGATCTGCGCGTCCGTGCGCCCCGACACCTGTGTCCGGATGGCGGAGGCCGCGGCGGAGCGGGGCGTCGCGGTGGTCGACGTCGCGCTGGTCGGTGGCGAGCGGGCGGCCGAGCAGGCCGGCCTGACGCTGATGTGCGGCGGCGAAGCCGCGGTGCTGGACCGGTGCGCGCAGGCCTTCGCGGCGTTCGCGACCGACGTCTGCCACATCGGTGGGCCCGGCACCGGGCAGGTGGCCAAGAGCGCCAACAACGTGCTCATGTGGACGGCCCTGCGGGCCGACGTCGAGGTGTTGCGCCTGGCCCGTTCGCTCGGTGTCGCGCCGGGCCGGCTGCGCAGCATCCTGGGGGCCGGTACCGGGGCCAACCAGGTGCTCGCCGACTGGGGTCTGCACCGGCTGCGCTGGCCGGCGAAGGACCTGGAGGTCGCGCTGGCCATGGCGGAGGAGGCCGGCGTGGACGTGCCGCTGGTGCGGGCCCTGCAGCCGCTGGTGACCGAACTGACCCGCGAGGACCTGGCCGACCTGCGGTGAGCCCGCGTCCTCCGTGGCGGGGACCGGGCGCGGCCGCCGCGGAGGACGGGGGTCAGGCGGCCGCGGTGAGCAGGCTCTTGAGCGGGGTGCCGGCGTCGGCGACCCGGTCGGCCGGCAGCGGCAGCCCGTGGGTGAGGGCCTTGCGCACGGCCAGGTAGTCGGCGGGGCTGTTGACCGCGTCGACGGCCAGCAGCTGGCCGGTGCGGTAGTAGAGGACGGAGAAGCTCTCGCTGTCGGGGTTGCCGCGGACCACGGCCTCGTCGAAGCCGGTGGACAGCCCGGCGATCTGCAGCTTCAGATCGCCCTGGTTGGACCAGAACCACGGCACGCTGCGGGTGCTGACCTCTCGGCCGAGCAGTGTGGTGGCGGCCAGCGTGGCCTGCGCGACGGCGCTGGGCACCGACTCCAGCCGGACCCTGCCGTCTCCGGTCATGGGGTGCGGCTGGACCGTGCAGTCCCCGGCGGCGACCACCGACGGCGCGCTGGTGCGGGCGTGCGCGTCTACGACGATGCCGCCGTCGCACTCCAGCCCGAGCTGCTCGGCCAGCTCCACGCGCGGGATCACGCCGATGCCCACCATGACCAGATCGGCGGGCAGGCTGCGGCCGTCGGCGAGGAGCACGGCCTCGACCCGGCCGGCGGTGCCCTGGAAGCCGACGACCCCGGTGGCGAGGAGGACCGTGCTGCCCCGGCGCTCGTGGGCGCCGCGGTAGAACTCCGAGACGACCGGCGCCACGGCCCGGCCGACCAGCCGGTCGGCCGCCTCGACGACGGTGACCTGCTTGTCCATGGCCCGCGCGGCGGCCGCGGCCTCGAGACCGACGAACCCGCCACCGACCACGACGACGCGGGAGGCCCCGGCCAGCTGGTCCCGCAGGGCGACGGCGTCGTCGAGGTCGCGCAGGTACAGGATCCCGCCGAGGTCGGCGCCGGGCACGTCGAGCCGGCGTGGACGGGCGCCGACGGTGAGCGCCAACCGGGCGAAGGGCAGCTCCCGGCCGCTGGCCGTCCGGGCCACTCCCGGCCGGTCGTCGCGGGGGAGCGCGATCTCCTCGACCCGCTCGCCGCACACCAGCTCGATGTCGTGGTCCGGGTAGAACGTCGGGCTGCGAAAGGCCAGCGTCTCCGGCGTCGCCATACCGGCCAGGAACTCCTTGGACAGCGGGGGCCGCTGGTAGGGGGCGTGCGCCTCCGCGCCGACGAGCGTGATCGGAGCGGTGTCGCCGAGCTGGCGCAGGGACGTCACCAGCTGCGCGCCCGCCTGGCTGGCGCCGACGACCAGCGTGCCGGCCTCGTGCTCGGAGAGCGGCATGAGGGCCTCCCGAATCTCCAACAAATGGTATTACCATTCTGCCATAACACGTCGAGGAGGGCGAGACATGACCGAAGACCTGCGCCGACTGGTGTCGCTGGGGTGCCGGATCCTGGGGGCTGCGGACCAGGGCGACCTCATCTGGGGGCACGTCTCGGTCCGGGACCCCGAGGGGCGCGGCATCTGGATGAAGGCCTCGGGGCTCGGCTTCGAGGAAGTAGGGCCCGACGACGTCATCCTGGTGTCCTGGGACGGCGAGGTGCTCGCCGGCACCGGTCGCCGGCACGCCGAGTACCCCATCCACACCGAGGTCATGCGGACACGCTCCGACGTCGGCAGCGTCATCCACACCCACTCCCCGGCCGCGGTGGCGCTGGGGGCGATCGGGGTTCCGCTGCGCCCCATCTCGCACGAGGCGAACCTGTTCGCCCCACCGGACATCGCCCGCTTCACGGGCACCGGCGATCTCGTGCTGACCGCCGAGCTGGGCCGTGCCGTCGCCGCCGCGCTGGGTGAACGCAACGCCTGCCTGCTGGTCAACCACGGGATCGTCGTCGCCGCGCCGGACGTGCAGACGGCGACGGTCACCGCCTACCTGCTCGACCGTGCCTGCCGGATGCAGCTCACCGCCATGGCAGCCGGCGGATGGGCCACCTGGTCCTCGCCCGAGGAGTCGCTGTCCAAGCGGGACCACTGCTACTCCGACGCGATGCTGCAGGGTGCCTGGGATTACCTGGTGCGGCGGCTCGAGCGGAGCTAAGCGCAGGGCTACCCGGCCCGGCCGAGGCGGCGCAGGGCCAGCGCGGGGATCAGCATGCCGGCGCCCACGACCGCCATGGCAGGCGTCAGGGGGATGGCGACGACCAGGCCGGCGACGGCCAGCGGCGCCGCGAGGAGGGCGGCCGCGCGGAAGGTGCCGCTCGCCGCGATGGCCTCGCCGCGCTCCTCGGGGTGCACCGCCTCCGCGGCGATGGCGGGCCCCAGCACCTGGACCGCCCCCGCTGCGATGCCGCTGACCACGAGCACGAGCGCGGAGAGGGCGGTGCTCCAGGCCACCACGCCGGTCAGCCCGGTCGCGATGCCGGTCAGGACGATGCCCGCCCCCAGCAGCGGCATGGTCCAGCGTCCCCGCAACCGGCCGGCCACGGCGGTGCCCACCAGGGATGCCCCGTTCGCAGCGGCGACGAGCGTTCCGATCGTGGTGGCCGACTGGCGCGCCTGGTCCAGGGCGACGGGCACGTAGGAGGTCAGCAGTGCCCGCCAGGCGCCGGCGGTCATCCCCGCCCAGCACGCGACGTCGACCCCTGGTCGGCGCCACACCCGGCCCGGGGGGCGGTCGGCGGGGGGCGCGAACGGTGGCAGCCGGTCCAGCAGCGCGTTGGGTACCAGGCCGAGCAGCGCCACGGCCGCGGCGACGACGAGGGCGACGGTCGGGCTGTCCTCGGACAGCACGCCTGCGAGGAGGGGCCCGGTCAGCAATCCGACGGAGGCGGCAAGGTTGACCCGTGCCAGGGCTCCGGCCGCGCGCCCCGCCCCCCGGACGACGTGCGTCTGGCTGCCGGTCCAGAAGAGGGCGCGGGAGGCACCCTGCAGCAGCTGTGCCGCGACGAAGGGGACCAGTCCCGCGGAGACGGCCACCACGGCGCAGCTGACGGCGAGCAGTACACCGGCAGCGGCGATCAGGATCCAGTCCGGCCAGCGGCGCATGGCCCAGCCGAGGCAGAGCCGCACGAGCATCTGCGACAGGGCCGAGGCTGCCGTCAGCGCGCCGATCTCGAAGGCCGAGTACCCGGCTTCGATGGCCAGCAGGGGCAGCGCGAGGCTGGCGATGCTCAGCGACACCGAGTAGATGCCGGCACCTGTCGCCGATGCGAGGGTGTCCCGCCGACTGGCCAAGTCCCCACCCCCGCTCGTCGTCAGGCACGCTAGCAGTCGTGGACTAATGGTCTGACACCCCACCCGACGCAGGGTGCGCGGGCTTGCCGCATGTTCGTGTTCGTGGACACGCGACGCCCTCCGCTGGACGGTGGTGTCGAACCGCCTCGGCCGGGGTGTCGTGGGTACTGGACCCCGCGGACTCGGCAGAGCGGCGCACCACCCCGGCCTCGTCGCCGGGCGTTTCTGCGGGAACGCCCGTCGAGGCGCACGACCCCTGGAAGAGTCGTGTCGGCGATGAACCCACAGGGTGCCGGCTGCCGCGTGGCCGGAGTCCTGAGCGAGCCTCTGGTGGGAGACCTAGGGTTCGGTGTCAAATGGTCATACCACTGGACTCACCGAGGAGGCGCTGCATGGAGCAGGAGCGAACGAAGTCCCAGACCCGCGAGCAGACGGCACAGAACGTGCACGTCTACGACGACCACTACAAGAAGGCCCGCATCTACGTGCGGGAGCTGGCCAGCAACCGGTACACCCTGACCGAGGAGCGGCGCGAGCGCGTCACGACCGTTCCCCGGGTGTGGACTCCGACCCTGGGGGAGGGGCTGAGCCTCAAGGAGAACTGGAACATCATCGACCCTGGTGATGAGCAGTTCCGCACGCAGAGCCTGCACCTGCACTTCGTCGTGATCCAGCCCAACGGGCGCAACGACGGGCACGGACACCAGAACGAGGCGTTGTTCTACGTGCTCGAGGGCAACGGCTACGAGACCCACGACGGCAAGGACTACCCGTGGAGCGCCGGGGACGCCGTCGCCGTGCACAACGACTGCGTGCACTGGCACAACAACCCAGACCCCGAGAAGCGCGCGGTCTGCCTCGTCATGAAGCCCAAGCCGCTGTCGCTGTTCCTCGGCCTCACCTTCCAGGGGAAGATCGGCACCAAGCCGGCCGACGAGGACCAGTGGGAGCCGCGCACCGAGTGGCTGACCGCGCGTCCCGAGGGTGACGAGCTCGTCCCCAAGGTGCTCACTCCTGCCGACACCGAGTGGCTGTGGACCGAGTTCGGCCGCGTCCGCCAGATCGCCGGCAAGGGTGCGCCCCTCCGGATCAAGGGTACCGACGCCTACCTGCACGAGATCCCGGCCGACAGCCGTTCGGGCAAGCGGTGGCAGATGGCCGACGAGGCGGTGCACGTCCTCGACGGCGAGGGTTACGACCTGCACTGGGACGTCGAGGCCGAGATCGCCGACCAGTTCTACGCGCGTGTGGCGAAGAAGCCAACGCGCTGGGACTGGAAGAAGGGGGACATGATCTGGGTGCCCCACAACACGATCGTGCAGCGGTTCAGCACCGGCACCGAGTCGGCGAAGCTCATCGGGGCGTCGAACAGCATCTACGCCGAGCTCGGCTACTCGCGCATCGTGTTCTTCGAGAACGCGCCCGAGTTCGACGACGCGTCGCTGCGGGCTGCTGCCGGCGACGGCTTCACCGCGCCGCCGCCCGCCTGAGCCGACGCGGCCGCGACCGCACCCCGGGTTCGTTCGCCCGGGGCGCGCTCGCGGTCGCCTTCGGCGGGTCAGCCCGTCGGCCCCGTCTCCAGGAGCACCGCGTCGAAGGTCGCCAGATCCAACCGCGGATTCGGCTCGGCCCGGTCCAGGTCCAGGGCCGCCAGCTTCGCGTTCTGCACGAGGAAGGCGAGGTCGGCGCCGGTCATCCCTGCGGTCCGTGGGACCAGGTGCTCCACCATCCGGTCGAGGGTCAGGTCGCCGTCGAGCGCCGTGCCCGCGAGGTGGATCCGGAGGATCTCGGCTCGACCGGCCTCGTCCGGCGGGCCGACGTGCAAGTGCACACCGAACCTGCCGGGGCGGAGTGCGGCAGGATCGACCATGTTCATCCGGTTGGTGGCGCCGATGACGAGCACCTGGCTGCGCTGCGCCATCCCGTCCAGCTCGGCCAGGAGCTGGTTGACCACCCGCTGTGGCGCGCGTGTGCCCTCGTGCTCGAGGTCGCTGCGCTTGGGGACGACCGCGTCCAGCTGGTCGAAGAACACGATGCACGGTGCCGCGCGCCGGGCGACGTCGAACACGCGACGCACGCTCTCCTCGGACTCGCCCAGCCACTGGGAGAACAGCTCGGGACCGTTGATCGGCAGGAAATTCACGCCGGCCTCCCGTGCGATCGCCTGGGCGAGCAGGGTCTTGCCCGTGCCGGGTGGCCCGTAGAGCAGGACGCCGAGGTTGCTCGACAGCCCGATCCGCTCGAAGACCTCCGGGTGCCGCAGCGGCTTCTCGACGAGGTCGCGCAGCCGGATCTTCACCTGCTCCAGCCCGCCGATGTCGGCCCACGTCACCCGCGGATAGGTGATCAGCGACTCGCGCATCGCGGCCGGCTGCACGGTGCCGAGGGCAGCGTCGAAGTCACCGCGGGAGACGACGAGTTCGGCGGCGTCGGGGTAGGTGGCCATGGACGGGGACTCGACGAACCGCGTCGAGGCCCGTCGCAGGGCGTTGAGCCCGGCCTCCCGGCTGAGCTCCATGATGTCGGCGCCCACGAAGCCGTACGCGCGCTCGGCGATCGCGGACAGCCCGGCGAGGGCGTCGTCGTCCAGCGGCATCTCCCGGGTCTGCACGCGGAGGATCTGCTCCCGCGCCTCGGTTCCGGGGGTCGGGAAGTGGATCTCCCGGTCGAAGCGGCCGGCCCGCCTCAGCGCCGGGTCGATCGCCTCGACCCGGTTCGTCGTGCCGATGACAAGCACGCCCTCGGCCTGCTTGAGTCCGTCGAGCAGCGCCAGCAGCTGGGTGACGGTTCGCGCCTCGGTCGTGCTCGTGGCCATCCGCCGCGCCGGCGCGATGGCGTCGAGCTCGTCGACGAAGATGATCGACGGCGGGTTCAGGCTCGCCTCGGCGAAGATCTTGCGCAGGTTCGCCTCGGTCTCGCCGGAGAACGTGCCGACGACCTCGGGCCCGTTGATGTAGAAGAGCTCGGCGTTGATCTCGTTGGCCACGCTGCGGGCGAGCAGGGTCTTCCCCGTGCCCGGCGCCCCGTGGAAGATCACGCCGCGCGGGGGGTTGATGCCCAACTGGCGGTACACCTGGGGGAAGATCAGGGGCAGCTCGACGAACTCGCGTACCTCTCTGATCTGCGCTGTGAGCCCCCCGACGTCCTCGAAGGTCGTGTTCAGCACCGTCTCGGAGGACTTGTCGTGGTCGTGCTCGTGGTCGCCCGGCCCGTGGTGGTGATCGTCCTGGACCATCCAGATGGTCGTCTCGCCGGTGACCACGCCCTCGGTGCCGTCCCCGCCCACCGGGGCGACGAAGTGAACCTCGTACGTGACGCCGGCCATCGCGTCGGGCATGCGGACGTAGAGGAGCATGCCCGGGCGGACGGCGACCCGCTGCTCGGTGAGGAGCCGCCTGAGCGCGGGCACCAGCTGCGGGTCGAAGCGCTGGCTCATGTCCAGTCCGGGAACCAGGGCGAGCTCTCGCGCGGGCGCCGGTTCTACCCGCTCCAGGGTCACCTGCTCGTGCGGATAGGCCTTCAGCGCCTGCCGGGTGAACCGGTCGATGCGCACGCCGCCGGCTCCCGGCTCGTCGACCGGGCCCGAGACCCGGCACAGCACGCTGCGCCCGCGCTCCGTGGCGATCCGGACCACATCGCCCTCGGCCGCTCCGAGGGTCGCCCGGACGTCGGGGGCGAGGACGGCCGCGCACAGGTGCGCGGCCCGGTAGTCGATCGGGCGGGAGTCGACGACGGCCGACGATGGCATGGGGCTCCGTTCGATGAGGGAGGATCCACCTCACTCGTCCCTGCGGGGGAACCAGCTGGTGGTCAGTCCATTCTGCCGGGTTCGCTCCTCCCCCCGCATGCCCCCCGGCGCATGCCGCTCGAGCAGTGCCGCGACGCCGGGCTGCCGCTGGAGCCGGCCGAGGCGATCGGCCACGTGCGGGCCTGGCTGACCAACGGGCACGACGGCTCGCGCGTAGGCGACGAACTCGACCGGCTGCTCGGGTTGCGGTCCTGGTGACTCGCCCGCGACCCGCTACCGGGGGCGGTCGGCGGCTCGGGGTGGCGCCGGAGCGGCTCGGCCGCTGGCTGGACGGCGTCGCCGAACGGCACGGGAGCTTCACCGAGGTCGCGCCCTCCGCGGAGGCGCTGCGCATCACCTGCGCCGACAGCACCACCGTCGTCCTGCAGGCGCCCGTCGGCTGGACCCCGCAGCCGCCGCTGCTGGGCACCTTCACCGCAGCCGCGCGGCAGCGGCAGCGGGCGGCGGTCCTGCTGGTGCGACGCGGGCGCTGGGCGGTGGGCGTCTTCGACGGCGCCGATCTCGTCGTCTCCAAGGTCGACGCGCGCCAGGTGCAGGGCCGGACGGCGGCCGGTGGCTGGTCGCAGCAGCGGTTCGCCCGCAGGCGCGGGAACCAGACCGACGCCGTCGTGACCCACGCCGTCGAGACCGCGGTACGGGTGCTGCTGCCGCACGCCGCGTCGGTGACCGCGCTGTTCACCGGGGGCGATCGCGGCCTGGTGGACGAGGTGCTGACCGATGCCCGTCTCGCGCCGCTGGTCGCGCTGCGGCGGGAGCCGGCGCTGGACGTCGGCGAGCCGACCAAGGCGGTCCTGCTCGAGACCCCGAAGCAGTTCCGCGCCGTCCAGGTGCACATCGTCGAGCCGGACGAGCGGGGCGACTGACGTCAGCCTGCCGCGACGCCTGCCGCGGGGACCGGTCGGCCCATGGCCTCCGGGAAGAGCGGGAACCGGCTGGTGACGCCCAGCCGCTCCAGGTCCGCCTGGTCCGGGGAGGCGGCCTCCGCGGGGTCGATGCCGATCCCGACCCCGTCTCCCTCGTTCCGCGGGAAGGTCACGGTGACGACGCCGGAGTGCTCGGCGAGCAACCGCTGCGCTTCCGCCCGCAGGTCCCCCGGCCGGTAGCGCGTCGGCTCCACCCGGATGTCGAACGGGGCGCCGGCGTACTCCTCGATCAGCGCGGCGACCTCCGTGGGGAGATCGCCGAACCAGCGGAGGACGAGCACGGAGCGATCGCGCGCGTCGAGGACCCCGAAGTCGGGGGACTCGCCGGCGAGCGCGTGCAGTCGCTCGGTGAACGTGAACTGCTCGTGGGGGATCGGCTGCGCGCCGAGCTCCTCCGGCGAGAGCTGGCCGTCCGGCAGCAGCCCGTCCTCCGGGAAGGGGTCGGGCTCCGGTGGCATGGGCTGCAACGTCACGAACGGCGGCGCGTCGTCCGGCGACGGCGCTCCGGACGGGGATCTCTCCGCACAGCCGGTCGCGACCAGCAGGGTGCCGACCAGCAGCAGCACCGGACGGACGCGGACCATGGGCCCAGGTTGCCGCCGGGCCGCGTCGGCCCCAAGCGTCGAGACCGAACCGATACCGACGGGCGCCGCAGCGATCCGAGGGCGGGACGGCGGTCGACGCAAGGCCGTCCGCGGCGTAGCGTCCTGCGACCGTGTCTCCTCCTGACGGGTCCGAGACCGTCGATCCCGTCCTCGCCGCGGAGCGCGCCCACCTCGCGCGCGCCGCCGAGTGCCTCACCCAGATGCGGGCCGCCGCCTCGGCCGTCGTCGACGCGGGAGTCGACGCCTGGGCCTCCGAGCGGCTGGGTGCCGCACGCGCCGAACGGCTCCGCGCCCTGGCCGCCGACCCCGGCGTCCCGCCGTTCTTCGGCCGCACGGACACCGCGCCGGCCGACACTGCGCCGGCCGACACTGCGCCGGCCGACACTGCGCCGGCCGACACTGCGCCGGCCGGCACAGCGCCGACCGGCACAGCGCCCGAGACCTTCCACATCGGCCGCCGGCACGTCCGCGACGCCGCCGGCGACCCGGTCGTCATCGACTGGCGCGCCCCGATAAGCCGGCCGTTCTACCAGGCCACCGCGGCCGATCCGCAGGGCGTGGCCCGCCGGCGGCGCTTCGGCTTCTCGGGCGCGGAGCTCACCGGCTACGAGGACGAGGTCCTGGCCGGGTCGTCTCCCGCCCACCCGGAGGAGAAGGGGGAGTTCCTCCGGGAGGAGATCGAGCGCCCGCGCAGCGGACCGATGCGCGACATCGTCGCCACCATCCAGCCGGACCAGGACGACGTCGTCCGGGCGCCGCTGAGCGAGTCGATCTGCGTCCAGGGCGGGCCGGGCACCGGGAAGACGGCGGTCGGCCTGCACCGGGCGGCGTACCTGCTGTACACCCACGGCGGGCAGCTGGCCCGGACCGGCGTCCTCGTCGTCGGGCCCAACCGGGCGTTCCTGCGCTACATCGAGCAGGTGCTCCCCACCCTCGGCGAGGTCGACGTCGAGCAGACGACGGTCGCCGACCTCACCGCCCGGGTGCCGGTGCGCGCCGTGGACCGGCCCGACGCCGCGGTGCTCAAGGGCGACGCCCGGATGGCCGAGCTGCTGCGCCGGGCGCTGTGGGGCGAGATCCGCAAACCGGTGGACTCGCTTCAGGTGCCGCTGGACGGCCGGAAGTACCGCATCCCGGTGGAGCGGCTCAAGCGCTACGTGGACGACCTGCGCCGGAGGGGGCGCGCCGACGACGACCAGCAGGTGCTGCACTACGCGGCCGGTCGCGAGCGGCTGATGATGGTGCTGGCCGAGGACGCCCGGCGGCAGAAGGAGGAGGCCGGTGGCAGCCCCGGTGACGCGGAGACGCGCCGGGCCGCCCGCAGCGCCGAGGTCCGCGCCTTCTGCGACGAGGTCTGGCCGGCCCAGGACGCGGCCGGTCTGCTGTCCGGGCTCTGGAGCGACGCCGACCGGCTCGCCCGCGCCGCACGGGGTCTGCTGGACGACGACGAGCAGGCGCTGCTGCGCTGGCCGGTGCCGCCGCGGTCGGTGCGCACCGCACCGTGGACCGACGCCGACGCGGTCCTGGCCGACGAGCTGGCCGGCCTCCTCGAGCGCACCCCGGGCTACGGGCACGTGGTCGTGGACGAGGCCCAGGACCTCTCGCCCATGCAGTGCCGCGCCGTCGCCCGCCGGCTGGCAGCCGGGTCCCTGACCGTGCTGGGCGACCTGGCCCAGGCCACCAGCCCGTGGTCGCCGTCGGACTGGCGGGAGACCCTGGCCGGTCTCGGCCGTCCGGACACCGTCGTCCGCCCGCTGACCCGGGGCTATCGGGTGCCCGGCGAGGTGCTCGACTTCGCCAACCGGCTGCTGCCGCTCGTGGCGCCGGGGCTCCTCGCGGCGACCGCGGTCCGCTCCGACCCGGGAGCGCTGCGGGTGCGGCCGGTGGCCGCCTTCGCCGGACCGCTCGTCGACGTGGTGGCCGAGCTGGGCACGAGCCCGGGCTCGATCGGGGTCGTCTGTGCCGACGCCGCGGCGGCCGGCGTCGCTGCGCTGCTCGCCGGTGCGGGCATGCCGGCCGCGGTGCTCACCGACGACGGCGCCGAGACGCCACCCGTCGCCGTCGTCCCGGCCACCCTGGCCAAGGGGCTGGAGTTCGACGCGGTGGTGGTGGTCGACCCGGCGGCGATCGCGGCGGCCGAGCCACGGGGTCTGCACCGGCTCTACGTCGTCCTCACCCGGGCGGTCAGCACGCTCGTCGTGCTGCACCGGGACGACCTCCCGGCGCCGCTCTCCGAGCGGGTGGCGGACCACACGACCCTCTGACCTCGCGCTTCTCAGTGGCCCGTCGCGTTGCGTCACGGAGCGACTACGGACGGCGCGGGGGATTGTGGCCCGCGTAGTTCTCTGTTGGGGTGAGCCCCGCATCCGAGGGAGGAGGGCCATGTCACAGGGCATGTCACAGGGCGTGCGGACGTTCCGCACGTTGGGCGTGCTGGCCCTCAGCGTCGTCCTCGCCGGCGCCCTCCTGGCCGGGTTGCTCCTGCCGTGGATCGGCGGGCCGGCGCTCGCCGCCCAGCAGTCCACCAGCCTGCTCGGTGACCCGCCCGACGAGCTGACCGACCGGCCTCCGCCCGGCAACACCACCGTGCTCGCCGCCAACGGTGAGCTGATCACCTCCTTCTACCGCGAGAACCGGGCCCCGGTGGCATCGGAGCAGATCGCCCAGGTCATGAAGGACGCGATGGTCGCGGTCGAGGACGCCCGCTTCTACGAGCACGGCGGCCTCGACGTGCAGGGCACCGTCCGGGCGCTGGTGAAGAACCTGGCTGCCGGTGAGGTGATGGAGGGCGGCTCGACGCTGACCCAGCAGCTGGTCAAGCAGACGCTGCTCCAGTCGACCGACGACCCGGTCGAGCGCGCGGCCGCCATCGAGGAGAGCGTCGGCCGCAAGCTCCGCGAGGCACGGCTGGCCCTGGCACTGGAGGACCGGTACAGCAAGGACGAGCTGCTGACCCGCTACCTCAACATCGTGTACTTCGGGCAGAACGCCTACGGCGTGCAGCCCGCCGCCCGGGCCTACTTCGGGGTGGACGCGGCGGCGCTGACCCTGGGGCAGGCGGCGCTGCTGGCCGGGCTGGTGCAGAGCCCGTCGGACGATGATCCGTTCGTCGATCCCGAGGCGGCCACGGTCCGCCGCAACCAGGTGCTGGATCGGATGGCCCAGCAGCGCTACATCGCGCCGTCCCTCGCCGCGCAGGCGGCGCAGGAACCCCTCGGACTCGCCCCGGCACCCGCCCCGCGACGCGGCTGCGTCGAGGCCACCGTCGGGCCCTACGTCTGCGACTTCGTGCAGAAGTACGTGACGCAGGAGCTCGGCATCAGCCAGACGGACCTCGAGACCGAGGGCCTGGTCATCCAGACGACGCTGGACCCGGACCTGCAGCGCTCCGGCGACGCCGCCGTCCTCGAGACCCTGGCGTTGGAGGACACCCGGGTGGCGACGTTCAGCGCCGTCCAGCCGGGTACCGGCCACCTCCTGGCCCTGAGCGTGAACCGCATCTTCGGCTACGACCTCGCCGACCCGACGCAGGAGTCCTACAACCTCAACGTGGCCGCCAGCCGCGGCGCCGGGTCCACCTTCAAGGTCTTCGTGGCGGCCGCCGCGCTGGCGCGTGGCTTCTCCGACTCCTACACGCTGACCGCGCCGAGCCCGTACTACTCCCGCGTCTACAAGAAGGACGGCGGCCCGTACCCGGTGCGCAACTCCGGCACCTACCGAGCGACGCTGGACATGACCACCGCGCTCTACCAGTCGTCCAACACCTACTTCCTCGCGCTCGAGGACGCGCTCGGCAGCGTCGAGGAGCCGGTGCGGATGGCGGAGCGGATGGGGCTCTACCAGTTCGACGACTCGGGTCTGGCGCAGCGGACGATCGAGGAGAACAACGGGTCCTTCACCTTCGGACCGGACGCGACGAGCCCGCTGGCCCTGGCGAGCGCCTACTCGACGCTGGCCGCGAACGGCACCCGGTGCGACGTCCGGCCGGTCACGGCCATCCTCGACCGCACCGGCCGGCCGCTGCTCGGCGAGGACGGCGAGCCGGTGGTGAGGGCGGACAACTGCACCGCCGGGGCCATCCCGGCCGGCATCGCGACCACGCTGAACCAGATGCTGCGCAAGGACGTCGAGCCGGGCTACAGCGGGCAGACCGCCCCGCGCGCCTACGTCCCCGGCCACCAGATCGCGGGCAAGACCGGGACCACGCAGAACAACCTGTCCGTCGCCTTCGTCGGCTACACGCCGGAGATCGCCGCCAGCGTCATGGTGTTCAACCCGAAGGAGCCGGAGAACGTCGGGGGCTTCGGCGGCGGCAAGGGCGCGACGATCTGGCGCGACGCGATGGCCCCGATCCTCGAAGCCCGCGGCAGCAGCGACTTCCCGCCCGCGGACCCGAAGGTCGCCAACGGCAACACCGTCCCGGTGCCCGGCTGCTCCTCGGAGGCAGACTGCGTGCGCGTCCTGGCCGCCGCCGGCTTCCAGAGCACCACGGTCCGCGTGGACAGCAGCAGCGTCGAGGGTGCGTTCGTGGGCACCAGCCCGCGGCGCGGCGGACGCGCGGTGCTCGGGCAGGTCGTCTCCGTCCTGGTGAGCAACGGCGCCGACTACGTGCCGCCCGCCCCGGTCCCGGAGGAGCCGGTCGTCCCGGTGCCTCCTCCCGCCGAGCCGCCCCCCGTCCCGCCGTCGGAACCGCCGCCGGACCCTGAACTTCCCGCCCTCCCGCCGTGGGCGGAGGACCTGCCGGACCGGGTGCCGCTACCGGGTCGCTGACCGCCGGGCCAGCACCTCGTCCAGCGACTGCGTCGCCAGCCAGCCGAGGATGACGACCAGGTGCAGCAGGAAGAGCCAGAGGCCCAGCGCGACCATGCCGCCCACGACGTCGAGCCCGCCGAAGGGTGCGCCGAGGTCCAGGGGCAGGGCGAGGAAGAGCACGAAGCCCTGCAGGAAGCCGCTCAGGCAGGCCGCGGTGAACAGCGCACCGGCCACGAGGGCGGGCCGGCCCACCCGTCCCGCGGCAACGACGCGGAACCCCCAGGCCAGCGGCACCGTCAGCGCCGCCAGGACCGAGTAGAACCCCAGCGCGACCCGGCCCACCGTGGCACCGAACCCGCCGGTCTCGGCGAGGTCGGCCATCACCGGCACCGCCAGCAGCAGCGGGTAGAGCAGCAGCGGGGTGAGCAGCACGAGGGGGACGGCACCGAGCCGTCCCTTCCAGCCGGTCATGCCTTCCCGGCGGCTGCTGAACCGCAGCAGCGCCCGGCGCAGCCCCTCGCCGTAGAAGGACATGGGGAGCAGGGCCAGCAGCCCACCGACCAGCGACAGCCCGACCCCCGCCGACACCAGCCGTTCGACGGCGTCGGGTGCGCCGACGTCGGACGGCAGCAGGGCCGCCAGCTCCCGGCCCAGACCCGTCACCCGCTCCGGCGACGTCAGCCAGGCGGTGAGGGCGAAGGCGAGCACGAGCACGGGGACGACGGCGATACCGGCGTAGAAGGTGAGCCCGGCCGCGATGAGGGCCAGGTCCCGGCCGACCAGCCGCCGGCGGACCCCGGACAGCAGCTCCGACGCGCCGGCCCGCAGACCGGGGGAGCGGCCGGGCCGGGAGGGGGTCGTCAGCGGGGGTCCAGCAGGTGCCGGGCCGCCGCGTAGCCCCCGAGACCGCTGACCCCGCCACCCCGGACCGTGCCGCCGGAGGACGCCGCCACGATCCTCGGGTGCGCCGTCGCCACACCCCAGGTGCCGACCTCCTCCGGAGCAGACGCCACCGGCCAGGCCAGGTCGCCGTGGAAGATGTGCCCGCCCGGCATGGCCAGCGACTCCTCCACGTCCACCGGGGACGCCGCCTGCAGGCACGGCTCGCCGGCCGCGTCGAGGGCGAGGCAGTCCAGCAGCGGTTCCTCGAGGTGCGCGTCCAGCTGGGCGACCACCCGGCGGACCGCCTCCCGGCGGGTGCCGACCGGGTCGTCGCGGAAGAGCTCCGCCGGCGTGTGCAGCCCGAACAGCGTGAGCGTGTGCTGCCCGGTGGCGCGCTCGACCGGGCCCAGGATCGACGGGTCGCTCAAGGAGTGGCAGTAGACCTCGAAGGGGATGACGTCGGGCAGCCGTCCGGCAGCGGCCTGTGCGTACGCCGCATCGATCTGCCCGGCGGACTCGTCCACGTGGAAGGTGCCGGCGAAGGCGGTGGCCGGGTCGGCGCCCGAGCGCAGCCTCGGCAGGCGGGCCAGGACCATGTTGATCTTCAGCTGCGACCCGGACGGCCGCGGGCCGGCGGCGGCACCCGTGAGGGCGTCCAGCACGCTCGGGGCGGCGCCGCACACGACGTGCCCGGCCTCGACGGCGTCCGCCCGGCCGTCGTGGTCGGTCCAGTGCACCGTGACCGCGTCCGAGGCGGTCTCCAGGGCCGTGACCGTCGCCCGGGTGACCAGCTCGGCACCCGCACGCCGTGCGGCCGCCGCCATGGCGCCGGAGACCGCACCCATGCCGCCGACGGGGACCCGCCAGCGGCCGGTGCCGTTGCCGACCAGGTGGTACAGGAAGCAACGCCCGGCGAGCCCGTCGTCGGCGTGCACGTCGGCGAAGGTCCCGATCAGCCCGTCGGTGAGCGCCACCCCGCGGACGACGTCGTCGGTCAGGTGGTCGGCCACGACGTCGGCCAGCGGCCGCTCGCGGAGGTCGTGCCAGAGCTCGCGGTCCCGCAGCCGCTCCGCCAGCTGGTCGGAGGTGAGCAGAGGTTCGGTCAGGGTCGGAGCCAGGTCCTCGGCGAGGGTCGACAGCCGGCCGTAGAAGCGCTGCCACCCGGTGAACTCGTCGTCGGAGCCCGTCAGCTGCCGGAACGAGGTGGCCGTGGCCGGTCCCTCGTCGCGCTCGACGAGCAGGCCCGCGGGGCGGCCGTCGCGGGAGGCGGCGGTGTAGGACGCGACCGACCGGTCGGCCAGCCGGACCTCCAGTCCGAGGTCGGAGACGATGCGGTCGGGGAGCAGGCTGACCAGGTAGGAGTACGCGGACAGCCGGACGTCGACCCCGTCGAAGACCTGCCGGCTGATCGCGGCACCGCCGACCTGCGCCAGGCGTTCCAGGACGAGCACCGACCGGCCGGCCCTGGCCAGGTAGGCCGCCGCCACCAGGCCGTTGTGGCCCCCGCCGACGACGACCACGTCGTACCTGCTGCGCGTCACCCGCGGACGGTACCGAGCCGGGCCCCGGCGCCGCTCGGCACGTCAGTCGTCCTCGGGGCCCTCTTCCTCGCAGGTCTCGTCCTGCTGGTTGGACGCCTCCTGCCCGGTCGAGTCGCAGTTCGTCTCGCCCCGGTCGAGATTCGTGTTGTCGCCGCACGCCACGAGCGAGCCGGCCAGCGCGAGCACGACGAGCGGCTTCTTCAGATCCATGCCTCCGTACTGACCGGGCTGCGGCGTCTGAAACCGGTCCGGACGCCGGCCCGCGGGACCCCTGTGACTGCTGGGGCGGAGGCAGCCGCGGCTCCTGCCCGGTGAACTGGAACACCAAACAAAAAACATCTTTGTCATTGTCACGAGACGGTCACGGCCGTTACGGTCTGTGCGTCCACCGGGGCGTTGTGTGACCGCTTCGCACCGCCTGACGGACCCTCTGCAACACCACAAGAAACGGAGAGCCGCCCGCATCATGGCGTCCCCCCTCGGCAGTGCGCTCCCCCGCACGTCGTCCCGCCGTCCGACCATCGGCCGCGGCACGTTGGCCCTCCTCGCCGTGATCGGGACGCTGTTCGTCACCGTTCCCGCGCAGGCCGCACCGGCCACCTCGGCCGAGGCCGCCGCGCTGGTCGCCGCCCGCGGGCACGAGCTCGAGGTGGTCACCGAGCAGTTCAACGAGGCGCGGGTGGCGCTGGAGGCCCAGCGGGCCACCGCCACCGCCGCCGTCACCACGATGGAGCAGGCAACCGCCGAGCTCGCCGCCGCCCAGCAGCACGTCCGCGGCCTGGCCCGCACGGCGTACACCGGCGAGGGCCTCGGCTCCTTCCAGGCGATGCTGACCAGCGACTCCGCCGATGCCTTCGTCGACCGCATGGCGACGCTGCAGCTGGTCGCGGGCCACCAGGCCGAGATCCTCGGGCGGGCGGCGGAGGCGAACGTCGCCGCCGCCCAGGCGCAGGCCACCGCCCAGCAGGCCGCGGCCGAGGCCCAGGCCCAGTACGACGCCGTCGCCGCGCAGCAGGCAGCGCTCCAGGCCGAGGTGGACTCCTACCAGGCCGCGTTCGCACAGCTCAGTGCCCAGGAGCAGCAGGCCGTGACCAGCAGCCACGGCGAGGAGCGCGCCAGCCGCTCGGAGGACCGCGAGTCCACCGCACCGAGCGCTCCGGTGGTCGCCAACGGCGAGGCCGCGCAGATCGCCATCGACACCGCCATGGCCCAGCGCGGCAAGCCCTACGTCTGGGCAGCCGGCGGGCCGAACGCCTACGACTGCTCCGGGTTGACCGCCTACGCCTTCAAGGCCGCCGGCATCAGCCTGCCGCACTCGAGCCGGCTGCAGTCCCAGATGGGCCAGGCCGTCCCGCGCGACCAGCTCCAGCCCGGCGACCTGGTGTTCTTCTACAGCCCGGTGAGCCACGTGGGCATCTACATCGGCAACGGCCAGATGGTGCACGCGCCGACCTCGGGCGACGTGGTCAAGGTTGCGCCGCTGATGAGCGGCTACAGCGGCGCCCGGCGCATCGCCGCCTGAGCAAGGGCCCAGTCCTCCTCACCGCTCGCACGCTCGCGGCGAGCCTCTGGACGGGGCCACCTCACACGAACGAAGCGGTGCCCTGGGGGCCCTCGACCTGCTGGAGGAGCCCCCAGACGAAGGTGGCCCGCACGCCACCGGGAAGCTGGATCGCCCACCGGGTGACCACGCCCGGGTCGACGCTCTCCGCTCCCGGCAGCCCGACCACGTCGTCCAGGACGTGCTCCCAGACGCGCAGGTCGCCGGCGGAGGCCCGCGGGACGGGTGAGCCGGGCATGCGGACCAGGTGCTCGTTCAGCACCGTGCCGCCGGGGCCGGTGAGCAGCTCCCAGTGGAGGTGCGGCCACAGCGGCACCGGCCAGCGCCGGACCTGGATGTCGAGGTCACCGAAACGCCGGTCCTCCAGCTCGTCCGGTGGCCCCAGCACCGCCGTCCGCAGGGCCAGTCCCCGTGGTGCCCGCGGCGCGTGGTGCATCGCCTGCCAGCGGGTGTGCGCTGCGTGCGCCTCGGCCCGAGTGGCGCCCAGCCGGGGCAGCGCCTCGGCGACCAGATCGGGCCGGACGTCGGCCATGCGGCGCAGCAGCACCAGGCAGAACTCCCGCCGTGCCAGTCCCCGCACGGCTCGAACCCTGCCACCATGCGCGGGTGCTGATCAGTCCGACCACCGCCGCGGGCATCGCGGACAGGTCCGTCACGCTCGCGTTCCGGCGTTGGGACCGGCCGCGCATGCGCCCCGGGAGCACCCAGCGGACCGGTGCCGGCGTCGTGCTGGTCGAGACGGTCGAGGAGGTCGACGTCGGTTCCCTCACCGAGGACGACGCCCGGCAGGCAGGTGTCCGGTCGCTGGCGGAGCTCCGGCGCCTGATCGACCGCCGGGACGGCGCACACGTCTACCGGATGCGGGTCTCCCTGGCCGGGGCCGACCCGCGGGTGGCCCTGCGCGAGCAGGCCGAGCTGTCCGACGAGGACCGGCAGGACCTCGACGCGCGGCTGGACCGCTGGGACGCCGCCCGGGGCGAGCCGTGGACGCGGGAGATCCTGCGGCTGATCGCCGACCGGCCCGGCGTGCGGGCGCCCGACCTGGCGGCGTCACTGGGCCGGGAGACGCTGCCGTTCAAGCGCGATGTCCGGAAGCTCAAGGAGCTGGGCCTGACCCGCAGCCTGGAGGTCGGGTATGAAATCTCACCCCGGGGACGCGCCTACCTGCGCTGAGCCCTCGGGGAGGATCGGGGCGTGAACCCCCGCGCCGCCGCCACCGCGTTCCGCATCGTCGCCGTCGCCGAGGCCTGCTCCTGGATCGGCCTGCTCGTCGGCATGTTCGTGAAGTACGTGCCGGAGACCACCGAGCTGGGCGTGAAGATCTTCGGCCCGATCCACGGCGGGATCTTCGTGGCCTACGTCGTGGTCGCGCTCGTGACCGCGCGCGTCCTGCGCTGGTCGATCGGGACGACGCTGCTCGCGCTGATCGCCTCGATCCCGCCCCTGGCGACCGTGTGGTTCGAGCGACGCGCCACCCGCGCCGGGCAGCTGCCGCGCAGCGAGGCCGTCGCCGCCTGAGCTGCGACGGCCCGAGGGGGGTCGCTACGGTCCCCGTCATGCCCGAGCCCGTCCTCCCCACCACCGCCCGCGTCCTCCTGGCGCGCACCGCCCGAGCCCAGCGCGACGGCCGGGCGCCGAGCCTGGTCGCCGGGGTGGTCCGGGACGGCGGGCTCGCGTGGTCGGCCGGCCGCGGGGACGTCCCCGAGCCGCACACCGACGTCCAGTACCGCCTGGGCTCCATCAGCAAGACGGTCACCGCCGTCGTCGTCATGCGGCTCCGCGACGAGGGCCGGCTGGGCCTCGACGACCCGCTCGAGCGGCACCTGCCGGGGACGCCGTTCGGGAACCGCACCGTCGGCCAGCTGCTCTCCCACCTGGCCGGGGCCGCGGCCGAGAGCCCGGGCGGCTGGTGGGAACGGACGCCCGGCGGCTCGCTCGACGACCTCGGGCTGCGCGGCGAGGACGTCGTCCTGGGGGCCGCACGACGGTTCCACTACTCCAACCTCGGCTTCGGGCTGCTCGGCGACCTGGTCGCCCGCATGCGCAGCACCTCGTGGGAGGACGCCGTCACCGCCGAGGTGCTGGCGCCGCTCGGCATGACCCGGACGACGCCGCGGCCGGTGGCGCCGGCGGCCGCGGGAACCGCCGTCCACCCGTGGGCCGACGTCGTGCTGCCCGAGCCGGAGCACCACGCCGGCGTGATGGCCGCCGCCGGGCAGCTCTGGGCGACCCTCGACGACCTCGCCCGGTTCGCCGCCTTCCTGGTCGGGGACACCGGCGACGTCCTCGACCCGGCGACGCTCGAGGAGATGACCGTGCCGGCCGGCGTGGACTCCTCCGCGGTGGGCTGGTCGGCGTACGGGCTGGGCGTCCAGGTGCTGCGCGTCGACGGCCGGACGCTCGTGGGCCACGGAGGGTCGATGCCCGGCTTCCTCGCCGGGGTGTTCGTCGACCGGGACGAGCGGACCGGGGCGGTGTCGCTGGCGAACACGACGTCCGGGCTGGACAACGCCGTGTTCGGGCTGCTGGCCGACCTGCGGGCGGCCGAACCGCGCATCGTCGAGCCCTGGCGGCCCTCGCCGTCCCCCGTGGCCCTGGACCTGCTCGGGATGTGGTTCTGGGGACCGGCCCCCTACGTGCTGCGGACGAGCGGCGCCGGGATGCTGCACCTGGGCCCGCTGCCCGGGCGCACCGGCCGGGCCAGCCGGTTCACCGCCCGGGACGACGGCACGTGGCTGGGGCTGGACGGCTACTTCGCCGGTGAGACGCTGCGCATCGCCACCGACCACCTGGACCTCGGCACGTTCGTGTTCACCCGCACCCCCTACGACCCCGAGGCGCCGGTACCCGGCGGCGTCGACGAGCGCGGCTGGCGTTAGGCCCCGTCCGTCACGGGCGGTCGAAGGCGTCCATCGTGGTCTTGACGACGACGCCGTAGGCCAGGTGCGGCACGAGGTCGCTGACCCAGTCGGTCGCCGACCAGGTGCGCGGATCGGTGACGCCGAGCACCGTCATCGGCCCGTTCGCCGCGACGAGGACGCCGAGGGTGGTCAGCGTGATGCCCACCGGCGTGGCGGAGCGGTACCCCGACGCCCGGGCGAGGCCGCCCAGGACGCCGACACCGATGCCGGCGACCAGCCCCATGAGCGGGCCCAGCCCCTGCTTGCGGTTCTCCCGCGTCTCCCCCTCGCCCGGGATCGGCAGGTGCGCGGTCCGGGCCAGCTTCTCGACCGTGTCCTCCGGGGTGGAGCTGGTCCCACGCCCCCGGACGGCCATGTCGAGGTAGGTGACGGCGTTGAGCGCGGTGCTGCCGGCAGCACCGGCCGCGGCGCCGCGCAGCATCCAGCCGGCCGTGCTGATCCCGCGCTTGCCCTTGCCGATCGTCCCGATCGCGGTCTTCTTCGCCATGCCGCAGCCCTACCCTTGGCGGCGACCGCAGGAACGACGGGTGGCGGGGCTCCGCCCTGGACCGCCGGGTCCCTACGATCCGCTCATGCCCCCGCCCGAACGAGCGACGCGAGCCCTGGCCCGACAGCTGGGCCATCCGCGCGGGCCGTTCGGCCGGCTGGTCGGGCGGGTGCTCAACCGGCGCAACGCCCCGGCCCTCCGAGCCGCGGTCGCTGCGCTGCCGGTGCGCCCGGGCGACGTGCTGGCCGACCTCGGGTTCGGTGGCGGAGTGGGGCTGGAGCTCCTCCTCGGCCGGTTGGAGGAGGTGGATCCGGGCGGCGGCCGGGTCCACGGTGTCGACGTCTCGGAGACGATGCTCGCCGCCGCGTCCCGGCGGTTCGCTCGCCAGGTCGCCGACGGCCGGCTGCAGCTCCATCTCGCCCCGGTCGAGGCGCTGCCGCTGGCCGACTCCTCGGTGGACGCCGCGATCACGCTCAACACGATCTACTTCCTGCCCGACCTCCCCGCGGCCTTCCGCGAGGTCCACCGCGTGCTCCGCCCGGGCGGGCGACTCGTCGTCGGCCTCGGTGACCCGGAGGCCATGAGCCGGATGGCGGTCACGCGGGAGGGCTTCCGCATCCGCCCGGTCGACGACGTGGTGGACGCCCTGGGTGCCGCCGGCCTGGTGCTCGCCGAGCACCGCCGGGTGGGTGAGGGCGAGGAGGTCGTGCACCTGCTGGTCGCCGTCTCGGACGCGGGGGATCAGCCGTCCCGGTCCTCGTAGCCGAACGAGGCCGAGCCGTCCGGCCGGACGGTCATCCCGACCGGTCCTGCGGCCCGGCCGGTGACCACGACGGCCACCGGCCTCAGCCGGGAGACCGCGATCTCCGACCGCAGGAAGCCGACGACCTCGTCGAGCAGCGCGTTCACCCCGCCTGCCGTGAAGCGGCGCTCCGTGCCGTCGACGGACAGCAGCGCCGTCCGGCCGGTGAGCACCAGCCGGGCCTCGACCGGCGGTCCCCAGTCGGCGCGGAGGATGCGCAGCTCCTCGGTCAGCCGGTCCCGAGCGGCGCGGGTCAGCCGGCCGAACTGGAGATCCATGAGCACCCGGGCAGCCGGCTCGGTCACGGCGAAGGCCGCGGCGACCCTCCGGACGGCGTCCTCGTCGTCCGCGGCGCCGGTGATGACCTGGAGCAGGCGGATCGGGTCCTCGAGCGCGGCGCCGATCGCCGTCAGCACCGCCAGCCGCTCGGTGCGCCTGTCCTCATCCGTCACGGGGCTCCTGCTGTCGGGCCGTCCGCCGCGAAGGGGCCGCTCAGCAGCGAGGTCGACGTCGTCCGGGCGCACCTGGCGAAGCATCCCCCGACCGGGCGGTGTGACCAGCGCCCGCTGGCGGAGCCCGCCGGCGGCGCTCAGGCTGGGGTCGTGGACGACGTCGACGTACGGCTGGAGCGGACGATCGAGGAGCTGCTCGACCAGCGCCGTCCCGACGTCTCCATCTGCCCCTCCGAGGCGGCCAGGGCGGTCGCGGCGGAGGGCTGGCGCGACCTCATGCCGGCGGCGCGGGCCGCGGCCGGGCGGCTGGCCGCGGCCGGTGCGGTCGAGGTGACCCAGGGCGGAGCGGTCGTCGACGTCGCCACCGCGCGCGGCCCGGTCCGGGTGCGCCGGCCCCGCTGACGGTCAGCCGACGGGGCTGCCACGGAACGTCCCGGTGAGCTCCCCCGACTCCCCGAACGTCAGTTCGGCGAACGGCAGCGTGATCGTGCCGGAGACGTCGCCGTAGCCGCCGTCGTCGACGCGCAGGGCGCCGTCGACCGGCGCGCCCTCGGTCCATGCGCACCCGAAGAGGACGACGCGGAGCACGCCGTCGCGGTCGGTCCGGTAGCGCGCGGACCCGCCGGCGTCGCAGCCCAGTGCCAGGTTCCCCTCGCCCGTCCAGGAGGCGTAGGTCGCGTTGCCGAGCGTGCCGCTCAGCACCGCGTCGACGGTCGCGTACGGGTCGACGTACCGCGCCGGCCGGTCGGGCGGATTGGGGGCGTAGGAGTAGGCGAGTTCCCCCGGGCAGACGGTCGTCCGCTGTGCGGGGAGCGCTCCCGTGGTGATCAGCGTGGTGACCGCATCGTCGATGCACGGTTCCCCCCGGCCGTAGACCACGTGCGGACCGCCCTGCTGGAGCACGAGGGAGGCCTCGTCGACGGTCCGCTGGTGGACGCGTCTCGCCGCCGCTGACGGGGTGTTCACGTCGGTGTCGGCGGTGAGCACCAGCAGCGGGTAGGGCGGGTCGGTCACCGGAGCCGGACGGGCCGCGGCCGCGCCGCCGTCGGGCCAGAACAGGCAGGGGAGGGCCCCGTAGAAGGTGTCCCCGAGCCGCAGCTGGTCCACCCCGTGCGCCACCGCGACGTCGAGCCAGGAGTCGAGCACGGCGCGCCCGGTGCTCCCTGCCGGGACGCTGTCGTAGTCGGTGCAGTCCACGGCGAGGTAGAGCGCGGGGGAGAACCCCGGATCGACGTAGGCGGTGCCGTCCTCCGGGTCGGCTCCCCAGCTCGCCGCCACCAGCCGGGCCAGCGGGACGAGGTTGCCGACGGCGGCGGCGTTGAGCGCCCCCTGCAGGGCCGAGCGGGACCCGGGGTCGCTCAGGGACCAGGCTGCGGCCGAGCGGAGGTCCTCCAGCGTCAGCTCCCGCTCGTCGGTCGTGCCGTCGGGCAACGGGAAGTCGAACCGGGCGGGCTGCTCGGCGAGGTCGGCCGCGAGGCGGTCGAACTGCTGGAGCGCGCTGCCAGGAGCATCGCCGGCACAGGCGATGTCGGCGTCGCAGGCGGCGAGGGTGGCGGTCAGGACGTCGCTGTACGTGCGCGCGAGCTCCAGGGCGTTGCTCAGGCCGTCGGAGGCCAGGTCGACGACGCCGTCCAGGACGAGTGCCTGCACGTGCTCGGGGTGGGCGGCGGCGTAGGTCTGCACGTACTGGGTGCCGTAGCTCTCGCCGTAGAGCACCAGTCGTTCCGCGCCGAGCCATTCGCGGAAGGCCTCGAGGTCCTCGGCGGCCTGGTTCGTGCTGTACCGCCCGGCATCGGCGGGGTCGACGCCGGCCTCCTCGAAGCAGTCGGTGGCGAACTGCTCGGCGTCCTCGGCGTAGGCGTCGCGCTCGGCGGCGGTAGCCGATGAGTCGATGGGCTCACCACCGCCGTACAGCGCCTCGTCGCAGAGGAACGGCTCGGACCGGCCGATTCCCCGCTGGTCGAAGAAGACGACGTCGTAGTGGTCGGTGATCTCCGGGGACATGGCCGCGAGGCGGTCGGGTGCCGCGATGATCCCGCTGGACCCGGGGCCACCGGTCGCCACGACGACCGTGCCGCGCGACTCCACGGGAGCCCGGCGCACCGCGAAGGTGACCTGCCAGGTCGGGGAGCGCGGCGCGAAGTGGTCCGCCGGCACGCTGACCGTCACGCAGTCGAACCCGTCCGCGGCACACGGCTCCTGCGTCACCTGCCCCTCGGCGCCCGGGGGCGCGTAGGCGGCGGATCCGGGCACCGTCCGGGTGCAGCCGGTGAGGGCCAGCACGCCGACGAGGGCGCCGGTCCCGAGGCGGGCCGCGCCACGCCGCGCGGCCGGGGTCGTGAAGAGCACGGCGCACGGTAGAGCGGACCGATCGAGCAGTGCCGCCGCCGCGCCGTGACGAAGAGCGCTCGACTCAGGACGCTCCGTCAGGAGCGGCGTCCGACTGGCCGGCCGCGCGCTCCAGCAGGGGGCCGAGCCGGTGGTCGACGAACCGGCGCAGGGCGAGGGCGGTGTCGGTGCGCTGGACGCCGGGGATGGCCAGCACCTGCTCGGTGATCCGCCAGAGGTCGTCGGCATCCTTCGCCACCACCTCGACCAGCAGGTCGGCCACCCCCGAGAGGCCGGTCACCTCGACGACCTCGGGGATCTCGGCCAGCGCACCGCTGACGTCGGCGAGGCTGCGCTGCACCACCTGCACGGTGACGTAGGCGCTCAGCCGGTAGCCGAGCGCTTCGGGTCGCACCCGCCGGTCCAGCGGGGCGAGCACCCCGTTGGTCTCCAACCTGGCCAGCCGCGACTGCACGGTGTTGCGCGCCAGTCCGAGCCGCTGCGACAGCGCCATCACGCTGGCGCGGGGGTCCTCGCCGAGGGCCAGCAACAGCCGGGCGTCGGTGGCGTCCACATCGGCCATGGTGCTCAGTCTGACATGCGTGGACGTCCTACTACTGCGCCGTGTGCGCAATCAGTCCGAGGGACCTTGCGCAGATCGACGCCGGGATGGTCTTGTCCTCCGACCGGGGTCTCGTGCCACCATGTGTGAGTGGCGCCACACCCCGGCGCCCACGAGACGTCCACGACCGCGGCACCCGGCGACCCCGGCAGAGCGGAAGACGGCGAGGAGAGCTCCATGACGGCGTTGCGTCAGGCCACCGAGGTGGTCGATCCGGTCCCCGGGGCATCGGCACCCCACCTCCCGCAGCAGCCCGATCTGGTCCAGCTGCTCACGCCCGAGGGCGAGCGGGTCGAGCAGCCCGACTACTCCCTCGACATCTCCGACGAGGAGCTGCGCTCCCTCTACCGCGACCTCGCGCTGGTCCGGCGCTGGGACGTCGAGGCCACCGCCCTGCAGCGGCAGGGCGAACTGGGCATCTGGGCCTCGCTCCTGGGTCAGGAGGCGGCCCAGGTCGGCGCGGGCAGGGCGCTGGCCGACGGTGACATGGCCTTCCCGACGTACCGCGAGCACGGGGTCGCCTGGGCCCGCGGTGTGGACCCGCTGGACGTGATGAGCCTGTTCCGCGGTGTGGACAACGGCGGCTGGGACCCGGTCGCGCGCCGCTTCAACCTGTACACGATCGTCATCGGCGCGCAGTGCCTGCACGCCACCGGCTACGCCATGGGCGTCCAGCGCGACGGGTCGGAGGACGCCGTCCTGGCCTTCCTCGGCGACGGCGCGACGAGCCAGGGCGAGGTCAACGAGGCGATGGTCTTCGCCGCCAGCTTCGCAGCACCCGTCGTCTTCTTCTGCCAGAACAACCAGTACGCGATCAGCGTCCCGCTGGAGCGCCAGACGCGGATCCCGCTGTACCAGCGCGCGGCCGGCTTCGGCTTCCCCGGTGTGCGGGTCGACGGCAACGACGTCCTCGCCGTCCTCGCCGTCACCCGGGCCGCCCTGCAGGCCGCCCGCGAGGGTCAGGGCCCGACCTTCATCGAGGCGTTCACCTACCGGATGGGCGCGCACACCACCTCCGACGACCCCACCCGCTACCGGCTGGCGAGCGAGCTCGAGGAGTGGAAGCTGCGCGACCCGATCGCCCGGCTCAAGGCGCACCTGTCGCGGGACGGCATCGCCGACGCGGCGTTCTTCGAGTCGGTGGACGCCGAGGGCGACGAGCTGGCGGCACGCATCCGCACCGGCACGGTGGAGATGCCCGACCCGGCGCCCAGCAGCATGTTCGAGCACGTCTACGCCGAACAGACCCCGCCACTGGCCGCCCAGCAGGCGGAGTTCGAGGCCTACCACGCGAGCTTCGAGGGGGGAGTCGAGCGATGACGGAGACCCTCACCATCGGCAAGGCGCTCAACCTCGGCCTGCGCCGCGCCATGGAGGACGACGCCAAGGTCGTGCTCATGGGGGAGGACATCGGCAAGCTCGGCGGGGTCTTCCGGATCACCGACGGCCTGCAGAAGGACTTCGGCGAGGACCGCGTCGTCGACACCCCGCTCGCCGAGGCCGGCATCCTCGGCACCGCCGTCGGGCTCGCGATGCGCGGCTACCGGCCGGTGTGCGAGATCCAGTTCGACGGGTTCGTCTTCCCCGCCTACAACCAGATCGTCACCCAGGTCGCCAAGATCCACGCCCGCTCGAAGGGCAGGGTGGCGATGCCGATCGTCATCCGCATCCCCATGGGCGGCGGCATCGGCGCGGTCGAGCACCACAGCGAGAGCCCCGAGGCCTATTTCGCGCACACGGCCGGGCTCAAGGTCGTCGCCGTCAGCAACCCGGTCGACGCCTACTGGGGCATCCAGCAGGCGATCGCCCACCCCGACCCGATCGTCTTCCTCGAGCCCAAGCGGCGGTACTGGGAGAAGGCGGAGGTCGACACGTCGGCGACGCCGGACCCGCTGTTCGGCTCCCGGGTGGTCCGCGGGGGCGACGACGTCACGCTGCTGGCCTACGGGCCGATGGTGAAGACGGCGCTCCAGGCCGCTCAGGCAGCCGCCGACGAGGGGCGCTCGATCGAGGTGATCGACCTGCGCACCGTCTCGCCGCTCGACCTGGACCCGGTGTTCGAGTCGGTCCGTCGCACCGGCCGCTGCGTCGTCGTCCACGAGGCGCCGACGACACTCGGCCTGGGCGCGGAGATCGCCGCCCGCGTCACCGAGACCTGCTTCCACTCGCTGGAGGCGCCGGTGCTGCGGGTCGGCGGCTACGACACCCCGTACCCGCCGTCGAAGCTGGAGGAGGAGTACCTGCCCGACCTGGACCGGGTGCTCGACGCCGTCGACCGCGCGATGGGCTTCTGAGGATGGGCGCGCTCAAGCAGTTCAGGCTGCCCGACGTCGGCGAGGGGCTCACCGAGGGCGAGATCCTCCAGTGGCTCGTCGCCGTCGGCGAGACGGTCACCGTCAACCAGCCGCTGTGCGAGGTGGAGACGGCCAAGGCCGCCGTCGAGCTGCCGTCGCCGTTCGCCGGCACGGTCACCGAGCTGCTCTTCGACGCAGGCACGATGGTCGACGTCGGGACGCCGATCATCACCATCGATGTGGGAGGCGACGCCGCAACGGCGGCGCCCGCGACCGACGAGCCGGCCGCCGGGCTGATCGGCGGGTCCGCCCCGGGCGGGCGGACCGCGGTGCTCGTGGGCTACGGGCCCCGGACCACCGAGGCGCGCCGTCGCCCCCGCCGCTCCGGCCAGGTCGTGGCCGAGCGCGCGACGGCACCCATCGTCCTCCCGGAGGCGGACTACGGCTCCGGCGGTTCGGAGCGGCCTCCGCTGCTGGCCACCGCCCCCGACGCCGACACCAAGCCGGTGCGGCACGGTGGGCTCGAGGTCGGCCGGCAGGCCGAGGCGCACGCGCTGGGCGGGGCGGCGGCGCCGTCGTCCCAGGCGCCGCAGGGTCGTGGCCGCCTCCGGCCGCTGGCCAAGCCCCCGGTGCGCAAGTACGCCAAGGACCTCGGTGTGGACCTCGCCGCGATCACCGGGTCCGGGGCCGGCGGGGTCATCACCCGCGCCGACGTCGACGCGGCCCTCGCCGCCAGGGGGGCCGGTGGCACCGTCCTCCGGGGCTCCTTCGGTGCGGAGAACGGGACGCCGGGGGAGCGCGAGCAGCGGATCCCGATCAAGGGCGTCCGCAAGCACACCGCGGCCGCGATGGTGGCCAGCGCCTTCACCGCCCCGCACGTCACCGAGTTCCTGACCGTCGACGTGACGCGGATGATGAAGCTGCGCGCGCGTCTCGCCGCCCGGCCGGAGCTGGCCGGGGTCAAGGTCAGCCCGCTGCTCTTCGTCGCCAAGGCCCTGCTGCTCGCCGTCGGCCGCCACCCGATGGTGAACAGCAGCTGGGACGAGGCCGCGCAGGAGATCGTGGTGAAGGACTACGTGAACCTGGGCATCGCCGCCGCGACCCCCCGAGGGCTCGTCGTCCCGAACATCAAGGACGCCGCCCGGATGTCGCTGGCCGAGCTGGCCGGGGCGCTCGCCGACCTCACCGCCACCGCGCGCGAGGGACGAACGGCGCCGGCGGACATGGCCGGAGGCACGATCACGATCACCAACGTCGGTGTCTTCGGCGTCGACACGGGGACGCCGATCCTGAACCCGGGTGAGTCGGCGATCCTGGCGTTCGGGGCCGTGCGGGAGATGCCGTGGGTGCACAAGGGGAAGGTGGTGCCGCGGCAGGTGACCCAGCTGGCGCTGTCCTTCGACCACCGCATCATCGACGGCGAGTTGGGCTCGCGGTTCCTGGCCGACATCGGCGCACTGCTGCACGATCCGGGGGCGGCGCTGGCGTTCTGACTCGGCGTCCCTCGCAGAAGGTGTGCCCATGGACCGACGTCGGCCGTCCCTCGTCCTGCTCCTGCTCTTCGTGCTGTGCACCGGTGCGGCCATCGTGTGGGGTGGCAGCCGGCCGGCCCTCGAGCAGGGGCTGGCGCCGGACCTGGTCCAGTTCCTCGGCTACGCGTGCGCCCTGGGAGCCGGTCTGCTGCTGATCTCGTCGACGGTCGAGGGCGCGGCCGCCGACCCGCGCCGGCTCGGGGCAGTGGTGCTCGCGGCGCTCGCCGTCCTCGTGCTGCTCGACCTGCTGGCCGACGACGGGCCGGACATCGGAGCCGGCCTCGGCCGACTGGTCGGGCTGGTGGTGATCATGGTCGCGACCATCCGGCTCGCGATGGGAGTCGCGGCGGCCGGGCGGGTCCGGTGACCGACCTCGACGGGCTGCTGGCCTTCGCCGCCCGGTCGCGGCTGGCCGACGGGGGCTTCGGCTACCTGGGCGCCGACGGCCGGGTGCTCCCCGATCGGCCGGTCGAGACGTGGATCGTCGCGCGGATGACGCACGTCTTCGGCCTGGCGTCCCTCCTGGGTCGCCCGGGGGCGGACGAGCTCGCACGGCACGGCGTCGTCGCCCTCACCGACGGGCCGCTGCACGACCGCGAGCACGGCGGCTGGCGGTCCAGCACCGACGACGGGACCAAGGCCGCCTACGTGCACGCCTTCGTCGTGCTGGCGGGATCCACCGCGGCGACGGCGGGCGTCCCGGGGGGCCGCGCGCTGCTCGCCGACGCCCTCGAGGTCTGGCAGACCCGGTTCTGGGACGACGAGCAGGGTCTCGCCGTCGAGGAGTGGGACCCCGCCTGGACCCGGCTGGACCCCTACCGCGGGGCCAACGCCAACATGCACGGCGTCGAGGCGATGCTGGCCGCCGCCGACGCCGTGGACGATCCCGTCGTCGCCGACCGGTTGCGCGGGCAGGCGCGGCGCGCGGTCGAGCGGGTCGTGCACGGCTGGGCGCGGGCGGGCGACTGGCGGCTTCCCGAGCACTTCACCGCGACCTGGGCGCCGCTGCCCGACTACAACCGCGACGAGCCCGCCGACCCGTTCCGCCCCTACGGCGTGACGATCGGGCACCAGTTCGAGTGGGCGCGGCTCGCCCTGCACGTCCGCGCCGTGACGCCGGAGGCCCCGGCCTGGCTGCTGGGCGACGCCGTCGACCTGTTCGCCGCCGCGGCGTCCCGAGGGTGGGCCGCCGACGGGTCGGACGGCTTCCCGTACACCCTCGGCTGGGACGACCGGCCGGTCGTGGGGGCCCGCATGCACTGGGTCGTCTGCGAGGCCGTCGCCGCGGCCGCGGTCCTGGCCGAGGCGACCGGCGAGCGGTCCTACCGCGACCTGGCCGAGCGCTGGCGCGCGTACGGGGAGCAACGCTTCGCCGACCCCGCCACGGGGAGCTGGCACCACGAGCTGACGCCGTCGGGGGAGGTCGGGACGGGCACCTGGGTGGGGCAGCCGGACGCCTACCACCTGGTCCAGATGCTGCTCCTCGACGGCCGTCCCGTACGGGGGAGCGTCGCCGCCGCACTGCGCTGACGGCGACGATCGCGGCGGGGCGCCTACCGTCGGGCCGTGGACTCCCTGCTGCCGCTCGCCGACTCGCGCTTCGTCTCGCTGACCACGTTCCGCCGCTCGGGGGAGCCGGTGTCCACCCCGGTGTGGGTGGGCCGGGCCGGAGCGGCCCTCGTCGTCCTGACACCGGCCGGGAGCGGGAAGGTCACGCGGCTCCGCAGCGACCCCCGCGTCCAGATCCGCCCGTGCGGGCGCTTCGGGAAGGTCGCCGACGGCGTCGAGCCGGTCGACGGGACGGCGGAGCTGCGGGAGGCCCCGGCCGACGTCGACGGGGCCCGGACCGTCATCCGGCGGACGTACCCCCTGGAGTCCCGGATCGTCCTGGGGATCGAGCGGCTCGTGGAGCGGCTGCGCCGCCGTCCCCGGACGGAACGACTCGCCCTGCTCATCACCTGACGGGGCGGCCGCACTGCGCTGACCTGCACGTGCAGGTGTCGCGTTGAATCCGAGGGGGTAGGCGGTGCACGACCGATTCCCGAGCAGAGGAGCGCAGCAGTGGCCAGCGTGCAGGAAGCGATCGACGTCGACGTCCCCATCCGCGTCGCCTACGACCAGTGGACGCAGTTCGAGTCGTTCCCGCAGTTCATGGGCGGGGTCGAGCGGATCACCCAGCTCGACGACACCCACACCCACTGGGTCACCAACATCGACGGCGTGAAGCGCGAGTTCGACGCCGAGATCACCGAGCAGCACCCCGAGGAGCGCGTCGCCTGGACCAGCACCACCGGTGAGGCCAAGCACGCCGGGGTGGTCACCTTCCACCGCCTGGACGACGCCAAGACCCGGGTGATGATCCAGATCGACTGGGAGCCCGAGGGCCTCGTCGAGAAGGCCGGCGCCGCCCTCGGCTTCGACGACCGCCAGGTGAAGGCGGACGCGAAGAAGTTCAAGGAGTTCATCGAGAGCCGCGGCACCGAGACCGGTGCCTGGCGCGGGGACGTCGAGCGCCCCAGCTGACCGACCGGATCTGCCGACGGCGCCCGTCCCCCGCGTGGGGACGGGCGCCGTCGTCGTCGGGTGACCGTTCTCACCCCTCCGAGTGAGAGAACTTCGGCCACGCTTCACTTCTGGTTGGGATTCGTCGGAATACAGTGGTGTCAACCTGCATTACTAAGGGTGTAGGCACCAGATTCGACGAAAGAGGCAAGCAGAGATGAGCAGCGTGACGACCCGGTGGCAGCAGCGTCGGCAGGCCGCGCGTACCCGGCGGGCGCTGAACCAGGCTCTCGCCCGTACGAGCAGCCCGGCCATGCGCGACGAGCTCCTCACCCTCGCCAACAGCCGCTGACCCGGCGGCGCCGTCCTTCGGCGCTCCAGAGCGACCCCGACCTCCCGCGGAGGCCGGGGTCGCTCGCTGTCCGGGGCCGTTCACCGTCCTCGGGCGTGGCCGAGGACGACGGCCAGGGCGACGGCCAGGGCGACGGTAGCGGCGTCGTGCAGGCCGAGCGAGGTGCCGATGACCATGCCCAGCACCTCTCGGATTGCGCACCCGGTGAGGCAGTGCAGCGTCGCCCGCCGGGCAGCCGCCCAGGTGACCGGTTGCTCCGTGCTGCCATGCTGTTGCTGTGGGTGCACGGAGGCGTTCCGCGGAGGCGCTTCCGTCGACCCGCGATACCCCCATGGGGTATTTGCGCTCCGCAGGGCTCCGCTCCGGCGGCACTCGCGAGGGGTCCGGACGCCACCGACGGCTCCGTGTGGGGGCGGTCGGCTCCTCCGCCCCGTCCCCCGATCGGGGCAGGGACCTCAGGCCCGCGCCAATTCATGCCGTTTCATGCATCGTGCTTCTCATGCGGATGTCGACCGTCCCGGGCGCCGTCGCCGGTGGGCGGTCGGCGTCGACGGTGTCGATGGCGTCGACGTCCCGGCCGGGCTGTGCCCCGTGAGCGCCACCGGGGACGAGGCCCGTGAGACGTCGGGCGCCACCACGGGGGGACTCCTCCGCTACGTCCGGACGATCGGCGGCACCGAGGCGGTCGACCAGGTACTCCTGCGGGCCGGCGTCACGGCCACGGCCGAGCAGCTCGAGGACCAGTCGCTCTGGTGGAGCTACGAGACGCGCATCCGGCTGTTCGCCGCGGCCACCGAGGTGCTCGACGACCCCGAGCTCATGTTCAAGGTCGGGGCCGCCGCCCTGCAGACCGGGCTCGCGCACTCGATCGTGATCCTGCTGCGCACGATGGGCAGCCCGCGCCAGGTCATCAAGCAGCTACCACGTGCGGTGGCCAAGTTCAGCACGACGTCGACCATGGAGGTCCTCGAGGCCGGCGCGACCACGGCCACCATCCGGTACACGCTCCACCCGGGTTTCGAGCACTCCAGGCTCGACTGCAGCTACGCCCAGGGTCTCTTCAGCGTCGTCCCCACGGTCTTCGGTCTTCCTCCGGCGCGCATCGAGCACGACGAGTGCGAGTCCGACGGCCACGCATCCTGCCTCTACCGGATCTCGTGGGACCGGCGCAGCAGGCTGCGCCGCCGTCGTGCGGTGGACGAGGTCAGCCCCGAGCTGCACGCCCTGCGCGGCCAGCTGCGGACGCTGCAGTCGGCGGCGACCGAGCTCGTGGGCAGCGACGACGTCGACTCGGCGCTCCGGCGGATCGTGACCCGGGCGGCCGAGGCCGTGCTGGCGCCCGCGTACCTGCTGGCGGTGCGGGCCCCCGGCGGTGGTCAGCCGACGGTGCACAGCGCCGGACTCCCCACCGAGCAGGTGACCGCGCTCGCGGACGTGCTGCTCGCCGGCGGCGACCTCGGGCCCAACGCCGTCGTCGTCGACGTCGCCTCCGCCCGCCGGTCGCACGGCCGGCTGGCGGCCATCTACCCGGCCGGCAGCGGCACGATGGGTGACGAGGAGTCGATGCTCGCGGCGTACGCCGGGCACGCCGCCGCCGCCCTCGACCTGATCCTCGCGCTGGAGCACGCCCGGTTGGAGGCCGACCGCGCCGGCGCGCTCCTGTCCCTCGCCCACGAGCTGGCCGGGGCGTCGGACGCGTCGGCCATCAGCTCGATCGTCGCCGCCGCCCTGCCGCGCGTGGTGGGCTGCAGCAGCGCCTCGGTCATGCTCTGGGACCCGGCCGAGGGGCAGCTGCGCGCCCTGGCCTCGGCGGGCACCGGACCGGGCCGGCGTGACGTCCTCCTCGGCACGGCCCTGCGCCCCGAGGACACCCCCGAGCTGGTCGGGATGCTCACCGACCGGGAGCCCCGCATCATCAGCGCCGGCGACAGCAGCCCGGCGCTGCAGCGGCTCCTGGCCGAGATCGCCGTCTCCGACGTCGTCGCCGTCCCCCTGCTGTCGGGGGCGACCTTCCTGGGCGTGGCCACGGCGAGCTGGGAGGCGGGCCAGGCGCCGGAGGAGCTGGGCGGCGACGTGCTCGCCCGGCTGCGCGGCGTCGGTGACCAGGCCTCCACGGCGCTGCAGAAGGCGCGGCTGCTGGAGACCGTCCGGCACCAGGCCAGTCACGACGCGCTCACCGGCCTGCCGAACCGGGTGCTCTTCCTGGAGCGGCTGGAGGGCGAGCTGCCCGGAGCCCGGCCCGGCGCCCACCTGGGCGTCCTCTTCTGCGACCTGGACGGGTTCAAGGCGGTCAACGACTCCCTCGGGCATGCCGCGGGGGACGAGCTGCTGCGTCAGGTGGCGGCGCGGCTCCGCGCGGTCGTGCGCCCCGGTGACACCGTCGGGCGGCTCAGCGGCGACGAGTTCGCCATCGTGCTGCCCGGACTGGCCGACGCCGCGGGCGCGCACGGGCTGGCCGAGCGGGTGGCGGAGTGCTTCACCGAGCCGTTCCGCCTGGAGGGCACCGACGTCGTCGTCGGCACGAGCGTCGGCGTCGCGGTGCACGGGGCCGACGTCGAGCGCACGGCCGATGAACTGATCCGCGAGGCGGACGCCGCCATGTACCGGGACAAGCAGCGCGGCGGCTCCGCCGGACGGGCGGCCCGCGCCACCCGCTGACTCAGTCGCGCAGGCGGGACCGCAGGACGGCCTGCTCGTCGGCACCGAACCCGTGGGACTCCAGCCAGCCGAGCGGCCCGCCGTGCCGTTCGTCGAGCAGTGCCAGCACCCGCGCCATCGTCTCGGCCCGGGGCGTGTGGCTGGCGACGTCCCGCGTCTGCATGTCCTCGGCGTAGGTCGGCGAGGACGCCAGCTTGGCCACCAGCGCGTCGATGACCTCGGCGGTCATGGCGTAGTCGGCCACGATCTCCTCGTGGGGGACGCCGGCGACGGCCAGGGAGAGCGCGCAGACCACGCCGGTCCGGTCCTTCCCGGCGGCGCAGTGCACCACCGAGGCTCCGGGCCCCGCGTGGGTGAGGGCGCGCAGCGCCTCGACCACGTTGTCGCCGCGCTGGCCGAGGTAACCGAGGTAGGACCGCACGGCGGGTGATTCGCCCTCGTCGTGCGCCGCGACCTGGCGGGGGAGCAGCGACTCCAGCCAGCCGGCCGGCAGGTCGAGCTCGGCGTCGTCCTCCTCGACGGCGAAGACGTCGGTGTGGTGCCCCCGCTCGGGCAGGAGGGTGAAGTGCCGGTGGGTCACGTCCGCGACGTCCCGCAGCGGTCCGCGGCCCTCCAGCAGGATCTCCGCCGTGGTGCGCAGGTCGACGACCTGGCGCAGGCCGATCTCGTCCACCAGCAGCCGCACGTCGTCGTCACTCAGGGTCTGCAGGTTGTCGCTGCGCAGGATGCGGCCCGGCACCGTCCGGCCGCCGTCCGCGGTGGGCAGCCCCCCGAGATCGCGGGTGTTCGTGGTGCCGTCGAGCCGCACCCAGCGGCCGGTGCGGGTGGAGGTCACCCGAAGACCGTACGTCGCGCCGGTGACGGAACGGCCTCGGGCGGGCGGACGGCCGGCGTCCGGGGAGGGACGGAAGGCTCTGGGCCGCGGGTCCGGCCGCCCCTACCGTGCGGCCATGGCCGGAAAGCCGTGGCGCTGTCGCCTCGGCTGGCACGACTACGTGCGGCAGCACCCAGCGGACGAACGTCTGCAGGGTCCCGCGCGGCAGGTGTGCCGGCGCTGCGGCAGAGGACGGAACCTCGACGACGGGAACGTCCCGCCGATCGCCTTCGGCTGACGCGCGGTCAGCCGTCGATCAGGTCGGCGCAGAGCTCGAGCAGGCGGGCGCGCAGGACGGCGCCCCGCTCGGCGAACCCCCGCTGCGCCGCCACGTACTCCGCCTTCCCCTCCGGCGTCTCGATCGCGACCGGCGCGTACCCGTGCTCGCGCAGGTCGTACGGAGAGGCCCGCATGTCGAGCACCCGGATGTCCACGGCGAGCTCGAAGCAGTCGGCGAGCAGGTGCCCCGGCGTCGCGGGGCTGAGCTTGTAGGCCCACTTGTAGAGATCCATGCCCGCGTGGAGGCAGCCCGGCTGCTCCAGCTCCACCTGGGTCTCCCGCGTGGGCTGCAGACGGTTGCGACCGACCGCGGGCCCGGTGAAGAAGCGGAAGGCGTCGAAGTGGCTGCACCGGATGGGGTGCGCCTCGACGACGTCGTCGGTGCCCTGCTGCCCGAGGCGGAGCGGAATCGGATGCCGGGTCCCGGTGCCGCGGTAGACCATCGCCCACTCGTGCAGGCCGAGACAGCCGCTGAACGCGGGCCGGGACGCGGTGGCGGCGAGCAGTCGGCGGACGAACCGGACGGTGTCGCCACGGTCGGCGAGGAAGGCGGCGACGTCCAGGCGCACGGTGGTGCCGTCCGCCGTGTACCAGCGCCACTCCGCGTGCGGCGCCGGAGCGGCCAGCGCGAGGCCGGGGCCGGGGTGCCAGCGACGCAGCCGCCCGGGAGACTCGGAGTAGTAGCTGAACAGGAAGTCCAGGACGGGGTGGGGCTCCCCGCGCTGCCGGCGCTCCCGGTGCGGGACCGCCCACCGGTCGACCCGCGCCTCGTGGGCCGCGGTGCGACCGGCCCACTCCTCGTGCGACAGCACGGCGGTGTCGGCGGTGGGGTCGACGGTGGCGTCGACGGTGGGGTGCACGCCTCCAGGCTAGGAGCAGCGGTCGGATGCTCCCCTAGTGGGCGCTCCAGCCGCCGTCCATCACCAGCGAGGTGCCGGTGACCGACTGCGCGGCCGGTGAGCACAGCCAGGCCACCGCGTCGGCGACCTCGGCGGGCTCGATCAGTCGCTTGAGCGCGGCGGGGGCGAGCATGACCTGCTCGACGACCTGGTCCTCCGACAGGCCGTGGGCCTTGGCCTGGTCGGCGATCTGCCCCTCGACGAGAGGCGTCCGGACGTAGGCGGGGTTCACGCAGTTGGACGTGACGCCGTGCTCGGCGCCCTCGAGGGCGATGACCTTGGACAGCCCTTCCAGGCCGTGCTTCGCCGTCACGTAGGCGGACTTGTATGCCGACGCGCGCAGGCCGTGGACGGAGCTGATGTTGACGACCCGGCCCCACCCGCGCTCGTACATGTGCGGGAGCGCCCCCCGGGCCAGCCGGAACGGCGCCTCGAGCATCAGCCGCAGGATGTAGGAGAACCGGTCCACGGGGAACTCGTGCAGGGGCGCCACGTGCTGCAGGCCCGCGTTGTTCACCAGGACGTCGACGGCGAGGTCGAGCGCGTCGACAGCGTCGAGATCGGACAGGTCGACGGCCACGGCGGTGCCGCCGACCTGGGCGGCGACGCTCTCCGCGGCCTCGGCGTCCCGGTCGACGACCACGATGTCGGCCCCGGCCTCGGCCAGGCGGGTCGCGCACGCCCGCCCGATGCCCGACCCGCCGCCGGTGATGAGTGCGCGTCGCCCGCTCAGGGGACCGTTGACCGCCATGCGCGCAACCGTAGGGCCCGGGCCCCCTCCGCGGTGCCCGGGAGACAGCTCCGGATCCGCGACATGACCTGCGTCACATCGGGGTAGCGGGGGCCCAGGCCGCGGGGTCTCCGCGGTCCCGGCATCGTCCTGGACGGGCACCACCTCGGCGAGGAGTCTTCATGTCCGCACCCGCGCAGCCCCGAGCCGGCTTCGGAAAGGTCGTCGGCGCGAGCGTCATCGGCACCACCGTCGAGTGGTACGACTTCTTCCTCTACGGCTCGGCGGCCGCCCTGGTATTCCCGGCGCTGTTCTTCCCCGACCAGTCGGAGTTCGCCGGCACCCTGCTCTCCTTCGGGACCTACGCCGTCGGCTTCGCGGCCCGGCCCATCGGCGCCCTGGTCTTCGGCCACTTCGGCGACCGGATCGGCCGCAAGAAGCTCCTGGTGATCTCACTGCTCATGATGGGCGGCGCGACCTTCGCCATCGGCCTGCTGCCGACGTTCGGCACCGTCGGCGTCCTCGCGCCGATCCTGCTGGTCACCCTGCGTCTCATCCAGGGCTTCGCCCTCGGCGGTGAGTGGGGCGGCGCCGTCCTGCTCGTCTCCGAGCACGGGAAGCCGGAGAACCGCGGCTTCTGGTCGTCGTGGCCGCAGGCCGGTGCCCCGGCCGGCAACCTGCTCGCCACCGGCGTGCTCGCCCTGCTGGCCGCCTTCCAGTCCGACGCCGCCTTCGAGAGCTGGGGCTGGCGGATCCCGTTCCTGCTGTCGGCCGTGCTGATCCTCGTCGGGCTCTTCGTGCGGCTCGCCGTCAGCGAGTCGCCGGTCTTCCTGGAGGCGCAGCGCGTCGCGGCGGAGAAGGCGGCCGAGACGGGCGTGGCGGAGAAGGCGCCGATCCTCACCGTGCTCGGGCACTACAAGCGCGAGGTGCTCGTCGCCATGGGGGCGCGGATCGCGGAGAACGTCTCGTTCTACCTGCTGACCGCGTTCAGCCTGTCCTACCTGATCAACTCCCAGGGCGCGGAGTCCTCGTTCACGCTCAACGCCCTGGTGGTCGCGTCGGCGGTGCACCTGGTGACCATCCCGCTGTGGGGCGCCCTGTCCGACCGGATCGGGCGCAGGCCCGTCTACCTGTTCGGTGCGGTCGGCATCGGCGCCTGGGCGTTCGCCCTGTTCGCCCTCCTGGACGCCGACAGCTTCTGGATGAGCGTCCTCGCCATCACCGTCGGGCTGCTGTTCCACGGGGCGATGTACGGCCCGCAGGCGGCCTTCTTCGCCGAGCTGTTCGGCACGAAGTCCCGGTACACGGGCGTCGGCATCGGCTCCCAGCTGGCCTCCCTGGTCGCCGGCGCCCCGGCACCGCTGATCGCGCTCGCGCTGCTGGGCAGCTTCGAGGAGCCCAACACCACCGCGGTCTCGCTGTACCTCGTCGCCTGCGCTGTCATCACCGTGGTCGCGGTCTTCTCCTACGGCGAGACCGGCAAGCGGGACCTGGCCGCCGACCACGCGGTCGTGCCGAAGACGGAGGGGCGAGCGGCCGAGCGGGTCTGACGGAAAGACCCCTCCGGAGCCCCGCCCCAGCGTGCAGGGCGGGGCACTGGAGGGGTCGCGCCTCAGTCCGGTGCGTTGCCCGGGCGGACGACGCCGTCGTCGCCCTGGGCCTCCTCGTCGGTGGTCAGGGTGGCGTCGCCCTGGGGCGCGTCCCCGGTCTGGTCCTCGGCGACCGGTCCGTCGGTGGTGTCGGGGGACTCGCGGTAGCCGGTGTCTGACTCGCTCATGTGGCTCCTCATGCCCCGCCGTCGGACCGCCCGAACGCGAACGGCCGCCGTCCCCCGGGAGGGACGACGGCCCAAGCGTGATGGAACGGCCCCGCTGCAGGGTCCCGCCGCGAGCGTGCGAGCGGTGGGGGCAGGGGGTCCTTCTTCAGAAGGCGGCCTCGTCGACCTCCATCAGCGCGTTGTCGGTGTTCTCGACGATGACCCGCTCCGACGACAGGCGGGGCAGCACCTGGGTGGCGAAGAACCGCGTGGCGGCCAGCTTGCCCTCGTAGAAGTGCCGGTCCTTCTCGCTGACCGCGCCGGAGAGCGCGGCGAGCGCGACCTCCGACTGGCGGACGAGCAACCAGCCGGTGACCAGATCGCCGGCGGCGAGCAGCAGCCGGCTGCTGCTCTGCGCGACCTTGTACAGCGAGGTCATGTCCTCCTGCGCCGCGGTGAGGTGACCGAACATCGCGGCCAGCATCCCCTGCACGTCGGACAGCGCGGCACCGAGCAGTGCGCGCTCCTCCTTGAGCCGGCCGTTGCCCACCTCGCCGTCGACCGTGGCCTGGATCTGCTCGGCCAGCCAGGTCAGGGCGACGCCGCCGTCCTTGACGATCTTCCGGAAGAAGAAGTCCTGTCCCTGGATGGCCGTGGTGCCCTCGTAGAGGGTGTCGATCTTGGAGTCGCGGATGTACTGCTCGATCGGGTAGTCCTGCAGGTAGCCGGAGCCGCCCAGCGTCTGCAGCGATTCGGCGGTGAGCAGCTGGGTGGCCCGCTCGGAGCCGAAGCCCTTGACGATCGGCAGCAGCAGGTCGTTGACCCGCCCGGCCAGCTTCGCCTTCTCGCTGCCCTCCTCGCCCGCGGCCTCGGCCTCGGTGATCTGGTCGCGGAAGCTCGCCGCGTAGAGGTACAGCGCGCGCATGCCCTCGGCATAGGACTTCTGCAGCATCAACGAGCGGCGGACGTCCGGGTGGTGGGTGATGGTCACCCGCGGGGCGTCCTTCGACGTCGCGGTCAGGTCGGCACCCTGGACGCGCGTCTTCGCGTAGTCCAGCGCCACCTGGTAGCCGGCCGACAGCGTCGCGATCGCCTTGGCGCCGACGAACATGCGGGCGTGCTCGATGACCTTGAACATCTGCGCGATGCCGTCGTGCACCTCGCCCACGAGCCAGCCCTGGGCCGGCACCGGGCCGTCGCCGAAGGTCACCTCGCAGGTGGTGGAGACCTTGAGGCCCATCTTCTTCTCGACGTTGGTCACGTAGGCGCCGTTGCGCTCACCCAGCTCGCCGGTGGCGAGGTCGACGTGGAACTTGGGGACGACGAACAGCGACAGCCCCTTGGTGCCGGCCTTCGCGCCTTCGGGACGGGCCAGGACCAGGTGGATGATGTTGTCGCTGAGGTCGTGCTCGGCAGAGGTGATGAACCGCTTCACGCCGGTGATGTGCCAGGTGCCGTCGGCCTGCTGCACGGCCTTGGTGGTGCCGGCGCCGACGTCGGAGCCCGCGTCGGGCTCGGTGAGGACCATCGTGGCGCCCCACTTGTGCTCGAGCATGAGCTCGGCCAGGCGCTTCTGGTCCGGCGTGCCCAGCTCGTCCAGGATCGCGGCGAACGCGGCACCCGAGCCGTACATGAACACGGCAGGGTTGGCGCCGAGGATCATCTCGAAGGCGGCCCAGGTGAGCACGTGGGGGGCGCCGAAACCACCGAGGTGCTCGGGCAGGTCGAGGCGGTACCACTCGCCGTCCTCGACGGCCTTCACCGACTTCTTGAACGACTCCGGCAGCGACACGGAGTGGGTGGCCGGGTCGAACACCGGCGGGTTCCGGTCGGCGTCGACGAAGGACGCGGCGACGGGGCCCTCGGCCAGCTTGCGGACCTCGGCCAGCACACCGCGGGCGGTGTCCGCGTCCATCTGCTCGAACGGCCCGGTGCCGAACCGGTCCTTGGTGTCCAGGAACTCGAAGAGGTTGAACTCCAGGTCCCGGAGGTTGGCGGTGTAGTGCGTCATCGAGCTGACTCCCGTGCTGCTGCGGTGGCCGGCGATTACCTACTCGCCAGTAACAAACGTTATTACTCACCGGTAGCAACGGCAAGACCCGGGTCCTCCGACACGCGGGAGGCACGGGTCTCCCCCATCGGGGTCAGCGGTTGCGGCGTCGCCCTCGCACGGTCATGACCGCGTCGAGCAGCCCGACGATCGCCCCGCCCAGGGCCGCGGCGATCAGCAGGGCGACCACCAGCGGCGCACGCACGTCGGTGAAGACCAGGCTGATGTCGACGGTCTGGGTGTTGAAGACGACGAACAGCACCAGGACGACGGTCACGAACAGCAGCAGCGCGATCGCCACGGTGCGCCCGATCGTCCGGCCGGTGTGCCGGCTCGGCTTGGTGCTCGGTGCCGGACCGTCCGGGCCGGTGGCGCTCATCGGCGGAGGACTCGGGCGGTCGCCGCCCGGGGAGCCGAGGGTCGGGTCGGTGCCGGGGATGCTCGCGGGGCGCGGTTCAGGAGTGCTCACGCGTCGAGTGTCCTGCTCAGCGCGGGGCAGCGCAGTCCATGGGAGCGCCAGACCTGCGTCGATCCGGTCTCAGTCGGCGTCCGGCTCGGTGTCCGCGGGCGGGAAGCTCGGGCCCGCGACGCCACTGGCCGGTCCCGGCTCGCCGCCCTGCGACTCGTCGTCCCCGGGGGGTGCGACCTCGCTGCCGAGAGGCTGCACGTCGCGGTCGTTCTCCTCGGGCATCGTCATGTCCGGCAGGTGCCCGCCGCGAGGTGACCGAAACAGCGGGGTCCTTCCTCAGTCGGCCAGCGCGGGACCGGCCTCGTGGCGGGGATGGCCGGCGGTCCGCTCGCGCTGCTTCATCCGCGCCTCGAGCACGTGCCGGTCCCCGCCGGCCAGCTCGTCGCGGGCCCGGGCGTCGAGGTCGCGGAACGTCGTCCAGTAGTGCGCGTCGTAGTCCTCGACGATCTGGAACGTCCACCGGTCGGCGATGACGTTGCGGCCGACGAGGTCCCTGTCGAGGTCGTCGGCCAGGGCGGCGTGCCCGGCCTCGCGGAGCAGGTCGACGGCGTCCTGGAGCAGCAGGTCGGCCTTGCCGGTCAGCTGGTGGAAGCCGTACAGGAGCCCGCGGGCCTGCTCGACCGTCTCCAGCGCCTCGGAGAGCTTGCCCAGACCCTCGACGGTCGGATCGTCGAGATCGGGCCGGGTGCGGTCGGTCGTCACCCGTCCATCGTCCTGGGTCAGACGGTGCCCTGCGCGATGACGATCAGGCGCTCGGCGAGCCGGCGACCGTGCGACGCGGGGCCGTCGGGCCCGAGCAGGCCGCCGGAGAGGTACATGCCGTCGATGATCAGGTGCAGCTGGGCGGCGAGGTCCTCGCCCTTGCCGGGGGCCACCTGATCGGCCAGGCGCTCCAGCCGGCCGTACAGCTCGAACTTGTAGTCGGCCGCCGCGCTGCGGGCGGGGTGCTGCGGATCGTCGTACTCGCTGCTGACGTTGTTGAACGGGCAGCCGCGGAAGCCGGTGCGGGTGACGTCCCGCTCGACGGCGTCGACGACCGACAGCAGGGCCGCGCGGGGGTCGCCCTCGAGCCGGACCAGCTCGGCGTCGATGAAGGCCAGCACCGTCGCGGCCTTGCGGGAGAGGTAGGCCCCGACGAGGTCGTCCTTGCTCTTGAAGAGCCGGTAGACCGTCATCTTGCCCAGGCCCGTCTCGCGGACCAGCTCGTCCATGCCGACGCTGCGCGAGCTGCGGCCGGCGAAGAGCCGCTCCGCGGTGTCCAGGACGATCGCCTGCCGCTCGGCGCGGCTGCGGCGGACCGGCGACCCGGCGCCCAGGTCTGCGGCGTAGGTGTCGTCGGCGGCGAGGAGCGGGGCGGCGGTCACGTCACGGATCGTGCACCTTCACGTGACGGATCAGTTCGCGGCACGCCGACGGATGTAGCTCTGGGTGACCAGAGGCGCGCGAGTTATGCGGGACACCGGAGAGGCATGGGGCCATTGTGGCGACTCTCCGTCACCGGCGGGCTGCTGGAACGGCCCTCCTGCAGGGCCCGCCACGAGCCTGCGAGTGGTGGGGGACACCGAGAGGACCCGGTCCTCCTCCCACCTCGCGAGCTCGGTGCGAGCCTCGGGACGGGGCCGTCAGTTGCGGCGGATGCGGCGAGGGTTGGCCAGCATGCGGGCGACGGTCACGGCCGCCGGCTCGGGGCTGCGGCTCTCCTCGGTCTGCACCTCGGTGGAGTCGTCGGAAACCCGTACATCGCGCTGCGTGTCGTCCATGTGCTCCAGCGTGCCCCCGCGCAGCGGTGAGGGAAACGGCAGGTGAACGTGATGTACCCCCGAGGGGCTGAGATCTGCGTCACCCGACGCTGCGGGAACTCAGCGGAAGGACGCCACCAGCGGGTCCCACAGCGCGAGCGGCGCCGGGTAGGAGGCGTAGACGCTGAACCGGTCGACGAGTCCGTCGAACCGACGGCGCACCTCCGCGGCGACGTCGTCCGGATCCGCGACGACGGCGAAGGCGGCCAGCACCTCGTCGTCCACCAGGTCGCGCATCGCCGTCCACTTCTCCTCGCGCCGGCTCACCGACAGGGCGTGCAGCTCGTCGGCCAGCCCCGCCCAGCCGTGCAGCTCGAGGACCGGGCGGTAGGCGGGGGTGCTGCCGTAGAACGCGATGGTGGCCTTGACGGCGCTCACCGCCTCGGCGACCTCGGCCCCGGTGCGGCCGGAGACGACCAGCCCCGGCAGGGTGACCGTGACCTGGTCCCGCGTCCGCCCCGCGGCGGCCAGCCCCTCGGCGAGCGCCGGCATCGTCCGTTCCCGGAGGTAGCGCTCGGTGGTGAAGCCGTGCACGAGGAGGCCGTCCGCGACCTCGCCCACCAGGCGGGTCATGGCCGGGCCCACGGCGGCCAGGTACACCGGCGGCGGCCCCCACGGGTGCGGGTCCGGCGCGAACATCGGCGTCATCAGCGTGTGCCGGTAGTGCTCGCCCTGGAACCGCAGCGGCGTGCCGTCCTGCCAGGCCGTCCAGATGGCGCGCAGGGCCGCCACGTACTCGCGCATGCGCGCCACCGGTGGGCTCCACGGCATCGAGAACCGGCGCTCCACGTGCGCCTTGATCTGGGTGCCCAGCCCCAGCACGAACCGCCCGCGGGTGTAGCGCTGGAGGTCGTAGGCGGTCGTGGCGAGCGTCATCGGCGACCGGGCGAAGGCCACCGCGATCGCGGTGCCCACCTGGAGCCGCTCGGTCGCCTGCCCGGCCGACAGCAGCGGCAGGAACGGGTCGTGGTCGACCTCCGACGCCCACACCCCTGCGTAGCCGCGGGCCTCCAGGTCGCGGGCGGTGGCCGGGACGTCGTCGATCCCGGAGGTCAGCAGCGCGGCGTCGAGGAGCACGGTGCCCGAGCCTGCCCGACCCGGCGGCCCGCTGGCCAGGAGGAGCAGGCCGCCCGTACGGTCGGCGCCGGATCCGGCACCGGAGCGGGGTCCGGACGGAGGTGGGATGTCCGACCGCGCCCGCCTGCTCGCGGCGCTGCTCGACGACCTGGCGGCCGAGAGCGCGCAGCTCGACACGGTCGTCACGCAGCTCGAGGACATCGCCTGGCTCGCCCCCACACCCGCGGCCGGCTGGACCGTGGCCATGCAGATCGCCCACCTCGCCTGGACCGACGAGCAGGCGTTGCTCGCGGTCACCGACCCGACCGCCTTCACCGCGGCGGTGGCCGCCTCCGGGCCCGACCTCGCCGGTGCGGTGGACGCCGCCGCCGCTGCCGGTGCCGCCGGGGAGCCGGCTCCCCTCCTGGCGCGCTGGCGCACGGGTCGGGCGGCACTCGCCCGCGAGCTGGCGGCGCTGCCCGACGGCGCGACGGTGCCGTGGTTCGGGCCGCCCATGGGGGCCGCCTCGCTGGCCACGGCCCGGTTGATGGAGACGTGGGCGCACGGCCTCGACGTCACCGACGCCCTGCGGCTGCCGCCGTCGGTCTCACTGCGGCTGCGCGCGGTGGCGCACCTCGGTGTCCGCACCCGGGACTTCGCGTTCGCCCAGCACGGGCTGCCCGCTCCCGCCGAGCCGTTCCGGGTGGAACTCACCGCCCCCGATGGTGCGGTGTGGACCTTCGGGCCGGAGGACGCGGCGCAACGGGTCACCGGGCCCGCGCTCGACTTCTGCCTGCGGGTCACCCGGCGACGACACCGCGCCGACCTCCACCTCACCGTCACCGGACCGGACGCCGACCGGTGGCTCGACCTCGCCCAGGCCTTCGCCGGTCCGCCCGGTGCGGACCGCCCGCCCGCTCAGGAGGAGACCCCGTGACCCTGCACTTCGACGAGGGCGACGAACTGCGCGCCCTGCGGGCGGCGGTGGCCGACCTCGGTTCGCGGTACGGGCAGCCCTACTTCCTCGAGCAGGCCCGCTCCGGCGGCCGTACCGACGCGCTGTGGGCGGAGGCGGGCAAGGCCGGCTTCCTGGGCGTCAACCTGCCCGAGGAGTACGGCGGTGGCGGTGGCGGGATGGTCGAGCTCTCGATCGTCCTCGAGGAACTCGGCGCCGCCGGTTGCCCGCTGCTGATGATGGTGGTCTCGCCGGCCATCTGCGGCACCGTCATCGGGCGCTTCGGCACCGACGAGCAGAAGCAGCGCTGGCTGCCCGGCCTGGCCGACGGCTCGAGCACCATGGGCTTCGCCATCACCGAGCCCGACGCCGGGTCGAACTCGCACGAGATCACCACGGCGGCCCGCCGGGACGGCGACGAGTGGGTGCTCAGTGGCCAGAAGGTCTGGATCAGCGGCGTGGACCAGGCCGACGCGCTGCTCGTCGTCGGCCGGCTCGCCGACGGCCCGCGCGGCACCCTCCGGCCGGCGCTCTTCGTCGTCCCCACCGACGCCCCGGGGCTGGCCGCGCACCCGATCCCCATGGAGATCGTGAGCCCCGAACGGCAGTTCCAGGTCTTCCTCGACGACGTCCGGCTGCCCGCCGACGCGCTGGTCGGGCACCCCGACCAGGGCATCGCGCAACTGTTCGCCGGCCTGAACCCCGAGCGGGTGATGGCCGCCGCGTACTCGCTGGGGGTCGCCCGCCTGGCCATGGCCAAGGCCACCGACTACGCCCGCACCCGGCAGGTGTGGGGCACACCGATCGGTGCGCACCAGGGCCTCGCCCACCCGCTGGCCGCCTGCCGGATCGAGATCGAGTGCGCCCGGCTCATGACGCAGAAGGCCGCCTGGCTGATCGACGCCGGCCAGGACGCCGGCACCGCCGCCAACAGCGCGAAGTACGCCGCGGCCGAGGCCGCCGTGCACGCCGTCGACCAGGCGATCCAGACCCATGGCGGCAACGGGCTCTCCCAGGAGTACGGCGTGGCCGCCCTGCTGACGATGTCGCGGGTCAGCCGGATCGCGCCGGTCAGCCGGGAGATGATCCTGAGCTTCGTCGCCCAGCACGACCTGCGGCTGCCGCGCTCCTACTGACCGGTGGGGGTGTCGGCGCCCTCGCCCTGACCGGCCTCCTCGCCCTCCGCCGGCTCCTCCGGGTGCGGCGTGCGGCCGCCGGTCGCGTCTTCGCCGGGCGGGTCGCCCTCGGCGCGTTCGGACGTGTGCGGCGTGCGACCGGTTTCGGTCATGGCGGGTCCTCCTCGATCCGTCGGCTGACCGGCCTGTGCCCGCGTCGCCGCGGGAGCAACCCCCAGGTCAGGCGAGACCGGTCGCCGGTGGCGTCCGTGGGAGGAGCGCGGCCACGGCCCCGGCGTCGGGCAGCGCACCGCGGGCGCCGGGACCGGTGGTCGACAGCGCCGCGGCAGTCACCGCGAACCGGACGGCGGACGGGAGGTCGGGGTCGGCCGCCAGCGCCTGGGCCAGCGCGCCGCAGAAGCAGTCGCCTGCCCCGGTGGTGTCCACCGGCGTGACCGGGGGCGGCGTCTGGAGGAGCGGCTCGCCGTCGCTCGGGACGACGAGCGCACCCCGCGCCCCGAGCGTCACGACGACCGCGCACGACGCCACCGAGCGAGCCAGGTCGACCAGCTCGGCGGGGGACCGCTCGCCCGGCCCGGCGCCGGCCAGCTGGGCCAGCTCGTGCTCGTTCGGCACCAGGACGTCGACGCGTTCCAGCAGCTCGGCGGGCAGTGGCTGCGGGGGAGCGGGGGTGAGGACGACGGTGCCCCGCGCGGCGGCGGCGGCCGCGGTCACCGTCGTCATCGGCACCTCGAGCTGCAGGAGGAGCACCGTCGCCCGGCGCACCGACTCGACGTCGGCGTCGGCCGGGACCAGTGCCCCGTTGGCCCCGGGGACGACCACGATGAGGTTCTCGCCGCTGCCCTGCTCGACCGGGATGGTCGCCGTGCCCGTCGGGACCCCGCGGGTCCGGAGCACCCGGCTGACGTTCACCCGCGACCCGGCGAGCGCCGCCAGCTGCCGGTCGCCGGCCGGGTCCTCGCCGACGCGGCCGACCATGTGCACGCCCGGGCCCAGCTCGCCCGCGGCCGCGGCCTGGTTGGCGCCCTTGCCGCCGGGCGCGGTGGCCGCGGAGCGGCCGATGACCGTCTCGCCGCGGCCGGGCAGGCGGTCGACGGCGACCAGCACGTCCTCGTTGAGGCTGCCGACGACGGTGACGGACACGGGGCCTCCGGTGCGGGTGCGGTGGATCTGCGGGGACCAGCGGTTTCTGCCCCGGTAGGGAAAGGTACGGACCGGTCCCCGACCCCGACCCAGGAGGACCCGTGCCCCACGACGACCAGGACGACATCCGGCGCGACTTCGCCGAAGCGGTGAACATGACGGCCGGCGAGCTGGAGCAGTGGCTGGAGACCGACGAGTCGCAGTCGGTCGGGCAGAGGAGCGGCTCCGACGAGTCCACCGGGCACCAGTCCGGTCGCCGGATCGTCGAGCTGTTGAGGACGAGGAAGGACGACCTGACCGACGACGACCTGGCGCACATGCGCAAGGTCCACGGCTACGTGCAGCGGCACCTGGCCCAGGAACCGGCCAAGGAGGACGTGGAGACCTCCAACTGGCGGTACTCCCTGATGAACTGGGGCCACGACCCGCTGAAGACGAGCTGACAGGGGCTGATCGCAGGCTGATGGCCATCCGGCGCAACCTTCCCGCCATCCGGCGCAACCTTCCCGCCATCCGGCGCAACGATCCCGCGCAGTACGACGAGCTGGCCGACGAATGGTGGCGGCACGACGGGGAGTTCGCGGCCCTGCACTGGCTCGCGGCCTCGCGCGCCGAGCACGTCCCGCCCGCCCCGGCGGCCGGGGCGGTGCTGGTCGACCTCGCCTGCGGCGGCGGGTTGATGGGTCCGCACGTGGCGAGGCTCGGCTACCGGCACGTCGGGGTGGACATCGGCCTCCGCGGACTGGAGCTGGCGCGGGCGCACGGCGTGACCCCGGTGCGTGGCTCGGTCCTGGCGGTCCCGCTCGCCGACGGCTGCGCCGACGTCGTCCTGGCGGGGGAGATCCTGGAGCACGTCGAGGACCACGACGGCGTCGTCGCCGAGTGCGCCCGGCTGCTCCGCCCCGGCGGCGTCCTCGTGCTGGATGCGCTCGCCTCCGGCCGGCTGTCCCGGCTGGTCAACGTCCACCTGCTCGAGCGGCTGCCAGGTGGCCCCCCGCGCGGGCTGCACGACCCGGCCCTGTTCGTCGACCGGGACCGCCTGCTGGCCACCGCCGACCGGCTGGGGCTGGACCTGGAGCTCGTGGGGCTGCGGCCGTCGATGCGGGAGGCGATCCCGTGGGCCCTGGGCCGCCGTGCGTCCGTCACGATGAAACCGATCCGCTCCACGGCGGTGGTGTTCGCCGGGTACGGCCGCAAGCGATGAGGCGGCGGGTGCGTTGCGCGCGACGTATGTTCGGGTCATGACGCCGACCGCGGGAACCCCGTGACCAGCGCGGTCGTGACCGGGGTGGGCTCGGCCCTCCCCGCGACGTTCGAGCAGGACGCCGTCTGGGACGGCTACTTCGCCAAGCACTACGAGGGCGTGCGTGCCGCCCGGCGCATCTTCCAGAGCGCGGGGGTCCGCCGCCGGCACGCGGTGGCCAGTCCGATGGACGAGGACCTCAGCCAGTGGGGGACCGGCGCCCGCATGGAGCGCTACGTCCAGGAGGCGCTGCCGCTGGGCAAGCAGGCCGTGGCGGGCGCGCTGGACGCCGCCGGGCTGGCACCGGGCGACGTCGGCCTGTTCGCCGTCGCCACCTGCACCGGCTACGCCACCCCGGGGCTCGACATCCGGCTGGCCAGCGACCTCGGCATGCCCCTGGGGCTGCAGCGGCTGCTCGTGGGCCACATGGGCTGCTACGCCGCGATCCCGGGGCTGGCCGCCGTCAGCGACTTCGTCACCGCGCGGTCCCGGCCGGCCGTCCTGCTGTGCTGCGAGCTGACCAGCCTGCACGTCCAGCCCGCCCAGCGGGACCTCGAGCAGGTGGTCGCGCACGCGCTCTTCTCCGATGCCGCGGCGGCCGTCGTCCTCGAACCCGGTGCGGCTCGCGGCCGCCGGGTGGCCGGCATGGTGGCGCGCACCGACGCGTCCACCGCCGACCACATGACCTGGGACGTCACCGACCTCGGGTTCCGCATGGGGCTGTCCCCCCGGGTCCCCGACGTGCTGTCCCGGCACGTCGGCGGGGTGGTCGAGGAGCTGCTGACCGGCGCGGGCCTCCGCATCGAGGACGTCGCGGGATGGGCGGTCCACCCGGGTGGGCCGCGCATCCTGGACGTCGTCCGCGACGAGCTGGGACTGGCCGAGGAGCAGATGGCCACCTCCCGCCGGGTGCTGGCCGAGCACGGCAACTGCTCGTCGGCGACCGTGCTCCTCGTCCTCGAGGAGATGGCCGACGTCGACGGACCGGTGGTCGTGATGGCCTTCGGTCCCGGGCTCACCCTCTACGCCGCCCTCCTCATGCCCGTCTGACTTTCCGCAGGTCGGCCACGGGTTTACGCTCTGTGACTCTCGTGACGGAGAGTGGGGGTGTCGCCGGTGCAGCAGGTCCCGCCGGTCCGCGTCTTCCTGGTCGACGACCACGAGGTGGTGCGCCGCGGTGTCGCCGAGGTGCTCGAGGACGATCCCGGCATCACGGTGGTGGGTGAGGCGGGATCGGCCACGGAGGCCCTGGCCCGCGTGCCCGCCGTCCGCCCCGACGTCGTCGTGCTGGACATGCGCCTCCCGGACGGCGACGGTGCCCAGCTCTGCCGGGGGCTCCAGGAGCGGGTGCCGGGGCTCCGGTGCCTGGTGCTGACCAGTTTCGCCGAGCAGGAGGCCCTGGACTCCGCTGTGCAGGCCGGAGCGGCCGGCTTCCTCCTCAAGCAGGTCCGCGGGCCGGCCCTGATCTCCGCCGTGCGCACCGTCGCCGCCGGCGGGACCCTCTTCGACGACGTCCCCGCCTCGTCCCGCCCCCGCGGTCCGGCGCCCGCCGGCAGCGACCGGCTGGCCCTGCTGACCGACCAGGAGCGCACCGTGCTGGGGCTCATCGGTGAGGGGCTCACCAACCGGCAGATCGGCGCCCGCATGGGGCTGGCCGAGAAGACGGTCAAGAACTACACCAGCCATGTGCTGGCCAAGCTGGGCCTCGAGCGGCGCACCCAGGCGGCCATCCTCGCCACCGAGCTCCGGGACCGCGGGCACGTCTGACCGGCGAGGCCCGGCTCACCTGGCGATCGGTGCCGTCCAGCTGATCTCGGTGCCCGACGACGACGACGTCGTGGACAGCCTCCCGCCGCGACGCTCGGCCCGGTCGGTCAGGTTCGCCAGGCCGCTGCGGACCAGGACCGGCGGAAGCCCGCGCCCGTCGTCGGTCACCACGACGCAGGCGCGCTCGGCGAACTCGACGGTGACGGTCACCCGGCGGGCCCGCGCGTGCCGGACGACGTTCGTGACGAGTTCGCGGACCACGGCGACCACGTCGAGCGCCAGGTCGGGCGGGAGGTCGTCGCGCTCGCTGCGGATGCGCAGGTCCGGGCGCACCTCGTGGCCGTCGGTCACCGACCGGAGCACCTCGGCGAGGCGGTGCCGGAGTGCCTCGGCCGACGCGTCCTCGGCCTGGTGCAGCTCGAAGATGGAGGTGCGGATCCGCGCGATGGTCCCGTGCAGCTCGTCCACGCGTGCGGAGAGACCGGCCGCGATGTCGGGGTGCCGGTCCTCCAGCGACCTGCCCAGCCGGTCCAGCGACAGGGCCGTGGCGAAGATCCGCTGGACGACGTGGTCGTGCAGGTCGCGCGCGATGCGGTCGCGATCGGCCTGCACCTGGAGGCGGCCGGCCCGCTGCTGGGCGTGCGCGAGCTCGAGCACCACCGAGGCCTGGGCCGCGAAGGCCTGCAGCAGGTCCAGGTCCTCCGGGTGGAACGGCGGGCTGCCGGTCGAGCGCAGGATCACGAGCATCCCCCGGTTGGCGCCGGTGCCCAGGGGGACCAGCATCGCGGGCCCGTAGCCGGCGGTCAGCTCGACGACGACCGCGGCGCGGGTGCCGACCAGGGGCATCGCGCTGATGTCCTCGATGTACCGCGCCACCCCGACGTCGTGGGTGGGAGCCAGGAAGGTGCCCGCCATCGGGATCCGGACCCCTTCGACGTCGTGGGCGGCGGGACCGACGGCGGTGACGATCGTCAGCGCCCCGGGATCGTCGGGCGCCGGGGCGAGGACGCCGGCCATGTCCGCGTCCGCCAGGGCGGAGACCCGGGTGGACACGGCGCGCAGGACGTGGTCGGGATCGTCGCCGGACAGCAGGGCGGTCGCCATCTCGGTGGCGGCCTGCCCCCACCTGCGCCGGCTCTCGGCCCGCTCGGCGAGCCGGGCGTTGTCGATCGCCATGCCTGCGACCGCGGCGAGTGCCTGCACCACCTCGGTGTCGGCCGGGGTGAACGGGCCACCGCCCCGCTTCTCGGTCAGGTACAGGTTCCCGAACACCACCTCGCCGACCCGGACCGGCACCCCGAGGAAGGAGCGCATGGGTGGATGCCCCGGCGGGAAGCCCACCGAGGCCGCGTGCTCGCCCAGGTCGTCCAGCCGCAGGACCGACGGCTCGGCCACCAGGAGCCCGAGGATGCCGTGTCCCGCCGGCGGTCGGCCGATGAGATCGCGCTCGTCGTCGCCCATGCCGGCGATGACGAACCGGTCCAGCCGTCCACCGTCGGGCGTCAGCACGCCGAGGGCCCCGTAGGCGGCGTCGACGTGCTGGACGGCCGCCTGCACGATGTCGTGCAGGGTCGCCTCCAGCTGGCTGCCCGAGGCGGCCGCCCGGAGCGCCGCGGTGAGCACCGGGACGGCCCGGCCGCCGGGGGGCAGAGGAGAGGCCGCCGCAGACGTCTCCAGGGTGTCGGGCGGGGGCACGGCCCGACGGTAGGAGTCCTGGAGCGGCTCGGGAAGCGGCTGGGGAGCGGTCACGCGCGGCCGGGGTCGGGGGCCGGAGCGGGGACGCTCAGGCGCCACGGGCCAGCCGGCGGGTCAGGGGACGCGGAACGGCCTGGCGCAGCAGCGTCTTCCAGCCCGCCCCGACGACGACGAGGTCGGCGCCGTGAGCCGCGGCGGTGAGGGCATCGAAGACCGGCCGGGCCAGCACCGCGGTGCGGGAGCGCCCGTGCACGCCCGTCTCGGCGATGGCGCGCAGGACGTGTGCCTCCAGGCGGTCGGCGGCGGCGAGCTGGACGTGCACCCGCGCCCGGCCGGAGCCCGTGAGGGGGTCGCCGTCCGGCTCGTCGAGGACGTGCACGGCGACGACGGTGGCCTCCCGCCGGGCGGCCTCCTGGAGCGCCCACACCAGTGCGCCGTGCCCGGCCGGCGTGCCGTCCACCTCGACGACGAGCCAGGGGTGCTGGCGGCGGGGGAGCAGGGGCGGCAGGCGCAGCGGCTCGACGGTCTCCTCGCCGCTGCGGGCGGTCGGCACCGTGAGGGGTGTCTCCTCCCCGGCGGCCGGGTCGGGCTCCCAGGGGCGGATCTCGCTCATGGACCGATCGTGCTGGGGCGTCCAGCGGTCTCCCAGGGACCAAGGGCCCGAGCGGTCGTCCGGACCACGCGTACCGATGCCGTTCCGCTGCGGACCGTGCGTGTCCGAACGGAGCGTGACGACGCGGCGACGCCGTCGCGCCCTGAGGAGCGGGGATACCCGACCTCTGCGAGCGCCGAAACCGGGGACCGCGTCGTTCACCCCGAGGAGGGGGTGGCAGCCCCCGAACTCAAGCACGAGGGCCCGCGGTCCGATCGTCAGGTCATGAGCTTCCTTCGACGGGCGCGGAGCACCAGCCTCCTGACACGCTTCGGCGCGGTCAGCCTGCTGCTCACGATCGCCGTGGGAGCGGTCCTCTCCTCGGTGCTGGGCGAGGCCATCGCCGAGCGGGCGCGCCAGCAGGCCGAGTGGACGGCGATCGTCACCGTCCGCCTGGGCCTGCAGCAGCAGCTGACCCCCCAGGAGCTGGCGGAGGGCTTCGACCCCGAGCGGCTCGCCAGCGTCGCCGCGGCCGTGAACACCGCGGCGGCGGGCCTCCAGGACGGCAGCTCGCTCGACGACCTCGATCCGGTCGAGCTCAAGATCTTCAACCGTGCCCGCGAGATCGTCTTCTCCAACGAGAGCGACCGCATCGGCGCCGTGTCGGAGTCGCACGAGCTGGACGACGCCCTCGCGGGGAAGGTCGTGTCGGGCTTCTCCCACTCGCACGACGACAGTGCCGGCAGCGAGGACGGCGAGCGCGTGATGCTCGAGGTCTACGTGCCGGTGCAGTACGACGGCTCGTCCAGCCCGGACGGTGCCATGGAGCTGTACCTGCCCTACGCCCCGGTCGCCGCCGCGGTGGCCGAGGACGTGCGGACCATGACGATCGCCCTGGTCGTCTGCCTCACCGTGTTCTACCTCGTCGTCTTCCGGCTGATCGCGTCGGCGTCGCGGAAGCTGCGCCACCAGACCGACGAGCTGCACAGCTCCGCCGAGCGGGACCGGCACCAGGCCACCCACGACGCCCTGACCGGCCTGCCCAACCGCGAGCTGCTGCGCGACCGCCTCGACCAGTCCCTGGCCGCGGCCGCCCGCTCGGCCGGCGAGGTCGCGCTCCTGCTGATCGACCTGGACCGCTTCAAGGAGATCAACGACACCCTGGGCCACTCCTACGGGGACAAGCTGCTCCGCCAGGTCGGTCCCCGCCTGCAGTCGGTGCTCCGCGACGGCGACACCGTGGCCCGCCTCGGCGGGGACGAGTTCGCCGTCCTGCTCCCCCTCGTCGACGGGGTCGCCGAGGCCGAGCAGGTGGCCGAGCGGCTGCGCGAGGCACTGCACCGCCCGTTCGACGTCGACGGGGTCTCCCTCGACGTCGAAGCGAGCGTGGGCATGGCGATCTCGCCATGGCACGGCACCGACAGCGAGGCGCTGCTGCGCAACTCCGACATCGCGATGTACGTCGCCAAGGAGATGAAGGCGGGCGCGGTGGTCTTCGAGCCCGACGAGCACGTCACCACGTCGTCGGGACTCACGGTTCTCGGAGACCTGCGCCGGGCGCTGGAGGGCGGCGACGAGCTGTTCCTCCACTACCAGCCCAAGTACACCCTGGACGGCGAGCGGATCGAGGGCATGGAGGCGCTGCTGCGCTGGCAGCACCCGACCCAGGGCCTCATCCCGCCCGGCGACTTCATCCCGGCCGCCGAGGGCACCGGCATCATCCTGCGGCTGACCGAGCACGTGCTCGACCTGGCGCTGGCCCAGCTGCGGCTGTGGCTGGACGCGGGCCGCGCCGTCCCCGTCGCCGTGAACCTGTCCACCCGCTGCCTCCTCGACGCCGGACTGCCCGACCTGGTCGAGCGGCTGCTCACCGGGCACGGCGTGCCGGCAGCCCTGCTGCGGCTCGAGGTCACCGAGAGCGCGGTCATGGGCGACGCCGCGCGCTGCATGGAGGTCCTGCAGCGGCTGCACGACCTCGGCGTGAAGCTGTCCATCGACGACTTCGGCACCGGCTACAGCTCGATGGCGTACCTGCGCCGGCTGCCGGTCGACGAGCTCAAGATCGACCGCTCGTTCGTGCTCGGCATGACCACCACCGCGCACGACGCCGTCCTCGTCCGCACGGCGATCGACCTGGGTCACAACCTGGGGCTGACCGTCGTCGCCGAGGGCGTCGAGGAGCAGGCGCACGTGACGCTGCTGCGCGAGCTGGGGTGCGACGTCGCGCAGGGATACCACTTCGCGCGGCCGATGGGGGCCGAGCAGATGACCGAGCTGCTCGTCGCGACCGGCACCCTGCACGACGTGCACCGCCCGGCGGACACCCGCTCCTGAGCGGTCAGGCGCCGTCCGCCCCGCCCGGATCCGGGGACGGCCGCCATCGACCCGGGTCGATGGGGAAGACCCACCGGCGCCCGGGCCACTCCGAGGCGCACCACAGCTCCTCGCCGGGACGGGACCAGGCGAGGTCCTCCGGCCCGGTCGGCAGGACCCCGCGGTGCCGGACCCAGCCGTGCGGCGCACCGGTGTACAGGTCCCCGGCCACGCCCTCGCCGGCGCTGGCAGTGACCCACCACCCGGAGCCGTGCACGGCCGCGCCCTGCATCCGGTCCGGCTGGCCCTCGTGCACCTCCGACGGCGCCACGCGACCGCGGCCGTCCACCGCGGGCAGGCACGTGCTCGGGTCGATCGGGTAGACGGCCAGCCGGGGCGAGGCGCCCGCGCGGCGGTACTCCCCGACGACGAGGCTCGGCTGCCGGTCCAGCTCGCCGGTCGAGAGGAAGGAGTACCGGAGCCGGTGGCGGCCGGAGCGCACCGGGACCCGGAACGCGGTGAGCTGCGGGAGCACGTAGGTGGAGCCGCGGGACGGGCCGGTCGGCCCGACGCGCAGCACGTCGCGGAGGCGGAAGAGCCTCAGCCCGAGCACGGTGTCGGCGACGTAGAGCAGGTCCCCGCAGACGGCGATCCCACCCGCGTGCACCCGCACGGCGCCGGTGGCCCGGAGACCGGGGAGCCGGCGCGGGACGACCAGCAGCACGTGCCGGTAGCGAGGGCGGTCCGGGTCCGACCGGTCGACCACGGAGATCCGGGTGCCCGGCGTCGGCGCGAGCCCGCGGCGCCGGGAGTACCAGGCCACGAGCAGGACGTCGCCCGTGCGGATGCTCGCGATGCCCTGCGGCCACCAGGACGGGTCGTCGCGGTCCCGGGCGTCCCAGGTGAACCCGTTCCCCGAGGCCGCACCGGGGACCGTGCAGCGCTCGGCGGTCCGGTCGAGATCGGCGAGGACGCCGTCGAGCCCGACCCGGCACCGTGCCGCGCTCAGGCGCTCGACGGCCCGGGCACGTGACCGGGTCGCCGCCAGTGCGTACGGCGTTCCGACGCCCACGGACGGCAGTCTCCCGGGCGTGGGCGCCGTCCGCTCAGTCAGCGCTCCGGCCGTTCCGCCCGCATGCTGGGAGGTGGCCCACGGTCGATCCGACCAACGCTCCAGCCAGCGGGTGTGCGGCGCCGACAGGGAGGAACGGCAACATGAGACCGGCTACGGGCGTGTCCGACGCCATCGCGGGCGAGCGGACCCTGCACCGGACCTCGGCGTCCCGGGCGCTGATCCAGGCCCTGCGCGTGCGGCAGTGGCCCAAGAACGGACTCGTGGTGGCGGCGCCGCTCGCGGCCGGCGTGCTCTTCCGGCCCGAGGTGCTGCTGGACACCGCGATCGCCCTGGTCGCGTTCGTGCTCGCCTCCTCCGGGACCTACCTCCTGAACGACGTCGGCGACGTGGACGCCGACCGGCTGCACCCGACCAAGCGCCACCGCCCCATCGCCCGCGGTGACCTGCCCCTGCTGCCGGCGACGATCGCCGGGGTCGCCCTCCTGCTGGCCGCGGTGCTGCTCCCGGCGCTCACGGGGCACTACTCCCTGGCCGCGTGCATCGCCACGTACACGGTGCTGACCAGCCTGTACAGCAGGTGGCTCAAGCACGAGCCGGTGGTCGACCTCGCCGTCGTCGCGGCCGGCTTCCTCCTCCGGGCCATGGCCGGCGGCCTGGCCGCGGGGCTCGAGCTGTCGCCGTGGTTCCTCACCGTCGCGTCGTTCGGGTCCCTCTACATCGTCGCGGGCAAGCGGTACTCGGAGATGGTCAACCTCGGGGACGACGGCCCCAGCATGCGGCCGTGCCTGGAGCAGTACTCGGCGAGCTACCTGCGGTTCGTCTGGTCGATCGCCGCGGCGGTCCTCGTGGCCACGTACTGCCTCTGGGCCTTCGAGGTCTCGCACTCCCCGGGGATGGACGCCACGGTGCCCTGGCTGGCCTTCTCGGTGGCGCCCTTCGTCGTCGGCGTCCTGCGCTACGCCCTGAACATCGACCGCGGGGCCGCGGGCACACCCGAGGACATCGTGCTGAGCGACCGCGGTCTCCAGGTCGTCGGCCTCGTCTGGCTCAGCGCCTTCACCTGCGGTGCCCTGGGTGTCTGACGGCGCCCCCGCGGGGCGCGCAGGGTCGCAGCAGGTCCTCGCCGGCTGGGGCGGGACGGCCCGGACGACGTCCTGGGTGCTGCCCGTGGCAGCGGACGAGGCGGCCGTCGCGACGGTCACCGCCCGGCCACCGAGGGGGGTCATCGGGCGCGGCCTGGGGCGCAGCTACGGGGACGCCGCGCAGAACGCGGGGGGAGCCGTGCTCGACCTCACCCCCATGGCCGGCGTGCGGTCCTTCGACGTGGCGCGGGGGATCGTGGAGTGCGACGCCGGGATGAGCCTGGACCGGCTGATGCGCCTCGTGCTGCCGTTCGGGTGGTTCCCCCCGGTGTCCCCCGGCACGCGCTTCGTGACGATCGGCGGGGCGATCGCCGCGGACATCCACGGCAAGAACCACCACCAGGAGGGCAGCTTCGCCCAGCACGTGCGGTGGATCGACCTGCTGACCGCCGACGGGCAGGTCCGGTCCCTGGAGCCGGCGAGGGACGCCGAGGCATTCTGGGTCACCGCCGGTGGCATGGGGCTGACGGGGGTGGTCCTCCGTGCCGGGGTGCAGCTCCTCCCGGTGGAGACCGCCTACATGTCCGTCGACACCGAGCGCGCCACCGACCTCGACGACCTCCTCGCCCGCCTGACGAGCACCGACCACCGGTACCGCTACTCCGTGGCCTGGATCGACCTGCTGGCCCGCGGCGGCAGCCTCGGGCGCGCGGTCCTCACCCGTGGCGACCACGCTCCCCGGGCGGCGCTCCCGGACCGCCGCCGCGCGGACCCGCTGCGGTTCGCGCCGCGGCCGGTCGCGACGGTCCCCGGGATCGTGCCCTCGGGGCTGCTCCGCCGCGGCACCGTCCGCACCTTCAACGAGCTCTGGTACCGCAAGTCGCCGCGCCGGCGGCAGGGGCAGATCCAGCCGCTGGCGGCGTTCTTCCATCCCCTGGACGGGCTGCTGGACTGGAACCGCGTGTACGGGGCGGAGGGCTTCCTGCAGTACCAGTTCGTGGTGCCGTTCGGGCAGGAGGACGCCGTCCGGACGGCCGTCGGACGGCTCAGCGCGGCCGGCGCGCCGTCGTTCCTCGCGGTGCTCAAGCGGTTCGGGCCGGCCGACCCCGGGCCGCTGTCCTTCCCCGTCCCCGGGTGGACCCTCGCGCTCGACCTCCCCATGCGGACGCCCGGGCTGGCGGCGCTGCTCGACGGCCTCGACCAGCTCGTCGTCGAGGCCGGGGGGCGGGTCTACCTCGCGAAGGACTCCCGGCTGCGCCCGGAGCTGCTGCCGCAGATGTACCCCCGGCTCGAGGAGTGGCGGGCCGGGCGGGAACGGCTCGACCCGGACCGCGTCTTCGCATCCGATCTGTCCCGGAGGCTCGCACTGTGATCAACGCCCTCGGTTCCCCCCAGTCGCTGCTGCTGCTGGGCGGCACGTCGGAGATCGGCCTGGCCGTCGCCGAGCGGTTCGTCGGGGACCGCACCCGCCGCGTCGTGCTCGCGGGCCGGGACCCGGTGGCTCTCCGGTCGGCCGGGGAGCGCCTGGCGGCCGCCGCCGCGCCCGCGTCCGTCGAGGTCACCGTCCTGGAGTTCGACGCCCTCGACCGCACGTCCCACGCGGCAGTGGTGGACCGTGCGTTCGCCGGAGGAGACGTCGACGTGGCGTTGATCGCCTTCGGCGTCCTCGGTGAGCAGGAGCGGGCCGAGCGCGACGCCGAGCACGCCGTGGAGGTCGTGACCGTCGACTTCACCGCGGCTGTGTCGGTCGGCGTCCCCCTCGCGCAGGCGCTCCGGGCACAGGGCCACGGGTCGCTCGTGGTCCTCTCCAGCGTCGCGGGGGAACGCCCCCGGCGCTCCAACTTCGTCTACGGTGCCGCAAAAGCGGGGCTCGACGCGTTCGCCACGGGGCTCGGCGACGCGCTGCGTGGATCCGGCGTCCACGTGCTGGTCGTCCGGCCCGGGTTCGTGCGGACGCGGATGACCGCGCACCTCCCGGCCGCGCCGTTGAGCACGACGCCGGAGGCAGTGGCGACGGCGATCGTGGCGGGGGTGCGGTGGCGGAAGGAGACGATCTGGGTGCCGTCCGTGCTGCGGCTGGTCATGAGCGTGCTCCGGCACCTGCCACGGGCGGTCTTCCGCAGGCTGCCGATATGAGCGCGCGGGCCGACGCGGTGGAGAGCCGCACGGGTGCGGTCCGTCGGGAGGCGGCGGGGTTCGCGATGGTCGGGGTGCTCGGTCTCGCCGTCGACGTCGGGGGCTACAACGCGCTCGTGCACCTGGGCGGTGGCGGCCTGCTCGGCGACCAGCCCCTGGTCGCCAAGACCGTCTCGCTCGTCCTGGGGACGACCGTCGCCTATGTCGGCAACCGCGTCTGGACCTACGGGGACCGCCCACGCGGCAGCGTCGTCCGCGAGTACACGCTCTACATGGCGCTCAGCGCCGTCGCCCTGGGGATCGCCCTGGTCTGTCTGGCGGTCTCCCGCTACGTGATGGGGCTCACCAGCCCGGTGGCGGACAACATCTCGGCCAACGGCGTCGGGCTCGCTCTCGGTGGTGTCTTCCGCTTCGTGACCTACCGGCGGTTCGTCTTCCGGGATGCCGAGGACTGACCCGGCACGGCGGTCGGACGACCGTCCCCGCGAGCGCGCCGGGCGGAGAGTGCTCAGGGAGCTGACGGGGAGGTCTCCGGTCGCCGGCGGAGCCGGTCCGGCACCGGGTCCGGGTCCGGGCGATCCGCCCCGGCCGCGTCCTGGTCCTGCGCGGCGGCCACCGGTCTGCGGAACCGCCCGGTGCCCCACGCGGCCAGCAGCACCGAGCCCCCGCCGATGGCCAGGCCCGCGATGTCGTCGACGATGTAGTGCCAGCCGAAGTAGATGGTGGCGGTGACGGTCAGCGCGAAGAAGGCCCAGAGGACGGCGCGCACAGCCACCGACCGGAGCGTCAGCTGCGCGATCAGCGCCGCCGTGAAGATGATCGACACGTGCAGCGACGCGAAGGCGGCGATGCTCTGGATGCGGTCGGTGCCCTGCGGATCCTCCAGGACGAGCCAGCGGGACACCAGCAGGCTGTGCTGCAGCGCCGACGTGCCGGTCTGCGGGAGGTCCCAGAACAGCTCGGGCTGGGCGTACACCGGGCCGCGGGACGGCAGGAGGTAGTAGCTGGCCGTGCCCAGGGACCAGTTGAGGCACAGCGCCGTGACGTACCAGCACGCCTCGTGGGAGCGGGCCCTCGAGACCAGGGCCAGCGCGAGGGAGGCGGGCACGAACATCAGGAACGCCAGGTAGACCCAGGAGAGGATGTGGGCGGCCGCACCGGTGCCCAGCACGTCGTGGAGGAACTCCGCGGGTGCGGTGTCCCCCGTGAACCACCCGTCCGACTCCGCAAGCTCGTCGTCGACGATGTCGGACCGGAGCAGCGGGAGGAAGTGCTTGAGGTTCCGGTAGGACACGTACGTGGCGTAGAAGGCGGCGAGGCCGATCAGGACCGGCAGCAACCGCCGCCACGGCCAGCGCTCCCGTGCGACGACGACGACCTGCTGCACCAGCCCCGTGGCGGAGCGGGTCCGCCACAGCGCGCGGGGCAGCACGTCCGCCGCGAGCATCAGCGTCACGATCAGCGGGAGGCGCACGTAGGTCGGTCCGAGGAAGCCGTCCGGGTCCCGCAGCGGGAGACCCAGGTACACGGCGCAGCCGATCGCGACGATCCCGCTCACCAGTGCCACGGCGACGGCCATCCCGTAGGCACCGGAGCGGACGACACGAACGGCGGGTTCAGTCATGTGCAGCTATTTTCTCTGAATCGTCGGCAAACACACGTCGTCGTCGCCTCGACTCGCCGGTGAACGGCAGAAATACGGAGCGCCGTGAGGACGATCACCCTACCGGTCGACCCGACGGGGACTCCGGAGGAGCCGGGCTTCCGGGGTGCGTCGAGGCTCGGGTGGGCCGTCGTCGGTGTGTCGGCCGGCGTCCACCTGGCGCTGTGCTGGGTGCTCCGCGGCTTCCTGACCGACGACGCCTGGATCTCCGTCCGGTACGCGGAGAACCTGGCGGCCGGGGAGGGCTTCGTCTGGAACCCGGGCGGCCCGCGCGTCGAGGGGTTCAGCAACCCCCTGCTGGTGGCGCTCGAGGCGCTCGCCGATGCGGTGGGCTGGTCGGCCCCGGGGGCGGCGCGAGCGGTCGGTGTGCTCAGCGGCGTCGCCTGCGTGGCCCTCGTCTACGGCAGGGGCCGGCACGTCGTCGGCGAGCACGCGGCGATGATCGCCGCCTTCCTGACCGCGTGCAGCGCCCCCTTCGCGCTCTGGGCGGTCGGCGGGCTGGAGACGCTCCTGGTGGCGCTCGTCGTCACCGCGGGCACTCTCGAGGTCGCCCGCCGGGACGGCGGTCGGGTGTGGCACGCCGCCGCGGTGTTCGCCCTGCTCCCGTGGCTGCGACCCGAGGGGCTCGCCGTCGTGGCCGCCGTGGTCCTGGCCGGCGAGGTGCCCGGCCTGTTCCGGGCGTCGACGCGCCGTCGGGCCTTCGTCCGGGGGCTGGTGCTCGGCGGCGTCCCGCTGTGCTCGCAGCTCGTGCTGGAGGGCCTCCGGCTCGGCCTGTACGGGCACCTGCTCCCCAACTCGGTGCTCTACAAGTCGGGGGCCGGCGACGGCGTCACCGTGCTCACCAAGTTCCTGGACCAGGCATGGCTGCCGATGGCGCTGGCCCTGGTCGGTGCGGTGCTGGTCGGCGGCCGGGCCCGCCTGCTCGCCGCCCCGGTGGTCGTCTACGTGCTGGGATCCATCGGCACGCTCGACAGCGCCAATGCCTTCAGCCGGTTCTTCATGCCGGTGTGGCCGCTGCTCGCCCTGCTGTCGGCGGTCGTCGTCGGGTACGGCGCCACCCGGCTGGTGCGGCGGGGGCGCTCCGTGTGGGCGGTCGTCCTCGCGGCCGCGGCCGGGCTGCTGCTGCTCGCGCTGCCGCCGGCCGATGTCCGGAGCGTCCACGGCATGCAGGAGCGGTACATGGACTGCCGGGTCGGTGCGCGGGAATCGGCGCTGGACTGGCTGCGGACGACGCCGCCGGGCACGTCCTTCGCCATCTCCGACGCCGGGCTCGTGCCGGCCCGGGCGGGCGGGCGGTTCGTCGTCGACAACTTCTTCCTCAACGAGCCGCTCATCCAGGAGACCGGCCGGATCCCCTTCCGGGAGCGCGCGGACCTGGTCCACGACCGGGCCCCGGACGTCCTCGTGCTGTCGAGCCGGGAGCCCGGGACGTTCGTCGGGTACTACCCCACGGAGCAGGCGATCCACGACCATCCCGCCATGTCGGCCTACCGCCTCGCGCACGTGGCGAGCGGTGGCGGCCCCGGGTGCTCGTACCACCTCATGCTGTTCAGGCGGTGACGCGAGCGTGTGGACGATCCCGAACTTCCTCACGGCCCTGCGCCTGCTCTGCGTCCCCGCCGTCGCGGCGGTGCTCGCCCTCGCCGGGGACAGTGCCGGCGGGCGGCTGACCGCGCTGATCCTCTTCGGAGCGGCGTCGGTCACGGATCTGGCCGACGGGTGGCTCGCCCGCCGCTGGGGGCAGTGCACGGACTTCGGCGCTCTCGCCGACCCGATCGCCGACAAGGCGCTGGTGGGCACGACGCTGGTGTGCCTGTCCGGGCTCGGCCTCCTCGCGTGGTGGGCGACGGCCGTCATCCTGCTCCGGGAGGTCGCCGTCACCGTCCTGCGGCTGACGGTGCTCCGGCACGGTGTGCTTCCGGCCAGCCGCGGCGGCAAGGTGAAGACGGCGACGCAGACGGCGCTGATCGTGCTGGCACTGGCGGTGCCCGGCTGGACCGTCGTGCTGGACGTGGTCGTCGTCGGCACCGTGGTGTGGACGCTGGTCACCGGGCTCGACTACGGCCGGCGGGCGGCGGTCCTCAGGCGGGGGCCGGTGGTCCTCGCGGTGGCGGCTCCGGCGCCAGGGGGCGTCGCGGTTGCGGACGGCCCGGGTCGCCCGGGCGGGGGCCGGTCCGCTCAGCAGGACGGTGGGGCGGACAGCTCCCGCGTCAGGTCCTGACGCAGCCACACCCGGTAGCCGCAGATCGTGGCCACGACGCGGTACCGGTCGTGGACCAGGTCGCGCAGCCGCGCCCCGTCGTCGATGTGCCAGGCATCCAGCGCGGTGACCTGCACGATCCACGCCGGCGCCCGGGGCCCGGCCAGCGTCGCCCGGAGACGGGCCTGGTCGGGATCGGCCGTCCGCATGGGCACGCTCCACAGGTGCGGGTAGGGCGAGGACATGTCCGCCGTCTCGAGGACCGACGGGAGGCCGTACGCGACGACGCCCGTGTCGGAGGGCGCCTTGGAGTCCGCCAGCCACTCGCCGACCCGCTGGCCGGCCCAGAGCGACGGCACCGACGCGTGCAGGACGACGGCGACGGTGGTTCCCAGGGCCGCGGCGCCGACGACCACCCTGCTGCACCCGCGCATCCAGGCGCCGGCCACCGTGGCGCGGGGGGCGACCACCGCCACGGCGAGCACGGCCGCGGGGGCGAGCTGCAGCAGGTAGGCGGGCCAGAAGCTGCCCCCCGCGGTGATCGCCGCGACGCCGAACAGCACGAGCGCGGTGATCGTGCGTCCTTCCGGAGAGCCCTGCGCGAGGTCGCGGCGCGCGCCGAGCAACCACACGACGACGACGGGGAGGAGGCCGCCGACGACGCCGAGGACCAGCAGCTGGGCGCCTCTGCGGATCGTGGCGTCGGGGTTGCTGGACCAGATGGCGTCGAGGGCCGCACCCCGGAAGCCCACGAGGTCGCGCCATGCGGCGGCCGGCTCCACCGCCGACGACGCCAGCCAGAGCCCGGCCAGCGCACAGACGACGAGCGCACCGGCCGCGGCGGCCGACGCGACGAGGAGCGCACGGCGCCGAGCGGTCTCGTCCCGTCCCCACCGCGTGAACAGGACGAGGCCGGCCAGGAAGAGGACGCCCTCGAGCAGGTTCTGCTTGACGAGGGGCGCGGCGGCGGCAGCCGCGCCGGCGCCGGCGGCCCACCACCCGGCGCTCCCGGGTGGGTCCGCGTGCCAGGCGGTGAGCGCCAGCGCGAGGGCCACCATCACCAGGACGGCCCCGAACAGCTCGCCGTCCGCCTGGTCGGCGGCCAGCCCGGGGGAGCAGAGCAGACCCGCGGCCACCACCGCCGCCCACCGGCCGCCCGCGTCGCCGCCGAGGAGCCTGCCGGCGTGCCAGCCGGCGAGGACGAACAGCACGACGAAGGGGATCGCGAGCGCCCGGATGGCCTGGTCCCACTCGGTGAGGGCGGCGACCTTGAAGAGCAGCAGGAGGAGTGGGGGACGGTCGACGAAGTAGTCGCCGTACAGGAACTCCCCGCCGGTGTGCCAGTGCCGCGCGACCAGCAGGTAGCCGCCCTCGTCGTTCCGCAACGGGCGGGGCAGGTAGGTGAGGCGGACGAGCACCACGGCGAGGCACAGGACGCCGAGGAACCGCTTCGTCGTCGTCCGGGCGCGCCCGTCGTGCCCGGACGACGTCGACCGCACGGTCACGAGGACATTCCAGCGGTTCCGTCAAGGGCGTCCCCGGCCTATGGTCCCCCTGTGGAGGCCCTGGCCATGGTGGCGGCGGCACTCGTCGCGTTCGGCCACATGGCGTTTCTCGTCTACATGGTGGTCGGCGGATTCCTCGCGCTGCACCGGTTCGCCTGGATCTGGCCGTCCATCGGGGTGACGCTGTACTCGATCTACGTCACGCTCACCGACTTCACCTGCCCCGTCACCACGCTGGAGAAGTGGCTGCTGGAACAGGCGGGGCGGACGCCGTACGAGGGCAGCTTCACGGCGCACTACCTGCGCGACACCCTCTACCCGGCGCAGTACGAGACGGCGATCTGGCTCACCGCCATGGGCATCGCCCTGGCGTCCTACGTCCTCGTGCTGACGCGCCGGCGGCGGCACCTGCCCGACCGCGAGCGACTCGCGTCGTCCTGAGCACATCGGCGAGACGGGGGAGAGCGGGTGACGAGAATCGAACTCGCACTGTCAGCTTGGGAAGCTGATGTTCTACCATTGAACTACACCCGCGTGATGCTCTGACCTGCGAAGACAGGCCCCGGCCGCCCGGGCCGTGGCATCTGCGGAGAGAGTACACGGGTCACCCGGACGGGCGGCGCGAGGTCTGCCGCGACCCCCGTCCGGCATGACACGATCCCGACCGTGACCAGCGGCTCCGTGGCGACGCAGCACCTGCGCGACCTCGCCCGCCTGCGCCGCGTCAAGGACCGCATCGACCGGGAGTACGCGCAGCCCCTCGACGTCGAGGCGCTGGCCCGCGGCGCCCACATGTCGGCCGGCCACCTCAGCCGCGAGTTCAGGCAGGCGTACGGGGAGTCGCCCTACGCGTACCTGATGACCCGCCGCATCGAGCGGGCGATGGCGTTGCTCCGTCGCGGCGACCTCAGCGTCACCGAGGTCTGCTTCGCGGTCGGCTGCTCGTCCCTCGGCACGTTCAGCACCCGCTTCACCGAGCTGGTGGGGGTGCCGCCGAGCGTCTACCGGCGCGAGCACGCGCGGGCGACGGTCGGGATGCCGTCGTGCGTCGCGAAGCAGGTGACCAGACCGGTCAGGAATCGAGAAGCGCCCGCGACCGAGCCGTCCCTAGCGTGACCGGCATGGACATCACCATTCACTCCAGCTTCCTCCCGCACACCGATCCCGACGCCTCCCTGGCCTTCTTCCGCGACACCCTCGGCTTCGAGGTCCGCCTCGACGTGGGCTACGGCGGCATGCGGTGGATCACCGTCGGCCCGCCCGGGCAGCCGGACACCAACATCGTGCTGCACCCGCCGACCGCCACGCCGGGCCTCACCGACGACGAGCAGCGCACCATCCTCGAGCTGATGGCCAAGGGCAGCTACTTCGGCGTCAACCTGGCCACCAAGGACCTGGACGGCACGTTCGCCACGCTGGAAGGCAGCGGCGCCGAGGTCGTCCAGGAGCCCACCGACCAGCCGTACGGGGTCCGTGACTGCGCCTTCCGCGACCCCGCCGGCAACATGATCCGGCTCCAGGAACTGCGCTGACCGTCGGTTCCCGAAGGACATGCCATGACCGCCATGGGTGACGCTTCCCGCTCCCGAGCGGAACGTCGTCGCGACACCGAGCACCGGCTCACCCACGACGTCGACGTGTGGGTGGCCAGTGCCTCGGGGGACGGCGTCCCGTACCTGGTGCCGCTGTCGTTCGACTGGGACGGCGAGGCGCTGCTGATCTCCACGCCGGCGACCAGCCCGACCGGCCGGAACCTCGCCGCCACCCGGGCCGTCCGGCTGGGGCTGGGGCTCACCCGCGACGTCGCGATCATCGAGGGCGACGTCGAGGTCCTGGAGATGGATGCGCTGCCGCGGGAGCGGGGAGACCGGTTCGCCGCGCGGACCGGCTTCGACCCGCGGGAGTCGAACGGCCCGTACCGCTGGTTCCGCGTCGTCCCGCACCGCATCCAGGCGTGGCGCGAGGTGGACGAGCTGCCCGATCGCGAGCTGATGCGGGACGGCCGGTGGCTGGTCGGACGTCTCCCCGATCCGGTAGACAGCGGGCACGGCACCGATGAGCAGATGGAGATCCGATGAGCACGGCGACGAACGACCTGAGATCGACCGGGGTGCCCGTCGCCGACAGCCACGACCGGATCCGCGTGCTGGGCGCGCGTGTCAACAACCTCAAGGACGTCAGCCTCGAGATCCCGAAGCGCCGGCTGACCGTGTTCACCGGCGTCTCGGGCTCGGGCAAGAGCTCGCTGGTGTTCGGGACGATCGCCGCGGAGTCGCAGCGGATGATCAACGAGACCTACAGCGCCTTCGTGCAGGGCTTCATGCCGAGCCTGGCCCGGCCCGAGGTCGACCTGCTCGAGGGCCTGACGACGGCGATCATCGTCGACCAGGAGCGGATGGGCGCCAATCCGCGGTCCACGGTCGGCACCGCCACCGACGCCAACGCGATGCTGCGGATCCTGTTCAGCCGGCTCGGCACGCCGCACGTCGGTCCGCCGACGGCGTTCTCGTTCAACGTCCCGACGCGCAAGGCCAGCGGCGTCATGAGCACGGAGAAGGCCGGAGGTCGGGTCGAGAAGAACGTGGTGCGCGACGTCGTCTACATGGGCGGCATGTGCCCGCGGTGCGAGGGCATGGGCGCGGTCTCCGACTTCGACCTCACGGCGCTGTACGACGAGAGCAAATCACTGGCCGAGGGTGCGCTGACGGTGCCCGGCTACAGCATGGAGGGCTGGTACGGCCGCATCTTCAGCGGCTTCGGCTTCGACATGGACAAGCCGATCGCGAAGTTCACGAAGAAGGAGCTGCACGACCTCCTCTACAAGGAGCCGACCAAGATCAAGGTCGAGGGCATCAACCTGACCTACGAGGGCGTCGTCCCCAAGATCCAGAAGTCGATGCTCTCCAAGGACGTCGACGCGATGCAGCCCCACATCCGCGCGTTCGTGGAACGGGCGATCACGTTCCAGACCTGTCCCGAGTGCGACGGCACGCGGCTGACCCCCGAGGCCCGGTCGTCGCGGATCGGCGGCAAGAGCATCGCCGACCTGTGCCAGATGCAGATCAGCGACCTCGCCGGATGGGTCCGCGACCTGGACGAGCCATCGGTCGCCCCGCTGCTCAGCGGGCTGCGGCACCTGCTCGACTCGTTCGCCGAGATCGGTCTGGGCTACCTCTCCCTCGACCGGCCGGCCGGCACGCTGTCCGGGGGCGAGGCGCAGCGGACCAAGATGATCCGCCACCTGGGGTCGTCCCTCACCGACGTCACCTACGTCTTCGACGAGCCGACGATCGGTCTGCACCCGCACGACATCGAGCGGATGAACGGCCTCCTCCTGCAGCTGCGGGACAAGGGCAACACCGTGCTGGTCGTCGAGCACAAGCCGGAGACGATCGCGATCGCCGACCACGTCGTCGACCTGGGTCCCGGAGCCGGGACGGGGGGCGGCACGGTGTGCTTCGAGGGCACCCTGGAGGGGCTGCGGGCCAGCGACACCCTGACCGGACGCCACCTCGACCACCGGGTGGCCCTGAAGCCGTCGGTGCGCTCCTCGTCCGGCGCCCTGGAGGTCCGCGGCGCGTCCACGCACAACCTCCGGGACGTCGACGTCGACATCCCGCTCGGCGTCCTGTGCGTGCTCACCGGCGTGGCCGGCTCGGGCAAGAGCTCGCTCATCACCGGTTCGGTCGCGGGCCGCGACGGCGTCGTGGTGGTCGACCAGAGCGCGATCCGCGGCTCGCGGCGGAGCAATCCGGCCACGTACACCGGGCTGCTCGAGCCGATCCGCAAGGCGTTCGCGAAGGCGAACGGGGTGAAGCCGGCGCTGTTCAGCTCGAACTCCGAGGGCGCCTGCCCCACCTGCAACGGCGCGGGAGTCGTCTACACCGAGCTCGGGGTCATGGCGACGGTCGAGTCGCCGTGCGAGGAGTGCGAGGGCCGGCGGTTCCAGGCGTCGGTGCTGGAGTACACGCTGGGGGGCCGGAACATCGCCGAGGTGCTGGCCATGTCGGTCACCGAGGCCGAGGCGTTCTTCGCCGACGGCGAGGCGCGGACGCCGGCCGCCCACACGGTCCTGGACCGGCTGGACGACGTCGGGCTCGGCTACCTCACCCTCGGCCAGCCGCTCACCACGCTCTCGGGGGGCGAGCGGCAGCGGCTCAAGCTGGCCGCCCAGATGGCGGAGAAGGGTGATGTCTACGTCTTGGACGAGCCCACCACCGGCCTGCACCTGGCCGACGTCGAGAACCTGCTCGGTCTGCTCGACCGGCTGGTCGACGGCGGCAAGTCGGTCCTGGTCATCGAGCACCACCAGGCGGTCATGGCGCACGCCGACTGGATCATCGACCTCGGTCCAGGCGCCGGCCACGACGGCGGCCGGATCGTCTTCGAGGGCACCCCGGCCGACCTCGTCGCCGCCCGCTCCACCCTCACCGGGCGGCACCTCGCGGACTACGTCGGAGCCTGAACGCCGGGGCCCGGACGACGGGGCCCGGACGTCGCTGCGCCCCGTCCGCACGGGGAAGTCGGACGGGGCGCAGCAGCTCTCAGCGGGTCAGATCGCGACCCCGGTGCAGGACGACGAGCAGTCGACGGACCAGATGTTCCGCAGCCGGTCGAAGGTCGCCGAACGGACCAGCCGCTCGCCGGCCGGGCCGGAGCGCACGCCCGGGTCGGCACCCGGTGCCGTACCGCCCGGTGTGCTTCCGCCGGGGGTGGTGCCCCCGGGCGTCCCGCCGGGCGGGGTGGCTCCCGGCGTCGTCCCGCCGGGCGGCGTGGCCCCGGGCGTCGTCCCGCCGGGGGCCGTGCCGACCGCCGCCGCGTAGGTGAGCGCGCCGCTCAGGACCGTGGACCGGCCGTCGGGTGCGAAGACCGACACGTCGTAGGTCCCCGCCACCCGGGCGGGCACCCGGAAGGTGACGCGCGTGGTGGTCGCCGTGGACACGGTGGCCACGGCCGTCGCCCCGATCCGCACCGTCGGGTTCGTGGGGAGCGCCTGCCCGGTGATGGTGACCAGGGTGCCGCCGGCGACCTGCACCACGTTCGGGGACAGCGACGTGATCCGGAAGGCGCCGACCGCGGGATAGGTCGTCGTCCCGGGCACGGGTGCCGACGTCCCCGGGGGAGGGGGCGTGGTCCCCGGTGTGGTGGTGCCCGGCGTCGTCCCGGGTGCCGTCCTCCCGGGCGTGGTCGTCCCGGGGCTCGCGCCGGGAGTGGTGCCCGGAACCGTCCCCGGGCCGGTGCCGGGTGTGGTGCCCGGGGTGGTCGCGCCGGGCGTGATGCCCGGGGTCGTCGTCCCAGGGGACGTGGTCCCGGGGGAGGGGGTGCCGGGGGTGGGGGTGCCGGGCGTCGTCGCGCCGGGCGGGGTGGTGCCCGGCGTGATGCCGGGGCTGCGCGGCGGCGTCGAGCCTCCCGGCGACGTCGGAGCCGGTCCGGCGCCCGGCGTCGTCGGGGTGCCCGGGGCGGATCCGCCGGGGCCCGTGCCCGGGGTGGTCCCGCCCGGCGCGGTGGTGCCGGGGGTGGTCCCGCCCGGGGAGGAGGGGGCGGGGACCGCGGAGCCGACCAGCAGCGGCGCGGCGTACGCCCGGCCGACCGGGACCCCGTCGCGGAGCGTCTGGACGGTCAGGACGTAGCGGCCGTCACCGAGATCCATGCTCGGGGACAGCGCGGTGCCGTCGAGACCGGCCCGGCCGCCGAGCGGGAAGGTCGCGGCGCCGGTGTCGTCGGTGGTGACGCTGACGCCGTCCAGGGTCAGCGCCTTGTCCGCGACGGCCCAGATCTCGCCCTCGTACTCCATGCCGAGGCCGAGGACGACGTCGTAGTCGCCGGCCGTGACGGGGCCGGTCACACCGATCGTGGGGGTCACGACGCCGGCCGGGGCCCGCATCGAGGTGAAGGCGTAGGCCGCCGACTCGACCAGGGAAGCGGTGAGGCGGCTGGTCGTCAGCCGGCCACCGGTCACCGACCGGCCGGCGAAGGCGGGCACGCGGTCGGCGTCGGCGAGCAGCGCGGTCTTGATCTCCGACGCCGTCGCCGTCGGCATCGCGCCCCGGTAGAGGGCCACCGCCGCGGCCACGATGGGCGCCGAGAACGACGTGCCGTCGGCGAGCGCGTAGCCGCCGGTGTTCGTGGTGACGACGACGCGGCTGCCCGGGGCGAAGAGGTCGACCGAGCGGGCGCCGTACGCGGAGAAGGAGCTCATCGTGTCGGCCGCGGTGGAGGCACCGACGGTGATGACGTTCCAGCCGTCCAGGCTCGCCGGGTACACCAGGTTCGAGTCGCGGTTGCCGCTGTCGTTGCCGGCCGCGGCCACCACGAGGACGTCGTGCGCGGCGGCGTAGGCGACCGCCGAGCGGAGCGCGTCCAGCGCGTACCCGTTCACCGGGCCGCCCCAGGAGGCGTTGATGACGTCGGCGCCGTGGTCGACGGCGTAGCGGATGGCCTCCGCGCCGGCCAGCACGTCGACGGTGCTGCCGCCACCGATTACCAGCGGCATGATCGTCACGTCAGGGGCGACGCCGGCCAGGCCCATGCCGTTCCCCGCCCGTGCGCCGACCGTGCCGGAGACCGACGCGCCGTGGCTGCCGTAGCTGCCGTTGTCGATGGCGGGGCTGTTGGCGTACCAGTTCCAGCCGTGGCAGTCGCCGGCCTTGCCGTTGCGGTCGGTGTCGACGGCGCCGCAGGGCTCGGCGGGGTTGACCCAGAGCGAGCCGGCCAGGTCGGGGTGGTCGGAGTCGAAGCCGGAGTCCACGACGGCGACGACGAGGCCGTCACCGGTGGCGGCGTCCCAGCCCGTGGTGGCATCGACGTCGGCATCGGCGACGGCGGGCTGCCCGGAGGCGTTGCTGCCGGTGTTCTCCAGGTGCCACCCGTACGACGGGAAGAGCGGGTCGCTGACCGTGGCGGCCACCGGGACCTGCGGCGAGAAGTCCACCGCCGCGACACCGGGCAGCCCGGCGAGGTCCTGCGGGAGCAGGCCGTCGGTGGCGATCAGGGCGCGGCCGTCGGACAGCGCCTGGGCGCTGACGACGCCGTCGACGTCCGCCAGGCCGGCCAGCAGCTCGGGGGAGGTGGCCCCCGCCGCGGCGGTGAGCACGTAGCGCGTGTGGCCGTCGTCCGGACCCCAGTCCGTGATGACGGGCAGTGCCGGAGCGGCCGCGGCCGAGAACGCGGCGGCACCGGCGTAGCCGGCGACCGCCGCGGTGATCAGCACCGCTGCCTGGATCCGCTTGCTCTTCATGCGTGGACCTCCGGACGTCTGTCCGCCGGACCGTCCGGAGGGCGCCCACCCCGTGCGACGGGGTGGGCGTACGTCTTCCCCGTCGTGAACGGCGGGTCGGGGACGGCGGTTGAGCACCCGTCGGGTGGGTTCGCCCGGAGGGGTGAGGAAGGCGGTCCCTAGACTCCGCGCCATGCTGCTGAGCGACCGCGACATCACTGCCGCGATCGCCGAGGGTCGCCTCGGCATCGAGCCCTACGACGCCGGGCTGGTCCAGCCCTCGAGCATCGACGTCCGGCTGGACAGGTTCTTCCGGGTGTTCAACAACGCCCGGTACACCCACATCGACCCCGCCCAGCAGCAGGACGACCTGACCACGCTGGTCGAGCCCGACGGGGACGAGCCGTTCGTGCTGCACCCGGGCGAGTTCGTGCTCGGATCGACCCTGGAGGTCGTGAGCATCCCCGACGACCTGGCGGCACGCCTCGAGGGCAAGTCCTCCCTCGGCCGGCTCGGGCTGCTCACCCACTCGACGGCGGGCTTCGTCGACCCGGGCTTCTCGGGGCACATCACGCTGGAGCTCTCCAACGTGGCCAACCTGCCGATCACGCTGTGGCCCGGGATGAAGATCGGACAGCTGTGCCTGTTCCGCCTCACCAGCGCCTCGCAGCACCCCTACGGCTCGGCGGTGTACGGCTCGCGGTACCAGGACCAGCGCGGCCCGACGCCCTCCCGGTCCTACCGCAACTTCACCCGCACCGAGACCCGGCGCCCCTAGTCGCGCGGCGCCGGGCTGTCCGCGACGCGGGCGGCGGCCGGGGCCTCGACGCCGGCGCTCTCCAGCACGTCGGAGCAGCGGCCTGCCGGTGACCAGCCGGGGACCGACCGTTCCACCTCGTCGTCGACGAAGACCTGTCGCGTGGCGATCCACCCGGCCACGGCCAGCACCGCGACGCCCACCAGCACGATGACGAACATGCCGTCGTAGCTGCCCGTCGCCCCGCGCAGGACGCCGACCAGCAGCGGACCCGCCCCGGCGATCACGTAGCCCCAGCTCTGGCTGACCGTGGAGAGCGCGGACACCGTCTCGGGCGTGCGGGCCCGCAGCCCGATGAGCGTGAGCGCCATCGAGAAGGTGCCCATGCCCACCGCGATGAGGGTCATCCACAGCCAGGGGGCGGCGGTCGGCGCCGTCCACAGCCCCATCCAGCCGGACACGTAGCTGGCGAGGAACACCAGCAGCAGCGGCCGCTGCAGGCGTGGCCGGACCGTGAGCGAGGGGATCACGGCGCTCAGCGGTAGGCCGACGAGGGAGTTCAGGCCCAGCAGGAGGCCCGCGGTGGCCGCGCTCAGCCCGGAGTCGCGCAGGTACTGCGCCGACCAGCCGATGACGACGTAGGCCTGCAGCGCCTGGACGCCGAAGAAGACCGTGATCGCCATCGCCGTCGGGCTGTGCACCAGTGCCCGCATCCGGACCGCGGTGTGGGTCTGCCGCGAGACGTCGGGCGCGGCCGGCACGGCCAGCCACACCGCCGCCGCCACGAGCGCGGGCAGCGCCCACACGACCAGCCCCCAGCGCCACCCCTCGCCGCCCGCCGCGTCGGCGATCGGCTGCGAGGCGACCGCGGCCAGGGTCGCGCCGAGGCCCATCGCCGTGCTGTAGGCGCCCACCAGCGGGCCGGTCCGCCCCGGGAAGTGGCGCTTCACCAGGCTGGGGAGCATGACGTTGCCCAGCGCCCCGCCGGCCATCGCCAGCGCGGTGCCGGCGAGGAAGACCGGGAAGGCCCCGGCGAGGCTGCGCAGGCCGAGCCCGACGGTCATCGCGATCAGGGCGCCGGCCAGCACGTGCGAGTCGCGGTAGCGCGCGGACAGGGCGGGCCCGGCGAAGCCGATGAGCGCGAAGCAGAGCACCGGCATCGTGGTGATGACCCCGGCCAGGCTGCTGGAGATGCCCAGACCGCGCTCGATCTCCTCCAGCACGGGCCCGACGCTGGTGACCGCCGTCCGGAGGTTGAGCGCCGTGAGCACGATGGCGACGGCGATCAACCCGAGACCCCGGTGGCTCCCGGTGCGGACGGTGCTGGGGTCGGGGGCGGTGCGGGTCACCCCGGCATGGTCCTCCACCGACGACCAGCGGTGGTGCCCGGCCTGCTCACCGGCCCGGCACGGGTGCTCAGGCGCTCAGCCGTCTGCGCGGCAACCGGCTCATCGGGGGAGCGGCCCGTGGGACGCGGTGCCAGAGGATCTTCTGGAGCGCCAGGGTGACGGTGGCGGCCACCAGGATCCCGACGAGGTTGATGCCGAGCTGGGTGGCGGCACGCACGAATTCCGCCTGCCCGCCCAGGGCCAGGGAGAGCGCCATGTCGGCCGCCGCGGGCACCGTCGTGACGGAGATGAACACACCGACCAGTGCGCCGCTCTTGGCCGACGTCAGGGACAGGACCCCGGCGATCCCGGCGAGGACGGCCACGACCACCGACCAGCGGTCGGGTGCGGTGATGAAGCCGGTCTCCGGCCGGTCGGCGGTGAGCAGTTCTGTGCCGTACCAGCCGAGCCACCTGCCGACCAGCGCGACGAGCGCCGTGACGCCGATCGCGACCGCGAAGCCGGCGACCAGGGAGACGGCCGCGTTGCGCGCGATGCGGCGTCGCCCGTGGATCAGCGCCACGGCCAGGCCTGCCAGGGGCGCGAACTCCGGACCCAGCACCATGGCCCCGATGACGAGGATCGCCGAGTCGTTGATGATCGCGACCGCCGCCAGCAGGGTCGCGATGGTCAGGAAGGCCAGGTAGGAGACCGACAACCGGGAGTCGGCGTCCACCGTGCGGACGACCTGCTCCCAGACGACGGCGTCGGCGCCGTCGCCCGGGGCGCGTTCCTCCGCCACGCGCGCAGCCCTCGAGGCGGCCGCGTCCACCGCGACCATGACGATCCCGCCGTCGCGGTCGATGTCGAGGTCCTGGAGAGCAGCCACCAGACCGTCGGCGGACTCCCGCGCGACGTCGGCGAGCACGAGGTCACCCGCCGGGCTCAGCGAGGCACCCGGAAGCACTGCCAGGTGCGCCGTCCCCGGGGAGCGCTCGAACAGTTCCCGGACCCGGTCCGTCCGATCGGGCGGAACGGTGACCCGCAGTTGCATCAGCACCGGGTAGTTCTACCGGCCCCCTCGCAGGGGCCCGCCGCGAGCGTGCGAGTGGTGGGGGGCGAGGCGGTCCTTACTCGTGCTCGGTGGCCGCCGAGCCCTCGCCGACCGGGTCGGGGCCGGCCTTGGTGCCGACGTCCGGCCCGGACTTCGCACCCTGGGCGCCCACGCCGACCGGCGTCATGGAGCGCAGCAGGATCTGGCTGACGTCGAGGACCTCGACGTGCTCGCCCGCCTCGCCGTTCTGCTTCTTCGACGTCAGCGCGTCGCTCAGCATCGTGATGCAGAACGGGCACGCCGTGGAGATGACGTCGGGGTCGAGCTCGAGGGCCTCCTCGGTGCGCTCCATGTTGATGCGCTTGCCGATCTTCTCCTCCATCCACATGCGCGCGCCGCCGGCGCCGCAGCAGAAGCCGCGGTCCTTGCAGCGGTGCATCTCCTGGGTGGAGAGGCCCTGGACGGCGTCGAGGATCTCCCGCGGCGGCGTGTAGACCTTGTTGTGCCGGCCCAGGAAGCACGGGTCGTGGTAGGTCACCTTGCGGTCGATCGGCGTGACCGGGACGAGCCGGCCCTCCTCGACGAGCTGGCCGAGCAGCTGCGTGTGGTGCACGACCTCGTACTCGCCACCGAGCTGCGGGTACTCCCGGCCCAGCGAGTTGAAGCAGTGCGGGCAGGTCGCCACGATCTTGCGCATCCCCGGCACACGACCCTCGAAGACGCCGTCGAGCACCTCGATGTTCTGCTGCGCCTGCATCTGGAAGACGAACTCGTTGCCGAGCCGGCGGGCCGGGTCGCCGGAGCAGCTCTCGCCGTCCCCGAGGACGGCGAACTGGACGCCCGCGATGTTCAGCAGCTCGGCGACGGCCTTGGTGACCTTCTTCGCGCGGTCGTCGACGGCGCCGGCGCAGCCGACCCAGAACAGGTACTCGATGTCGTAGTCGAGCGGGCCGTCGGCGACCGTGACCTCGAAGTCGAGCTCCTTGATCCAGTCGTTGCGGGCGCTGGGCTGCATGCCCCACGGGTTCCCGCGGTTCTCGATGTTGCGCAGCATGACGCCGGCCTCGGACGGGAAGTTCGACTCGATCAGCACCTGGTAGCGGCGCATGTCCATGATGTGGTCGACGTGCTCGATGTCGACCGGGCACTGCTCGACGCAGGCGCCGCAGTTGGTGCAGCTCCACAGGACGTCGGGGTCGATGACCCCGCCCTCCTCCAGTGTTCCGACCAGCGGGCGGTGCGCCTGGGCGTCGTTGGTGCCTTCGATGCGGGCGTAGCCGGACGCCCAGACCTGCTCGTCGCTGGGCTTGAGCACGTCGTAGTCCGGCGCCGTCTCCGACGCGGTCTGCTCACCGAGCAGGTACGGAGCCTTCGCGTAGAGGTGATCGCGAAGATCCATGATCACCATCTTCGGGCTGAGCGGCTTGCCCGTGTTCCAGGCGGGGCACTGGCTCTGGCACCGCCCGCACTCGGTGCAGGTGGTGAAGTCGAGCATCCCCTTCCAGGTGAAGTCCTCGATCTTCCCGCGGCCGAAGATGTCGTCCTCGCCCGGATCCTCGAAGTCGATCGGCTTGCCGCCGCTGGTCATGGGCTGCAGCGGGCCGAGCGCGACGGTGCCGTCGTCGTTGCGCTTGAAGTAGATGTTGAAGAAGGCGCTGAACCGGTGCCAGGCGACGCCCATGTTCAGGATCCGGCTGATGACCACGAGCCAGGTCAGCGACACCACGATCTTGACGAACGCGACGATCGAGACGACGTCGGGGTTGTCCGGGAAGAGGTTCGACACCAGGCTCGCCACCGGGTGCGACCAGGTCGGGGCGTCGTCCAGCCCGCTGGCGATCTTGGCGGCGCGGATGCCGAGGATGCACAGGCCCACGGTCAGGACGACGAACTCGACGAAGTACCCGCGGCCCTGGTTGGTGCCGGCGAAGCGGCTCTTCCGGCCCTGGCGGCGCGGGTGGTCGCGCTGGCGCCGGATGACCAGGTAGATGATCCCGAGGATCGTGCCCGTGCCGATGATGTCGACGAAGATGTTCCACAGCGCCCAGGTGCCGATGAGCGGCAGGTGGAACTCGGGGTTCCACACCTCGCCGAAGGCCTCCACGAGCGTGAGGAACAGGCCGTAGAACCCGACGAACACGAACCAGTGGGCGACGCCGATGGTCGACCACTTGAGCATGCGCGTGTGGCCCACCGACTCGACCAGCATCGTCTTCAGGCGCGCCTTGACCGGGCCGAAGCGGGTGCCGTCGGGCTGGCCGGTGCGGATGATGCGGATCATCGCCCGGACCGCCCGGTAGATCAGCACGGACGAGACGATCAGGAACAGGACGCTGATCGTGCCCAGGACGATCTGCAACGGGCCCGTCATTCTTTTCCTCCCGCGTACGCCCGGAGGGCGTCGGCCGACCCCCGCGCGCCGTGCGGCGACGGGGGCACCTCGTCGGTTCATCGGTGCCGCGCGAGCCGTCGTCCGCACCGGCCGGGGCCGGGGCGCGGATCGCATCCGGGCACCGCTGCCCGCACTGCCCCGCACGATAGCTCGCGCGCACCGATGCTACTCACCGGTAACCATGGGCGCGGCGCCCAGGGATGACGGTGTCCTCGCGGGCTCGCCGCCCACTGCGGTGCCGGACGGCCGGGGGTCCCCGCGACACGCCGGGCGGCGGCCACGCCGACTACTGCGCATCGTGCACTACCGTCCGCTGCGCCGCAGTCGGACGAGAGCGTGGAGGTGCAGCGTGGACGCCAGTCAGCTGCTCAAGGGGGTGCTCGACGTCGCGGTGCTCGCGGTGGTGGGCGATGCCGACGGCTACGGCTACGACGTGGTGCGCCGGTTGCGTGCCGCGGGCCTGGAGGAGGTGGGCGACGCGTCGGTCTACGGCACGCTGCGCCGCCTGTACCAGGCGGGTGCGCTGACGTCCTACGTCGTCCCGAGCGACGAGGGGCCGCACCGCAAGTACTACGCGATCAACGACAGGGGGCGCTCGGTGCTGGAGGACTCGACCAAGACGTGGAGGACGTTCGCCGACACCGTCGACGGCCTCCTGCAGCGACCGGCGGTGGCGGCATGACCGCGCCCGAGGACTCCGCGACCCGACAGGCCCAGGACTACCTCGCCGCGGTCGAGCACGAGCTGGCGGACCTGCCGCCCGAGGACCGCAGCGCGCTGCTCGAGGACCTCGCCCAGCACCTGGAGGCGCTGGCGGGCGAGGACGACGACCGTCCGCTCGCCGTCCGCCTCGGGCTCCCGGCGCAGTACGCCGCCGATCTGCGCGCCGCCGCGGGCCTGCCGGCCCGGGGCAGCGTGGTCCGGATCGCCACTCCGGGTGTGCGGGACCGGCTGGACGCCTTCCTCGCCTCGCCCGCGGGCCGCCGGGTGGGGTCGGCCGGCCACGAGGTGTGGCGGCTGCTGGGGGAGCTGCGCCCGGCGTGGTGGGTGCTGCGCGGCTACCTGCTCGTGCTCGTCCCCTGCCTGCTGGTGACCGACGGCTTCCGCGACTTCCCCGTGCCTGCGCCCCTGGGCAGCGACGAGCTGGGCGTCGTCCTCGTGCTGGCCGCCGTCGTGGGGTCGGTCGCGCTGGGCCGGCGCAGCCTGCCGCGGCCGGCGAACATCCTGGTCACCGCCTTCGGGGTGGTCCTGGTGCTCGCCTCGTTCGCCGTCGCGCAGGACGAGCTCCAGCAGCAGCAGGAGCAGGACTACGCCTATGCGTCCTACGCGGCGAGCTCCGTCTTCACCCTCCCGACGGAGGTGGCGGACGGCCGGTACCCGCTCGTCTCCCGGTACGGGCCGGTGACCGACGTCCTGCCCTACGCCGCCGACGGGACGCCGCTGGACGGCGTGCTGCTGTACGACCAGGACGGCCGCCCGCTGAAGGTCGGTTTCCAGGAGTGGTGGGCGGACGGCTGCGTGCGGGCGCTCGAGCAACCGCGGGCGGCCGACGGTGTTCCCGTGCCGAACTCCTACCCGCAGGTCTACGAGCCGACGGGGTCCGGCGTCGACGGCGCGCTGGTGCCGGCGGGCACGTGCGACACCGACGACGCCCGCCCCGAGGTGCCGCTGCCCACCTTCCCGCCGGCGGAGCCCACCCCTTCGGGCTGAGCGCTGCCGACCAACCGCTCGACCTCGCCGTACGTACGCCGACCACGCGATCGACAGCGCGCAGGGCGCACGTGCGGCGAGGTCGACCCGGTCACCCGACGCGACGCCGCCCCTGTGCGCGCAGGGTCGCGGTGAAGCGGCGGGCGCCTGGGCCCGGCGACGCGACGAGGTCCCGCAGCCGGGCCTCGACCCGCGCCCACCGGGGACCCAGGTCGGCCTCCGCGATCCGGGCCACTCGGATGTCGAGCGACCGGAGTTCGTCCTCGCGACGCTTCTCCTCCCACAGCACCTGCTCCGGCGAGCGGCTGCGCCAGGGATCGGAGTACTTCACCCGCCCGTCGAACTCCACGGCCACCGCCGCGTCGTCGAACCAGGCATCGACGACGGCGACCAGCCGCCCGCCACCCCGGATCTCCACCTGCAGCTCCGGGGCAGGAAGTCCGGCTCCCACCATGCGCAGCCGACCTCGCGTCTCGAGCGGCGATTCGGCGCGGCCGTCGGTGAGCGAGAGCGCGCGGCCGGCCCCGATCCCACCGGGCCACGACCGCACCGCGGCTGCTGCCGTCCGGAGTTCCGCGGGAGTCGTCCGACCGGCGAGCAGGGCGGCGTCCATGGCGACGACGCTGTCCTCGACCTCCCGTTCCCGTGCGCAGTCGACCAGCGTCCGAGCAGGCGATGTCAGCCGGAGTGGCGGCACCTGCAGCACGTCGTCCTGCGGCAGCGGCGCGCGGTTCAGGCGGAAGCCACGGCCGTGTCGCCACGCGTCCGGGGCGGTCAGGCGCACGGTCCGGTCGAGGTCCCGCCGGACGGGGAGCCCGTGCAGCCTCGCCGCCGACGTGTGGCTCACGACGGCGTCCGTCCGGCCGAGTTCCAGGAGGACGGCGAGGCAGTCGAGCCGATGACGTGCCGCCGGCGTCAGCGCGTCCAGCTCGCCGGCTGGCAGGTGGACGCCTCGACGCACCCGCACCCACGAGCCGCTCTCGCACAGGCGCCGGACCTCCGGCGGGCCGTATCCCGCACGACGGGCGTCTGCCGCGGTGACCAGGCCGAGCTGTCGTTCAGCCGCGGCTCCCAGGAGTGGATGCACCGCGGCAGTGTCGGGGAGCGGCTGCGGTCGCGGGGTGGGCTGCCGCCATCTGTGGACAGCCGGGCACTCGACCGCGCCGGAGTGCAGCCGACCGCGCGGTCTGCGCCGTGATGGGCAGCGGTACCGCACGGTCGACCTGTGCCCGGCGGAGAGGTTGGTTGGGGGGTGGGAACACTGCCCGCGCCCCTGCCGTTATGGTGGGCAGGAAAGTTGAGCGGACCACGCGCAAGGTGGGTCTCGCGGCTTCCACCGGACCCTGCACCACCCGCACACGAACGGAAGAGAGGCCATCCTGATGGCACGAGCAGTCGGTATCGACCTCGGCACCACCAACTCCGTCGTCACCGTCCTGGAGGGCGGCGAGCCGACGGTCATCGCGAACTCCGAGGGCTCGCGCACCACCCCGTCCGTCGTCGCCTTCGCCAAGAACGGTGAGGTCCTCGTCGGTCAGTCCGCGAAGAACCAGGCCGTCACGAACGTCGACCGCACCATCCGCTCCGTCAAGCGGCACATGGGCACGACCTGGGCCACCGAGGAGATCGACGGCAAGAAGTACACGCCGCAGGAGATCTCCGCGCGCATCCTGCAGAAGCTCAAGCGGGACGCCGAGACCTACCTGGGCGAGCCGGTCACCGACGCCGTCATCACCGTCCCGGCCTACTTCGAGGACGCGCAGCGCCAGGCCACCAAGGAGGCCGGTGAGATCGCGGGCCTCAACGTGCTCCGCATCGTCAACGAGCCGACCGCGGCCGCGCTCGCCTACGGGCTGGACAAGGGCGAGACCGAGCAGACGATCCTCGTCTTCGACCTCGGTGGCGGCACCTTCGACGTCTCCCTGCTCGAGATCGGGGACGGCGTCATCGAGGTCAAGGCCACCGCCGGTGACAACCACCTCGGTGGTGACGACTGGGACGAGAAGGTCATGACGCACCTGGTCAAGACCTTCAACGCGAGCAACGGCATCGACCTGTCCAAGGACAAGCTGGCCATGCAGCGCCTCCGCGAGGCCGCCGAGAAGGCCAAGATCGAGCTGTCCGGCGCCCAGTCGACCAACATCAACCTGCCGTACATCACCGCCGGCGCCGAGGGCCCGCTGCACCTCGACGTCACCATCACCCGCGCCGAGTTCCAGCGCCTCACCCAGGACCTGCTGGATCGTGCCCGCGCGCCGTTCAACCAGGCCATCCGCGACGCCGGCATCTCCGTGGGCCAGATCGACCACGTCGTCCTCGTCGGTGGCTCGACCCGCATGCCGGCCGTCTCCGACCTGGTGCGCGAGCTCACCGGCGGCAAGGAGCCCAACAAGGGCGTCAACCCGGACGAGGTCGTGGCCATCGGTGCCGCGCTGCAGGCCGGTGTCCTCCGCGGCGAGGTCAAGGACGTCCTGCTCCTCGACGTCACCCCGCTGTCCCTGGGCATCGAGACCAAGGGCGGCATCATGACCAAGCTCATCGAGCGCAACACCACGATCCCGACCAAGCGCTCGGAGATCTTCACGACGGCCGACGACAACCAGCCGTCCGTGCAGATCCAGGTCTTCCAGGGCGAGCGCGAGATGGCGGCCTACAACAAGAAGCTCGGCATGTTCGAGCTGACCGGTCTGCCGCCGGCGCCCCGCGGCGTCCCGCAGATCGAGGTCGCCTTCGACATCGACGCCAACGGCATCGTCCACGTCCACGCCAAGGACCTCGGCACGGGCAAGGAGCAGTCGATGACCATCACCGGCGGCTCGGCCCTCCCGAAGGACGACATCGAGCGGATGATGAAGGACGCCGAGGCGCACGCGGACGAGGACAAGAAGCGCCGCGAGGAGGCCGAGACCCGCAACCTGGCCGAGTCGCTGCAGTACCAGACCGAGAAGTTCCTGGCCGAGAACGGCGACAAGATCCCGGCCGAGAAGAAGGACGAGCTCGGCGAGGCGCTGACCGACCTGCGCTCGGCTCTCGGCGGCTCCGACATCGAGGCCATCAAGACGGCGCAGGAGAAGGTCGCCCGGGTCTCGCAGGAGGTCGGCGGCGCGCTCTACTCGCAGAACGCCGAGGCCGCGGGGGCCGAGGGCGCGCCCGGTGCCGACGGTGCCGAGTCCGGTGGGTCGCAGTCCGCTGACGACGACGTCGTCGACGCCGAGATCGTCGACGAGGACACCGACAAGCGGCCGTGACGGCGCGGGACGAGGATGCGCCGCGGGTCGTGATCCGCGACAAGCGGCGCATCGATCCCACCACCGGGGCGATCCGGGTGCCGGCCGGCGACCAGCCGGCCGGCACCCCCGCCGACCACGGCGCCGCCCCGCCCACCCCACACGGCACCGCCCGAGAGGAACAGATGAGCGAGCACGAGACGCCGGTCGCCGAGGAGCCGGCGCCCGCCCCGGTCGAGACCCCGCCCGCAGCCACCGGCGACGCCGCGCAGCAGCTCGCCGAGCGGACAGAGGACCTGCAGCGGGTCACTGCGGAGTACGCCAACTACCGACGGCGGGTCGACCGCGACCGGACCCTGGTGGTGGACCAGGCGGCCGAGCGGTTCGCGTTGCAGCTGTTCCCCATCGTCGACGACATCGAGCGGGCGCGGGACCACGGCGACCTGACGGGCGCGTTCAAGGTCGTGGCCGACCGCGTCCTCGGCCTGCTCGACGGCTTGGGCGTGGAGTCCTTCGGCGTTGCCGGGGACCCGTTCGACCCGTCCCTGCACGAGGCCGTCCTGCACGACACGTCGCCCGATGTCGGCGTCCCGACCGCGACCACGGTGCTGCGGCAGGGTTTCCGCCGCGGCGACCGCGTGCTGCGGACGGCGATGGTCGGCGTCAGCGAGCCGGAGTCCCCGGCTCCTGCCGCCCCGCCGGCGGAGGGGTCGACGCCGGACGAGCCGGCGGCCGGCTGATCCGACACATCCAGGGAGGGGGCGCCCGATGAGCACCCGGGACTTCATCGAGAAGGACTACTACGCCGCGCTGGGCGTGCCCAAGGACGCCGACGCGACGGCGATCAAGAAGGCGTACCGCAAGCTGGCCCAGGAGCTGCACCCGGACAAGAACCCGGGGAATGCCGACGCCGAGGCGCGCTTCAAGGACGTCTCCGAGGCCTACGACGTCCTGTCGGACACCAAGCGGCGGGGCGAGTACGACGAGGCCCGCCGGCTGTTCGGGGGCGGCGGCCGTGCGGGTGGCTTTCCCGGCGGGTTCCCGGGCGGGGCCGGCGGTCAGCCGTTCGACGTGGGCGACCTGTTCGGCGCCGCGGGAGGCGCCGCCGGGCGGGGGGCCGGCGGCCTGGGCGACATCCTGGGCGGCCTGTTCGGCGGGGCGTCCGGGGGGCCGCGTGCCCGCAGCCAGGCGGCGTCCGGCCCCGCGCGGGGTCAGGACGTCGAGACCGAGGCGACGCTCTCGTTCGACGAGGCCGCGCTCGGCGTCACCGTGCCGCTCCGCATGCAGAGCCCGGGCACCTGTCCGACCTGCAACGGCAGCGGGGCCAAGCCCGGGACGTCGCCGCACACCTGCCCGGTGTGCCAGGGCGCGGGGGTGACCAGCCGCAGCCAGGGCGCGTTCGCCTTCTCGGAGCCGTGCCGCAACTGCCGTGGCACCGGTTCCGTCGTCGATGACCCGTGCCCGACCTGCGCCGGCAACGGCGTCACCACCCAGACCCGCACCATCACGGTCCGGATCCCCGCGGGCGTCAAGGACGGCCAGCGGATCCGGCTGCCCGGCAAGGGTGCGCCGGGCCGGCGAGGGGGCCCGGCCGGTGACCTGTTCGTCGTCGTCCACGTCTCCGAGCACCCGCTGTTCGGCCGCAAGGGCGACGACTTGACGCTCACCGTGCCCATCACCTTCGCCGAGGCGGCGCTCGGCACGACGGTGACCGTGCCGACCCTCGACGGCAGCGTGTCGCTCAAGGTGCCGGCCGGCACCGCGAGCGGTCGTACCCTGCGCGTCCGGGGCCGCGGCGTGGCGGGCAAGGGCCGGTCCGGCGACCTGCTCGTCACCCTCGAGGTGGCGGTCCCGGTGAAGCTGACGGCGGCCCAGCGCAAGGTGATCGAGAGCCTGGCCGAGGAGATGGACGAGGACCCGCGGCCGCAGATCACCGCTGCGGTGCAGGCAGGAGGTGAGCGGTGAGCAGCCCGCAGGACGGCGTGCGCGCCGTCGCCGAGGACGCTCCGGTGTTCGTGATCTCGGTGGCGGCGGAGCTGGCCGGGATGCACGCGCAGACGCTCCGCCAGTACGACCGCCTGGGATTGGTCAGTCCCGGGCGCACGCCCGGCGGCGGGCGCCGGTACAGCCCCCGCGACGTGGCCCTGCTCCGCGAGGTGCAGCGGCTCTCGCAGGAGGACGGCGTCAACCTGGCCGGGATCAAGCGGATCATCGACCTGGAGTCGCAGGTCGAGGCGCTCCAGGCCCGGGTGCGTGAGCTGCTCGACTCGCTGGAGCTCGCGGACGCCCGGCGGATGGCCGCCGAGGCCGCAGTCCCCGCGGGCTACCGGCGTGACCTCGTCCCGCAAGGGCGGCAGAGCTCCGCGCTGGTCGTGTGGCGTCCCCGGGCCGATCGGTGACCGAGGCCTCCGGACCGGTCGATCAGCACGAGGCATTCGTCCGGCTCGAGCGCGAGATCGGGCTGCTGCTGCGCCGGTCGAGGGCCATCTCGGCGCGCCTGGCCGGCGAGCTGCACCCCGACCTGGACGGCGCCGCCTACGGGCTGCTCGCCCTGCTCCAGGACGCCGGCCCGCTCCGGGCGAGCGACCTGGTGACCCGGCTGGGTCTGGACAAGAGCACCGTCAGCCGCCAGGTCGCCTCCCTGGTCGCGCTCGGCCTGGTGGACCGGACGGCGGACCCCGTGGACGGTCGCGCCCAGGTCCTCACGCCGTCCGCCGAGGGTTCCTCCCGGCTGTCGAGCATCCGCGATGCCCGGCGCGCCCGCTGGGAGTCCGACATGGACGACTGGCCCGCCGACGACGTGGCCCGCCTGGGTGACCTGCTGGGCCGGCTGAACCGGCTCGGCGAGGCGCGCGAGGCCGGCGACACCGTGGACGGCGACGACACCGTGGACGGCGACGACACCGTGGACGGCGACGACACCGTGGAGGCAGGCGGCAGCTGACCCTGCCGCCCAGCATGCTGTACCGGCGCCCGGACCTGATCGGTCCGGGCGTCGCTGTGTTCCTGGCGACTACTTGTTGCAGACACCAACCATCTGGATATATGGTTGGTGTCTACATCCAATCTGTAGAACCAGGACACCTCATGGCAATCAGTCCAGCGACGCGGGATCGGCTCACCGCCAGCGTCGCCCAGCTCGTCCGGACCGGGCGGCACGTCAGCACCCGCGCGGCGGTGCAGCTCTACGGCGCCCTGCCGTCCTTCGGCTGGGCCCTGATGCTCCCGCTGGAGCAGGAGGGTGCCCAGCGCCTCAGCGCCCTCGCCGCGCGCGCCGGCATCGACGTCTCCGTCGCCAGCCGCCAGGTCGCCGCGCTGGAGCGGGCCGGTCACGTCGAGCGGCGGCCCGACCCCCACGACGGGCGGGCCTGCCTCCTCAGCCTCACCTCCACGGGGAGGGAGGCCATGGCCGCCACCCGTGCACTCCGTCAGGAGTGGGCACTCGGCGCCCTTGCCGGGTGGGACGAGGACGACGCCCGCACCCTCAGCGACCTCCTCGACCGGCTCGTCGCCGACCTCGAGTCCGCCGATCCGGCGACGGGCAGCGCGCCCCGCACGCCGGTGCCGAGTCCGCGATGAGCGGCCGGCACTCCCCTTCCCCCCTCGACAGCACCAGGAGAACCGTGAGCAGCACCATCCAGCGTCCGGAGGCCGTCGCGGCTCCCGGCTCCGCTGCGCCCGACACCGCGCCGGTCGAACAGCAGGGTCAGATGACGCACCGGGAGATCCTCTCGGCGCTCTCCGGGATGCTCCTGGCGATGTTCGTGGCGTTCCTGTCCTCGACCGTCGTCTCGAACGCCCTGCCGACCATCATCACCGACCTGCGCGGCACGCAGAGCCAGTACACCTGGGTGGTCACCGCGACGCTGCTGGCCTCGACGGCGTCGACGCCCATCTGGGGCAAGCTCGCCGACCTCTTCAGCAAGAAGCTGCTGATCCAGCTCTCGATCGTCATCTTCGTCGTGGGCTCGATGCTGGCCGGGCTGTCCCAGTCGGTCGAGACCCTGATCGCCTGGCGCGTGCTCCAGGGCCTGGGCCTGGGCGGTCTGCAGGCGCTGGTGCAGATCGCCATGGCCGCGATGATCAGCCCGCGGGAGCGGGGCCGGTACTCCGGCCTGCTCGGCAGCGTGATGGCCGTGGCGACCGTCGGCGGCCCGCTGCTCGGCGGCCTGCTGGTCGACACCAGCTGGCTGGGTTGGCGCTGGTGCTTCTACGTCGGCGTCCCCTTCGGGATCGTCGCCCTCGTGCTGCTGCAGCGCACCCTGCACCTGCCGGTGACCAAGCGGACGGTGCACATCGACTACCTCGGTGCGGCCTTCCTGACCGCGGGCGTCTCGGCGCTGCTGATCTGGGTCACCCTGGCCGGTGACAGCTTCGCCTGGGCCTCCACCGAGACGGCGCTGTTCCTCGCCGGTGGCATCGCCGCGGTGATCGCGTTCGTCGTCACGGAGCTCAAGGCGAAGGAGCCGATCGTCCCGCTGCGGCTCTTCCGCGACCGGACGACGACGCTGGCCATCATCGCCAGCATCGCGATCGGTGTGGCGATGTTCGGGTCGTCGGTCTTCCTCGGCCAGTATCTGCAGATCTCGCGCGGCTACTCGCCGACGGCGGCCGGCCTGCTCACGATCCCGATGGTCGCCGGGCTGCTGCTCTCCTCGACCGTCTCGGGCATCCTGATCACGAGGACCGGCCGGTGGAAGCGCTTCCTGGTCGCGGGCTCCGTGCTCGTCGTCGTCGGGTTCGGCCTGCTGTCCTTCGTCGACCACGAGACGGACATGGTGCTGCTGAGCGCCTTCCTGTTCGTCCTCGGTGTCGGGATCGGCATGACCATGCAGAACCTCGTGCTGGCCGTGCAGAACACCGTGGCGGCCACGGATCTGGGCGCTGCGAGCTCCGCGGTGGCCTTCTTCCGCAGCCTCGGCGGCACGATCGGGGTCTCGGTGCTCGGGGCGGTGCTCAGCACGCGGGTCGGCACCCTGATCACCGAGGGGCTGGCCGGAACTCCCGCGTCGGCCGGCTCCGGTGACATCGGTCTGGCGAACCTCGCCGACGCCCCGCCGGCGATCCAGGACCTGATCCGGATCTCCTACGGCGATGCCACGGGTCGCATCTTCCTCATCTCCGCGGTGATCGCCGTCGTCGCGATGGGGGCGATCGTGCTCATCCGCGAGATCGCGCTCAGCACCCGGAGCGGTGAGGCGCGGCTGCGCGAGGAGTCCGTGGAGCAGTAGAAGGACCCCGTTGCCCCCCACCGCTCGCAAGCTCGCGGCGGGACCCTGCAACGCGGCCGCATACCGACAGCACGAAGGCCCGGCCCCCGCGAGGGGACCGGGCCTTCGTCGTCGGTTCAGCTCTCCAGTGCGGCGTCGAGGGTGATCTCGTCGACCCCGGCGAGTGCCTTGCTGACCGGGCAGCCGGCCTTCGCGGCCTGGGCGGCCTGCTCGAAGCCCGCGGCGTCGAGACCGTCGACCTCACCGCGCACGGTGAGCGCGATCTTCGTGATGTGCGGCCCGCCGTCCTTCTGTCCGAGCGTCACGTCGGCGGTGATCTCGAGGGACTGCGGCGTGCCGCCGGCCTTGCCGATCTCGCTCGAGAGCGCCATCGCGAAGCAGGAGGAGTGCGCTGCGGCGATGAGCTCCTCGGGGCTGGTGGTGCCCCCGGCCTCGTCGGCGGCGCGCTTCGGGAAGGACACCTCGTAGGTGCCGACCTTCGAGCTGCTGAGCTCGACCTGGCCGGACCCGTCCTGCAGGGTGCCGTTCCAGGCGGTGCGTGCGGTGCGTGTGGGCATGTCGCTTCTTCCGTGCCGGGCGCCGCCCGCTCCTGGACGGCGCGTCGACGACCCCCTACCCGCTGAGCTGGGGCGTCACCCCATCAGCAGACGGCTTCGCCGCTGTTCACGCGGTCGGTGAGCAGACGCAGCCGCTTCATCAGCTCGTCGAACTCGCCGGTGTCGAAGCCGATGGCCCCGATCATCTCGCCCGAGATGGCGAAGGCCTTCTCGCGCAGGGCCCGGCCCTCGTCGGTCAGCGCGATGGCGACCGAGCGCTCGTCCTCCACCCGCCGGTGCCGCGTGACCAACCCGGCGGCGGTCAGCCGCTTCAGGAGAGGCGACAGCGTGCCGCTGTCGAGGGCCAGTCGGGAGCCGAGCTGGCCGACGGTCTGGTGGTCGGACTCCCAGAGCAGCATCATGACCAGGTACTGCGGATAGGTCAGCCCGAGGCTGTCCAGCATCGGCCGGTACCGCGCCGTGACCGCCCGTGAGGCGGCGTACAGCGCGAAGCACAGCTGGTCGTCGAGCGCCACGCTCGGCGCCGGCAGAGCGGTCATGCTCAGAGTCTAGGCCGCAGGCGTCCGGAAACCACGGCGCAGGCCCGGATCGTCGTCCGGTCGTGGCCGGACCGGCGGGGCGAGTGGACGGCCAGAGGTTGAGTGGAACAGACTCAACTTGGCGTTCGTTGCATCGGTCGACCACGCGTCACCACCTTCCGCGGTGACCGTCCACACGCACGTACGAGAGGAAGCGCGTCCCCGACCATGGAGAGCAAGCTCACGACCCGGTCGCAGGAAGCCATCGCCGCCGCTCAGCGACTCGCTGTCGCCAGGGGGCAGGCGGCGCTCGAACCGCTGCACCTCCTCGCAGCGCTGCTCGAGCAGTCCGACGGCATCGCCGGCCCCCTGCTCACCTCGGTTGGCGCCGACCCCGTCGACGTCCGCAGCAAGGCGGACGCGGCGCTCCGCCGCATGCCGAGCGTCAGTGGTGCCACCGTCCCCGCCCCGTCCCCCTCCCGGGAGCTGCTGCGCGTCATCAACGACGCCGGCGAGCAGGCCGGGGCCCTCGGCGACGAGTACGTCTCCACCGAGCACCTGCTGGTGGGCCTGGCCGGCTCCCAGGGAGAGGCCGGAGACGTCCTCACCGGTGCCGGCGCGACCCGCGAGACGCTGCTGGCGGCGTTCCGCACGGTCCGCGGGAACCGCAAGGTCACCACGCCCGACCCGGAGGGCACCTTCCAGGCGCTCGAGAAGTACGCCGTCGACCTCACCCAGCGGGCCCGCGACGGGAAGATCGACCCGGTCGTCGGACGGGACACCGAGATCAGGCGGGTCGTCCAGGTGCTGTCCCGGCGCACCAAGAACAACCCGGTGCTCATCGGCGAGCCCGGCGTCGGCAAGACCGCCATCGTCGAGGGCCTGGCCCAGCGGATGGTGGCCGGCGACGTCCCGGAGAGCCTCAAGGGCAAGCGCCTGATGGCACTGGACCTGAGCTCGATGGTCGCGGGCGCGAAGTACCGCGGCGAGTTCGAGGAGCGGCTCAAGGCCGTGCTGCAGGAGATCACCGACTCGGAGGGGCAGATCGTCACCTTCATCGACGAGCTGCACACGATCGTCGGCGCCGGTGCCACCGGCGACTCCGCCATGGACGCAGGCAACATGATCAAGCCGATGCTCGCCCGCGGTGAGCTCCGGATGGTGGGCGCCACCACGCTCGACGAGTTCCGCGAGCACATCGAGAAGGACCCGGCCCTCGAGCGGCGCTTCCAGCAGGTCTTCGTCGGCGAGCCGACGGTCGAGGACACCATCGGCATCCTGCGCGGGCTCAAGGAGCGGTACGAGGTCCACCACGGTGTCCGCATCACCGACACCGCGATCGTGGCCGCCGCGACGCTGTCCGACCGGTACGTCACGGCGCGTTTCCTGCCGGACAAGGCGATCGACCTCGTCGACGAGGCCGCCAGCCGGCTGCGCATGGAGATCGACAGCCGCCCCGTCGAGGTCGACGAGGTGGAGCGCGCCGTGCGGCGGATGGAGATCGAGGAGATGGCGCTCACGAAGGAGGACGACCCGTCGTCCCTGGAGCGCCTGGCCGCCCTGCGGGAGGAGCTGGCCAACCGCCGCCAGGAGCTCGCCGAGCTGACGTTCCGCTGGCAGCAGGACAAGACCGCCATCGAGCGGATCCAGCGGATCAAGGAGGAGCTCGAGTCGGTCCGCCTGGAGGCGGAGCGCGCCGAGCGGGACGGCGACCTCGCGCGGGCGGCGGAGCTGCGCTACGGCCGGCTGCCCGAGCTGGAGCGGTCGCTCACGTCCGCCGAGGACTCGGTCGCCTCCGGTGACTCCATGCTCAAGGAGGAGGTCGGCCCCGACGACATCGCCGAGGTCGTCCAGGCGTGGACCGGCATCCCGGCCGGGCGGCTGCTCGAGGGGGAGACCCAGAAGCTGCTGCGCATGGAGGACGGCCTCGCCGGCCGGGTCGTCGGTCAGCCCGACGCCGTCCGCGCCGTCTCCGACGCCGTGCGCCGGGCGCGGTCCGGTGTCGCGGACCCCGACCGTCCGACCGGCTCGTTCCTCTTCCTCGGCCCGACCGGGGTCGGCAAGACCGAGCTGGCCAAGGCGCTGGCGGAGTTCCTGTTCGACGACGAGCGGGCCATGGTCCGCGTCGACATGAGCGAGTACTCGGAGAAGCACTCGGTCGCCCGGCTGGTCGGGGCGCCTCCCGGCTACGTGGGCTACGAGGCCGGCGGTCAGCTCACCGAGGCGGTGCGGCGGCGTCCGTACACCGTCGTGCTGCTCGACGAGGTGGAGAAGGCCCACCCGGACGTCTTCGACGTGCTGCTCCAGGTGCTCGACGACGGCCGGCTCACCGACGGGCAGGGGCGGACGGTCGACTTCCGCAACACGATCCTGATCCTGACGTCGAACCTCGGATCGCAGATCATCGCCGACCAGTCGGTGCCCGAGGAGCGGCGGCGGGCGGCGGTGATGGACGTCGTCCGGAGCCACTTCAAGCCGGAGTTCCTCAACCGGCTGGACGACGTCGTCGTCTTCCGGGCCCTCGGCAGCGAGGAGCTGACCGGCATCGTCGACATCCAGGTCGGTGTCCTCGCCCGCCGGCTGGCTGCGCGGCGCCTCACGCTGCGGGTCACCGACGCGGCGAAGGAGTGGCTGGCGCTCAACGGGTTCGACCCCGTGTACGGCGCCCGCCCGCTGCGCCGGCTGGTGCAGTCGGCGATCGGCGATCGGCTCGCCCGCGCGCTGCTGTCCGGGGACATCCGCGACGGCGACGAGGTGGTCGTCGACTGGCCGGCCGACGTGACCGACGGAGAGGGCGGCCTGAGCGTCACCCGCGGCTGACGCCGCCGACCCGGCCCGACGGGCCCGCCGGATCCCCGCGATCCGGCGGGCCCGTCGCTGTCCACAGGCTGTGGAGGACGCCCGGGCGTCCGCCGGACCGACCCACCGTGCCGGAGCGTCGCCATCCCGGGGACGACCAGCGGCGAGAGGCAGGGTCATGGACGTACGGGCGCGGTGGCAGCGGGTGGACACCGAGCACCGGGTCCTCGTGTGGGGCAGGACGGTGACGAGACTCCTGGCACTGGTGGGCCTGGTGGCGACGATCGCTGCGTCCATGGTGGGCCTCGGGGTAGTGCTCGGGAACGCGCTCTTCTGGGGCCTGGTCACCTCCGTTGCCGGTTGGCTGACCGCGGCCTGGCGGGATGTCGCCGCGCTCGACGACCGGTTCCGCTGAACCGCGCTGACACGACCGGGGGACGACACGCCCCGCAGGGCTCGTCGCCATGCCCCGGGTTCCAGCATGATCGCCGGGAATCGCACCGAGCGGGAGGCTGAACATGACATCAGGACAGAGCGGTCCGTACGGCGACCAGGGCCAGCAGGGCCAGCCCGGACCTCCGCAGGGACAGGGTGGCCCGCCGCAGGGGTGGAACGCGCCGCCGCAGCAGTCCTACGGCCAGCAGCCGCCGCAGGGGCAGCAGCCGTCCTACGGCCAGCAGTACCCCGGGTACGCGCCGGCACCGTCGGCCCCCACCGGGCACGGCGCCCCGCCCGCCATGGAGCGGCCGCAGACGGTGCGGATCGGTATAGGCGCCCTCGTCGCCAGCCTGATCATCGGGCTGATCGCGTCGATCGTGACGTTCTCCGACGTCGACACTCTGATCGACCAGACGCTGCAGACCACCACCGACCCCGCCGTCACGGAGGAGGTCGTCCGGTCGGGCCTGATCATCGGCGTGACCATCGGGCTGATCATCACCGCACTGCAGGTGCTCTTCCTGTGGTTCGCGTGGAAGGGCCGGAACTGGGCCCGCATCGTGCTGTTCGTGCTCGGCGGCATCAGCCTGGTGTTCGGACTCATCGGTCTGGCTGCCGGGACGAGCGAGAGCACCGGATTCCTGACCTCGCTGGGCTGGTTCCAGTTGATCCTCACGGCGGTCGGCATCGTCGCGCTGGCGCTCAAGCCGTCCAACGAGTGGTACCGCTACCGGGGCTGGCAGCGCGCCAACGGGCAGGGCTGACCTCCGGTCGCCGGCGCCCCCGCGCGGGGGCGCCGGTGACGGCGGTCAGGCGGAGGCGCGCAGCTTGGGTACCCACGCCCCCGTGGTCCGTGCCAGCAGGCTGGTCACCGACGCGACCGAGAGCACGAGCAGCAGCAGCAACGAGATGGTGACGCCGCCCAGGCTCAGCGCCGACATGAGCGACAGCAGCACGAGCAGCCCGGCGGCGGCGAGTCCCATCCAGCGCGCCCAGGGCTGACGGCGCGGCAGGAACCAGGCGGCCAGCGCGAGCACCAGCCCGATGATCAGGTACGGGACCAGCGACATGATCACGAACTGGCTCGCCTCCGAGCGGGAGACGTCGTCGCCGTCCCGCACGATGCGGTCGACGGCCTCGTCGTAGCTGTACCAGAGCAGCGCGGCGTTGGTCAGCAGCAGCGCGGCGAGCACGCCCATGGCGATGACGGCGACCCGGACGGAGGTCGGCATGGGCGGCCGCGTGGCGGCGTCCTCGGTGGGGGACTGATCGGTCGGCACAGCGCCAGCCTGGCAGACCCGTCTCCGTCACACGTTCGGTTGTGTCCCAGATAATTTTTCGCCGGACGAATCCGGATCCGCCGCAGCGCCCGAAGACAGGGCGTGACCACGTCCATGCAGGCCCCGGCGCCCACCCCGGATGCGTCGCCCACCGGCGGTGCCCGTGGACGGACGGCGCTCGCGGCGCTGGCCGGCCTGCTGGCCGCGGCTGTCGCGCTCGGCGTCGCGGAGCTGATCGCCGGTGTGGTCGGCGTCGCCTCCTCGCCGGTCATCGCCGTCGGCGACGCCGCCATCACGCTGACCCCGGAGCCGGTCAAGGCCTTCGCCATCCGGACCTTCGGCGAGAACGACAAGATCGCGCTGGTCGTCGGAACCCTCGTGATCATCGCGGTCTACGCGCTCGTCGTCGGTGTCGTCGGACTGCGCAACCGCCGGCTCGGCGCCCTCGGCATCGCGCTGTTCGGTCTCGTCGGCGCGGTCGCCGCGGTCACCCGCCCTGCGGGCGGCCCTCTCGACATGCTGCCGTCGCTGCTCGGCGCCGGCGGGGGTGTCCTCGCGCTCTTCGCGCTCCTCGCCCCGCTCGCCGTCGCTCCCCGGACTGTCGCCTCTCCCTCCGGCGTCGCCCCCTCGGAGGGAGAGGCGGCGCACGCTGACCAGCGCGTCGTCGAGCGGCTCCGCGAGGTCCTGGGCTCCGGCGATCGCAAGGGCGCAGCTCTCGACCGTCGTCGCTTCTTCCTCACCAGCGGGGTGGCGATCGGCGCGGCCGCCGTCACCGGTGGCGGGGGCCGCCTGCTCCAGCGGCGGTTCGACATCGCCGGGGACCGCGCCGCCCTCGACCTGCCGACGCCGACCTCGCGGGCCGCCGCACTGCCCGCCGGTGCCGACCTCGCCGCCGACGTCGACGGGCTGACGCCGCTCTTCACCGACAACCGCGAGTTCTACCGCGTGGACACCGCGATCAGCGTGCCGCGGATCCGACCGGCCGACTACCGGCTGGAGATGGCCGGGATGTTCGACTCCCCGCGCAGCTACACGCTGGCCGAGCTGTTCGAGCGCGACGACATCATCGAGCGGGACATCACGCTCACCTGCGTCTCCAACGAGGTCGGCGGTGGCCTGGCCGGTACCGCGCGCTGGATCGGCGTCCCGCTGGGCGCCCTGCTCGAGGAGAACGGCATCCGTTCCGGCAGCGACCAGCTGCTGTGCCGATCCGAGGACGGCATGACCATCGGTGCCCCCACCCGCAACGCCCTCGAGGTCGAGGACGCGATGCTCGCCTTCGGGATGAACGGCGAGCCGCTCCCGGTCGAGCACGGGTTCCCCGTCCGGATGCTCATCCCCGGCCTGTACGGCTACGTGTCGGCCTGCAAGTGGCTGGTGCGCATCGAGGCCACCACGTTCGATGCCGTCGACGCCTACTGGACCGAGCGCGACTGGGCGGCCGAGGGGCCGATCAAGATCGCCTCGCGGATCGACACCCCGGCACCGCTGCGCGAGTTCCCGGCCGGACGGCGCGCCATCGCCGGCGTCGCGTGGGCCCAGACCCGCGGCATCGCCAAGGTGGAGGTCCGGGTCGACGAGGAGGACTGGGCGGAGGCCGAGCTCTCGCCCGAGGTCGACGCCGACCTCTGGCGGCAGTGGGTCCTGCCCTACGACTTCCCGGCCGGCCGGCACTCGATCACCGTGCGCGCCACCGGCGCCGACGGCGAGGTGCAGACCGAGGACCGCGCCGCTCCGTTCCCCGCCGGCTCGAGTGGCTGGCACTCCATCCAGGTCGTCGCCGGGTGAGCGCGCCCCCGGCTCGACCGGACCCACGGACCCGTCCCGGCACCCGCCGGTGACGCGACACTCCGGACCGCTCCCCGCGGCCGGCGCACCACCCGCCCGCGACAATGCGGTCGCACGGACAGGACAAAGGAGCACCATCTCGTGAAGAACAACATGCTCACCCGCGGCGTCCTTCTCACCGCCGTCTCCACGCTCGCCATCACGCTGAGCGCCTGCGGCTCGGACGACGCGGCCGAGGACACCGGCGCGGCCGCCGAGAGCAGCACCAGCATGGAGAGCTCGGAGACCTCCGAGAGCGCGATGCCGATGTCCGACGAGCCGTTCGGTGCCGGCTGCTCCGCGGTCCCCACCGAGGGCGAGGGCAGCTTCACCGGGATGACCGACGACCCGGTCGCCACCGCCGCCAGCAACAACCCGGCGCTGTCCACGCTGGTCCAGGCCGTGACCGCCGCGAACCTCGGCGACACCCTGAACACCACCGACGACATCACCGTGCTGGCCCCGGCCAACCCGGCCTTCGAGGCGGTCCCGGCCGACGCGCTGAACGGACTGCTGGCCGACACCGCGCAGCTGACCACCGTGCTGACCCACCACGTCATCCCGGGTCGCCTGACCCCGGAGGAGCTGGCCGGCACGCACACCACGCTGAACAACGACGAGGTCACCATCGAGGGCGAGGGTGAGAACTTCACCATCGCCATGGAGGGCACCGTCACCCAGATGGAGGCCTCGGTGATCTGCGGGAACGTGCAGACCGCCAACGCCACCGTCTACATCATCGACCAGGTGCTGGCCCCCGCCGCTTCCTGATCGCGACGCCGTCGCAGGGCCGTCGTCCGACTCCGGTCGGACGGCGGCCCTGCGGCTTGTCCGGGGCCGTGTCTAGGGTCGCTCTCATGGAAAAGGACCCCATTCCCCCCCACCCCTCGTCCCTCGGGGCGGGGCCCTGGAACGGGGCCACGCACCCCGACCGTGACCGGCTGCTCGAGCTCATCGTCGAGCTGGCCGTGGTGCACGGCAAGGTCACGCTCTCCTCGGGGCGCGAGGCCGACTGGTACATCGACATGCGCAGGCTCACGCTGCACCACGAGGGCGCCCCGCTGGTCGGCCGCGTGATGCGGCAGCTGACCCGCGACCTGCGCTACGACGTCGTCGGCGGGCTGACCCTCGGCGCGGACCCGGTCGCGACGGCGATGCTGCACGCGGCGTCCGACGGAGAGGGCTTCCTGGACGCCTGCGTCGTCCGCAAGGCCGGCAAGGCGCACGGCCTGCAGCGCCGGATCGAGGGCCCGGACGTCGAGGGGCGCGCCGTCCTCGTGGTCGAGGACGTGTCGACCACCGGCGGCAGCCCGCTCACCGCGGCCGAGGCCCTCCAGGAGGCCGGCGCCGAGGTCATCGGGATCGCGGTGATCGTCGACCGCGGCGGGCGCGAGGCCGTGGAGAAGGCCGGGTTCGAGTACCGCGCCGCGTTCTCCCTGGCCGACCTCGGCCTGGCCTAGCTGTCGCGGCGCCGGCCGAACAGGAAGTAGCCGGCCGGGATCAGACCCACCGAGCTGGTGAGCCCGAGGACGGTCGCCCAGACCCACTTGCGGCCACGGATCGCCGTTTCGGGGCGTCGCCTCAGGTCGGCGAGGGCCGCGAGCCGCAGGGCCCCGTCGACGGAGGCGCCGACCACCACCATCCCGCGGTCACGGTCGCTGAGGTCGCTCCACCGAGGTCGCCGGGCCATGCCGTCATCCAACCAGTGCCGGGTCGGGCCGGACCGTGTCCACGGCCCGCTACCGTGGGAAAGGTGACGGCGACCACAACTCCCTGGGCCACCGAGCTGCGGGACGCGCTCGGTCCCGACGGCGTGCTCACCGACCCCGACGTCACGTCGTCCTACGCCCGCGACCAGGCGATGCTCGCACCGGCCGGCCTCCCGGCGGCGGTCGTCCTCCCACGGTCCACGGCCGACGTGGTCGCGGTCATGGAGGTCGCCACCAGGCACGGGGTGCCGGTCGTCCCGCGCGGAGCGGGGTCGGGGCTGGCCGGTTCCAGCAACGCCGTCGACGGCGCGATCACGCTCGTGATGACCCGGATGGACGCCGTCCTGGAGGTCTCGCCCGCCGACCGGCTCGCCGTGGTGCAGCCCGGGGTGGTGAACAAGTCGCTGCGCGACGCCGTCGCGGGTGCCGGGCTGTTCTATCCCCCGGATCCCTCGAGCTACGACTGGTGCACGATCGGCGGCAACCTGTCGACCAACTCCGGCGGCCTGTGCTGCGTGAAGTACGGGGTGACCACCGACTACGTGCTGGGCCTGGAGGCCGTGCTCGCCGACGGGCGGGTGCTGCGCACCGGACGGCGGACGGTCAAGGGCGTCGCCGGCTACGACCTGGCCCGGCTGTTCGTGGGCTCGGAGGGCACGCTCGGCGTGATCACGGAAGCGACCCTCGCGCTGCGGCCGGCCCCGTCGGTGCCGGTCACCCTCGTCGCCACCTTCGCGACGACGGCGCAGACCGGCCAGGTCGTGGAGCGGGTGGTCACCACGGGCCTGGTGCCCAGCCTGCTGGAGGTCATGGACAACACCTGCATCTGCGCGGTGGACGACCTGCTGAAGGCCGACCTCGACCGCACCGCCCACGCGCTTCTGGTGGCGCAGTCCGACGCCGGTGGCGAGGCGGCGCTCCGGGAGATCGAGGCGCTGGCGGAGCTCTGCCGCGAGGCCGGCGCGGAGTTCGTGCACACCACCGACGACCCGGCCGAGGGCGACCTGCTGCTGCAGGCCCGGCGGATGGCCCTGCCGGCACTGGAACAACTGGGCAGCACGCTGATCGACGACGTCGCCGTGCCGCGGTCCCGGATCGCCGCGTTCCTCGACGGGTGCGACGCGATCGCCGCCGCCCGCGCGCTCACCATCGGGGTCGTCGGCCACGCGGGCGACGGCAACATGCACCCGACCATCTGCTTCGACCCGGCCGACGCCGACGAGCGGGAGCGGGCCTTCGCCGCCTTCGACGACATCCTCGAGCTCGGGCTGTCCCTGGGCGGCACCATCACGGGCGAGCACGGCGTCGGCTCGATCAAGGTCGACTGGCTCGAGCGCGAGATCGGCCCGGTCGCGCTCGACGTGCACCGCGCGATCAAGGACGCCCTCGACCCTGCCGGACTGCTCAACCCGGGCAAGGTCTTCCGCAGCGCCGGGGTACGCGACCTGGCCGGCGTGCGCGGGCTCGTGGCGCCGTGACCTCCCGCTCGTCGTACCGGGGTGCGACGCTGCTCCGGTGAGCACCGAGCGGTTGGTCGTCATCGGCGGGGACGCCGCGGGGTTGTCGGCGGCGGCCCAGGCGCGGCGGCTGCGCGGTGCCTCCGAGCTGGAGATCGTCGTGCTGGAGCAGGGCCCGGAGATCTCCTACTCCGCCTGCGGCATCCCGTACTGGATCGGCGGGCTGGTCGAGGACCGCGACCAGCTGCTCGCCCGCACCCCGGCCGACTTCGCGGCGCAGGACGTCGTCGTCCGCACCGGCACCCGTGCCGAGGGGATCGACCTCGCGGCCCGGCAGGTCGTGGTCGGCGGCGAGCGGCTGGGCTACGACTCCCTCGTCGTCGCGACGGGCGGCAAGCCCTTCCGGCCGCCCATCGCGGGGCTCGACGCCGACGGCGTGCACGGGGTGCACCGCCTCGCCGACGGCGCCGACATCCGGGCTGCCATCGCGGCGGGTGCGAAGCGGGCCGTGGTCCTCGGCGGCGGGTACATCGGGCTGGAGATGGCCGAGGTGCTGCAGACCCGCGGCCTCGAGGTGACCGTCGTCCTCGCCGACCCGCTCCCCATGGCGCAGCTGGACGACGACATGGGCGAGAAGGTCTGCGCCGCGATGTGCGCGATGGGCATCGACGTGCAGTCGAACCAGCCGGTGCGCGAGATCGAGGTGGGGGTCGACGGCGCGGTCCGCGCGGTGCGCACCGACGAGGGCAGCTACGACACCGACCTCGTCGTGCTCGGGCTGGGCATGGGGCCGGAGACGACGCTGGCGCGGGAGGCGGGCCTGGCCCTGGGCACGACCGGCGCCGTCGACGTCGCGCACACCCAGCGCAGCCGCTCGCACCCCGAGGTCTTCGCCGCGGGCGACTGCGCGCAGACCTTCCACCGGATCACCGGCGAGGCGATCCACGTCGCGCTCGGCACGCACGCCAACAAGCAGGGGCGGGTGGCCGGGTCGGTGATCGGCGGGCGGCCGGCCCGCTTCTCCGGCGTCCTCGGGACGGCGATGACCAAGGTCGGTGACGTCGAGGTCGCACGGACCGGCCTGTGCACCACCCAGGCGGAGGAGGGCGGCTACGACTACCGCACCGAGCTGATCGAGTCCTCCACCCGGGCCGGCTACTACCCGAGGGCCGCACCCATCCACGTCAAGCTCATCACCGAGCGCGGCTCCGGCCTGCTCCTGGGTGCGCAGATCGTCGGGGGTCCGGGCAGTGCGAAGCGGATCGACGTGTTCGCCACGGCGATCTGGGCCGGGATGCACGCCGAGGAGCTCGCCGGGGCCGACCTCTCCTACGCGCCGCCGTTCTCGCCGACCTACGACCCGGTGGTCGTTGCCGCCCGCGTCGCGAGCCGCGTCGAGACGGGCTGAGCGGTGGGGGAGGACAGCGAGGTCCGCGACGCGGACTGGTACGGCGAGGACCTCTCCGGTCAGGAGCACGAGGGCGTGCGGTTCACCGGCGTCGACCTGTCGGAGGCCACGGGGGAGGGCGCCGTCTTCACCGACTGCACGTTCGCCGACTGCAAGCTCAACGGCGTCCGGTTCACCGACGCCGCCTTCCTCAACTGCACCTTCACCGGCTGCTCGTTCTTCCAGGCCGAGTTCACCGGGTGCAAGCTCGTCGGCAGCCGGTTCGAGCGGTGCACGTTCGACCTCATGAGCGTCGACGGCGGCGACTGGTCGTTCGTCGTCCTGCCCGGTGCCGACCTCACCCGCGCCACGCTGGCCGGCACCCGCCTGCGCGAGGCCGACCTGACCGGGCTGCGGGCCGCCGGAGGGATGCTGCGCGGGCTGGACCTGTCGGCCGCCGAGCTGGCCGGCGCCGACCTGAGCGGGGCGGACCTCCGGGGGAGCGACCTCTCGGCGCTCGATCCGCGCGACGCCCGGCTGGCCGGCGCGGTGATCGACGTGGCCCAGGCCGTCGTGCTGGTCACCTCTATCGGGCTCGACGTCCGCCCCGACGCCCCGCAGTGAGCGGTCCAGCGGAATACTGATCACCGAGCAGCGCCGAGCATCGACGACAGGAGCGCCACGCATGCCCATCGCGACCCCCGAGGTCTACGCCGACATGATCCGCCGGGCGAAGGAGGGCGGCTTCGCCTACCCGGCGATCAACTGCACCTCGTCCGAGACGGTCAACGCGGCCCTCCGCGGGTTCGCCGATGCGGGCAGCGACGGCATCATCCAGTTCTCCACCGGGGGAGCGGAGTTCGGCTCCGGCACCCGCGTGAAGGACATGGTCACCGGCGCGGTGGCGCTGGCGGAGTTCGCGCACGTCGTCGCCGAGAAGTACCCGGTGAACGTGGCGCTGCACACCGACCACTGCCCGAAGGACAAGCTCGACTCCTACGTCCGTCCGCTGATCGCGCTGTCGAAGGACCGGGTCGACGCCGGGCAGGAGCCGCTGTTCCAGTCGCACATGTGGGACGGCTCGGCCATCGACCTCGACGAGAACCTGCAGATCGCCGAGGAGCTGCTGGAGCGGGCCGCCGCGGCCAAGATCGTTCTCGAGGTGGAGATCGGCGTCGTCGGCGGCGAGGAGGACGGCGTCGCGCACGACATCAACGAGAAGCTGTACACCGCCGAGGGCGACTTCGTGGCCACCGCGCGGGCGCTGGGGCTGGGCGACCGGGGGGTCTACCTGCTGGCGGCCACGTTCGGCAACGTCCACGGCGTCTACAAGCCGGGCAACGTGAAGCTGCGTCCGGAGATCCTCAAGCAGGGGCAGGACGTCGTCGCGAAGGAGTTCGGTCTCTCCGACGACAAGCCCTTCAGCCTGGTCTTCCACGGCGGGTCGGGTTCGGCGCAGTCGGAGATCCGCGAGGCGCTGTCCTACGGCGTGGTGAAGATGAACGTCGACACCGACACCCAGTACGCCTTCACCCGGCCCATCGCCGGCCACATGTTCGGCAACTACGACGGCGTCCTGAAGGTCGACGGCGAGGTGGGCAACAAGAAGGCCTACGACCCGCGCAGCTACCTCAAGGCCGCCGAGACCGGCATGGCCGCGCGGATCGTCGAGGCGTGCGAGGACCTGCTGTCCGCCGGCCAGTCGACGGGGGCGTGACGGTGACGCACTCCCACAACCTGCTGGGCGAGCCGGACCCCACGCTCCTGCCGGGCAACCCCGAGGCAGACCGCGAGCTGGCGGAGGGCACCCCGCCGGCCGAGGTGGCCGCGCACCACCCGACGGTGAGCGCGGCCTGGGCGGCGCTGGCCGAAACGGCCATCGACCGTCCGGAGCGGCGGCTCACCGACACCATCGAGGCCTACGCCTACGCCCGCACCGGCTACCACCGCGGTCTGGACGCGCTGCGCCGCAACGGCTGGAAGGGGTTCGGCCCCGTCCCGTGGTCGCACGAACCCAACCGCGGCTTCCTGCGCTGCGTGACGGTCCTGGCGAAGGCGGCCGAGGCGATCGGCGAGCACGACGAGCAGGAACGTTGCACGCAGCTGCTCCGCGACTGCGACCCCTCGCTCGCCCCCTGAGGTCACTGACGGTAAGCCGTGGTCCGCGTGCCGTAGCGCGATGACCAGGGCGTTCCTGTCCGAGGTTTGCCAGATCGGCGTGACGGTCATCACTGTGCGTGCGCGACGCCGCCAGGGCGTCGCGGACAAGGAGACCGTCATGGACAGCGCAACGCTGCTGTGGATCCTCGCCGTCATCCTGGTGGTGGCCGGGATCTTCGCTCTCTTCCGGCGCCAGATGCTCTGGGGCATCGTGCTCATCGTCGCGGGCCTGCTCGTCGGGCCTGGCGGGGTGAGCGTCTTCACCTGAGCGCGCCCCGGGCCCCTTCCGGGCCCGGGGGCTCAGCGGTCGCCGAGCTCGGAGTGCAGGGCGGTCAGGGCGGAGGTGAGGGCGCTGAACTCCTCGCCCCCCGCCATCAGCCGCATCAGGTCCGCGGCGTCCACGTCGTCGCGCGTCAGCGTGCCGGCCACCGACCCGTGCGCCAGCAGCAGGAACCGGTCGCCCACCAAGTGCGCGTAGCGGGGGTTGTTGGTCACCAGGAGCACCGCCAGACCCTCCTTCCGGGCCGCCACGATCGCCTGGAGCAGGAGGGTCTGCTGGGCGACCGTGAGGGGAGCCGTGGGCTCGTCCACGAGCAGGGCCCGGGCGCCGAAGTGAACGGCGCGGGCGATGGCCAGGCTCTGGCGGGCACCCGCCTGCAGCGTGCTGGCGGGCTGATCCGGATCGACCCGCGGCACGCCCACGCGGGCCATCGCCCGGACGGTCGTCTCCCGCGCCCGGTCGACGTCGAGCCGCCGCAGGGGCCACACCCCGCGGGTGGGCTCGGCGCCGAGGAAGAAGTTGCGCCAGATCGACAGCAGTGGCGCGACCGCCAGGTCCTGCCAGACGGTCGCGATCCCGGCAGCGCGCGCCTGGCGCGGGGACCGGAAGCGGACGGGCTCGCCCCGGAGCAGGAGCTGCCCCTCGTCGTGCGCCCGGAGCCCGGAGAGCACGGCCACGAGGGTCGACTTGCCCGACCCGTTCTCGCCCAGCACGCAGGTGATCTCCCCGGCCGGCAGCGCCACGCTCACCCGGGACAGGGCGGCCACGCTCCCGTAGTGGACGCTGAGCCGTCGCAGCTCCAGTTCCGGCAGGAGCGGCGCCGGGGCGCGACCGTCGGCCTCGGGGCTCACGAGCGCGGCACCGCCTTGAGGCGCCGGCGGACGACGCCGTTGGCCAGGAGTGCCACCAGCAGCAGCACACCCAGCAGTGCCTGGAACCAGCGCGGATCCCAGCCGGCCAGGGCGATGCCCTGGCGGGCCACGGCGTAGACCAGCGCGCCGACGGCCGCCCCGACGGCCGACCCGTAGCCGCCGGTGAGCAGGCAGCCGCCGATGACCGCCACCACGACGTAGTCGATCCCCGCGCCGAGGCCCGCGTTGGTCACGAGCACGCTCTCCAGCCGCAGCAGGGCCAGGGTGCCGATGAGCCAGCCCGCGGTCGCCGTCAGGCAGAACAGCGTGATCGTGGTCCCGCGCACGGGGACGCCGAGTTCGCGGGCGGCGGTCCGAGCACCGCCGCTGGCGAAGACCGCGTTGCCGAACCTGGTGCGCCACAGGGCCCAGCCGGCCAGCGCGGTCGCGGCCGCCCACCACAGCACCGAGACCTGGAACCGCCCGCCGGCGATCTCCGCGGAGGACCCGAAGACGGCCGCGGCGGACTCCCAGCCCGTGGCCCGGTCCAGGCCGGTCACCTGGGTGGAGCCGGTGACCGCCTCGAAGCCGGCCAGCGCGGTGCCCTGGAGGACCAGGAACGTCGCGACGGTCACCAGGAAGCTGGGCAGCCCGGTGTTGATGACCAGCACCCCGTTGACGACGCCCACGGCGAGGGATGCGGCCAGCGACGCCGTCAGCGCCGGCCAGGTCGCCCAGCCCGCGTGACCGATGAGGATGGCCGACAGCAGCGAGCTGGCCACCGCCACGACGCCGACCGAGAGGTCGAACTGCCCGGCGACGAGGAGCAGGGCGACCGCCACCGCCCCGATGCCCAGGCTCGCGGCGACGTCCAGGACCCCGGCCACGCCGGCGGCGGTGAGCAGCTCCGGTGCCTGGACACCGAAGAACAGCACCACGACCACGAGCCCGACGAGCGCCGGCAGGCTGGGCCGGTCCAGCGCCCTCGCGAAGAGCCGACGCTGGTCCGACGCCACGACGGAGGAGGCGCCGAAGGTGGGCTGTCCCTCGGCGATCACGGGCGCGGCATCCCGGGCGGCGGGCAGGGCGACGGCAGCGGGGACCTCCTCGACGGGCGGGGTGCCGACCCAGTGTCCACGACGCCCCCGTGCCTCCGCAGGGGCCCGCCGGAGGATGCTCCGTGACTAGGGCTGGAGGCGCCAGCGCACGCGGTCGTCGGCGTACCAGGTCCACCGGTGGACGGCACGGGGGTAGGCGACCCCGTCACGGATGATGCGCGCCGGATCCGAGGCGATCTGGACGGCCCGGCCGCTGGTGTGCCGCGTGGGCCGCAGCGGCTGGACCATGACGGTGACGCCGATGGTGTCCACCGCCCGCCAGTCGGGACGCACGTCGATCCGGGTGATCTCCCCGTCGGCGACCTTGATGTCGTCGTGGTGGGCCTGCAGGCCGAGTCGCCGGCTCAGGGAGCGGCGACCGTCCCCGGCGGCCTCCACCCGGCCGTGGTGCAGGAGGACCCCGCCGTGGTCGTCGCGGACGAGGCACAGGTCGCGGGGCTCGCCGGTCCCGACCCCGATGTCGCGCGCCAGGGCGAGCGACGCCTTGTCCCCCGACGGCTCCCAGGCGACCGGCACGAGGGCGGTGCGCTCGGCCTTCAGCAGGACCGAGAGGACGGCGGCGAGTCCCGCCACGGGTCCTCGCACACGGAGCGCTCCGGCGTCGGCGGCGGGCGCGACGTCCTCCGGTCGGGGGGCCTGACCGGGGTCCAGACGGCGGAGGTCCAGCTGCACGTCGGCCATGCGGATACCCTGCCATCTGCCAGCCGGGAACCTCCGGTGCCGATCAGCGAGGAGAACCAGGACCCGATGCCGGCTGTCGTGCTGATCGGTGCCCAGTGGGGGGACGAAGGCAAGGGGAAGGCCACCGACCTCCTCGGCGGCCGCGTCCCCTACGTCGTCCGCTACCAGGGCGGCAACAACGCGGGCCACACGGTGATCACCCCGGACGGTGAGAAGTACGCGCTGCACCTGATCCCGTCCGGCATCCTCACGCCGGGCTGCACGCCGGTCATCGGCAACGGCGTCGTGATCGACCCGCAGGTGCTGATAGGCGAGCTGGCGGGCCTGGACGAGCGCGGGGTGGACACCTCGCGGCTGGTCATCTCCTCGGACGCGCACCTGATCATGCCGCACCACCGGGCGCTCGACAAAGTCACCGAACGCTTCCTGGGCAAGCGCAAGATCGGTACCACCGGGCGTGGCATCGGCCCCGCCTACGGCGACAAGGTCGCCCGCGTCGGCATCCGCGTGCAGGACCTGCTGGACCTCTCGATCCTGCGGCAGAAGCTCGAGGGCACGCTCCAGGAGAAGAACCAGATCCTGGTGAAGGTCTACAACCGCAAGGCCATCGACGTCGACGAGGTGGTCGAGGAGTACGCCGGGTACGCCGAGGTGCTCAAGCACCGGATCGCCGACACCCGGCTGCTGCTCGGCAACGCGCTCGACGCCGGGGAGTGGGTGCTGCTGGAGGGCTCGCAGGGGACCCTGCTCGACGTCGACCACGGCACGTATCCCTTCGTGACGTCGTCGAACCCGACGGCGGGCGGTGCCGCGGCCGGTTCGGGCATCGGTCCCACCCGGATCGACCGCGTCGTCGGGATCCTCAAGGCGTACACGACCCGCGTCGGCTCGGGTCCCTTCCCCACCGAGCTGTTCGACGCCAACGGCGAGTACCTGCGCAAGCAGGGCGGCGAGGTCGGCGTGACGACCGGCCGGGACCGCCGCTGCGGCTGGTTCGACGCGGTGGTGGCCCGCTACGCCAGCCGGGTCAACGGGATCACCGACTACTTCCTCACCAAGCTCGACGTGCTCTCCGGCCTGGAGACGGTGCCGATCTGCGTCGCCTACGACGTCGACGGCGTCCGGCACGAGGAGATGCCGATGACGCAGACGGACTTCCACCACGCGAAGCCGGTCTACGAGGAGATGCCCGGCTGGTTCGAGGACATCCGGCACTGCCGGTCCTTCGCCGAGCTCCCGGCGAACGCCCAGGCCTACGTGCGACGACTCGAGGAGCTCTCCGGGGCGCGGATCAGCGTCATCGGCGTCGGCCCCGGCCGCGACGAGAACGTCGTGATCCACGATCTGATCGGCTGAGCCGGCCTAGGTGCCGTGACCGGCGGACGGTCCGGAGTGGGCATCGGTGGCCCCACCGGACACTCCGCTATCCGATTGCGCAGGACGCTTGGACACGTGAACCAACCGCCGGCACGCGTCGTTCTACTCCGGTACGAACGCGCTCAGAGCGCGTACACGGGCAGAGGGAGCACGTCATGAGACGTCGTTGATCAGTAGCGGCTGTACTGGGAGTCGCGGCGGCGGTGCCGCCGCGGATGGGGACGGCGAGCGCCGCCGGGGCCGCGATCGTCAACGGGGACTTCGAGACGGACGCCGTCGGCTCCACCACGGTGACCGGCTGGACGTTCGCTGCCCGCCGCGGGCACCTACCGCTTCGTGTTCGTCGCCGGCACCTACGACCAGAGCTGGGCATGGCGGCAGGCGCGGTGCTCTACGTGGACAACATCCGTGTCGTCCCGACCATCACGGGGACAGGGCTCGATCTGGAGCCGCTGTTCGGTGTGGATGATGCCGTGGGGAACGCGCCGATCCAGCTCACCGGTGCGGGGCTGATGCCCGCCTCGCCGTGGAAGGCGGAGCTGCACTCGACGCCGGTGCACCGGGCGTGGACCTGGTGCTGCCGGTGTCCATCGGTGGAGGCCTGCTGCTGGCCGCCGCGGCGGCCTTCCTGGGCGCCCGTCGGGTGCGTCAGCGGGGCTGAGGACCGCAACAGCGTCATGATGCCGACCGTCGGGTTCGTCGCCCGGCGGTCGGCACCGGAACGAATCGTCGGACCGCGGTCGGATCCGCTCCAAGGGAAGAGGAGGAGCCTGCAGATGTCCCGTCCGGACGAGCCGTCGATGATCGCGGACGACGCCACCCGGCCTCTGTTCCGGAAGTTGCCGCCGCTGGACGGGCCGCTCCCGCATTCGGAGAAGTCGGTGGCCGCATCGCCGGATGAGCTGCCGAACCGCAACGTGGCATTCGTCGCCCTCCGGACCGCTGGGGAACTGCTCGGCTCGGCGGCGGTGATCGTCCTGCTCTTCCTCGCCTACCAGCTTTTCGTGGCCGACGAGATCGCGGCGCGGCAGCAGGACGCGCTGGTCGACCGGGTGGAGGCGGAATGGGAGGCCCCCACCCAGCTCGAGACGCCGCAGGAGGTCGAGGCCCTGGCGGTGCTGCGCATCCCCCGGCTGGGGACCGACTACCGGCGGGCGGTCGTCCAGGGCACCAACGGAGCCGCCCTGGCACAGGGGCCGGGGCACTATTCCGACACCGCGATGCCGGGGGAGGTGGGCAACTTCGCCGTGGCCGGACACCGCGACGGCCGAGGATCGCCGTTCCAGGAGCTCGACGAGCTGCGTCCCGGCGATCCCGTGATCGTCGAGACCGCGGACACCTGGTACGTGTACCGCGTCCTCGGTGATTCAGGCAGCGGCAAGTTCACCGGAGACGCCAGCGGCATCCCGGGCCGGCAGATCGTCAGCCCGGACGCAGTGCAGGTCATCTCGCCCACACCCAACCAGCCCGCATCCGCGGCGGCCAGCGGCCGATATCTCACGCTGACGACGTGCCACCCGGAGTACTCGGCGCGGCAACGACTGATCGTTCACGCAGTCCTCGACGGCACCGGCACACCCAAGTCCGAGCTTCCCGACGGGCCGGAGGAGCTGCGGGAGGCCTGACCTCACGTCCGCCGGAAGGTCAGCCCCACCCGCCGCGACGTGCCGGTCGGATCGTCCAGCACTGCCGAACGTCCAACGGACACGGCAAGGTCACGGCGCGACTCTCCGCCCCCACGCGTCCCGATGGACTCATGCCCCCCGGGCGCGTCGTGTAACCCACAGTTGCACCTTCGCTACGTTCCGCAAACAGGCGTGATCGTGTGCGCACCGGTCGGAGCAGAGGGAGAGACATGAGACGACGTCGGTCGCTGGCGGCCGTACTCGGGGTGGCGGCAGCGGTGTCGGTGTCGCTGCCGATGGGGACAGCGAGCGCCGCAGGGCCGGCCATCGTCAATGGTGACTTCGAGGCCGATCCGGTCGGGTCGACGACGGTCGCCGGTTGGACGCTCACCAACGACCTCGTGGACCTCGGGGTGACGAGCCTCGGGGGCTGCGTCACGGTGGACACCAGCGACTACACCACCCTCCGGGACTACGCGAACGAGGCGCGGCCGATTCGGGACGACGTCATTCCGGTGGGGGCGGGGAACGAGCTGCTCGTCCACGGTACGACCACCACGGTCTGGCTCGACCAGGTCGGCGCGGTGACGACGGCCGGCGCTACGGACGCGCGCCAGATCTTCTTCGGCACGGCAACCGACCCAGGTGGCCTCCCGTTCACGGACTTCTACGTCGTCGAGGGCGCCGAGACATGGCCCATCGACGCCGTGGGCTACATCGGTGGGAACTGGGACTTCGTCGACGGCTTCTACGCCAACGTCTTCCCGGACTACTCCAGCGTGTCCGACCCCACCGTGCGCGGCGACGACGTGGGAACGGCGAGTGACGCGACGTACTGGGACGGGGCTCCCCTGCTGGGGTCGGTCACGGTGGACGCGGGGACCGCGCAGGACCCGGATGTGGCCCCGTCGTCCACCGCGCTGGAGCTGTCCAGCGACATGATCGCCTACGAGGAGGGCTACGTCGCGCACGGCCCGGCGGTCGTCAGCGATCCCTTCACCACCCAGGGCAATCGGACGGTCACCCTGGACTGGGCGGCTTCGGGCGCCGAGGACGACTACCACGTCCTCGGGTACGCCCTGAACGTCGACACTTGTCAGCAGATCGAGGTGCTGGACTCCACGGGGGAGGAGAGCGCCTGGCAGAGCACGTCGGTGTCGCTGCCCGCCGCGGGCACCTACCGCTTCGTGTTCGTCGCCGGCACCTACGACCAGAGCTGGGGCATGGCGGCAGGCGCGGTGCTCTACGTGGACAACATCCGTGTCGTCCCGACCATCACGGGGACAGGACTCGATCTGGAGCCGCTGTTCGGTGTGGATGATGCCGTGGGGAACGCGCCGATCCAGCTCACCGGTGCGGGGCTGATGCCCGCCTCGCCGTGGAAGGCGGAGCTGCACTCGACGCCGGTCCTCCTGGCATCGGGCGTCACCGATGCGAGCGGGAACTTCTGGATGCTCAGCAATCTGCCGTCGACGGTCGAGGCCGGCAAGCACCAGATCATCCTCAGCGGGACCGCGCCGGACGGCACACCGCGCACCGACACGGTCTGGATCACCGTCACGGCGGCCGGCACCATCGGCTACTTCTCCCTGGAGGGGGAGGAGGGCAGCGGGGCGACGAACCTCCTGACCTCCACCGCGCAAGGCCCCGTGCTGGCCACCACGGGCGTGGACCTGGTGCTGCCGGTGTCCATCGGTGGAGGCCTGCTGCTGGCCGCCGCGGCGGCCTTCCTGGGCGCCCGTCGGGTGCGTCAGCGGGGCTGAGGACCGCAACAGCGTCATGATGCCGACCGCCGGGTTCATCGCCCGGCGGTCGGCACCGGAACGAATCGTCGGACCGCGGTCGGATCCGCTCGAACGCAGGACTTCAGCACCCGCCCGCCACCGGGTGGAGACCGCCGCATCGACGCTTCGCGTGTAACCCATGCCGTCGACGCCCTAGCGTGGCTGCGGGACCGCCGGTGACCGACGTGCGGGCAGGACGGCCAGGTCGTCGGCGAGCTCCCGGACGGCCTGGACGGCGTGGTCGGGGGAGTCGGTGATCAGGCCGTCGACGCCCAGGGCCAGGAGCTGACGCGCCTCGCCGATGGCGTCACCCAGGGCCTCGGGCGCGTCGCCGAGGCGGAGGTGCGCCGGGAGGAACGCGTTCTCCGCCCGCAGCGTCCAGCAGAACACCGCGAGCGCGGCGCGGTGCGCCTCGTCGACCAGCGGGGAGTGCAGCCCCGTCGCGCCGGTGCCGAGGCCGCGGAGGATCCGCTCCACGCTCGGGGCGATGCCCTGGGCGTAGGTGGAGATCTCCCGCAGACCGGCCGGGGTGACCATGCGGTCGCCCTCGGCGAAGTCGTTGATCAGCTGGACCATCTGCGGCCCGTGCTCGCCGAGGCGGCTGCGCAGGTCGCGCAGGACGGCGGCGTCGAAGGACTGCAGCATGACCGAGCCGTGCTCGTCGGTCGCCCCGAGCCGGCGGAGCTCGTCGGTGACCAGCTCGGCCATGGGCAGGTCCTGCTCGGCCGACCAGTCGTGGTGCTTGAGCTCGGCGAGGACGCGGATCTGGCGCTCGTCGCTGGACCGCGTGCGGGCCAGGTCGATGACCTCCGCGAGGGTCAGGATGCCGAAGTGGCCGTCGTAGGCGGAGTTGAGCGGCCGGTACTCGGGCATCCGCTCGACCGCGCGCAGCGTGCGCAGCTCGGCGAGCGTGAAGTCCTCGGTGAACCAGCCGGTGCAGCGCTGGTCGTCGACGACCTTGGTGGTGCGGCGGTCGACGAACTCGGGGCGGCTGCTCACGTCGGTGGACCAGGAGAGCTCGCTCTCGTGCCGGACCACGAGGACGCCGTCGCGGGAGACCACGACGTCGGGCTCGATGACCTCGGCGCCGAGCTCGATCGCCAGCTCGAAGCTCGCGGTCGTGTGCTCGGGACGGTAGGCGGGGGCACCTCGGTGCCCGATGACGACAGGACGGGGAAGGCGGGTCGCAGGGCGCAGTGCCAGCGACTCGGTCGCGCGCATGTCCTTCACAGAACCTTAATCGGATGGCGATGGAGTGAACTGGAGCCAACGGGTCGCGCACAATTGAAGAGACACCACGCTGACCAGCGGTGCACCATGCGTCCCGTGACGCAGATCTCATGTTTCGGCTGGGGCGGAAGTGACCAACCGCCATCCGGAACGGTTTCGGCACGGGTCGCCCGCGTCGACCGGGGCCGCCTCACGGTGCTGACGGATCAGGGGGACCGGCGGGTCGTCCCGGCGGCCTCGCTGTACGCGTCCGGCGACACGGGTCCGGCGGTCGGTGACTGGGTGGTGCTGCGCGGCGAGCTGGCCGTCGAGATCCTGCCCCGCACGACCGCCTTCGTCCGCACCGTCGCCGGCCGGACGTCGGCACCGCAGGTCGTGGCCGCCAACATCGACGTCGTCCTGGTGGTCGACGCGATGACCGGGAACGCGCGCCTGCGCCGGATCGAGCGCTATCTCGCCGTGGCATGGAGTAGCGGCGCCACCCCCGTCGTCGTCCTCACGAAGGCCGATCTGTGCGACGACGTCGCCACCGCGGTCGCGGCGGTCCGCGAGGACGCCGTCGGGGTGGAGGTCCTGCCCGTCAGCTCGGTGACGGGGGAGGGCGTGGCGGAGCTCCGCGCGCTGCTCGGCCCCGGGCGGACGGCGGCCATGGTGGGGCCGTCGGGGGTCGGCAAGTCCAGCCTCGCCAACGCGCTCGCCGGCCGCACCGTGGCGGCCACCCGCGACATCCGGGAGGACGGGCGCGGCCGGCACACGACGACCGTGCGTGAGCTGCACGGGCTGCCGGGCGGGGCGTTCCTCATCGACACCCCCGGGATGCGGGAGCTCGCGCTCCACGACGACGCCGGCGGGGTGGACACCGCCTACGCCGACGTCGCCGAACTCGCGGCCGACTGCCGGTTCCGGGACTGCGCCCACCGAGGCGAACCCGGGTGCGCGGTCGCAGCGGCCATCGACGACGGCCGGCTCGACCCCGCCCGCTTCTCCGGCTGGCGCAAGCTCCAGGCGGAGGCGCACCGTCAGGCGCTGCGTCTCGACGCCCGTGCCCGGGCCGAGGAGCGCGCCCGGCTGCGGTCCTTCCACAGGGCACTCAAGGACCAGCCCAACCGTCCGCGCGCGGGCCGCTGAGCCCCGCTCGGTAGCGTCCCGGCCCGTGCGCGTCCTGGTGATCGGCTCCGGTGCCCGGGAGCACGCCCTGTGCGTCGCTCTGTCCTCCGACCCCGCGGTGGGCGCGCTCGCCTGCGCCCCCGGCAACGCCGGTACCCGCGCGCTCGCCGAGCCCCTCGCCGTCGACGCCGCCGACCCCGACGCGATCGCCGCCGTGGCCGGCGCCTGGCGGGCCGACCTCGTCGTCATCGGTCCGGAGGTACCGCTAGTCGCGGGTGCCGCCGACGCCGTCCGCGAGGCCGGCATCGCCTGCTTCGGCCCGTCGGCGGAGGCGGCTCAGCTCGAGGGCAGCAAGTCCTTCGCCAAGCACGTGATGGACGCCGCCGGTGTGCCGACGGCCCGCGCCTGGCCGGTCGGTGGCCCGGCGGAGCTCGAGACGGTGCTCGACGAGGTCGGGGCGCCCTTCGTCGTCAAGGACGACGGGCTGGCCGCCGGCAAGGGCGTCCTCGTCACCGACGACCGCGATGCGGCGCTGGCGCACGGCCGCGGGGTCCTGGACGCCGGCGGCGCGGTCCTGGTCGAGGAGTACCTCGACGGCCCCGAGGTCTCCCTGTTCGCGATCACCGACGGGACGACGGTGCTGCCGCTGGTCCCCGCGCAGGACCACAAGCGCCGCGACGACGGGGACGGCGGCCCGAACACCGGAGGCATGGGCGCCTACGCCCCGTTGCCATGGGCGCCGCCGGGGCTGGTCGAGGAGGTGCTCGCGACCGTGCTCCAGCCGACCGTCGACGAGATGGCCCGCCGCGGCGAGACGTTCAGCGGGCTGCTGTACGCCGGTCTGGCGCTCACGTCGCGCGGCATCCGGGTGGTGGAGTTCAACGCCCGCTTCGGCGATCCCGAGACCCAGGTCGTCCTGCCGCTGCTGGAGACGCCACTGGCCGGGCTGCTGCACGCGGCCGCGACCGGCACCCTGGCCGAGCACCCGCCGCTGCGCTGGCGCCCGGGCGCCGCCGTCACGGTCGTCGTCGCCGCGTCGGGCTATCCCGAGCGGCCGCGGACCGGCGACCCGGTCACCGGTGCGGACGGCGAGGGGGTGCTGCACGCCGGCACCGCCGTGGCCGCCGACGGCAGCGTGGTGTCCGCGGGTGGCCGCGTGCTGGCCGTGACCGCGGTCGGCGAGGACCTCGCCGCCGCCCGGCAGACCGCCTACGAGCGGGTCGCGGGTGTCCGTCTCGCCGACGCGCACTGGCGCACCGACATCGCCCTGGCGGCCGTCGAGGGGCGAATAAGGATTGGTTGACTCCGCTCGGCCCCGTCCAGAGGCTCGCCGCGAGCCTGCGAGTGGTGAGGGGGACGGGGTCCTTACGCCGCCGTGACCACCGGCCGCGCCCGCTCGGGGCGCGGCTCCGGCGGGCGTGGACCCTCGTGCCGGCGGCTGAGGTACGTGCCGGCGACGTTCATGCAGGCCACCGTGGGAACGGCGATCAGCGCGCCGAAGATGCCGCCGATCAGCAGGCCGGCCGCGATGGCCAGCACCACGGCGAGCGGGTGCACGTGCACGGCGCGCCCCAGCAGCAGGGGCTGCAGCACGTGGCCCTCGAGCTGCATGACGGCGACGACCACCCCGAGCGCGATCAGCGCCTTGATGGGACCGACGGACACCAGGGCCACCAGCACGGCGACCGACCCGGCGAGGAACGAGCCGATGATCGGGATGAACGCGCCGAGGAAGACCAGGGCCGCCAGCGGGATGACCAGCGGCACGCCCAGGACGGCCAGCCCGATGCCGATGCCGACGGCGTCCACCAGGGCCACCGCGACCGTCGCCCGGACGTAGGAGATGAGCGTCCGCCACGACCGGCGGGCGGCCTCGTCGAGGTAGGCCCGCGAGTCGGCCGGGAAGAGGCCGACCAGCCAGAGCCAGATCGACCGGCCGTCCTTGAGGAAGAAGAACAGCGTGAACAGCGCCAGGACGATGCCGGTGAAGACCTCGCCGACGGTGGCGGCCGTGGTGAGGGCGCCGGTGGCGAGCTCCTCCTGGTTGCCCACGAGGAAGTCCTGGGCCTGGCCGACCGCGTCCTCCAGCTGGCCCCGCGTGATGGGGAACGTCCGGACGACGAAGGACTGCACCTCTCCGAGGCCCTCGCTGACCTGGGCCGCGAGGTCGCTGAAGCCGGCGGTGAACCGTTCGACGACCAGCGTGATGATCCCGGCGACCACCGTGAGGCCGACCAGCAGCATCGTCGTGGCGGCCAGCCCCCGGGGCCAGCCGCGCTTCGCGAGCCCCGCCGCGCCGGGCTGGAGCAGCGCGGCCAGCAGCAGCGCGACGATCACCGGGACGACGACGACCGCGATCATGGTCGCCGCGTACAGGAGCACGTAGAACCCGGCGAGCACCACGATGATCCGCCAGGACCAGGCGGCCGCGGTCCGCAGACCGAACGGGACGTCGTCCTCGGCGGCCGAGCGACGCGGCGGAGCGGACCTCGTGCGGCGAGGCGCGCCGCCCTCGGGGGACCGCCGGGCCGGCGGGCCGCTCACCCCACCCGGGCCGACGGCGCCGTCCAGGTCGGGGGCGCCGGGTGCCGGGCTGCCGAGGGGCGGCCGGCTGGAGCCGTTCGCCGCGGGTTCGCCGTCGTCGGGCTCGTCGTCGGGGTGGTTCTCGGCATGGTCGTCGAGGTGGTCGGCGGGGTGGTCGAGGTCGACCGGGCCGTGGTGGTGCCAGGCGTGGGGGTCGTGCTCCCGGGCGGCGCGGATCCGCTCGCGGGCGCGGGCGGTGAGGTCGCGTGCACGTCGTCGCATCGCTCACCTCCAGGTAGGGCCGTCGATGATCACGCTAGCCCTGCGGGAGCCGGTCCCTTCGGCGCGAACGAGCTGAGCAGAGGCAGGCGGTACCCGCCGGGTCGAGCGCTACACCCGGCGGCCTGGTCAGTCCGCGTACCAGGGCAGGTCGATGCCTCCGTTCGCGCCGACGACCTGCTCCCCGGCCTCCAGCTCCTCGGCCCAGCGGGTGAGCCAGCCCTCGAACCGGCGCGCCTCGACGGAGGCGCTGTCCTCGTGGTTGCGGAAGAGGACCTCGCCGGTCTCGGCGTCCAGGCACAGGCCGTTGCCCGAACCGTCGGCGGTGAAGCCCACCCAGGACGGCCGCCACCAGTCCTCCATCGGGCCGAGGTCGTCGCTGATCTCCCGCAGCATCGTCCACTCGTCGGCGATGTCTGCGGCGCTGAGCAGTTCGTGCCCCTCCGTGATCGAGCCGACCCCCTCGGCCTGGCCGTCGTGGCGGGCCAGCGACCGGCGCAGCGGCGCCGGGAGGGGCCGGCCGATCGTCGTCTCGACCGACCGCAGCGCCTCCTCGCTCGCACCGGGCGCCAGGACGCCTGTGCCGCGTGGGTGGTGCTCGGCGAGCCAGCGCTCGATCCGCTCCCACGCCGCGTCGACCGCCTCGTCACCCTGGACGTCGGGCTCGGGCCGCCGGTCCGGAGCCCGCCAGCGCAGCAGGTAGGTCGTGCCCGGCACGAGGCCTTCCGCGGCGACGTGGGCGGCGATCTCGTCCTGGTCCAGCACGACCTCGCGGCCGCCCCCGGCGACCTCCAGCGTGACGTCCAGCAACGAGCGCGCGAGCCGCTCGAGGGTCGCGCCCACCCGCGGCCGTGCCGCCTCGTCGAGGACCCCGGCGCCGCCGTCGTCCGATGCCAGCTCCAGCCGCTCACGCCGGAGCAGCCCGCGCCGCACGACGCCCACGGGCCATTCACCGGCCCGCCGCACCTCGTCCGCGAGGGCCTCGCCCTTGTGGCGGTGCATGCCTTCGGCGTCGAGGACGATCCTGGTCATGGCGCCGGACCGTAGCTCCGCACCGCGCCACCCGAGGTCCGCACCGGAGCGGTTCATCCGAACGGCCGACCGCCCGGCGCGCGCGAGGGGTCACGCGGCCGGACCAGCCACATGGGAGCCCGCGCACAGGGATGCGGGAGGATGTGCCCGTGGCGCGACGAGCTGAGCAGTGGCAGGCGGGACCGGCATGATCGAGCGCTACACGCTCCCCGAGATGGGCCGGGTCTGGAGCGACCAGCACAAGTACGAGCTGTGGTGCCGGGTCGAGACGCTGGTGCTCGAGGCGCACGCGGCCGCCGGACGGGTGCCCGCCGACGTCGTCGAGCCGGTACGCAACGCGCCGCCGCCCACGCCCGAGCGGGTCGCCGAGATCGAGCAGACGACGCAGCACGACGTCATCGCCTTCCTCACCGCCTGGGCCGACAACACCGAGCCGCGCTCGGCGGCCGCCTACGTGCACCACGGCATGACGTCGTCCGACCTCCTGGACACCGCGCTCGCCGTGCAGCTGACCGACGCCACCGACGTGCTCCTGGCGAAGGCCGACCGCCTGGTCGCGGCCCTGCGCGACCACGGCCTGGCGCACCGGGACACGATCAAGGTGGGCCGCACGCACGGCGTGCACGCCGAGCCCGACGTGTGGGGCCACCGGGTCGCCGATCTCGCCTTCGCCGCCGCCCGGTCCCGGGACCGCCTGCGCGAGGCCCGCGCCCGGGTCGGCGTGGTCGCCATCTCCGGCGCCGTCGGCACGTACTCCCTCATCGACCCGTCGGTGGAGGGGCACGTGGCGGAGGCGCTCGGGCTGCGGGCCGCCGAGGCCTCGACCCAGGTGGTCATCCGCGACTCGGTGAGCGAGTGGGTCTCCGCGCTCGCGATCATCGCGACGGTCTGCGAGGCGATCGCCCTCGAGGTGCGGCACGGCCAGCGCACCGAGGTGCGGGAGCTGTCGGAGGCGTTCGGCGCGGGGCAGAAGGGCTCCAGCGCGATGCCGCACAAGAAGAACCCGATCCGCTCCGAGCGCATCGCCGGCCTGGCCCGGGTGGTGCGGGCGGCGATCGTGCCGGTGATGGAGGGCATCCCGCTCTGGCACGAGCGCGACATCTCGCACTCGTCCACCGAGCGGGTGTTCCTGCCCGACGCCGCGATCACCACCGACTACCTGCTGGACCTCACCGCCGGCCTGGTCGAGAACCTCGTCGTCGACGTCGACCGGATGCGCGCGAACCTGGAGTCGACCGGCGGTCTGATCTACACGTCGTCGGTGCTGCTGGAGCTGGTCGAGGGCGGGCTGTCCCGCGAGGACGCGTACGCGCTGGTGCAGTCCGCGGCGATGCAGACCTGGCAGAGCGGGACACCGTTCCGCGAGACGTTGCGCTCGAAGGCCGACGCATCGGACGTGACCCTCGACGAGGCGCGGCTGGACGAGATCTGCCGGCCCGAGCAGTACGTGGCCAACCTCGGCCCGCTGTTCGACCGGCTGGCTGCGCTGACGTGAGCCTCGACCTGCCCCTCGTCGCGCGCGGCAAGGTGCGCGAGATCTACGATGCCTCCTCTCCGGCCGCCCCCGACCGCCTGCTACTCGTGGCGTCCGACCGCATCTCCGCGTACGACCACGTGCTGCCGACGCCGATCCCGGACAAGGGGCGGGTCCTCACGCAGCTGTCGGTGTGGTGGTTCGAGCAGCTGGCGCCGGTGCTGTCGTCGTTCGGCGCCTCGCACCACCTGGTGAGCGCCGCGGATGTCCCCGCCGAGGTGGCCGGCCGGGCGATGCTCGTGCGCCGGCTGGAGATGCTGCCGGTGGAGTGCGTGGCCCGCGGCTACCTCTCGGGCTCGGGGACGGTCGAGTACTCCCGCACCGGGTCCATCCGGGACGTCGCCCTGCCGGCGGGCCTGGTCGAGGGCTCGAGGCTGCCCGCGCCGGTGTTCACGCCGTCCACCAAGGCGGAGATCGGCGAGCACGACGAGGCGATCGACTTCTCCGCCGTCGTCTCTGCTGTCGGGGCCGACCGTGCCGAGGAGCTGCGGGCGCTGACGCTGGCGCTGTACTCGCGGGGCGCGGAGATCGCGCTGGACGCCGGCATCGTGCTGGCCGACACCAAGTTCGAGTTCGGGCTGGCGGGGGACGCGCTGGTGCTGGGCGACGAGGTCCTCACGCCGGACTCGTCCCGCTTCTGGCCGGCGGCCACGTGGTCGCCCGGGTCGGTGCAGCCCTCCTACGACAAGCAGTACGTCCGCGACTGGCTGACGTCGTCCGGCTGGGACCGCGTCTCCCCGCCGCCGGAGCTGCCGTCCGACGTCGTCGAGGCCACCCGCGAGCGCTACGTCGCCGCCTACGAGCAGCTGACCGGCACGCGGTTCGTCTAGACGAGATCGCCGATCTCGGCCCCATCACGTAGCTGAAGCGGGCCAGATCGCCGATCTCGTCGAGGTCTGTGGACGGCGCCTGCGTGGCGTGCCCGCGCTGCGCCACTCTGCCGCGGTGCCGAGCCGACGCGTTCCCACCCGACTGACCGGACCCGCCACCCGTGCCATGGCCCGAGAGGCCGGGATCAGCGACAAGCAACTCCGGCACCGGGAGGTCGTGCGGCTCTCCCGCGACACCTACGCACCGGCCGCTCTGACCGGTGCGCTGCGGACGCGGCTGCCGGCCGTGCTCCTGACCGCGCCGCCGGGCGCAGTGGTCAGCCATGCCACCGCCGCCGCGCTGTGGGGAATCGAGATTCCGTTCCAACCGCAACCGGACGAGCGGGCAGACCTCACGGTGGCGCCCGGCTCCCGGGCCGAGAGCCGGGCCGACCGGCGCATCCATCGCAGCGATCTGCTCCCGGAGGACGTGACGAGGCGGGCGTCCCTCCCGGTGACGACGCCCGCCCGCACGTGGCGCGATCTCGCCGGCGTATTGCAGCCGCCGGCCCTCCTGGCGGTCACCGACCAGTTGCTCGATGGCCTGTGCACGCGCGCGGAGCTCGAGAGGCAAATGGCGCGGCGTCCGAAGGGCCGTGGGTGTGCCCGTGCACGGGCCGTCCTGCCGATCGCGGACAGACGGTCGGAGTCGCCGATGGAGTCGGTGCTCCGCTGGCTGATCCACGAGGCCGGTTCGCCGATGCCCGACCTGCAGGTCGACGTCCACTCGGACGGCGGGTCGTTCGTCGGCCGGGCGGATTTCCTGTGGCGCGACCGCAGGGTGCTCGTGGAGTTCGACGGTGACCACCACCGCGAGCGTTCGACCTTCGTCAAGGACCTCCGCAGGCAGAACGGTCTCGTGGCGGCCGGCTGGACCATCCTGCGGTTCAGTTCCGCCGATGTGGTCGGCCGGCCCGCGTACGTGATCGCCACCATCCGGCGTGCTCTTCGCTGACGAGATCGGCGCTCTCGCCGTCTTCAGGGGGCTGATACGGGCGAGATCGCCGATCTCGGCCGGAAGGAGAGGCCAGGGTCACCGGGAGCGCGTCGGGTGGCCGGCAGCGCCCTTGTACGCTCGACGGCGTGTCCCGGGTGGTCGTCGACGTGGTCCTCAAGCCGGAGATCTCCGACCCCCAGGGTCAAGCGGTGCTCGGAGCGCTGGGCCGGCTCGGCCACGACAGCATCACGAGCGTCCGCCAGGGCAAGCACTTCGTGCTCGAGGTCGACGGCACCCCGGACGAGGCCGAGCTGAAGCAGATCGCCGAGACGCTGCTGGCCAACCCCGTCATCGAGGACGTCGAGCTGCACGTCACCACCGACTGAGAGAGCAATCGTGCGCATCGGTGTCATCACCTTCCCGGGCTCCCTGGACGACGTCGACGCCGCCCGCGCGGTGCGTCTCGCCGGCGGCGAGCCGATCCCCCTCTGGCACGGGGACCACGACCTGAAGGACGTCGACGCCGTCGTCCTCCCCGGTGGCTTCTCCTACGGCGACTACCTGCGCGCCGGTGCCATCGCCGCCCGGGCGCCCCTGATGCAGGACGTCGTCACGCGCGCCCGCCAGGGTCTCCCCGTGCTCGGCATCTGCAACGGCTTCCAGGTGCTGTGCGAGGCGGGCCTGCTGCCGGGCGCGCTGACACGCAACAGCCACCTGCACTTCCGCAACCGTGACCAGGTGCTGGTGGTGGAGCGGGCCGACACCACGTGGACCTCGGACTACCGCGCGGGCCAGCGGATCGTCATCCCGGTCAAGAACGGCGAGGGCCGCTACGTGGGCTCCGACGCCGACCTCGACCGTCTCGAGGGCGAGAACCGGGTCGTGTTCCGCTACGCCGACGGCAACCCGAACGGCTCGAGCCGGGACATCGCCGGCGTCACGAGCGAGAACGGCCGGATCGTCGGCCTCATGCCGCACCCCGAGCACGCCATCGAGGACCTCACCGGCCCCAGCACCGACGGCCTCGGCTTCTTCACCAGCGTCCTGAAGTCGGTCGTCGCAGCGTGAGCGACGACGGAACGGCGGGGCACGCGAGCGCGACCGCAGGCCTCTCCGACCTCGACACCGGCCCCGGTCGGCTCGCGAACCGCCTCGACACCGTCGACCTGGCGGCGGGCACGCCCGACGACGAGCAGCCGTTCGCCGAGCTGGGTCTCAAGGCCGACGAGTACGCCCGCATCAAGGACATCCTCGGACGCCGCCCCACCACGGCCGAGCTCGCGATGTACAGCGTCATGTGGAGCGAGCACTGCTCCTACAAGAGCTCCAAGGTGCACCTCCGCCAGTTCGGCGACCTGCCGCCCAGCGACGCCCTGCTCGTCGGCATCGGCGAGAACGCGGGCGTCGTCGACGTCGGCGACGGCTACGCGGTGACCTTCAAGGTCGAGTCGCACAACCACCCCAGCTACGTCGAGCCGTACCAGGGCGCGGCCACGGGCGTCGGCGGCATCGTCCGCGACATCCTCACGATGGGCGCCCGCCCGATCGCCGTCATGGACTCGCTCCGCTTCGGCCGGGCCGACGCCCCGGACACCGCCCGCGTGCTGCCCGGCGTCGTCGCCGGCGTCGGTGGCTACGGCAACTGCCTGGGCCTGCCCAACATCGGTGGCGAGCTGCTCTTCGACGACTGCTACGCCGGGAACCCGCTGGTCAACGCTCTGTGCGTCGGCGTGATGAAGCACGAGGACGTCCGGCTGGCCAAGGCCGAGGGCGTCGGCAACAAGGTCATCCTCTTCGGCGCCCGCACCGGCGGCGACGGCATCGGCGGCGTCAGCGTGCTGGCCAGCGAGACCTTCGACGCCGAGGGGCCGGCCAAGCGGCCGGCCGTGCAGGTGGGCGACCCGTTCACCGAGAAGCTGCTGATCGAGGCGTGCCTGGAGATCTTCGCCGCCGACCTGGTCACCGGCATCCAGGACCTCGGCGGCGCCGGCCTCTCCTGCGCGACGTCCGAGCTGGCCAGCGCCGGCACCGGCGGCATGCACGTCGACCTCGACACCGTCCCGCTGCGCGACAGCACCCTGACGCCGGCCGAGATCCTGATGAGCGAGTCGCAGGAGCGCATGTGCGCGATCGTCGAGCCGGCCAAGGTCGCCGACTTCCTCGCGGTCTGCGAGAAGTGGGACGTGCTCGCGACCGTCATCGGTGAGGTCACCGACGGCGACCGGCTGACCGTCGACTGGCACGGCGAGCGGATCGTCGACGTCCCCCCGCGGACCGTGGCTCACGAGGGCCCGGTGTACGAGCGCCCGATGATCCGCCCGGCGGACCTCGACGCGCTCCAGGCCGACGACGCCGGCAGGCTCCCGCGGCCCACCACGGCTGCCGAGCTCCAGGCGCACTGGCTGGCCGTCGTCAGCAGCCCGGACGCCGCGGACAAGACCTGGGTCACCGAGCAGTACGACCGCTACGTCCGCGGCAACACCGTCCTGGCCCAGCCCGACGACGCCGGCGTCGTCCGCATCGACGAGGAGTCGAACCGCGGCATCGCCCTGGCACTGGACGGCAACGCCCGGTACGCGCGGCTGGACCCCTACCTCGGCGCCCAGCTGAACCTGGCCGAGGCCTACCGCAACGTCGCCGTCTCCGGCGCGAAGCCGCTCGCCGTCACCAACTGCCTGAACTTCGGCTCACCGGAGGAGCCGGAGGTCATGTGGCAGTTCGCCGAGGCGGTCCGCGGGCTCGCCGACGGCTGCCGGGAGCTCGGTCTGCCGGTGACGGGTGGCAACGTGAGCCTCTACAACCAGACCGGCGACGTCGCGATCAACCCGACGCCGGTGATCGGTGTGCTGGGCGTGCACGAGGACGTCCGCCGCCGCATCCCGTCCGGCTGGCGGAAGGCCGGCGAGACGGTGCTCCTGCTCGGCGCGACCGCCCCGGAGTTCGGCGGCTCGGCCTGGGCGAGCGTCGTGCACGGCCACCTCGGCGGCCGGCCCCCGGCGCTCGACCTGGCAGCCGAGCGCGCTCTGGCCGACCTGCTCGGTGCGCTGGGCAATCAGGCCCTGATCAGCTCGGCCCACGACCTGTCCGACGGCGGGCTGGCGCAGGGCCTCACGGAGTCCGCCCTCCGCCACGGCGTCGGCGCCCGTCTCCGCCTGGACGGCGACGCGTTCACCGCGCTGTTCAGCGAGTCCACCGCACGCGTCGTCGTCACCACGTCCGACCCGGGTGGCGTGAAGACGACGGCGCAGTGGGCCGGGGTGCCGGTGACGGAGCTGGGGACCACGGGCGGGGACGCCCTCGTCCTGGACGGCCTGCTCGAGCTGCCGCTCACCGAGGTACGAGCGGCGTGGACCGCGACCCTGCCGGCCCTGTTCGGCGGGCCGGAGCACGGCACGACGTTCACCGTCCCGGCGGGCACCGTCCCGACCAGCTGATGGACGGCCCATGGCTGGCGTAGCTCCCATCCCGGCGGAGGACCTGCGCGCCGTCCTCGAGCCGGTGCGGGCCTGGCTGGACGGCGAGGGCGAGCAGCCACCGCGGGCGGTGGTCGGCGCGGCGGTGAAGACCAGCGCGCGCTGGCTGGCCCAGCAGGTGCCCGGCCGGTCGGTGGAGCTGCGGGTCCCGCCGCACGTGGCGGTGCAGTGCATCGAGGGTCCCCGGCACACGCGGGGTACGCCGCCGAACGTCGTCGAGACCGACGCGGCGACCTGGCTGCGGCTGGCCACCGGGCGGCTCGGCTGGGCCGACGCCCTCGCCATCGGGAAGGTGACCGCGAGCGGCAATCGCGCCGATCTGTCGGGTCAGCTCCCGTTGCGGCCCCTCAGACAGCACTGAGCCCCGCCCGCAGGAGTGCGGACGGGGCTCAGCGAGTGTCGATCAGCCGCCGAAGAGGGCGCTGGCCGCCTTCACGGTGTTGTACAGCCCGTAGGCCAGCGGGACGCCGACCAACGCCCACGCGAAGGCGATGAGCCCCACGGGGGTGTGCGTGGGCTGCTGGTTCTGGGTCGAGGCAGGAGTGCTCATCGGACAGTGCTCCGTTCCGGGGCCGCCGCGGCGGTGGGGGCGTCGGTGGTCTTGGGCTCCCACCACTTCTCGGCGACCGGCTTGATCAGCAGGTTGGCGATGAAGCCGACGGCCAGGAGGCCGACCATGATGAACAGCGCCGGGCGGTAGTCGCCGGCCACGAGCTCACCCGGCGTGCCGCGCGAGTCGAGGACGCCGTTGACGATGAGCGGGCCGGCGACGCCGGCGGCCGCCCACGCGGTCAGCAGACGGCCGTGGATGGCCCCGACCTGGTACGTGCCGAAGAGGTCGCGCAGGTAGGCCGGCACCGTCGCGAAGCCACCGCCGTAGAAGCTGATGATGATCGCGGCGGTGATCACGAAGATCCAGGTCGCCGTGCTGCCCAGGGTCGCGAGGATGACGTAGAGCACGATCCCGACACCGAGGTAGACCATGTAGATCGGCTTGCGCCCGATGTAGTCCGACGTGGACGACCACACGAACCGGCCGCCCATGTTGAACAGCGACAGCAGGCCGACGAAGCCGGCCGCGGTGGCGGCGGCGACGGCGGAGCCGCCGTTCTCGCGGAAGAAGTCCTGGATCATCGGCGCGGCCTGCTCGAGGATGCCGATGCCCGCGGTCACGTTGCAGAACAGGACGGTCCACAGCAGCCAGAACTGCGGGGTCTTGATCGCGTTGTTGGCCGACACGTTCTCGGTGGTGACCAGGGACTTGGACTTGACCGACGCGGGGTCGAAGCCGTCGGGGCGCCAGTCGGCGGCGGGCACCCGGATGATGAAGGCGCCGAACATCATGAAGACCAGGTAGACCACTGCGAGGGTGAGGAAGAGCAGGGCGACGGAGTTGCCGCTGGGCACCGTGCCGGCCGTGCCGTCGTACCCGGGGTCGTAGAAGTTCATCAGCTGACGGGACAGCGGCGAGGCGATGAGCGCGCCACCACCGAAGCCCATGATCGCCATGCCGGTGGCCAGGCCCGGACGGTCGGGGAACCACTTGATCAGCGTGGAGACCGGCGAGATGTAGCCGATGCCCAGGCCGATGCCGCCGAGGACGCCGTAGCCGAAGTACAGCAGCCACAGCTGCTCGGTGTAGATGCCCAGCGAGCCGACCAGGAAGCCCGACACCCAGAAGACGGCCGAGGTGAACATCGCGGCGCGCGGGCCGTTCTTGTCCACCCAGGTGCCGAAGACGGCGGCCGAGAGGCCGAGCATGACGATCGCGATCGAGAAGATGATCCCGATCGAGGTGAGGCTGGAGTCGAAGTGCTCGACCAGCGCCGTCTTGTAGACGCTGGTCGCATAGGCCTGGCCGATGCACAGGTGGACGGCGAGGGCCGCCGGCGGGATCAGCCAGCGGTTGAACCCCGGCCGGGCGACGATGCGCTCGCGGGCCAGGAAGCTGGGTACTGCCACGGAAATGGGACCTCCGAGTCGGGAGGCTGCGCCCGGTTGGACGCAACCCGGCCGCGCGCTGTGATATGCGTCGCGACCGGTCGGACGGTACGACGCCGCGAAGGTACTCGCGCGTTCAACACACGACCGAGACCGGCGCGTGACCGGCTCGTCCCGCAGGGCGGGAGCCGGACCGGCCCGTTCTTTCGGCCCTCCTGCAGGGGCCCGGCGCGAGCTTGCGAGCGATGGGGGGCAGGAGGGTCCTCTGACTAGGCTCGCGGCATGGCTTACGAGGTGAAGGGCGTCGTCGCCCGAGGCAAGGGTGCACCGGTCGGCATCGAGACGATCGTCGTCCCCGATCCAGGTCCGGGGGAGGCGGTCGTGGACGTGCAGGCGTGCGGCGTATGCCACACCGACCTGCACTACCGCGAAGGCGGGATCAACGACGACTTCCCCTTCCTGCTCGGGCACGAGGCGGCCGGGCTCGTCTCCGCCGTCGGCGAGGGCGTCACCAACGTGGCGGTCGGCGACTACGTGATCCTCAACTGGCGCGCGGTCTGCGGGCAGTGCCGCGCCTGCCTCAAGGGCGAGCCGCAGTACTGCTTCAACACCCACAACGCCGCGCAGAAGATGACGCTGACCGACGGCACCGAGCTGTCCCCGGCGCTCGGCATCGGCGCCTTCGCGGAGAAGACGCTGGTGCACTCCGGGCAGTGCACGAAGGTCGACCCGGCCGCGCCCCCGGCGTCCGCCGGTCTGCTCGGCTGCGGCGTCATGGCGGGCGTGGGGGCCGCGATCAACACCGGCGCGGTCCGCCGGGGCGAGAGCGTCGCGGTCTTCGGCTGCGGCGGCGTCGGTGACGCCGCGGTCGCCGGGGCCAAGCTGGCCGGGGCGACGACGATCATCGCCGTCGACATCTCCGACAAGAAGCTCGAGTGGGCCCGGCAGATGGGCGCCACCCACACGGTCAACTCGCAGGAGACCGACGCGGTCGAGGCGATCAAGGCGCTGACCGGCGGCTTCGGGGTCGACGTCGCGATCGACGCCGTCGGCCACCCCAAGGTCTTCGAGCAGGCGTTCTACGCCCGCGACCTCGCCGGGCGCGTGGTCATGGTCGGCGTCCCGACGCCGGACATGGAGATCACCCTGCCCGCCATCGAGATCTTCGGCCGCGGGGGCTCGATCAAGTCCTCCTGGTACGGCGACTGCCTGCCCAGCCGCGACTTCCCGATGCTCATCGACCTGTACCTGCAGGGCCGCTTCGACCTGGACGCGTTCGTGTCGGAGACGATCGGCCTGGAGGACGTCGAGGCGGCGTTCGAGAAGATGCACAAGGGCGAGGTCCTGCGCAGCGTCGTGGTGTTCGAGAAGTGACCGCGCGCATCGACAAGGTCGTCGTCAGCGGGGTCTTCAGCCTCGACGGGCAGGACTTCGACGTCGACAACAACGTCTGGCTGGTGGGGGACGACGACGAGGTGCTCGTCATCGACGCGCCGCACGACGCCGGCCCGATCCTCGAGGCGATCGGCGGCCGGAAGGTGGCGGCGATCGTGCTCACCCACGGGCACAACGACCACATCACCGCCGCGCCGGCCCTGCGGGAGGCGACCGGCGCGCCGATCTGGTTCAACCCGGCCGATCGGATGCTCTGGGACATGACCCATCCCGACGCGGAGCCCGATCGCGAGCTCACCGCCGGTGCCCGGTTCACCGTCGCCGGGACGTCGCTGCTCGCACTGCACACGCCGGGTCACTCCCCGGGGAGCACCTGCCTGCACGCCCCCGACCTGAACACGGTCTTCACCGGGGACACGCTGTTCTGCGGCGGCCCGGGCGCCACCGGCCGGTCGTTCAGCGACCACCCGACGATCGTGCGGTCGATCCGCGCCCAGCTGCTGAGCCTGCACGGCGACACGGTGGTGCGGACCGGCCACGGCGACGACACGACGATCGGCGCGGAGCTGGGGAACGTCCCGGCCCAGTAGCCCCTACTGCCCGCTCTCGTCGGTCCGCGGCGGAGGTCCGTCCTGCGGCTCGGCACCGGTGCGCTCGAGCCGCTGGCGGATGGACGCGACGTTGAGCGCGAGATCCTCGAGCGCCTCGACGGCGCGCGTGGCGAGCGCGAAGGTCAGGTTCTCCCGCTGTTCCTCGGCGCTGGGCTCGGGGCGGCGCCGCACGGGCGGGCGGGTCGCGTCCGCCCACGGCTCGTCGTCACGGCGGGGCTCGTCGAAGAGCTGCCGCAGCATCCGCTGCGCCATGTCGAGGAATTCGCGCGGGTCGGGACCGTTGGCTGCCATCCCGTGTCAACGCACCGCCGCCGACCGGAGTTCCGCGACCGACCGTCGTGCACGTGACCGGGGACACCCCGTTGCGGTAGGCCGGGTGGCGTCGCGCCGGTAGTCTCGGGGGGTGCCTCGCGGTGATGGACGGCTGACGCACGACCTCGACCCCCAGAATCCCGGTCCCCAGGACGCCTGCGGCGTCTTCGGTGTCTGGGCGCCGGGGGAGGAGGTCGCGAAGCTGACCTATTTCGGTCTGTACGCCCTCCAGCACCGCGGTCAGGAGGCGGCCGGGATCGCGGTGTCCGACGGCGCGTCGGTCGTGGTCTACAAGGACCTCGGCCTGGTCAGCCAGGTGTTCGACGAGCCGACGCTCGGCAGCCTCCGCGGCCACATCGCGGTGGGCCACACCCGCTACTCGACGACGGGTGCGTCGACGTGGGAGAACGCCCAGCCGACGTTCCGCACCACCTCGGCCGGCACCGGTCTGGCGCTCTGCCACAACGGCAACCTGGTGAACACCGCCGAGCTGGCCAGCAAGGCCGCCGACGCCGGCGTGCCCGGTGCGTTCGTCGCGACCAACGACTCCGATCTGGTGACGGCGCTCATCGCGGCCCGTCCCGACATCTCCGTCGAGGCGGCCGCCATGGAGGTGCTGCCCCAGCTGCGGGGCGCGTTCAGCTTCACGTTCATGGACGAGGACACCCTCTACGCCGCCCGCGACCCGCAGGGCGTCCGCCCGCTGGTGCTCGGCCGGCTGGAGCGCGGCTGGGTGGTCGCCAGCGAGACGGCGGCACTGGACATCGTCGGCGCCTCCGTCGTCCGCGAGGTCGAGCCCGGCGAGCTCATCGCGATCGACGAGAACGGGCTGCGCAGCCAGCACTTCGCCCATCCCGACCCCAAGGGCTGCGTCTTCGAGTACGTCTACCTCGCCCGCCCCGACACCACGATCTCCGGTCGCGGGGTGCACGCCGCGCGCGTCGAGATCGGCCGCCGGCTGGCGAAGGAGCACCCGGTCGAGGCCGACCTGGTGATCCCGGTTCCCGAGTCGGGCACCCCGGCCGCGGTCGGGTACGCCGAGGCGTCGGGCATCCCGTACGGACTGGGCCTGGTCAAGAACTCCTACGTCGGGCGCACGTTCATCCAGCCCAGCCAGACGATCCGGCAGCTGGGCATCCGGCTGAAGCTCAACCCGCTGCGCGACGTCATCCGTGGCAAGCGGCTGGTCGTCGTCGACGACTCGATCGTCCGCGGCAACACCCAGCGCGCCCTGATCCGCATGCTGCGCGAGTCCGGGGCCGTCGAGGTGCACGTCCGCATCGCCTCGCCGCCGGTCAAGTGGCCCTGCTTCTACGGCATCGACTTCGCCAGCCGCGCCGAGCTCGTGGCCAACGGCCTCGAGGTCGACGGCGTGCGCGCCTCGATCAACGCCGACTCCCTCGGCTACGTCTCCGAGCAGGGGCTGATCGCCGCCACCGAGCAGCCGGCGAACCGGCTGTGCACCGCGTGTTTCACGGGCCAGTACCCGATCCCCCTGGGCGAGTCCGAGGTGTTCGGCAAGCACGTGCTGGAGGGCATCGGCCGGACGCCGCTCCCGATGGTCTCGTCGACGTCGATGCCGCGCGCCGACGACCAGCGCTCGGTGAGCGGCTGGACCGGGCAGCAGGCCGGCAGCGCCAGCGTTCCCGGCGGGGCCGAGGACGCGCTCACCCGTCCATGAGCACCCCCTTCACCTACGCCGCCTCCGGCGTCGACATCGACGCCGGGGAGCGGGCCGTGACGCTGATGCGCGCCGCCGTCGAGAGGACCAACCGGCCGGAGGTGGTCGGTGGCCTCGGTGGATTCGCCGGTCTCTTCGCGCTGGACACCGCCAAGTACTCGAAGCCGCTGCTCGCCTCCTCGACCGACGGCGTCGGCACGAAGATCGCCCTGGCCCGGCAGCTCGACCGGCACGACACGGTCGGCATCGACCTGGTCGCGATGGTCGTCGACGACCTGGTCGCCTGCGGAGCGGAGCCGCTTTTCCTCCAGGACTACGTGGCCTGCGGCAAGGTCGTCCCCGAGCGGATCGCGGCGATCGTCACCGGCATCGCCGCGGGATGCACCCAAGCGGGTGCGGCCCTGGTGGGCGGGGAGACCGCCGAGCACGGCGACCTGATGGACGCCGACGAGTACGACCTCGCCGCGACCGCGGTCGGGGTCGTCGAGGCCGACGCGGTCCTGGGCCCCGAGCGGGTCGTCGAGGGTGACGTCGTCGTCGCGATGGCGTCGTCGGGCTTCCACTCCAACGGCTACTCGCTGGTGCGCCGGGTCGTGAGCGCTGCCGGGCTGGACCTGCACGCCACCCCCGCCGGCCTGGACCGGCCGCTCGGCGAGGAACTGCTCGAGCCGACCCGCATCTACGCCCGCGACTGCCTGGCGCTGGTCGAGGCGTTCGGCGTCGGGGACGTGCACGCCTTCGCCCACATCACGGGGGGCGGGCTGGCCAGCAACACCGCGCGCGTCGTGCCCGAGGGCCTCGAGGCGGTCCTCGACCGCGGCACGTGGGCGCTGCCCGCCGCGGTCCGGCTGATGGAGGAGCACGGCGTCCCGCGCGAGGAGTCCGAGCGGGCGTTCAACTGCGGCGTCGGCATGGTCGCCGCGGTGTCGCCGTCGGCGGCCGACGCCGTCGTCGCCCGGTTGAGCGCGGTAGGCGTCCCGGCCTGGGTCGCCGGCACGGTCGGGCAGCGCACCGGCGAGACCGCGGCGCGCCTCGAGGGCACCTACCGCTGAGCGCACGAGGACACCGCGGTTCCCGGAGGAACCGCGGTGCTCCGGATCAGACGCTGAGGGTCAGCGGGTCAACGCGGGCTGGCAGCCCAGTCGTCGTCCGCGTCGTCGTCCGCCCACTTGTCGGCGTACTCGTCGTCGTCATCATCGTCGTCCTTGGCCCGCGGAGGGGCGGTGTAGGACGTCGGTGCACCGGTGAGCTCCTTCTGCAGAGCAGAAAGATCGGTGTTGGGTGAGCTGTACTTGAGCTCACGGGCCACGCGTGTCTGCTTGGCCTTCGCTCGGCCGCGCCCCATCGGCTCGACCCCCTCGCTACGGAGTACGGAAGTCCAGCCCCCGGGCTGGAACGGCCCGCGCGGCGACCCCGACTGAGTGACTATGTCCTGAGCAACCTTACGACACGGATCCGCGACGGGCACACGTCCCTCCCCCCGAGGGGCCGTGGCCCCGTCCGAGGCGCCGCCCCGAGCGTGCGAGGGGTGGGGAGGACGGGGTCCTTCCTCAGCGGGGCAGGCGGATGGTGGCCAGCCGGCCGACCGACCGCATGCGCTCCTCCGCGAGCCGGTCGGCGGCGACGGCGGGGGACACGCCCTCGTCGTCGGCGGCCCGGAAGACCCGCAGGGCGACGTCGAAGATCCCCTCGGCCCTGGCCTTCGCCCGGGGGAACGAGAACCCGTGCCGCTCGTCCTCGACCTGGATGACGCCGCCGGCGTTCACCAGGTAGTCGGGCGCGTAGAGAATGCCCCGACCGCGGAGCTGCTCGGCGACGTCCGGGGTCGCCAACTGGTTGTTCGCCCCGCCACACACGATGCGGGCCGGAAGGGCCGCGACGGTCTCGGCGTCCAGGGCCCCGCCCAGGGCGTTGGGGGAGTACACGTCGTGCGGCGTGCGGACCAGCGTGACGGTGTCGGGCACGGCCGTCACCGCGGGATGCCGGGACCGCACCCGCTCGACGGCTGCCGGGTCCACGTCGGTGACGAGGACGTCGGCCCCGTCCTCGACCAGGTGGCCGATCAGGTGCGAGCCGACCTTCCCGGCGCCGGCCACGGCCACCGTCCGCCCGGCCAGGGACCGCGAGCCCCAGCAGTGCTCCGCGGCAGCCTGCATGCCCAGGAAGACGCCGTAGGCGGTGAGGACCGACGAGTCGCCGCAGCCGCCGTAGGCCTCGGAGCGGCCGTGGGCGAACCGGGTCTCGCGGGCGACCACGTCGAGGTCGGCGTTGTAGGTGCCGACGTCGCACGCGGTCAGGTAGCGCCCGCCGAGGGCCTCGACGAACCGGCCGTAGGCGCGCAGCAGCGCCTCCGTCTTGTCGGTCGTCGGGTCGCCGATGATCACGGCCTTGCCGCCCCCGAGGTCGAGCCCGGCGAGGCTGTTCTTGTACGACATCGCCGCCGAGAGCCGCAGGGCGTCGGCGACCGCAGCCTCCTCGCTGGCGTACGGGTAGAAGCGGGTGCCGCCGAGGGCGGGGCCGAGAGCCGTGGAGTGGATGGCGACGACCGCCTTCAGCCCCGACTCCGCATCGCTGCAGAAGACGACCTGTTCGTGACCCGCCCTCAGTATCTCCACGCCTGGAGGGTAGATCGCCCCGTGACGCTTCCCTCGTCCGAAGGGGAAGTCCGTGGGTCACCGGCTTCCTCGATCACCTGCGGGGCATGATTCCCCTGGACAGGCGGGGGCGAAGGAGCCCCCGCGAGCACAGGAGGACTCCCATGCCCCGACCCCGCCGTTCCTCGGCGATCGCTCTGCTCTCGATCGTGGTGGCGGCACCGCTCGTCCTCGCCGCGTGCACGACGGAAGGCGGCGACTCGGGTGGGTCGGGCGGGAGCGGCGGCTCGAGCGGCGACGGCGGCGGCAGCGACCTCAGCTTCGCCGTCATCACCCACGGCTCCGCCGGCGACGCCTTCTGGGACGTCGTCCAGAACGGGGCCGAGGCCGCGGGCGAGGACCTCGGGATCTCCGTCGACTACCAGAGCGACGGCGACCCGCAGCGGCAGGCGCAGCTGATCGACGCCGCGGTCAACCAGGACGTCGACGGCATCGTGGTCTCGATGGCCAACCCCGACGCTCTCCAGGACTCCGTCGAGGCGGCCGTGGAGGCGGGCATCCCGGTCGTGTCCATCAACTCCGGGGGCGACCGGTCGGCCGCGTTCGGGGCCATCGGCCACGTCGGCCAGGACGAGGCCATCGCCGGTCGGGGCGCCGGGGCCGAGCTGGCCTCCGGTGGTGCCACCAACGTGCTGTGCGTCATGCACGAGGCCGGCAACATCGGGCTGGAGCAGCGCTGCTCGGGTGCCGCGCAGGGGCTCGGCAGCGACGTCACCCCGGTGCAGATCGACATCAACGACCTGCAGGGCGCCCAGTCGACGATCGCCTCGCAGCTCCAGGCCGACCCGACCATCGACGCCGTGCTCACGCTGAACTCCGCGGTCGCCGCGGTGGCGGTCGAGGCGGCCACCGACGCCGGGTCGGAGGCGCAGGTCGCCACGTTCGACCTCGACCAGGACGTCATCAGCGGCATCCAGGCCGGCGACATCGCCTTCGCCGTCGACCAGCAGCAGTACGAGCAGGGCTACCTGCCGATCGTGATGCTCAAGCTTTACGTGCAGAACCTCAACACCGTCGGCGGCGGCCAGCCGGTGCTCACCGGGCCGGGGATCGTCGACGAGAGCAACGTCGACGAGATCGCCGACCTGGCCTCGGCCGGCACGCGCTGAGTACGCGGGAGGACACCGCCGGGGCGCCGCGGACCCCGGCCGAACGGCGGGCCGACGAGCGGCTCGCCGCCACCGGCCCGCTGCGCCGGCTGCTGGTCAAGCCCGAGCTCGGTGCGCTGATCGGCGCGGTCGTCGTGTTCGCGTTCTTCGCCGTCCAGTCGGAGGTGTTCCGCTCACCGCGGGGCATCGCCAACTGGCTGGACCCCGCCTCGACGCTGGGGATCATGGCCGTCGCGGTCGCTCTCCTGATGATCGGTGGGCACTTCGACCTCTCGGCCGGGGTGATGACCGGGACGACGGCGCTGACCGTGGGCATCGTCGCCGTGGAGTTCGGCCAGAACATCTGGGTCGCCATCGGCGTCTCGCTGGCCCTGGCGCTGGCCATCGGCTTCTTCAACGGCTGGCTGGTCACGCGGACCGGCCTGCCCAGCTTCATCATCACGCTGGGCACGTTCCTGATGCTGCAGGGCCTGAACCTGGGGCTGACCAAGTTCTTCACCGACACGGTCACGGTCGGCGGCATCGACGACGCCCCCGGGTACGCGGCCGCCGAGTGGCTGTTCGCGTCCCGGCTGAGCATCGCCGGCACCGAGTTCCGCGTGGCGATCCTCTGGTGGGTGCTGTTCACCGTGCTCGCCACCTGGGTGCTGCTGCGCACCCGCTTCGGCAACTGGGTGTTCGCGACCGGCGGGGACGAGGTGGCCGCGCGCAACGTGGGCGTGCCGGCGCGGCGCACCACCATCACCCTGTTCATGACGACGGCGACGGCGGCCTGGTTCGTCGGAGTCACGCTCGCCGTGCGCCTCACCTCGGTGCAGGCGAACACCGGTATCGGCCAGGAGCTCATCTTCATCGTGGCCGCCGTGATCGGCGGGTGCCTCCTCACCGGCGGCTTCGGCTCGGCGATCGGCGCCTCGCTCGGGGCGCTGATCTTCGGCATGACGCAGCTGGGCATCCCGTACCTGCGCTGGGACGCCGACTGGTTCTACTTCTTCCTCGGCGCGATGCTGCTGCTCGCCGTGCTGGCCAACCGGCTGGTCCGCCGCTACGCAGAGGCGGCGAGACGATGACTTCCCCACCCACCCCACCGATGACTTCCCCACCCACCCCGCCGATGACGCCCCCACCCAGCCCACCGACGACGGGGGACACCGGCGTGCCCCTGCTCGAGCTGCGCGACGTCGGCAAGGACTACGGCTCGGTGATCGCCCTCGACGGCATCACCAGCACGGTGCGGGCCGGCGAGGTGACCTGCGTGCTCGGCGACAACGGCGCCGGGAAGTCCACGCTGATCAAGATCCTCTCCGGCGTCCACCGGGCCGACCGCGGCGAGATGCTGCTCGACGGACAGGTGGTGTCCTTCGGCGCTCCGCGCGAGGCGCTCGACGCGGGCATCGCGACCGTCTACCAGGACCTGGCGATGATCCCGCTGATGGCCATCTGGCGGAACTTCTTCCTCGGGGCGGAACCCACCCGGGGCCGGGGCCCCTTCCGTCGGTTCGACGCCGCGCAGGCACGGGAGACCACCCGACTGGCCCTGCAGGAGATGGGCATCGACATCCGCGACCCCGACCAGCCGGTCGGCACGCTGTCGGGCGGCGAGCGCCAGTCGGTGGCCATCGCGCGCGCGGTGCACTTCGGGGCGCGGGTGCTGATCCTGGACGAACCGACGTCGGCACTGGGGGTCAAGCAGGCGGGGGTGGTCCTCCGCTACGTCGCCCAGGCGCGCGACCGCGGGGTGGGCGTCGTCCTGATCACGCACAACCCGCACCACGCCTATCCGGTGGGCGACCGGTTCCTGCTGCTGAACCGTGGCCGTAGCCTCGGCTCCTTCGCCAAGGGCGAGGTGGACCGCGACGAGCTCACCCGCCTGATGGCCGGCGGTGCGGAGCTGGACCAGCTCGCGCACGAGCTGGAGCGGCCGACGTCCTGACCCCAGTGTCGACATACCGACAGTGGCGCGACGGTCACTGACCGTTCTCGTTGCAGTGTGTCAACCGTTCCGCGTGTTGCCTTTGTGACTCATGGTGATGCTGCGACTCTCGCTGGGCATCGACGCCTGCCTTCGATGCCCACCCTCTTCCCCAGGGAGCGAGTCATGTTCCAGCGCCGTCCGTCCGGACCGGCGACTCCGGCGGTCCCCGGGAGCTCTCGCTCCCGTCGGCCGGTCGCGGGCCGCCCGGCCCGTCCCGCCCGTGCCGTCCTCGTCACCGTCCTGACCGGCGCCGTGCTGAGCGGGCTGCTCCTCGGCACGGCCGGCCCCTCCGTCGCCGCCCCACCGCCGCCGCCCAACCCGACCGACGGCCAGCTGGGTGCCGCGCGGGCCCAGCAAGACGCCGCCGCGGCGGAGGTGGGCCGGATCGCCGCGCTCGTCGCCAGCGCGGAGGCCGAGCTGGAGCGCGTCGGGCACCTCGCCGAGGCCGCCGGCACCGCCTACCTGCAGGCCGAGGAGGCCCTCCTGCAGGCGCAGGAGGCCGCGGACGTCGCCGCTGCCCAGCTGCAGGAGGCCGCCGTCGCGGTCTCGGCGGCGGAGGCGCGCATCGCGCTCTTCTCCCGGGACAGCTACATGCAGGGCCCGAAGCTGAGCACGACGGCGGCCCTCCTGGACTCCGCCGGCCCCGGCGAGCTCATCCAGCGCGCCGCGATGCTCGACTACGTGGCCGACAACCAGCTCGACGTGCTGGGCGAGCTCGAGGTGGCGAAGGTCCGTCAGGCCAACGCCGACTCCGCCGCCCGCGCCGCGCGGGACGAGATGGCCGCGGCCGAGGACGCCGCCGAGGCCGCCAAGGAAGAGGCCGACCAGCAGCTGGCCGCCCAGCAGGGTGCCTACGAGCAGGTGGCCGTGCAGAAGGCCGGCTACGAGGCGCAGCTGCAGGCCGCCCAGATCCAGTTGCTCCAGCTGCAGGGCGCGCGCGACGCCTTCCAGCAGTGGGACAGCCAGCGCCGGGCGGAGGAGGAGGCTGCGGCCCGCGCCGCGGCCGCTGCCGCCGCCCGCGCCGCCCAGGAGGCGGCCGCCGTGCGCGGAGGAGGCGGCTCGTCGGGTGGTGGCGGCTCCTCGGGAGGCGGCGGGGTCTCCGGCGGCGGCTCGGGCGCGTACGTCTTCCCCACGTCCGGCCGGATCTCCAGCTGCTTCGGCGTCCGGTGGGGCGCGCTGCACGGCGGGGTCGACGTCGCGGCCCCCATCGGCACGCCGATCTACGCGGCCACTTCCGGCGTCGTCGTCCGCAGCGGTCCGGCGACCGGCTTCGGGCTGGCGCTCTACATCCGCGGGAACGACGGGGCCGTCACCGTGTACGGCCACGTCAACCGGGAGTTCGTGAGCGCCGGTGACCGGGTGGACGCCGGCGAACGGATTGCCGAGGTCGGCAACCGGGGCCAGTCCACCGGCCCGCACCTGCACTTCGAGGTGCACCCCAACGGCCAGCTGCACAGCGGGCACGTCAACCCCATGCCCTGGCTCCGCGCCCGCGGGGTCGGCGTCTCGGGCTGCTGAGGGGAAGGACCCCTCCCGCTCCGAGCGGGCCCCGTGCGGGGGCCCGCTCGGGATCAGCTGGTCGGAGCCGCGGGGTCGGTGGCGTCGGTGCCGATGCCGCACTCCTCGCTCAGGTAGGTGTCGACGTTCGTGAACGCCTCGCCGAATCCGGCCTGCAGCCCGGCGATCTCCTGCTGGAACCCGGCCACGGCGTTCGGGTCGTTGAAGTCCACCGCGCTCGCCGCCTCCGCGACCTGCTCGATCCCGTCGCCGAACGTGGTCCAGTCCGCCTCCAGCTCGGCGGGCGGCTCGATCTCGCGGATCTGCTCCGCCGCGGCCGAGAGCACCGTGGGCAGCGTGTTCGGGTCGGACTGGCCGGTGAACGTGGAGCTGATCTGCTCCTGCAGGTCGGCGGCCTCCGTGCAGAACTCCGAGTCGGATGCGCCGGCCGAGGTCTCGGCCGCGCTCGAGCTCGCCTCGCTGGACTCCGAGGACGCCGCGTCCTCGCCGTCGGAGCCGCCGCAGGCGGTGAGCAGGACGACGGCGGCGGCGAGGGAGAGCCCGCTGCGGCACACGGTGAGGGATCGACGCATGAGCGCGAGGCTAACCGCCGGATGCGACGCCGCGCAGCGGCACGGGTTAGCGTGCCGGGCGTGGACGCCCCGGCCGACCCGCGCGCGACGTGGGGACTTCCCGTCCCCGGGGAGCTCCCGCGGACGGCCGACCTGGAGCCCCTGGTCACTCGCGTCCTGGCACCGAACCCGTCCGGCATGACGCTCGACGGCACCAACACCTACGTCGTCGGGGCGCCCGGCAGCGGCCAGGCGGTCCTCGTCGACCCGGGGCCGGACGACCCGGCGCACCTGGCCGCGGTCGAGACGGCGCTCGCGGCGCGGGACGCCCGCTGCGTCGCGGTCCTGGTCACCCACCACCACGGGGACCATGCCGAGGCGGCCCTGCCCTGGGGAGCGCACTTCGGCGCCCCGGTCGCCGCGGGCGACGCCACCGTGGCCGGCGCGGACGGGCGGGTCCTCGACCACGGGGCGCGCCTGGACCTGGCGGGCACGACGATCGGCGTCGTCGCCACCCCCGGGCACACCCGCGACCACCTCGCCTTCCGGCTGGAGTCGGGGGCCGTGCTCGTCGGGGACCACGTCCTCGGCCGCGGGACCTCGGTGGTCACCCACCCGGAGGGGGACGTCGTCGCCTACCTGGAGTCCCTCCGACGGGTCCACGACCTCGGCCCCAGCGCCCTCTACTGCGGGCACGGGCCGGAGCTGACCGAGGACCCGGGCGCGGTCCTGGAGTACTACCTCGCGCACCGCGCCTTCCGGGAGCACCAGCTGCTGACGGCACTCGCGGGCGGGGCGCGGACCGTCGAGGAGCTCGTCGCCACCGTCTACGCCGAGGTCCCGCAGCGGCTGTGGCCGGCCGCGACGCAGTCGACCCGGGCGACGCTCGCCAAGCTGCAGGGGGAGGGGCGGATCGAGACCGCGACGGGCGACGCGGTCCGCCTGGCATGAGCGACGTCCCCGTCCTCGCTGCCGCCGACAGCGAGCGGGACCAGCGGCGGGCCGCCGCCGCGCTGGCCGGCTCGGGCGTGCGCCCCGGGGACCGGTTGCTGGTCTCCGCGGCCGCTTCGCCCGCCCTGCTGGCGGTGGTCCTCGGCGCGCTGCGCACCGGCGTCGTGCCCGTGGTCCTGGATTCGGGGCTCCCGGCGTCCGAGCGGGCTGCCCTGGCCGAGGACGCCGACCCCGCCCTCGACGTCGGCACGGAACCGGGCCGGCTGCTCACCGGGACCGACGAGGTGGAGCTGGCCGACGTGCCCCTGGCCCGCCCCATGCACTACACGTCCGGGACGACGGGACGGCGCAAGGGCGTCTGGTCGGGCGTCCTGGCCGAGGACGACGCCCGCGCGCTCGCCGCGGAGGAGATCGCCCTCTGGGACTTCGGGCCGCACGACCGGCACCTCGTGCTCTCGCCGCTGCACCACAGCGCGCCGCTGCGGTTCGCGATCCACACGCTGCTGGCCGGCGGCGAGGTGCTGCTGCCGGGGCCCTTCGACGTCGCCCGCGCGGCCGAGGCGATCACGACCCTCCGCCCGACGACGACGTTCTGCGTGCCCACCCATCTGCAGCGGCTGCTCTCCCATGGCCGTACCGCAGCCCACCCGGTGGACTGGTCCTCCTTCCGGCGTCTCGTGCACGCCGGCGCGCCCTGCCCGGCCCCGCTCAAGCACGCCGTCCTGGAGGCCCTCCCCGACGGCAGCGTGTGGGAGTTCTACGGCTCCACCGAGGCCCAGTTCACCGTGTGCCCGCCGGAGGACTGGCTCGCGCACCCCGGCAGCGTCGGCCGGGCGCGCCCCGGTCGCCGGCTGGAGACCGACGACAGCGGTCAGCTGTGGTGCGCGGTGCCGCCGTGGGCGCGGTTCGAGTACTGGCGGGCGCCCGAGAAGACCGCGGCCGCGTGGCGCGGCGACCTGGTCACCGTCGGCGACCTGGGCCGGGTGGACGACGACGGCGTGGTGTGGCTCGACGGCCGGCGCGAGGACCTCGTCATTTCCGGGGGCGTGAACGTCTACCCCGCCGAGGTCGAGGCCGTGCTGGACGCGCATCCGGACGTGGTCGAGAGCGCGGTGTTCGGCGTCCCGGACGACGACTGGGGTCAGCGCGTGGTGGCCGCCTACGTCGGCACCGCCGATCCGGCGGAGCTGGCGGCGTGGGCCCGGGAGCGGCTGGCCGGGTCCAAACGGCCCAAGGCGCTGCACCCGCTGGCGGAGCTGCCCCGCACCTCGACCGGCAAGGTGCGCCGGCTGGACCTGCCCGGGGTGCTGGGCCTGGCCGGTGGCTGAGGACTGGGACGTCGTCGTCGTCGGGGCGGGCACGTCGGGCTGCGCGCTGGCCGCCCGGCTCGCCGATACCGGCCGGCGGGTGCTGCTGCTCGAGGCCGGCGCCGACCACCGGGAACCGGCCGACTTCCCGGCCGAGCTTCGGGACGCCGCGACGATGCGCGCGGCGGCGCCCGGGCACGAGGCGAACTGGGACGTCCCGGTGGAGCTGTTCCCGGGTCGGGTCGTGGGCGTCCCGCGCGGGCGGGTCGTCGGCGGCTCCAGCGCCCTCAACGCCTGCTCCTTCATCCGCGCCACCCGTGCCGACCTCGACGGCTGGGCGGCCGCCGGGAACGACCTGTGGTCCTTCGACGCCGTCCTGCCCGCCTTCCGCCGGCTCGAGGCCGACGCGGACTTCGGCGACCGCCCCGGCCACGGGGCGGACGGTCCGGTCCCGGTCCGGCGCCCGGGGGAGGGGCACCCCCTGGCCGACGCCTTCGCGGCCGCGGCCGGCGAGCAGGGGCACGCCGCCGAGCCGGACAAGAACGCCGACGGCCCGCCGGGCTACGGGCCGGTACCGCTCAACGTGGCCGGCGGCATGCGGGTGAACACCGCCATGGCCTACCTCTCGCCCCGCCGCGGTCTGCCGGGGCTGACCGTGCGCGGCGGGGTCACCGTGCACCGGGTGGTGGTGGAGGGCGGCCGCGCCGTGGGCGTACGGACCGCCGACGGCACCGTCCGCGCCGCGGAGGTGGTGCTGGCGGCCGGTGCGGTGGGGTCGCCGTCCCTGCTGCTCCGCTCGGGCATCGGCCCCGCGGACGACCTCCGCGCCGCCGGCCTGCCCGTCGTGGCCGACGTCCCGGGAGTGGGCGCCGGCGCGTCTGACCACCCGCAGGTCTACGTGCCGTTCCGCCCGCTCCGGCCGCTGCCCGCCGGGCTGCCCCTGCACGGCGTCCTGCACGCGACCTCGCAAGGGGCGACGGCGCCGGGGGACCTGGAGGTCCTGCCGTGGCTCACGCCGTTCAGCCGGATCACCGGCGCCCCGGCCGGCCCGCACCAGGACGAACTGCTCGTCGGGGTGGGCCTGCAGCGCGAGGACAGCCGGGGACGGGTGTCCCTCGCCCCCGACGGGCGGATCCGCCTGGAGCACCGGTACCTGAGCGAGGAGGCCGACCGGCGGCGGCTGCGCGAGGGCGTGCGGCTGGCCGTGGCGCTCCTGCGCAGTCCGGCGCTCGCGCCGATGCTCGCTCCGGGCAGCGGGCTCCCCGGACCGGTGCTGGACGCCGACGAGGCGCTCGACGGCTGGATCCGGGAACGCCTGACCACCGCCGTGCACCTCGCCGGCACCGCCCGCATGGGCCGGGACGAGGACGGGACAGCGGTGGTGGACCAGCACCTGCGGGTCCGCGGAGTGGCCGGGCTGCGGGTCGTCGACACCTCCGTCATGCCCCAGGTGACCTCGCGCGGGCCGGCGGCGACCGCGGTGATGCTGGGCGAGCGGGCCGCGGAGCTCATGACGGCGACCTGACCGGTCAGTCCGCCCCGAACGGGAACCCCGGGTCGTCGAACGGCAGGTTCTCCGGCAGCACCTGCTCCGGCACCACCTGCTCGGGCGGGGGAGCGGGCTCGTCCGGCGGCTCGGGCGGCTCGGGTGCGTCCGGCGGCGGGGCGGGGCCCTCCGGCGGAGGAGGTGGCGGGGGTGTCGGGTCGTCCAGCGGGATGCCGGCCGGCGAGAACGGGACGGCGGGCTGCGCCGACAGGATCGGCAGCATCGCGGCCCGCCAGATCGGTGCGGCCAGCCGGCCGCCGTAGCCGCCGAGGTCCTCGTTCCGCTTCGGGTTGAGCACCATCACGCTCGCCGCGAACTGAGGCGTGTAGCCGACGAAGGCGACGGAGTAGCGCTCCTGGCTGGTGCCGGTCTTGCCCGCGATCTGGTGGCCCGGGATCGCCGCCCGGGTGCCGGTGCCGATGGGCAGGGCGGTGTCGCCGACCAGGATCTGGTTGAGCGTGGTCGCGACGTCGGGCCGGACGACCTCCGGCGTGCAGGACGGGCCGGTGGGGAGCGGCGTCCCGTCCTCGCGGGTCAGCGGAGCCGCGTGACGGTCCAGGATCTCGGTGACCGGTACGGGTGCGCAGTGCGTCCCCGATGCCGCCAGCGTGGCGTAGGCGTTGGCCAGCGCCAGGGGGCTGGTCGCCTCGGCCCCGAGCGTGAAGGAGCCGCGGTTCTCCGCCACCACCTGATCGGCCACGGGGTCCAGCGAGAACAGTCCCATCCGCTGCGCCGTCCGGACCGGCGCCTCCACGCTGCCCAGCTGGTCCTCGAGGGCGACGAAGTAGGTGTTCGACGACCGGATCAGGGCCTCTGTCATGGTCAGCGTCGCCGGGTAGCTGCCGGCGTTGCGGACGGTGTACGGGTCGCGGCCGTTCTTGTAGACCCGGGAGACGTAGGGGTCGCCGGTGGTGATGGTGTGCCACGGCGGGATGCCGCGCTCCAGCGCGGCCGCGGCGACGAAGACCTTGTACGTCGACCCGGCGCCCTGGCTCGCGACGAGGTTCAGGTTGACCGACTCCTGGGTGGGGTCGGTGGCGTCGTACCCGAACCGCCGGTTGACGCTCAGCGCGAGGACCTTCCCCGTGCCGGGCTCCACCGCGGAGAACATGGCGGCCAGCGGGTCGTCGAGGGCGAGGCTGCTGAGGACAGCCTCGTCGCCGGAACGCTGCAGATCCGGCCGGAGGGTCGTCCGGATGGTCAGCCCGCCGGTCTCGAGCTGCGCCTGGCTGATGCCGAGCGTGCCGGTCAGGTGCCGTTGGAGGTAGTCGCAGAAGAAGGCGCCGATCAGCGCGTCGATGCACCCGTTGGGCGGCGGATCCGTGGGGCTCACCTGGACCGGCTGCCCGATCACCTCCGCGAGCTGTTGGTCGGTGATGTGGCCCAGGGCGTGCATGCGCTGCAGCACCTGGTCGCGCCGTTCCCGGGCCCCCTCCGGATTGGCGATCGGGTCGTCGTTCGCCGGGGTCTGCACCAGCCCCGCCAGCATCGCCGCCTGCGGCAGCGTGAGGTCGATCGCGTTCACCCCGAAGTACCGCAGCGCCGCGGCCTGGACGCCGTAGGCACCCCGGCCGAAGTAGACGATGTTCAGGTAGCGGGTGAGGATCTCCGGCTTCGAGTACTGCTGCTCCAGGGCGAGGGCGAGGCGCGCCTCCCGGAGCTTGCGGCCGAGGGTCTCCTCGGTGGCGGCCAGCCGCTCCTGGGGCGTCGTGGCCGTCTGCAGAAGGGTCTGCTTGACCAGCTGCTGGGTGATCGTCGAGCCGCCCTCCATGACGCTGCCGGCCATGAGGTTGCGGGCCAGGGCCCGGGCGGTGCCCTCGACGTCGAGCCCCCGGTGCTCGTAGAACCGCGAGTCCTCGATGTCGACGAGGGCCTGCTTCATCACCTCGGCGATGCCGTCCGGGCCCACCGGGGTCCGGTTGTGCCGGTAGAAGTGGGTGATCAGCGAGCCGTCGGCCGCGAGGACGACGGTGTTGCCCGGCGGCGTGCTGTCCGAGAGCTCGACCGGCAGTGGCGCCAGCAGGTCACCGTGCGAGCGGACGACCAGACCCGGGCCGAGCAGCCAGGGCAGCAGGAGGGCGGCGACGAGCGCGCCCGCGAGGGGCACGGCGACGAGCAGGAGCAACTGGGCGGCGTGCCACCGGGGACGGTCCCGTCCGGACATGGACCACCTCGCCCGACGCCACGGCTGCTGCCGTCGCCATGGTGGCGTGCGGTGTCGTTCCGGAACACCCTCTGGCGCGCCGAGTCTCGGCCACCGGCGTGTCGCCGCCGACCGGGCTGTCCCGGCGGCGCGTCGTCGCAGCCGCCGGGACGCCGGGGCTCAGGTGATCAGCGGACCGCGGGCATCTCGTGGGTGCCGGCGCCGGCCAGCGGCGACCACGCGTCGGGGTGCGGACGGCCGGCGTCGGCCACCCAGGAGGGGGCGGGGCCGGGGCGGCCCGGGGCGCGGGTGGTGGTCTGCGGCCGGCCGCTCAGGCTCACGATCAGGGCGAGGAGCACGAACAGTCCGATGAGGACACCGCCGATGACCAGGAGCGTGGAGAGCATGTACCGAAGGTAGGGGGCGGAACGATCCGTGTCAGCGATCCGGCGCGGCATAACTCGCCGAAGAATGGGGTCACGTTCCGCAGAGTTCGTCGCTTGACGGTGGGTGCCGTTCCTCGGGATGAGCAGAAGCCGCCATCCGTCGACGGTCTGCGTGCGCCGGAACGCGCGACCTCCCGTGTCGATCGGGCCGTGCGCTGGGTACATGGCCGCGGTGGCGACAGGTGGACGACTGGTGGGGGACCTCGCGCGCGGGGCGGGCAGGTTGGTGGCCGTGCCCCTCGGGGCCATCGCCCAGTGGCGCGGTGGCAAGCCGATGCATCCGAGAGGTGTGGTGTTCGACGCCGTCCTGGAGCGCCGCGGAAGCACGCCGGTGTGGGGCGTCCCCTGGCTGGACGCGCAGTCCAGCGACCAGGCGGTCGTGCGCCTCTCCCGCGGCGCAGGACTGCCGGCTCCCCTCCCCGACCTGCTGGGTCTGGCGGTCCGGCTGCCGGGGCCGGCGCCCGTGGATCTCCTGCTCTCCACCACCGGGCGCGGTCGGCTCACCCGGCTGGTGCCCGTCCCGCGGCGCGACACCGCCGCGGTGTACTCCTCGATCATGGGGTACCGCTCGGACGCCGGGACCTTGCGTCTGGCCGCCCTCCCCGAGGCCGACGGCGTGAGTTCCGACCCCGAGGAGCTCGCCGGGGACGTGTCCCGGCACAGCCTGCGGTTCACCCTCGCGGCGGCGCGTGGAACGGGGCCGTGGCAGCCGTTCGGCCGTCTGGTCCTGGTCGAGCCGGTGGCCGGCCTGGACCCCGACGTCATGTTCGACGCCGTCCAGAACCCGCCCCCGGGGCTGGCCCCGGACGGGCCGATGGCGCGTTTCCGGGCTCCGGCCTACGCCCGCGCGCGGGCGGCCCGGACAGGGACTACCCGGGCTCGCTGATCGCGGCCAGCCCTTCCTCCAGCGCCTGCCACGGGCCCAGCGCCGCGCCCGCTGCCCGTTGCCGCCGGTCCTCCTCCTCGCCCAGGGCGGAGCGCAGCGTCTGCTCGAAGCCGTCGGCCAGGGTGCGCAGCATCGGCCACACGGTGACCCCGACCTCGGCGCGCGCCGCGGTCGCCGCCCCCGAGAGCCGGGCGGCGGTGCGCGGGTCCCCCTGTGCGAGGCACACGGCGGCGAGCCCGTCGAGGCAGTAGGCGAGACCCTCCTGATCGCGCACCCGCCGGTGGACGGCGGCCGACTCGGTCAGCCGGCCGCGGGCCCCCGCGGCGTCCCCGGCCAGCAGGGCGTCGAGCGCCAGCTGGTCAAGCAGGGTCGCGACCAGGTGCTCGTCCCCGATCCCGCGGGCGAGCCGCAACCCCTCCTCGTGCGCGGCGACCGCGCCGGCGACGTCCCCGCTCAGCAGGGCGACGTCGCCCAGCGGCACCAGCCCGTAGACGACCGACCAGGTGTCGCCCGACCGGCGCAGCTCGGCCACCCCCTCGGCCAGCAGTGCCGGCAGCTGCGGGTCGTCGGGCGACCGGGTCATCGCGGACCCGGTGAGCGCGTGGCCGAGCAGCCACGGGTCGCCGCCGGAGCGCGCACCGGCCAGCAGCGCGTCGAACAGCGGCGCCGCCTCCTCCAGGCGGCCGAGTGCGATGCGGGTGGCGCCGCGGGCCCAGAGCAACCGACCGGCGGCCGCGGCGTCCAGCCGGGTCGCCGAGGGCAGGTCGGCGGTGGCATCGGCGATCTGGCCCATGGTGCCCAGCAGCCCTCGGGCCCACCACCAGCGCGCCAGGGGAGCGGCCAGACCCACCGCGAGGTCGGCGCGGTCGGCGGCGACCGACCAGCGCAGCGCCGCGAGCAGGTCCGGGGCCTCGGCCTCCAGCCGGGCCGCCCACAGCGCGCCCTCGGAGCCGACCAGCCCGTCCGCGGCGGCGGCGCTGACCTTCGCGAGGTGCACGGCCAGCCGCTCCCGGGTGGCGGACTCCTCGCCGCGCTCGCGCAGCCGCTCGGCGGCGAAGGCCCGGACCAGCTCCAGCATCCGGAAGCGGGGCTCTCCCTCACCGGTGTCGGTCGGGGTCACCAGGCTGTGCCCGACGAGGGAGGACAGGACATCGGCGACGTCGAGTGCGCCGTCGTCCGGACCGGCGAGGGCCTCGACGGTGTCCAGGGTGGCCCCGCCCGAGCACACCGACAGGCGGGCGAGGAGCGCCCGTTCCTGCTCGTCGAGCAGGTCGTGGCTCCAGGCGACGGTGGCGCGCAGCGTGCGCTGCCGGTCGGGGACGTCGGGCCCGGGACCGCGCACGTCCAGCGCGCTGTCGAGGCGGCGCAGCAGGGCGGCGGGCGGGAGCGTGCGCACCCGGGCGGCGACCAGCTCGATGGCCAGCGGGAGGCCCTCGAGGCGGCGCACGACCTCCGCGACGGCGTCCGCCGCGGCTGCGTCCAGCTCGAAGGCCGGATCGGCCTGCCGGGCCCGGGCGAGGAACAGCTCCACCGCCGGGGCGCCGGCGATGCCCTCCGCGTCACCGGCGCGGGGCAGGCCGAGCGGACCCAGGGGCACGTCGTGCTCGCCCCGGAGCCGCAGGATCCGTCGGCTGGTCACCAGCAACTGGGTGCCGGGGCAGCGGGCCAGCAGCTGCGCCAGGTCGGGGACGGCCCCGAGCACCTGCTCCAGGTTGTCGACGAGGAGGAGCACCCGGCTGCCGGCGAGCCGGTCGGCGACCCGCTCCAGCACCGGACGGCGGCCCTCGACGGGAACCCCGAGCGCGGCCGCCACCGCCGCCGGCACGTCGCCGGGGTCGCGGACCGACTGCAGGTCGACCAGCCGCACGGCGTCGCGTCCGTCGGCGAGCGCCTGGGCCGCGGCGAGGGCCAGCCGGGTCTTGCCGATCCCGCCGGGGCCGCTGATCGTCACCAGCCGCACCGCGGGGTCGTCCAGCAGCCCGGTCACCAGCGCCAGTTCCGCGCGCCGGTCGACGAGGGCGGTGGCCGGGGTGGGGAGCCACCCCGGCGCCGGCCCGGGCGGAGCCGCCGCCGAGTGGGCGAACCGCTCGGTGAGCAGGACCGCGAGGTCGTCGGCGACCCGCTCGGCCAGGTCGGCGGCGTCGTCGTACGGGGTCGTCGACGCGCCGCTCTCCGCCTGGATGCGGGTGATCAGGGCGTCGAGGCGCGGCTCGCGGCCGGGCGCGACGCGGCGCACGTACAGCAGCCGGGGACGGCCCGCCGACAGGTCGTACTCGTCCTCGAGCCCGGAGACGTCCATGTCCGGGGCGATCCAGCCGTACCGCTCGCCGTAGACCCCGACGAAGACGTCGCTCTGCTCGAGGTAGGCGCGGTACAGCTCCCGCGGCGGGTGGGCCCGGGCGCCGAGGTCGAACATGACGGGCGTGAGCCGTAGTCCGCGCACCGCTGCGCGCACCGCCGCGCGCTCGGGAGCGAGCTCCTCCAGGGTCGAGGAGACGAAGACCCGCAGCCGCCGGTCGGGCGTGGCGATCGGCTCCGGGGCATCGGCGGACCCGCGGGGATCTCCGGCCACGAGCCCTCCCGTCCGCCGCACGGCGCAGGCGGGAGTCTAGGGATCGCCCCCTGGGCCCGAAAGGCGATGACAGGCGGTTCTCGCGGTGGTGGAATGGCCGCGCTCGCAACCGCGCACGGGGGCCCGAAGTGCTCGGGAGGCCCCCTGTGACCGCTGCCCCGCCGCCCACTGCCCCGCCCCCCGATGCCCAGGCCGCTCGGCACCGTCCGCTGCTCACCGGCATGCGGACCCTGCTGGGAGCGTTCGCCGTCCTCACCGCGCTCGCCACCGGTGCCCTCTTCGTGCTCTCGGAGAACACCTCCGAGACGTTCGCGTGGACGATCCAGCCCCCGCTCACCGCGGCCTTCATCGGGGCGGGCTACGCGGCCGGTTTCGTCCTCGTCGTCCTGTCCCTCCGGGACCCGGTCTGGGCGCACAGCCGCGTCCCGGTGCTGACCATCCTCGTCTTCGTCGTCCTCACCCTCGGCGCCACGCTCCTCCACATCGAGCGGATGCACTTCGACGACGACTTCGGCGGCCTCGACGTGCTGGCGAAGGGGGCGGCGTGGTTCTGGCTGGTCGTCTACGTCCTCGTCCCGGTGGCGATGGCGGTGCTGCTGGTCCACCAGGAGCGGGCGCCGGGCGAGGACCCGCCGCCCCGGCACCCGGTGCCGGTGGTGCTGCGGGTCGCGCTGGCGGGGGAGTCGGCGGTGCTGCTGGCGGTCGGTTGCCTCCTCTACGCCGATCCGACCACGGTGGCCTGGGTGTGGCCGTGGGAGATGTCGCCGTTCACCGCACGCGTCGTCGCGGCCTGGCTGCTCGCCTTCGGCCTGGCGACGGCGCTGGCGGCGGTCGCGGTGGCCGGTGACCTGCGACGGCTGCGCACCGCGGCGATCGCCTACACGGTGTTCGGCGTGCTGGTCCTGGTGGCGGTGGCCCGGTACCCGGGCACGCTGCAGTGGGACCAGCCGGACGCCTGGATCTTCCTCGGTGTCGCCGTCGCCGTCGTGCTGACCGGGGCGGCGGGGTGGCGGGCCGCCTCGTTCCCCGCGGAGCACCGGCATGGCTGAGGAGCAGCGGGCCGCGCTCGTCGTCCTCACCCGGGACGACGAGGCGCGGGCGACCCTGACCGCCGAGCTCGAGCGCCGGTACGGCCGGGACCACACCGTCGTCGCCTGCGCCGTCCCGGGGGACCTCGCGCACGGGCCGGCCGTCCCGGTGGCGGCGCTTCTGGGCGGCCTGGGCGAGGCCGACCCCGACGGGCTGACGGTGCTGCGGGCGCTGCACCGCGAGCACCCCGGCGCCATGGCGGTGGCGGTCGTCCGGTGGGGGGCGTTCGACACCGCCCGCCCCATCTTCGAGGCCCTCACCCTCGGTCAGCTCGACCGGTGGCTCTACGTCCCGGAGGTCGTGGGTGACGCGGAGTTCCACCGCGGGGTCACCGAGATCCTCGAGGAGTGGTCGGCCCGGCAGGGGGGCGGCTTCGAGGCGGTCCGCATGATCGGCGACCGCTGGTCCGAGCGCGCCCAGCACCTGCGCGACACCTTCACCCGCAACCGCATCCCGCTCGGGTTCTACGAGGCCGGCTCCGCCGAGGGGACGGCGGTGCTCGAGGGGCTGCACCTGGAGGAGCCGCGGCTGCCGGTGGTGCAGCTGCGCTTCCGCCCCGAGCGGCCGGTGCTCGAGGACCCGAGCGACCTGGAGATCGCCGACGCGTTCGGCCTGCTCACCCCGCTGGACGGCGACGCGGTCCACGACCTCGTCGTGGTCGGTTCGGGGCCGGCCGGGCTCGGCGCGAGCGTGTACGCGGCGTCCGAGGGGCTGGCCACGCTGGTCCTGGAGCCGGAGGCCGTCGGCGGGCAGGCCGGCACGAGCTCGCTGATCCGCAACTACCCCGGCTTCCCGACCGGGATCAGCGGGAACCGGCTGGCGTTCAGCGCGTACCAGCAGGCGTGGGCCTTCGGCAGCACGTTCCACTTCATGCGCTCGGCCCAGTCGATCACCTCCGAGGACGGCCGGCTGCGTCTCACGCTGAGCGACGGCGCCTCGGTCCTCACCCGCACCGTCCTGGTCGCCACCGGCGCAAGCTGGCGGCGGATCGGCGTTCCCGAGCTCGAGGCCCTCACCGGGCGCGGCGTCTTCTACGGGGCGGCGGTCAGCGAGGCGCCGGCGATGCGCGGCCGGCAGGTTTTCGTCGTCGGCGGCGGCAATTCCGCCGGGCAGGCGGCCGTGCACCTGTCCCGGTACGCCGACCACGTCACCGTGCTCATCCGGCGGGCGTCGCTGGTCGAGACGATGTCGGACTACCTCATCCGGGAGCTCGACGCGCTGCCGAACGTCGACGTCCGTCCACGCGCGCAGGTGGTGGGCGGATCCGGTGGCGACTTCCTCGAGGGTCTCACGATCCGCGACCTGGACAGCGGCGCGGAGACGGTCGAGGCGGGGGTCCTGTTCGTGCTCATCGGCAGCGAACCCCGCACCGGCTGGCTCACCGGCACGCTGGCCACGGACCGGTGGGGTTTCCTGCTCACCGGCGCCGCCCTCCTGGGCGGCGAGACGGTTCCGGCCTGGCCGCTGGACCGTCCGCCGGCACTGCTCGAGACCAGTCTTCCGGGCGTGTTCGCGGCCGGCGACGTACGGTCGGGCTCGGTCAAGCGGGTGGCGTCAGCCGTGGGCGAGGGTGCTCTGGCGGTCACGCTGGTGCACGCCCACCTGGCCGCGACGGCGGGCGTCCGGAGCTGACCGTCCGGGACCGGTCACCCGATGGAGTCGGTCCGGGTTGGTGCGCGGCGGCGCTGGGTAGGCCCGAGGTCGACCGGCTCGAACACTCCTGGCCGGGCGCTGAGACCGTCGAGCAGCACTCGCGTTCGTACAACAGTGCTGTGACAGTGCTCGACCACACGAGGAGCCGAACGACGCCTGTGACGCCAGCAGACCCTCCAGAAACCGGGGGGCCGTCCTCCCGTGGCGGCCCCGTCCGTGTGGCGACGATCCCGTTCGCCGATCCCTACGTCGAGGCGGTCCTGCCGCCCGGCGTGGTGCGGGTCGGGCCGTCGGGGGAGCTGAGTCCGTGGCTGGACGTCTCCTACCTGGAGGCGCACGCCGGCGACCTGGACGTGCTGCACCTGCACACCGGCCCGGGTCACGTGGCCGCGGTCGCGGGCCAGTGCTGGTCGGAGACCGTGCGGCGTCTGGGCATCCCCCTCGTGGTCACGGTGCACAACCTGCACACGCCGGACGACGCGTGCCCCCGGGACAACGACATGGACGCCCACCTCACCGCCGTGCTGGCGACCGCCGAGGTGGTCTTCACCCTCACCCGTGGCGCGGCCGACGAGATCGCCGAGCGCTTCGGCCGGACGGCGATCGTCGTGGCGCACCCGGCGGTGGCCGTCGCCGACGCCGAGCTGGGCTCCGAGCGGGGCCTGGTGGGCCTCCGGCTCGGGCGGATCTCCGCGGCGGTGCCCGATCCCGGGGCGCTCGTGCGAGCGGCGCTGTCCGGCGCGGTGTCCGGCGGCGGTCGGCTGCGCGTCCTGGTCGACGCCGCGGACGAGCACCGGATCGGCAGTGCCGTGCGCAAGCTGGCCGCGTCCGGGGACATCGACCTGGTCGTCCACCCGGCCGAGGAATGGCCGGCGCAGCTGCAGCAGCTGCACGTGGCCGTGCTGCCCGAGCCCTGCGGGAGCCACTCCCGCGACCTCGAGACCTGCCGGGACGTGGGCACCCGGGTCGTGACGCCGAGCTGCGGGTGGTTCGCCGACCAGTGGTCCGACGTGGTGTCCTACGGCAAGCACGAACAGGGGCGCCTGGACCCGGTGTCCCTGACCGCCGCGATCGGTGCGGCGCTGACCCGGCCGATGCCACGACCGGCCGAGCGGGAGTGGCGGGAGGCGCAGCAAGCCGCGGTGCGGCAGGTGCACGCCGACGTCTACGCGCAGGTGGCGGCGGACCGCAGCTGGGTGTGAACGGCCCCGGTCGCCGGGTGGGCCCTGACACGATTCAGGCCGTTCCCGGGAGAGAACGGCCTGGTCGCAGTGGTGGGCAGGGGCGGGGTCGAACCGCCGACCTCTCACTTTTCAGGCGAGCGCTCGTACCAACTGAGCTACCTGCCCCTCCCGGTGTCTCCACCGGAGAGCGACCCTGACGGGACTCGAACCCGCGACCTCCGCCGTGACAGGGCGGCGCGCTAACCAACTGCGCTACAGGGCCTTGCTGTGTACTGCCGTGTTGCTGTGTGCTGCTGTCGTGCGTGCCCCCAACGGGGTTCGAACCCGTGCTACCGCCTTGAAAGGGCGGCGTCCTGGACCACTAGACGATGGGGGCTCGTAGTTCGCCGGGGGCGGAGGAAACAATACATGGCCCCGTGGCGCACCCCGGCGAGGGGGCCATCGGCTGCGAGACTTCGCCGCGTGAGCACTCGTCCCCGCACTGCCGCCGCCGTCCTGTCCGTCCTCCTCGCCGGGCCTCTCCTGCTCGCCGGTTGCGCGGACAAGGAGGGCACGTCGGAGGCCGGGTCGTCCTCGGCCGCGACCCAGGAGCCCGCGTCCGAGGGTGCGACGGAGACGGACCCGGAGGCCGCCCCGGGCGAGGACGGTGGCGACGACGCCCCGCCGTTCCTGGCCGACACCGAGTCCGACACGGAGTCGGCGTCAGCCGATGCGTCCGTGACCGTGAGCGACATCCGGATCGGCGGTCACGACGGCTTCGACCGCGTCGTCTTCGAGGTGGGCGGCACGGGCACCCCCGGCTGGGACGTCCAGTACGTGGACGCCGCCTCCTCGCAGGGCAGCGGCGAGGCGATCGACGTCGCCGGTGACGCCGTCCTGCAGGTCACGCTGACCGGGGCCGGGTACCCGTACGACACCGGCGTCGAGGAGTACGCGGGCGGGCCGCTCACCAGCGCCGCCAGCACCGTGGTCACCGAGGTCGTCTGGGACGCCACGTACGAGGGCACCTCGGTCGCCTTCATCGGCGCGACGACGGAGTACCCGTTCCGGGTCTACGCGCTGTCCGACCCGGCCCGGGTCGTCGTGGAGGTCGCCCACGCCGCGGGCTGACCCCCCGGCGTCACTGGAGGGACGCGGTGAGCTCGACCGAGTCGTCCTGGACGCTGGAGCACTCCAGCTCCAGCGGGCCGGCCGTGACCGTCTCCCCCTCACCGCAGGAGACGCTGGCCCCACCGACGCTCAGCGACGCCTTGCCGTCCTGGACACCGCCGAAGGACAGGGTGGTGCCGAGGATGTCGGCCTCGGCGCCCTCACCGGTCAGCGTCACCGAGCAGGAGCTCGTCGAGCAGCTCACCCCGTTGGCGGTGAACGAGCAGGCGGACAGCGGCAGCAGCAGCGCGCCCGCGATCAGCGGAGCTGCGATCCGGCGGGTCGTCGAGGTCGTCGAGGTCTTCCAGGTCGGAGCCATGCCCCGAGCCTAGGTGCGGGCCGTCACTCCGTCGGGGACGCCGGCGTGGCGCCCTCGGCCGTCTCCTCCTGCGCCACCGCGCGGCGCTGGATGGTCACCTCGGTCTCACCGAGCCCGCCGAGGGTGATCTCGTCGTACGCCTGAAGGCGGCCGGTCTCGGCGTCCAGGTACAGGACCGTGCAGGTCAGCGGCTCCGGGTACTCGCCCTGCAGGCCACGCAGGCCCGCGCCACCGGTGGAGCCCTGCACCATGAGCAGGGTCCCCTCGTCGAAGAACGCCACGCGCCGCTCGTGGGTGTGTCCGGCCAGGATCAGGGGGACGTCGCCGTCCAGGGGCCGCCCCTGCTTCGGGTCGTGGACCATCGTGACCGCGGGCGGCGAGGGGAGGTCCTCGACGACCTCCAGGAGCCGCTCCCCGGACGCGTGGAGCACGTCGTCGCCCGCGTCGTCGTCCCCGGTGTCCTTGTCCGGGGTGAACCGCGGGTCGGGGGTGCCGGCGATCTCGATGCCGGCGACGGTCACGGTCGAGTCGTCCAGCACCGTGGCGTTGGGCTGTGCGGCGACGAGCGCGGCGGTGGTCGCGGAGTCGTGGTTGCCGCGGATGAAGACGTAGGGCACGCCGAGGTCGCCGACGGAGGTGATCAGCCGGTTCTCCGGCTCGCTGCCCCAGTCGGTGATGTCGCCGGTGTCGAGCACGCCGTCCACCCGGAACTGCTCGACCACCTGCTCCACGAGGTCGAACCCGGAGGGGTTCAGGTGCAGGTCGGAGACGTGCAGGAGCACCACGCTGGCGCCGTCGCCCCCGGGCGCCGGCAGGGCCGAGAGCGCCGAGTACAGCGTGCCGACGTTCCCGACGATGTCCTCCAGCGATGCGCGGTAGGCGTCGAAGCGGGCGACGATGTCCTCGGCGCTGCCGATGAGGCTCGTCGCGTTGACCAGGAGGCCGCTGTACGTGGGCTGGGACAGCGCCTCCGGCCGCCAGGTGGCCGCGCCCACGCCACCGGTGCCGACCAGGACGACGGCGGTGATGGCCGCGGCGATGAGGGGCTCCCGGCGGCGCCGGGTGATGACCAGGCTGGTCAGGGCCGCTCCGGCGATCGCCAGCCCGGCCGTGGTCCAGACCAGCCGGACGACGGCCGACCGCAGGTCCGCCGTCACCTGGTCGACGACACCGGCCAGCCGCACGGGGTCGCTGGCCAGTGCCTGGGCGCGCCCCTGGTCGACCCGCTGCAACCCGACGTCCAAGCGCAGCGGGCCGTTGTAGACCTCCACGCCGATGGATCCGAGCGGGGGGACGGCGATCGTCGCGCCGCCGTCGTCCGGCCGGAAGGCGAGGGTGGCGTCGAACGGACCGATCGGCGCGGAGATCCGGCCGAAGAGGAGCACCGCGACGAGCGCCCCGGTGAGGGCGATGAGCACCCGCAACGCCCACCGCCCGCCCACGCGGGCGCGTCCGGGCCACGGGGAGGGGAGGGCCTCCGCTGGCTCGCTCACCGCGCTCACGTTACCGAGCGGGGACGGCCTCCGTCGGACGGAAGATCCAGCGGAGGGCGATGAACCGGATCAGCCCGATGAAGCCGGTGACGGCGGCGACCAGGGTGATCTGCAGGACGGCCGGGGCGCTGCCGGTCGCCGAGTCGAGCCAGCCGAGGGCGACGCTCGTGGCGACCAGCCCGAACAGCGAGACCCCGCCCGCCTCGAGCTGGGCGGTCAGCCAGCCGACCCGCTCGTCGGCGCGGAAGGTGAGCCGGCGGTGCAACTCGTTCGCGAGGACGGAGGACACGACCGTCCCGGCCACGTGCGCGGCCAGGTAGCCGAACCCCTGCAGGCCGAGGAACAGCAGCGCGTAGACCGCGGTCGAGGAGCCCCCCACGAGCACGAACCGGATGAACTGGCCCAGGGCGTCGTCGCGACGGACCTGGTCGGCCGCGGTGTGGGCCAGCTCGTGCGCGACGTCGCCGACCGAGTGCGCAGGGTCCTGCTCGAGGTCACCGAGGTCGTCGGTGGCCCCGGGCCGGCGGCGCAGCAGGGACGGGCAGGTCACGTCGTTCCTCTCGAGACGGGGAGCTGGGTCAAGGCTCCTCTCACGGCTAACCGTTGTCACGCGAAAACATGCCTGGTCACCCTGACAGTTACCTGTCTGTTGGATCACCATCGGCTGGACAAGGCCTGAGCTGGAGCGCGTCGTCCGCCGATCCCGCGGGTAGGGGAGCCGCCATGAGCCTCATGACCTTCCTGGAACGGGTTGCCGACGTCGACGCCATGGACAAGGTCATCGAGCCCGCCCGCAAGGCGGTCAACGCCGCCCTGCGCCCCCAGGCGTTCAAGGACCTGCTGCACGGGACGTGGCTCGGGCATGCGCTGCACCCGGTCCTCGTCCAGGTGCCGGTGGGCAGCTGGGTGTCGGCCGGCCTGCTGGACGCGATCCCGCCGCTGCGCCCCGCGGCCACGGTGCTCATCGGCACCGGCGTGGCGGCCGCGGTGCCGGCCGCGCTCACCGGGGCGGCGGACTGGTCGGAGCAGGACACCGGGGTGCGGCGGCTGGGTGCGCTGCACGCGGTGGCCAACACCGCCGCGCTCGGGCTCTACGTCGGCTCGTTGGTGGCCCGCGGCAAGGGGCACGGGACGCTCGGGCGGGTCCTGTCCTACGCGGGGCTGGGCCTGGCGACCGGGTCGGCCGCCGTCGGGGGCCACATGTCGTACGCGCAGTCATCGGGCGCCTCGCACTCGGCGACGGCGGCGCGGGCGCTCACCACCGACTGGATCGACCTCGGCCCGCTGGACGACCTGCCGGAGGGGCGCCCGGCCCTGCGCACCGGCAAGGGCAGCAGCGTCGCCGTCCCGCTCACCGCCGTCCGCAGGGGTGCGCGGGTCGACGTCTTCATCAGTGCCTGCTCGCACCTGTCCGGGCCGCTGCACGAGGGCACGGTCGAGTCCGTGCGTGGCAGCGAGTGCCTGGTGTGCCCGTGGCACGGGTCGGCGTTCGACCTCGACAGCGGCTCCCCGCGGCGCGGGCCGGCGGCCAACCCGCAGGAGAAGCTCGAGGTGCGCATGGAGGCCGGACGGGTGATGGCGCGGCTGCCCGGCCGCAACCGCTGACCCCGTTCCCGTCCTAGGCTCCGCCCGTGAGGCGGAGGCTGGCGGCGCTCGCCCTGGCGACGTGCGCTGCGTGCGGGACGACGCCACCGACCGCGGAGCCTCCGGCCGTTGCGTCCCCGGCGCCGGCGGTGGCGCCGGTCCCGGGAATGACGGCCGAGGCGGTGCGGCTGCGCACCGACGAGGCGATCGGCGGCCGGTTCCAGGTGCGCGTCACCAACACCGGTGACGCCGCCTTCTCCGTGACCGCGGTGGCGCTGGACTCGCCCGGCTTCGCCGCGGTCCCGGCCACGGCGGTGTCGGCGGAGTTCCCTCCTGGCCGGGTGATCGACCTGCCGACGCCCTACGGCGAGCCGGTGTGCCGGACGTCGCCCGCGCCGGTCGCGGCGCGGTTGACGGTGATCCGTCCCGGTGGCGCTGCGGAGGCCCTGGCCGTCCCGCTGGACGGGGACGCGCTCGACGTCGTCCACACGGAGGAGTGCGCGGCGCGCGCGGTCGCCGAGGTCGTGGACATCGCGGTCGCGGACCTGACGGACGACGGTGACGCCCTGGTCGGGGCGCTGACCCTGACCCGCAGGGACGGCGACGAGCCGGTGGTGGCCTCCACGCTGAGCCGCAGCGTCCTGGTGGAGGCCGGCGCGGAGGACCTGCCACTCGAGCTCGGGCCGGACGACGGAACGGTGACGACGCCGGTGACCTTCACGCCGTCCACCTGCGATCCACACGTCCTGTCGGAGACGAAGAAGCCCTACGTCTTCCCCCTGGGCGTGCAGGTGGGGGAGGCCGACCCGGTGCCGGTGGACCTGCCGCTGGACCAGGCGGCGCTGGATCGACTGGCCGCGCTCGTGCAGCGGGTCTGCGCCGGGCGGTGAGGGTCTGGAGTAGAAGCCGGCCCGACTGCCCCGGGGGGAACGGGTCAGCCGGGCCGGGGTCGCGCCCGCCGGGAGCGTCCACCGGCGGAAGAGTCGAGGTCGGGAGTGGGCGATCTGCTTCCCCGACCGGAGCGATGATCACGGTACGTAGCCGACCGTCGGCGGCAACATCCCCTGAACGGGTGCAACCCGGTCGGCAGCGGTGACACAGCGCACACGTGCCTCGGTTCGCTCTCGGGCCCGCTGGGGCACCGGAAGGAGATGTTCTTCCTCTTCTCCAACCGCCTGGGCTGTCTCGGCTCCCTGCTCCTGTCGGCGCTGCTGACCCTCGTGCTCCTGCTGGTGTTCGACGTGCTGTGACGCTCCGTGGTGCGGCCGGGCGTCTGGAACACTTCCGGGCGCAGGGCCTCTAGCTCAACTGGCAGAGCAGCGGACTTTTAATCCGCGGGTTGTGGGTTCGATCCCCACGGGGCCCACCCTTGCTGTGTGCGAGCTCGGCTGATCCTTGACGGATCGGGTTCGGCTGATGCTTGACACCGTCTCGGCTGATCGTTGACGCCGTCTCGGTTGATGCTTGACACCTCTCCCCGCTGGTTCTCGGCTGCTGGTCAGCCGAGGAGGTGGGCCGGTGTTCCGGGAGTGCAGCGTGGCCGAGCAGCGCTATCAGGCGGTGTTGGCGGTGATCGAGGACGGTTTGTCGGTCACGGAGGCGGCGGCCAAGGCCGGGGCGACCCGGCAGGCCCTGCACTCGTGGTCGTCCCGCTATGCCGGCGGCGGGCTGGAGGCGCTCGTCGATCGGTCGCACCGACCGCGGTCGTGCCCGCATCAGATGGATCCGTCGGTCGAGGTGCGGTGACCGAGCCGCGCGGGCTGCATCCGGGCTGGGTGCTGACCGGTTGCGGTATCGCCTCGAGCGGGAAGGGTGATGAGCCGCTGCCGAGCCGAGCGGCGATCGGGCGAGCTAGGACACGCTTCTTCGTTGCTCCCGCAAGGTATCGGGCGGATTACCCCGCGTGCGAGCGCGCAGGCTGTGGCTCCCCCGCCGGCCAGGGCCCACGCCGATACACCGAGCAAGCAGGCGCGAAGCCTTATCGTTTCGCGCACACCCAGCGCGCATTCTGTCCGCGTTGTAGGTTCGCGGAGTCGCTCTGGGGCGGGACACGGGGGCGATCCGTTGGCAGAGTCGAAAGCGGTGCCGTGGTGGACGCGCCTATGGAATGGAGCGTTGGCGCATCCGGGATGGACGGGTCTCGGAGTTCTCGTGGCAATAGCGGGCCTAGTTGCGACGCTTGTCGTGGGACAAGGGGACTCAAGCGAAATCACCGACTCCGGCAATTGTAATGTTCAAGGCTCCGATAATGACGTAAATTGCGAGTTCACCGAACAGCCAGATTCGATCGGGGCAGTCGAACTAGAGATTGACTGGGCCTATGGCACCTGGTTGTTTGATGGCCCATCGTCAGCATTGCCGACTCCGCCGGATTACCCCGTCTCCGAAGCCTATTATCATTGCGACGACTGGGCCGAATGGCTTCGAGAAACTCCTGGCATCTATGCCCTCGGGCCCGGAGGCACGCTGAGAATGGTGTCCGGCGTTGCTGACCAGGTGACCGTCACAAGCGTGCGAGCGCAGCCGTTCACACGTGACGCATTTCCCAGCGATGACTACACCCTAATCAGATGCAACTATGAGGCGGACGGCGGGCCGGGTCAAATCATCACGACGGATACTCGAACCCGCGAAACAACCATGCGTGATAACACCGGCGCTTCTCCCAATGCGGAATTCCCTATGCCGCCGGCCGTTGTGAAGCTCAACGGAATCGACTCTGCGGTGGCTTCCGTTGTAGTGCAGTCGGACCACTACCTGTACCAGGGCTCGATCATTGCGGAGTATGCCGTCAATGGCCAACGCAGCACGGTGTCGCTGGGCAACCCGAAAGCGCCGTATCGATGGGCCGGCGGTGACGTCTCTGACCTCGTCAACTCCGGCGATACATGGGATTGGAACCCCCGCGAGGACACTTGGGAGCAAGGCATCGATCTCGCGGCGATCTATCCGCGGTGAAATCGGTCCTGAGGACTTGGCGGTGGGGTCGAGTCACCACCTCCGCTGTCTTTTATTTCCGTCAGCCGATCCGGTACATCAAGCCCACGTGTGCCGTGACGGTGAACAGGTCACCGCCCCCGAGACGTCGCCCCAGGTCGGGAACGTCCACAGCCAGGTGAACAACCGCGCCAACCCGCCCGAGACCTTCCGCCATGTTGCCGACCTGCCGATTGACGGCTTCCTCCAACATCGCGCCGCCGGGCTGGCCCAGCAGCATGGAACCCGAGCGCACCTCCTAGACGGCTTTGAACCCACCGCGTTGATGTGTTGATCCGACTGCTGCTTGAGGATCGGCGTCGGGTGATAGGCGACAGTGCTCCGGCTGGGTGGTCGACAGCTTGTTCGGCTGAACTTGGACGCTCCCTCGATGAGGGAGTCGAGCGTGGCCGAGCAGCGCTGTACGGCGGTGACCGCCGCTGCGACTCGGGAACACGTCCGATTGCGTGGTGCTCGACGGGAGGACCGCCTTCGCCGGTCCTCCCGTCCCGGGGGATGTTCTCGCTGGTCCGTCCCGGGTAGTCGCAGCGCTTCGACCGTCCGCACCTGGACGTCGGTCCTCAACCGGGAGGTAGTCATGGCGGACAAGAGCGGCAAGGGCAGCGGTACGGCGAAGAAGGCCAACGCCAAGGCGAAGAAGGACGGCGAGAAGAACCCCCGCAAGAGCTCCGCCGCCCAGAGCGAGCTCGGCAAGAAGGGCGGGAAGAAGAGCACCAAGAAGTCCTGACCCGTCCCGTCGGCCGGGATCGCCAACGGGGCGCTGAACGCCGATGACTCCGCCCCGCCGCTGCGGTCGAACCTGCGAGCGACCACGCAGGGGGCCGACGGAGGGGGTGCTGGGCATGGCGGTGATCGAGGACGTCCGGCCGCTGGGCGCCGAGCTGGAGCGCTCCTACGAGGTCTACGTGCGCGGCCGGCTGAAGTTCCGGGTCAAGCAGATCGTCTACGTGGCGTTCTCCCTGGACGAGGCCGTCATGGGCTTCGCGTTCCCGAAGGAGGAACGGGTGGCGCTCGTCCTGCGCGACCCGCAGAAGTTCCAGCTGCCGGCGGAGTCCGACCTCCGCTTCCACTGGGTGCACGCCCGCCTGCCCGCACTGGACCCGACGGAAGCCCGCGAGCTCGTCGTCGACGCGTGGCGCATGGTCGTCCCCAAGAAGGTCTCCGCCGCCTACGACGTCACCCATCCCGACGGACCGGGCTGATACTCCTCACCGCGTCCGGAGCGTCCGGAACAGCAGCACGAGCGCCGCGAGTTGCAGGACGGCGACGACGGCGACCAGCGCCGGCACGGAGACGGCGGACAGCCATCCGGCGAGCGCCCCGCCGACGACGGCCGCGGCGCCCTGCACCGCGGCGAACATCCCGTAACCGGTGGCCCGGCGCCCGGCGGGGACCAGCCGGGCGACGAGCGCCTTGACCGTGGAGTCCTGCAGGCCGGTCGCCGCCCCCCAGACGAGCACGCCCAGCAGGGCCACCGCCCAGGACTCGGTGAACGCCAGCACCGGCACCACGGTCACCATGACCGGCAGCACGAGGAGCTCCCGCCCACCCCAGCGGTCGTGCACCCAGCCGAGGGCCAGCGCGGTCAGGCCAGCGGCGGCCATCGCCGCGGCGTACACCACCGGCACGGCCGCGGTGGGGAACACGTCGTCGGTGACCAGGTGGAACGAGATGACGCCGAAGGTGACCAGCCCGGCGGTGGTCAGCGCGGCGGAGGCGGCGAACAGCCAGAACGCGCGGGGCAGGTCCCGGCCGGCCCGGAGCAGCGACACCGTCGGCTGCGGCCCCGCCGCCCGGGCCTGCTCGCGCAGCGGATCGCCGGTGCGCCGCCGCAGCCAGAACAGGAGCGCGATCGAGGCCGCGCCGGGGACGGCGAGCAGGGCCAGGGCAGGCCAGAGCACGCCGGTGGTGGCCACGACGGCGGCCACCAGCAGCGGGCCCGCGAACGCGCCGATCTGGTCCAGGGCCTTGTGGACGCCGAACCCGCGGCCCAGCCCGACCGGCCCGGCGGCGTGCGCGAGCAGGGTGGACTTGGCCGGACTGCGCACCGCCTTGCCGGTCCGCTCGGCCAGCACCAGCAGGCACCCGACGGCCAGCCCGGCCGCGCCCAGGAACGGCGTCACCGCCAGCAACGGCACGCAGACGGCGGTCAGCGCGTAACCGGCGATCGTCATCGACCAGTAGCCGCCCGAGCGGTCCGCCCGGCTGCCGAAGGGCAGCCGCAGCACCAGCGCCAGCGCCTCGCCGGCACCGGTCACCAGCCCGACGAGAAGCGCCGAGGCGCCGAGCGAGGCCAGCAGCGGACCGGTGATCGAGCGGGCGCCCTCGTAGACCATGTCCGCGGCCAGGCTCACCACGCCGAAGCCGACCACCGCCCGCCACGGCGACCAGGCGGGTGGGGCGCTCCCGGGCTCGGGTCGTGATCGCGGCGGCTCGGCCGTCGGCGTCGGGCCGCCGGGATGCTGCGACACGGACTCGTCCTCTCCTGGCTGCGGCGGCCGGACGGCACCGCACGACGGCGCGAAGCCTAGAAGCAGCGGCAGCGACCTCCCGCACGTCGGCCCGGACCGGACGCTGGAGGTCCGGACGACGTTCCTTCGAGGGAGATATGCCGGGCAACGGCGTGTATCGATTGACTTTCGATAGACATCCGGTGAAAGTCGATCACATGACGCACCTGCGCCTCGTCGTCCTCCCCCTCCGGGTCCTGCTCGTGATCGTGTTCGCCGGTCTCCTGGCGGCGCAGATCTGGGCGGTGCCGGCGCTGCTGCCGGAGCTGGCCGATCCGTCGCTGGAGCAGTCGTTCATGCGGTGGACGATGCTCGCCGTCGCGATCCTCGGGCTGGCGTGCGTCCAGGTGGTCATCGTGTGCACCTGGAAACTGCTCAGCCTCGTCACCGCCGACCGCATCTTCAGCGCGGACGCCCTGCCGTGGGTGAACGCCATCGTGCGGGCGATTGTCGTCGGCTGGGTGATGCTCTTCGGCACGCTCGTCTGCGCCTACTACTTCATCGTCGACGAGGTCAGCGACGACCCGGTCCTACCGGCGCTGCTCCTGCTGCTGCTGCTCGTCGGCGCCGTCCTCGGGCTGCTCATGGTGGTCATGCGGGCGCTGCTGCGGCAGGCCACGACGCTGCGGGCCGACATGGAAGCGGTCATCTGATGCCGATCGTCGTGCGCATCGACGTCGAGCTGGCCCGCCGCAAGATGAGCGTGGGGGAGTTCGCCGAGCGCGTCGGGCTCACGCCGGCCAACGTCGCGGTGCTGAAGAACGGGCGGGCGAAGGCGGTTCGCTTCAGCACGCTGGAGGCCATGTGCCGGGTGCTCGAGTGCCAGCCCGGGGATCTCCTGGAATGGGTGGACGACGAGCAGGCCGCCGGCCGGCTCGACCACGAGGCGAGCCGATGATCGAGGTCCGCGGGCTCACCAAGCGCTACGGCGACGTCCTGGCCGTCGACGACCTGAGCTTCGACGTCGCGCCGGGCACGGTGACCGGCTTCCTGGGGCCGAACGGTGCGGGCAAGTCGACGACGATGCGGATGGTCCTCGGCCTGGACCGGCCCACCTCCGGAACGGCGCTGGTGAACGGGCGACCGTTCGCATCGCTCGCCGAACCGCTCCGGGAGGTCGGTGCGCTGCTCGACCCCGGCTCGGTGCACCCGGGCCGCACCGGGCGCAGCCACCTGCGGATCGCGGCCCGGTCCAACGGCATCCCGCAGCGGCGGGTGGACGAGGTGATCGACCAGGTCGGCCTGGGCCGGGCGGCACGCCGCCGGATCAGGGGCTACTCCCTCGGCATGCGGCAGCGTCTCGGGATCGCCGCGGCGCTGCTCGGGAACCCGCGCGTCCTGTTGTTCGACGAGCCGGTCAACGGGCTCGACCTCGACGGGGTCCGCTGGATCCGGGGGCTGCTGCGCCGGCTCGCCGACGAGGGGCGAACAGTCCTCGTCTCCAGCCACCTGCTCAGCGAGATGCAGCAGACCGCCGACCGCCTGGTGGTGATCGGCCGGGGCCGCCTGATCGCGGACGCGACCACGGAGGAGATCCTGCGCGGCCTGGGCAACGGCCGGGTCCGGGTCCGGAGCTCCCGGTCGGAGGAGCTGCTCGCCGGCCTGCGCGACCGCGGACTCGCGGCCACGCGGACGGATGTGGACGAGCTGGAGATCGAGGACGGCACCGCGCACGACGTGGGCGAGGTGGCCAACGCATTGCGCATCCCGCTGCACCACCTGTCCGACGTGGCCCAGTCCCTGGAGGACGCCTACCTCGCCCTGACCGGCAGCAGCGTCCAGTTCGCCGGCTCGGAGCCGGTCGCGGAGGTGGCCCGGTGACGGCGACCGCGCACGACATCTCCGCCGGGCGCGTGTTCGCCCGCACCTGCGCCGCCGAGTGGACGCGCCTGTGGTCGGTCCGGGCCGGTCGGTGGTTCGCCGCCGCGGCCGCCGTGGTGATGGTCGGGATCGGCACGATCGCCGGCTCCGAGGCCGACCCGACGGCGGTCCGGAGCGAGCCGGCGTGGATGGCCTCCACGGTCACGGCCATGCCGGCCCAGTTCGCGCTGCTGGCGCTGGCTCTCACGGTCGTGACGTCGGATTACGCCACCGGCGGCATCGTCCCCACCCTGCAGTGGACGCCCCGCCGCACGCTCCTCGGACTGGCCCGGACGGCCGTGGCGATGACGGCGGCGACGGGCCTCGCCGTCCTGCTGGCGCTGGCCTCGGCTCTCGCTGCCTACCTGGCGGCCGGGCAGGCGCTCGATCTGCCCTGGAACGCGGGCCTCGACGCGCTCGGCACGGTCGCCCTCGTCGTCGCCGGCGGGTCGGCCCTCGCCGTCGGGCTCGGGTTCCTGCTGCGCAGCACCGCGGGCGCGCTCGTGGCGGTCTTCCTGCTCATGCTGGTGCTCCCGTTCCTGCTGCCGGTGTTCGGCTACTCGTGGATGTCGGCGGTCGCCGCGGTGCTGCCGGGCTCCGGCGCCGCCTTCCTCCTGATCGGCGAGGTGCCCGGCATGACGACGGCGTCGTCGGTCACGGCACTGCTGGGCTGGGCCGGCGGAGCGCTCCTGCTGGGCTGGCTCCGGCTGGCCCGGGACGACGCGAACCGGTGACGGCGGCCCTGTCCTCGGAGACCGTGGACGTGCTGGTCGTCGGTGCCGGGCTCGCCGGCCTGCACACCGCGACCGTCCTGGCCGAGCGGGGGCACGACGTGCTCCTGGCCGAACGCCGGCCGCACCTCGCCGGCGCCATCCGCACCACCGGGATCTTCGTCCGCAAGACGCTCGACGACTTCCCGTTGCCGCCCGACTGCCTCGGACCCCCGATCCGCCGGGTTGTCCTGTACCCGCCGAGCCTGCGCCGCCCGGTGACGCTGGACAGCGACCGCGACGAGTACCGGGTGGGCGACATGGCGCCGCTGTACGAGGGCGCTGCCCGGGCCGCGGTCGGGGCGGGCGTCCGGCTGGCGCTGGGGACGCGCTACGTGGGCCGGCGCGCCGACATCTACGCGCTGGACGGGCCGGCGGGTCCGACCCGGGTCCGTGCCCGGTACGTCGTCGGCGCGGACGGGGCGCGCTCACGGGTCGCCCGCGACCTCGCCCTCGACCGCAACGAGCACCTCCTGGTCGGCGGTGAGGAGGTCTTCGAGGTCGCGGGCAACGACGGGCCGCCGGCGTTCCACTGCGTCCTCGACCCCACCCTCGCGCCCGGCTACCTGGCCTGGGTCGTCAACGACGGGCGGCACGCGCACGTGGGCGTGGCCGGCTACGCCGACCGGTTCCCCGACGGGCTGCGGCGGGCCGTGCAGCGGTTCGCCGCCTCGGCTCCCGGGCTGACCGGCACCGACCGACCCGAAGAGGTCGAGCGGCGTGGCGGCCCCATCCCCGTCGGCGGACTGCTGCGCCGGATCAGCTGCCCCCGGGGCCTGCTCGTCGGCGATGCGGCCGGTGCGGTCTCCCCGCTCACCGCGGGCGGCCTCGACCCGTGCCTGCGGCTGTCGGCACTGGCTGCCGACGTGCTCGACGACGCCCTCCGCGCCGGGCGGGCCACCGCGCTCGAGCACTACGACGGGGCAGCGCTGCGGGCGTCGTTCCGGGGGAGGCTGGCACTGCGCCGCGGCCTGGCGCAGGTGCGCACCCCGGCCGTCGCCGCGGCGGCGTTCGCGGCGCTGCGTACCCCGGTCGGGCGCGCCGCCGCCCGCCGCATCCTCTTCGGCGACCGGTCCTTCCCCGACGCCGCCTGACCCGCCCGCGGGGCCGGCCGCGACGCGCCGAGGGAGGGGGAGTCCGGGACGTCGCCGACGGCTCAAGGAGAGGGATGCACGCTCGTGAGCGGCTTCTTTGTCGACTTGTGGGCGGTTGCCGGGGTGGGTCACCGGCCACGGCGGGGGCCGTTCGCAACGATTCGGGAACGCGCGCGACTCGCCCTGTCGCGACACCCCGGGCCACCCCTCGCGGCCACCTACCTTCTCCTTACACCGCGCACACGGATGGGCGTGGTGGCCGGGCACTTCCCCAGCCCGGCGGCGTCCAAGGAGTGGTTGTTCGTGAGCGTTCTTCCCAGTGGTGGGCTTGCCCTCGGTACCGTCAGCCAGGGCTGGTGGTTGGTCGTCGACGAGGAGACCGGTCCCGGTCGGATCGTCGCCGGGCCGTTCCCGGACCGCGCCGAGGCGCGATGGGCCGAGTCGGCCCGGACCTCCGACGTCCGGGAGGTCGTCCGCACGGTCTACGGCACGCGGCGGAACGACGGCGGGCTGAGCCAGCGGCCGTCTCCTCAGGACTGGACGTGGCTGGCCCATCTGGGTGACCAGCTCGACCGGCTCGTCGCCGACTGGGACGCCACGATCTCCGACGAGGACCCGCTCACGACTCTGGTCGTCGAGGTGGCGGGCGCCCTCGCCGAGGCGGGGCTGCCGCTGCACGACGTCTCCGGACCCGGCAGCGAGGTCGGTGGGGCCTGCCTGAGCCCCGAGCCGGGGCTCGGCGGGGTCCTCGTGACGTGGCGGCAGCACGACCGGATGACCGTCGAGCAGGTGGCGGGCGCCACGGTGGACGCGGTCGGGCAGCAGGTGATGAACGCGGCGCTGGCCGAGCTCCTCCGCCTCCGCGGGTTCCAGGTGTCGGCGTTCGGCGGTGGCAGCGGCTCGCTCGTCCGGCCGGCCCTCTGACCGGAGCGGGGGCCCGGGCAGGGGACCCGGTCGCCGCGGGGGAGCTGCCCTACGACGTCAGGATCCGCCGCCGAGCCGGTGGCCCACCGCGGGCGGGACGACGAGCGGCCGGCGGCCGCGCAGTCGCGCCGGCAGGCGCGGGCCCGCAGGGGCGGGGAAGGACGAGCTCGAGCGGTCGGGATGGGCGGTCCTGTCGGTCACGGCTCTCCTCGGTGCTGCGGCGGAGCCCTGAGGATTGTCGAGGGGTCTGACAGTTTCCGGCCACCGAGCTGGGAGCTGCCTGGCAAGCCGGCTCCCGGCGACGGGATCACCGGTCCAGGAACTCCTCGATGACCGGCGCGAGCTCGGCCGCCTCGGTGATCAGCGCGATGTGGCCGCCCCGGTAGACGTGCAGCTGCGCGTCGGGCAGCAGCCGGGCCATGATGCGGGCGTTCACCACCGGCACGATCGGGTCGTCGTCGCCGGCGACGATCAGCGTCGGCTGCCGGATCAGCCGCAGGAACGGGAGGCTGCTCCAGCCGGTGCTGGCCGCCAGCTGGTAGTAGTAGCCGCGCCGGGGACCCAGCCGGGTCGCCGAGTGCAGGACCCGCGCCGCGCGCTCCGGGTCCTCGCGCATCGTGCCGCCGTAGATCTCGCCCGCGATGCTGCGCGCGTAGTCCGGGTCGCGGTGCCGCCGCGGGGTGAGCATCTTGCTGAGCACCCGCGGGTTCGCCGGGACCATCAGCGAGCCGGTGCCGGTCGCAGCGAGGACCAGCCGGCGGACCCGGCGACGGTGCTGGACGGCGAAGTGCTGCGCCAGCCCGCCGCCCCAGGACAGCCCCAGCACGTCGACGGGCTCCTCGAACCCGAGCCGGTCCAGCATCCCGGTCAGCACCGGGCCGAACGTGGCCAGCGTGTACGGGACGACGGGCCGGGGCGAGCCGCCCACGCCCGGGACGTCGAACCGGATGACCGTGCGCCGCGGGGCGAGCGCGTCCACGAACGGCTCGAGCACCTCCAGGCTGGCGCCGATCCCGTTCATCAGCAGCAGCGCGGGCGCGGATGGATCCGTGCCGTGCCGGACCGACACGCGCAGTGTCCGCCCCGCCGCCGTCACGGTCCGGACGCCGTCCCCGCGACCCGGGGACGGCGGTGCCGGCCTACTTGTCGAAGACATAGGTGCCGGGCGCATCGACCGGCTGATCGAGCTCCCCGGCGACGTTCGGCGGAGGCACCTGGTCCCCGCTCCGCTCGCCGAGCCAGGCCGTGAAGTCCGGCCACCACGAGCCCTGGACGGTCTCGGCCTGCTTCAGCCACGCGTCGGGATCCGACGGGGTGTCGCCGGCGACCTGGAAGGTGGACTTCGGGTTCCCCGGCGGGTTCACCAGCGAGGCGATGTGGCCGCTGGTCGACAGGATGAAGCGGTGGTCCCCGCCCAGCAGCTGCGTCGACCGGTAGCAGGCCTGCCACGGGCACAGGTGGTCGGCGATCCCGGCGGTGATGTAGGAGTCGACCGTGACCTTCGACAGGTCCACCGGCGACCCGAGCATCGTCGCCTTCCCCGGCTCGGTGAGCTGGTTGCCCAGCGCCACCTCGATGAAGTCGCGGTGCAGCCCGGCCGTCATCCGGGTCGTGTCGGCGTTCCAGAACAGGATGTCGAAGTTCGGCGGCGGCTTGCCCTGCAGGTAGTTGTTGACCCAGTAGTTCCACACCAGGTCGTTGGGCCGCAGCCAGGCGAAGACCTCCGCGAGCTGGGCGCCGTCCAGGTAGCCCTTCTTGCGGGACTTCTCGGTGGCCGCGTTCACCGACTCCTCGTCCATGAGCGCGGTGACGGTGCCGGCGCGGGACCAGTCCAGGACGGTGACGGCGTAGCTGGCCGCCGTCACCCGGTCCTGCTGCCCGATGGCCGCCAGGTGGGCCAGCAGCATCGCGGTGATGATGCCGCCGGAGCACAGGGCCTGGAACGCGACCTTCGAGCTGCCGGTGGCCCGCTCGACGGCGTCCATCGCGTCGAGGATCGCCTGCCCGTAGGTGTCCAGGCCCCACTCGGCGTGCCGCTCGTCGGGGTTGCGCCAGGACATCATGAAGACCTGCTGGCCGCTCGCGACGTAGTGCTCCACCATGCTGCGGCCGGGCGCGAGGTCGGTGACGTAGAACTTGTTGATCGTCGGCGGCACCATGATCAGCGGCACCTCGCGCACGGTCTCCGTGGTCGGCGTGTACCGGATCAGCTCGAACACCGGCGTCCGGAAGACCACGGCGCCCGGGGTGCTGGCCAGGTCCTCGCCGACGGTGAACGCGTCCGGGTCCACCATCGTCGGCACGCGCGGCGGGTTCGACAGGTCGCGGACGAACCGCCCCAGACCCTTCAGTGCGCTCTTCCCGCCGGTGTCGATGGCGGCCTTGAGCGACAGCGGGTTGACCACCGGGATGTTGCTCGGCGCCAGGGCGTCGACGAGGTTCGTGGCGGTGAACCGGATCCGCTCGTCGTCCTGCCAGTCGAGGTCGGCGTCCTCGATCAGCTCCCACGTCGTGCGCGCGGTGGCCAGGTGGGTCTGCATGGCCCGGCGGAGGAACGGATTGCCGCTCCAGGCCGGGTCGGCGAACCGCTTGTCCTTCTTGCCGGGCGCGAGCTCGGAGTTGCCGGCCGCGATCCGGGCCAGCTCGCGCGCCAGCTCACCGGTCCGCCCGGCGACCGTGCCCGGTTGGCGCGCCAGCGCCGAGACGAACCGGAACGCCGTCCCGGCGGGAGGCACCAGCCGGCGCAGCGGACCGCGAGCGGCGTCGACCAGGACCATGTCGAGGCCCATGACGGCCTCGGCCGCCTCCTCCGGTGCCTCGGCGGGTCGACCGGCGGCGTCGTCCTTCGCCGGCTTCTTCTCCTGCTGCGCGTTCGGGTCGGTCGCGGGCTGGGCCATCGACGGTTCTCCTTCGAGCGCTGTGGTGCCGGCACGCTCGGGGACGACGTCGCGCCGTCCTCCAGCGCGGAGATGTGACTCCGTTCACTGAACCACAGTGCCCGGTTCGCGGCAGGCCGGTGTCAGGAGGTCGGCGCCGCCGGATCGCGCTGGTGCCGGAGAGCCATGAGCAGGGCCGGCCAGCCCAGCGCCAGGCCCGCTCCCAGGAGCGCCCCGGCGAGGGTGTCCGACAGCCAGTGCGCGCGCAGGTACACCCGCGACAGCGCCATCACGGCGGTGAAGACGACGGCCCGCACCTCCCACCGCCAGCGGCTCGGGCCGGGGTGGGCCAGCACCAGCACCAGCCCCACGGCGGTGACCGCCGTGGCGATCGCGTGCCCCGACGGGAAGGAGGCCGCGGTCGTCTCGATGAGCGCGCCCGGGGGGCGGGCGCGATCGGTCCAGTTCTTCACCGGCCCGATGAACAGCTCGCTGCTGATGACGGTGAGGGTGAAGGCCGCCGCCCGCAACCAGTGGCGCCGCCAGGCCAGCAGGAGCAGCGCCGCGGCCCGGAGCGGCCAGTTCACCTCCGCGCTGCCCAGCCAGGACAGCACGGTCGCGGACGCGGTCGTCGGCTCGTTCTCGACCGCGCCGGCGAGCTCCCACACAGCGTCGTCCACCGCCTGCACGACCGGCCGGGTCGCCGGCAGGACCACGAGCAGCCCCACGACGAACGCGCCGGCGATCAGGGACCCGCTCACCAGCAGTCCCCGCCGGGAGTCGACCAGCATCAGCAGCGCCGCCCCGCCGTCCTCACGCCGACTCCGGCACCAGCGCGGTGCGCGGCGCCGCGTTGGGCTCCCGCCGCCAGGACCGGTTCCGCCGCCAGAACACGTAGGTGCCCAGGCCGATCGGGATGGGCAGCACGAACGTCAGCGCCCGGAAGATGAGCACCGCCGCCGCCACGAGCGGCCGCGCGCCACCGGCGGTCGCCAGGCCGGTGATCAGGGCGAGCTCGATCACCCCCAGCCCACCGGGCGTGAACGGGACCGCCGTCAGCAGCCGGGCGAAGGCGAAGACCGCCAGCGCCTCCGGGAGGCTCACCGCGTCGGCGCCCACCCCGACGAAGCGCAGCGCCAGGAGCAGCACCAGGAACAGGGACAGGTGGCTGACCAGCGTGGTGAGGGTGATCCAGTGCCACCGGGCGCGCAGCAGCAGCACCGTGCGCGCCCGGAACTTCGTCGTGGCGGCGTCCCAGCCGGTCACCGGGCCGCGGCCGAACATCCGCCGCAGCGCCGTGGCCGCCCGGGCCGCACGGATGCCGATCCGGGCCGCCGCGGCCTCGCTGCGCAGGAGCATCCCCAGCGCGAGGACGGCGGCCGCCAGGACGAGCACGCCGAGCAGGCCGGCGACGAGCCGCCCGGTGGTCGGCGGCGCGGAGAACGCCAGCAGGACCAGGGCCAGCACGGGCAGCCCGAGCTTGGCGAAGTTGTTCCAGAGCCCCGAGACGAGCAGCGAGACGGAGGTCCGCGACCGGGAGAAGCCCCACGAGGAGTTCATCGCGTAGGTGAGCCCGAGCGAGATCGCGGCGCCGCCCACCACGGTGTTGGAGACCGCCGTGGAGGTCTCCGTGGCGACGGTGGCCTGCCCGAAGGTGAGCCCGGGCGTCGTCGTCATCATGAGGAACTGGTAGGTGGCCAGGTTCCACAGTGCCGCCGCGAGCAGGACGGCGACCTCCACCCAGCTCATCGTCCGGACCGACGTCCAGACGTCGGAGAGGCTGGTGAACTGCGGCAGGAACCAGACGAAGACCGCCGCCACCAGGGCGACCGAGAGCGCCGGGCCCAGCAGGCGCGGCCAGCCCGTGCGGCGTCGCGACCCCGCAGGCGCCGGGGTCTGCACCGCTGTCACGGCCCACCGTCCCCGGTCTCCGGCGGGTCCAGCTCCAGGCGGCCGTCGCTCTCCTCGCGGACGAGCGTCCGCAGCTCGTGGCGGGGCACGGCCCCCAGACCCTGGGTGGCGACGGCGAGCGGCTCCCCGCGGTTCTCACCGAAGAGGTTGAAGACGACGGTGATGCAGCCGCCGTCGAAGAGGTAGAACCGCCGTCCCACGTAGTGGGGGGTCACCTGGGTCACCCGCTCGAGCCGGCGCATGTCCGGCCGGTCGCTGGGGATCTCCGTCGCGCGCTCGGTGTCGCAGGACCGGGTGAGCCGGACCTCGATGGCGTGCAGCCCGTCGCGGTCGGAGTCCAGCCAGAACCGGGCGGAGCCGCGGTCGACGTCCATGTCGGAGAAGTGCCAGCCCAGCGGCATGCCCTCCAGGCACGGCACCCACGAGGCGGTGGGCACCGACTGCGCCATGAGGACGACGCCGTTCGACGGCGTGCCGTCGTCCCCCTCCTGGCAGGCCACCAGCTCGCTGCTGATGGTGCCCACGTCCACGCACCCCGGCAGCAGGAGGACGCCGAGCGAGGCGAGCAGCAGCGCGACCGGGCGGCGGCGGGGGCGCCTCACAGCGGGGACCCGAGGATGGTGACGGTGATCGCGGCGACGACCGCGGCGGACGCCAGCGTGACCAGCGTCAGGCCGGCCCGCCGCCAGGTCCACCGCTGGATGCGGACCGGGGGCAGGCGGTAGGGGAGCAGGCGCAGGAAGTCGGTGTGCAGGTCCCGGCCCTGCTGACGCAGCATGCGGCGCAGCTGCGAGGGCATCGTCAGGCCGCGGGTGGCGGCGAACGCCTCGGCGATCTCGTCCTCGGAGAACTGCAGCCGGGCCCGCCGGTAGACCTGCTCGGCGTCGGTCCGCAGGGCGAGGACGAGCATCATGTTCGCCAGGTCGACCGCCTGGCGCCACGGGCTGGGACGGACCTCGGCGAACGCGGAGTCGATCAGGAACAGCGTGCCGTCGCGGACCAGCAGGTTGGCGGGCTTGATGTCGCGGTGCGCCATCCCGATGTCCCACATCCGGCGGACGACCGACAGCCCCTGGTCGATGACCGAGTCGTCGACGTCGGCCTCGCCGGCCTCCTTGGCCCCCGCGATGAACTCCGTGACCAGCAGGTACTCCCGCTCCGGGGTGATCTCCACGATGCCGAGGGGGTGCGGCACCGGCAGCCCCGCGTCGGAGAACAGCCGCAGGATGTAGTCCTCGTACTGGACGAGGCGGCGCACGCTGTGGAACGGCTTCTCGTCCTCCAGCCGCCCGTAGAGCAGGGTCCGGCCGAGCTTGTACCAGCGGTCGGAGCGCACGTGCGTGGCCGCGTAGAGCTTGCCGAAGATGCAGCTCTCCTCGTCGGTGACGGAGGCGGCGGCCTTCACGGTGATCTTCAGGGGCGTGGACCCGCCCGAGCCGGCCAGGCCGAACGGGGCCACGCCCGTCGCCAGGACGCCGAGCTGGTCGTGCAGTGCCCGGACGATCGCGTCGCCGCGATCGCCGGAGACGTCGAGATGGGCGGGGCGGGCCCGGGTGTAGCGCACCGGGTAGATCGCGTTCGGCGTCAGCAGCCGGAACGCCGCCAGAGGCGCGGCCACCCCGAGGACCACCCCGGCGAGGATGCCGGTGGGGTGGTCCTGGGCCAGGTAGAGCCGCGAGACCGCGGTGACGGCGAGCAGGACGCCGACCGCCCACTTGCCCCGCGTGCGCCACCGGCCGGGAGGCACGAGCGCGTACACGGTGCTGAGGAGGAAGGCGGCCAGCACGGTCATCGGCAGCGACGGCATCGAGAAGCCCGACCATTCGCCGATCACCGCCACCTCGTACGGCCGGGGACGCTGGAGGGTCAGGGCCAGCAGTGCGCCCACGTTGGCCACCAGCAGCCCGACGCCCAGCCACACGAACAGGTGCCGCCACCGACGGAACACCACCAGCAGCACCAGGTTGCTCAGCCAGAGGACGTGGATGGCCTCGTCCGTGGCGAGCACCCCCGCGGCCTCCATCACCGGTGTCAGCCCCGGGGAGCGCAGCTCGCTGATCGCCTGGAGCACCCGGGTGTCCACGACGTCGAAGACGGTCACCGTCCCGGTCACCACGACGACGACCCAGACGACCAGGACGACGCCGCTCAGCGTCAGCCAGAACTTGCCGGAGGCGGCGAGGGCGCGGGGGAGGGGCGGCGGTTCCCCGGAGGGCCGGCGCCGGCTCCGGACGCGGGCGATCGCCGGCGGGGCGGGTCGCGGGACCGGGACGGCGCGTCCCGGTCCCGGCGGGGCCTGCGGCAGCGACGCCATGCCCCGGAATGCTGCACCCCGAACCGGATCCGGACCATCCCCTTTCGCCTCCCCCCGGCGCTACGGTGGCCGTCGCCCGCACCCGGGGAGGGGACAACGTCGTGCGACGCCGGTCTGCTGGTCTCGTAGGCGCGCTCCTGGCCGCGCTGCTCGCCGCCTGCGGAGCGCCCCCTGCGGCACCGGCGCCGTCCACGGGGACGATCCGCTTCGCGTCCTACGACTTCCCGGAGAACCAGATCCTCGTGGAGGTCTACGCCGAGGCCGTGCGCCGGGCCGGGCTCCCGGCATCGGTGCAGCACGGGATCGGCACCCGCGAGGTGGTGGCCCCCGCCCTGCAGCAGGGCGTCGTCGACGTCGTCGTGGACTACCTGGGCACGGCCACGATGTTCGCCCGCCCGGCGTTCCCCGACCTGCCGGCGACGCCGGAGGGGATGCACCGCGTGCTCTCCCGGACGCTGGGTGGACGGGGGGTCCTCGTGCTGGACCCCGCGCGGGCCGAGGACCAGAACGGGTTCGCCGTCACCACCGCCTTCGCCGCGGAGAACGACGTGGGGCAGCTGTCGGACCTGGTCCCGCTGGCGCCCTTCCTCGTCTTCGGCGGGCCGCCCGAGTGCCCCGACCGGCCGCTGTGCCTGGACGGGCTCGAGGACGTCTACGGCCTCCGCTTCGGCGAGTTCCTGGCCATGCCGAGCCGCGGGGCCACGGTGGAGGCGCTGCTCTCCGGTGACATCCAGGTGGGCCTGCTCGAGACGACCGACGCGCGCCTGGCGGTGGCGCCGGTGATGCTCCTGCTGGACGACCGGGGGCTGCAGCCGCGCGAGAACGTCGTCCCGCTGGTGCGCAAGGACGTGGCCGACCGGTGGGACGGGCTCGCCGAGGCGCTGAACGGGACCAGCGCCCTGCTCACCACCGGCGACCTGGTGCAGCTCAACCGGGCGGTCGAGCTGGAGGGCCTCACCCCGGAGCAGGCCGCGCAGCGGTGGTGGGGGACCGGGTGAGCCGAGGCGGCCCCTACGACGGCGCCCCCTACGATTCGGCCCCGTGCCCACGCTGGAACGCCACGACGACGTCTTCGTGCTCGACCTCGGCGACACCGAGAACCGCTTCTCGCCCGACTGGCTGGCGTCGGTCGAGGCCGCGCTGGAGGAGGTGGAGCGGGCCGAGGGGCCCCGCGCGCTGGTCACCGCCGCGTCCGGCAAGTTCTTCTCCAACGGCCTGGACCTGGAGTGGTTGTCCGCGCACGCCGATCAGCACGAGGCCTACGTCGTCCGGGTCCACGACCTGCTGGCCCGCGTGCTCGCCCTGCCGGTGATGACGGTCGCGGCGCTGCAGGGGCACACGTTCGCTGCCGGCGCCATGCTGTCGCTGTCCCACGACTTCCGGGTGATGCGGGCCGACCGCGGGTTCTGGTGCCTGCCCGAGGCCGACATCGGCATCCCCTTCACCCGCGGGATGTCTGCTCTGATCCAGGCACGGCTGACCCCGCAGACGGCGCACGAGGCCATGACGACCGCCCGCCGCTACGGCGGCGACGAGGCCCTCGCCGCCGCCGTCGTCGACCGGGCCGTCGGGGAGGACGCGGTGCGGACGACGGCAGTGGAGCTCGCCGCCTCCCTCGCCGGCAAGGCCGGGGACACGCTGGGCACCATCAAGGCGCGCATGTACGCCCCCGCGCTGGCCGCCCTCCGCGACCGCACCGATCCCCGCAATTGACTGATGCCGCTGGCCCCGTTCAGGGGCCCGCCCTGAGCTCGCGAAGGGTGGGGAGGACGGGCTCCTTCGTCAGGTGATCGCGCCGACGCCGGTGATGGCCCGGCCGACGATCAGCGTGTTCACCTCGCGGGTGCCCTCGTAGGAGTAGATGGCCTCGGCGTCGGCGACGTACCGGCCCACGTTGTGCTCCAGCAGGATGCCGTTGCCGCCCATCAGCTCGCGGGCCCAGCCGACGGTCTCGCGCATGCGCACGGTGCTGAACGCCTTGGCCAGCGAGGCCTGCTCGTCGGTCATCCGGCCGGCGTCCTGCAGCTGGGAGAGCCGCATGCACAGCGCCGCCGAGGAGGTGATGTTGCCGAGCATCCGGACCAGCAGGTCCTGCACCAGCTGGAAGCTCGCGATCGGCTTGCCGAACTGGGTCCGGTCGTTGGCGTAGCGCAGCGCGTGTTCGTAGGCGCCTCGGGAGCAGCCGACGGCCGACCAGGCCACGCCGGCGCGCGTCGTCCTCAGCACCTTGGCGGTGTCCTTGAAGCTGTTGGCCTCCTGCAGCCGGTTCTCCTCCGGCACCCGGACGTCCTCGAGCGTGATGAGGGCGTTCTGCACGGCGCGCAGGGCGATCTTGTCCTCGAGGTCGACGGCGGACATGCCCTCGGTGCCCTGCTCGACGACGAACCCGAGCACGCGCTGGGTCTCGACGTCCTGGGCCCAGATGATGACCAGGTCGGCGAAGCTGCCGTTGCCGATCCACTTCTTCTGGCCGTTGAGCACCCAGCCGTCACCGTCCCGCCGGGCGGTCGTGCGCAGCCCTCGTGCGACGTCGGAACCGGACTCGGGCTCGGTCAGGCCGAAGGCGCCGATCAGCTCCATCCGAGCCATGGCCGGCAGCCAGCGCTCCTTCTGCTCCTCGGAGGCGCAGAGGTGCATCGAGCCCATGGCCAGGCCACCATGCACGCCCATGAAGGTGGAGACGGACGGGTCTCCCCGCGAGAGCTCCATGGCGATCATGCCGTCGAGCAGGGCCGACTTCCCGGGGGAGCCGTAGCCGGAGAACTGCGTGCCGGCGATGCCGAGCTCCGCCAGCCCCGGGATGATCTGCCGCGGGAACTCCGCGCGGGTCCAGTACTCGTTGATGATCGGTTGCACCTCGGTGTCCATGAAGGCGCGGACACGGTGCAGCAGCGCCCGGTCCTCGTCGTCGAGGAGGGCCTCGAGGTCGTAGAAGTCGGACGTCACGGTCCTCGCTTCGTCGCTCACCAGCGGCCCCTACCCGGCGGTCAGGGGCGCAACCGAGAGGTATGCGGCGGCGGCCGGGCGGGCATCAGTCGGGTCCGTGCCAGTTCCGCTCCGGAGGTTGCTCCAGTGTCTCGATCCATCGCCCAGCAGACCGTCGACGAACTGGGTGGGCCGGGCAGCGTCCTGGTGCGCCAGCGCGAGGACCACATCGAGCTCGACCAGCTGCTGCAGGAGCTCGACGGCAGCACCGGCCGCGCCCAGGAGGAGGTGCTCCAGCGCATCGACCGGCTCGTGTTCAGTCACGCGTTCGCCGAGGAGACCGTGCTCTGGCCGGTGCTGCGCCGCGTCCTCCCCGACGGCGACGCGCTCACCCTCCGGGTCGAGAAGGAGCACCAGGAGGTCAACGAGCTCGTCAGCGCGCTGGAGGCCGACGGGCCGGACGATCCCCGCCGTGCCACCCGGCTGGCCCGCCTCGTCGAGGTGCTCCGCGAGGACGTCCGCGACGAGGAGGACGTGCTGTTCCCGCGCCTCCAGGAGGCCGTCAGCGCCGACGAGCTGCGCCGCCTCGGCCGACGGTGGCAGCTGATGCGCCGGCTGTCGCCGACCCGTGCGCACCCCACGGTGTCCCGTCGTCCGCCGGGCAACGCCCTGTCGGGACTCCCGCTCTCGCTCCTTGACCGGACGCGCGACGCCGTCGACGCGGGCGTCCGCCGCGCGCCCGAGCAGCTGGTCCCGGTGGGCACGGCGGTCAGCAAGGGCCTCGCCTCCCTCGCCGGCGCCGTCGAGCGCCTGCCGCTGTCCCGGAAGGGCGACAAGCCCCCGACCAGCCGCTGAGAACAGGGAACGGGCCGGCTCCCCGAGGGAGCCGGCCCGTTCTCCGTTCGGCCCCGTCCCGGGTACCGCCCTGAGCGTGCGAAGGGTGGGGAGGACGGAGTCCTCTCTCAGGTGGTCTGCTTGTCCTTGGGGTCGTCGCGGGCGTCGAGCTGGATCTCCTTCTCGGCCCGCGGCACGCCCTCCTTCAGCTCCTTGTTGCGCTCGATCTCGGCGTCCAGCTCGATGCCGAACAGCAGCGCGACGTTGATCAGCCAGAACCAGATCAGGAAGATCACCACGCCGGCCAGGGCGCCGTAGGTCTTGTTGTAGCTGCCGAAGTTGCCCACGTAGAACGCGAAGGCCGCCGACGCCACGATCGCGACGAGGATCGCCACCCCGGCACCGGCACTGACCCACTTGAAGCCGCGCAGCTTCACGTTCGGGGTCGAGTAGTAGAGGACGGCGATCATCAGGGCCAGCACGATCAGCACGACCGGCCACTTGGCGATGCTCCAGATGGTCTGGCCGGTTTCGCCGACGCCGATGGCCTCGCCGATCGCGTCGACGACCGGCCCGCTGAGCACCAGGAGCGCGACGATGATGGCGGCGAAGAGGACGCCGATCAGGGTGACGAGCAGCTGCAGCGGCTTGAGCTTCCAGACCTTTCGGCCTTCGGGCGTCTCGTAGACGACGTTGGCGGCGCGGGTGAAGGCGCCCACGTAGCCGGACGCCGACCAGATGGCGGCGGCGAGACCGATGACCAGACCGAAGCCGGCGGTCGAGGTGTTGCCGGCGATCTGCTCGATCACCGGGTTGAGGGTGTCGGCGGCGCTGGCGGGGACCACGGCGGTCAGCGCGTCGCTGAGCTCCTGCGGTGTGGTGAGCAGCCCGATGATCGAGGTCAGGGCGATCAACGCGGGGAACAGCGCGAGCACGCCGTAGTAGGTCAGCGCTGCGGCCCAGTCGGTGAGGTTGTCCTCGCTGAACTCCTTCAGCGTCCGCTTGAGCGTGGGGAAGGCGCCGGGCTTCGGGTCGGCCCCCGTGGGCGCGAAGTCAGCGCGCGTCCCGCTGATCTCGTCGGTCTCGGGCGCGGGGTCGCCGCCGGGGGCGGCGGCGCGGTTCCCTTGGAACTGCGTCTCCGCGGTGCGGTTCGAGCCGGTGGCTCGGGCCATGTGGTCCTCCGGGGTCTGGCGGCGGGAAGTCGCCAGCCCGGTTCCCCGGACGAACCCGTTCCATGCCGGACGCGCCGGTAACGGTTCGGTCGCCATGCCCTCGGGCGGACCGGCGTCACCGGATCCCGGACACCGGCGACCACTCGCCGGCGCGGGCCGTCGCCTCCTCGACGCCGGCGAGCGGGTCCGGCCGCCGCCGGCCACCGCGGCGGTCGGCCACCATGCCGACGACGGCGACGGCCATCACCGCCAGCGACGCGAGCGCCCCGATGAGCCCGACGTCGGTGTACGCGCTGGCCCGCGGGAAACCGGTCGCGGGATCGAAGGACGCGGCGATGAGGGTGACCGCCAGCGTGCTGCCCAGGGCCTGGCCGACCGACCGGGCGATGGAGTTCACCGCGTTGGCCACGCCGGTCTCGTCCTCCCGCACGGCCTGCACGACCAGCGCGGGCAGCGCCGCGTAGGCGACGGTCACCGACAGCTGGGTGAGCAGGCCGGCCACGATCACCAGCCACGGCTCCCCGCGGAGGAACGCCAGCAGCAGGAATCCGGTCACCCCTGAGGCGGCGCCGGCGAGCAGGGTCGGCAGCGCCCCGAGCGTCGTGACCACCTTCCCGGCCACCGGTGCGAGCAGGATCCCGGCGATCCCCCCGGGCAGCAGGTAGACCACCGACGCCTCGAGCACCGAGGCGCCGAAGCCGTACCCGGTCACCTCCGGCGGCGCCTGCACGTACTGCAGGACGGCGAGGAAGGAGGCGAACAGCGCGATGCCGGTCATGAGGCCTGCGACGTTCGGGACGACGGTCCGCCGGTCGGCCAGCATCGCGGGCCGCACCAGGGGGTGCTCCGTCCGCCGCTGCAGCACCACCCAGCCGGCCAGCACGAGCACCGCGGCCACGAGGCAACCGACGACCGCGGGCGACGCCCACCCCCACGCGTCGCCCTGGGAGAGCGGGAGCAGCAGCAGGACCAGTCCGACGCCGAGGACGAGGGCGCCCCACCAGTCCACCCGGCCGGACGCCGACGACGGGCGGTGCGGCAGCACGGCCGCGGCCAGGGCGAGGGCGAGCAGGGTGATGCCGAGGCCGATCCAGAACGGCCGCCGGTAGTCCTGGCCGTCGCCGGCGAGGAGGCCGGTGGCCACCAGTCCGGCGACGCCGCCCACCGCGAGCGTGCTGCTGACGATCGACATGGCCACGCTCAGCCGGGCCTCGGGCAGCTCCCGGCGCAGCACGCTGATCGAGAGGGGGAACAGCCCGTAGGACGCTCCCTGCAGGATGCGGCCGACCAGGAGCAGCGGCAGGGACGTGGTGACGATCGCCAGCAGGGTGCCGAGCGCGACCGCCACGAGGATCGCGAGGATCACCGGCCGTTCCCCGCGCAGGTCGCCGAGGCGTCCCAGCACGGGCGTGAGCACCGCGGCGGCCAGCAGGTTGGCGGTGAGCACCCATCCGGCGGCGCCGGGGGAGACGTCGAGCTGTTCCTCGATGATGCCGAGGACGGGGACGACGAGGCTCTGCAGGAGCGACAGCGAGGTCACCCCGAGCGCGAGCGCGAGCACCAGCGGTCCGGGCCGGACGGCCGTGGATTCGCGGGGCCGGGGCACGACGTCGATCACACCACGGGTCCGCGCCGCCGCTCGGGCCGAGTTCCATGACCGGGAGCCGTGAAGCTGATCACACTCCGTCAGGTGAAGTACCCAACTCGACGATTGAGACCTCGGTTCGCTGGGGACACAGTCCCTCGACGACGTGCTCCGCCCCTTCCCGGCGGAGCATCCGACTGCTGGGGGAGAAACACCATGATGTTGTGGCCGGCCGTGACCCTGATCGGGTTCCTGGTTCTGACGGCCCTGGTCATCGCGATGGGCACGCGCTCCACCGCGCGGTACGAGGCCGAGCGCGCCGAGGTGGCCTCGGGCCCCCGGCACGCCGCCGAGCCGGTCGGAGCGACCGCCACCGCATAGCACCGTCCACGACACAGCGCCCCGCCTCCGTCAGGAGAGCGGGGCGCTGTCACGTCGCGGGGGCTACAGCCAGCGGTCAGGGGTGTCCAGGACCGTCCGGTCCAGGGACTCCAGGAGGTCGAAGCGGTGGTGCACCCGCGGCAGCTCCCAGCGCCAGAAGAACCGGGCCGCCTGCCGCTTGCCCTGGTGGAAGTCCGAGTCGGCCGTGCCGGTGGCGAGAGCCTGCTCCAGCCACAGCCATGCGACCACCAGGTGGCCGGCCGCCTCCAGGTAGACGTGCGAGTTGGCCAGCGTCACCGCCGGGTCGCCGGCGCCCCAGAGCGTCGCCGTGACCGCCCCCATGCGGGCGACGGCGGCGTCGATGTCCGCTGCGAACCCGGCCCATTCGGTGCCGGCGGCCCGGGCCGTGGCCGCGGTGATGGTCTCGCCGAGGAGCGCGAGTCCGGAGCCGCCCTGCATGACGACCTTCCGGCCCAGCAGGTCCAGCGACTGGATGCCCTGGGTGCCCTCGTGGATCGGGTTGAGCCGGTTGTCCCGGTAGAACTGCTCGACCGGGTAGTCGCGGGTGTAGCCGTAGCCGCCGTGCACCTGGATGGCGAGGTCGTCGGCGACCGGGCCCCACTGCGACGGCCAGGCCTTCGCGATCGGGGTGAGCATGTCCAGCAGGAGGTGCGCGCGGGCGCGGTCGGCCTCGTTCTCGGCGGTCTGCTCCTCGTCCACCAGCCGGGCGCAGTAGAGGCCGAGGGCCATGCCGCCCTCGACGTAGGACTTCGCGGTCAGCAGCATCCGGCGGACGTCGGCGTGCTCGACGATCGGCACGGGCTTCGACGCGGGGTCCTTCGCGGCCGCGGGCCGGCCCTGGGTGCGGGTCCGCGCGTATTCGAGCGCGTGCAGGTATCCGGTGTAGCCGAGCACCGTCGCGCCCACGCCGACGCCGATCCGCGCCTCGTTCATCATGTGGAACATGTAGGTGAGGCCACGGTGCTGCTCGCCGACGAGGTAGCCGACGGCGCCGGCCTGCCCGCCGGGGGTGTGCACGCCCTCGCCGAAGTTCAGCAGGGTGTTCGTCGTCCCGCGGTAGCCCATCTTGTGGTTGAGCCCGGCGAGGACGACGTCGTTGCGCTCGCCGAGCGAGCCGTCGTCGTTCACCAGGAACTTCGGCACGATGAACAGCGAGATGCCCTTCACGCCGGGCGGCCCACCGGGGATCTTGGCCAGCACCAGGTGGACGATGTTCTCGGTCAGCTCGTGGTCGCCGCCGGAGATCCACATCTTGTTGCCGGTCAGCCGGTAGGTGCCGTCGTCCTGGGGGACGGCGCGGGTGGTGATGTCGGCCAGCGACGAGCCGGCCTGCGGCTCCGACAGCGCCATCGTGCCGAACCAGCGGCCCTCGAGCTCGGGCCGGACGTAGGTGTCGATCTGCTCCTGGCTGCCGTGCGCGAGCAGCAGCCGGGCGTTGCCCATGGTGAGGAACGGGTAGGCCGACGTCCCGACGTTGGCCGCCTTGAACCAGGCGAACACCGCCTGCCCGACGGTGTGCGGCAGCTGCATGCCGCCGTACTCCTCGTCGAAGGAGCCGGCCATGAGCCCGGCGTCGGTGAAGACGGTCAGGGCCTTCTTCACCTCGGGGATCATCTCGACCTTGCCGTCGACCATCCGCGGCTCGTTCAGGTCCGCCGTGCGGTTGTGCGGGGCGAAGTGGTCGGTGGCGATCTGCTCCGCCAGGTCGAGGACGGCGTCGAACGTCTCGCGGGAGTGCTCGGTGAACCGAGGCCGCTTGGTCAGCGACTCGACGTCCAGCCACTCGTGGAGCAGGAAGTCCAGGTCGCGGCGGGACAGGATCAGCGAGGGCATGGGGTCTCCAGACGACGGGATGCACCTCACAGTACGACCGGGCGGCCGACCGGTGAGAACGCCCTGAGGGCTGCCCCTCCGGTCGGAGGAGCAGCCCTCAGGCGTGCTGATCGCTCAGCGGCGCGGATCCTCCGCGGTGCCCGACGGCGGGGGGACCGACGTCGGCGCGGAAGCGCCCACGGACTGGGTCGCCTGGTCGGCCTCGACGCCGGGCGTCACCGCGGTCCCGGGACCCGTGCCGTCCTGCTCGGCCTCGTCCTGCAGGGCCTGGATGCCCGACTTCTCGCTCAGCGCCAGCTGGGGGAGGAACAGGAACACGAAGAACCCGATGGCCACGACGCACGCGGCGATGAGGAACACCATGTCGATCGAGTCCGAGAAGCCCACCTTGAACGGCCGGGCGAGGTAGCCGGGCAGCTCCTGGATGAACGAGGTGTCCGACAGGTCGCCGGTCTGCAGCTGGCCGCTCTGCAGGGCCTCCGCCACCCGGGGGTCCTGACCCGCCGCCGTCCGCACCGCGTTGCCGATGTCGGTGGGCAGCCGGGTGAACAGGATGGACAGGAACACCGCGACGCCGATGGTGCCGCCCATCTGGCGGAAGAACGTGACCGAGGAGGTGGCCACGCCCATCTCCCGCGGGGAGACGGCGTTCTGGACCGCGAGGATGACCGGCTGGAAGTTGAAGCCCAGACCGACGCCCAGCAGCACCATGAACGGCACCAGGGTCCACACCGAGGTGTCCGCCTCGACGATGAACGACATCGAGAGCAGCGCCGTCACCATGAACGCGATGCCGACCAGCGGGAAGACCTTGTACTTGCCGGTCCTCGAGATCGCGATGCCCGAGCCCATCGCCCCGGCCATGATGCCGGCGACCAGCGGGATCATCTGCAGGCCCGCGACGGTGGCGCTGGAACCCTGCACGATCTGCAGGTACTGCGGGAGCAGCAGGATGCCGCCGAACATGCCGGCACCCATCACGACGCTGCCGATGCCGCCGATGGCGAAGCTGCGGTTCCTGAACAGACGCAGGGGGAGCAGCGCTTCGTCCCCGTAGGCCCGCTCGGCCAGGATGAACAGCACGAAGCCCACGGCGCCGATGGCGTAGCAGACGAGCGCGCCGCCGGAGCCCCAGCCCCAGGTCCGGCCCTGCTCGGCGACGATGAGCAGCGGCACCAGGAAGGCGACCAGCGCCAGCGCGCCGGGCCAGTCGATGCGGTGGTCACGGCGCTGGTGCGGGAGGTGCAGCACCCGGTAGACGACCGCGAAGGCCAGGGCGCCCAGCGGCACGTTGATGAGGAAGATCCAGCGCCAGCCGTCGAAGCCCAGCAGCGAGTCCTGGCCGGCGAGGAAGCCACCGATGACCGGGCCCAGGACGCTCGACGTGCCGAAGACGGCCATGAAGTAGCCCTGGTACTTCGACCGCTCCCGTGGCGGCACGATGTCGCCGATGATCGCCAGCGCCAGCGACATCAGGCCACCGGCGCCGATGCCCTGCAGCGCCCGGAACGCCGCCAGCTGGTACATGGTCGTCGCGAAGGCGCAGGCCAGCGAGCCAAGGATGAAGACGCCGATGGCGAAGAGGTAGAACGGCCGGCGGCCGTAGATGTCGCTCAGCTTCCCGTAGAGCGGCGTGGCGATCGTCGAGGTGATCAGGAAGGCCGTCGTCGCCCAGGCCTGCAGGTCGTAGCCCTGCAGGTCGTCGGCGATCGTGCGGATCGCCGTGGAGACGACGGTCTGGTCCAGGGCCGCGAGGAACATGGCCGTGACCAGGCCGAGCAGGATCGTGACGATCTGCCGGTGCGTGAAGCCGCCGCCGGCGTCCGGCGCCGCGGCCGCCGCGCGGGCGCCCCTGCGGTCGGCCGCGGTGGTGCGGGTGGACTGGCTCATCGGATCTCTCTCGGTTCGGTGGGGAGGGAACCGGCGTCGGTGCCGGGAAGCGTGGTGGCGATGTCGTCCAGCAGACGGCCGAACAGGGTGGTGAGCGCGGCGAGGTCGGCGTCGTCCCAGGCTGCGGTCACCTGGTCCAGGTGGCTCTCGCGCTCGCGCCGCAGGGTCTCCAGCGCGGCGTGACCGGCGTCGGTGACGTGGAGGCGACTCGCCCGCCCGTCGGACTCGTCGGCGACCCGGTGCACGAGGCCCTGCTCCACGAGCGCGGCGACGTGCCGGCTGACCGTCGACGGGTCGGCGTGGACCAGTTCGGCGAGCGCGCCCTGCCGCAGGGGGCCGAGCCGGGCGAGCGGGAAGAGCAGCACGAGGGCAGCCCGGTCGCGGTTGTCGTTCTTGGCCAGCTGGGTCTTCAGGGCGTGCACGAGCCGCATGAACCGGGGAAGCTGCTCGGAGAGCCGGCGGAGCTCGGCGGGCCGGTCGTCCTCGCTCACGACACGACACCTCCGGGACCTCACAGAGCGGGCAGCGGGGAATTCCGTTGCACGATGCACACAACAAGTTGCAAGCTACACCGATCACGGTGGGCATGACGCCGACCCGCTCCGTCCGGGTGAGTGGGATCCTGGGAACCCCGTCGATCCCCCGAGAGGAACGCGAGCCCGACCGTGAGTGCCCCGACCGACGATCTGCGCGCGCGGCTCGCGGACCTCACCCTCCTCGACGAGCACCGGCTGCGTCGCCGGCTCGACGGGCTCCGGCGGACCCGCGACCCCCAGGCCCGCGAACGCCAGCGCGAGCGGATCGCCGCCGACGTCGCCGCCGCCGAGGCGCGCATGGCCCGGCGCCGTGCCGCCGTCCCGGTCGTCTCCTATCCCGAGGAGCTCCCGGTGAGCGGGCGTCGGGACGACATCGCCGCGGCTCTGCGGGATGCCCAGGTCGTCGTGGTCGCCGGCGAGACCGGCTCCGGGAAGACGACGCAGCTGCCGAAGATCGCGCTGGAGCTCGGCCGCGGCGTGCGGGGCCGCATCGGGCACACCCAGCCCCGTCGGATCGCCGCCCGGAGCGTCGCCGAGCGCATCGCCGAGGAGCTGGAGACCCCGCTGGGCGAGGCCGTCGGCTTCAAGATGCGCTTCAACGACCAGGTGTCGGACTCGACGCTGGTCAAGCTGATGACCGACGGCGTGCTGCTGGCGGAGATCCAGAGCGACCGGCTGCTGCGCCAGTACGACACGATCATCCTCGACGAGGCCCACGAGCGGAGCCTCAACATCGACTTCCTGCTGGGCTACCTCGCGCAGATCCTGCCGCGGCGCCCGGACCTCAAGCTGGTCATCACCTCGGCGACCATCGACGTCGAGCGGGTGGCCGCGCACTTCTCCGGGGCCCCGGTCGTCGAGGTCAGCGGGCGGACCTATCCCGTCGAGGTCCGGTACCGCCCCGTCGTCGACCCGGACGATCCGCAGGCCGACGAGGATCGGGATCAGGTCACCGCCATCCTCGACGCCGTCGACGAGCTGGTTGCCGAGGGGCCCGGCGACATCCTGGTGTTCCTCGCCGGCGAGCGGGAGATCCGCGACACCCAGGACGCGTTGTCCGAACGCGGGCTGCCGGGCACCGAGATCGTGCCGCTCTACTCACGGCTGTCGGCCGCCGACCAGCACAAGGTCTTCGCCGCGCACAGCGGTCGCCGCATCGTGCTGGCCACCAACGTCGCCGAGACGTCCCTGACCGTGCCGGGCATCCGGTACGTCATCGATCCCGGGACGGCCCGCATCTCCCGGTACAGCCATCGCACGAAGGTGCAGCGGCTGCCGATCGAGCCGGTCAGCCAGGCGTCTGCCCGCCAGCGCTCCGGGCGGTGCGGGCGGCTTGGCCCCGGCATCGCGATCCGGCTCTACACCGAGGACGACTTCGACGCCCGGCCGGAGTTCACCGACCCGGAGATCCTGCGCACCAACCTGGCGTCGGTGCTGCTGCAGATGGCCGCGCTCGACCTGGGTGCCATGGAGGACTTCCCGTTCGTCGACCCGCCCGACCGCCGGGCCATCGCCGACGGACTGGCGCTGCTCGAGGAGCTGCACGCCCTCGACGCGGACGGGAAGCTGACGGCGACCGGCCGGTCCCTGGCTGCACTCCCGCTGGACCCGCGCATGGCCCGGATGGTCGTGCAGGCGGACGCCCACGGGGTCCTCGACGAGGTCCTCGTCATCGCCGCCGGGCTCACCATCCAGGACCCGCGCGAGCGGCCCACCGAGCACCAGCAGGCGGCCGACGAGCTGCACCGCCGGTTCGCCGACGAGAACTCCGACTTCCTGGCCCTGCTCAACCTCTGGCGCTACCTCACCGAGCAGCAGGAGGCGTTGAGCGGCAACCAGTTCCGCCGCACGGTGAAGCGGGAGTTCCTGCACTACCTGCGCATCCGCGAGTGGCAGGACCTGCACGGCCAGCTGCGGGGCGCAGCCCGGCGCCTCGGCATGGACGTGGGGGAGCCGGCGGCGGAGCCCGACGAGAAGGGGATCCACGCGGCGCTTCTGGCCGGGCTGCTCTCGCACGTCGGCATGCAGGCGGACACCCCTCAGGGCCACAGTGGCCACAATGGCCCTCCCAAGCGGGGGAGCCGCGAGTACCTGGGCACCCGCAACACCCGCTTCGTCATCGCTCCCGGCACCCCGCTGGCGAAGAAGCCGCCACGCTGGGTCGTGGCCGCGGAGCTGGTCGAGACGAGCCGGCTGTTCGCCCGCACCGTCGCCCGCATCGACCCCGAGACGGTGGAGAAGCTGGCCGACCACCTGGTCAAGCGCCAGTACTCCGAGCCGCGCTGGGACGCCAAGCGCGGCTCGGTCGTGGCCACGGAGCGGGTCACGCTCTACGGCCTGCCGCTGGTCGTGGGCCGGCGGGTGCAGTACGGCTCGATCGACCCGGTCGTCTCCCGGGAGCTGTTCGTCCGGCACGCGCTCGTCGAGGGCCAGTGGACGACGCACCACCGCTTCTGGGCCGACAACCAGCGGGCGATGGAGCAGGTGGCGGCGCTCGAGGAGCGCGCCCGCCGCCGCGACATCCAGGTGGACGACGAGACCCTCTTCGAGCTCTACGACGCCCGCATCCCCGCCGACGTCGTCTCGACGCGGCACTTCGACCGGTGGTGGAAGACCGCCCGGCGGGAGCAGCCGGACCTGCTGACCTTCACCCCGGAGATGCTCACCAACGCCGCGGCCGCCGGGCAGGTGCGCGTCGAGGACTATCCCGACGAGGTCCGTCTCTCGCACGGCCTGACCCTGCCGCTGTCCTACGCGTTCGCTCCGGGGGCGGACGAGGACGGCGTCACCGTCGACGTCCCGCTCGCCGTCCTGGACGGTGTGGCCCAGGCGACGTCGGGGGAGTCGCTCGCGTTCACCGTGCCGGGCCTCCGCGAGGAGCTGGTCACCGCGCTGCTGCGCACGCTGCCCAAGCAGCTGCGCCGGGGACTGGTGCCGATCCCCGACCGGGTGCGCGAGGTGCTGCCGCACATCGACCCGGGGGAGCCGCTGCTGCCGGCGCTGGAGCGGGAGCTGCGACGGGCCACCGCCGTGACGATCCCGCCCGACGCCTGGGCCCCCGGGCAGGTGCCCGGCCACCTCCGGGCGACCTTCCGGGTGCTCGACGACCAGCAGCGCCCGATGGCCATCGGGAAGAACCTGCAGGAGCTGCGGGCGAAGGTCGCCCCGCAGGCGCGGCAGAGCCTGGCGCGAGCGGCGTCGGAGTTCGAGCGCAGCCGGATGACGAGCTGGGACTGCGGCACCTTGCCGCAGTCGGTGGAGGTCCGCCAGGGCGGCAACACCGTGACGGCCTTCCCCACGCTCGTCGACGAGGGGGCGACCGTCGGCATCCGCGTCGTCCCCACGGAGGACGAGGCGGCCCGGCTGGGCCGGCGCGGGGCACGGCGGCTCCTCGTCCTCGTCGCCGGGTCACCGGTCAAGGCGGTGGTGAAGTCGCTGTCGCCGCGCTCCCGGCTGGCGCTGCAGTTCAATCCCGACGGTGAGATCCCCGACCTGGTGGCCGACTGCGTCGACGCCGCGGCCGACGAGCTGATCGCGGCGGCGGGCGGTCCGCCCCGGGACGAGGCCTCGTTCGCGGCGCTGGTCGCGACGGCGCGGACCGACCTGCACCGGCTCACGGTGGACGCGGTGCAGAAGGTCGAGGAGGTGCTCACCCAGGCGCGCGAGGTGGCGGTGGCGATCGGGGCCGCGCCCGGACGCCGGGTGCCGGAGGCAGCGGTGGCCGACCTGCGCCGGCAGATGGCGGGCCTGCTGCACCGGGGCTTCGTGGCCGCAGCCGGCCGACGACGTCTGCCGGACGTCGTCCGCTACCTGCGGGGGATGGTCCACCGGCTGGAGAAGCTGCCGGCCGCCGCCGCGCGCGACGAGCTGTGGATGCGGCAGGTCGCGGCCGTCACCGCCGAGTACGAGCAGCTGCGGGCCCGGATGCCGGGGACCGGTGCTCCGGACGACCCGGTCGCCCGGGTGCGCTGGATGATCGAGGAGCTCCGGGTGAGCCTGTTCGCCCAGGGGGTCGGGACGCCGCGGCCGGTCTCCGAGCAGCGCGTCTACAAGGCGATCGACCAGCTCATCGCCTAGGGCGTCAGGCCTCCTCGGCGGTCGGTTCCGTCCCGTTCTCCTTGAGGAGGGCGGAGATCCGTTGCCGGGTGACGCCGAACAGTGCCGCGATCCGGTTGATGCTGATCTGCTCGGCCTGCAGCGCTGCGGCCTGTTCCCGCCGCCAGACGTGCCCCGCGGCGGACAGTGCCGCCAGGACCGTCGAGATGCGCTCCACGATCAGCGGTCGGGCCTCTCCGGTGACGAGGTCGAGCCACGGCCGGCCGGCGCGCCGCTCGAGCAACAGCTTCTCGGCGCGCGCGCGGGCCAGGACCAGCTCGTCGACGCACCGGTCGAGCTCCGTCACCAGGTCCGCCAGTGCCCGCTCGGCCACGTCGTCCGGAGGTACGTCTCGCGTCTCGGCGCTCATACCACTCCCATCAGGCTCTTGATTCAGTTGGACACTACATGATTGAACGGCTGTTGCATGTAACCCCCATGACACGCAACACGCCTGACATGCAACGGCCCTTGCACTCACTACCCCTCACGTGCTTAGTTGTGCGCAACGGAATCGCTTGCAGGACGGCTGTGGCTTCCGCGCCAGTAGGGGGAACGCCATGTCCAGCCGCACCGCCCGGATCGACCTACCGCCCATCCCGCCGAGCGTGACGGTGGCGAGGCACCTCGTGCTCGAGCTGCTCCGCTCATGGGACGCCCCCCAGGACCGGGAGGACGCCGCGCTGCTGGTGACGGAGCTGGTGTCGAACGTGGTCGACCACGTCCAGGGCGAGGCGAACCTGACCCTGGAGCTCGAGTTCTCCGACGCGTGGCTGCGCATCGCCGTCGTCGACGGCTCCTCGATCCGGCCCGTGGTGCAGGAGCTGTCCCACGACCGGCCGCGCGGCCGGGGGATGCGCATGGTCCAGGCGATCGCCGAGCGCTGGGGTGCCGACGAGCACCTCGGCGGCAAGCGGGTCTGGTTCGAGCTCAGTCCGCCGGACCGCGGACCAGCTGTGTGATCGGCCTGCTGGTTTGCCGCTGCTGGTGATCGGGGACGGGCCGGAGGACGACATGCCCGCGACAGAGAGGAACCGCGTGATGAGCGAGCCCACCGGAGAGGTCCACGCCGCCGGGGAGGGCATCTCCGACGAGGAGATGGTCGAGACCGTCGCCGGACAGACCGACAGCGCGTCGGAGAACGCCGACACGGCCGGCAAGGACTGGAACGGCGACCCGGGCGACGCGCCGGCTCCGACCGACGAGGCCTGAGCGGCCGGGGACGCCGTTCCGGCCGGAGCTGCGGCACACCGGCCGGGCGGCGTCGGCACTGACAGACTGCGCGGGTGAGCACGGACACGGACACGTCGATCGCCGTGAACCCGCTGGCGGGAGCCTTGAGGCCCGCCCTCCGTCCCGCCCGGACGGTCGTCCGATGGGGCGTGCGCCACGGGCTTCCGGCGGTGCTCCTCGACCGCGGCGCCCGGGGTGGTGACCCCGTCGGCCGACTGCTGCGGAACCCGGCCGTCCGCGACGATCCCCATCCCCTCTACGAGGAGCTCCGGGCCCGCGGATCGCTGTCGCCGAGCAGCATCGGGCTGGTCACGGCGTCGCACGCCGTCGCCTCGGAGATCCTCCGGTCCGACCGCTTCGGCGTCGGCTGGGACCGGTCGCAGGCGCCGCGGCTGATCCGCTGGGCCCTCCGCTTCGGCGACGAGCTCGACGCGACCGGCGTGGCCGAGCCGCCGTCCATGCTCGTCGTCGACCCGCCCGATCACACCCGCTTCCGCCGGCTCGTGGGCCGGGCGTTCACCCCGCGCGCCACGGCGGCCTTCGAGCCCGTGGTCCAGCGGACCGCCGACACCCTGCTCGACGCCCTCGAGCGCGACCCCGGGACCCGCAGCGGGGAGATCGACCTCATCGACGCCTACGCCGCTCAGCTGCCGGTGCTGGTCATCGCCGACCTGCTGGGCGTGCCCACGGAGCGCCGGGCGGACTTCCTGCGCTGGGGTGCCGCGGCCGCTGCCACCCTCGACCCCGGCTTGCCCTTCCGGCGCTACGTGGCGGCCGAGCGGGCGCTACGGGCCATGCATGCCTTCCTGCGGGAGCACTTCGCCCGGCTGCGGAGGGATCCCGGGGACGACCTGGTCAGCCGGCTGGTCGGCCTGCCGGACGACGAGGCCCTCACCGAGCGGGAGCTGCACGCCACGGTGATGCTCCTGCTCGGGGCCGGCTTCGAGACGACGATGAACCTGCTGGGCAACGGCGTCGCGCTGCTGGACGCCCACCGCGAGCAGTGGGAGGCCCTGCGCGTCGCGCCGACCGGCTGGGACGGCGCCGTCGAGGAGATCCTGCGGTTCGACAGCCCCGTGCAGCTCACCGGCCGGACGGTCAAGGATGGCGGGACCCTCGCCGGTCGGCCGGTGCGGGCGGGCACCCGGGTGACGGTGCTGCTCGGCGCGGCCAACCGGGACCCGGAGGTGTTCCGGGAGCCGGGGCGCTTCGATGTGGGACGCGCCAACGCGCGCGACCACCTCGCCTTCTCCGCAGGCATCCACTACTGCGTCGGTGCGGGCCTGGCGCGGCTGGAGGGCGTCGTCGGCCTGCGCACCCTCAGCGAGCGGTTCCCGCACCTGCGCGTGACCGGCCGGCCGGTCCGCCGCGACCTGCGGACGCTGCGCGGGTTCGAGCACCTCCCGGTGACGCTCCGCTGATCCCCTTGCGTTCTCCGGGCCCGCTTCCGGGGGAGGAGGGGGTCCTTCAGCCGGCGGGGGTGAGCATCCCGGCGCCGACGGTGGCGTTGGTGGCCTCGTCGATCAGGATGAAGCGGCCGGTCGCCCGGTTGCGCGTGTAGTCGTCGACGAACAGCGGCTGGGTCGCGCGCAGCCGCACCCGGCCGATGTCGTTGAGCCCCAGCTCGCCGGCCTCGGGGTCGCGGTGCAGCGTGTTCACGTCCAGGCGGTAGGCCAGCTCCTTGACCATGGCGCGCACGGTCCGGGTGGTGTGCTTGATCGCGATCCGCTGGCGGGGCCGGAGCGGCTCGTCGGCCATCCAGCAGATCAGCGCGTCGACGTCCTGCGTCGCCGTCGGGGCATTGGCCGGGCGGCAGACGAGGTCACCCCGGGACACGTCGACGTCGTCCTCGAGCCGGATGGTGACCGCCATGGGCGGGAAGGCCTCCGTCACCGGCCCGCGGGGGCCGTCGATGGCGGCGATCCGGGTGGTCAGGCCGCTGGGCAGCACCTGCACCTCGTCGCCGGGGCGCAGCACCCCGCTGGCCATCGTCCCGGCATATCCCCGGTAGTCGTGGTGGGCGTCGGACTGCGGCCGGATCACGTACTGCACGGGGAACCGGGCGTCGACCAGGTTGCGGTCGCTGGCGACGTGCACGTGCTCGAGGTGGTGCAGCAGGGTCGTCCCCTCGTACCAGGGGGTGTTCGCCGAGTGGCTGACGACGTTGTCGCCGTTCAGCGCCGAGATCGGGACGACGGTCAGGTCGGGCACGTTCAGCTTGCTGGCGAACGCGCTGAACTCGTCCCGGATCGCCTCGAAGCGCTCCTCCGACCAGTCGACGAGGTCCATCTTGTTCACCGCGACCACCAGGTGCGGGACCCGGAGCAGCGAGGCGAGGAACGCGTGCCGGCGGCTCTGCTCGAGCATGCCCTTGCGGGCGTCGACCAGGACGATCGCCAGATCGGCGGTCGAGGCGCCGGTGACCATGTTGCGCGTGTACTGCACGTGCCCGGGGGTGTCGGCCAGGATGAACGTGCGCCGCGGGGTGCTGAAGTAGCGGTAGGCGACGTCGATGGTGATGCCCTGCTCGCGCTCGGCGCGCAGGCCGTCGGTGAGCAGCGCGAGGTCGACGTAGTCGCCCTTGCTGGCGCGCTCGACCGCCTCGTACTGGTCCTCGAAGATCGCCTTGCTGTCGTACAGCAGCCGGCCGATGAGCGTGCTCTTGCCGTCGTCCACGGAGCCGGCGGTGGCGATCCGCAGGATGTCCTTGCGGGCCAGGGCGAGGTCGTGCGCCTGCTCGGCGGCCGGGGAGTGCAGGTCCACGGGCTTCTCGAGGGAGGTCATCGGAGGTTCTCCTGGCAGAGGACGGCGGCGGCGCGGACGCTGGAGCGGACGCCCCGAGGAGGCACCCCGTGTTCGTGTTCGCCGCAGCGGTGCCCGCGCTGCTGGTCGTCGTCCTGGGCTACGTGGTCGGTTTCGCGGCCGCGGAGTGGGTCTGCGACGTGCTGGGTGCCGACGCCGGCCGCGCACCGGAGGCGGCCGGCTGGACGACGGGGCTGGTGCTGCTCGCCGTCGTCGTGCGGGTGCTGGTCGCCCTGTGGCGGCGCCGGGGTGCTGCGGACGGCCATCAGAAGTAGCCCTCCTTCTTCCGGTCCTCCATGGCGGCGTCGCTGACCTTGTCGTCGCCGCGGGTGGCACCGCGCTCGGTCATGCGGGTCACCGCGATCTCGGCGATGACCTCCTCGACCGTCGTCGCCTCCGACAGCACCGCGGCGGTGAGGTTCGCGTCGCCGACGGTGCGGTAGCGGACGGTCTCGCGGCGGACCTGCTCGCCGTCGCGCGGGCGGATGAACTCGTTGACCGCGTAGAGCATCCCCTGGCGCTCGACGACGTCCCGCTGCTGGGCGAGGTAGAGCGCCGGGATCGCGATCTCCTCGCGGAGGATGTACTGCCAGATGTCGAGCTCGGTCCAGTTCGACAGCGGGAAGACCCGGATGGACTCGCCCAGGTGGATCCGGCCGTTGTACAGGTCCCAGATCTCGGGGCGCTGGTTCTTGGGGTCCCACTGGCCGAACTCGTCGCGGAAGGAGAACATCCGCTCCTTCGCCCGCGCCTTGTCCTCGTCCCGGCGGGCGCCACCGAACAGCGCGGTGAAGCCGTGCTCCTCGACCGCGTCGAGCAGCACCGGGGTCTGGATGCGGTTGCGCGAGCCGTTGGGCTCCTCCTTGACCGTCCCGGCGGCGATCGCGTCCGGCACCGACGCGACTATCAGCTGGACGCCGAGCTCGGCCACCCGCTTGTCGCGGAACTCCAGGACCTCGGGGAAGTTCAGGCCGGTGTCGACGTGCATGACGGGGAAGGGGATGCGGGCCGGCGCGAACGCCTTGCGGGCCAGCTCCAGCATCACGATGGAGTCCTTGCCGCCGGAGAACAGCAGCACCGGCCGCTCGAGTTCCGCGACGACCTCGCGGAGCACGTGGATGGACTCGGCCTCCAGCGTCTCCAGCTGGCTCAGCCGGTAGTCAGGCGTGGGCACGGGGCAGGCTCCGGAGGCTCGACATCAGGACGGGTAACCGCATCGGGATGATGCGGATTCCCTCCAGTGTCCGTCATCGCGCTCCGGCGCCCGCCGCCAGGACCCCGGCGGCCGGCGACCGGACCGGCTCAGTGCCCGTCGTCGATGGCCGTGGCGTCGCCGGGCCGACGCGGCGGGGTGTGCCGGCCCGAGGCGTCGGTGATGGCACCGAAGTAGGCAGCCACCTTCTCGGGACGCGGCATGACGAAGACGCCACGCGCCTCGACCAGGACGCGGTCGGGGTCGTCCGCCAGGGCGATCGTGCCGGTGATCAGCGACTTCCGGCCCGACTGCTCGGCGACCCGAGCGCGCAGCACCAGGCGGGTCTCCAGCGGGAGCGGCCCCCGGTAGTCCAGCTCCAGGTGCGCGGTCATGCCCCACAGCCCCGCCGCCGCGGCGGCGGACCCCAGCAGCTGGTCCATGAACAGCGCGCTCATGCCGCCGTGCACGAAGCTCGGCGGGCCCTCGTAGGCCACCCCGAGGGTCACCTCCGCGACGACGCCGTCCTCCTCCCGGCGTACCGCGAGCGGCGGCGCCAGCGCGTTGCCGAGCCCGGTGACCGGGTTGAACACCCGCCGGCCGGTGCTGACGTCGTCCAGCGCCGGCAGCCGGGACGCCGGCCGGCGCGCGACGGAGAGCCGCTCGGTGGCCTCGCGGACCAGTGCCGCCGCGGCGCGCACCTCCGCCGGGGCCACGGTGGTGGTCACCGAGATCTCGATGAGCTCGCGCAGCGCCGCCCCGAGGTCGGCCGCCGCGGCGAGGGGCTCGGCGTCGGGGATGGTGCCCGTCTGGTCCGTCGTCACGTCCGGATCGTGACAGGGCGGCTAGTCCAGGTCCCCGGCACCCCCGCCGGGGGCCGTGCCCGCGGGGCCCGAGCCGTGGTCCGCCGGCCCCGAGCGGGGCAGCCGGACGGTGAACCTGGCGCCCTCGCCGGGTGCGGTGGTGAGGTCGACCGAGCCGCCGTGCGCCGCGACGAGCGAGCTGACGATGGCCAGGCCGAGTCCGGTGCCGCCGGCCGTGGTGCTGCTGTCCTCACCCCGGGTGCGCGAGGCGTCGGCGCGGTAGAAGCGCTCGAACGCGCGGCCGGCGTCCGCGGGGTCCATGCCGGGTCCCTCGTCGGCGACCTGCAGCACGAGCACGTCGTCGTCGTCGGGCGCCTCGGCGACGGTCACCGTCACCCGGGCGTCCACGGGGGTGTGGGTCAGCGCATTGGTCACCAGGTTGCCGACGACCTGGCGCAACCGGCCCTCGTCTCCGATGACGACCGGGACGTCGCTCAGCGACTCGTCCAGGTGCAGGGCGATCGGCCGGTCGGGCTGCACGGCCTTCGCGTCGTGGACGGCGTCGCCGGAGATCTCCGCCAGGTCGACGGGTGCGAAGGTGAGCGGCCGCTGCTGGTCCAGGCGGGCGAGCAGCAGGAGGTCCTCGACGAGCAGGCCCATCCGGGCGCCCTCGGCCTCGATGCGCTGCATCAGGCGGGCGACGTCGTCGTCGGTGCGCACGGCCCCCTGGCGGTAGAGCTCGGCGAAACCGCGGATCGAGGTGAGCGGGGTGCGCAGCTCGTGGCTGGCGTCGGCGACGAACCGGCGCATCCGGTGCTCGGAGCCCCGGGCCTCCTCCTCGGAGACCTGCTGTGCACGGAAGGCGCGCTCGATCCGCGCGAGCATCACGTTGAGCGCGCCGGACAGCCGGCCGACCTCCGTGCGCTGGTCCCCCGCGGGCACGCGCTGGGACAGGTCGCCGGCCGCGATGGCCTGCGCCGTCCGCTCGACCGCGGTCAGGGGCCGCAGGCTGTTGCGGACCAGTACGTAACCGACGGCGCCGAGCACCACCAGCACCGCCAGCCCGACGGTCAGCTCGATGCGGACGAGCCGCCGGATCGCCTTCTCGTCGACCTCGAGGTCGCTGCCGAAGAGTGCGGCGTTCCCGCCGGGGAGACTCACGGCCACCATCCGCCACGAGGTGCTGCGGTCCTGCGAGCGGACGGTGAACGGCTCGGGGACCGTCTCGACCGCCGCCTCGTCGTCCTCGACGGCCTCCAGTGCCCGGTCGAAGCGGGGGAACCGGTTCTGGTCGTCGAGGGGACCGGCGAACACGAGGACCCGGCCCTCGTCGGGGACCAGGCACCCCACGAAGTCGGTGGAGGGGTACCGGGTTCCCTGGCTGCAGAAGTCGGCGGCCCGGCGCGGGTCGCTGGAGACGCTCTGCGCGTTGGCCTTCAGCTCCTCGTCCTGCTGGTCGGTCAGGTACCCCTCGAGCAGCGACGTCGTGGCGAAGCCGGTCGCGAGCAGGGCGAGGCTGAGGAGCACCACCATGAGCGCGACCAGGGTGACGCGGAGCGGGACGCGGGGCCCGCTCACCGTCGTCGCAGGGGGAGCGGTCACGCCGTCACCGGTTCGCTTCCGCGGTGCGCTCCGCTCCTCGCTCGGACGTCCAGGCCGCCTTTGCGGTCGGTCCGCTCCTCGCTCGTTCCTCGCTGCGATGCTCCCTCCCTGTCGGCGGCCGCCTCGCTGCGATGCTCACGCACCTGTCCGCTCATGCGCCCCGCGGCAACCGCAGGGTGTAGCCGACCCCCCGGATGGTGTGCAGCAGCCGGGGCTCGGTGGTGTCGATCTTGCGGCGCAGGTAGGAGATGTAGGACTCCACCACGTTCGCCTCGCCGTTGAAGTCGTAGTTCCACACGTGGTCGAGGATCTGCGCCTTCGACAGCACCCGTCCGGCGTTCGCCATGAGGTAGCGCAGCAGCTTGAACTCCGTGGGGGACAGGCTGATCAGCGTGCCCGCCTTGACGACCTCGTGGCTCTCCTCGTCGAGCTCGATGTCGGCGAAGGTCAGCCGCGGGGCCTCGGCCGCCTGCTGGGCGCCCGCGGTGCGCCGGAGGACGGCGCGGATGCGGGCGATCACCTCGTCGAGGCTGAACGGCTTGGTCACGTAGTCGTCGCCGCCGAGGGTCAGCCCGGAGACCTTGTCCTCCGCGGCGTCGCGCGCGGTGAGGAACAGGACCGGCGTGTGCCGGCCGGACTGGCGGAGCCGGCGGACGACCCCGAAGCCGTCGAGGCCGGGCATCATCACGTCGAGGACGAGGAGGTCGGGGCGGAAGGACTCCGCGAGCGCGAGCGCCTGCTGGCCGTCGGCGGCGGTCACGACCTCGAAGCCGGCGTAGCGCAGGCTGGCCGAGAGCAGCTCCCGGATGTTCGGCTCGTCGTCGACGACGAGCAGCCGCGCCTCGGGTGTGCGGGTCTGCGGACTGCCGGCCACGGTTCCTCCGGTCGCGCGTGCGGGTGCCGTCGTCATGTGCTGATCGTGCGGGCGCCGGCTGCGGTGGTTCTGGACGCTACCTGTGAACTCCCTGGGGAACCGTCCGCCGGCGGCGTCATCCCGCGGTGTCCGTCGGCCGGGTTCCGCGTGTCGGTCCGCTCCTCGCTCGCTGGCGCTCGCTGCGATGCTCCCGACGCTGTCACCCGGCGGGCGACATGGCCCGGCCCCGGCGCCAGTAGCCGATCGCGTGGTGCTGTGCCCGCCCCAGGCCCCAGCGGCCGCGCAGGTCCGCCCGGATCGCGCGGACGGCGGCGGACTCGGCTCCCACCCAGGCGAAGACGTCCTCCTCGTCGGGCCGGTCCAGCGCCGCGACGGCGTCCACGAGCAGTGAGCTCTCGCCCGGTGGGGTGGGGCCCCGGTGCAGCCAGCTGACGGCGATCCCGGCCGGCCGGGCGAGCGGCTGCTCCTCTTCCGGCCCGGCCACCTCGAGGAACGCGACGCCGGTCGTCTCCGGCGGTGCCGCGGCGAGCAGCCGGCTGATCGCCGGCAGCGACGTCTCGTCGCCGGCCAGCAGCAGCCAGCGCGCGGGGCGCTCGGCCAGCGAGGCGGCCCCCGCCACGCCGAGGAGGGCGCCGGGGTGCGCGGCCGCCGCCCAGGCGGCCGCCGGGCCGTCGCCGTGCAGGACGAAGTCGATCTCCACGATCCCGGCGGCGGCGTCCTGGCGGCGGGCGGTGTAGCTGCGCAGCGCGACGCCGTGGCTGCCCTGCGGCCAGACGATCCGGCCGTCCCGCTGGATGCGCGGCCAGTGGGGGTCTGCGTCGCCCACCCGCGGCACGAGGAGATTGACCGTCGGCCCGGCCGCGGCCACCGCGTCCGGCGTCCCGGAGAGCACCACCCGGCGCACCGACGGCGTCACGTCCGACACCCCCACCACCGTGAGGACATCGACGGGGCGGAGTCCGTCGGAGGCGAGGGGGGTCGTCACGGGGGCTCAGCCTAAACGGGCCGACCCGGCCGACTCCGGGGGAATGGAGTCGACCGGGCCGGCGATCGAGGACGGACCCGAAGGTCACGCTGGGTAGCGAGAACATCCGCTGGACCAGCGTGGACGCCCATCGGGTGTCCGTCGAGGTAGACGCTACGTGACGAAAGCGGCCCTGCCATGGCCCCTTGGGGTGAGGTCGGTTCCCGAACGGGTGATCGTGCGGCCGCGTCCGCGATGTGTGTGCGGCGACGGCAGGGGGCAGGCAGGGGCCACGGTCCGGACGCGAGAGGGAGCGGTCATGGCAGACGACCCGTCCACGGGTGACCACGTCACCTGGAACAGCCACGGGAACGAGGTCGAGGGCACCGTCGAACGGGAGATCACCGAGGAGACCGAGGCCTCCGGGCGGACGGTCAAGGCCAGCAAGGACGAGCCGCAGTACGAGGTGAAGAGCGACAAGACCGGCAAGACCGCGGTGCACAAGCCCGGCGCCCTGCACGAGGACTGAACCACCCGGCCCGGCGTCGACCGGGCCCAAGATCTGAGGAGACACCGTGACCGAGGCCGGAGACCAGTTCGCCGGAGTGTCCGCGCGCAGCACCAAGCACAGCGCCCGGGTCGACGAGGAACTGGAGCACGAGATCCAGGGGATGCTCAAGGCGGAGCACGCCACCCGCTCCCACGAGTGGCGCGAGACCGAGCCGATCGCCGAGGGCGACCCGGACCTCACCGCGGACCCGGCCGGGACGCTGGTCGGTGGGGTGCCGGTCGGCATGACCGAGGACGCCGTCGTCGCCCGCGCCGAGCTGGCCCGTTGGCTGGTGCGGGCGGACTTCCCGGCCACCGGGCCGGAGCTGGTGGAGGCGGCGCGCGACCACCGCGCTCCCGACGCCGTCGCGGACGAGCTGGCGAAGCTGCCGGACGGGGAGACCTACGAGCGGATCGGGGACGTCGTCCGCGCGCTCGGCTACCCGACGGAGACCGGGCCCGGGCCGGGTGCCGAGGAGCCTCAGGTCTAGTCGGCTGCGGCTTCCCGGGCCTCGTCGCCGGCGATCTCCTCCGCCCCGCGGCGGCGGAACAGCTTCGAGCCCGGGAAGCCCTTCACGATCTGGCGCATGTCCTGGACGGTGTCGACCAGGTCGTGCACGTCGGTGCCGACGGACGCCAGCGTCTCCAGGACCGGCAGGATGTCCTCGTCCAGGTGGATCACCAGCTGCGGCAGCCGATCGATCAGCGTGATGAGCGCGTCGACCTCGGACGGGTCGAAGGACGCGGCGAGCCGCCGGACCGACGGGGCCAGGGCGGTGAGGGCCGGCTCGTAGTCGGCCAGCATCGGCTCCACCCGGCCGACCATGCCCTCGGCCCGCCCCACGAGTGAATCGGCGCGCGATGCGGTCCCGTCGACCCCCTCGATCGCCGCGTCGGCCTTGGCGCGGGTCTCGGCGACGCCGGCGATGGCCTCGTCGGCCTTGGCGCGGGTCTCGGCGACGCCGGCGATGGCCTCGTCGGCCTTGGCGCGGGTGCTGCCGACCCCCTCGATGGCCTCGTCGGCCTTGGCGCGGGTCTCGGCGACGCCGGCGATGGCCTCGTCGGCCTTGGCGCGGGTGCTGCCGACCCCCTCGATGGCCTCGTCGGCCTTGGCGCGGGTCTCGGCGACGCCGGCGATGGCCTCGTCGGCCTTGGCGCGGGTGCTGCCGACCCCCTCGATGGCCTCGTCGGCCTTGGCGCGGGTCTCGGCGACGCCGGCGATGGCCTCGTCGGCCTTGGCGCGGGTCTCGCCGACGCGGGCGATCGCCTCGTCCGCGCGGTCGACGATCCCGTCGACGCGGTCCAGCATGCTCGACACGCGGCCCAGCAGTTCCTCCATGCGGCCGACGGCCGCGCCCACCCGCGGCACGAGGTCGAGCGCGTCGGTGAACCCGTCGCGCACACCACCCACGGCGTTCAGGAGGTCGGTCGGGCCCGGTACCGAGGGCAGTCTCACCGACCCCACGCTACGCAGCAGGACGGTCGCGCACTATTCGGTCGGGCGCAGCCTCGCTCCGCAGGGGTGCCCCGATGCCCGCGCGTCCGGCCCGGTCGGCGGCTCCGCCCCCGTATCGTCGTGCGGAGGCCGTATCACGGGGCAGGGACGAGCGAGAAGGTGTCGACAGCGGTGGGGGACGAGCCGACGCGGGACGGACGTGGTTCCGGCGTCCCCGGGCGCACCCGACGCGACGGCGAGAGCGGGCGCGGCAGTCAGCCGGTCACCGTCGAGCAGCTGCTCGCCCGGCAGGGCGGCGGCGTCACCCGTCGCCGCGCCGCCCGCCGCGAGGAGCCCGTGCTCCGGGCCCCCGCCGCGCCGCCGCCCGTCGTCCGTGCCGGGATGCCGCCCGTGCCCGGTGCGTCGGCGGCCCCCGCGGGCCGGGGTGGACTGCCGCCGGTGCCGGGAGCCAGCCGCCCGGAACCGCGGCCCGGCCTCCCCCCGGTGCCCGCCGGGAACCGTCCTCCCACCTCGTGGGAGCCGGACTCGCGCCCCTCCCGGCGGAGCGGCCCCGTGCCGCCCCTGCCCGGTCGCGTGCCTCCCCCCGGCCCGGCCGATCGTGACCGCCCCCGCGCGCGCCGTCCCACGCCCCGGCCTCCGGCCGGTCCCGGCCGCCGTCGGCTCGGCCGGGCGCTCATGGCCCTGGGCGCCGTGGTGGGCGTGGTGCTGCTGTACCACCTGGGCCTGTACTTCTACGTCGACCAGAAGATCGACCGCGTCGAGGCGCTGGCCGTCGACGGGCCGGAGATCCTGGCGCCGGTGCTGCAGGCAGGCGACGAGACGTACCTGGTGGTGGGGAGCGGTGTGCCGGGCCAGACCGGCACGGCGTCGGTGGCCACCCTGCTGGCCTCGGTGTCGGCCGACGGCGACCGTGCGGTCCTCGTGAGCTTCCCGCCGACCGCGCTGGTGGACACACCCGCCTGTCGCACCCCCGACGGGTCGCTGCGCCAGCCCGCCACCGAGGCCTTCGCGACGTCGCTGCTCGAGGGCGGTCCGAGCTGCCTGGTGCGCACCGTCCAGCAGCTCTCCGGGCTGCGCGTCGACCACTACCTGGGCCTCGACCTCGCCGACCTGCCCGGGATGGTCGACGCCCTCGGTGGCGTCCCCGTCTGCGTCATCCCGTCGCCGGCCACCGCCGCTGCCGCGACACCGCTGTCGGCCGGATCCTCGGAGATCTCCGGGGAGGCCGCGGCCGGGTTCCTGCAGCCGGGTGACAGCGGTGCCGACGTCACCGGGACCGCCGTCGCGGAGCGGGCGCAGCGACTGCTGACGGCCACGCTGCGGGCCGCGATGTCCACCAGCACCCTGGCCGACCCGCTCACCCTGAACCGCTTCCTCAACCGCGCCGCCGAGGCCCTCACCGTCGACGAGCAGACGACGCTGGGCGACCTGCGGGTCCTGGCCGGCAGCCTCGGCGACCTGTCCGGGGACGCCGTGCAGAGGGCCGCCCTCCCGGTGGCCCAGGTGGGCTACGTCCCGGCCGGGACCGATCAGGCGTACGTGCTGCTCGACGGAACGGGCACGCGCGCGTTGTTCGACGCCGTCATCGAGGGCACCCAGGTGCCCGAGCAGTTCATCATCGGGCCGGTGGAGTCCGCGGCTCCGGCCGAGGAGCCGCCCGCGAGCGACGCCCCGCCGGTGGAGGCCGCCCCGGCGACCGACGCACTCACCGTGCCCCCGGCGTCGGTGACGGTCGACGTGCTCAACGGCACGGGGACGACGGGGCTGGGCGCGACCGTCGGGGACCTGATGCGTGCTCAGGGCTTCACCGTGGGGGCGGTCGGGAACGAGCCGGGGACGGTCAACCAGACCGTCGTGCGCCACGGCCCGGGCGTCACCGAGCAGGCCCGCACCGTCGCGGCGTCGGTGCCGGGAGCGGTGCTCGAGCCCAACGACTCCATCGGTGACACCGTCCAGCTGGTCATCGGTCCCGGCTACGAGACGGTCGTCCCGGTGACGATCGGCGCTCCCGTCGAGGTCCCCGCGGCCGAGGTTCCGGCACCTCCTGCGGCGGAGACGGCGCCCGCCCCCGTCAGCTGCTGAGCCGCAGGGGCGCTGCTCGGCGGTGATCCAGGTCATGCCGACACCGAGATCTAGCCGGTCGTCGTTCGCCTCCCGTTCACCTTCGTCCCTCTGTTCATTCAGAACCGGTACCTAGCGTCCCCAGCGTCAAGGACCGTGGCTGAACCCAAGCCCCACCAGAGAGGCACGACCTCAGTGAATCGACGTACGCTGCGCCGCGCTGCTGTCCCCGCGACGCTGTTCATCGCCCTCGGCCTCACCGCCTGCGGTGGCGGGAACGAGGAAGAGTCGGGTGGCGGCGACTCCGCCCTGTCCGGCGAGGTACTCGTCGACGGCTCTTCGACCGTCCAGCCCCTGACTGCCGCGGCCGGCGAGTTCTTCGCCGAGGAGGAGCCCCAGGTCAACGTCTCGGTCGGCACCTCCGGCACCGGTGGCGGCTTCGAGGTCTTCTGCCAGGGCGAGACCGACATCTCCAACGCCTCCCGCCCGATCAAGGACGAGGAAGCAGCGCTCTGCGAGGAGAACGGCATCGAGTTCACCGAGCTGCAGGTCGCCACCGACGCGCTCACCGTCGTCGTCTCCGCCGACAACGACTTCATCGACTGCCTCACCACGGCGGAGCTGGCCACCCTGTGGGGGCCGGACGCCGAGGGGACCGTGTCGACGTGGAACCAGGTCAACCCGGAGTTCCCCGCCGAGGAGATCGAGCTCTACGGGCCGGGTACCGACTCGGGCACGTTCGACTACTTCACCGACGAGATCAACGGTGAGGAGGGCGTGAGCCGCACCGACTACAACGCCTCCGAGGACGACAACGTGATCGTCCAGGGCGTCAGTGGCTCGGCCAACGCTCTCGGCTACTTCGGCTACACCTACTTCGAGGAGAACGCCGAGGCCCTCAAGGCGGTCGAGATCGACAGCGGCGAGGGTTGTGTCGCGCCCAGCGCCGAGACCGCCCAGGACGGGACCTACACCCCCCTGGCCCGCCCCCTGTTCATCTACGTCTCCAACACCGCAGCGTCGGAGAAGCCCGAGGTCAAGGCATTCGTGGACTTCTACGCGACCAACGACGACCGGATCGCCGAGGCGGCCCAGTACATCCCGCTGAACGACGAGCAGCGCGGTGAGCTGGAGTCCGCTGCCTCGTCCATCGGCTGACCTGAGCGGCTGGCCCGCGCAGCGGACCGATGAACAACAGAGGAGCGTCGTGACCATCACGGCAGACGGGGGGTCCCCCGCGGCGGGGACCCCCCGGAGCAAGCGGGGCGGCGGGTTCGACCCGACGTCCCTCCGCCGACAGTCACCTCGCCACGGCGAGCGGGTCGTCATGATCGTCCTGATCACGGCGGCCCTGCTCTCCGTCCTGGTGACGGTGGGCATCGTCCTGTCCCTGCTGTTCCCGGCGATCTCGTTCTTCCGCGAGGTCAGCCTCACCGAGTTCCTGTTCGGGACGCGGTGGACGCCCCGGTTCAGCGGCCAGGAGTCCTACGGCGTCCTTCCGCTCATCACGGGGACCGCGTGGACGACGCTCATCGCCCTGCTGATCGCCATCCCCTTCGGGCTCGGGGCGGCGATCTACCTCTCGGAGTACGCCCGACCGCGGGTGCGCAAGGTTCTCAAGCCGGTCCTGGAGGTCCTGGCCGGCATCCCGTCCGTCGTCTACGGATTCTTCGCGCTGACCTTCGTCGCGCCGGTCATCCTGAACGACCTGCTTGGCCTCGACATCGGCACGTTCAGCGTGCTGTCCGCCGGTCTGGTGCTCGGCATCATGATCATCCCCACGGTCGCCTCGCTGTCCGAGGACGCCATGTCGGCCGTGCCGGACTCCCTCCGTCAGGGCTCGATGGCCCTCGGTGCCAACAAGATGCGCACCACCCTCCGCGTGGTCTTCCCGGCGGCAGTCTCCGGCATCGCCGCGTCGATCGTGCTGGCGCTCTCCCGGGCTGTCGGCGAGACGATGATCGTCGCGCTCGCCGCCGGTACGCAGGCCCGGATGGTCGGTGGCCCGACGGAGGTCGGACAGACCATGACGGGGTTCATCGCCCAGACGGCCACCGGCGAGAGCACGCCGGGAACGCTCAGCTACAACACCCTCTTCGCGGTGGGGCTGCTCCTCTTCGTCCTCACCTTCGTGATCAACATGATCAGCATCCGGCTGGTCCGCAAGTTCCGGGAGGCCTACTGATGGCCACGATCGGTCAGCTCGCCACCCGGCCTCTGAAGGCTCAGGGGAACAGCGAGAAGAGCCCGGCATCGATGGTGTTCCTGGTCGCCCTGTGGGTGGCCGTCACCTTCGCGATCCTGACTCTGGTCATCCTTCTGGTGACCTCGTTCATGGACGCACTCCCGCGGCTCGACGGGGGCCTGTTCACCAACTACTCCTCCCAGGTCAGTCCCGAGACGGCCGGCGCCAGAGCTGCGATCATCGGGTCGCTGTGGGTCATCGGCGCCACGGCCATCATGGCGATTCCTCTGGGCATCGCGGCGGCGATCTACCTGGAGGAGTTCGCCAACCCGGTCCGCTGGTACAACCGCCTGATCGAGGTGAACCTGCAGAACCTCGCGGCCGTGCCGGCGATCGTCTACGGGATGCTGACGGCCGGGCTCGCTCTGACGATCGGCCTCCGCCGCGGCGTGGTCCTGGCCGGGGCGATCGCGCTCGCGCTGCTGATCCTCCCGGTCATCATCATCACGACCCGCGAGGCGCTGCGCTCGGTGCCGGCGGAGATCCGTCAGGGCTCGCTCGCGCTCGGGGCGACACAGCTGCAGACCGTCTGGCGGCAGACCTTGCCCTCGGCGGTCCCGGGGATCGCGACCGGCACCATCCTCGCGTTGTCGCGTGCGCTCGGCGAAGCGGCGCCTCTGCTGCTGCTCGGCGGGCTGGTCTTCATCCGGTACGACCCCGACGGGCTCTTCTCCGGGTTCACGACGCTGCCGATCCAGATCTTCAACTGGGCCGGTCAGCCTCAGGTCGAGTTCCAGGAGGTCGCGGCCGCAGCGATCATCGTGCTGCTCGGCATGCTGCTCCTGATGAACGCGCTCGCCATCGTCATCCGCAACCGCTTCCAGAGGCGCTGGTGAACCAGCGACGTCGCACTCAGCTCACCCACCGCTCCTACGGACTGGACGACTCATGACCAGCACGCAGACCCCGACCGCCGCTGACCCGGCGGCGACCGCCACCGTCGTCCCGTCGGACGACGCTCGTACGAGCGAGCCGCCTCGTCCGCGCGTGGGGGCCCAGAACGATTCGGGGCGCTTCCTGCCCGAGAACCCGACGCCGGTCATCGAGTGCGAGAACGTCGACATCTACTACGGCGACTTCCGCGCCGTGAACGACGTGTCCCTGGTCTACGGACGCAACGAGATCACGGCCATGATCGGGCCGTCCGGCTGTGGCAAGTCAACGGTGCTCCGGAGCCTCAACCGGATGAACGACCTCGTCCCGGGCGCCCGCGTCACGGGACGGATCGCGTACCACGGGCAGGACATGTACGCCGCCGAGGTCGACCCGATCGAGGTCCGGCGCCGGATCGGCATGGTGTTCCAGAAGCCCAACCCGTTCCCGAAGTCGATCTACGACAACATCGCCTACGGCCCCCGGGTCACCGGCATGAAGGTCGAGTCCATGGACGACCTCGTCGAGGAGGCCCTGCGCGGGGCGGCGCTGTGGGACGAGGTGAAGGACAAGCTCAAGCAGTCCGCATACGGCCTGTCAGGAGGGCAGCAGCAGCGCCTCTGCATCGCGCGCACGATCGCGGTGCGTCCGGAGGTCATCCTCATGGACGAGCCGTGCTCCGCGCTCGACCCCATCGCGACCGCGCGCATCGAGGACCTCATGGAGGACCTGCGCAAGGACTACACGATCATCATCGTGACCCACAACATGCAGCAGGCGGCCCGCGTAGCCGACCGCACAGCCTTCTTCACCGCGCAGGCCGCGGAGGGCACGGGCGATCGGACGGGCCAGCTGGTGGAGTTCGACCTGACCACCAAGATCTTCTCCAACCCGGGCGACAAGCGGACCGAGGACTACATCTCCGGTCGCTTCGGCTGAGCCGGTGGCGGCCCGAGATGCTCTCGACGCCGCACGGGACCGGCGAGCCAAGGAGAGGCCCGCGGCCTCTGCGTGGTTGCCGTCCGGCGGGATCAGCGTGCTGGTGGCGGACGAGGATCCGGCGGCACGCGGGTTCGCGTCCTCGATCGCGGAGCCGGATGTCAGCGTCACGCTCTGCGAGAACGGCGCGGAAGCGCTCTGGCACGCCGGCCGTGTGCATCCGGTCCTGGTGATCCTCAGCGCGACCCTGCCCGGGGTCTCGGCGATGGACGTCGCTGCGGTTCTGACGCGCCACCACGACGGTGTCGAGACCATCGCCGTCGGGGTGGCCTTCGGTGAGGCGGAGAGTGCCGGTCCGGTCCTCGCCGCAGGAGCCCGTCATGTCGTGTCCCGGCCCTACCGTCCGGACGAGATCCAGCCCCTGCTGAGGGACCACAGGCAGCGAATCGAGCGCGAGGCGGCAGTGCTGGCCGTCGGGGCCCTCGAGCTGAACGGGCCGGCGTTCGAGGTACGTGCTGGTGGGCGGCTGCTGCCGCTGACGCTGCGGGAGTTCGAGATCCTCCGCCTGCTCATGCTCCACGCCGACGGCGTCCTGTCGCTGGACCGGATGAACGAGGCGATCTGGCGGCCGAGGGGTGAGGCCGTGGCCGCGAACACCGTCGCCGTCCACATCCGGCACCTGCGCCGGCACCTGGAGGGAGTGGCGTCCATCGTCGCGGTCCGGGGCGTGGGATATCGGCTCGCGGTGCCCGAGGGGGGCGCTGCGCGTCTGGCGGACGTCGGCCCGTCGGAGTGGCGTCCTCGGTTGGCCGCGACGGACGTCCCGGGCCGCTGACGCACCGCTTTCGACGAGACGTGCAAGAACCGACTGGAGGAGCACCGATGAGCGAGCGTGACGACCGTCCTGCCGACGAGGCCAGCACCGAGGGGCCCCGCGAGCAGCTCGCCCGGAACGCGGCCGAAGGGGGCGACCCCGGTTCCGTGGGGTCCCTCGACGGCGCCGCCGCGGCCGGCGGGATGGGTGCCGTGAGCGACCGCAAGCGCGACAGCCTGATCCCGCAGGAGGCCCCGGACCCGACCATCGGCCCCGACTGATCAACCGTTCGGCAGCTCCGCCTCGCTCTCGACCGAGTTGACCGAAAGGCCGAGATCGCCGGCCAGCGCGCGAACTCGACGAGCGATGTCGTCGCGGATCAGGCGCATGCGCTCCATGCCCTCGATGCCGCGCTCCGACGGCTCGTCCGTGCCCCCGGCCTCGAGACGGACGCCTTCGCTCGGGCCACGTGCGCTTCCCGCCCCAACGTGACGACGACATCGGATCCCACGACCATGTCGTCGGTGAGGCTTCGCGGCCGGTTGCCGGTGATGTCGACCCCGATCTCCTGCAGCGACCGGACCGACAGGTCGTTGAGTGCGGGACCTGCCTCCGTCCCCGCCGACGCGACGACGGCGGCGTCGCCCACGAGTTCTCTCAAGAGGCCGGCGGCCATCTGGGACTTGCCGGCGTTCCGCACGCAGACGAAGAGGACCTGGGGCTCGTCGATCACCGGATCACTTCCGTTCGTGCGCTGAAGGCGGCCAGGCCGGCGGCGCCGGCGACGAGCGCCGCGAGGACACCGAACATCGCGGGGTAGCCCCCGGCCACATCGGCCAGGGCGATGCCGGCCCACGGCGCGATGGCTGCCGCAGCTGTGATGGGCGCGGCGAAATAGCCGGACAGGGTGCCGTATCGCTCGGCTCCCCAGCGGTCGGCCACCACCGTGGCCTGGAGGAGCGTGCCCGCACCGCGGGCGGCTCCGGCGAGGATCGCCGCCGTCACCAGGAGAGCTGTCGGCCCCGGGACAGCGGCGAGAAGGCCGATCGTGACGGCGGAGACGAGCACGATGGCGACGGTGCGGCCCGCGGGACGCGTCCGGGACGCCAGAGGCCCGTACCCGATCCGTCCGAGCAGCTGTCCTGCCCCGAGCAGTCCCAGGGTGGTGGCAGCCAGACCGGAGCTGAACCCGCGACCGGTCAGCAGCGGGATGAGGGCGAGGCTCGCGGCGTACAGGCCGAAGGCCGTGAGGGTGAGCGCGCCGGCGAGGAGGAGGAACCCGGGCGACCGCACCTCGGCGGGCAGGCGTCGGCGGCCGGCGATGTCCCACGCGCCGGTGGCCCCGATGCCGACCCACGGCGGGGTGAGTGCGAAGGCGTGCAGAGGGATCGTCACCAGGGCGAGGAGCAGCGCCAGCAGGAGGTACGTCGCGCGCCAGCTGACGCGTTCGAGGAGCTCGTGCGTCAGGGGCGCGAAGATGGTGCTCGAGAGCCCCGCCACCAGGGTCAGAGCGGTGAGCGCCTTCACCCGCGCCTCTCCGTACCAGCGGGTCAACGCGGCGAAGGCTGCCTGGTAGAAGACGGCGGCCATCGCGACGCCGGCGACGAGCCAGGCCAGCACGAAGAGCGGGTAGGTCTGAGCCAGGGCGATGCCTGCCGTGGCGGGAACAGCCAGCAGGGAGCCGGCGGTCATGACCCGCCGGGGACCGTGGTGGTCCAGCCATCGTCCGACCGGGATCCCGGCCAGGGCGGACACGATCAGTCCCCCCGAGAAGGCCGCCGTCGCCGCGGTGGGGGACCAGCCGGTGTCGGCGCTGATGTCGGCCAGAGCGACCGGGAAGGCGTAGTAGAGAACGCCCCAGCTGGTGATCTGCGTGATCGACAGGGCCATCAGCACGCGCCGGGGCGGACGCCGTGAGGTGTCGGCGTCCGACCCGGCGACCGTGTGCTGCATCGGCGGCGGGCTCAACCGCCGCAGGACGGTGCAGCGACGGCCTTCGCCTGCGGCGCCGGGCCGCAGCAGCCCGAGGCCGCGGGCACCTCGGCCGAGTAGCCGTGCTCCGACCCGGTCGGGAACCCGACGGGCCCGGTCCCGCAGCCGGCCCCTGCCGTTTCGGCGGCTTCTCGGTCGCCGAGGTCGGTCGAGCAGACGCCGGTTTCGGGAAGGTTCAGCTCGACCCGCTCTGCTGCGGCCGCGTCCCCGGCGAGGGCAGCTGCGATCGAGCGGACCTGCTCGTACCCGGTCGCCAGGAGGAACGTCGGGGCGCGGCCGTAGGACTTCATCCCGACGATGTAGAAGTTCTCGTCCGGGTGGGCCAGGAGCTGCTCGCCGTGCGGCGGGACGGTTCCGCAGGAGTGGAGGTTGGGGTCGATCAGCGGCGCCAGCCCGACGGGCGCCTCGACGCCGGGATCGAGAGCCAGGCGTACCTCGCGGAGCATCTCGAGGTCGGGCCGGAATCCGGTGGCCGCCGCGACGGCGTCCGCCTCGAGCGCCACGGACTCGCCGTCCCGAGCGATGCCTCTGACGGTCACCGGACCGGCGGTGTCGACCGCGGGCTCGAGTGTGGTGAGCGTGAACTCACGGATGAGCCGGATGGCCCCCGAAGCCACGGCGGCCTTCAGCGTCGAGCCGAGCAGGCCACGGGCCGGCAGACCGTCGGCGTCGCCACCGCCGTAGAGGCGCGCGGGCGAGCGGCCACGGATCGCCCAGGTGATCTCCGTCCCGGGCTCCTCCTGCCGCAGCTGGGCCAGCGCGAGAAGGGTGTTGGCTGCCGAGTGACCCATCCCGACGACCAGGGTGTGTCGTCCGGCGAACCGCTTGCGGTCGGCGCCCAGGACATCGGGGAGCGGCCCCACGAGCCAAGGCTGCACACGGTCCTCGCCCACTGCCGGCAGTCCCGCGGCGCCCAGCGGATTGGCGTGGCCCCACGTCCCCGACGCGTCGATCACCGCGCCGGCTCGCAGGTCGACGACCTGGCCGTCCCGGACGGTCCGGACCACGTACGGCCGCCCCTCGCGTCCCACGGTCCGGGTCTTGTCGACGCCTTCACGGGTGACGGCCAGGACCCGCGTGCCGGTCCGGATCCGGCCGGCCAGCTCGGGAGTTGCAGCGAGGGGAGCGAGATAGCCGTCGACCAGCTCCGCTCCGGACGGGAGGACGTCCCGCTCGGGCGACTTCCAGCCGGTCCGCCCCAGGAGGCGCGCGGCTGCGGCGTCGACGTCGTACTGCCAGGGAGAGAACAGGCGGACGTGGCCCCACGCCCGCACCGAGGCGGCGACGTCGTCACCGGCCTCCAGGACGAGCGGTTCGAGTCCACGCTCGACGAGGTGTGCCGCGGCTGCAAGCCCTACCGGCCCCGCCCCGATCACGACGACCGGAAGCTCTGATTGCTGTACCCGTGGCGACGAACTCATCTCGACCAACCTCGCACATCGACGACCATCAATGGCTGGCAACGTAACAGCGGACACTGTTGATAGCAACGATGGTGTGTCATAGTTCCGCTCATGCGACAGGGTCTCGACGTCCGGCTGGAGCCGGTGGGCATCGGCACGGCTGCTGAGCGCGCGCAGTTGCTCGCGCCGCAGCTCAAGGCCATGGGAGATCCCAACCGCCTGCACCTGCTCCTGCTGCTCGCCGAGGGGCCTCACTCGGTCCGGGAGCTGACCGACGCGTCGGGCATGAGCCAGACCCTCGTGAGCCACCACCTGGCGCCCCTCCGGGAGCACGGGCTCGTCACTCTCACGCCCAAGGGCCGCAGCAACGTCTACTCGCTCTGCTGCGAGGCCCTCGCCGGCCCCGTGAAGCTCCTGGCAACGCTCGCGGCCATGACGCCTGAGGGTGCCGACGCCTGCTGCACGCCGTAGTCGGGCCGTTCCTCAACTGGAGGGCGACTCGCGCCGCCAGGCGACGTCCACGGCGAACCGGCGGAAACCGCGGCTCTCGTAGAGCCGGACGGCCGCGGCGTTGTCCTCCTCGACGTAGAGCAGGACCTCCGCCAGACCGAGGGCGCGCAGGTGCGCGAGGCCGAGGTCGGTGAGGGCCCGCCCGAGGGACATGCCCTGGGCGTCCGGGTCGACGCCCAGCACGTAGATCTCGCCCACCGCCTCGTCGCCCGCGTCCCCGGGCGGGTGGACCTTCGTCCAGTGCGAGCCGAGCAGCGTGCCACCGTCGTCCGGGTCGCCGCGCCAGGCCATCAGGAACCCGGCGGGGTCGAACCACGGCTCGGCCTCGCGCAGCTCCAGGTCGGCGCGGCTCATCCGGCCCTGCTCGGGGTGCCAGGCGAAGGCCCGGGCGTTCACGCGCAACCAGGCGTCCTCGTCCCGGCCCGGCCGGAAGGGCTGGACGCGGACGTCGTCGGGCAGCGACGGTCGCGGGTGGGGGTCGATGCCGGCGAGGTCGCGCCGCATCTGCAGCAGCACCCGGGCGCGCGAGAACCCCCGGGTAGCCAGCAGCTCCGCGGACCCGGGCAGGTCGCCGTGCGCCCAGATGTCCAGGGCGGTGGGGCCGGCGAGCTCCAGCACCTGGTCGAGCAGGGCGGCACCGAACCCCTGCCGCCGCAACCGCGGGTGCACGACCAGTTCCGCCGCCCCGCCGTCCAGCCGGGCGTAGCCGGCCAGGGACCCGTCGGGGGAGCGGACCACGAGGTCGTGCCCGCCGGGTGCGCGGTGCTGCAGACGGAGCTCGGCGTCCTCGGAGAGGGGGCGCACCCCGTCCTCGGCCGTTGCGGCGCGCAGCAGGGCGAGGACGTCGTCGACGTCGAGGGGCCGGCTCACGAGGTCATCAGACCAGCTCGGCGTCGGCCCGGCTCTCGGAGGCGGCGGCCTTGGCCGTCGCGTCGGCGACCTGCTGGTCGAGCTTGTAGCCGACGTTGCGGACGGTGCCGATCAGCGCCTCGTGCTCGGTGCCGAGCTTCGCCCGGAGACGGCGCACGTGGACGTCGACGGTGCGGGTGCCGCCGAAGTAGTCGTAGCCCCAGATCTCCTGCAGCAGCTGGGCGCGGGAGAAGACCCGGCCCGGGTGCTGGGCGAGGTACTTGAGGAGCTCGAACTCCTTGTACGTGAGGTCGAGCGGGCGGCCGCGGAGCTTGGCGGAGTAGCTGTGCTCGTCGATGACGAGCTCGCCGGCCTGCGTCACGCCGCCGTCGTCGCCGTCGGCGGGTGTGGCGGCGGCCAGGCGGCGGGCGGTCGCCCACTTGAGCCGGGCGTCGACCTCGGCCGGGCCCGCGGTGTCGAGGAGGACGTCGTCGACGCCCCAGTCGGCCGACAGGGCCACCAGCCCGCCCTCGGACAGGACGGCGACGAGCGCTGCGGCCACACCGGTGGAGGAGAGGAGGCCGCAGAGCGTGCGGGCCTGGATGAGGTCGTGACGGGCGTCGACGAGGACGACGTCACCGGAGTCGCCGTCGAGGAGGCTCGAGAGCTCGGGGGCGACCACGCGCACCTGGTGGCCCAGCAGCCCCAGTGCCGGCAGCACCTCGGTCGTCGCCTGACGCGCGGCGGTCATGAGCACGAGTCGCATGTCGTCTCCTCACGGTGCCGGGGGACGACGGCCGCCGTCCCCGGACCTCCGACGGCGCTGTCGAGGTGAAAGCGCAGGATAGCCGACGCGCAGGCGCGTCAGGCCACATCGGCGGTAATTCGTCGGCCGACCGTCCGAACGGGATCACGGTGGATCCGACCGTGGTCTGCCACGATCGACCGGTGAACTCCCCGGTGCTGCGGTCCGCGCTCCCCGCGCGGGTGCACCACCTCCAGCCGGCGGCCCTCACCGTGCTCGCGGTGGCGCTGGTGGCCGGCCTGCCGGAGCTGTTCGGCGATCGCGGACGGCTGGGCGCCGTCCTGGTCCTCCAGCTGGGGCTCGTCCTCACCTGGGTGGTCGTGACAGGCATCCAGGGGTTCGCCGGTGCGCTGGCGGTGGGCGCGGCTGCCGCGGTGGCGGCGGACCTGGTGCTCGTCCTGCCGGCCCGCCCCGAACTGGGCGATCTCCTCGTGGTGCTCGGGCTCGGCTTCCTCGCGTCCGTGGTGCAGCAGATGGTCCGGCGGCCCCGCGAGGACCTCGTGGCCTCCCTCGCGGGCACGGTGCTGATGATCAGCGCGGTGGCCGCCCTCGCCGCCCTGTTGCTGCTCGGCCGGACGCACGAGGGGCACGACCGGGCGCTGGTGGCCCTGCTGGCGGTCGGGGTCGCGCTGCTCGTGGGGCATCTGGTCGACCTGGTGCTGCCCCGCCCCTACCTGGCCACCGGGGTGCCGCGGGGGTTGATCGGCCTCGTCCTGTCGGTCGCCGCCGGTGCTCTGGTCGCCTTCCTCGGGCGGCACGTGGGCGGGACGGCCGGTGCGGTGCCCGCCCTCGTCCTGGGTGCGGCCCTCGCCGGGGTGACGGCGATGGTCGCGCTGGTGGCGAGCTACGTCGCCGTCGAGGCCACGGCGGCGGACGAGGACGGGCGCACCCCCGAGGTCGACCCGTGGGCCCTGTCGGTGGTCCAGGCGGTCCTGCCCTTCGCGGCCTGCGCGCCCGTGGCCCTCGCCCTGCAGATGGTGCTGTGAGGCACGGGACGCCGTGACGCAGGGGACGATGTGAAGGCGCTGCTGGTGGTCGGGCTGCTCGTGCTGGGTCTGCTGGTCCTGGCCGACCGCGTCTCCGTCGGGTACGCGGAGAACCAGGTGGCGCAGCAGCTCGCCGAGCAGGGCGGCTTGGCGGGCACGCCGGAGGTGGACATCGCCGGCTTCCCGTTCCTGACGCAGGCCGTGGGCGGCCGGTACGACGAGGTGGCCATCGCCCTCACGGCCGCTCAGCTGGGGCAGCCGGAGGGCACCCGGGCCGACGTCGTCCTGCGTGGGGTCGAGGTGCCGCTCTCCGGCGTGCTGTCGGGATCGGTGCGGGAGGTGCCCGTCGAGCGCGTGGACGGGACCGCGACGCTGTCCTACGCGCTGCTGTCGGCGCAACTGGGGGCCGACACCGAGCTGTCCCGGGAGGGCGACGGCCTGCGCATCACGCGCACCGTCGAGCTGCTGGGGCAGGAGGTCCGGCTCACCGCGACCGGTCAGGTGACCCTCGACGGCCACGATCTCGTGGTCGACGTCGACGAGGCGGCGGGTGCGGGTGTCGAGGTGCCCGACTTCCTGCTCGACCGGGCCGCGGGCCTGCTCGACCTGCGCTACACCGTGCCGGCGCTGCCCTTCGGCCTGCAGCTCGTCGACGTCCGGCCGGCCGCCCAGGGCGTCGACGTCCGGGTCGAGGCCGACGACACGGTCCTGAGCGCGGTGGAATAGCCCACCGACCCGGTGGAGTTGGTGCCGGCGACGGGTGCGTCCGGAGGGCGGGAGGTGAGCGCGTGAGCGGGAACGCCGCCTTCGGCCGGCTCGGTGTGCGGCCGGGTGACGCGGACCTGACGGTCGTGCAGTTCTCCACCGCGTTCTGCGGCCCCTGCCGGGCCACGAAGGCGCGGCTGCACCAGCTGCAGGCCACCCGACCGGGGCTTGCCGTCGTCCAGGTCGACGCGGAGAGCCACCTCGAGGAGGTGCGCGAGCTCGACGTCCGCCTGACGCCGACGCTGTTCTACCTCGACCGGGACGGGCAGCTGATCGGCCGCAGCAGCGGCGCGCCGCGTCCGGAGGAACTGACCGCTCTGGTAGACGCCCATGCCGGGGTCCGGTCGTGATCGGCTACTCTCGCGCCGTGGGCACCCTGCTGACCTCTCGCCGCACAGTTGACCTGTGCCGCGTCGGCAGCTGCCTCTGTCCGACCTTCTGAGGTCGGTTCCGACCGTCCAGACGCGCCCTGTCCGCCGTCCGAAGGTCCTTCCTGCAATGACTGCACCGTCCCGCCACGTCGACGTACGTGCGCATCGGTCCGCCGCCGTCGCGAGCCGGCGTCACCCGGACGGACCGCTCCGCTGCGAGCTCCAGCTGATCGCCGTGCGGGCCGTCCCGGCCCGCACCTGACCATCCGCACCAGACCATCCGCACCGATCTACGGAGGAACCACCAATGAGCCGCACCGACGTGCTCGTCACCGCCGACTGGGCCCAGGAGAACCTCGGGACCCCCGGTCTCGTCTTCGTCGAGGTCGACGAGGACACCAGCGCCTACGACGGCGGCCACCTCGAGGGTGCCGTCAAGCTGGACTGGAAGAAGGACCTGCAGGACCCGCTGCGCCGTGACTTCGTCGACAAGAGCGCCTTCGAGGCGCTGCTGTCCTCGCGCGGCATCGGCAACGACGACACCGTGGTCCTCTACGGCGGCAACAACAACTGGTTCGCCGCCTACGCCTACTGGTACTTCAAGCTCTACGGCCACCAGGACGTCAAGCTCATCGACGGCGGCCGCAAGAAGTGGGAGCTGGACGGGCGTCCGCTGTCCAAGGACGCCGTCGAGCGCCCGGCCACCCAGTACACGGCCCAGGAGCCCGATCTCTCGATCCGCGCCTTCCGCGACGAGGTCGTGGCCTCCATCGGCTCGAAGAACATCATCGACGTCCGCTCGCCCGACGAGTTCTCCGGCAAGATCCTCGCCCCGGCGCACCTCCCGCAGGAGCAGGCGCAGAAGGGCGGGCACGTCCCGACCGCGCAGAACATCCCGTGGAGCAAGGCGGCCAACGAGGACGGCACGTTCAAGTCCGACGAGGAGCTGGAGAAGCTCTACGCGGAGCAGGGCTTCGACGACTCGAAGGCGACCATCGCCTACTGCCGGATCGGCGAGCGCTCGAGCCACACGTGGTTCGTGCTGCGCGAGCTGCTCGGCAAGAACGACGTCAAGAACTACGACGGCAGCTGGGTCGAGTACGGCTCGCTCGTCGGCGTCCCGATCGAGAAGTGAGCTGACATGTGCGGAGCACCGAAGCAGGGCGGCGGCCTGGCCGGCATCGACCTGAGCACGCAGACGGTCATCCAGGGCCAGGTGTGGCACGACGGCGCCCCGGTGGCCGGCGCCTACGTCCGACTCCTCGACGGGACGGGCGAGTTCACCGCCGAGGTGGTCACTAGCCCCGAGGGTGAGTTCCGGTTCTTCGCCGCTCCCGGGGAGTGGAAGGTCCGCACCCTCGCCCCCGTGGGCAAGGGGGAGCGGGTGGTCACGGCCGAGGTCGGCCTGAACGAGACGACCATCGTCATCGACAGAGTGCGCCGCCGGCCCCCTCCCGTCGGGGGAGGGGGCCGGCGTCACTCGACGCCGGGGGGCAGTCGGTTGGGTCCGGCCTCCGCCGGGCGCGGTCGGTCCTCGGGATAGGCCCGGATGCCGACGGCGGCGACGTCGTCCTCGCCGGCCCGGGGCACCAGCCGGTCGAGAACCGTGTCCAGCACCTCGTCGAGCGGTTTCCCGCCCAGGTCGCGCAGCGCGGCCTGGAGGCGGGCCATGCCCTGGTCCAGGTCGCAGCCCCGACGTTCGACCAGGCCGTCGGTGACCAGCAGCAGGGTGTGCCCGTTGTCGAGGTCGACGGTGTGGTCCCGGCGCGTGGCGGACGGATCCACGCCGAGCATCAGGTCGGGGCTCGTCGCGAGCACCCGTGAGGTGCCGTCCGGCGCCAGCAGCAGCGGGGGGACGTGGCCCGCGTTGCTCCACCGGATTACGCGCTGCCCGGTCACCGGGACGTCGGGATGCCGCTCCACGCGAGCCAGGATCGCGGTCGCGAGCGTCGAGACGGCGAGCCCCCGCGCGGCCCGGTCCACGCGGCCGAGGGTCGCCGCCGGTGGCTCGTCGTTGTCGTAGGCCAGGGCGCGGAGGATGCCGCGCAGCTGCCCCATCGCGGCCGCGGCGGCGCTGCCGTGGCCGACGACGTCGCCGATCGCGACCATCGTCGCGCCGTCGGGCTGCAGGAAGGCGTCGTACCAGTCCCCGCCGACCTGCGCCTCGTGGCCGGCCGGCAGGTAGCGGACGACGACGTGCAGGTGGTCGGGCTCGGGCGGCGGGGTGAGCAGCGCCTGCTGGAGCCGGTCGGAGAGAGCGCGCGACGCGGCGGCCTCCCGGGCCAGCCGGTCGATCTCTGCGGCCTGCTGCGCCGCCTCCCGCCGCTCGGTCAGGTCGCGGAAGGACACGATGACGCCGGTCACCTCACCGTCCTCGACGGTCGGGACGGCGATCAGCTCGACCGGCACCGGGGTGCCGTCCTTGCGCCAGAACACCTCGTCGTCGGCGGCCACGGTGTGCCCGCTGCGGAGGGCCTTCCAGACGGGGCAGTCCTCGCGCGAGTAGGGGGAGCCGTCGAGACGACGGTGGTGCAGGATGGCGTGCTGGTCGTGGCCGCGCTGCTCGGTGGGCGGGTAGCCGGTGATGCGGACCGCCGAGGGGTTCACGAACTCCACCCGGCCGTGGGCGTCGAGGCCGTAGATCCCGTCGGCGACGTTGGCCAGGACCCACTCGTAGCGCGCGAGAGCGCGGGCGAGCTCTTCCTCGGGCGTCCGCACGGGAGCCTCCTCAGCCGGGACCGGTTCGCAACGGCACGACGGTCGGCGAACCGTCGCGATCATAGGCGCGGGCCCGCGACGCCCTCCGGATCCACCGGCGCCGGAGCCTCGCCCGTCCGTGGGCCACGGCGGGCGCGTGTCGTGCTCCCCGGCGCGGGCCGGGCCGGGGCAGGATCCCGCCGTGGGCGACGAGGCGGGCTGGGCGCGGCTGGCGGGCGACCGGCCGGGAAGGACGTCCCCCGCCCCGCTGGTGCTGGTCTGGCTGGCCTGGGTGCTCGTCCCGCCGCTGCTGGTGTTCGGCGGCGCGATCGGATCCGCCCCGTTCTTCGGCGAGGAGCCGACGGCGGCCGAGCGCGCCCAGACCACCACGCTGTACCTCGTCGCGGTCGCCCTGGCGCTCGGACTGCCGCTGCTCGGGCTGGCCCTCACCTGGCGGACCCGGCGGGTGGCCGCCGCCTGCTTCGGTGCGGCGCTGATCGTGGCCGCGGTCCCGGCCGGGCTGCTGCTCGCACAGGAGTACCGCGGTGCCGGCGGCGGGCCGGCGCCCGACTCCGGGCCGCCCGTCTGCCAGGAGCACAGCGGCGGCGACAACCGCTGCCCCGGCGGCTGAGTCAGCGCCCCCGGTGGCGGACGTGCCAGGCGGCAGCCAGCGCCGCGGCCACGACCAGCGCCGTTCCGCCGCCCCGGGTGGAGGCGGCGAAGATGGCCGCGCCGAGGTCCGGCTCGCCGACCGCGGCCGCGATCCCGACGGTCGTCGCGACCGCGGCGAGCAGCAGCCACGCCCATCGCACACCGGGGCGGCGTACGTCGGGCCGGTGCGCGGTGCGGCGCCACCAGCGGCCGAACCAGACCAGGAGGACGACGCAGCCCAGCACGCTCGTGCCGTACTGGAGCCAGCTGTAGGCGGGTAGCCCGGCCCAGGTCTCCCGGAGGGCGGGGAGGTGCTCGGGTCCCCAGCGCCGCGGGTGGGTGAACTCGTCCCAGAGCACGTGGGTGCCGGCGCCGACCGCCAGGGCGAGCAGCGTCCAGCCCACGCGGGTCGCGGGAGCGAGGCGGGCGCGGAGACCGGGCGCCGGCCCGGGGATCCGACCCCGCAGCGCCGCGGGCGCGGCGGCCAGTGCCGGTCGTGCCAGGAGCCCGTGCCAGACCGCCCAGGCCACGAGGCCCAGGGCCAGATCGGTCGTGACGACGGCGACGGCGGTGTGCGTCGCCCACGGGAAGCCGATCGGCAGGTAGAAGGGCAGGTCCGGGGTGACGCTCCCGATGACGAGTGCCGACGCCGGCAGGGGTGTGCGCAGGAACGGCAGCACCGCCGCCGCGTGGCTCGGGGTGAAGGGCATCCGGACGACGACCAGCGCGGGCGGTCCTGCTGGACGTCAGACAGCCGCGTCCGGCCGGCCGGTGATGATCCGGCGCAGCCGCTCGACGGGCAGCTTCGGCCGGCGGTCCTCGTCCAGCAGGCCGTTGGCCTCCTGCATGGTGTCGGTGAGCTGGGTGTAGCAGAACCCGGCGAGCACGGGGGAGCCGTGGACGGCGGACAGCAGGTCGGTCAGCCGCCGCGCGAAGTCCTCGGCGTCGGAGGCGGTCGAGTACCCCCAGGTGCGTTTCTCTGCCTGCTCCTCGGGCAGAGCGGGCGTGTACCGGACACCACCGAACTCGGTCAGCATCAGCGGCTGCCCGCGGTCGGTGCCGCCCGGCAGCCGGATCACCCGGCCTTCCGGCCCGGGTCGCCCGACCGTCTCGCCCATGTCCGCGGTGCCGTACCGCTGCGCGAGAACCGCACCCGTGTCGGCGTAGTCGTGCACCGTCCACAGGTCGCTGTCGGTGTGTTCCCAGCCGTCGTTGCTGACCACGGGACGGCTGGGGTCGACCGCCCGGGTCAGCGCCGCGAGCCCGGTGGCGTAGGCCTGCTGCGCGGGGTCCGTGGCGATGTCGTGCACGCCCCAGCTCTCGTTCAGCGGCACCCAGGTCACGATGCAGGGATGGCTGATGTCACGGTGGACGACGTCCAGCCACTCCGTGGTGAGCCGCCGGACCGCCTCGGGGGTGAACGCGAAGGCGTTGGCCGTCTCCCCCCACACCAGGAGACCGAGCCGGTCCGCCCAGAAGAGGAACCGCGGGTCCTCCACCTTCTGGTGCACGCGCACGGCGTTGAAGCCGAGGTCCTTGGTCAGCTCCACCTCGCGGCGGAGCGCCCCGGCATCGGGTGCGGTCAGGTGCGACGTCGGCCAGTAGCCCTGCCCCAGCACCGAGCGCAGGTAGTACGGCCGGCCGTTCAGCAAGAAGGCACCGCCGCCCGCCCCCGCGCTGCGCAGGCCCAGGTAGCTGCTGACCTCGTCGACGACCCGCTCGCCGTCCGCACCCGCCGGGCCGGCGAGCACCTGCACCGTGGCGTCGACCAGCCGGGGCTCCTCCGGGGACCACGTCATGTCCTGACGGGCCTGCCCGTTCCGGAGTGCGGGTACGGCCACGGTGGTGCTGATCCGCTGCTCGTCGACGCGGACCCGGTGCTCGCCGAGCAGTTGCCCGTCCAGTTCCAGCCGCACCGCCACGGTCACCGGGTCGGCCGGCGCCTCCCGCAGGGTGAGTCCGAGGTGCACCGCGGCGCCGGGCAGGTCCGGGGTCCACGCCAGGTGCTCGACCGACACGGCAGGCACGACCTCGCACCACACCGGCTGCCAGATGCCGCTCGTGCGGGAGTACCAGATGCTGTGCGGCTCATCGAGCCAGTCCTGCTTCCCGCGGGGCTGGGTCACGTCCCGCGGGTCGTCGTGCGCCCGGACGACCAGGACGTGTTCCTCCTCGGGGTCGCCGCCGGCCAGCACCGAGGTGACGTCGAAGGAGAAGGGCGTCTGCCCGCCTTCGTGCGATCCGAGCAGCGCGCCGTCCAGCCAGACCTGAGCGCTGTGGTCGACCGCGCCGAAGCGCAGCATGACGCGAGACCCGTCCGTCGCCACCGCGTCGGCACCGGCGATGTCGGCCGACCGCAGCGTCCGCCGGTACCAGAAGACCGAGTGCGGACCGGCGTCCCCGACCCCCGATGCCTCGGACTCCGGCGGGAACGGCACCGTGACGTCGCGGTCGAAGACCTCACGGTCGGCCAGGTCGGCCAGCCCGGCCCAGCCGCCGTCCAGCCCGGCCCGGGCGTCGTCGAACGCCAGTTGCCAGGTTCCGCAGAGGTCGGTCCACCCCTCGCGCACCAGCTGCGGCCGGGGGTAGGTGCCGTCCTGCTCGGTGGCGCGTACGCGCATGGTCACTCCTGGGCCATCGGGGGTGGGCGAGCGGGTCATGGACGGTCGTCGATTCCCCGGTCATTGATGCCCCGGGCGTCGATGCCCACGTCGTCGATGCTGGCACGTGCGGACCGTCGCCGGACATCGGCGTGTCCGGTCAGGGACGTGGAGCCCCTCGGCGGCCCGGCGCGCCGGGATCAGGGCGGTCACGATCCCGTGCGCGGTTGGTCCGCACCCCGTCCCGTCCGGGCGGCGCGACGAGGCGCTTCCGACTGGCGTCGATCAGGAGGCCGTGCAACAGTCCCCGGATCGGGCAGATCGGGCTACGACTGGACGTACCTGTGACTGGAATTTTGCGATGAGCGGGTTCTCCCGCCGCCAGTTCCTCGCCGCCGGGGGCAGCGTCTCGCTCGCCGTCGCGCTGTCGGGGTGCGCCTCACCCATCGGCTCCAGTTTCACCGGCAGCCAGCCCCAGACGGCCGACGTCATCTTCTGGCACCTGTTCGGCGGTGGTGACGGCGCGAACATGGCGACGATGGTCGAGGACGCCCAGGCGTCCTCCCGCCGGTCCGTCGAGTCCACGCTGCTCTCCTGGGGAAACCCGTACTACACGAAGCTGTCGCTGTCGGCGTCGAGCGGCCGCCCCCCGGACGTGTCCATCGCGCACCTCTCCCGGCTGCCCCTGCTGGCCCAGGCCGAGCTGATCGAGCCCGTCGGGGACCAGTTCCGCGCGCAGGGGGTCACCGAGGACAAGTTCACCCCGGCCGCATGGGAGAAGGCGACGGTGGGCGGCACCCCGTACGCGGTGCCGATCGACACCCACCCGTTCGTGCTCTTCTACAACACGGAGCTGGCGGAGAAGGCCGGCCTGCTCGACCCGTCCGGCGACGGTCTCACGCCGATGAGGAACAGCGACGACTTCGTCGCCGCCCTCCAGGCCATGAAGGACACCAACGGACTCGACTTCGCGGCGGTCGCCTCGATCACCGCGGACCCGTCGACCTGCTGGCGCTTCTTCCTGATGATCTACTCCGGGCTGGCCGGACCGATCGTCTCCGACGGCGGCACCGAGGTCACGATCGACCGCGCAGCCATGGAGGAGACGTTCGCCTTCATGCAGGGCCTCACCCAGGGGCAGGAGCTGATGCCGAGGAACGCCACGGCGACGACGTCGACGACGCTCTTCAGCCAGGGCAGAGTGGGGTTCCTGTTCGACGGTGTGTGGCAGATTCCCACCTATCGCGGCGTGGAGGGCCTGGAGTTCAACGTCGTGCCCTTCCCGGCGCTCCTCGGCCCTGATCCGGTCGCCTACGCGGACTCGCACGCGCTGGTCATCCCGAGGGCGGCGGGGCGCTCGGCGCAGCGGACCGAGGACGCCGTGGGCTTCATCAAGGGGCTGCTGGACCTGAGCGCGATCTGGGCGGACGGCGGCCACGTCCCGGCCTGGCTGCCGGTGCAGGAGAGCGAGGAGTTCCTCGAGCTCAAGCCGCAGAGCAACTACACGGAGGCGGCGTTCAACGCGATCTACGACCCTCCGGGTTGGTACACCGGGGCGGGCTCGGACTTCCAGACCGCCATGGGCTCGGTCATCGCCAGCGTGCTCACCGGGGCCACCGATCCCACCAGTGGTGTCGCTGCCATGGAGACCAGCCTGAAGACCTTCTCGACCGCCCGGCCACCCGTGTAGTTCGGAGACCGAGATGACCGCTACCGCCCTGCCCCTGCCGGCAACAGAGGTCGGGACCAAGGATCGGCCCGAGAGCACCCGCCGCGCCCCGCGCGGCGAGAACCGGGCAGGGTGGCTGTTCGCCACACCGTTCCTGGCCTTCTACATCGCCTTCCTCATCGGGCCGGTGCTCATCGGGCTCGTGATCAGCCTCTTCAACACGACCACGGTGCGGGCCGGCCTGGGCGAGTGGGCGGGGCTCTCCAACTACGCCGACGTCCTGTCCAACGGGGACTTCTGGGCCTCGATGTGGCACTCGGTGCTCTTCACGCTGCTGACCACGCCGCTCCTGGTGCTGCTCCCCCTGGCGTTCGCGATCCTCGTCTCTCGCATATCGCGCAACCAGTGGTTCTTCCGGCTCGCCTTCTTCGCTCCGTACGTCGTGCCCTCTGCCGCGGTGTGCCTGATCTTCGCCTTCATGTACACGCCGGAGACCGGTCTCATCACCAACGCCTTCGGCTGGTTCGGGCTGACCGCGCCGGACTTCTTCGGCAGCACCTCCGGAGCCTGGTTCGCCGTCGTCCTCCTCACGCTGTGGTGGACCTTCGGCTTCAACTTCATCCTCTACACCGCGGCCATCCAGGAGATCTCCGAGGAGGTCTACGAGGCCGCGAAGATGGACGGCGCCTCGCCGTGGCAGCAGATCCGGCTGATCACCGTGCCGCTGCTGCGGCCGACGATGGGCCTCGTGCTGATCCTCCAGGTCCTCTCGTCCCTGAAGGTGTTCGACCAGATCTACATCCTGCTGGCCGGTGGCCCGGCGTACTCGACGCGCCCGGTCATCCAGTACATCTTCGACACCGGGTTCAGCTCCTACCGCGGCGGCTACGCGGCCGCCGCCACGATGGTCTACTTCGTGATCCTGGTCCTTGTCAGCGCCGCCTGGTTCCTGCTCCGGCGCCGCAGCAACTCTGCGAACGCCTGAGAGGAGCCCTACTGATGGCGACCAGCGTGGCCGTGCCCACGGCTGAGAAGAAGCCCGCCCGCCGGCGAGGCGGCGCGGATGAGGGCGGAAAGGCGTTCAACCGGCTCGCCGCCACGTGCGTGACGCTGTTCGCGCTGATCTGGCTGGTTCCCTTCCTGTGGGCGCTCATCACCTCGTTGCGGCCGAACGACGAGATCGCGGCGCACCCCACGACGCCCTGGTCGAACAACTGGAACCTCGACGCCTACCGGTTCGCCTGGAACTCCAGCCCGCTGGGCTGGTGGTACGTCAACAGCTTCATCATCTCGACGCTGACGGTTCTCTTCACCGTCTTCGTGTGCTCGCTGGCCGCGTTCGGCCTGGTCCACCTGAACTTCCGGGGGAAGTACGCCGTGTTCGGGCTGATCCTGGCGGGTCTCATGCTGCCCACCGAGGCGCTCGTCCTGCCGCAGTTCATGGAGTTCCGGGCGCTGGGTCTGCTCGGGACGTACTGGGCCGTCATCCTGCCGTCGGTCGCCCTCCCCGTGGCCGTGTTCGTCTTCCATTCGTTCATGAAGGCCATCCCCGTCTCCCTCATCGAGGCAGCCCGGCTCGACGGTGCCGGCTGGTGGCGGATCTACTCCAGGATCGCCATGCCGCTGTCCCGGCCGGCGATCTCCGCGGTGGCGATCCTGACGTTCATCACGTCCTGGAACGCCTTCCTCTGGCCGCTGCTGGTCCTCACCCAGACCAAGTCGCAGACCATCCCCGTGGGCCTCAGCAGCCTGGTCGGCGGTGCCGCGATCCAGTACGCCGAGACCATGGCCTCCGCGGTCCTCGGCATCCTGCCCCTGCTCGCCGTCTTCCTGCTCCTCCAGCGCCAGATCGTCCAAGGGGTGGCCAACACCGGCATCAAGTAGGACGAGGCCAGCGTCGGACGCGTGCCTCAGAACCCGATGAGGACGGCGAGGTCGGTCGTCACGCGGTCGAAGTAGCGGTCGCCGTCCTCGACGGAGCCCACGAAATGCCCGAAGAGCTCGAAGCTGAGCGTCCCGAACAGGGCGCTCCACGCCATGAGCGCCCGCACCCGGACCGTCTCGTCCAGTGCCGGGTGCTCGCCGCCGAGGATCGCGACGGCGTCGTCGCTGATCAGGGCCGGGTCGCGTTCGCCCGCCGCAGTCGGCAGGGTGCCGGCGCGGGCGGCGTCCCCGAGGATCCGGCCGAGGACGATGCCGACGCGGGACGCGGCGGGCACGGTGTCGCGGGGCGCGGAGTAGCCCGGCACCGGTGAGCCGTAGAGCAGCGCGTACTCGTGCGGGTGGGCCAGCGCCCAGGCGCGGACGGCCCGGCAGACGGCGAGCCAGCGCTCGCGCGGCGGGGCGCCGGGATCGTCGGCGGTCTCGGCCGCGGCACCCAGGGCGTCGTAGCCGTCGATGATCAGCCGGGTCAGCAGCTCGTCCCGGCTGGGGAAGTACCGGTAGACGGCCGAGGAGACCATCCCGACCTCCCGGGCGACCGCGCGCAGCGACAGCGCCGCGGCACCGACCTCGGCCAGCTGGCGGCGCGCGGCATCGGTGATCTCGGCGGTGATCTCGGCGCGGACGCGTTCGCGGGCGGTGGGCACGAGGCCGATGGTCACGGTCGAGAGCAGAGATCACAAGTCGGATCGCCGCTCCTCAGCGCCCGTTCCACCCCTCCGGGCGGGGGTGCCCGTACCGGCTCGGGGCGATCGTGTCGTGGGGGTCCAGGAGTCGCTTCAGGCGCAGCGTCAGGTTCCGGGCGGCGGCGTCGGGAGCCACCCGGTCCGTCCAGTCGGCGTGGTCGACGTCGAGCCGGTAGGGCAGAAAACCGGCCCCGACGAACAGCTCGTGCGCGCGGTCGAGGGCGGCGTGCACCGCGTCCCGGTCCTCCGGGCCGAACCGGACGGACATGACGAAGTCGGCGTACTCGGTGCTCAGACCGTGCAGCACGGACCCGAACCGGACCCCAGTCTCGACGGCGAGCTGCTCCTTGAGGCGGTTGGCGGCGGCGACGTCCGCGCCGGTGAAGGGGACCAGCGGCAGGAAGAACAGCCACCCCTGCCCGCTGTCGTCGAGCCCCTCGGGCGGGGTGCCGAAGGTGGCCCCGAAGACGGCGTCGTTGTGCGTCGGGTCGCCGGCGTAGTTGGCGACGACGTCCCGGGCCACGAGATCGGCCGGCTCCTCGGCGCAGTCCACGTCGGTGAACGCGCCCGTGGCGCGCGCCTCGGCCACCAGGAGGTCGACGAGGACGTCGATGGTCCGGGCCGTTCCGTCCACGCACAGGTGCGCGACGAACTCCCCCGCGTCCGCCGAACCGCCGTAGCGGTTCGTCGCCGCGTCGTCGTACAGCTTCGGGACGGCGTCGACGAGGCCGGCCACGAGCCAGCCGCGGATCGCGTCGACGGCGGGGACCAGGCGGTCCCCGGGGAAGCTGACCCGCACGACGCGCTGCCGCTCGGGCCGGGGGAGGAGCCGGACGACGGCGCCGGTGACGATGCCGAGGTCGGACTGGAGGAACAGGGGCAGCAGGCCGGGGCCCAGACCGTGCGGGTAGGCCGGGGTGGCGCGCTCGGCCTCCGGCCACCAGCCCACGCGCACCAGGTCGCCGTCCGGGAGGACCACCTCGAGGCCGAGCAGGTCGTCGACGCGCTGCGCCCGGAAGCCGACGCCGCGCTCGACGGCGTTGCCGACGATGCTCGTGCAGGAGGCGGAGTTCGTCACGTTGACCATGCGGTCGGTGCCGGTGAGGCGGGCCGCGAGCTGCCCCTGGGTGACCCCCGGGTCGATCACCGCGTAGCCCCGTGCGAGGTCCAGCTCGCGGATCTCGGTGAGGTCGCCGAGGTCGAGGGTGACGACGTCGTCGAAGGCGGGTTCGCGGGAGCCCAGGCCCCAGTTCCGGCCGGTGCTGAGCGCCTGCAGCCCGCACGCATCCGGAAAGCGGTCGAAGGCGAGGACGACGGCGCGGGCCTGCTGTGGTGTCCGGGGCCGCACGGTGCCGAGCACCGACCGGCTGCGGAACATGCTGACGTTGCCGCTGCGGGCGATCGGGACGGCGCGGCCCTGCTCGTCGACGGCGCTGACGACGCGGGAGGTGCCGACGACGGCTGCCGCGGCCAGGAGTGCCTCGTGCGTGCCGCCGACGTCCGGGGCGGGGGTCCGGCGGGGTGCCGGGAGGGCGAGCGTGCTGGTACGGGCGTCGGGCAGGTCGGCGGTCGTCACGTACGCAGCGTGACCGAACCGCAGCGATGCGGGTGGGAGCGACCCGCCGAAACGAGTTGGAGCACCGGTACGAGCGGAGAGCACTGCTCTTGACAAGGACGACTCGGAGCGGCACGCTCGATCTCGAACGAGAGCACCGCTCTCGTCAACGGCGAGGAGATCCCCATGGCACTGCACGTGATCGTCGGCAAGGGCCCGGTCGGAAGCACGACGGCGGAGGAACTCGTCGCCCGCGGCCACCAGGTGCGGATCCTGTCGCGCAGCGGTGGGCGCTCGACCGACACCGTGGAGCACCGGCAGGTCGACGCGACGGACGCCGACGCCCTGACCGCTGCCGCCCGGGGAGCCGCCGCGCTCTACAACGCCGTCAACCCGGCCTACCACCGCTGGCCCACCGACTGGCCGCCCGTCGCAGCCGCCCTGCTCGCGGCCGCGGAGCGCACCGGGGCGGTCCTCGCCACCATGTCGAACCTCTACGGGTACGGCCGACCGTCGGGGCCGATGACGCCAGAGACGCCACTGGCCGCCACCGACGTCAAGGGCCGGGTGCGGATCCGGATGTGGGAGGAGGCGCTGGCCGCCCACGAGGCCGGCCGCGTGCGGATCACCGAGGCGCGGGCCGCGGACTTCGTGGGGCCGCAGGTCCCGGCCGGGCAGTCCCACCTGGTCCGGCAGCTCGCCACGATCCGGAAGGGCCGTCGCGCCTGGGTGATCGGCGATCCGGACGCGAAGCGCAGCTGGGCCTACCTGCCGGACGTCGCGGCCACGCTGGCCACGCTCGGCACCGACGAGCGGGCGCTCGGCCGCGCCTGGCACGTGCCGAACACCGCGCCCCGGTCGCAGCGGGAGGCGCTCGGGGACGTCGCCGCCGCCCTGGGGGTGCAGCCCGTTCCGGTGAGCGGCATCCCGTGGCCGGTGCTGCGGGCCGTGGGCGTCGCCGTCCCGATGATGCGGGAGGTCGCGGACATCCGGCACCAGTGGGACCAGGACTACGTCACGACCGCGGAGGCGACCACGCGGACGTTCGGACTGCGGGCGACGCCGTGGGACCAGGTCGTTCGCGCGACCGTTCGCGCGACCGTCTCCGGAGCGCCGGTGACCGCCTGACCCCGGCGACGGCGTCGTCACTACCGTGGAGCCCATGGTCTCTGCCTGGATCCTGGCCGGTCTGGCGTCGGTGGGCGCGCTCGCCTGCGCCGCCGGCGCGTACCGGTTGGCGCGCCGTCCGACGGGGGCCCGGCGATGACCGGCCCCACCGAGCTGCCGGTGCCCGACACCGCCGACGTCCGCAGCGGCCCCGAGGTCTCCGAGGAGCTGCTGTCGGTCCTGCCGCTGCTGGGGGAGTGGCACGGCGAGGGGCAGGCGGCGGGCGCGGCCGGTGACCACCGCTTCGGGCAGTGGATCCGCTTCAGCCACGACGGCCGGGGCTTCCTGGCCTACGAGTCGCGGTCGTGGGACCTCACCCACGACGGCGAGATCGTCGGCCCGGGCGTCCGCGAGTCCGGTTTCTGGCGGCCGCGGGGACAGGACGACGTCGAGCTGCTCGTCGCCGGCCCGGAGGGACTGGTCGAGATCTACGTCGGCCGCGCCCGGACGACGACGAGCTGGGAGCTGTCCACCGACGTGCTTGCCCGGACGCCCGACGCCCCCGACGTCACCCGCGCCGTCCGGCTCTACGGGATCGTCGACGGTGCGCTGATGTACGCGATCGACCGCGCCGGCCCCGACGAGGCGCCGCGACCCTGGATGTCCGCCCGGCTGGAGCGGATCCGATGACCCGGACGCCCCGGCAGGTGGCGGACGCCTACGTCGACGCCGTCTGCGACCTGGACCCGATCACGGCCGCCTCGCTCGGCACCCGACCGGGCGACGACCGGCTGCCCGACTTCTTCCCGGCGGGCCTGGACGCAGAGGCGGAGCTGACCAGGACCACGCTCGCCGAGCTGGACCGGGTGCTGGCGGCCGACCCGTCGCTGCTCGACGACCCGGTCGAGCGCAGCTGCGCGCGGCTGCTCCGGGAGCGGCTCGGTGCCGAGCTGGCCGGGCACGAGGCCGGGGAGGGCTTCCGGGCGCTGTCCAACCTCTTCAGCCCGATCCACTCGGTGCGCCAGGTCTTCCTCATCATGCCGACGCAGTCCGATGCGGACTGGGCCGTCGTCGCCCGCCGGCTGGCCCGGGTCCCGGAGGCGTACGCCGGCTTCCGCGCCTCGCTGGAGGAGGGGGTCCGGCGCGGGCTGCTCGTGGCGCCGCGGCAGGTGCACACCGTCGTCGGGCAGCTGGACGAGTGGCTGACCGGCCCCTACTTCTCGTCGTTCGTCGCCGCCGGCCCGGAGTCGCTGCGGGCCGAGCTGGACCGGGCGGCGGCCACCGCCGACGGTGCGGTGGCCGCGATCCGCGACTACCTGCGCGACGAGTACGCGCCGCACGCGGAGGGGACGCCGGACGCGGTGGGTCGCGAGCGCTACGCGATCGCCGCCCGTCGGTGGACCGGTTCCGATCTGGGTGCCGGCAGCGGGCTCGAGGACGCCTACGCGTGGGGCTGGGGCGAGTACCGCCGGATCCTGGCCGAGCAGCGCTCCGAGGCAGAGAAGGTGGTTCCCGGCGGGACGCCGATGGAGGCCATGCGCTGGCTGGACGTGCACGGCCCGGCGGTCGAGGGCGTGGAGGCGATCCGCGAGCGGCTGCAGGCGATGATGGACGAGGCGATCGAGGCCCTCGACGGCACGCACTTCGACCTCGCGGCGCCCGTCCGGACGGTCGAGGCGATGATCGCGCCGCCCGGCAGCGCGGCCGCGCCGTACTACACCCGCCCGGCCCAGGACTTCTCCCGCCCCGGCCGCACCTGGCTGCCGACGCTGGGCCGCGAGCGCTTCCCGCTCTGGGACTTCATCTCGATCTGGTACCACGAGGGGGTTCCCGGCCATCACCTGCAGCTGGCCCAGTGGGCCTACGTCTCGGGGCAGCTGTCGACCTACCAGACGTCGCTGGGCTCGGTGGGCGCCAACGTCGAGGGGTGGGCGCTGTACGCCGAGCGCCTGATGGACGAGCTGGGCTACCTGACCGACCCGGCCGCGCGGCTGGGCTACCTCGACGCGCAGCAACTGCGCGCCGTCCGGGTGGTCATCGACATCGGCATGCACCTCGGGCTGCCGATCCCGGACGACGCCGAGGGTGCGCTCGCCGAGCACCGGGGGCAGCCGTGGACGCCGGAGCTCGCGCGGGCGTTCCTGGGCGAGAACTCCGGCGCCGACGTGGCCTTCCTGGACAGCGAGCTGGTCCGCTACCTCGGCCTCCCGGGACAGGCGATCAGCTACAAGCTGGGGGAGCGGGCCTGGCTGGAGGGCCGGGCGGCGGCGCAGGCGGCGCGCGGCGAGGCGTTCGACCTCAAGGCGTGGCACATGGCGGCGTTGTCGCAGGGGTCGCTGGGGCTCGACGACCTGGCAGCGGAGCTCGCGCAGCTGTAGCCATGGCGGAGCTCGCGCAGCTCTAGGCGACGGGGTCCTCGGGTGCGACGGTCAGGGCCTCCAGTCCCGCGGTGGTGAGCAGCGCGGCGATGCAGGCGGAACTGCCGCCGACGTAGCTGCTCCGCAGGTCGACGTCGGTGACCACGCACCACGCCTGGTCCGCCGGCCACCACAGGTTGGCGCTCTGCTCGTACGGCTCGGGGGCGAGGTTGCGCACGGCGTCGGTCGCCGCGCCGCGGACGAGGACGACGTCCCGCTCGCCGCGCAGCAGCAGGCGGGGTGGCACGTCGGGGTCGGTCAGGTCGTAGCCGAAGCCGTCCCAGCGGCCGAAGAGGCAGTCGCCGGGGGTGGTGGTGTGCCGGGACAGCACGTCGGCGAGGCGGCCGGCGACCCCGACGGGCAGGTGGCCCTCGCTCGGGCCGTCGTCCCAGACCGGCGGCTGGCTGTCGACGGGACCACTGGTGACGCGGTCCCAGACGGCGAGCCGGCCGGCGACCGTGCCGTTGTGCGCGGCCACCTCGGTCCAGGGGACCTCGACGTCGTCGTCCCCGGCGTAGCGGACGGCGGGGTGGAGGACGCGCGCGTAGGCGTCGAAGACGGCGGGCACGAGGCCGGCGACGGTGCCCCGCTCGCCGCGACGACGGGCGGAGGAGATCCACACGCCCCGGGAGACGTCGGTCTCGACCGGGAGGCCGCCCAGCTGCACGGGAGGAAACTTACCCGGAGAACGGACAACCCCCGGGCTGCTCCGCGGCGCTCCCCCGGAAGGGAGCTGCACGCGGGCCGACTGGACAAATGTCGGCGGCCCGGGGGTCGGGTGACTGTCCGGTTCTCGCTCGCCGCCGTTCGACGGACGGGCGATCTGCCGTCGTTCAGACTGTCGTCTGAACGGGCGGCCCATCTGGACGGCGGCTAGCGGACAGCCACCTCACGTGTCCTGTAGCTCTGCAAGTTACGGACCACCTCCTCTCTCGTGTACGACGAAAGTACGTCCGATTTCGAGGGTCGGCAACGAGGATTTTCAGCTCTCGGCGGACGGGCCCACAGTGCGGCCGGGAGGCGGAGTGTCTCGCCAGTCCCGGTCGTGGTCGGCACGGTCGTCGACGGTGTCCCATGCGTCGGGGATGCCGTCCTCGTCGACGTCCCGGGTCTCCTCCTCGTGCATCCGCTTGTAGCGGCGGTTCCGCAGCCGCAGGATCACGGCGGCGAGCAGCGCGGCCAGCAGCGTCCCGGCGAGGATGCCGACCTTCGCGTGGTCGTAGCTCTCGCTCTCGGCGCCGTAGGCCAGCTCGGTGATCAGCAGCGAGACGGTGAAGCCGATGCCGCCGAGCAGGGCGAGTCCGATGACGTCGGGCCAGCCCAGGTTCTCGTCCAGCTGAGCGCGGGTGAAGCGGGACACCAGCCAGGTGGCGCCGGTGATGCCGATCGCCTTCCCGGCCACGAGGCCCACCATGATCCCGATCGCGATGCTGTCGCCCAGCGACTCGCCCAGACCGTTCAGCCCGCCGACAGCCACCCCGGCGGAGAAGAAGGCGAACACGGGGACGGCGAACCCGGCCGACAGCGGGCGGATGCGGTGCTCGAAGTGCTCGGCCATCCCCGGTCCGGCATCCGGCCCGCCCGCGGCGTCGCTGCGCACCACCGGCACGGTGAACGCCAGCAGCACGCCGGCGACGGTGGCGTGGATCCCCGATTCGTGCATGAGGGCCCACGCGACCACGGCGAGCGGGATCAGCAGCCACCACGACCGGATCCGACGCTGCACCAGGAACCCGAACGCCGCGATCGTCACCAGCGCGAGCCCGAGGATCCCGAGCGAGAGCTCCTCGGTGTAGAAGATCGCGATCACGACGATGGCCAGCAGGTCGTCGACCACGGCCAGCGTGAGCAGGAAGGTCCGTAGCGCGCTCGGCAGGTGGGTGCTGATCACGGCCAGGACGGCGAGGGCGAAGGCGATGTCGGTCGCCGACGGGATCGCCCAGCCCCTCAGGGACCCCTCCGGGCCGCCCAGGTTGAGCAGCACGAAGAGCAGGGCGGGGACGGCCATGCCGCCCACGGCGGCGGCGATCGGGAGTGCCGCGCGGCGCGGCTCGCGCAGGTCACCCGCGACGAACTCGCGCTTGAGCTCCAGCCCCGCGACGAAGAAGAAGATCGCGAGGAGACCGTCGGCCGCCCAGGTCCCCAGCGTGAGGTCGAGGTGCAGCGAGGCGGGGCCCACCCGGGTGTCGCGCAGGGTCTCGTAGGCGTCACCCCAAGGGGAGTTGGCCCAGATCAGGGCGGCGGCCGCGCCGATCAGCAGCAGCGCACCGCCGACGGTCTCCTTGCGCAGGACCGAGGCGATCCGCTGGGCCTCGGGGTACGAGCCCCGGCCGAGGAGGCGGGTGGTGGTGGACGGCACGACGGCGGCTCCAGGTCGGATGGGTCGGCTGACACGTTGCCGACCAGACTTCCCGGCGCACCGAGAGGGACAGTACCGGGAACTACCCTTGGTGGGTGGCCGACAGTCGGGACAGCACCGCTCCGCTCGCCGAGCGGCTGCGGGCCCGTGGCCTGCGGCTGACCGCTCCGCGGCAGCGGGTCCTCGCCGCGGTGACTGCGCTGGAGCACGCGACGCCGGAGGCGATCGGCGCCCGGCTGCGCGACGAGGCCGGGCCCGACGGCACCGCGCCCGACACCTCCACCGTCTACCGGAACCTGGAGCTGCTGGAGCGGCTCGGCCTGGTGTGGCACACCCACCTCGGCAAGGGTGCGCCGGTCTACCACGCGGCCGAGCACCCGCACCTGCACGTCGTCTGCCAGTCCTGCGGCGAGATCGCGTCCGCGGCGCCGGACCTGCTCGACAGCGCCGCGGAACGTCTGGCGGCCGATCTGGGTTTCACGGTGGACGTGGGACACGTCGCCCTCTCCGGGACGTGCCGCGCGTGCCGCGAACGCACCGGATCGGAGCACCCCTCATGAGCTCAGCCCTCCTCGCCCGCCCGGGCGCCGTCCCCGTGGAGGGCGGTTCGATCGCCGCCCACTACGGCGACCCACTGCGCGAGCAGCGCCTCCTCGCCGAGGGCGCCGGGCTCGTGGACCGCGGCGACCGCGACGTCCTGCAGATCCCCGGCGCCGACCGGCTGAGCTGGCTGCACAGCATCACCAGTCAGCACCTGGACCGCCTGGCCGACGCAGCCGGCAGCGAGGCGCTGGTGCTGTCGCCGAACGGTCATGTGGAGCACCACCTGGCGATCGCGGACCTGGCAGGGACGACGTGGGTCGACGTCGAGGCCGGCACCGGCCCGGCCCTGGAGGCGTTTCTCCAGAAGATGCGCTTCATGCTCCGCGTGGAGCCCGCGCTGGTCACCGCCTCCTGGGCGGTGCTGAGCCTCGTGGGGCCGACGGCGCCCGACGTCCTGCTCGCCGCCGGGCTGGCCGCGCCTGCGACGGAGTACGCGGTGGCCCCGCTGGACCAGGGCTTTGTCCGCCGCATGCCCGGGATCGGCGACGGCGGCGCGACGGTGTTCGACCTCGTCGTCCCGCGGGCCGAGGTCGGCGCGGTGGCGGACCGGCTCGGCGCGTCGCTGGCCGGCGTCTCGGCCTACGAGGCGCTGCGGGTGGAGGCGCGCCGTCCGCGGCTCGGCGTGGACACCGACCACCGCACCATCCCCAACGAGCTGCCGTGGCTGCGCACCGCCGTCCACCTGGAGAAGGGGTGCTACCGCGGGCAGGAGACGGTCGCCCGCGTGCACAACCTGGGGCGGCCGCCCCGACGGCTGGTCCTCCTGCACCTGGACGGCGTCAGCGAGGTGCTGGCCGGGCCGGGGACCCCGGTGCTCGCCGGTGCGCGCGAGGTGGGCCGGGTGGGCAGCGTCGTCCGCCACTTCGAGCTGGGCGTGATCGCGCTCGCGCTGGTGAAGCAGTCGGTCGCGATGGACGCCGCGCTGACCGTCGCCGGCTCGACCGCCGCCATCGACCCGGAGGACGCGCCCGCGGAGACCGACGACACCCTGGCCGCGGCGCGCGAGCGCGTGCGGGCCGTCCGGTCTGCGACGATCGGCCGGTGACGCACGGCACCCTTCTCACGGTCGCTCCCACGGGGGCCGAGTCGGCGAAGGCCGACGTCCCGGCGTTGCCGGTGACGGTGGAGGAGGTGGTGGCCACCGCGCGCGACTGCGAGCGCGTCGGCGCCGCGGTGATCCACCTGCACGTGAGAGACGCCGACACCCGGCCGACCCTCGACCTCGGCCGGGTCCGCGAGGTCGTCGCCGCGGTGCGCGAGAACACCGACCTGATCGTCCAGCTGTCCACCGGCGGCGCGGTGACCGATCCGTTCGACGCGCGGCTCGCCGTCCTCGACGCCGAGCCGGACGCGGCGTCGCTGACGCTCGGCACGGTGAACTTCGGCCGCGACGTGTTCTCCAACCCGTGGGACCTGATCGTCGAGCTGCACACCCAGATGCAGCAGCGCGGCATCGTGCCGGAGTACGAGGTCTTCGACCTCGGCCAGCTGGCGACCCTGGCCCGCCTGCTGGACCGGCACGGGCTCCCGCACGGTGGCCACGTGCACGTGGACCTGGTCATGGGCGTGCCCGGGGGCATGCCGGGGACGGCGCAGGCCCTGACCGCGTGCCTCCCGCTCCTGCCGCCCGGTGCGACGTTCGCCGCGACGGGCGTCGGCCGGACGTCGCTGCCGGTGATGCTGGCCGCGCTGTCGGCCGGTGGGCACCTGCGGGTGGGCATGGAGGACACGCTGACCTACGCTCCCGGCGAGCCGGTGCGCGACAACGCCCAGTTGGTGGCCCGCGCCGCCGGGCTCGCCCGGATCGCGCAGCGCCCGCCGATGAGTACCGACGAGGCCCGAGACCTGTTGGGCATCAAGCCGATGGAGACAGCCCGATGAGCCCGAAGCCTGCTGCCGCCGGGGGTGCCGCCGTCGACGCGCTCCTCGAGCCCGCCTTCCTGGAGAACGCGACGACCCAGCCCATGGCCGAGGTCCGCCGACTGCGCCGCGAGGCGGAGCAGCAGGAGGTCAACCTCTCCTACACGCGGCGGCTCCTCCAGGGCCGGCTCGACATCGTCCGTCGCGAGCTCCAGCGCCGCGCCGAGGACGACGGCCGCTCCCTGATGGACCTGCTCCCGGAGATCCTGTCCGAGAAGGGTCGCGGTCCCGCGCACGGCCTTGGCCGGCACCAGACGGTCCAGCCGCAGTCGCCCGAGGACTACGAGTCCTGGGTCAACTCGCTGACCAAGGGCGTGGACATCTCGGCAATCCAGACGCTGACCGACGCCAAGCTGGAGAAGGCGGCCCGCGCGCTCGCCGAGGCCGAGAGCGACCTGTCGGAGCGCCGTCGCGGCGTGCAGCAGGTGATGGACGGGCTGGCCGCCGAGCTCGGCCGGCGCTACCGGGACGGCGAGGCCGACGTGGCCGCGCTGCTGGCCGACGAGGGCCGCCACTGATGAAGGACCCCCTTGCCCCCCACGGCTCGCAGGCTCGCGGTGGGGCTCTGCAAGGGGGCCGGTCCCAACCGGACGACGTCCTGTCGTCACGGTGGCCGGACAACCCGGTCCTCGTCGAGGTCTGGCGGTCGGGGTTCCTGGAGTCGGCGCACCGCGGCTCGCTGGTCGTCCTCGATGCCGCGGGAGAGGTGACGTTCGCCGCCGGGGCGGTCGACCGCCCGATCCTGCCGCGCTCGGCCAACAAGCCGGTGCAGGCCACGGCGCTGCTGGCTGCCGGCTGGTCGCCGCGGTCCACCGCCGAGCTGGCCATCGGGGCCGGCTCGCACAACGGCGAGGACGGTCACCGCGAGGTCGCGGCCGCCATGCTGGCCGCCGCCGGGCTGGGGCCGGACGCCTTGGGCTGCCCGCCGGCCCTGCCGCAGCACGAGGCGACGAAGGCGGACTGGATCGCCACCGGCCGGGCCGCCGAGCGGCTGGCGATGAACTGCTCGGGCAAGCACGCGGCGATGCTGTCGGCGTGCGTGGCGGCCGGGTGGCCCACCTCGGGTTATCTGGATCGCGACCACCCGCTGCAGCAGGCGATCGAGGCGCGGCTGGCAGAGGCGGCCGGCGAGCCGGTGACCGCGGTGGTCGTCGACGGGTGCGGTGCGCCGCAGCACGCGCTCTCGGTGACCGGGCTGGCGCGCGGCGTGCTGTCGCTGGTGCAGGGGGATGAGGGGACCCGTGAGCGGGCGGTGGCCGACGCCATGCGCGCGGAGCCGTGGTTCGTGGCCGGCACCGGTCGCGAGGACACCGACCTGATGCAGGCGGTACCGGGGCTGCTGGTCAAGGGCGGCGCGGACGGCGTGCACGTGGCGGCGCTGCCCGGTCGCGGGGCCGTCGCGCTGAAGATCGACGACGGCGGTGAGCGCGGGCGGACACCGGCGCTGTCGGCGGGGCTGCGTCGGCTTGGGTTGGCCGAGGACGTGCTCGCCCGGTGGTTGCTGACCCCGGTGTCCGGGGGCGACGGCGTCGTGGGCGAGATCCGTCCGGCCGCCGCTGCCCTGCAGGACTGACCTGCGCGTTCTCCTGTGACAGGGCTCACGCCCGACTGCTAGCTCCTCCGCTTGCAACTGCTAGCACCCCGGCCTAGGGTCGTAGCTGTGCAGACGCCCGGTGAGTTCGTCCGCGAGCAGGTGACCACTGTCCGCTCGACGGTGGACCGGGTGGCCGGCAGTGTGGCGGAGTCGGTCGCGGGATCGGTCAGCGAGGCGCCCAGCGTCTCGGCCGTCAGCTCGCAGGTCGGCGACTTCATCCGTGAGCAGCGGAGTGCTGCCCGGGTGTCGCTGCGCGAGCTTGCCCGCACGGCCGGCGTCAGCAACCCGTACCTGTCCCAGGTGGAGCGGGGTCTTCGCAAGCCGTCAGCGGAGATCCTCGCGTCGATCGCCCGGGGCCTGAAGATCTCGGCCGAGACGCTCTACGAGCAGGCCGGGATCCTCGACCGGCGGTCCGGCAACCCGGACACCGTGGCGGCGATCCGGTCGGACGAGGGCCTGTCCGAGCGCCACAAGGCGGTCCTGCTCGAGCTGTACGAGACGTACGTGCGCGAGCACCGTTCCGCGATCCAGACCTCTTCCCACCCCACAGCCTCTTCCCGCCCCGCAGCAGAGCCCCGAAACTCGAAGGAGTCGGCATGACCACCACCACCCAGACCGTGAAGCAGTACGGCGAGTTCGCCGTCGCCGCCGCCAAGCCCGCCGTCCTCGCCGCGATCGGCGCCGGTGACCTGGCCGTCGAGCGCGCCCGCGTCGTGCTCGAGCAGTTCCGCACCAAGGCCGAGACCATCCCGGGCGAGGCCCAGGTGCAGGCCGACCTCGCCGTCAAGGAGGCCCGCACCCGGGCCACCGAGGCTGCCGGCACCGCCCGCACCACGGCGCAGCAGCTCGCTGTGGCCGCCCGTCCGGAGGCGCTGCGCAGCACCGTCGCCGGCCTGGTCGAGACCGCTCGCACCCAGGCGCTGACCACCGTCGGCACCCTGGCCGAGCGCGGTGCCGAGGTCGTCGAGGAGCTGCGCCAGCAGCCCGGCTTCCGTCGGGTCGTCCGTCGGGCCGAGCGCGCCGTCGACACCGTCGAGGACACGCTCGAGGACATCCTCGAGGAGACCGCCGAGGCCGTCGTCGAGGCGTCCAACGAGGTGACCTCGGTGGCGCAGAAGACCGCCGCCAAGGCGACCAAGGCCGCGGCCAAGGCCGAGGACAAGGTCGAGGACGCCGCCGAGAGCACCAAGGCGACCGCGGAGAAGGCCGTCGAGGCAGCGAAGTCCGGCGCGAAGCCGGTCACCGCGAAGTCGACGACCGTCAAGGCCGCCCCGGCCAAGAAGAGCACCCCGGCTGCGCGCAAGGCGCCGGCGAAGGCCACCTCGGCGCGCGTGACCCGCGCCCGCTCGGCCAAGCCGGTTGACCCGACCGCGGTGCCCGCCAAGAAGAACTGACGTCGACGGCCGGCGGGACGCCGGCCGACGTCGGACCACCGACCAGGGCCCCGGAGCTGCGATCAGCGCTCCGGGGCCCTGTCGCGTCGCGGTCCCTCGTCGGGGTCGGGTCGTCGGCCGGGATCCCGTTCGTCCCGGGATCCGGCGGGTTCGGCGAGTAGGCTCGGTCCATGGCGACGTTCGACGGGCTGCTGCTGCTCGTGCTCTACGTGGGAGCCCAGGGCCTCACGTTGTGGGCCTTCGTCGACGCGCTGATCCGCCCCGCGGCCGGTTTCGTGGCGACGGGGAAGCTCACCAAGCCCGGCTGGGCGGCCATCACGGGCCTGGCCGCGCTGCTGATCTTCTGGCAGCAGAACCCGATGACGCTGTTCGGGTTGCCGGCCGTCATCGCCGCGATCGTCTACCTGGTCGACGTGCGTCCCGCGGTGCGCGGACTGCCGCGCGGCAACAGCTGGTGATCGACCGCCGCTGAGCGGGGTGCGGCCGGTCAGTCGGCCGGGATGAACATCCACAGCAGGATGTAGGCGATGAACTGCGGCCCCGGGAGGACGCAGGACAGGACGAACGCCAGGCGGAGGCCGCTGCGGGACATCCCGTAGCGGCGGGCGATGCCGGCGCAGACGCCGCCGATCACCTTGTTGCGGCTGTCCCGGCGGAGCGGCAGGTTCGCGGGCACGGTCATGCCGGTAGACCCTACGACCATGCAGCTACGGGCGGTGCTCGGCGACATCACCCGGGCGGACGTCGACGTGGTCGTGAACGCTGCGAACCCCGGACTGCTGGGCGGCGGCGGGGTCGACGGCGCCATCTATGCCGCCGGCGGGCCGTCGATCCTCGCCGAGTGCCGGGGCGTCACCGCGCGACTTCCCGGCGGCCGGCTGCCACGCGGCCAGGCGGTGGCGACGACGGCGGGGCGTCTACCGGCACGCTGGGTGGTGCACACCGCCGGGCCGGTCTGGTCGGCGTCGCGCGATCTGTCCGGCGTCCTGCGCTCCTGCTACGCCGAGAGTCTTCGGGTCGCCGACGGGCTGGGAGCGCGGACGGTGGCGTTCCCGGCGATCTCCGCCGGTGTGTACGGGTGGCCGCTGGACGACGCCGCGCGACAGGCGGTGGCGGGGGTGCGGTCCGTGCAGGCCGAGCACGTGCAGGAGGTGCGCTTCGTGCTGTTCGGCGAGGAGGCGCTGACCGCCTTCGAGGCCGCGCTCAGCGGCTGAAGACTCCCGCAGGCGGTTCGGGGGAGTCGACGGCGTCCGCATCGTGCACCGGCCGGGCGGTACCGGTGAAGCGGTCGAGGTCGTCCCCGTACACGACACGTGAGGGCATGGGGTCGCGCGCGCAACGGCGGATGTAGCCCGCGATGGGCAGCTCGGCGTCGGAGGCGACGGCGACCAGGTTGCCGAAGCGGCGGCCGCGCAGGGTCCCGGGCTCGGCGAGCAGGCAGACGTTCCCGAACACCGAGCGCAGGGTGGCGACCTGGGCGCGGGCGAACCGGAGAGGCGGGCCGTCGGCGACGTTGGCCACGTAGACGCCGCCCGGGCGGAGGGCCCGGTGCGCCTCGGCGGCGAACTCGGCGCTGGTGAGGTGCGCCGGAGTGCGGGCTCCGGCGAAGACGTCGCAGATGACGACGTCGGTGCTCGCGGTGTGCAGGGCGGCGAGGCCGACCCGGGCGTCGTCGGCCCGGACCCGGACGCGGGCGCCGCGCGGCAGGGGCAGGTACTCACGGACGAGGTCGGTGAGCGGCTGGTCGATCTCGACGACGCGCTGCCGGGAGCCGGGACGGGTGACGCTGACGTACCGGGGCAGGGTGAGCGCCCCTCCGCCGAGATGGGCCACGTCGAGCGGCGACTCGGGCTCATCGGCGAGGTCGAGGACGTGGCCCATGCGGCGGACGTACTCGAACTCGAGGTGGGTCGGGTCGTCGAGGTCGACGTGGGACTGCGGCGTGCCGTTGACGAGCAGCATCCAGGAGCCGTCGCGATCGGCGTCGGCCAAGAGCTCGGCCGTGCCTCCGGCCACCTCGGTCGGACCGGGGGGCACCTTCACGCGCGCAGCACCCCGCCCGGTTCGGTCACCCGCCCATGGTGCACGAGCGAACTCACGCCCTTGCCGGCTCCGTCAGAAGGGGGCTGGTTCGTCGTCGGGTGGGGCGGGGTGGCCGAGGGCGCCGGCGGTGGGGGTGGGCCGGGGTTCGGGTGGTGGGGGGAGGTCGTCGTCGGTGCCGTAGCGGGGTGGGTGGGTGGTGACGCGGTCGCCGGTGGGGGTGGTCCATTGCAGGCCGCCGTCGGGGAGGCGGTGCATGGTCCAGCCGGGTGCCTGGTGGCTGAGTCGGTGGTGGTGGCGGCACAGGCAGCAGAGGTTGTCGCAGCTGGTGGCGCCGTCGGGGTAGCGGGTGTTGTGGTCGAGGTCGCAGCGCTCGGCGGGTGCGCGGCAGCCGGGGAACCGGCAGCGCCGGTCGCGGGCGCGCACGAACCGCTGCAGGGCCGCACTCGGCTGGTAGCCGGCGGTCGGTGGCGGTGGCCGGAGGCTCTGTCCGGTGGTGGCGGTGCGGCGGATCTCGCTGGGGAAGGTGAGGGCGCGCAGCTGCCCGGACAGTTCGTCGATGACCGCGATCCGGGGCAGTTCGGCCAGCCCGGTGCCGGCGACCGACCGCAGGTTCAGCAGCTCGGCCAACGCCGCCGACGCCTGCCCGCCCGTCCCCGTGCCGGTGCTGCCTTCGGTGTCGGTGTCTGCCGGCGCGCTGTCTGACTTGGCGGGGTCCGTCCCGGCGGCCGTGTCGGCGTCGGTGTCGGCGGCCGTCCCGGCGGCCGTGCCGCTGTCGGTGTCGGCGGCCGTGCCGGTGTCGGTGTCGGCGGCCGTGTCGGGGTCGGTGGCTGCGTGGTTGTCGGGTGGGGTCGGCGGGAGCAGGCCGAGGGCGGCGGCCAGGGCGCGGACCAGCTCGGCGGGTACCGGCTGGCCGTCGACCTCGCCGGGCTCGTCGCCGCCGGTGAGGGTGCCCACGCCGGCGACCACGGTCAGCTGCGCGCGCACCGGTGGCCGCCCGTCGGCGTCCGGGCGCAGCAGCAGATCGACCAGGCAGTCGACCATCCGCTGGTCGGTGGTCCGCCCGTCCCCGGGCGTCGCGCAGTCCAGCGCGTAGGCCTCCAGCATCCGGTAGCAGGCGCGTGCGACCGGCACCGGCAGCGTCGCGGTCAGCGACGCCATGCCGTCGGCACCGGGGTGCACCCGCACCGACCGGTCCCGTACCGCGGCGGCCAGCCGCCGGGCGGCCGCCGACGCGTCCGCGCGCAGCACCGCCCGCTTGGCCGCGACCCGCAGCGCGGACACGTTCTTCCCGCCCGCCCGGGCCAGCACCCGGGCCTCCACCTGTCCGCGGACCGTGTCCTCGGCGATCGGGGCGAGCACCTCGCACAGCATCCGGGCGTGCGCCCACGTGAGGTCGCCGACCTCGAGGGCGGCCAGCGTGGCCGGCAGCTGCTGCACCAGGGTGATCGAGTCGGTCAGCAGCGCCGAGGTCGCCGGCGCGGACAGGCGCAACGCGACCATCACCTCATCGACCGCCCACTCACTGACCGCCGTCAGCGCCGCCGGCCGGGCCGCCCGGGAGGCGGCCGCGGCCGCACCCACCTCGGTGTCGGTGCGGTCCAACGCCGACGCCGGGCGGGCCGCGGCGAACGCGGCCAGCGCGCGGGCCTGCTGCGCGGCCGCCTCCGACTGCACCCGCTGCGCCTCCGCCGCCGCCCGCAGATGGCCCGCGCCGCGCTCCAGCAACCGGGCCAGCGGCAGACCTTCGGGCTCGACCCCGCCGGTCAGCGCAGCGCCGTCCACCACCGAGCGCAGCGTCCGCCCGTTCCCGTGCGAGGCGGACGCGAGGACGACCGGGCGGCGCTGCTCGATGAGTTCCACGCGCAGCGGCAACACGGCCACCAGCCCGGCCCGCAGCCGCTCCTCCAGCGCCGACCAGCGGCCCTCCGGAACGGCATCCGCATCATCGAACATGCGTTCGACCCTATCGGTCGGCCAGCCGCGGACCAGTACAAACGGCACCTGTGGAGATAGGCGTCACCTGTGGACGGAAACGCCCGTCAGGTCGGTGCCACCGCCGACCATCGCACCGTGACCTCGCCGTGCCGCCACCGCCGGCTCGACCCCACCATCGGCCACCCCCGCTCGGCCAGGGACTCCACGGCGGCCACCCACCGCTGTCGCGGGCCGAACGCCGACAGCCCCGCGGCGCCTGCCCACGCCGCGTCGAACGCACGCAGGAAGTCGTGCACCGGCTGGCCCGGCACGTTGTGGTGGATCAGCGCCTTCGGCAACCGCTCGGCAAGGTCGGACGGCGTCGCGATGTCGGCGACGCGGGTGGCCAGGGTCAGGGTCAGCGGGCCGTCGGCGTCGAGGGCCACCCATGCCGAGCGGCGCCCCCACTCGTCGCAGGTGCCCTCGACCAGCAGTCCGCCCGGTCCGAGCCCCGCGCGCATCGTCTCCCACGCGCGGGCCGCCGACTCCTCGTCGTACTGCCGGAGCACGTTGAACGCGCGCACCAGGACCGGCTGGAGACCGGCGAGCTCGAAGCCGCCCACTCGGAAGTCCACCCGGGGCGGATCGCGGTCGGCCTCCACCGCGGCGACGCGAGCGGGATCGATCTCGAGGCCGACCACCTCGAGACGGTCGACCTCCGGGCCCAGCCGCTCGACGAGCTCCAGGGTGGTGACCGCGGAGGAGCCGTACCCGAGGTCGACGACCAGCGGCCGGGCCGAGTCCCGCAGCCGGGGCACCTGGGTGGCGAGAAGCCAGCGGTCCACCCGCCGCAGCCGGTTGGCGTTCGTGGTCCCACGGGTCGGGAGGCCCAGCGCCCGGGCCCGTCCCGCAGCCAGTCGGGGAGCCTTGCGCTGGGGGGACGGAGGCAGCGATGCCCGCTTCTTGTGATCGCTCCCCGCCTCGCTCACCGGTCCGGAGGGTAGTCCCGGTTAGCGTGGGGGCGTGCAGGTTCGACGCGACGTCCGGCTGGCGGACCTCACCACCCTCGCCGTGGGTGGCCCGATCGAGCGGCTCGTCGAGGTCGCCGACGCGACCGAACTGGTCGCGGCGGTGCGCGAGGCGGATGAGGCCGGGACGCCGCTGCTCCTGCTCGGTGGCGGCTCCAACATCGTCGCGCCGGACGAGGGATGGCCCGGTGACGTCGTCCTGGTGCGGTCCCGCGGCATCGAGCGCGACGGCGACAGCCTCGTCGTCCAGGCAGGGCACGACTGGGACGAGCTGGTGGCCCACACCGTGGCGAACGAGCTGGCCGGCATGGAGGCGCTGTCGGGCATCCCGGGTTCGACGGGGGCCACCCCGATCCAGAACGTCGGCGCCTACGGCCAGGAGGTCGCGCAGACGATCACCGCCGTGCGCATCTACGACCGGGTCGAGAAGGCGGAGCGCGTGCTGACGCCCGCCGAGTGCGGGTTCGCCTACCGCGACAGCCGGCTCAAGCGCGATCCGGCCCGGTTCGTCGTCCTCGAGGTCACGTTCGGCCTCCACGCCGGACGGATGTCCCGGCCGGTCGGCTACGCGGAGCTGGCGAGGACGCTCGGCGTCGGGATCGGGGAGCCGGCACCCCTGGCCGACGTCCGGGAGGCGGTGATCGGGCTGCGGCGTGGCAAGGGCATGGTGTGGGACCCGGCCGAGCCGGACAGTCGCAGCGCCGGTTCTTTCTTCACCAACCCGATCGTGCCGTCGCACCAGGCGGTCGAGGGCTGCCCGAGCTGGCCGGCGGGTGACGGCCGCGTCAAGCTCAGCGCTGCCTGGCTGGTGCAGCACGCAGGCTTCGGCCGCGGCACGCGTGACGGCAGGGTGGGCACGTCGTCCAAGCACAGCCTTGCGCTGACCACCGAAGAGGGTGCGACCGCCGCCGAGCTGCTCGCGTTCGCGGGCCGCGTGATCGCGACCGTCGAAGAGCAGTTCGGCGTCACCCTCGAACGCGAGCCCACCGCCGTCCGGCCGTAGCCGGGAGAGGGCCGCCTACTCGCGGGCGACCTTGTAGGTGCTGGCCTGCGCGAGGGGGCGGACCACCATCAGGTCGATGTTCACGTGGTGCGGACGGGTGACCGCCCAGGCGATGCAGTCGGCCACGTCGTCGGCCACCAGCGGCTCGCGCACCCCGCGGTAGACCGCGTCGGCCTTGTCCGCAGACCCGAGCCGGTTCAGCGAGAACTCCTCGGTGCGCACCATCCCGGGCGCGATCTCGAGCACCCGCACCGGCTCACCGTTCAGCTCCAGCCGCAGCGTCTCCGCCAGCGTGTGCACCCCGTGCTTGGCCGACGTGTACGACGCCCCGCCCTCGTAGCTGGCCAGCGCGGCCGTGGAGCTCACGAAGAGCACGTCGCCCGCCCCCGACGCCCGGAGCGCCGGCAGCAGCGCCTTCGTCAACCGCACGGTCCCCAGCACGTTGACCTCGTAGGTCCGCGCCCACGAATCGAGATCGGCGGCCTCGACCCGGTTGGCGTCGAACGCCCCACCCGCGTTGTTCACCAGCACGTCCACCCGGTCGAGGGCGTCCGCGAAGGCCGCGACCGACGACGGATCGGTCACATCCAGCGGCAGCGCCCGCCCGCCGACCGACTCGGCCAGTTCCGTCAGCCGGTCCATGCGCCGCGCCGCGACGACCACGTCGAAGCCCTCTGCGGCCAGCCGTGCGGCCGTGGCCGCACCGATCCCGGACGACGCGCCGGTCACGACGGCGGTGCGCCCCGCACCGGGGAGTGGGCGGGTGGGGGAGTGGGGGAGCTCGGTACCGGGCATGAACGCCATCCTGACGCTGTTGCAGGATGAACAGTCGACAGGGGGGCCGGGAGTCGCGCCACCACCGGACCGAGAGCGGGAGGAGTATTCGTGCCCGCTCGCCGTTCCCCGCGATCCGGCACGCCCCGCCGTGTGGCCACCCTGTCGGTGCACACCAGCCCGCTCGACCAGCCGGGCGCGGGCGACGCCGGCGGCATGAATGTCTACATCGTCGAGGCATCCCGCCGCCTGGCCGCCCGAGGCATCGAGGTCGACATCTTCACGCGCGCCACGTCCAGCGACCTGCCGCCCGTGGTCGAGATGAGCCCGGGCGTGACGGTCCGCCACGTCAGCGCCGGCCCCTTCGAGGGCCTCGGCAAGGAGGAGCTCCCCGCCCAGCTCTGCGCCTTCACGGCGGCCGTCCTGCGCGAGGAGGCCCAGCACGAGCCGGGCTACTACGACGTCGTCCACTCGCACTACTGGCTCTCCGGCCAGGTCGGCTGGCTCGCCCGTGACCGGTGGAGCGTGCCGCTCATCCACACCGCGCACACCCTCGCCAAGGTGAAGAACGAGGCGCTGGCCGTCGGCGACCGCCCCGAGCCGCGCGCCCGCGTGATCGGCGAGGAGCAGGTCGTCGCCGAGGCGGACCGGCTGATCGCCAACACCGACGAGGAGGCCCGCCAGCTGGTGCGCCTCTACGGCGCCGACCCGGCCCGCACCCTCGTCGTCCCCCCGGGCGTGGACCTCGACCGCTTCTCGCCGGGGGATCGAGCAGCGGCCCGCCGCGCGATCGGCGCCCCGGCCGACGCCCTGGTGCTCCTCTTCGTGGGGCGCATCCAGCCGCTGAAGGCTCCTGACGTCCTCCTGCACGCCGCCGCCCACCTCCTCGACGACGACCCGGGCCTCCGCAGCCGCCTCCGGGTCCACGTCGTCGGCGCCCCGAGCGGCTCCGGCCTCGAGGCCCCCGAGCAGCTGCACAAGCTCGTCGCCGCCCTCGGCATCGCCGACGTCGTCACGTTCTTCCCGCCCCAGCCGCCCGACCGGCTCGCCGAGCACTACCGCGCCGCAGACGTCACCGTCGTGCCCAGCCACAACGAGTCCTTCGGCCTCGTCGCCCTGGAGGCCCAGGCCTGCGGCACCCCCGTGGTCGCCGCCGCCGTCGGCGGGTTGCGCACGGCGGTCCGCGACGGCGTCTCGGGCGTGCTCGTCGACGGCCACGACCCCCGTGACTACGCCACCGCGGTGCGCTCGGTGCTCTCCCGCCCCGAGCTGCTCTCCGCCGGCGCCCGGCGGCACGCCGGCCTCTTCTCCTGGGACCGCACCGCCGACGCGCTCGTCGCCGCGTACGGCTCGGCAGCCGAGGAGATGGCCCGGACGCCGCAGCCGGTGCGCCCGTTGGCATTCGGGCCGCTCCGCGCCCTGCCCGGCGTGCAGGTCGCGCGATGAGCGAGCCGGCGTCCCAGGGCAGGAGCACAGCCGAGCTCGACGCCGTCATCGAGCAGACCCTGCGCGACAGCGAGCTCGTCCACGAGCACCCGGCGCCCGGGAAGTGGCTGGTCGACCTGCCCGGCACGAAGAAGCTCAAGACCGTGTGCGGCCTCATCGTCGGCGAGCACGCGCTCCGGGTGGAGGCGTTCGTCTGCCGCCAGCCCGACGAGAACCGCGAGCAGCTGTGGACCTACCTGCTCCAGCACAACGCCCGCATGTACGGCGTCAGCTACTCCATCGACGGCGTGGGCGACGTCTACCTGACCGGCCGGCTCCCGCACGCCGCCGTCACGTCCGACGAGCTGGACCGCATCCTCGGCGCGGTGCTCAGCTACGCCGACGACCACTTCAACACCATGCTCGAGATCGGCTTCGGCACGTCGATCCGACGGGAGTGGGACTGGCGGGTGAAGCGCGGGGAGTCGCTGCGCAACCTCGAGGCCTTCGCCGCGTTCGCCGACCCCGACCGCCGGGCGTGACCGCGCCGGAACCCGGCTACGCGCGGCGCTGGTGGGTCCTGGCCACCATGACCGTCTGCCTGCTCGTGGTCATCATGGGCAACACGATCCTCAACGTCGCCCTGCCGACGCTGCAGCGCGATCTCGACGCCACCCAGGGCGAGCTTCAGTGGGCCGTCGACGGCTACATCCTGGTGTTCGCCGGCCTGCTCTTCTCCTGGGGAGTGGTCGGCGACCGCATCGGGCGCCGCAAGGTGCTGCTCATCGGCCTGAGCATCTTCGCGATCGGCTCCGTCCTCGCCGCCTTCAGCAGCAGCCCGCTCGAGCTCATCGCCTGGCGCGCGGTCATGGGCGCCGGCGGCGCCGCCGTCCAGCCCACGACGCTCGCCGTCATCACCAATGTCTTCCCGGCCGGGGAGCGCGGCCGGGCCATCGGCATCTGGGCGGGCACGGCCGGCATCGCCGTCGCCGGTGGACCGCTCGCCGGCGGCGCCGTCCTGGAGCACTTCTGGTGGGGCTCGGTGTTCCTGGTCGGCGTCCCGGTCGCCGTCCTCGGGATCGTGGCCGTCATCGCGTTCGTCCCGGAGTCCCGGGACCCGTCCCCCGGCCGGCTCGACGTCCCCGGGGTGCTGCTGTCGATCGTCGCCCTGGCCGGCCTCGTGTACGGGATCATCCACGGCGGCTCCGGCGCCGGCTGGACGACGCCGGGCGTCCTGCTGCCCCTGATCGGCGGTCTGGTCCTGCTCGGGCTGTTCGTCTGGCTGCAGCGCCGCTCGAGCCACCCGGCGCTGGACGTCTCGCTCTTCCGCAACCCGGCCTTCTCCGCCGCGGCGGCGGCGCTGGCCCTGAACTTCTTCGCGCTGCTGGGAGCCACCTTCTACCTGGTGTACTTCCTGCAGGGCGTCCGCGGCTACAGCCCGCTGCAGAGCGGTGCGGCGCTGATCCCCGTCGCGGTGGGCATGGCCGTCATGGCGCCGCGCAGCTCCGCGCTGGCCGAGCGCTACGGACCCAAGGCGGTCTGTGCGAGCGGCTTCCTGCTGATCGCCCTCTCGTTCGCCGGCATCCAGCTGCTCGACCTCACGTCACCGGTCTGGCTGCTGGTCGTCGTCCTGTCGGTCCAGGGGCTGGGCATGGGCGCGGTCATGGCCCCGGCCACCGAGTCGATCATGTCCGTGGTGCCGCGCGAGAAGGCCGGCGCGGGGGCGGCGGTGAACAACTCCGTCCGGCAGATCGGCGGCGCCCTCGGGGTCGCGATCCTCGGCTCCGTGCTCGCCGCCTCGTACGCCGCGCACCTGGGGAGCACCGCCGACCTCCTCCCGGCGGGCGCGCGTGCCGAGGCCAGCCAGTCCATCGTCGCCACGCTCGAGGCCGTCCGGCAGCTGGAGCGCAGCGGGGACGCCGAGGCGGCCCGGGCCGCCGCCGACGTCGTGGGGCCCGCGCGGGAGGCCTTCGTCTCGGCCATGCACGTCACCGCGGTGTTCACCGCGATTGCAGCCCTCGTGGCGGCGGCGATCGTCCTGAGGTGGATGCCGGGCCGCCGGAGGGACGAGCCGGCTCCCGGCTGAGACATGTGCCCCCGGTCACGCTGCGACCCGAAGGTGGAACTGTCGGTTGACGCCACGCCCCGTGACGAACCAGGCTGAGGCGGAGCAGCCGGGCCTCCCGTGCGATCAGAAGGAGGCCCGACCCGTGTGGAACGACCACCGCGTCCCCGTCCAGGGACGGCGGGACCCCTTCGCGCCGCTGCTCGAGAACAACCTCGCAGCCCTGTTCCGGCAGCACACGCGGGACGGCGCAGCGACCCACGCCGTGCCCACGGGCGGCGCACCGCTGCCGGTGACGCGCTACGCCGACGGCCAGCAGCGGATCAACCTCGGCACCGGCAACTACCTCGGCCTGGCCGGTGACCCCCGCGTGATCGAGGCCGCCTCCGCTGCGCTGGCGCAGTACGGCACGAGCACCGCGGGAAGCCGGGTCCTCAACGGGACGACGGGCCTGCACCTGGCGCTCGAGGAGGAACTGGCCGACCACTACGGCACCGAGGCCGCCGTGCTCACCTCCTCCGGGGTGAACGCCAACGTCGCGCTGCTGTCCACGATCTGCGGGCCCGACGACGTGCTGCTCGTCGACGCCCACGTGCACGCCAGCCTGCAGGCGGCCGCGGCGGCCAGCCGGGGGACGGCGCTGCGCTGGCGGCACAACGACCTCGACAGCCTCGTCGAGCGGCTGGACAGCATCGACCCCCGCGCCGGTGCCGTGGTCGTCGTCGACGGCGTCTACTCGATGACCGGAGAGGTCGCACCGCTGGCCGACATCACCGCGCTCTGCGCGCGGTACGGCGCGCGGCTGGTCGTCGACGAGGCCCACGGCCTCGGCGTCCTGGGGGCGGGGGGCCGCGGCGCAGCGGAGCACCTCGGGGTCCTCGCCCGCGTCGACGCCGTCACCGTGGCGCTCAGCAAGGCCCTGGCCAGCATCGGCGGCGCGATCATGACGTCGCGGGCGGCGGCCGACGGCATCCGTGCCTCCGCCATGCCCTACGTCTTCAGCGCCGGCAACGACCCGGCGTCCGTCGCGGCCGCGCTGGCCTCGCTCCGCATCCTGCGCAGCGAGCCCGAGCGCGTCGTCCGGCTCCAGGACAACTGCGAACTGCTGCGCCGCGTGCTCGCCGAGAACGGCGCCGCCCCGATCACCGGCGAGGGCGCCGTCATCGCCGTCCCTACCGGTCAGGACGAGGTCACCCAGACGGCCTGGCGGCTGGCCTTCGAGGCCGGCGTCTACACCAACGCGGTGGCCTATCCGGCGGTGCCCCGGGGCCGCGGCGTGCTCCGGCTGACCCTGATGGCGACCCACACCGAGGAGCAGCTCCTGCGCGCCGGCGCGATCATCGCCGAGGCGGTCGCCTCCGCGCGGTCGCTCGTGCCCGTCCCGGCCTGACCGGCGGACCGGCGCCGGCGCGGATAGCGTGGCGGTGATGGCGGACAGCAGACCCGCGCCGGAGCGTCGCGCGCGGGCGCTCATGGGCGTGGTCGCCGCCTCCGCCCTCGCCTACCCGGTGCTGTTCAGCGCCGTCCAGCTGGTCGTGGCGCAGCTCTTCACGGTGGACGTGGCCGCCGTGGTCGTCTGGCTGGGCGTCGCCGTCGCGTGCTGCGTCGCGCTGGTGGCGGCCGTCAGGTGGGGCGCGGAACGGCGGGTCCGGAGCGCCTGGCTGCTGGTGGGACTGGCCCCGCCGGTGCTCTTCGAGCTCTGGCTGCTCTGGCCCCAGCTCGCGCGCTGACACCCTTCCGGCAGGATGACGGCGTGACTGGAACTCTGGTGCTGCTCCGCCACGGTGAGAGCGAGTGGAACAAGGCCAACCTGTTCACCGGCTGGGTCGACGTCCCGCTGTCGGAGAAGGGCCGGGCCGAGGCCGCCCGCGGCGGGCAGCTGCTGGCCGAGCAGGGGCTGCTTCCCGACGTGCTGCACACGTCGCTGCTCAAGCGGGCGATCATGACCGCGGAGCTCGCGCTCGCCGAGGCCGATCGCCACTGGATCCCGGTCACGCGGTCCTGGCGGCTCAACGAGCGGCACTACGGCGCGCTGCAGGGCAAGGACAAGGCAGCCACCCTCGCCCAGTACGGCGAGGAGCAGTTCATGACCTGGCGCCGCTCCTACGACACCCCGCCGCCGCCCATCGAGGCCGGCAGCGAGTTCGCCCAGGACGGCGACGCACGCTACGCGTTCCTGCCGTCGGAGGCCCGCCCGGCCACCGAGTGCCTCAAGGACGTCGTCGTCCGGATGCTGCCCTACTGGTACGACTCGATCGTCCCGGACCTGCGGGCCGGCCGGACCGTCCTGGTCGCCGCGCACGGCAACAGCCTCCGCGCGCTGGTGAAGCACCTCGACGGCATGGGGGACGACGAGGTCGTCGGCCTGAACATCCCGACCGGGGTTCCGCTGCGCTACGACCTGGACGACGACCTGCGCCCGCTGAAGACCGGCGGGGAGTACCTCGACCCCGACGCGGCGGCCGCGGCCATCGAGGCCGTCAAGAACCAGGGCAAGAAATGACGAACCCCCTGCCCGCACTCGCGGCGGGCAGGGGGTGTCGCGGCCGAGTCAGGACGACGACGCGACGTGGCGCTCGCCGGTCACCAGGTAGACGACCCGGCGGGCGACGCTGACCGCGTGGTCGGCGAACCGCTCGTAGTAGCGGCCGAGCAGCGTCACGTCGATCGCCGTCTCGACGCCGTACGGCCAGCTGTCCGACAGCAGCTCCCGGAAGAGCCCCCGGTGGATGCGGTCCATCGCGTCGTCGTCTGTCTCGAGCTCCCGGGCCGCCTCGACGTCGCGCTTGGCGATGACCGTGCCCGCCTTGGCGACCAGCATCTCCGCGACGTGGCCGGCCTCGAGGAACGCCGGGCGCACCTCCTGCGGCACCGCGTGGTCGGGGAAACGCATCCGCGCGACCTTCGCGATGTGCTCGGCGAGGTCGCCCATGCGCTCGAGGTCGCTGGCGATGCGGGTCGCGACCACGATCGTCCGCAGGTCGGTGGCCACGGGCTGCTGGCGCGCCAGCAGGGTGAAGCACCGCTGGTCGATGCTCTCCCGGGTCGCGTCGATCTGCTCGTCACCGGCGATGACCAGGTCCGCGAGGGCGACGTCGGCGTCCAGCAGTGCCGTCGTGGCGGTGCTCATCTGCGAGCCCACCGTGTTCGCCATCTCGACCAGGCAGCCCCGGATGTCCTCGAGCTCTTCGAAGTAGCTCTCGCGCATGTCGTCCTCCTGTTGAGCACCAGCCGTGATGCCTGTCAGTGAGCGTATGACCGGACCGGGCCGGTTTCCCCGCCGCCCGGTGAACGAGCGCCCACACCGAGGTGAACACTGACCCGTCCGGGCGGGACAACATCCCGGAATCGTCCGGAATCAGCGGAAACGCACCTAGCATCGGGTCGTGAGTCCGCTGGTCGCCCTGGTGGTCGGCCTCGTCCTGGGCGGGGTGGCGACCGCCACAGTCATGCTCGGGCGCCGTCGGACCTTCGACGGTCCGGCCGGTGACGTCCCCGTGGTCGGCCCGCCCGAGGCGGCCTTCGCCCGCCGGCTGCTGGACCTCATGGACCCGGCGGTCGTCCTCGTGGACGTCGACGACGCCGTGCTGCTGGCCAACCCCTCCGCCCGCGCGCTGGGCATCGTGCGAGGCAGTCGGCTGCTGGTGCCCGAGCTGCTCACCCTTGTGCAGAGCGTCCGCACCGGTGGCAGCCGCCGGGCCGACGTCCGCCTGCCGGGCGACCTCGCCGGCGCGGGCCCTCGGCTCATGGGAGTGCACGGGGTGCGGCTGCACAGCGGCACGGCACCGCTGCCGGGGCCCGTCGCCCTGGTGCTGCAGGACGTGACCGAGACCCGGCGCACCGAGGCGGTGCGGCGCGACTTCGTCGCCAACGTCGGGCACGAGCTGAAGACGCCCGTCGGGGCGCTCGCGCTGCTGGCGGAGGCCATCGAGCAGGCTGCGGACGACCCGGAGGCGGTGCAGCGGTTCGCCGGCCGCATCGCCCGGGAGTCCGACCGCCTCGCCCGCCTGGTCCGCGAGCTGATCGACCTGTCGCGACTGCAGGGCGGCGAACCGCTGCCCGAGCTGGTGCCGGTCGAGGTCGACGACGTGATCGCCGAGGCGGTCGACCGGACCCGCACCGCGGCCAAGGCCAAGCACCTCCAGATCGCCATCGGCGGCCATGCCGGGCTCGTGGTCCGCGGCGTCGAGAACCAGCTGGTCACCGCGGTCACCAACCTCCTGGCGAACGCGGTCGCCTACAGCGAGGGGGAGAACCGCATCGCCGTCGCGGCCCGCGCGCGGTCCGGGTTCGCCGAGATCGCGGTGACCGACAGCGGCGTCGGGATCCCCCGCAAGGACCGGAACCGCGTCTTCGAGCGCTTCTACCGCGTGGACCAGTCCCGGGCCAGCAGCACCGGAGGGACCGGGCTCGGCCTGGCGATCGTCAAGCACGTGGCCAGCAACCACGGTGGCTCGGTCTCCGTGTGGAGCGAGGAGGGCCTCGGCTCCACCTTCACGCTGCGCATCCCCCTGGTCGCCGGCGACGGCGCCGCAGCAGACGATCCGCCCGCCGACGTCCCCGCTGTGCGGGGCCGCGTGACGGGGGACTCCGGCGACGTCGTCGCCGTGGACGTGACGAAGGGAAGTACATGACCCGCGTGCTGGTCGTCGAGGACGAGGAGTCCTTCTCCGACGCACTGTCGTACATGCTCCGCCGTGAGGGCTACGAGGCAGTCGTCGCCGGGACCGGTCCGGACGCTCTCGCCGAGTTCGACCGCGGCGGTGCCGACATCGTCCTGCTCGACCTGATGCTGCCCGGGCTGCCCGGCACCGAGGTGTGCCGGGCGCTGCGCAGCCGCAGCAACGTCCCGATCATCATGCTGACCGCCAAGGACGGCGAGATCGACAAGGTCGTCGGCCTGGAGCTGGGCGCGGACGACTACGTGACCAAGCCGTACTCCGCACGAGAGCTGGTGGCCCGCATCCGCGCGGTGCTCCGCCGCCGTGGCGAGGCGGCCGAGGATCAGTCCGCCGAGGGCGTGCTCGAGGCCGGGCCGGTCCGGATGGACGTCGAGCGGCACGTCGTCGCCGTCGACAACGAGCAGGTCTCCCTCCCGCTCAAGGAGTTCGACCTGCTCGAGTACCTGCTCCGCAACGCCGGGCGCGTGCTCACCCGCGGGCAGCTCATCGACCGCGTCTGGGGCTCGGACTACGTGGGTGACACCAAGACGCTCGACGTCCACGTGAAGCGGCTGCGGGCGAAGATCGAGCCCGACCCCGCGAACCCGAAGTTCCTCCTCACGGTGCGGGGTCTGGGCTACAAGCTGGAGGCCTGACGACAGCCCTGGGAGCATCGCAGCGAGGAACGAGCGAGGAGCGGACCGGGGCGCGGAGTCAGGCCCATGGGCGAGGTCTGAGGCCCGGGCTCAGGAGTTCTTCAGCTCGTCGATCTTCTGCGACGCCTCGGCCTTGGTGAGGTCCTCGGGGACCTCCTCGTCGCTCTGGCGGGACAGCGTCTCGAGGTAGCTCTTCTGGGCTCCGGTGGCCGGCTCGTCACCGGTCACCCAGTCGGAGGGGTCCTTCTCCGCCGACGCGGCGGGCTGGTTCTCGTTCGATTCGCTCATGTGTTCGATGCTAGGCCGGGACGGCGGTCCGCGCCTCCCGAACCGGTGCGGGGGCCGCGGTCCGCCTCCGGCCGGTGCGGTAGACGTGCACGCTCCCGCAGGAGGGGCACTCCACGTGCAACGCGATGTGCGTCGGCAGGTTGGTGACCGACCGGATCCGCCGGTCGGCCACCAGCTCGTCGGTCCGGGTCACGGGGCAGGTGATCAGCAACATGCACAGCAGAGTGCTCGGGTCGCCCCGCAGGTACGAGTGGCAGGAGTGACCACTATCGCAGTTTTTCTGCCATGATGCCCGCATGGCTCTCCCGGACCGCCCACTCGTCGTCAGCGTGGTCGTCGCCGACGGTCTGATCGGCACCTTCGGCCTCGGCGTCTGCGCCGAGGTCTTCGGCTACGACCGCACGCACATGGGGTTCCCGAGGTTCGACTTCGGGCTGGTCAGCGAGCTGCCCGGCGTGCTCCGCACCGACACCGGCATCCCGATCACCGTCGAGCACGGCCTCGACCGGCTGGCCCGCTCCGACATCATCACGATCACCGCCTGGGAGCTGTTCGACCGGATCCCGTCGCCGGCGCTGCTGGACGCCTTCCGCGAGGCGCACGCGCGCGGGGCGACGATCATCAGCCACTGCACCGGCGCCTTCGTCCTGGCGGCCGCCGGGCTGCTCGAGGGCAAGCGGGTCACCACGCACTGGAAGTACGCCGGCGAGCTCGCCGCGCGCTTCCCGTCGGTGACCGTCGACCCGTCCGTCCTCTACGTCGACAACGGCCAGGTCATCACCGGCGCGGGGACGGCGGCCGGCGTCGACACCCTGCTGCACCTCGTGCGGCGCGAATGGGGATCGGCCGCGGCGAACGCCCTGGCGCGGGAGATGGTGGTCCCCCCGCACCGCGACGGCGGCCAGGCCCAGTTCATCGACGCACCCGTGCCCGCCTGCGAGGACGACCTGCTCGGCGTCGTCCTCGGCTGGGCGACGAAGAACCTGGCCGAGGACATCTCGGTCGACGTGCTGGCCCGGCGGGCCCTCATGAGTCCGCGCAGCTTCGCCCGGCGGTTCAAGGCGGCGACCGGCACCACCCCGCACGCCTGGCTGCTCGGTCAGCGGCTGGCCGCGGCAGAGGCGCTGCTCGAGGAGACCGACGCCCCGGTCGAGGAGATCGCCCGCCTGGTGGGGTTCGGCACGGCCGCCGGGCTGCGCGAGCAGTTCGCCCGCCGCCGTGGGGTCTCGCCCCGCGCCTACCGGCAGACCTTCCGGGCCGGGTCAGCCGTGCGGGCGCTGCCGGTGCAGCTCGACGAAGACGGGCGGAGGGCTGGCGGGATGGGGGGCGACCAGGCCTTGGTCGAGGCGGAGTTCGGCCAGCCGGCGTAGCTCGGCGAAGGCCGCCTCACCGAGCAGCTCGGTCAGCTCCGGAGCGTAGGTCTCGACCAGCGGCTCGGGGGAGACGTGGGCCAGCGGAGCGCCGGTGCACCACCAGTGCAGGTCCGCCCCGCCCGGGCCCCAGCCGCGGCGGTCGAACTCGCCGATCGTGGACACCAGCACGCGGGTGCCGTCGGGCCGCTCCACGTGCTCCTGCTCCCGTCGCACCGGCAGCTGCCAGCAGACGTCGGGCTTCGTCGTCAGCGGGTGGACGCCGGTGCGCAGCGCCATCCGGTGCAGCGCGCACCCGGCGCCACCGGGGAAGCCCGGCCGGTTGAGGAAGACGCAGGCCCCGTCCACGACGCGCGTGCGCACGGACCCGGTACCGCTCTCGTCGTGGGCGCTGTCCTCCTCCGTCCAGACGCCGCGCCCGACCGGGGCGAGCTGCCAGTCCTCGTCGGTGAGGCCGCCGACCGCCGCGGTCACGCGGGCGAGGTCGTCGTCGTCGGTGAAGAAGGCCCCGTGGCTGCAGCAGCCGTCGTCGGCCCGGCCCTCGACGACGCCGGCGCACCCCCGGCCGAAGATGCAGGTCCAGGCCGACGTCAGCCAGGTGAGGTCGGCGCGGACCACGTGGCCGGGATCGGCCGGGTCCGGGAACTCCACCCACTCGCGGGCGAAGTCGAGGGGGACCTCGGAGAGCGGGTCGTCCGGCACGCGCCCAGCCTAGATCCGAGGCTGTCGGTCGACCCGGGGCCAGGCAGACTGGGGGCCATGCGACTCGGGGTGCTGGACGTCGGCTCGAACACCGTGCACCTCCTGGTGGTGGACGCCCACCGCGGCGCGCACCCCACGCCCATGCACGACGACCGGGCCGTCCTGCGCCTGGCCGAGCACGTCGGACCCGACGACATGCTGTCCAAGGCGGGGGAGAAGGCGCTCCTCCACGCGGTGCAGAACGCCTGCGCCCAGGCGGAGAAGCAGGGCTGCGACGAGTTGCTGGCCCTGGTGACGTCGGCCATCCGCGACGCCGCGAACGGCCTGGAGGTCCTCGACCGCATCCGTCACCGCACCGGCGTCGACCTCCAGGTCCTCACCGGCGAGGACGAGGCGCGGCTGACCTTCCTCGCCGTCCGCCGGTGGTTCGGCTGGAGCGCGGGCCGGCTGCTCGTGCTCGACATCGGCGGCGGGTCGCTCGAGCTGGCCAGCGGCGTGGACGAGGATCCCGACGTCGCACTCTCGTTGCCCCTGGGGGCCGGCCGCATGACCCGGCGCTTCCTGCCCGACGCCCAGCACGGCGGGCGCCCGGACCTCGCGGCGCTGGACAAGCTCGACTCCTACGCCGCCGAGCTGCTCGGTCCGGCCGGGAAGAAGCTGCGCGGAGCCGGCAGGCCGGACCTGGTGGCCGCCACCAGCAAGACGTTCCGCACGCTGGCGCGGCTCACGGGCGCGGCTCCGTACTCGGCCGGACTGCAGGTCCCCCGGGAGCTGAACGCCGATGGGCTGGGCCAGCTGGTCGGCTTCGTGTCGCGGATCGAGTCCTCCGCGCTGGCCGAGCTGCGCGGCGTCTCGCCCGACCGGGCGCATCAGGTTCCGGCCGGTGCCGTGGTGGCTTCCGCAACGATGCGTGAACTGGACGTACGGTGCGTGAGGATCTGTCCGTGGGCGCTGCGGGAGGGTGTCATCCTGCGCAGGCTGGACTCGTTGGGAGGGGTGTGATGGCCGAGCCGGACTGGAACCCGGACACGGGAGGACGCTCGCTCGCCGAAATCCTGCGCGAGGCCGGCATCGAATCGGCCAACCGCGCGGCCCGCCGCCGCACCTGGGACGACCCCGAGGAGACGGGCATCCGGCAGCGCCGGGCCGAGGCGGCCGCGGCCGACGGCGTCGCCGGGCGCACCGGGTACGGGCGCCGCCGCAGCGACCAGGACCCCGACCGACCGGACTTCTCCGCACCGCCGCCCGGGGCCGAACGCCGGCAGAATCCCGAACGCCGCGCTCCCCGACGCCCCGAACCCGGCCCGAACACCGCGGCCATCCCGGGTCTGCGGCCCGACCGCCGGCCCGGCGTCCCCGCCGCCGCTCCCATGCCCAGCGGTCCGGTACCCGGCATCGCGGCACCCCGCGCCCCGCTGCACAGCCAGCCGGTGCCGGCGCTCGACCGGCGCGCCGGCCAGCCGATCCCGCAGCGCGGTGCGTCCCGGCCGGTGCGCGAACCCGACCACCCGGTCACCGGGCCGATCCCGGTGGTCCGCCCGGGGCAGGTCGAGGACCTGGACGACGACCTCGACGCGACGCCGCAGGAGAGCGCACTCGCCTGGCTGCGCTTCGCCGGTGAGCTGGTCATCGCCCTCGCCGCGGGGGTCGGCGTGTACTTCGCCGCCACCGTCCTGTGGGAGATCGTCCCGCACGTCGCCGTCCTGCTCGCGCCGCTCGCCGTCACCGGCCTGGTCACCGGTGTGGGCGTCTGGCGTCAGCGGCAGGGCCGGGAACCGGTCGGTGCGCGGCTGCTCGCCGTCCTCGTCTTCGCCGGCACGCTGCTCACGATCGCGCCGGCGGCCGGTCTGCTGGCCGCCGGCTCCTGACCCCGGTCAGCTCGCGGACTCCTCCTCGACCTCGTCCTCGCGGGCGAACTCCTCGACGATCGCGGCGCAGAACGCGTCGAGGTCGTCGGGGTTGCGGCTGGTGGTCAGGTTGCCGTCGACGACGACCTCCTCGTCCACCCACTCCGCCCCGGCGTTGCGCAGGTCGGTCTGCAGCGACGGCCAGGAGGTCATCCGGCGGCCCTTCACGACGCCGGCCTCGATGAGCACCCACGGCGCGTGGCAGATCGCGGCAACGGGCTTCCCGGCCTCGAAGAACGAGGTCACGAAGGCCACGGCGTCGGCGTCGGCCCGGACGAAGTCGCCGTTGATGACACCCCCCGGCAGCAGCAGTGCCCCGTAGACGTCGGGGTCGGCCGAGCTGACGAGGGCGTCGACCTTCCTGGTGGCGCCCTTGTCGATGTGCTCGTAGGCGGTGATGGACCCGCCCTCGAGCGACACCAGCTCCGGCTCGGCGCCGGCCTCCTCGAGCGCCTGCCACGGCCGGTCGAGCTCGACCTGCTCGACACCGTCCGTGGCCAGCACGGCCACCTTCATCCCGTCCAGTTCTCCTGCCATGGGGCGGCCGCTACCCGGGGCCCCGACGAGGCACACACGCGCGCACTACGGTTCCGGGCGTGATCGTCGGCACCCGGACCGCGCTGCGGGGACTGCTGTCCCGGCGTGCCGTCGCGGGTCGCGACCCGGTGGAGCTGGCGCGCGAGGTGGTCGCCGCGGGGTGCCTGGTGGCGCTGGAGACGGGTGATGCCGGGCTGGTCGGGCGGATCCGGGACGCCGGTCTGGGATCCGCCACCGAGCTGACCGTCGGGACGGACGCGTCGCCCGCCCTCGCCGCGCTCGCCACGGAGGCCGGGCTCTCCGTCGCCCTGGCCGGGCCGGCCACGGCCGTCGACGCCGTCGACCTGCCGGACGCGGCAGTCGTCGTCCCTGCGGAGGCGGGTGACGCGGAGGACCGGTGCCGCGCCCTCGCCGGTCGGCGCGTCCGTCTGCAGCCGGGCCGTGGCCGCGGGGCGACGCTCGCCTTCGTCCGCTGCCTGAACGTCCTCATGGCCGGGGACGGACACCCGGGCATCGAGGTGCCCGATCCGCGCCTGATCGCCATCGCCGGTGAACGTGCGGCCTGGAACGGCCGCCCGTCCGACAGCTGGGAGCTCGTCATGCCGTACGGAGAACTGGTCCTCGAACGACGTCGCCTCGTCGCGGCCGGCTCGGTCGTCCGGGTGACCGTGGGCGGCCGGCCGTGACCGCGTCGGGCCGGCGCGGACTGGCCATCATCGGCGGCGGCAAGATCGGGGAGGCCCTGCTGTCGGGGCTGGTCCGCCGTGGCGGTCCCGACGGTGTGCTGGTGTGCGAGCGCAGCCCCGAGCGGGCGGCGCAGCTGGCCGAGCGCTACGGCGTCGGAACCGTCGACCTCGGCGGAGCGGCCGCGCGGGCCCGCGTCCTCCTCCTCGCGGTCAAGCCGCAGGACATCGACGTGCTGCTCGGCCTGCTCGCCGAGCACGTGGACACCGGCCACCTCGTGGTCTCGGTGGCGGCCGGCGTGCCGACGAGGCGGATCGAGGCGGCCCTGCCCGACGGCGTCCCCGTCGTGCGGGTCATGCCCAACACCCCTGCGCTGGTCGACGAGGGCATGAGCGTGCTCTCGGCGGGCGCGCACGCGGGGGAGGAGCACCTGGACGAGGCCGAGGCGCTGCTGGCCGCCGTCGGCCGGGTCCGCCGGGTCCCGGAGGACCAGCAGGACGCGGTCACCGCGCTGTCCGGCAGCGGCCCGGCCTATTTCTTCTACCTCGTCGAGGCGATGGTCGACGCGGGGATCCTGCTGGGCCTGCCGCGCGCGCTCGCCGCCGACCTGGTCGTGCAGACGGCGCTGGGCTCGGCGGTGATGATGCGCGACTCGGGGGAGCACCCCGTGCAGCTGCGCGAGGCGGTGTCCAGCCCCGGCGGGACGACGGTCGCGGCGATCCGCGAGCTGGAGCGGCACGGCGTCCGGGCGGCGCTCATGGCGGCGATCGAGGCCGCGCACGCCCGCTCGGTGGAGCTCGGCCGGGACGCGACCTGACGCGAGGGGGCGATGGGGTTCGTGCGGCCGCTGCGACGGCGAGCCGGGCAACATAACCCACATGTCGACACGGCGCCAGCACTCTGCGTCATCGGTCGGTCACGGTGTCGCGAAACGCGGGGCGCAACAGTTCGGCGGGGTTGCACTGGTGTAGTTCTGCCGAGGACGGACCGGTCCGCCTGTTCGATTCACCCATCGCTCCAGTCACGTGAGCCCCTTACGCTCTGTATCAGCGCATGAGTGTTCAGTTGCCGGTGGGGAAGCCGGCGCCACGACATGAGCTAGGCCCGGAGACGAAGACATGACCATGCCCCAGCGCACTGCAGCCCCTGCGATGTCCCGCCCGGGCGTGCCCGGCCCCCGGCCCGTCGGCCGCCCCATGGCCGCCACGATGGCCCGCCCCGTCCCGGCCCAGCACCCGGCCGCCATGCCCCTCGGCCGTCCGGCCGTCCCGGCCCCCCGTCAGGCCGTCACGTTCCTGACCGTCGCCGAGGTCGCCGCCATGATGCGCGTCTCCAAGATGACCGTGTACCGCCTCGTCCACGCCGGCGAGCTCTCCGCCGTCCGCGTCGGCCGTTCCTTCCGCGTGCCGGAGCGGGCCGTGCAGGACTACCTGCGCGACGCCTACACCGACATCGCCTGATGAAGGACCCCGTCCTCCTCACCCCTCGCACGCTCGGGGCGAGCCTCTGGACGGGACCACCGCGTCGTCTCTGGTCCGCCCGCGGCACCGTCGCCGCGGGGCGGCCGGTACGCTCGGACGCCGGGTGACCCCCGCCCGCCCCTGAGGCGGGCCCGGGAGTCACGCTCGGGCTGAGATTCCACAAGACGACGTCGGGAGCACCACGTGGGTTCTGTCATCAAGAAGCGCCGCAAGCGGATGGCGAAGAAGAAGCACCGCAAGCTGCTGAAGAAGACGCGCGTCCAGCGTCGCAACAAGAAGTGAGCTGACGCTCGTGCCGCCCGCGGTCGTCCTCGTCACCGGTGTGAGCCGGTGGCTGGGTGGTGCGCTGGCGGCCGAGCTCGCGGCCGACCCCTCCATCGGACGGGTCATCGGCGTCGACACTGTGCCGCCGTCGCAGGAGATGCTGCGGCGGCTCGGGCGCACCGAGTTCGTGCGGGCCGACATCCGGAACCCGCTGATCGGGAAGATCATCTCCGCGGCGTCCGTCGACACCGTCGTGCACATGAACATCAGCTCCACCCCCGCCGGATCCGGCGGGCGGGCGCCGATGAAGGAACTCAACGTCATCGGCACGATGCAGCTGCTGGCCGCGTGCCAGCGCGCCCCGTCGGTCCGCCGGTTCGTCCTGAAGTCGACGAGCGCGGTCTACGGCGCCTCCTCCCGCGACCCGGCGGTGTTCACCGAGGCGATGCAGGCGCGGGCCGTCCCCGCGGGCGGGTTCGCCAAGGACAGCCTGGACATCGAGGGGTACGTCCGCGCCTTCGCGCGCCGGCGGCCCGACGTCGACGTCACCATGCTGCGGTTCACCAACTTCATCGGACCCCGGATCGACTCCCTGCTCACCGGCTTCTTCCGCATGCCCGTGGTGCCGACCGCTCTGGGCTACGACGCCCGCGTGCAGCTCCTCCACGAGGACGACGCGCTGGCGGTCCTGACCCGCGCCACGACCGGCGCCTTCACCGGCACGGTGAACGTCGGTGGCGAGGGCACGATGCTGCTGTCCCAGGCGATCCGGCGGCTCGGCCGGGTCGAGCTGCCCATCCCGACGCCCGCGCTGGGCTCGGTGGGGCGGCTGTCCCGGCGCTTCGGGTTCGTCGACTACTCGCCCGAGCAGATGCGCTTCCTGAACTTCGGGCGGGTCGTCGACACGACTGTCCTGCGCGAGCGGTTCGGCTACACGCCTCGATACACCACGGAGACCGCCCTGGCCGACTACGCCCGCACGGTCCCGCCGGTGGTCTCACCGCGGCTCGTGCACTCGGTGACCTCGCGTGTCCGTTCGGTGCTCGAGCACGCCGGCGACACCGCCACGGCGGTGGGGGAGCGGCTGCGGCCGGCGCCCCCGGCGCCGGGGCTGCGGGCGGTGCGCGATGCCTGAGGCCCGGGTGATCCCGATCCGCCCGGACGACGACGACCCCTACGTCCCGCCGCCCGCGCCGCCGAGCTGGGAAGAGACGCTGGCGGGCGGGCTGGAGTTCCTCCGCCGGCGGATGACGGGGGAGTACGAGACCGACGAGTTCGGCTTCGACCCCGACCTCACCGACCATCTCCTGCTGCCGATCCTGCGGCCGCTCTACGAGAAGTGGTTCCGGGTCGAGAGCCAGGGTCTGGAGAACGTCCCGACCGAGGGCGGCGCCCTGCTGGTCGCCAACCACTCCGGCACGATCCCCGTCGACGCGCTGATGACGACGGTGGCGCTGCACGACGACCACCCGGCGCAGCGCCGCCTGCGCCTGCTCGGCGCGGACCTCGTCTTCGAGCTCCCCTTCGTCGGCACCATGTCGCGCAAGATGGGCACGACGCTGGCCTGCAACGAGGACGCCGAGCGCCTGCTGAAGAACGGTGAGCTGGTCGGGGTGTTCCCCGAGGGGTTCAAGGGGATCGGCAAGCCGTTCCGCGAGCGCTACACCCTGCAGCGTTTCGGCCGGGGTGGTTTCGTCACAGCGGCACTGCGGACCGGCGTCCCGATCATCCCGTGCGCGATCGTCGGTGCCGAGGAGATCTACCCGATGATCGGCAACGCCAAGACGGCGGCGCGCCTCCTCGGGGTGCCGTACCTGCCGATCACCCCGACGTTCCCTCTGCTCGGACCGCTCGGCCTGGTGCCGCTGCCCTCGAAGTGGCTGATCGCGTTCGGTGAGCCCATCGAGACGGCGTCCTACGGTCCGGCCGCCGCGGAGGACCCGATGCTGGTCTTCAACCTCACCGACCAGGTGCGCGAGACCATCCAGCACTCGCTCTACCAGCTGCTCCTGCAGCGCCCCAGCGTCTTCGGCTGACGGCCCTCGTCAGGGGCCCGCGCCGAGCCTGCGAGGTGTGGGGGGCCGAGGGTCCTTCCTCTACCAGGGGAACTTCTCGCGCCTCCGCAGGGCGATGGCGCCGCCGACGACACCGCCGGTGAGTGCAGCGGCGGCCACGGTCGGGACGCCGATCTTCGCGGCCTTGCGGCCGGTGCGGAAGTCGCGGATGGTCCACCCCCGCGCCCGGGCGACCGCGCGGAGCTCGGTGTCGGGGTTGACCGCGACAGCGGTGCCGGTGAGCGACAGCATCGGCAGGTCGTTCGCCGAGTCGCTGTAGGCGGTGCACCGGCTGAGATCGAGGCCTTCGCGCTCGGCGAGTGCCAGCACCGCTTCGGCCTTGGCCGGGCCGTGCATGAGCTCGCCGACCAGCCGGCCGGTGTACTTGCCGTCGACCACCTCGGAGACGGTGCCGAGCGCTCCGGTCAGGCCGAGCCGGTGGGCGATGATGGAGGCCAGCTCGATCGGCGTCGCCGTGACGAGCCAGACCCGCTGCCCGGCGTCCAGGTGCTGCTGGGCCAGTGCCCGCGTGCCTCCCCAGATCCGGTCGGCCATCAGCTCGTCGTAGATCTCCTCGCTGTGCCGCACGATCTCGGCCACCTCGCGGCCGGCGACGAAGGCGAGCGCGTTCTCCCGGATCGTGTGCATGTCGTCGGGGTTGCCCTCGTTGCCGCCGATGCGGAACTTCGCCTGCTGCCAGATGAAGCCCGCCATGTCCCGGCTGGAGAAGTACTTGCGGGCGGCGAGCCCGCGGGCGAACCAGAAGAGCGAGGCGCCCATCATCATCGTGTTGTCGACGTCGAAGAACGCCGCGCCGGTGAGGTCGGGTGTGACCGCGGGCGGGGGCGCGACCTCGGCGGCAGCCGCCGATGCGGCGCCGGCGACGTGGGCGCGGGTCTCCTCGTCGGCCGGGTCCGCGGACCGCCGGCCGCGCAGCGGGAGTCGCGGCACGAAGGACCTCCCTGCGATCGATCCGCCACCCCGTACGGGGCCGTCGAGTCGACCCTAGTGGGATCGGCGAGGGCGGGGTCCGGGGGTCAGCAGCCGACCGTGAGGAGCGGCGGGATGCACACCTCGATCGGCCCCAGCGGCGGCACGGAGACGATCGCCGACGAGGGTGCGGGCGGCACCGGCAGCGGGAGCTGCGGCCCCGACGGGGTCGGGAGGCGCGGCGTCGTCGGGGCCGGCACCACCGTCGTCGGCAGACCTCCGGTGCCGCCGCCCGGCGGAACCGGGGCCGGCGCGGGCTCGGGTGGCACGGTGGGCTGGGCCGGTGTCGTGCCCGGGGGAGTGGTCCCCTGCGGCGCCGGCGCGGGCACCGATCCGGGGCCGGGAGTCTGGCCGCTCGTCGGTGCCCCTGGGGTCTCGACCGGAGTGGGGCAGGCCGCCGGGACGGGCCCCAGATCGTCGGTGCCGGCCACCGCCGGGCCGCCCGCACAGCTCAGGGCGACCTCGAGGCCGTCGGCGCGCAGACCGACCTGTGCGAGGAGCTCGAGGGACCCGGCGACGGCGTCGGCCGCGGCCTCCGGGACGAGCGGCTCCAGCGCGGCCAGCTCACCGGACTGGGCGGCGGCCCACTGGGCCAGCCGGTCCAGCGGCGCTCGGTTGGCCGTGTCGACGGCCCGGTCGGTCAGCCAGGCCGCGCCCTCCTGGGTCTGCTCGTCCATCGTCCGCAGCGTCTCGAGCACCAGCGCGGGGTCCGCGTCCGCGGCCAGCACCGTCGCGTCGTCCTGCCCGCCGGCCGGGACGGCGGGCAGCGCGCTCGGGCCGTCGCCGACGAGGGTCTCCAGCTCGTCGAGTCGGGTGCTGGCGAAGTCGAGGAGGGTCTGGCCGCGGGAGTCCCCGGCCAGGGCCAGCTGGGTCTGCTCGGTGCCGCGCTTGAGGTCGTAGAGGACGTCGCCGGGACGGGCGTCGTCGGCGACGGCGACGAGCGATGCGAGCGCGGTGACGGTGAGCGCAGCACCGGCGAGGCCGGCGGTCAGGCGGCCGCGCCAGCGGGCGGGTGCGGCGTCCGCGGCGCGCGCGGACAGGAGGCGCTGCAGCGTGGACCGCGGTGCCGGTTCGGGCGTCCGGACGGCGGCCATCGCGACGAGCCGCGCGCGGGTGGCTGCCCGGAAGTCGGGGTCGGGCTCCCCGCCGAGGCTGGGCGACAGGGCGTGCAGCCGCGCGACGACGGACTCCTCGCGATCTCGCACGCTCATGACGTCTGGCCTCCGGTCCCCGTGGACGCGGAGCGGCCCACCATCGGCCGACCCCGCTGCACCTGACCCAACGAGGGGGGCCGGTATTCGGTTACGCCCCCGACGAAGGTCGTCCCGGTCATCGCAGACCGTCCGGGAGGAGGCCGGCGAGACGGCGGACCGCGCGGTGCTGCAGCGCCTTGATGGCGCCGTCCTTCTTGCCCATGATCTCGGCGGTCTCGGACACCGAGAGGCCGTGGATGAAACGCAGCACGATGCATTCCTGCTGCTCGCTGCCCAGCTGCTGCACGCAGGCCAGGAGCTCCCGGTTGGTGAGGTGCTGCACCACGGCGTCCTCGGGCCCGTCGGTGGCCCGGTCGGCGTCGCGCATGTCCGCGGTGGTGACCTCCAGCCGGTAGCGGCTGCTCTTCACGTGGTCGCGGATGATGTTGCGGGCGATGGTGACCAGCCAGGCGCCGACGTCGCGGCCCTGGAAGGACAGGGAGTCGATCCGGCGGAGGGCCCGCACGAACGTCTCGCTCGTGACGTCCTCCGCGGTCGCCCGGTCGCCCACCCGGTAGTAGACGTAGCGGTGCACCGTCGTGACGTAGTGGTCGTAGAGCAGCCCGAACGCCTCGGCATCGCCCTCCTGCGCCCGGGCCACCAGGCCCCAGACGTCCACACCGTCGGGCGCGGGCGCGAGGCCTGCCTCCAGCGCGGCCACCTCGTCGGCGACGTCCTCCTCGATCGTGTCGGGGACGTCGGCGGCGATGTTGAGCGGCTCTGCCGGGAGGTGCTCGGCGCTGGCCCGGGGGAACGGGGTGGGGCGCGCCGCCGGCGAGGGGCCCGGGGTGGGACGCGGCCGGGGCGAGGGACGCCGCGACGGGACCGGGGACGCCGTCGGGGGTGCGGCGGCGGGGAACCGCTCGGCGTCCAGGGGCTGGGCCATGCGGGCGATCGACCTCCTCGTCGGCCCGCCTACCTGGACCATCTTCCCCCGACGCGCCCGGCGGGGAACGGGCGCGCGATGCTGCAGGGCCGGCCCCATGGTGACAACATCGCCCCAGCCCGTCCACGCCAGCTTGCCGGAACGCACCGCGACGTGCCTTCCGGGGCCGGCCGACCAGACCAGCTCCAACGGAGGAGATCGTGGAAGAGGCAGGCACGACGCTGGCCGAGCTCGTCGGGTCAGCCGCCCGCCGACGGCCCGACGCGCCCGCGGTGGTGGCCGGCGACCAGCGCCTCACCTGGGCGGAGCTGGACGCCGCCGTCGACCGTGCGGCCGCCGGATTCGCCGCCCGCGAGCTCACCGCCGGCGACCGGGTGGCCGTGCAGCTCCCGAACGGACTGGACTGGCTGCGCGCCGCCCTCGGCGCGCTGCGCGCCGGTCTGGTCGTCGTGCCGGTCAACACGGCGTACACCGACCCCGAGCTCGAGTACGTCCTCACCGACTCCGGGGCCGCGCTGTTCGTGACCGGCGCGCAGCGGGAGCCCGTCGCCGGCGTTCCGGTGTGCGTCGGCCCGCCCGACGCCGAGGGGCCGCCGCCCGCGGTGGCGGTCGACCCGGCGGGACCGTCCTTCCTGGCGTACACCAGTGGCACGACGGGCCGCCCCCGCGGTGCGATCCTCACCGCGGCGGCCATGCGCGCCAACCACGAGCAGTGCCTGGCCATGACACCCCCGCCGGTCCGCGAGGACGACCGGGTCCTCCTGGTCCTGCCGCTCTTCCACGTCTACGGCCTCAACGCGGGCTTCGGCCTGGTCGCCGCCACGGGTGCCTGCGCCGTGCTGCAGGAGACCTTCGACCCGCGGTCGTCGCTCGCCCTCATGGCCGAGGAGCACGTGACGGCGGTGCCGGGTGCCCCGCCGATGTTCCAGGCCTGGCTGGCCGCGGCCGACGCGCTGGGCAACGACGCCGAGCTGCGCCGGGGCTTCGCGGCGATGCGCATGGCGTCCTCGGGTGCGGCTCCGCTCCCCGTCGACGTCTGGAGGGAGATGCGCGACCGGGCCGCGGTCACCGTCTGGGAGGGGTACGGCCTCACGGAGGCCTCACCCGTGGTGGCCAGCACGCTGACCACCGGGCGGGCCAAGCCCAACTGCATCGGCGGCCCGCTGCCCGGTGTGGAGCTCGTCCTGCGCGACACCGCGGCCACCGAGGACGCCGGCGACGTCGGCGACAAGGACTCCGCGAACGGGGATGACCACCACGACGATGACATGGAGGAGGGCCCCGGCGAGATCTGGATCCGCGGGGCGAACCTGTTCGCCGGGTACTGGCCCGACGGTGCCGACGGTCCCGACGCCGACGGGTGGCTGGGCACCGGCGACCTGGCCTACCGGGACGCCGACGGGGACCTGCACCTGGTCGACCGCCGCAGCGACCTCATCCTGGTGAGCGGCTTCAACGTCTACCCCGCGGAGGTGGAGCGGGTCCTCGACGCCCACCCCGCCGTCGCGGAGAGCGCCGTGATCGGGGTGCCGGACCCCCGCACCGGTGCCGCCGTCCGGGCGGTCGTCGTCGTGCGGCCCGACGCGGAGCTGACGTTCGAGGAGCTGCAGGCGCACGCCGCGGAGTCCCTGGCCCGCTACAAGGTGCCTACCTCCGTCCACTTCCTGTCCGCGCTGCCGCACTCGCTGACCGGCAAGGTGAGCCGGGCGCGCCTGCGGGAGCTCGGGCTCACCGGCGACGGCGACGGCGACGGCGGAGGCGGAGGCGGAGGCGGAGGAGAGGGGACCGCCGAGGAAGTGGGTGTCGGCGCCGGTGCCTGAGCCGACGGCGCGCCTCCAGCTGCTCACGAGGGCCGGCTGCCACCTGTGCGAGACGGCGGCCGAGACCGTCACCCGGGTCGGTGCCGAGGCCGGCCTCACCCCGCAGCTCGTCGACGTGGACGAGGACCCGGAGCTCCGCGCCGAGTACGGCGACCGCGTCCCGGTCGTCCTGCTCGACGGCAGGGAGCACTCCTACTTCACCGTCGACGTCGTCCGGTTGCGACGGGATCTCGGGCTGCCGACCCCCTGACGGGGGGTATGAGCGGGGTCGTTACGGTGGTCTCGGACACAGCGAGGGCCGTTCGGGCCGGTCAGGGCCCCGAACGGGTTCCGGCGACTTTGTTCCTGCGTTCACAAGCGGCTACCGTGGCGAACGCGGGCGAGTGACGCCCGCGTTCCTTTGATCCCCGCGCCCTGTCATCCGGGCGCGACCGCTGTGGAGAGCCCGTGATCCAGCCGCGGCCCCGGACGATCCCGGAGGCCACCGTCGCCCGCCTGGCCGTCTACCTCCGGGTGCTGACCGCTCTGGCCGACGGCGGCCGGAGCACCGTGGCATCCGGTGAACTGGCCGCGGCGGCCGGGGTCAACCCCGCCGGGCTCCGCAAGGACCTCTCCCACCTCGGCCCCTGCGGCGTCCGCGGCGTCGGCTACGAGGTCCGCACCCTGCGCGACCGCATCTCCCGCGTGCTGGGGGTGGAGCGCTCACGGCCGTGCGTGCTGGTCGGCATCGGCAACCTGGGTTCGGCGCTGTCGGACTACGCCGGCTTCGGATCCCGCGGGTTCGAGTTCGTCGGCCTGTTCGACGCCGCCCCGGCCCGCGTCGGTCAGCGCATCGGCGGTCACACCGTGCGCCCGATGGACGAGCTCGAAGAGGTCGTCGCGGCGACGCAGGCCTCCATCGGCGTCATCACGACACCGGCCGAGGTGGCCCAGTCGGTCTGCGACCGGCTGGCCGCGGCCGGGGTGAGGAGCATCTTGAACTTCGCGCCGGTCACCCTCTCCGCGCCCCCCGGGGTCGACGTCCGCAAGGTCGACCTGTCGGTGGAGCTGCAGGTGCTGGCGTTCCTGGGACAGCAGCGCCTGGTGTCCCCGGTCGAGGAGCCAGCGTGAACGAGCTTGCGAGTTCCGCCGTGAACAGAGCGAGTCGGCGAATGCGGCCGACGAGCGCCGGCGAGGAGGACTCATGAGTCTGCTGGCGGTGGGCGTGTCCCACCAGACCGCACCGGTGGCGCTGCTCGAGCAGTTCGCCATGGGTCCCGACGACCGGGTGAAGGCGCTGCACGAGCTGGTGGAGAGCGACCACGTCACCGAGGCGCTCGTCCTCGCCACGTGCAACCGCATCGAGGTCTTCGCCGAGGTCGAGAAGTTCCACGGTGGCGTCACCGACGTCAGCCGGGTGCTGGCCCGCCAGGCCGGCGCGACGGTCGAGGAGCTCTCCCCGTACGTGACCGTGCACTACGAGGACCAGGCCGTGGCCCACCTGTTCACGGTCGCCTCCGGCCTGGACTCGATGGTCGTGGGCGAGACCCAGGTCCTCGGTCAGCTGCGCGCCGCCTACGCACTCGCCCGCGAGGAGGGCACCGTCGGGCGAGCGCTGCACCCGGTGGCCCAGCGCGCCCTGCGGGTCGGCAAGCGCGTGCACACCGAGACCGGGATCGACCGCGCCGGCGCCTCGCTCGTGTCGGTCGCCCTCGACCGCGCCGAGGACGTCATCGGCAGCCTGACCGGCCGTCCCGTCCTCGTGGTCGGTGCCGGGTCGATGGGCGCCCTCGCCGCCACGACCCTCGCCCGACGCGGCGCCTCCGTGGTCGTCAGCACCCGGACCGAGGCGCACGCGGCCCGGCTGGCCGACGCGGTCGACGGCCGCGCCGCTCGTCTCGACGAGCTGCCGGCGGAGCTGCCCCTGGCCGACGTGCTGGTCACCTGCACCGGCGCGACCGGTCTGGTCGTGTCCACCGACGTCGTCGCCGAGGCCATGCGCGGCCGCGGTGACCGCCCGCTCGTGGTGGTCGACCTCGCCCTGCCCCGGGACGTCGACCCGGGAGTCGGGGCGCTGCCGGGCGTCCACGTGGTCGACCTCGCTCTTCTGCAGGGGGAGCGTTCGTCGACGCCCGGTCGGCCCACCGCCGGGCCGGTCGCGGCCGACGACATCTCCGCCGCGCACGCCCTGGTGGAGGCCGAGACCGCCCTGCTGCGCGCCGAGCGGCAGGCCGCCGAGGTGGCCCCGACGGTGTCGGCGCTGCGCAGCCAGGCGGCCGAGGTGGTCGACGCCGAACTGCTGCGGCTGTCCACCCGGCTGCCCGACCTCGACGCCCGCGCGCGCGGCGAGATCGCCCGCACCGTCCGCCGCGTCGTCGACAAGCTGCTGCACGAGCCGACCGTGCGGGTGAAGGAGCTGGCGGCCACCCCGGGGGAGACCGACTACGCCGGTGCGCTGCGTGCGCTCTTCGGCCTCGGCATCGACGCCCCCGTCAGCGTGGGCGAGACCACGCTGTCGGACGCCGTCCGCGTCGACCCGGAGCTGCGGACGGGAGAGGCGTCGTGACCACCGCCACCGTCACCGCGACGCTGCGCCTGGGCACCCGGGGCAGCGCGCTGGCACGCACCCAGTCCCAGGCGGTCGCCGACGCGATCACCGCGGCGACCGGCGCGGCGGTCGAGCTGGTCCCCATCGTCACCGAGGGCGACCGCTCCTCGGCGGCCATCGCGCAGCTGGGCGGCACCGGGGTGTTCGTGGCCGCGATCCGCCGCGCGCTGCTCGAGGGCACCGTCGACCTCGCGGTGCACAGCTACAAGGACCTGCCGACCGCACCCGAGCCCGGCCTGACGATCGCGGCGGTGCCCCGGCGCGAGGACCCGCGCGACGCGCTGGTGGCCCGGGACGGCCTCACCCTCGGCGAGCTGCCCCCCGGCGCCAGGATCGGCACGGGCGCACCCCGCCGGGTGGCTCAGCTCCGGGCCCTCGGGCTCGGGCTGGACGTCGTCCCGATCCGCGGCAACGTGGACACCCGCATGGGCCGCGTCGCGCCGGGAGATCTCGACGCCGTCGTCCTGGCGCGCGCCGGGCTGTCCCGCCTGGGCCGGCTCGACGCCATCACCGAGACCCTCGATCCGCTGCAGGTGCTGCCGGCTCCCGCCCAGGGCGCCCTGGCCGTGGAGTGCCGCGCCGGCGATGCCCGCACCCGGGAGCTCGTCGGCCGGCTCGAGGACGTCTCGGCACGCGCCTGCGTGCAGGCCGAGCGCAGCACCCTCGCCGCACTCGAGGCCGGCTGCAGCGCCCCCGTGGCCGCCTACGCCGAGGTGGCCGAGGGCGAGCACGGTCCCGAACTGTTCCTCCGCGCGTCCGTGACCGCGATCGACGGCAGCGACGCCGTCCGCGGCTCGGTGAGCGGTGCACCCGGTGACGCCTCGGCCCTCGGCCGCGCTCTCGCCGCGGAACTGCTCGACAGGGGCGCCGCGGCGCTCATGGCGGTCACACCGTGACCCGCCTCCCCGTTCAGACCCCCGCACAACAGGCCCGTCGGGCCAGGATCAGGAGCACGCGATGACGCGCTTCCGCAAGACCGCAGGCCACGCCGGCCGGGTCGTCTTCGTCGGAGCAGGCCCGGGTGACCCCGGCATGCTCACCGCCCGGGCGACCGCGGCGCTGGCCGAGGCGGCACTCGTCCTCGTCGACCCGGACGTCTCCCCGGCCGTCCAGGACGCCGTCCGGGAGGCATCGCCGGACACGGAGCTGGCCCCGGCCGTCGGCGAGCCGGCCGAGGTGGCGAAGGCCGCCGTCGAGGCCGCCAAGAAGGGCGCGGTCGTCGTCCGGCTGGTCGCCGGTGACCCCTACACCGCGGACGCCGTGGTCAAGGAGGTGCTGGCTGTCGGCCGCACCTCCGTGCCCTTCGACGTCGTGCCGGGTGTGGCCACCTCGACCGCCGTCCCCGCGTACGCCGGTGTCGCCATGGGCGGCACCGCCGTCACCGCCGACCTGCGCAGCGGCGTCGACGTGACGGCCCTGGCCGCCGCGACCTCCTCCACCGGCGGCACCCTGGTCCTCCAGGGCACGGCCGAGGACCTCCCCGACGCCGCCGCCCGGCTGGTCGAGGGCGGCCTGTCGGGCAGCACCCCCGTCGTCGTCACCACCGGCGGCTCGGGCACGGCGCAGAAGAGCGTCGTCGCCAAGCTGGCCGCGGTCGCGGAGAAGACCGCCGGACTGGACTCGTTCAGCGGCCCGGTCGTGGCCACGGTCGGCAGCACCGTCGACAAGCGGGCCCGGCTGTCCTGGTGGGAGAGCCGGCCGCTGTTCGGCTGGCGCGTGCTGGTGCCGCGCACCAAGGACCAGGCCGGCGAGATGAGCGACCGGCTGCGCGCCTACGGCGCCGTCCCGGTCGAGGTGCCGACCATCGCCGTGGAGCCCCCGCGCAGCCCGGCGCAGATGGACCGCGCGATCAAGGGTCTGGTCACCGGCCGCTACGGCTGGATCGTGTTCACGTCGGTCAACGCCGTGAAGGCCGTCCGCGAGAAGTTCGCCGAGCTGGGCCTGGACGCCCGCGCCTTCGCCGGCGTCAAGGTCGCGTGCGTCGGCGAGCAGACCGCCGAGGCCGTGCGTGCGTTCGGCATCCAGCCGGAGCTGGTGCCCGCGGGCGAGCAGTCCAGCCAGGGCCTGCTGGCCGACTTCCCGCCCTACGACGACGTCTTCGACCCGATCGACCGGGTGCTGCTGCCCCGCGCCGACATCGCGACCGAGACCCTCGCCGCCGGGCTCAAGGAGCGCGGCTGGGAGATCGACGACGTCACGGCCTACCGCACCGTCCGGGCCGCCCCGCCGGCCGCCTCGGTCCGCGAGGCCATCAAGGGCGGCGGCTTCGACGCCGTGTGCTTCACCTCGTCGAGCACCGTGCGCAACCTCGTCGGCATCGCGGGCAAGCCGCACGCGAAGACCGTCGTCGCGGTCATCGGCCCGGCCACGGCCGCCAGCGCCCAGGAGTTCGGCCTGCGGGTCGACGTGCAGCCGGAGACCGCGGCGGTGGGCCCGCTGGTCGACGCGCTCGCCGAGTACGCCGACTCCCTGCGCCAGGCAGCGGAGGACGGGGCCGAGAAGTGAGTTCCGGCGGGCTGGACGGGGGAAACCCAGGCTTCGCCCGCGGGCGTCGGCTCCGGTCGACGCCCGCGCTCCGGCGCCTGACCGCGCAGACCCGGCTGGCCGCAGCGGACTTCGTGCTGCCGGTCTTCGTCAAGCAGGGCATCGACGAGCCGGTCGCGATCGGCTCGATGCCCGGCGTCGTCCAGCACACGCTCGACTCCCTGCGGAAGGCCGCGCACGAGGCGGCCGAGGCCGGCATCGGCGGGCTGATGCTGTTCGGCATCCCCGGCGAGAAGGACCCGGTCGGCTCGCAGGCCGATGCGGCCGACGGGATCGTCAACGTCGCGCTGCAGCAGCTGCGCGCCGACCTCGGTGACGAGCCCGTCCTCATGGCCGACCTGTGCCTGTGCGAGTACACCGACCACGGGCACTGCGGCGTGGTCACCCCGGCAGGCGTCGTCGACAACGACCCGACGCTCGACCGCTACGCGGCCGTGGCGATCGCCCAGGCGCAGGCCGGCGCCCACGTCATCGCCCCCAGCGGGATGATGGACGGCCAGGTCGCGGCGATCCGGAAGGCCCTGGACGGCGCCGCCTACTCCGAGACGCCGATCCTGGCCTATGCCGCCAAGTACGCGAGCGGCTTCTACGGACCCTTCCGCGAGGCGGCCGAGGGCGCGCCGCAGTTCGGCGACCGCTCGACCTACCAGATGGACCCGCCCAACGCCGACGAGGCGCTGCGCGAGGTGGCCCAGGACCTGGCCGAGGGTGCCGACGCCGTCATGGTGAAGCCCGCGCTGCCCTACCTGGACATCATCACGCGGGTCGCCGACGCGGTGCACGTGCCGGTGAGCGCCTACCAGGTGAGCGGCGAGTACGCGATGGTCGAGGCGGCCGCCGCCAACGGCTGGATCGACCGCGAGCGGGCGATCCTGGAGACGCTGACCGCCATCCGCCGCGCGGGTGCCGGCACCGTCCTGACCTACTGGGCGGTCGAGGCCGCGCGGCTGCTGTCGCGCGCCTGATCCGGCGATGGACGGGCCGCAGGGGGAGTACACGGAGCACGGGGGCACCTGGCGGCCGTTCTGGATGGTGGCCGCCGCGGTGACGGTGTTCGTCGTGCTCGAGCTCCTGCTCCCCGGCCAGGACCTGCCGTGGTTCGGCTGGCCGGCGCTGGTCGTCGTGCTGGCCATCGTGGCCATGGGCTGCGTCTCCGCCCGGCGGGTCTGGACGGTGCGGGCGGACGACGCCGCGCTGACCGTCGGGCGGGAGCGGGTGCCGCTGGCGCAGATCGACGCCGAGCACCTGCGGGCCGTGGACTCCGGCGTCGACGCGGGTGCACCGGTGCTCGGCGGCGGCTGGTCGCTGCCCCGGGGGCGTACCGGGCTGCCGCTCCGGCTGACCGACGGGCGGACGGTGCTCGTCCCCACCCGCGACCCCGCCGCGCTCCACGAGGCGCTCGTGACCCGCGTGTCCGACACCACCGGCGGGCACCCAGGTCCAGAGGGGACACTGGGCCGGTGACCTCGCTGGACAGCTCCGCCTATCCCTACGAGGCCCCGGCCTCGGCCGACCTCTTCGCCCGGGGGCAGGAGATCATCCCGGGTGGCGTGAACAGCCCCGTCCGGGCCTTCCGTGCCGTCGGGGGGACGCCGCGGTTCATGGTCGAGGGCTCCGGTCCCTGGATCACCGACGCCGACGGACGGCGCTACGTGGACCTGGTCAGCTCCTGGGGGCCGATGATCCTGGGGCACGCGCACCCCGCCGTCGTCGAGGCGGTGACGACGGCGGCCCGGCGGGGACTCTCCTTCGGCGCACCGACCGAGGGCGAGCTCGACCTCGCCGAGGAGATCCGCGACCGGATGGCCCCGGTCGAGAAGGTCCGGCTGGTCAACTCCGGCACCGAGGCCGTGCTCTCCGCCGTCCGGCTGGCCCGCGGGGCCACCGGCCGGCCGCTGGTCGTGAAGTTCGCCGGCAACTACCACGGCCACGTCGACTCGCTGCTCGCCTCCGCCGGCTCGGGGGTGGCGACCCTGGGCCTGCCGGACACCCCCGGCGTGACCACCGGTGCCGCCGCCGACACCGTCGTCCTGCCCTACAACGACGTCGCCGCCGTCGAGGCCGTGTTCGCCGAGCGCGGCAGCGAGATCGCCTGCGTCATCAGCGAGGCGGCCGCGGGCAACATGGGCGTCGTCCCGCCGCTGGACGGCTTCAACGCGGAACTGCGCCGGATCACCGCGGCGCACGGCGCGCTGCTGATCCTCGACGAGGTGATGACCGGTTTCCGCGTCTCGCGGTCGGGCTGGTACGGCCTCGACCCCGTCGACGCCGACCTGTTCACCTTCGGCAAGGTGATGGGCGGCGGGCTGCCGGCCGCTGCCTTCGGCGGCCGCGCCGACCTCATGGACCAGCTGGCTCCGCTCGGGCCGGTCTACCAGGCGGGCACGCTGTCGGGGAACCCGGTGGCGGTCGCCGCCGGGCTGGCCACGCTCCGGAACTGCACCGACGAGGTCTACGCGCGGTGCGACGAGGTCGCCGCCGTCCTGCGCGGGGCCGCGAGCGCCGCGCTGTTCGCCGCCGGTGTGCCGCACCGCGTGCAGCAGGCCGGCTCGATGTTCTCGATCTTCTTCGTGCCCGACGAGCGTCAGGTGCGGAACTTCGACGACGCGAAGACGCAGGACGTCGGCCGGTACACCGCCTTCTTCCACGCCCTCCTCGCCCGCGGCGTCTACCTGCCGCCGTCGGCGTTCGAGTCCTGGTTCGTCAACGCGGCGCTGCGGGGAGAGGCTCTCGACCGCGTGCTCGAGGCGCTGCCCGCCGCCGCCCGCGCCGCCGCGGAAACGAGCGACCACCACCGCGGTGAGCTCGCCAGCGAGCGGTCGTCATGAGCGACAGGACCGTCGTCCACCTCCTCCGCCACGGCGAGGTGTTCAACCCCGAGGGTGTCCTCTACGGCCGGCTGCCGGGCTACCGGCTGTCCACGACGGGCGAGGCGATGGCGCTGGCGGCCGCGGAGTGGTTCGTCGGCAAGGACGTCGTCCACCTCGTCTCCAGCCCCCTCGAGCGGGCGCAGCAGACGGCCGCCCCGACCGCGTCGATGTTGTCGCTGCCCGTGCAGATCGACGAGCGGGTGATCGAGGCCGGCAACGCCTTCGAGGGGATGAAGGTCGCCGGCGGTGCCGGGGTCTTCCGGGCCCCGCGCAACTGGTGGCGGCTGCGCAACCCGTTCGAGCCGTCGTGGGGTGAGCCCTACGTGCAGATCGCCGCCCGCATGCTCGCCGCCGTCGAGGGCGCCCGGGACGCCGCCCGTGGTCACGAGGCCGTCATCGTCAGCCACCAGCTGCCCATCTGGACCGTGCGGCTGCACGTGGAGGGACGCCGGTACCTGCACGACCCGCGCCGCCGGCAGTGCGGGCTGGCCAGCGTCACGTCGCTCACCTACGACGGCGACCGGGTCGTCGGCGTCGGCTACGCCGAGCCCGCCGGCGCCACCGATCCCGACGCGGTGCCCGGCGCATGAGACGACTGGTCCCCGCGGTGCTCGCGGCCCTGGTCCTCGCCGGGTGCACCTCCGGCTCCGACGCCGTCGACGTCAACGACGGCGGCGAGTTCCGGTTCGTCGAGGCGACGCCGTCGGGCGAGGTCATCCCGCCCGGGGAGCGCGCGACCGCGCCCGAGTTCGCCGGCACGCTGCTGGGCGGCGCGAGCTTCTCGTCCGCGGAGCTCGCCGGGGACGTCGCCGTGCTGAACTTCTGGGGGTCCTGGTGCGCCCCCTGCCGGGTGGAGACGCCGGAGTTCCAGGAGGTCCACGCCGACCTCGAGGACGACGGAGTGCAGTTCCTCGGCCTGAACGTGAAGGAGACCGACGAGCAGTTCGCCCTGGCCTTCGTCGAGCGCTTCGGCATCACGTTCCCGTCGCTCTACGACCCGCGCGGCGAGGTCGCGCTGGCGTTCCGGGACTATCCGGCAAACGCGATCCCGTCCACCATCGTGCTGGACCGGGAGTCGCGCGTGGCGGCGGTCTACACCGGCGAGGTCTCCCAGGAGGACCTCCGGCGGGTGCTCGACCGGGTGCTGGAGGAGGCCTGACGTGGGAGAGACCTTCGCCGGGCTCGTCACGGACGGCCCGCTGCTCGTGGCGGCCGCCGTCGCCGCGCTGGTCGGCCTGATCAGCTTCGCCTCGCCGTGCGTCCTGCCGCTGGTGCCCGGCTACCTCTCCTACGTCACCGGGCTGGTCGGGACGGGTGCCTCCGCGGCCGCCCGCCCGTCCGGGTCCGGTGGGACGGCTCTGCGGACGGGGCAGGCGGTCCGCACCGACGTCACCCCGCGCGGTCGCATGGTGCTGGGCGCGCTCCTCTTCGTCCTCGGCTTCACCGCGGTCTTCGTGGCGTTCGGGGCCGCCTTCGGGGGGCTGGGCCGGCTGATGCTCCAGTACTCCGACGTCCTCAACCGTGTGTTCGGCGTCGTCACCATCGTGGTCGGCCTGGCCTTCCTGGGCTGGCTGCCGCTGCTCCAGCGCACCACGCGGTTGTCCGCCCGGCCGGTGGCGGGTCTGGCAGGGGCGCCCCTGCTCGGAATCGTCTTCGGCCTCGGCTGGACCCCGTGCCTCGGGCCGACGCTGTCGGCGGTCTACTCGCTCGCCTTCTCCGAGGCCACGGCCACCCGGGGGGCGATCCTCAGCGTCGCGTACTGCATCGGGCTCGGCGTCCCCTTCGTGCTCGTCGCCCTCGGCGCGCGGTGGGCGATCGGTGCCACCTCGTTCCTCCGGCGGCATGCCCGCTCGGTGACCCGGTTCGGCGGCGCGGTGCTGGTGCTGGTCGGCCTGCTGCTGCTCACCGGCGCGTGGACCGAGATGATGCAGTGGCTGCGCTCCTGGCTGGCCACGACCGGGTTCGGGGAGTCGGCGCTGTGAGCACCATCGCCCCACCGCGGCCGCCGGCGGCGCCGGTCCCCTCGGCTCCGCGGCGGGCGACCGGGCTGCTGCTGCGCTGGTGGCGGCGGCTGACGGCCATGCGCACTGCCATCGTGCTGCTGTTCCTGCTGGCGCTCGCCGCCGTCCCGGGGTCCCTCCTGCCGCAGCGTTCGCTGTCCCAGAACAACGTCCGCCAGTACTTCACCGACCACCCGACCCTCGCGCCGTGGCTGGACCGGCTGTTCCTCTTCGACGTCTTCAGCTCGCCGTGGTTCGCCGCGGTCTACCTGCTGCTGTTCGTCTCGCTGATCGGCTGCGTGCTGCCCCGGGGACTCGAGCACTTCCGTGCCATGCGCGCGGCTCCGCCACCGGCACCACGCAACCTGCTGCGGCTGCCCGACTCGGGAACGCTGAGCACGCAGCTGACCGGTCCCGAGGCCCTCGACGTGGTCGAGGAGGAGCTGCGGGTGCGCCGCTTCCGCGTCGTCCGCCGGGAGGGGGAGCTCTCGGCGGAGAAGGGCTACCTCAAGGAGACCGGCAACCTGCTGTTCCACCTCTCGCTGATCGCCCTGCTGCTGGGGCTGGCCGGCGGGAAGCTCTGGGGCTACGAGGGCAGCATCCTGGTCACCGAGGGCCAGGGCTTCTGCAACTCCTTCCAGCAGTACGACACGCACTCCTCGGGTCCGCTGGTCGACAGCGGCGACCTGAGCCCGCTCTGCGTCGACCTCGAGGACTTCCGTGCGGAGTACGAGGAGAACCTGACGGCTGCCTCGTTCACCGCCGACATCGCCTACGGCGCACCGGGCGAGGAGGGCCGGACGACGACCATCGGGGTCAACGAGCCGCTCCGCCTCGACGGCGACCGCGTGTACACGACGGGCCACGGCTTCAGCCCCACGTTCACCGTCACCCGGCCCGACGGCACCGCGCTGGAGGACGTCTCGGTCCCGTTCCTGCCGGTGGACCAGGCGACGATGGCCAGCGAGGGCGCGCTCAAGGTGCCCGACCTGGGCGGGGACGGCGAGGACCAGCTCGCGGTGCGCGGGTTCTTCGCCCCGACCGGGCTGATCCAGGGCGGGATCCTGACGTCGGTGGACCCACGTCCGCTGGCCCCGCAGGTGGCGATCCAGGCGTTCCAGGGCTACCTGGGGCTGGACTCCGGCATCCCGCAGTCGGTCTACTCCCTGGACAGCCGCCAGATCGACCGGGGCAGCCTCACCGAGGTCGGCGCGGCCAACCTCTCGGTGGGCGAGTCGATGACGCTGCCCGACGGCACCACGATCGCCTTCACCGGCTACCGCCAGTTCGCCGCCTTCCAGTTCTCCCACGACCCCGGGCAGGTGTGGGTGCTGGCCTCCTCGATCGCGATGCTCACCGGGCTGCTCGGGATGCTGCTGCTGCGCCGGGAGCGGGTCTTCGCCCGGGCCGTCGCCGGTGCCCGCGACGGCGGTACCGTCCTGACGCTGGCCTCGCTCACCCGGGGCAGCGGTGAGAGCGCGCCGCGGTTCGCAGCACTGACCGACGACCTGGGCGCCGCGCTCGGCACCCGTGCACCCGAACCGGAGGACCACCCGCGTGACACCTGACCAGCTGGCCTCGCTCTCGGACAACCTCTTCTCGATCAGCATCGCGCTGTACTCCCTGGCGATGGTCGCCTTCTGCGCCCAGCTCGCCTTCGGTCGGCGGACGACGCGGACGCGGGAGCTGGTCGGCGCGGGCGGGCCGCCCGCTGCTTCCCCCGAGGCCACGACAGGAGCGGGCGAGGACGGCCGCGGGCGCCGCTGGGGCGTCATCGCCCTGGGGCTGACGGCCCTGGGCGCGCTGGCCCACGGCGCGGTGCTGATCACCCGCGGCCTGGCGACCGACCGGTTGCCCTGGGGCAACATGTACGAGTTCTCGACCGCCACGGTCCTCGTCGCCGTCGTGGCCTACCTCGTCTTCGCGGTCCGCACCCCGGGACTCCGCCACATCGGGCTGTTCGTGCTCGCCCCCGTCGTGCTGGCGATGGTGCTGATCGGGCTGTTCCTCTACGCCGAGGCCGGGCCGCTCGTCGCGGCGCTCCGCTCGTACTGGCTGGCCATCCACGTGAGCACGGCCATCATCGGCTTCGGCATCTTCTTCGTCAGCGGCATCGCCAGCGTGCTCTACCTGGTGAGGGTCCGGTACGAGGAGCGGGTCGCGGCCGGTGAGGAGCCGGGCGGCCTGCTGTCCCGGCTCCCCGGGGCGGCGGTGCTGGACCGCGTGGCCCACCGCACGGCCGTCTTCGGCTTCCCGATCTGGACCTTCACCGTCATCGCCGGCGCCATCTGGGCCGAGGCGGCGTGGGGGCGGTTCTGGGGCTGGGACCCCAAGGAGACGTGGGCGTTCATCGCCTGGGTCGTCTACGCCGCCTACCTGCACGCCCGGACGACGGCCGGCTGGCGGGGGCGGCCCGCGGCGTGGGTGAACGTCGTCGGTCTCGGCGTGATGATCTTCAACCTGACCTTCGTGAACATGGTGTCCACCGGCCTGCACAGCTACGCCGGCGTCAGCTGAGCAGCGCTCCGCTCACGCTGGGTGAGCGGAGCGGGAGCAGATCCGCACGCGCTCCGGTGACGGATCCTGCGGATCCGTGCTTCCATGCCCCTGGCACGGACGACCGACCAGGCACATGGGGGTTCACTGTGGGTAAGCATGCGGCGCCCGAGGGGGCGTCGGACCCGATCGTGGCCGATGCACTGACGCATCGGCCCGTCGACGCCGCGCGCCATTCGGCCGCGGAGAACCCGGCGGCCGCGGAGAACCCGGTCGGGTGGCCGGGGGAGCCGGCACCCGAGGGTGGTCGCATCGGCTGGCCGGGCGACCTGCCGCCTGCCGCCCCGGAGCGGCCCGGCCCGGCAGCGGCCTCCGGGTCGGCCCACGAGCCGGTCGCGCGCCGGAGCTGGCGCCGGCTGTTCGGCGCCGGCCGGGTGGCCTGAGGCAGAACCCCGCGTCAGGCGGGGGAGCCGTCGTCCCGTCGGGTGCGGCGGTCGAGCTCGCGGAGGAACTCGGGGTCGTCGTCCGGTGCCAGGGGCCGGGGACGGGCCTGCGGCCGCGGCGGACGCGCGCTGCGCGGCGCACGAAGACCTCCGCCCGGACCTCCGCCCGCACGCCCGGGGGCGGCAGCCGCCCGCATGACCAGCACGACGACCGCGACCGCGATCACGAGCACCACCAGGAACACCACGGTTGAACCCCCTCGTCCGCAACCAATGTACGTCCGCGGCGATACTCGGTGCTGAACGAACCGAACCGAGGGTGAACGGAGAGCGCGCCATCGACGCCGTGGACCGGCAGCTGATCGACCTCCTGCGCACGAACGGCCGTGCCAGCTACGCCGAACTGGCCCGCCAGGTGGGGCTGTCCTCGCCGGCGGTGCACGAGCGCGTGGGCAAGCTCGAGGCCGCGGGCGTCATCACCGCCTACCGCGCCGTCGTCGACCCCTCGGCGGTCGGGCTGGACGTCACCGCGCTGATCGGGGTGATCGAGAGCGACTCGGTCGACGACACCGGCCTCGAGGCGGCCATGCGCGAGGTCCCGGGCATCGAGGACTGCTGGCGGGTGGCCGGCAGCGAGGGCTACGTCATCAAGGCGCGGGTGACCGACATCCCGGCACTCGAGGCCACCATCGACGCGTTGAACCGGATCAGGGGTGTGGCCCGCACCCGCACGACCGTCGTCCTCTCGACCAAGTGGGAAGGCCGTCATGGCTGACAGCAGCACCGTTCCGTCCAGCCCCACGGGGGGCCCGGCGACACCGCCGAGGATCCTGCCCTGGCTGCTGATCTACACCGTCGGCCGGCTCGCCATCGCCGCCGCCCTGGTGCTCGTCCTCTGGCTGGTCGGCCTGGGCAGCTTCCCCGGCCTGCTGTTCGGCCTGCTCCTGTCCATGCCGGTCTCCTACCTGCTGCTGCGGCCCTCGCGCGACCGGCTCACCGAGGCGCTCGCCGCCCGGAGCATCGCGCGGAAGGCCGCCAAGGCCGACCTGCGCACGCGGCTCAGCGGGGGCACCGAGTAGGTCATCCGCTGAGGGCGAGCCCTGCGCCGAGGAGCACCCCCGTGGCGAGGGTCAGCAGCCCGGTCCCGGCCAGCGCACCGATCAGCGCCGGTCCCTGACCGCCCCGGAGGACGGTGCGGGCGGGGGGCACCGCCAGGGGGACGGCGAGCAGCGTGATCAGGACCCACGGGCGGTCGATGCCCACCACGGCGACCACGGCGAAGGCGACGACGAACAGGCCGACGTAGGTCAGCCGGGTCGCCCGGTCGCCGAGCAGCACGGCCAGGGTGCGCTTGCCGACGGCGGCGTCCCCGGCGAGGTCGCGCAGGTTGTTGACCACGAGGATCGCCACGATGAGCAGGCCGATCGGCACCGACACCGCCCAGGCCAGACCGGGCAGCGTGCCGGTCTGCACGAAAGTGGTGCCGACGACGGCGACGGGCCCGAAGAACACGAAGACGAAGACCTCGCCGAGGGCCCGGTAGCCGTAGGGGAGCGGACCGCCGGTGTAGGTCCACGCGGCCGCGATGCAGACCGCGCCCACCGCGACCAGCCACCAGCTCGACAGCGCGGCCAGCGCGAGCCCCGCCACGCCGGCCACCCCGAACGCCAGCAGTGCCGCGGTCAGGACCTGTGCGGGCGTCGCTGCACCGGATCCGACCAGCCGCATCGGGCCCACCCGGTCGGCGTCGGTGCCTCGCCGGCCGTCGGAGTAGTCGTTGGCGTAGTTCACGGCCACCTGCAGCGCGAGCGCGACGACCAGCGCCAGCAGGGCCGCGGGCAGGTCGAAGCCGTCGAGGGCGACCGCGGCCCCGGTGCCGACGAGGACGGGCGCCAGAGCGGCCGGCAGGGTGCGGGGCCGGGCGCCGGCGATCCACTGGGCGGGGGTGGCCATCAGTCCTCCGGGGGGAGCGCCGCGACCGCGCGACGGTCGGGCTTGCCGGTGTGCAGGAGCGGCAGCGCCTCCAGCAGGTGCAGCTGCCGGGGCGCGGCTGCGGGGCCGAGCCGCTCGGCGACCCACCCGCGCAGGGCATGCAGGCCGGGACGGGCACCCGCGACCGGGACGACGGCGGCGACGACGCGCTGCCCCCACGTCGCGTCGGGCCGGCCGAAGACCACGGCGTCGACGACGTCGGGGTGCTCGCGCAGCACCGCCTCCACCGCGGCGGGGGCCACGTTCACGCCGCCGCTGATGACGACCTCGTCCAGTCGCCCGGTGACGGTCAGCCGCCCGTCGGCGTCCAGCGTCCCGGCGTCCCGGGTGCGGAACCAGCCGTCGGCGAACGCCGCCTCCGTGCCGGCGGGGTCCAGCCGGTAGCCGATCGCCAGCGTGGGTCCCGCCAGCTCGACTCCCTCGGTCACGCGCACGCGGACGCCGTCCAGCGGCCGCCCGTCGTACACGCAGCCCCCCGCGGTCTCGGTCATGCCGTACGTGGTGACGACGGTGACGCCGTCCTCCCGGGCGCGGGCGAGCAGGGCCGGGTCGGTGGCCGCCCCGCCGACCAGGATCGCGTCGAAGGCGCGGAGCGCGGCCGGCTCCTCCTCCAGGTAGCGGCGCAGCTGCGTCGGCACGAGCGAGGTGTAGCGGCGCCCGGCGGGCATGCGGCCGACCGCCGCCGACAGCGGCTCGCCCTTCCCGAGCGTCTCGGGTCGCGTCCCGGCGAGGACGCTGCGGCACAGCACCTGCAGCCCGGCGACGGCCGAGACGGGCAGCGCCAGCAGCCAGCTGCCCGGGCCACCCAGCCGGGCGGAGGTGGCGGCGGCGGAGGCCTCGAGGGCCGCGGCCGGCAGCAGGACGGCGCGGCCGCTGCCGGTGGACCCGGAGGTGACCACCACCAGGTCCGCGCCCGGCTCCAGCGGCTCCTCCGGCCGCAGCGCCGCCCGGGCCGCGGCCACGACCGCCGGCGGGCCCTCGGGCAGGACGGCGAGCGGGCTCGTGCCGGCGAGAGCGGCCCGGACGTCGTCCAGGGAGAGGTCGGCCGCGGGCACGGGGGTGAGGTGCCTGGTCGTGCCGCCTGCCCGCCCACCACCCACGACGGGCAAGCCTACGACCCTGCCCAACTACATTGAGCACGTGATGACCGCCGTGTACCGGGTGCCGCTGCGCACCCGCTTCCGCGGCATCGACGTCCGGGACGGCGTGCTCGTGCACGGGCCGGCGGGCTGGGGCGAGTTCTCGCCGTTCTGGGACTACGACGTCGCCGAGAGCCGCCGCTGGTGGGCCGCGGCCGTGGAGGCGGCGACCGAGGGGTGGCCGGCCCCGGTGCGGTCCTCGGTGCCGGTCAACGTGACGGTTCCCGCGGTCGACGCTGACCGTGCGCACGCCATCGTCGCGGCGTCGGGCTGCCGGACGGCGAAGGTGAAGGTGGCCGAGCCCGGTCAGACCTCCGCCGACGACCTCGCGCGGGTCGAGGCCGTGCGCGACGCACTCGGCCCGGGCGGCGCGATCAGGGTCGACGCCAACGCGGCCTGGGACGTCGACACAGCGGTCGCCCGCATCGGCGAGCTCGACCGGGTCGGTCTGGAGTACGTCGAGCAGCCCTGCGCCACCCTGGAGGAGCTGGTGGCGCTGCGCCGGCGGATCGACGTGCGCGTCGCGGCCGACGAGGTGGTCCGCCGCTCGGCCGACCCGCTGCGGGTCGACCTGCGCGATGCCTGTGACGTCGTCGTCCTCAAGGTGCAGCCGCTGGGCGGCGTGCGCGCTGCGCTGCGGGTGGCGGAGGCACACGGCCTGCCGTGCGTGGTCTCCTCGGCGCTCGAGTCCTCCGTGGGGATCGCGGCCGGGGTCGCGCTGGCGGCGGCGTTACCGGAGCTCCCCTTCGCCTGCGGCCTGGCCACCGTCGCGCTGTTCACCGACGACGTCACGTCGTCCCCGCTGCTGCCGGTCGACGGCGCCCTGCCGGTGGTGCGGCCGGAACCGGACCGGCTGGACGCGGTCGCCGCCGACGCGGACACCGACGCGCGCTGGCGCGCCCGGGTGGACGCGGTGCGCGCGTGAATCCGTCCACCGCCTTCGCGCGGGTCCTCGTCGACGAGCTGGTGCGCGGCGGCGTCACCGACGCCGTCCTGGCGCCCGGCTCGCGCTCGGCGCCCGTGGCCCTCGCGCTGGCCGCCGCCGAGCGGGACGGCCGGCTGCGGCTGCACGTGCGCATCGACGAGCGGACGGCGGCGTTCCTAACGCTGGGTCTGGCCAAGACCTCGGGCCGCCCGGTCCCGGTTCTGACCACGTCGGGGACGGCGGCTGCGCACCTGCACGCGGCGGTGCTGGAGGCGGACGCGAGCGGGGTGCCGCTGCTGGCGCTCACCGCCGACCGGCCCCCGGAGCTGCGGGCGACCGGCGCCAACCAGACGATCGAGCAGGCCGGGCTCTACGGCGGCGCGGTGCGCTGGGCGGTCGACGTCGGGGTCCCCGAGGCAGGCCGCGAGGCCGCGCAGAACAGGTACTGGCGGTCGCTGGTCGCGAAGACGCTGCTCACCGCCATGGGCGCGCTGTCGGCGGACCCGGGGCCGGTGCACCTGAACCTGGCGTTCCGCGAGCCGCTGCTGCCCGACGACGAGGCGACGGAGCTCGCCGGTCCCTGGGCCGGGCGCCCCGGCGGCGCCCCGTGGACCGCCGCGCAGCGGTGGACGCCGGCCGGCTCCGGCCCGGTCGACTGGCGGCAGCGGACGCTGGTCGTCATCGGCGACGGGCCCCCGCTTCGGGGTCGGGTCGCCGCGGACACGGCGCGGGCCAACGGCTGGCCGGTGATCGCCGAGCCCTCCAGCGGCGCCGCCGGGCTCCGGGGCGGTGCGCTGCTGCTGGGCGCTGCCGACTGGCTGGCCGCGCACCGTCCCGACCGCGTGGTCGTCGTGGGCCGGCCCACCCTCTCCCGCCCGGTCTCCGCGCTGCTGGCCGATCCGGCCGTCGAGGTGGTCACGGTGACCCGCCGTCCACGGTGGCCGGATGCGGCACGGTCCAGCGCCACCGTGGGCCCCGACCTCCCGTACGGGCCTGGTGAGGGCGGCACCGTCGACGATGCCTGGGCCCGGGAGTGGGCCGCCGCGGCTGATCGAGTGGGCGGTGCGGTCGACGCGGCGCTCGACGCCGCCCCGGGACCGACCGCTGCGCGGCTCGCGCGCGACGTCGTCGCGGCGCTGCCGTCCGGGGCGCTGCTGGTGCTCGGTTCCTCGACGCCGGTGCGCGACGTCGACCGGCTGGCGGTGCCGCGCGGGGACGTCACCGTCCTCGCCAACCGCGGGGTGGCCGGTATCGACGGGACGATCTCGACCGCGATCGGCGCCGCCGCGATCCACGGCGGCCGTGCCGTCGCGCTGATGGGTGACCTGACGTTCCTGCACGACCTCACCGGACTGCTGGTCGGTGACGGGGAGCCGGCGCCGGACCTCACGGTCGTCGTCCCGGACAACGACGGCGGCGGGATCTTCGCCCAGTTGGAGCCGGGGGCGGACCGGCACGCGCGCGACTACCGCCGGGTGTTCGGGACGCCGCACGGACGCGACCTGGTCGCGGTCGCCGAGGCGCTCGGCTGGGCGGCCACCCGCCTCGCCTCGGCCGACGACCTCCCCGCGGTGCTCGCGCTCGGAGGACCGCGCGTCGTCGTCGTCCGCACCGACCAGCGCGCCGAGGCAGCGCTGGCGGTCGAGCTGCGCGCAGCGGCGGCCGCCGCGCTGGAGAGCTGAACCGACGTCACCCGATCCGGTGGCTCACCGGGCCGCCGGTTGCCCGACGGGCCGCGTCGCCGGAGCGTCGGCCGACGTGACGAGCCGATGATCCCGAGGTCTGCCTACCGTGTCGTCTGCCTGGCCGGTGCCGTATTGGGGCTGGGCACCGCGGTGTACTTCTTCGCCGACGGCGACGCCACCATGGGGTGGTTCTTCGTCGTCTTCACGGCCCTGCTCTGGCCCGCGTACCTGGCCTACTCCTGGGCGGAGCGTCGACGACGCGGCTGAACTCCGCGGGTCGGCTCCCGGAGGTCAGCCTTCCAGTGCTGCCTGGAAGGCGGCGAACTTCGACTGCGTCTCGGCCAGCTCGGCCGCCGGGTCCGAACCGGCGACGATGCCGCAGCCGGCGAAGAGCCGGGCGCTGTCGTCGCCGACGAGCTCCGCGCAGCGCAGGGCCAGACCGAACTCGCCGTCGCCGCGCGCGTCCATCCAGCCGACCGGACCGGCGTAGCGGCCGCGGTCCATGCCCTCGAGCTCGGCGATGACGGCGACGGCATCGGGCGTCGGGGTGCCGCCGACGGCCGCGGTCGGGTGCACCGCGCCGACCAGCTCCAGCAGGCCGGCCCGTCCCCGGGCACCGGTGCGGCGCTGGGTGCCGGTGACGTCGCTGGCGAGGTGGCGGACGTTCGCGAGGGTGAGCAGGTCGGGCTCGGCGGGGGCGTCGAGCGTCGCGCAGAACGGCTCCAGCGCCCGGACCAGCGAGTCGACGGCCAGCGTGTGCTCGGCGCGGTCCTTGGCCGAACCGATCAGCGCGGCGGCCAGCCGGTCGTCCTCGGCACCGGCTCCGCGGGGGGCCGTGCCGGCCAGCACCCGGGCGCTCAGCCGGCGTCCGCTGCGCCGGAGCAGGAGTTCCGGGGTGGCGCCGAGGAGGCCGTCGACGGCGAACGTCCAGCAGTCGGGGAACCGGGCGGCGAGCTTGCGGAGCAGCCGCCGCGGGTCCAGAGGCGCGTCGGCGGAGACGAGCAGGTCGCGCGCCAGCACCACCTTCTGCAGCTCCCCGGCGTCGATCCGCTGGACCGCGGTGGCGACGGCGGCACACCAGGTGGCCGGGTCGAGCGCACCGTCGGCGTAGCGGAGGCGGAGCGCGGGGCCGTCGTCGTCCTGGGCGGGCAGGAGGACGTCGCGCGGGTCGACGTCGCCCACCGTCGTCAGCCAGGCGACGCCGTCGCGCCGGCCCAGCACCACCTGGGGGACGACGAACACCGACGTCCCGGCGGCGGGGTCGAAGGCGATGCTGGCGAACAGGACCGGTCCGGAACCGGCGATCCCGAGCTCGTCGTCGGTGTCCAGTCCCTCCGTCCAGTCCGCCCACCAGGCGGCGGCCTCCTCGAGGGCGCGGGGTCCGCTGACCTCGAGCCGGGCGGCCTCGCCCCAGCCGACCAGACCTTCGCCGCGGCGAACCCAGGAGAGCGCGCCCTCGGCCGGGAGCCGGTCGAGCAGCTCGCCGCCTGCCTCGGTCCGGATCGTCGTCACCGTGCGCGCCGGGGACCCACCGGCGGCCGCCGGGGAGGTCAGGGCAGCCGCGGTCACCTCTCCAGAGTAGGAGGGCCGGTAGCGTCGGTGCCGTGGGAGACCGGCGAGACCCTGCTCATAGGGACATGGCACACACCGCCGGCCTGAGGGCCGGACTGGACAAGCGTCCCGCCGAGGTCGCGGCCATGTTCGACGGCGTCGCCGAGCGCTACGACCTCACCAACACGGTGCTCTCCGCCGGCCTGGACGCCTCCTGGCGGCGGGCGACGCGGCAGGCCCTGGGCGCGCGCCCCGGCCAGACCGTGCTCGACGTCGCCGCCGGGACTGCGGTCTCCACGGTGGAGCTGGCCGCGGGCGGGGTGACCGCGATCGCCTGCGACTTCTCCCAGGGCATGCTCCGCGCCGGCGCCTCGCGGGCGGTCCCCAAGGTCGCCGGGGACGCGATGGCGCTGCCACTGGCCGACGAGAGCGTCGACGGCGTCGTCATCTCCTTCGGGCTGCGCAACGTGGCCGACCCCGACGCGGCACTGCGCGAGTTCCGCCGCGTGACCCGGCCCGGCGGCACCCTGGTCATCTGCGAGTTCTCCTCGCCCACGTGGACGCCGTTCCGCACCGTCTACACCGAGTACCTGATGAAGGCGCTGCCGCGGATCGCGCGCGCCGTGAGCAGCAATCCCGATGCCTACGTCTACCTCGCCGAGTCGATCCGGGCGTGGCCGGACCAGGCGGCCATGGCGGCCCGGGTGCAGCAGGCCGGCTGGGGCGAGGTCGCCTGGCACAACCTGACCGGCGGCATCGTCGCCCTGCACCGCGCCCGCAAGGTCTGACTCCCGGAACTGTCCCTGAGCGGCCCCCTTAGGGACAGTCGGACTCGCGGACATTGGAGCTAGGGCAGGACCCGAGCCAGTGCAGCGAGGTCCTTTACCCATTGGGCCGAATCACGTTGATCCGCAGGGACGGCGTGAAGCAGTCGGGTCGCGAACTCGCGGACCGAGTACGTCCCAGCGATGTTGCCGTCGACCGGGTGGACGGCGATTCCCACGTCGGCGTCCACCCATCGACGCAGGCTGCCACCAAGCTCGTCGAGTGGCCGTTCGAGCACCTTCTCGCCGGGCTCCACGTCGTCCTGGTTCTCCGAGGATGCGGATACCTCGTCAGGCCAAAACGGGAGCAGTGTGTCCCCGTTCCGGTCCTCCCAAGGTGTGATCCCCTCGTCGGTTCCCCAGGTGAAGCACCTGCCCTGCTCGGCCACGCGGGGGAAGAAGGCGGCGTCCCGGACCTTGTTCGCGGCTACCCGTTCAAGGCGGCTGAAAGGCATGACGAAGACCGTAGCCGCGGCGAAGCAGCGTCCCGCGATGCCGATAGCCCGTGTCCCTGAGCGGCCCACCCAGGGACAGCCAGCGGTGTCCTGCCTTGCTGCGTGCGATCACGCTGGCAAGCTGCGTTCGTGACCGAGGATGCGAACGACGCGTGGCCGTACTACGCGTTGGATTTCCCGGGCCTGTCGCGTGACGACGCCGAACGCATTCTTGCGTGGGTTCGGCAACAGGGTCCGGCACTCAGCTCGCTCCTCGACGGGGAGGGCGTGGAGCCTGGCTCCATAGTCGAGCCCGACTGGTGGTACGTCCGCTATCTCGACAAGTGCGCGGTTCGGAGCCTCAAGAAGGCTTCCGAGATTGCACTGGCGACGGGCCAGTTGACCGACGCCGAGACGGACGCGCTCACCTCGGGGGTGGAGGACTTCACGGAGTGGTTGCAGCAAGCGGCGGGGACGGAGGACGACTGTCCCGATGACTGAGATTCGGAACTCCAACGTCGAGCGGTGCCTCAGCAAGCCGTCGTCATGGGGAGATGTCCGTCAGGGCCGATCCTCGCGCAAGCGTCCCTAAGGCCGCCTTCAGGGCGACGCGAGTCCCTACATCGCCGATATGGACGATCGCGCGAGATCTCGGTCCTGTCCGCCTGACCCCCGGAAACTGTCGTACCTCGAACGTATGTTCGGTCCGTGCCCGTCGCCGAGCTCCTCCGTAGCCCGTTCGAGGGTGCGCTGGTGGGCTGGCTGGTCGCACGGCCGGCCGAGGTCGACCGCCTGCCGGTGGGGCTGCTGTCGGCGGCCGAGGTGGCGGCGGAACTGCAGCGGGTCCAGGCGCGGAAGGCGATGGATGCCGCTTACGAGGCCGACCTGCTGATGGCGCTGGCCGCGCAACGGCCCGACACGGACGACCCGCCACCGGGCCATCCCGGTGCGCGTCGTCGAGGTGCGGGGTCACCCGTGCCAGGAACGAGCGAGTTCCTTCCGGACGAGGTGGCGCTGGTGATCAACAGCTCGCGGACCTTCGCCTCCGATGTGCTGACCGATGCCTGGGTGCTGACGGAGCGGATGCCCGCTGTCCACGACGCCTGCACGGCGGGAAAGCTGGACTGGTGGCGGGCGAGGGTGTTCGCAGACGTCCTGGGCACCGCCGGCGACGAGGTGATCGGCGCCGTCGTGCCCGCCCTCCTGCCGAAGGCTGCGAGCCTGTCGTCCGGGCGCCTGCGCAAGCGACTGGTCGCGGCGGCGATCGCCGCGGACGAGGAGTTCGCCGAGCAGCGGAGGGTCGAGGCCGAGCGCCGGGCCGACGTGCGGACCCGTCCGACCGACGACGGGATGTCGGTGCTGAGCAGCGAGCTGCCCTCGCCGGTCGCGGCGGCGATGTGGTCGGCGATCGACCAGGCCGCGCAGCTGGCGCGGACCGCAGGCGACGACCGCCCGATCGGGCTGCTGCGCGCGGAGGCCCACGCGGCCATGGTGCTGCGGCCCGGAGGGGGCGAGGGACCGGCGTTCACCGGATCCGTCACCGTGCTGGCTCCGCTGGCGGCATTGCGCCGAGGCGGCGTCGGCGCCGTCGACGGGGACCTCGGCCCATCCGTCGATGGCACGCCGATCACCGCCGGTCACCTGAGTGAACTGCTCGCCGAGCTGGGCGCCCTCGGGCTCCGGCCACCGGCGGGCGGGGGGATGGACGTCGCGCTGACCGACGAGCGCGGTGCCCTGCTGGCCAGCTCGACCTTCGGTGAGCTCGCGCGCCTGGCCGCCCGCGGGTGCACTACACACGGCCGCGAGGCAACGTGTCGGTGCCCGGTCCTCACGGCACCGGTCGCGGTCGACCGCTACCAGCGCTCCGCTGCGCAGGACCGCTTCCTCAAGGTGCGCGACCGGACCTGCAGGCATCCCGGCTGCGCGCAGTCGGCCGGGCGGACCGATGCCGACCACGTCCTCTCCTACGACTGCGGCGGCCGCACCGGCGGCGAGAACCTGTGCTGCCTGTGCCGCACGCACCACCGGCTGAAGACGTTTGCCCGCGGCTGGCGCTTCGAGATGCACCCCGACGGCACGCTGCGGGTCACCACCCCGAGCGGGATCACCCGCGTCACCCGGCCGCCGGGGCTGCGCGACCGGATCGAGCAACGAGCCCTGCCCGGACCACTGCCACCGACGGAGGAGCCGGCGCCTTTCTGAGGACGCTGGCCTCCCGCTAGCGTCCGAAGGATGACCGTCGACCTCTTCGCGGGACTGCCCGTCAGTGACTATGACCGGGCGCTTTCCTGGTACGAGCGGCTGCTGGGTGCGGAGCCGGCCTTCCTCCCCAACGACGTCGAGGCGGTGTGGGAGCTCGCCGAGAACCGGTATCTCTACATCGACGTCCGGCCCGAGCACGCCGGCCACGCGATGCAGACCCTCTTCGTCGGCGACCTCGACGAGCGGGTCGCCGGCATCAGCGACCGGGGGATCGAGCCGGCCGCTCGGGAGACCTACTCCAACGGCGTCCGCAAGGTCACCTACCGCGACCCCGACGGCAACGAGATCGGGTTCGGCGGCGGCCCGGTCGAGTGAGGGAGATCGGGGTTCCGGTGCCGATCCCTGGGCCGTAGCGTCGGTCCATGACGACCCCGCCGCAGCCGGGTCCCGTCCCGTCCCCGACGGACCCGATCCCGCCACCCGTGCCGGCTCCCTTCCCGACGCCGGACCCCACCGACCCGACGGCGCCGCCCCCCGCGCCCACGCCGGAACCGCTCTAGGTCCCGGGCATGCCGTGCCACGCCGGACGTTCGTCGATCGGCGGGACGCCGGACAGGCGCTGGGGGAGCACCTCGCCCGGCAACCGCTGACCGCTCCGCTCGTCCTCGGACTGGCGCGCGGGGGCGTCGTGGTCGCGGCGGAGGTGGCGCGAACCCTCGGGGCGCCCCTCGACGTCCTCGTCGTCCGGAAGCTCGGCCTGCCCGGACAACCGGAGCTGGCCATGGGTGCCATCGCCGCCGTCGGGGACGTGGTCGAGACCGTCCGCGTGCCGTCGGTCCTGGCGGCGGCCGGCGTCGGGGAGCCGGTGTTCGATGAGGTGCGGCTGCAGGAGCTGGGTGAGCTCCGCCGGCGCGAGCTCGCCTACCGGGGCGACCGTCCGCCCGTCTCGCTGGCCGGGCGGGCCGTCGTCCTCGTCGACGACGGGCTGGCGACCGGGGCCACCATGCGCGTCGCCGTCGTCGCGGCGCGATCGGGTGCTCCGGCCACGGTGACCGTGGCCGTGCCGGTCGGCTCACCGCGCGCCCTCGACGGACTGGACGCCCTGGTCGACGAGGTGGTCTGCCTGGCGGCGCCGCCATCCTTCCGGGCCGTAGGACAGGCGTACGAGGACTTCGCGCAGACCTCCGACGACGAGGTTCGGACCGCGCTGCGGAGAGCCGCCGGCCACGTGTGACGGAGCCCACCGCGAGGGGGTGCTGTCAGGTACCTCACACCCAGGCCTAGACTCGGAACCACCGACTTTGTGAACCAATTCACAAGCCCGCACCGAGGAGGCGTCGCGTGCCCGGCACGACCGCAGGACCGCTCGGCGCGGACGCGCGCGCCGACGTCGTCGTGGTCGGCGCGGGCCCCGCCGGGTCGAGCGCCGCGTGGTGGCTCACGCAGGCCGGCCTCGACGTCGTCGTCCTCGAGAAGGCGGCGTTCCCGCGGGAGAAGGTCTGCGGCGACGGCCTCACGCCGCGCGGCGTCAAGGCGCTCGACGACATGGGCGTGGACACCTCGGGGTGGGTCCGGCACAAGGGCCTGCGCGTCGCCGGCGGCGGCCAGGTCGTCGAGGTCGACTGGCCGCAGCTGGACTCCTGGCCGCACCACAGCCTGATCTGCCGCCGCAGCGAGCTGGACGCGACCCTCGCCGCCCACGCCCGGGCCGCCGGCGCTCGTCTGCACACCGAGGTCACCGTCACCGACCCGTTGCTCGACGAGGCCGGCCGGGTCACGGGGGTCCGGTACACCGCCGGCCCCGACAAGGTGCCCGGTGAGGTGCGGGCGCAGCTCGTCGTCTCCGCCGAGGGGCTGTCGGGACGGCTGGCCAAGGCACTGGGCCTGGCGCGGCGGGAGGACCGACCGCTCGGGGTCGCCGTCCGCCGCTACGTCCGCAGCCCCCGAACCACCGACGACTACCTCGACATCTCCTTCGACCTCGCGCCCGAGGGTCCGACCGCCGCGGCCATGCCGGGGTACGGCTGGATCTTCGGGATGGGCGACGGCACCGCCAACGTCGGCTTCGGCCTGCTCGACACCCGCCGCTCCGACGGCAGCGACCACCGCGAGGTGCTCCGGCGGTGGCTGGACACGTTCCCGGCGGAGGACCAGCTCGGCGAGGAGCACGCGGTGACCCCGCTGCGCGGCGCGGGCCTGCCCATGGCCCTGCACCGACAGCCCGCCTACACCCGCGGCCTCCTCCTGACCGGCGACGCCGCGGGCACGGTCAACCCGTTCAACGGCGAGGGCATCAGCTACGCCATGGAGACCGGCCGCATGGCGGCGGAGACCGCGGCCGACGCGCTCGCGCGCCCCGAGGGGCCGCTGCGCGAGGCGGTGCTGCGTCGTTACCCCGACCGGCTGCGCGCCGCCTACGGCCGGCACCACCGCCTCGGCGTCGGCTTCCTGGCCCTGCTCAGCCGCCCGGACGTCGTCCGCTTCGCCACCGCCCACGGGCTGAAGCGCCCCGCCCTCGTGAACGCCGCGCTGCGCCTCATGGGCAACCTCAGCGACGGTCGCGACGGCGACGCCGTCGACCGCGCGATCGCCGTCCTCACCCGTCTGGCACCGGCGGTCTGACATGCCCTGTCACCTGCTCAGTCACATGCGTACCGACACGTGCAGCGAGCGATCAGCGCCTGCACGGAACGTGATCGTCCTCACCGTAGGGTGCCGCTGATGCTCTCGAACTACGTCCCCATCGTCGGGCTCTTCGCGCTCGCCGCGGCGTTCGCGATCTTCTCCGTCACCGCGGCGCCCTACGTCGGCCCGCGCCGCTACAACCGGGCCAAGCTCGCGGCCTACGAGTGCGGGATCGAACCGGTCGACCAGCCGCTCACCGGCGGCCGCTTCCCGATCAAGTACTACCTGACGGCGATGCTCTTCATCGTCTTCGACATCGAGATCGTCTTTCTCTACCCGTGGGCCGTGCACAACGAGGCGCTGGGCGTCTTCGGGCTGGTCGAGATGGTCGTCTTCATCGTCACGGTCTTCATCGCGTACGCCTACGTGTGGCGGCGCGGCGGGCTCGAGTGGGACTGAGGGACTGACATGGGACTCGAGGAGAAGCTGCCGAGCGGCGTGCTGCTGACCAGCGTGGAGAAGCTGGTCAACTGGACCCGCAAGTCGTCGCTGTGGCCGGCGACGTTCGGGCTGGCCTGCTGCGCGATCGAGATGATGGCGTCGGGTGCCGGCCGCTACGACCTGGCCCGGTTCGGCATGGAGGTCTTCCGTGCGTCGCCCCGCCAGGCCGACCTGATGATCGTGGCGGGACGGGTCAGCCAGAAGATGGCTCCGGTCCTGCGGCAGATCTACGACCAGATGCCCGAGCCCCGGTGGGTGCTGGCCATGGGTGTGTGCGCCAGCTCCGGCGGCATGTTCAACAACTACGCGATCGTCCAGGGCGTCGACCACATCGTCCCGGTGGACATGTACCTGCCCGGCTGCCCGCCGCGGCCGGAGATGCTGATGGACGCGATCCTCAAGCTGCACCACAAGATCCAGCACGAGCCCCTGGGAGCCAAGCGCGAGCGGGCGCTCGAGCGGGCCCGCGAGGACGGCACGGCGAAGGACCTGCACGTCGAGATGCCGTCGACGGTGCGCGTGGACAAGAAGGCGCGGCGCGCCTACGAGGAGGCCGCGGCCGCCGGTCGCACCGGTCAGTTCGGCATCGAGCAGCGCGGCGGCAACGCCGTCCTGCTGCCGGGCGCGGGGGACCGGCGATGAGCAACGCGAGGACGACGGGCGAGCGAGCATCGCAGGGAGCTCCAGCGACCGAGGAGCGGAACGAGTCCGGAGTGGAGCAATGAGCAACGACGGGGGAGAGGTCGTCCCCGGTCGCGAGGAGGCCGGGTACGACGCGAGCGCGGCCCCGAGCGGCGGTTTCCGGAAGGGCGCCTTCGGCGTCAGCGGCAGCGGTGACACCTCCGGCTTCGGCGGCCTGGTCCGGGTCGAGCCCGGCGGAGCGGTGGCGCTGCACTCGACCGAGCGGCCCTACGGCGGCTGGTTCGACGAGGTCACCGACGCCCTGATGGAGTCCGTCGGCGAGGCGACCTACGCGGCGGCCGTGCAGCGGGTCCTCGTCGACCGCGGCGAGATCACCTACTTCGTGGAGCGCGCACACCTGCTGACGCTGGTCCAGGCGCTCCGCGACGACGAGGCGCTGCGCTTCGAGCTCTGCAGCAGCGTGTCCGGCGTCGACTACCTCGACAGCGGCGGCCCGGCCGTGACCCCGGACCGGCCGCGCTTCCACGTCGTCTACCACCTCACCTCGATGACCTACCGCCGCCGCATCCGGCTCGAGGTCGCGGTCACGGCCGAGGACGCGCACGTCCCCTCGGTCGCCGGCATCTACCCGACGGCGGACTGGCACGAGCGCGAGACGTGGGACATGTTCGGCGTCGTCTTCGACGGCCACCCGCAGCTGACCCGGATCCTCATGCCCGACGACTGGGACGGTCACCCGCAGCGCAAGGACTACCCCCTCGGCGGCGTCCCCGTGGAGTACCACGGCGCCACCATTCCTCCGCCCGACACCAGGAGGGCCTACCGATGACGACCACGTCCGACCCGTACGCCGGCTCGCGCGACACGACCGAGGGCCGGGTCTTCACCGTCACCGGCGGCGACTGGGACCTGACGTTCGCCGATCCGCACGGCGAGGAGCGTCTCGTCGTCAACATGGGTCCGCAGCACCCCTCGACCCACGGCGTCCTGCGGCTGATCCTCGACCTCGAGGGCGAGACGGTGACCAAGGCGCGGGTGACCATCGGGTACCTGCACACCGGCATCGAGAAGAACACCGAGTACCGCAACTGGACCCAGGGCACGACGTTCGTGACCCGCATGGACTACCTGGCCCCGCTGTACAACGAGGCGGCCTACTGCATGGCCGTCGAGAAGCTGCTCGGCATCGAGATCCCGCAGCGCGCCGCGACCATCCGCGTGCTGGTCATGGAGATCAACCGCATCGCCTCGCACCTGGTCGGACTGGCGACCGGCGGCATGGAGCTCGGCGCTCTCACCGCGATGACCAACGGCTTCCGCGAGCGGGAGATGTGCCTCGACCTGCTCGAGGAGATCACCGGCCTGCGCATGAACCACGCCTACATCCGCCCGGGCGGCCTGGCGCAGGACCTCCCTGAGGGCGCGGTCGAGCACATCCGGGAGTTCCTCGAGGTCATGCCGAAGCGGGTGGCCGACTACCACCGGATGCTCACCGGGCAGCCGATCTGGCAGCGCCGGCTCAAGGACGTCGGCTACCTCGACGTCACCGGGTGCCTGGCGCTCGGCGTCACGGGCCCGGTGTTGCGGTCGGCCGGACTGCCCTGGGACCTGCGCAAGGTCGAGCCCTACCTGGGCTACGAGACCTACGACTTCGAGGTGCCGACCGCCGACACCGCCGACGCCTGGGGTCGCTACCTGGTCCGCATGGCGGAGATCAACGAGTCGCTCAAGCTCATCGCGCAGGCCCTCGACCGGCTCGAGCCAGGACCGGTCATGGTCGACGACAAGAAGATCGCCTGGCCCGCGCAGCTCTCGCTCGGCTCCGACGGCATGGGCAACTCCCTCGACCACGTGCGCCACATCATGGGCCAGTCGATGGAGGCCCTGATCCACCACTTCAAGCTGGTCACCGAGGGCTTCCGCGTCCCGGCCGGCCAGGTCTACGTGCCGATCGAGTCGCCCCGCGGCGAGCTCGGCTACCACGTGGTCAGCGACGGCAGCACCCGGCCGTGGCGCGTCCACGTACGCGACCCCAGCTTCGTGAACCTGCAGGCCACGGCGGCGATGAGCGAGGGCGGCATGATCGCCGACGTCATCGCCGCGATCGCTTCGATCGACCCCGTCATGGGAGGAGTCGACCGGTGAGTGCACTTCCAGGATCCCCCGAGGCGGCGGCCACGACAGGCCTCGACGACAGCCCGGTCGAGCCCGCCCCGCTGGACCTGCCCCCGCTGACCGAGCAGACCGCCCTGGAGGCGCGCGAGATCATCGCCCGCTACCCGGTGGCCCGCTCGGCGCTGCTGCCGATGCTGCACCTGGTCCAGTCGGTGCAGGGCTACGTCTCGCCCGAGGGCGTCGCCTTCTGCGCCGCCCAGCTCGGCCTCACCAAGGCCGAGGTGGGCGCGGTCGCGACGTTCTACACGATGTACAAGCGCCGTCCCACCGGCCGGCACCTGGTCAGCGTCTGCACCAACACGCTGTGCAGCGTGCTGGGCGGTCAGCGCATCATGGACGCGCTGAGCAGCGACCTCGGCGTGCACCACGACGAGACGACCGCCGACGGCTCGATCACGCTGGAGCACGCGGAGTGCCTGGCGGCCTGCGACTACGCGCCGGTGGTCACCGTGGACTACGAGTTCTACGACCAGCAGGACGTCGACAGCGCCCGCGAGCTCGTCGCCGCCCTCCGCCGCGGCGAGAAGCCGGCCCCGACCCGCGGCGCGCCGCTGACCGACTTCAAGGGCGTCTCCCGCCAGCTGGCGGGCTTCTCCCAGTACCCGGACGCCGCCGCGGCCGCGGCGGCCATCGACGCGCCCGGCGCCCTCGGCCCCACACTCGTCGGCCTGCGCCTGGCCGACGAGCGCGGGGAGTCCGCCCCGCCGATGCCGCGGTCCGGGCAGTCGGAGCCGGCCGACGCCGGGGAGGCGCGGGAGACCGTCCGCCCCTCCGGCGAGACCGGGGAGACGCCGGGCAAGGAGGCCGCCGACGCCCGCGTCGCCGCGGCCGACAACCCTGCCGAGAAGGCCGGTGCGGCGCAGGCCCATCCGGACAAGGGCGCGGAGTACGGCCGCGGGCGGCCCCCCGGGGGTCTCGACCAGAGCGGCACCGACACGCCGGCGGCCGGCGAACCGGCAGGCGGATACCAGGGGCCCGGGGCCGGACGCACTGTCGAAGGCCGCACCCCACCGAAGCGGAAGGGCTGAGCCATGCCCCTCACTCCCGTGCTGACCACCCGCTGGGGCGCCGAGCAGTCCTGGCGGTTGTCCACCTACGAGCGCCTCGAGGGCTACGCGGCCCTCCGGACGGCGCTGTCGATGCCGCCCGCCGAGCTGGTCACCCTGGTCAAGGACTCGGGCCTGCGCGGCCGCGGCGGCGCCGGCTTCCCGACCGGCATGAAGTGGAGCTTCATCCCGCAGCCCAAGCCGGGGGAGGCCCCGACCGGTCCCGCGGCGATGCCCAAGTACCTCGTCGTCAACGCCGACGAGGGCGAGCCGGGCACCTGCAAGGACCTCCCGCTGATGATGGCCGACCCGCACTCCCTCATCGAGGGCGTGATCATCTCCGCGTACGCGATCCGCTCGAACTTCGCCGCCATCTACGTGCGCGGCGAGGCGGTGCACGCCCACCGCCGGCTGATGAACGCGGTGGGCGAGGCCTACGCCGCCGGCTACCTGGGTCGCGACATCCTCGGCAGCGGCTACGACCTCGAGCTCGTCGTGCATGCCGGTGCCGGCGCCTACATCTGCGGCGAGGAGACGGCGCTGCTGGAGTCCCTCGAGGGCTACCGGGGGCAGCCGCGCCTCAAGCCGCCGTTCCCCGCCGTCGCCGGCCTGTACGGCGCCCCGACGGTCATCAACAACGTCGAGACCCTGGCCAGCGTGCCGTTCGTCGTCCGCGGCGGCGCGGACTGGTTCAAGGAGTTCGGCCCGGAGAAGTCGCCGGGGCCGAAGATCTACTCGCTCTCGGGTCGCGTCGTCCGGCCGGGCCAGTACGAGGCCCCCATGGGGACGACGATGCGCGAGCTGCTGGAGATGGCGGGCGGCATCCGTCCGGGCCACGAGCTGAAGTTCTGGACGCCGGGCGGTTCGTCGACGCCGTACTTCACCGCCGAGCACCTCGACGTCCCGCTGGACTTCGACTCGGTGGCGGCGGCCGGCTCCATGCTCGGCACGACGGCGCTCATGGTGTTCGACGAAACCGACTCCATCGTCGAGGCCACCCTCCGGTTCACGGAGTTCTACGCGCACGAGAGCTGCGGCAAGTGCACGCCCTGTCGTGAGGGCACCTACTGGCTGGTGCAGATCCTCGAGCGGATCGCGCGCGGCCGGGGCACCGCCCAGGACCTCGACATCCTGATCGACACCTGCGACAACATCCTGGGCCGCTCGTTCTGCGCCCTGGGTGACGGCGCGACCAGCTGCATCTCCAGCTCGCTGAAGTACTTCAAGGACGACTACGTCGCCCTGCTGCCCCCGGAGGAGCAGGCCCGGCTGGGCCGTTCCCTCCGCATCGAGCCCGTCGGAGTCGCCTCGTGACGATCACTCCTGCCGCCCCGCAGCCGGCACCCGCGGTGCCGCCCGGTGCGCCCGGTCCGCACACCCCGCCGGACGCCGTCCACTGCACGATCGACGGCTTCGAGGTCGCCGTCCCCAAGGGGACGCTGATCATCCGGGCCGCCGAGCAGATCGGTGTCTTCATCCCGCGGTTCTGCGACCACCCGCTGCTCGAGCCGGTCGGCGCCTGCCGGCAGTGCCTGGTGGAGGTGGAGGGCCAGCGCAAGCCGGTGGCGTCGTGCACCATGCCGGTCACCGAGGGCATGGCGGTCAAGACGCAGCTCACCAGCCCGCAGGCCGACAAGGCGCAGCAGGGCACGATGGAGCTGCTGCTGATCAACCACCCGCTCGACTGCCCCACCTGCGACAAGGGTGGCGAGTGCCCGCTGCAGAACCAGGCGATGGGCCACGGCCGCACCGAGAGCCGCTTCGTCGACGAGAAGCGCACCTACCCCAAGCCGCTGCCGATCAGCAGCGAGATCCTGCTCGACCGGGAGCGCTGCGTGCTCTGCGCCCGCTGCACCCGGTTCTCCCAGCAGGTGGCGGGCGACCCGTTCATCGAGCTCTTCGAACGCGGGGCGCTCGAGCAGGTCGCCATCTACGAGGACGAGCCCTTCGAGTCCTACTTCTCCGGCAACACCACGCAGATCTGCCCGGTGGGCGCGCTCACCAGCGCCCAGTACCGCTTCCGCGCCCGCCCCTTCGACCTGCGCAGCGAGGCCAGCGTCTGCGAGCACTGCGCCTCCGGATGCGCGATGCGCACCGACTACCGGCGCGGCAAGGTGACCCGGCGGCAGGCCGGCGACGACCCGGCGGTCAACGAGGAGTGGAACTGCGACAAGGGGCGCTACGCGTTCCGCTACGTCACCGCCAACCAGCGCCTGACCACGCCGATGGTGCGGCGGGACGGTGAACTGCAGCCCGCCTCCTGGCCGGAGGCCTGGGCGGCCGCGGCCGCCGGCCTGATGCAGGCGCGGGCGGACGGCGGGGTCGGCGTGCTCCCGGGGGGGCGGCTCACCGTCGAGGACGCCTACGCCTACGCGAAGTTCGCCCGCGTGGCCCTGGGCACCAACGACGTCGACTTCCGCGCCCGCGCGCACTCGGCGGAGGAGCTGGCGTTCCTCGGGGCCACCGTGGCCGGCACCGGTCCCGCGACCGGTGCGGTCACCTACGACGACCTGTCGGCCGCACCGGCCGTCCTGCTCGCCGGCCTGGAGCCGGAGGAGGAGTCACCGATCCTCTTCCTGCGGCTGCGTCGCGCCGTGCGGACGGCGAAGACCGCGGTGTTCGACCTGTCGCCCTTCGCCACCCGTGCGGCCGAGAAGCTGCAGGCCACCGTGCTCACGACGCTGCCCGGCGCGGAGGCGCAGTCGCTCCGGGCACTGGCCGACGGCTCGTGGGGCGGCCCGGCCGTCGAGGCGCTCCGGCAGCCGGGCGCCGTCGTCCTGGCAGGTGAGCGGCTCGCCGAGGTGCCCGGTGCGTTCTCCGCACTCCTGGCGCTGTCGCGGGCCACCGGGGTGCGCGTGGCCTGGGTGCCGCGCCGCGCCGGCGAGCGCGGGGCCGTCGAGGCCGGCGCCCTGCCGACCCTGCTGCCCGGCGGCCGCAGCGTGGGCGACGCCACGGCACGCGCGGAGGTCGCTGCCCTGTGGGGCGCCGAGGTTCCCGCCGCACCGGGCCGCGACCTGACCGGCATCCTCACCGCCGTGCGCGACGGGGCGCTTCCCGGCCTGCTCGTCGGCGGCGTGGACCCGTCCGACCTGCCCGACCCGGCGCTGGCGGAGACCGCCCTCGCCAGCGCCTCGTTCGTGGTCAGCCTGGAGATGTTCCCGAGCCTGGTCACGGAGTGGGCCGACGTCGTCCTGCCCGTCGCCGCGGCCCCCGAGAAGGCGGGCACCTTCCTCGACTGGGAGGGCCGCCCGCGGGTCTTCGACGCCACCCTGCACGGCACCGGGCGGCTGCCCGACAGCCGGGTGCTGCACGGGCTGGCCGACGAGATGGACGTCGACCTCCGGCTGCCCGCGACCGAGGCCGCACGTGCCGAGCTCGCCGCCCTCGGCGCGGTGCGCCGGCCCGGGGAGGGGACCGGTCTGGACGTCCCGCCGCCGCCGGCGCCCTCCCTGGGGCGCGACCAGGCCGTGCTCGCGACCTGGCGGCAGCTGGTCGACCTCGGCACGCTGCAGCGGGACGAGCCCGAGCTGGCCGGGACGGCGCGACCGCCGGTGGTCCGCGTCGGCGCCGGGACGGCGGCCGGTCTCGGCGTCGTCGACGGCGACCGGGTGACCGTCAGCGGCGCGGTCGGGTCGGTGACGCTGCCGGTCCGGGTGACCGCGATGCCCGACCAGGTGGTCTGGCTGCCGATGAGGTCACCGGGGAGCGAGGTCCGCACGGACCTCGGCACCGGCCCGGGTGGCGTCGTGCGGCTCTCGGCTGCGGCGTCCCCCGCTCCGATCGACTCAGCCCCGACCGACCCAGCCCCGACCGACCCGGCAGGTGTGGCGTGATGCTGTTCGCGAGCCCGGACCAGCCGACGCTCGAGGACTTCGGCCACGACGTCTGGTGGATCGTCCTCATCAAGATCGTCGGGATCTTCGTCGTCCTGGTGCTGCTGACGCTCTTCGCGATCGTGTTCGAGCGCAAGGTCGTCGCCCGCATGCAGCAGCGGATCGGCCCCAACAGGGTCGGCTGGCGCGGCTACCTGCAGAGCCTGGCCGACGGGCTGAAGCTCGCCTTCAAGGAAGACATCATGCCGGCGCTGGCCGACAAGCCGGTGTACTTCCTGGCCCCGGTGATCGCCACCATCCCGGCGTTCCTGGCCTTCTCGGTCATCCCGCTGGGCCCGACGGTCAGCATCTTCGGCGAGCGGACGCCGCTGCAGCTCACCGACGCCCCCATCGGCGTCCTGATCATCCTCGCCTGCTCGGCGATGGGGATCTACGGGATCGTCCTGGCCGGCTGGGCCTCGGGCTCCACCTACCCGCTTCTGGGCGGGCTGCGCAGCGCCGCCCAGATGGTCAGCTACGAGATCGCGATGGGGCTGTCGATCGTCGCGGTGTTCCTCTACGCCGGCACGATGTCGACGTCGGAGATCGTCGCCGCCCAGGCCGACGGCAACCAGCTCTCGTTCTTCGGCTGGGAGTTCACCGGACCCAGCTGGTACGCGGTCCTGCTGCCGGTCTCCTTCGTCATCTACGCCATCGCGGTGGTCGGCGAGACCAACCGGGCGCCGTTCGACCTCCCGGAGGCCGAGAGCGAGCTGGTCGGCGGGTTCCACACCGAGTACTCGTCGCTGAAGTTCGCGCTCTTCTTCCTCGCCGAGTACATCAACATGGTCACCGTCTCCGCCCTCGCGGCGACGCTGTTCCTCGGCGGCTGGCGGGCCCCCTGGCCCCTCTCCATCTGGGACGGCGCGAACACCGGCTGGTGGCCGCTGCTCTGGTTCTTCCTCAAGGTCGTCGCCGCGCTGTTCGTCTTCATCTGGCTGCGCGGCACGCTGCCCCGGCTGCGCTACGACCAGTTCATGCGGTTCGGCTGGAAGGTGCTGGTCCCCACCGCGCTGGTGTGGATCATCATCGTCGCCACCATGCGGACGGTCTCCCGCGAGGCCGACCTGTCCACCGGTGAGGTCGCCCTCTACGTGGGCGTCCCGGTCGCGGTCCTCGTGCTGATCGGGCTGGCGATCGCCAGCCGGACGGCGAACCGGGACACCCGGCTCATGGCCGCCGACGCCGCCGCCGGCGGCGTGCACGCCACCGACCCCGAGCCCGACGTCCTGCCGGCGGCGGGTCCGCGTCGCCGATCCACGAGCGGTCCGGTCAGGTCCGAGGGCGGCTTCCCGATCCCTCCGCTGGACCTGAAGGTGCCGCCGTCGCCCCGGCTGCGGCGGGAGCCGGTGGCCACGGACGGCGCCGTCGTCGGCACGGGACGGCGCGGCGCGACCACCACCCAGGAGGACGGCGATGTCTGAGCGCAAGCCCGGCGAGCAGGACATGGTGCGCCGGTCACGGGGGGAGGTCGAGCGCTCGTCGGCGGGCGGGCGGAACCGTCCCACGGTCCGCGACAGCTTGCTGCCGGCGCCCGCGCAGGGCTTCGGGGTCACCTTCGCGCAGATCTTCCGGAAGGTGACCACCGAGCAGTACCCGTTCGAGCCGAAGGTGACCAAGCCGCGCTACCACGGGCGGCACGTGCTGAACCGGCACCCCGACGGCCTGGAGAAGTGCGTCGGCTGCGAGCTGTGCGCCTGGGCCTGCCCGGCCGACGCGATCTACGTCGAGGGCGGGGACAACACCGAGGACGCGCGGTTCTCGCCCGGTGAGCGGTACGGCGCGGTCTACCAGATCAACTATCTGCGCTGCATCTTCTGCGGGCTGTGCATCGAGGCCTGCCCGACCCGCTCGCTGACGATGAGCAACGACTTCGAGCTGGCCGACGACAACCGCGGGGACCTGATCTACACCAAGGAACAGCTGATGGCGCCGCTGCTGCCCGGCATGGAGCAGCCGCCGCACCCGATGCGGCTGGGCGACGACGAGAAGGACTACTACCTGCGGGTGCCGGGTCCGTCCCCGGCCGAAGCGGTGTCGGGGGAGAAGGTATGACCGAGACCCTCAGCGGCGGGGAGACCGTCGTCTTCTGGGTGCTGGGCCCGATCGCCCTCGCCGGCGCGCTGGGGATGGTGCTCAGCCGCAACGCCATCCACTCCGCGCTGTGGCTGGTCAACACGATGCTCGCGCTCGGCGTCTTCTACGTCGTCCAGGAAGCGCCGTTTCTCGGCGCGGTCCAGATCATCGTCTACACCGGCGCGATCATGATCCTCTTCCTCTTCGTGCTGATGCTGGTCGGCCGCGACTCCTCGGACTCCGTGGTCGAGACGCTGCGCGGGCAGCGGGTGGCAGCCATCGTCCTGGGGCTCGGCTTCGCCGCCCTGGTCGGCGCCGGCATCGCGCGGGCGACGCAGGAGCTCACCGCCACCGGCCTCGACGCCGTCCAGGGCGAGCAGGGCAACATCGCGGCGATCGCCGAGTCGCTGTTCACCGACTACCTACTGGCCTTCGAGGTCACCAGCGCGCTGCTGATCACCGCCGCGGTCGGGGCGATGGTGCTGGCGCACATCGAGCGGGAGCCGGGCAGCCGTCAGACGCAGAAGGAGCTCTCGCGCGCCCGGTTCCTCACCTCGGAGAAGCCGCAGACCCTGCCCGGGCCCGGCGTCTTCGCCCGCGCCAACTCGGTGGCCGTGCCGGCGATCCTCCCCGACGGCACGCCGTCGGAGGCGAGCCTGGCGACCGGCATCGAGCCGGAGACGCCCGATCAGATGCCCCGGCCGACCGGCCGCGAGCAGCTCGGCACCCCCGACGCCGCCCTGGGCACCCTGGACCCCGCGCCGGGCGGCCCCGCAGCCGGTGAGTGGAGCACGGACCGATGACGCTGACGTACTACCTGGTGCTCGCCGCGATCCTCTTCACGATCGGCGCGGTCGGTGTCCTCGTGCGGCGCAACGCGATCGTCGTGTTCATGTGCGTCGAGCTGATGTTGAACTCGGTGAACCTGACGCTGGTCACCTTCGCCCGCGCCACCGGCACCATCGACGGCCAGATCATGGCCTTCTTCGTCATGGTCGTGGCCGCGGCGGAGGTCGTCGTCGGCCTCGCCATCATCATGTCGATCTACCGCACCAGGCGGTCCGCCTCGGTCGACGACGCCAACCTGCTGAAGTACTGACGGCGAGACGGGGACAGCTGTGTCTGAAGTTCTGCCCGCCGAGGGGTTGCTCGGCGCCTCCTGGCTGCTGATCGCGCTGCCGCTCGCCGGCGCCGCGGTGCTGCTGCTGGGCGGCCGGCGCACCGACCGCTGGGGCCACCTGCTCGGGACGGCGACCGTCGTCGCCGCGTTCGTGCTCGCGCTGCTGTGCACGTTCCAGCTGGCCGGGCTCGAGGAGCGGTCGGCCGACGTGGACCTGTTCACGTTCATCTCCACCGGCGACCTCGACGTGCGCGCCGGGCTGCTGTTCGACCCGCTGTCGGCGATCTTCGCCCTGCTCATCACCGGCGTCGGCTCGCTGATCCACGTCTACTCGATCGGCTACATGGCGCACGACCCCGCGCGCCGCCGGTTCTTCGCCTACCTGAACCTGTTCGTCGCCGCGATGCTGCTGCTCGTCCTCGGCAACAGCTTCGTGGCGCTCTACGTGGGCTGGGAGGGCGTCGGTCTGGCGTCCTACCTGCTGATCGCCTTCTGGTACACCCGCCCGGCGGCCGCCACGGCGGCCAAGAAGGCGTTCATCATGAACCGGGTCGGCGACGTCGGTCTGGCCCTGGCGATCTTCCTCATGTTCGCCCAGCTCGGGACGACGTCCTACGCCGGCGTCTTCGGCGGCGTCGGCACCCTCGCGGGCGGGACGATCACCGCGATCGGGCTGCTGCTCCTGCTCGGTGCCTGCGGCAAGTCCGGGCAGTTCCCGCTGCAGGCGTGGCTCCCCGACGCCATGGAGGGTCCGACCCCGGTCTCCGCCCTCATCCACGCCGCGACCATGGTCACCGCCGGCGTCTACCTCATCGCACGCTCCGCGCCGATCTACGACCTCACCGAGACCGCCCGCACAGTCGTCATGGCGATCGGGGCGCTGACGCTCCTCATCGGCGCCATCGCCGGCTGCGCCTACGACGACATCAAGAAGGTGCTGGCGTACTCGACGGTCAGCCAGATCGGCTACATGTTCCTGGCCGTCGGGCTGGGCCCGGCCGGTTACGTCGCCGGGCTCGCCCACCTGCTGGCGCACGGGTTCTTCAAGGCCGGGCTGTTCCTCGGCGCGGGCTCGGTCATGCACGCCATGAACGACTCGGTGGACATGCGCCGGTTCGGCGGGCTGTGGAAGAAGCTCCCGGTCACCTTCGTCACCTTCGGACTGGGCTACCTCGCGCTGATCGGCTTCCCGTTCCTGTCGGGGTACTTCACCAAGGACGCGATCATCGAGGCCACGTTCGACCGGGACGACTGGCTCGGCTGGACGACCGGCGGGATCGCCGTCCTCGCCGCCGGGCTCACCGCCTTCTACATGACCCGGCTGATGCTCATGACCTTCTTCGGCCGGGCCCGCTGGGAGGAGGGGGTGCACCCGCACGAGTCGCCGTCGGTGATGACGGCGCCGATGGTGGTGCTCGCCGTCGGCTCGGTCTTCTCCGGTGCGCTGCTGGTCTCCATCTTCCCGCTGAGCGACTGGCTGGAGCCGGTGTTCGGCGAGCCCGAGGAGGCCGCGCACGTCATCGCCCCGGCCACCATCGGCATCGCGCTGACCGTGATCATGCTGCTCGGCGTGCTCGCCGCCTGGCTGTTCGTCGGCCGGCGCGAGGTACCGGTGACCGCGCCGGTGCGGGTCTCCCCGGTGACCCGTGCCGCCCGCAACGCCCTCTACGCCGACACGATCAACGAGTCGCTGTTCATGCGCCCCGGCCAGTGGCTCACGCGGGCACTGGTCTGGGTGGACAACCGCGGGGTCGACGGCGCCGTCAACGGGCTGGCCGCCACGCTCGGCGGCTCGTCGTCCCGGCTCGGCCGGGCGCAGACCGGCTTCGTGCGCACCTACGCCCTCGGGATGCTCGGCGGCGCCGTGCTGGTCGCGGGCGCTCTCCTGGCGGTGACGGCGGGATGAGCAGCGTCCCTCGCGAGCGAAAGGCACCCCGACGGTGACCGACTTCCCCTGGCTCCTGCTGATGATCGCGGTCCCCGCGGTCGGTGCGGCCGTCGTCGCGGCGCTGCCCAAGGGCCGCGACCTGCTGGCGAAGCAGGTGGCGCTCGGCGTCAGCCTCGTCGTCCTGCTGCTCGCCGTCCTCACGGCGATCGCGTTCGACACCGGCGGTGACCGCTTCCAGCTCACCAGCTCGGTGACCTGGATCGAGGACTTCGGGGTCTCCTTCGCCCTCGGGATCGACGGCATCGCCCTGGTGATGCTGCTGCTCATCGGCGTGCTGGTCCCCGTGGTGATCGGGGCGTCCTGGAACGACGAGCTGCCCGAGCAACGGTCGATGAAGGCGTACTTCGCCTGGCTGCTGCTGCTCGAGGCGATGATGGTCGGCGTCTTCGCGGCGACCGACGTCTTCCTCTTCTACGTGTTCTTCGAGGCGATGCTCGTCCCGATGTACTTCATCATCGGAAGCTTCGGCGGACCCCGCCGGCAGTACGCGGCGGTGAAGTTCTTCCTCTACAGCCTGGTCGGCGGGTTGATCATGCTCGCCGCCGTCATCGGGCTCTACGTGGTGAGCAACAGCCAGCTGGGCGAGGGCACCTTCGCCTTCGACGCCCTGCGCCAGCTCGACATCGACCCCGGCGTGCAGAAGCTGTTGTTCCTGGGCTTCTTCATCGCCTTCGCGATCAAGGCGCCGCTGGTGCCCTTCCACACCTGGCTGCCCGACTCGGGTTCCGAGGCTCCCATCGGCGGGGCGGTGCTGCTGGTGGGCGTGCTGGACAAGGTCGGCACGTTCGGCTTCCTGCGCTACTGCCTGCCGCTGTTCCCCGACGCCTCCCGGTTCTTCGCGCCGTTCGTGCTGGTGCTCGCGGTGGTCGGCATCCTCTACGCGGCGCTGCTGGCCATGGGCCAGAGCGACATGAAGCGGCTGGTCTCCTACACGTCCATCTCGCACTTCGGCTTCATCGCGCTGGGCATCTTCGCCTTCACCACCGAGGCGGCCACGGGTGCGGTGCTGTACATGGTCAACCACGGCATCGCGACCGGCCTGCTGTTCCTGGTCGTCGGGATGCTCATCGCCCGGGGCGGCTCCCGGCAGATCGGCGACTACGGCGGCGTCGCGGCGAAGGCACCACTGCTGGCGGGCGCCTTCCTCGTCGCCGGCCTCGCCTCGTTGGCCCTGCCCGGCACCAACAGCTTCGTGAGCGAGTTCCTGGTGCTCATCGGCTCGTTTCCGGAGGAGCCGGTGTTCACGATCATCGCCACCGTCGGGATCATCCTGGCCGCGCTCTACATCCTGCTGATGTACCAGCGCACGATGCACGGCCCGGCCCGCGGGGTGCTGCTGCAGGAGGACCCCGCGGAACCGGCGCCCGGCACCGGTGGGGCGACGGCCGTGCTCACGGCCCCCCGTCGCTCGCTGCGCGTGCTCGACCTCAGCCGACGCGAGCTGGCCGTGGTGACGCCGCTCGTCGCGCTGATCATCGCCCTCGGCGTCTACCCGCAGCCGCTGCTCGACGTCATCGAGCCGGCCGTCAGCGCCACCATGGACGACCTCGGAGGGATCGACCAGTGATCGAGGCACCCGACCTCTCGCTCGCCGCGCTGGCGCCGCTGCTGTTCGTCTTCGGCGCGGCGTGCATCGGCGTGCTCGTCGAGGCGTTCTGGCCACGCGAGAGCCGGCACCCGGTGCAGGTGACGGTCGCGCTCGTGGGCACGCTCGGCGCGCTGGTCACCACCCTGCTTCTGACCGTCGACTTCGAGCGGGAGATCACCGCGGCCGGTGCACTCGCGGTCGACGGCCCCGCGCTGTTCCTGCAGGCGACCATCGCGGGGCTCGGGGCGTTGTCGCTGCTGCTGTTCGCCGAGCGCGCCCTGGACCCGGCACGGTCGGCGTTCGTGGTGTCGGCCGCGGTGCCGGCGGGCAGCCCGCGCGACCGGGAACTGCTCACCGTGCAGCGGGTGCAGACCGAGGTCTACCCCCTGGCGACCTTCGCCATCGGCGGCATGATGCTGTTCGTCGCCGCGAACGACCTGCTGATCATGTTCGTGGCGCTCGAGGTGCTCAGCCTGCCGCTGTACCTGATCAGCGGCCTGGCCCGCCGGCGCCGGCTGCTCTCCCAGGAGGCGGCGGTCAAGTACTTCCTGCTGGGTGCCTTCGCGTCGGCGTTCTTCCTGTACGGGCTGGCGCTCGTCTACGGCGCCACCGGCAGCGTCCGGCTGGGCGACATCCGCTCGGCCAGCCTCGCCGGCGGCACCGACGTGCTGCTCGTGCTCGGGCTGGCGCTGCTCGTCGTCGGCCTGCTCTTCAAGGCCAGCGTCGCGCCGTTCCACACCTGGACGCCGGACGTCTACCAGGGCGCCCCGACGCCCGTGACGGCCTTCATGGCGGCGTGCACCAAGGTGGCCGCGTTCGGGGCCATCCTGCGGCTGCTCTACGTCGCCTTCGGCACCGCCGAGTGGACGTGGCGGCCGCTGGTCTACGCGGTGGCGATCGTCTCGATGGTCGTGGGCGCCGTCCTCGGGCTGACGCAGACCGACCTCAAGCGGATGCTGGCCTACTCCTCGATCGCGCACGCCGGTTTCCTCCTCACCGGCGTCATCGGTCTGGGTGCGGCCGGCGACGGCTCGGGCCTGGCGGCGACGATGTTCTACCTGCTCACCTACGGGCTGACGACGCTGGGCGCCTTCGCCGTCCTGACCCTCGTGCGCGACGGAGACGGCGAGGCCACGCACCTGTCGCAGTGGGCGGGGCTCGCGTCCCGCTCCCCGCTGGTCGCCGCGGTGATGACGCTGTTCCTGCTGGCGCTGGCCGGCATCCCGCTGACCGCCGGCTTCACCGGGAAGTTCGCGGTGTTCCGGGCGGCGATCGAGGAGGGTGCCTGGCCGCTGGCCCTGGTCGCCCTGCTCGCGAGCGCGGTTGCCGCCTTCTTCTACCTGCGGGTCATCGTGCTCATGTACTTCTCGCCGCCGGCCGGCGCCGAACGGGGGCAGGGGCCGACGGTCGGGGTGCCGGGCATGCCCACCACCATCGTGCTGGCCATCACCGCCACGGCCACGCTGGCGCTGGGCATCGTGCCCGGGTCGGTGCTCGACCTGGCCGAGCGCGCGGCTATCTTCGTCGGTTGATGACCGGAGCCCGTGCCGCAGACAAGGGCACCATTCCCGAGTTCCAGGGCGGCAGCCTCCAGGGGTACCGCCGGATCTCCACGCCAGCGTCCACCATCGGCCCCTGGCTGCCCGAGGGCGAGCTCGGTGCCGCGATGGCCGAGGGGCTCGCCCGGGTCGAGTCCGCGCTCGCCCAGGCGGTCGGCAGCGAGCACGCCTTCATCAGCGAGGCGGCCGGGCACCTCATGTCCGCCGGGGGCAAGCGGTTCCGCCCGATGCTGGCGCTGCTGGCCGCCCAGCTCGGCGACCCGGAGGCGCCCGGGGTCACCGAGGCCGCCGTCGTCTGCGAGCTGACCCACCTCGCCACGCTGTACCACGACGACGTCATGGACGAGGCCGTCGTGCGGCGCGGGGCGCCCAGCGCCAACAGCCGGTGGACCAACAGCATCGCCATCCTGACCGGCGACCTGCTCTTCGCGCGGGCCTCGGACCTGCTGGCCGACCTCGGACCGGAGGCGGTGCGCATCCAGGCGCAGACCTTCGAGCGGCTCGTCACCGGGCAGATCATGGAGACCGTCGGCCCGAAGCCCGGCGCCGACCCGATCGCGCACTACCTCGACGTCCTCGCGGACAAGACCGGCTCGCTGGTCGCCACCTCGGCTCGCTTCGGGGCGCGGTTCGCCGGGCTCGACGAGTCCCTCGTCCGTGAGCTGACCGCGTTCGGCGAGGAGGTCGGCGTCGCCTTCCAGCTGTCGGACGACCTGCTCGACATCGTCAGCCAGGGCGGCACCTCCGGGAAGCTGCCCGGGACCGACCTGCGCGAGGGGATCGCCACGCTGCCGGCGCTGTTCGCCCTGGCCGGCGACGACCCCGCCGAGGCTCGGCTGCGTGAGCTGGTCGCCCGCCCGGTCACCGACGACGACGAGCACGCCGAGGCCCTGGAGCTGCTGCGCTCGTCCGCGGCGCTGGAGCGCGCCAACGCGGTGCTGGCGCAGTACGCCGACCGCGGCCGCGCCCGGCTGGCGGGCGTGCCGGCCGGCGACGTGCGGGACGCACTGTCCGCGCTCTGCGACTACGTGGTGACGCGCACCAGCTGAGGGCATGCTGGCCCCCATGCGGACCCTTGCCGGCCTGGCCGTGCTGGTGCTGCTGGCAGCGGGGTGCTCGACGGAGCAGCCCGACGTGGCCGGCGCTCCTCCGGCGGCCTCCGGCACGACGCCGTCCGCGGGGGCGCCCGCTCTGGAGGTGGCGGTCGTCGCCGACGGGCTCGATCACCCGTGGGACGTGGTCCAGGCCCCGGACGGGACCCTCCTGGTCGACGAGCGGGGCGGCGGGTTCACCGCCGTGCTCGACGACGGCGCACGGGCGGTCGACGCGGACCTCGGTGACCTCTTCGCCGACGGCGAGACCGGCCTCATGGGCCTGGAGCTGGACCCGTCCTTCGCGGACAACCGCCGGTTCTACAGCTGCCAGGGCAGCCAGGACGGCGAGATCGTCGTGGTGGCCTGGACCGCCGCGCCGGACTGGTCCTCGGCGACGCGGGTGGCGGACCCGCTGGTGGGCGGCATCCCGCTGAACGACCGCTCGGGCCGGCACGGCGGCTGCCGGCTGCGGTTCGCGCCGGACGGCACGCTGCTGGTGGGCACCGGTGACACCGCCGACGGCAGCGTGCCGCAGGACCCCCGGTCGCTCGGCGGGAAGGTCCTCCGCGTCGACCCGGCCACCGGTGAGCGGCAGGTGCTCACCCTGGGCCACCGCAACGTGCAGGGCCTGGCGGTGCGCCCGGGGACGAACCAGGTGTTCGCCGTCGAGCACGGCCCCGACCGGGACGACGAGGTGAACCTCCTGCGGGACGGCGCCAACTACGGCTGGGACCCCGACGGCGACGGGAGCTACGACGAGAGCGTGCCCATGACCGATCCGGCGATCGTCGGTGCCGTCGCCGCGGTGTGGTCCTCGGGGGCGCCGACGCTGGCCACCAGCGGGGCGACGTTCCTCGAGGGCGAGGAGTGGGGCGACTACGAGGGACTGCTGCTCGTCGCCCTGCTCAAGGAGCAGGGCGTGCTGGCGCTGCGCCTCGACGACGACGGCGCCCTGCAGGAGCAGTTCCGGATCCCCGAGCTCGAGGGCGTCGGCGGGCGGCTCCGGAGCGTCGTCCAGGGGAACGACGGTGCCCTGTACCTGACCACCGACAACGGAGGCGGGGAGGACCAGCTCATGCGGGTCACACCCCGCTGAGGCCTCGTCCCGGGTCCCGCCCCGAGCGTGCAGGGGGTGGGGAGGACGAGGTCCTCCCTCAGGCCTTGACCTCCCACGTGTCGCCGCCGGCGAGCAGGGCGCCGAGGTCGGCCGGCTCCTGCACGCGGGCGACGTCGAGCTGCTCGGTCATCATGGCGTCGTAGGTGGGCTTGCGCACCGACCGGAAGACGCCCATCGGGGTGTAGCGCAGGTCCTGGCTGGAGAGCCGGGACAGCGCGAACGCGTAGGCCGGGTTCTCGCGGTGCGCGTCGTGCACCACGATCTCCGACGCGTCCACCTGGTTGGTCTCGGCGATCCGCAGCCCGCCGAAGTCGTCGCGGACCACGCAGGAGGCGCCGTCGGGGCCGAAGACCAGCGGCTCGCCGTGCACCAGCGGGATCGACCACTGCGTGCCCGTGGCCGGGTCCTTCAGCAGCTCGAACGCGCCGTCGTTGAAGATGTTGCAGTTCTGGTAGATCTCCACCAGCGAGGTCCCCTGGTGCTCGGCGGCCTGGCGCAGCACCTCGGTCAGGCCCTTGCGGTCGGAGTCCATCGCCCGGCCCACGAACGTCGCGTCGGCGCCGATCGCCAGCGAGACAGGGTTGAACGGGTGGTCCAGCGAGCCCATCGGGGTGGACTTGGTGACCTTCCCGACCTCGGAGGTGGGGGAGTACTGGCCCTTGGTCAGGCCGTAGATCCGGTTGTTGAACAGCAGGATCGTCATGTTGACGTTCCGGCGCAGCGCGTGGATCAGGTGGTTGCCGCCGATGGACAGCGCATCGCCGTCCCCGGTCACCACCCACACCGACAGGTCCGGACGCGACGCGGCCAGGCCGGTCGCGATGGCCGGGGCGCGGCCGTGGATCGAGTGCATCCCGTAGGTGTTCAGGTAGTACGGGAAGCGCGACGAGCAGCCGATGCCGGACACGATGACCATGTCCTCGCGGGCGATGCCGAGGCTGGGCAGGAAGCTCTGGACCGCGTTGAGGATGACGTAGTCACCGCACCCGGGGCACCAGCGCACCTCCTGGTCGGTCTTCATGTCCTTGGCCTTGAGCTCTGTCTGCTTGGGGCCCTGCGTCGCGACCGAGGCAGCGACCGCGTCGGCGATCGGACCCTCGGCAGGCATGCCGAGTTCGACGGTGGTCACTGGACTGCTCCGTTTCCTGCGGTGATGCCGGCCTCGCCCACCTGCGGGGCGACCGGCTCGCTCGTGCGGTCGATGACCTCTTGGATCACCGCGGCCAGCTCGGCGGCCCGGAAGGGCAGACCGCGGACCTGGGTGTGGCTCTCGACGTCGACCAGGAACTTCGCCCGCAGCAGCAGGGAGAGCTGGCCGAGGTTCATCTCCGGGCAGATCACCCGGTCGTACCGCCCTAGGACCTCGCCGAGGTCGGCCGGCATCGGGTTGATGTGCCGCAGGTGGATCTGCGCCACCGAGCGGCCCGACCGGCGGATCCGCCGGCAGGCGGCGCCGATCGGCCCGTAGGTCGACCCCCAGCCGATCACGGCCACCGAGGCGTTCCCGTCCGGGTCCTCGACGTCGGTCAGGGGGATCGACGCGGCGATGCCGTCGATCTTGGCCTGCCGGGTGCGGGTCATGAAGTCGTGGTTGGCCGGGTCGTAGGAGATGTTGCCGGTGCGGTCGGCCTTCTCGAGCCCGCCGATCCGGTGCTGCATCCCGGCGGTGCCCGGCACCGCCCAGGCGCGGGCCAGGGTCTCCTCGTCGCGGAGGTAGGGGAGGAAGACCCCCTCCTCGCCGTCGGCCGCCGCACCGTTCGGCTCGGTCGCGAAGTTCACCGTCCCGGTGAGATCGGGCAGCTGGTCGACGTCGGGGACCTGCCACGGCTCGGCCCCGTTGGCCAGGTAGCCGTCCGAGAGCAGCATGACCGGGGTGCGGTAGGTCAGCGCGATCCGCGTCGCCTCGATCGCGGCGTCGAAGCAGTCGCCGGGGGAGCGGGGTGCGATCACCGGGACCGGGGCCTCGCCGTTGCGGCCGAACATCGCCTGTAGCAGGTCCGACTGCTCGGTCTTGGTCGGCAGCCCGGTCGAGGGACCGCCGCGCTGCACGTCGACGATGACCAGCGGCAGCTCGGTCATGACGGCCAGGCCGATGGCCTCGGACTTCAGCGAGACGCCGGGGCCCGACGTCGTGGTGATGCCGAGCGCCCCGCCGAAGGAGGCTCCGATGGCGGCGCCGATGCCGGCGATCTCGTCCTCGGCCTGGAAGGTGCGGACGTTGAACGACTTGTGCTTGGACAGCTCGTGGAGGATGTCCGACGCCGGGGTGATCGGGTAGGCCCCGAGGAAGATCGGCAGACCGGACCGCTGTCCGGCGGCCACGAGCCCCAGCGACAGGGCGGTGTTGCCCGAGATGTTGCGGTACCGGCCCGGCGCCATCGGGGCGGGCTTGATCTCGTAGGAGACCGCGAAGGCCTCCGTCGTCTCGCCGTAGTTGTAGCCGGCCCGGAACGCGGCGATGTTGGCGGCGGCGATCTCGGGCTTACGGCGGAACGTCCGCTCGAGGAAGCGGATGGTGCCCTCGGTGGGCCGGTGGTACATCCAGGACAGCAGGCCGAGGGTGAACATGTTCTTCGACCGCTCGGCCTCCTTCTTGCCGAGCCCGGAGTCCTTGAGGGCGTCGGTCGTCATGGAGGTCAGCGGCACGCTGACGGTCTGCCAGCCCTCGAGCGAGCCGTCCTCGATCGGGTTGGACGCGTACCCGACCTTCGCCAGGTTCCGCGGCGAGAACTCGTCGGAGTCGAGGATGAGCAGGCCGCCGCCGGGGAGGTCGACCAGGTTGGCCTTCAGCGCGGCCGGGTTCATCGCCACCAGGACGTCGGGTGCGTCGCCCGGCGTCATGATGTCGTGGTCGGCGAAGTGCAGCTGGAAGGAGCTGACGCCCGGCAGGGTCCCCGTGGGTGCCCGGATCTCGGCCGGGAAGTTGGGCAGCGTGGAGAGGTCGTTGCCGAAGCTCGCCGTCTCGCTCGTGAACCGGTTGCCGGTCAGCTGCATGCCGTCGCCCGAGTCACCGGCGAGCCGGATGACGACGCGGTCGAGCTCGACGACGCTCTTGACGAGGCCGCCGGGCGCCGAGCTGGGGGCCGTCTCGGGCCGTTCGATCGCAGTCATGAGTGGTGTACCTCCACCGGCCGAGGTTACGTGCGTGTGTCCGCGGCCGGGGTGTGCATCCGGACACGCCTTCTTGGGGTGCCCTAACAGGGCCGGGTCATGCCTCATTCCGCTGCCCCGTGCCTCATCCCGACGAGGTGCGGGCGGCAACGGTGCGGGGAACGGCGTCCGCCGCCGTCGCGTTGGACCGGACGTGCAGCGCTGGAGCAACGGACTGAAGACCGCCGTCCTCCTCGGGCTCATGGGCGGCCTCATCCTGACGGCCGGCTCCCTGATCGGCGGGCGCCAGGGTCTGCTCATCGCCCTGGTCGTCGCTCTCGGCGTCAACGGCTACGCGTACGTCAACTCCGACAAGCTGGCCCTGCGCGCCATGCGCGCCTTCCCGGTCACCGAGACGCAGGCGCCGCAGCTGTACGCGATGGTGCGCGAGCTGGCCACCGAGGCCCGGCAGCCGATGCCGCGCCTCTACGTCAGCCCGACCACCCAGCCCAATGCCTTCGCGACCGGCCGCAACCCGCGCAACGCCGCGGTCTGCGTGACCCAGGGCATCCTCGAGCTGCTCGACCGACGGGAGCTGCGCGGCGTGCTCGCGCACGAGCTGTCCCACGTCTACAACCGCGACATCCTGATCAGCTCCGTCGCCGGGGCGATGGCGACGGTGATCACCTACCTGGCGCACATGGCGATGTTCGCGTCGCTGTTCGGCGGCCGCTCCGACGACCGCGGCGGCGGGAACGTCCTCGGCGGCCTGCTGCTGATGCTCCTCGGTCCGCTCGCCGCCGGGCTCGTGCAGATGGCGGTCAGCCGCAGCCGCGAGTTCCAGGCCGACGCGTCCGGAGCGGTGCTGTCCGGCGACCCGATGGCGCTGGCGAGCGCGCTGCGCAAGATCGAGCACGGCGCCACCGCGCTGCCCCTGCCGCAGGAGGACCGACTGGTCACCCAGAGCCACCTGATGATCGCCAACCCGTTCCGGGGGCAGGGCATGGCGTCGATGTTCGCGTCGCACCCCCCGATGCCGGAGCGGATCGCCCGGCTGGAGGGCATGGCCGGGGAGCTCGGGCAAGGCTGAGGAAGGACCCCCTCGGCCCCGCCCCTGGTTCCCCGGGGCGGTCGAAGGACCCCGTCCCTCTCACCGCTCGCTCGCTCGCGGCGAGCCTCCGGACGGGGCCCGAGGGGCCGTCCGGAGGCTCATCACGTCAGCGGTAGTTGTCGAACTGCAGGGCGACGTCGAGGTCGGCGCCCTTCAGTAGCTGCTGCACCGCCTGCAGGTCGTCACGCTTCTTCCCGCTCACGCGGAGCTGGTCGCCCTGGATCTGCGCCTGGACGCCCTTCGGCCCCTCGTCCCGGATCAGCTTGGCGATCTTCTTGGCGACGTCGGACTCGATGCCCTGCTTGATGGTGGCACCGATCTTGTAGACCTTGCCCGAGGCCTGCGGTTCGCCGGCGTCGAGGACCTTCAGCGAGATGCTGCGCTTGATCAGCTTCTCCTTGAACACCTCGAGGGCGGCGACCACGCGCTCCTCGGTGTCGGCCTGCAGCGAGACGCCGTCCTCGCCGGCCCACGCGATGGTGGCGTTGGTGCCGCGGAAGTCGAAGCGCTGCGACAGTTCCTTGCCGGCCTGGTTGAGGGCGTTGTCGACCTCCTGGCGGTCGATCTTGCTCACGACGTCGAAGGACGCGTCGGCCATGGCTCTTCCCTTTCCCCTGGGCGGATCGCGCCCCGGGGGTTTCCGAGGAACGCGTCCGCCGTTCTTGTACGCTGCTCCGGTACCACCGCACGGCGGGTTGCCCGAGTGGCCAATGGGAGCGGACTGTAAATCCGTCGGCTTAGCCTACGAAGGTTCGAATCCTTCACCCGCCACGCCCGGTACGAGCGGCCCCCGACCCTCCAGGTCGGGGGCCGCTCGCCCGTTCAGGGCAGGGTCGGCGCGCGGGCGCTCGCGACGGCCGTGCGCTCGAGCTGCTCCCCGCCGAGGAAGAGCCAGCCGAAGGCGATGTCCGCATAGCGGGTGCAGCGGACGGTGACCTCCGCGCCGTCGGTCTCCGCCGACCACGTGTCGAGCTCCGTGCCGCCGTCGCCGAGCTGGTCGGCCACCGCCGCCTGCGCCGTCGCCCGGGTCAGCGGCAGTTCGCTGCCGACCCCCACGCTGTAGACGACGTCCTCGGCCGTGCGGTTCGCGGCCGCCAGGGCCGCCCCGTCGCACACCGACTGGACCTCCTGCTGCTCCAGGAAGGCGTCGGAGGCCGCGATCGCACCGAACGCCATCAGCGCCGCGACGAGCCAGCAGACGAGCACGAAGGGCAACGTCGAGCCGCACTCGCCGTTCCTGCCGTCCCTCCGCACGCGGGCAGCGTAGGTGCGCGAAGCGCTGTCCACTGCCTGTGGACAGGATCTGTGGACACTGTGGACACCCGATCGGGTGGCGGCGCGTCCGGCGGCGGCGCCTGTGGACGGCGCTCCCGCGCGAGCCGTCCGCTCGACCACACTGCGCCCATGTCCATCGAGATGCCCACCGTCGAGGTGCACGCACTCGCCGGCAGCCTGCGCGACGTCGCGGCGGAGGCCGCGCAGATCGCACCCCGGCTCGACCGGCCGGGGGACGTCGGGGCGGCGCTGCAGGCCGGTGTCGAGGCGTTCCTCGACGTGCAGCGCATGGTGGGCCAGGCCCTCGCGGGCGAGCTCGAGTGGCTGGCCGGCACGGTGGCCGCGGTCGCCGACTCCTGGGTGGACCTCGACCGAGCGCTGCTCGACCCGGACCGCGGGACGCGTGCCCGGTGACGGTCGTGCTCCCCGGCCCCGTGCCCCTCGACATGCCCCCGGGGGATCCCGGCGCCGTCGACGACCTGGTCCGCGACCTCGCGGGTGCCGCCTTCCACCTGGCCGGCGTGGACGACCGGTTGCACGGCCCGGGCGCCTCGGTCTCCGGCTGGGTGGGCGACGACGCGGTGGCAGCGACGGGCCAGATCGCCCGCGTCGCCGGACTGGCCGGCACGTCGACGGCGGCGGTGCTCACCGCGGCGGGACGGCTGAGCAGTCATGCGGAGGCGCTGCGGGATGCGCGACGGCGGGTCGAGCTGCTCCGCGACGAGCAGGACGAGGACTTCCGATCCGCCCAGCTGCGCCTGGGGGACCTGGCGGACCCCCAGGTCGCCGTCATGACCGGAGGCGGGGGGTGGGCCGGGATCGTGGCCGAGGTCGAGGCAGCCGACGCCGCCCGGCGCCGCAGGCACGAGGCGGTGCTCGAGGCGCTCGCCGAGGACGCGGCAGCGACTGCCAGGGTGCTGGCCGACGCGAGCCGTCCGCTGGGCGGCACCGGCCGCGCCGGCGACGGCGACCGGGTGGCCGTCCACCTCGCCGCGGAGCTGCCGGGCTGGGGAGACCCCCACCTGAGCCGCCGCGGCGTGGTCGTGGCTCGTGCGCTGCTCGCCGACGACTCGTCGTGCAACGACGTCGCGCAGGACCACCTGCTCCTTGCCGGGTCCGCGCCCTTCGCGCAGGCGCTGCTGCTCGGCCTGGGCGCCGATGGGCTCCGCGCCGCCCTCAGACTCCTGGGCGATGGAGCATTCGGGGACGACGTGCACGGGCCGTCGAGCGCAGTCGCACGTCTGCTGTCCTCCTCGCTCGGTGCCGTGGGTGAGGGCACGGACCCGCGAGTGGGTGCACTTCTGGCAGCACCGCTCGTGCGTGCCCGGGACGAGACCATCGAAGCCGACCTCGTGGCAGTCGGGATGGGCGCGGTCCTGGCCGCGCGCGCTGGATCCAACGGGCCAGGGGCGTCCACCGTGGCTGCGTGGGGCCGCCAGATCGTCGCCCGCGAGCACGTGATGACCCGCGACTGGGCGGGGGCGGCCGCCGCCGACCGCGTCTCCGTCCATCTCGGGGCGCGCGGAACCCGGCGCGATGATCCGCTCCCCCTGGTGGTCGGTTCCCTGGCCCGCAGTGGCGATGCCGGCGCGGCCGCTGCGCTCCTGGGGTCCCCCGATGCCTGGGTCGTGCTCCTGGGCCGCAGCTGGGCCGACGACGCCGCCGCGCTGGGCCGGGTGATCGAGAACGCCGCTGTCGCGCCCGGAGTAGCCGGTGAGCAGGCCGTCCGGTACGCCCTCGAAGCCGTGGGCGGGGGACTGCCCGAGGCGAGTCCGCGGGACTGGGCGGCGGACCGGGGAACGGTCGAGAGTCTCGCGCCGGCCCTGGGTCGTGCGGTGGCCGCCCGCGTGGAGGTGGCGGCTGCCGCGCTCGCGTCGGCGGCGGGCGAGGGCGGCGGGGACGGGCCGCGCCACCTCATCCAGGGACTGGGCTACCTGACCGTGGACCGGCAGGCGGCCGCCACGGTCGAGGGAGCACTCACGTCATGGGTCGCCGGTCAGTCCCACGACCTCGCGGGCAGCAGCCGGGCCGAACCACTGCCCCTCTTCGCCGTTCCGGGGGCCTACGTGGCCGTCCAGGAGTACGGGCAGCGGCTGAGCCATGCACTGGACGGCTACGAGCTCGAGCACGCGGCGCAGCAGCGGGCGCTGGTCTGGAACTTCTCGGCCGGGCTGGTGCTGGAGGTGGCCTCGTTCTCCCGCGTCCCGCTGGTGTCCGTGATCGCCGACGGGCTGAAGGTCGTCGGCCCGCCACTGCTGAACGCCGACGGAACCTTCACCCAGGGGCCCGACAGAGGGTTGCGCTACGGCGAGGACGTAGCGGGAGCAGACGTCGTCGCCACGCTCCCTCCCGACCTGAGTGCCCGCGTCGACGCCGCGAGAGCGCAGGCCGAGGCGGCCTACCGGCGGACGTCGGGCGTGCTGGGCGACCCGGACCCGCCGATCTCCCCGGAGCGGTGGCGAGTGGTGCTCGAAGGTCTGGGCGGGCCGAAGTCGACCGGACGGCAGTTTGACTGAGCCGTCACCCGTTCGATGACTTCGAGTCCTGATTCGTTTACGCAGAGCGACGACGCGAGTGCCGTTCACCCGGTCGTGATCTTCGATGCTTGTCCATTCGGGTGACGGGAAGCAATGTCTCCAGCGCGGTCCGTACTGAACGACGCTCTGCCCCCGCGCGTATATGGCTGCCGCAGATCGCGGTCATTTCTCATGCCTTTGGAGGCGTCGTGGGTAGCAACGTGCAGTCCGGTCAGATCCAGGTCCGTGGAGCCAAGTGGAACCGTGGGGCCAAGTGGAACCGCGGGGCCAAGTGGAACCGCAGCACCACCGCCTGACCTAGACCGTCCCGGCCGATCCATCGGGGCCGCCAGCAGACCGGCGGCTCCGATGGGCCCGGTATCCGTCTCACCACTCCGGGTCGATCACCCTTGTCCAGGGGCGGCCCGCTGCTAGCCTCGGCGCGCCCAACTTCCCCGGCGGAGATGCAGGTACGAGTGGCCGAGCAGGACGAGCGCGTGCCCAGCCGGCCGCTGCGACTCAGCCCGTGGACCGTCGCGTGGATGGGCCTGGCCGTCGCCGTCCCGGTGTCCCTGTGGGTTCTCGTGCCGCGAGCCGAAGCCGTGGACCCCGTCCTGCTGCTGGCCGTGTTCGTCGGTCTGGTGGCCGCCGAGTCCTTCAACGTCGACTTCGAGTTCCGCAAGCAGGGCTTCTCCTGGTCGCCCAGCGAACTCGCCTTCGTCATGGCCCTGGTCGCCGTCGGTGGCGCCTGGACGGCGGTGGCGTGGGGCTTCGCCGTCGGCATCGTCTCCCTCGTCCAGGGCTACTCGCGCGCCAAGTCGGTCTTCAACGTCACCGTGGTCGTCCTGGAGGCCTGCGCCGCGGTCGCGGTCCTCGAGGTGATGCCGCTGGGCGACATCTCCGAGCCGCTCGTCTGGGTCTCCTACCTCGTCGCCGTGCTGGCGGCGAGCATCCTCGGCGTCGTCCTCATCGCGGCCGCCATCACCGCGACCCAGGGGTACCCCGGCCGCACGCTGTGGGCCTCGTTCCTGATCCCCGCGCTGATGATCGGCCCCGTCTCCGTCGTCGTCGGCCTCGCGGTCCTGCTGCTGGTCGGCGCCACCCCGTGGGCCTGGCTGCTGATCGCCCCGCTGGTCGTCGCCCTGGCGCTGGTCTACCGGCGCTTCGCCGCCGTGACCCGCGAGGGGCACAGCGTCGAGCGCGTCTACGACTTCGCCCGCCGGGTCGAGCAGGTCTCGCCCGACGAGGCCGGCACGCGCCAGATCGTGGAGGCGGTCCGGGAGCTCCTCAACGCGGACCGGGTCGCGCTGTGGCTGCCCCCGTACCTGGACGAAGAGCCCCGGATGGTCGTCGTGGCCGACAACGGGGCGGTCTGGTACGACGGCCCGGGCGACCCGGACGACGTCTTCCGCCGCCGGGCGGTCGACTCGGCCGACGGGCCCGTGCGGGTGTCGCTGGCCCGCGCCGACGAGGTCGAGGCGGCGGCACTGAACCGCCGCGGTGTCTCCGACCTGCTCGGCGCCGCAGTCATGACCGCCGCGGGGGAGCCGGGCTACCTCGAGGTCTGCGACCGGCGGAGCGACATCCACTCCTTCGGCGACAACGACCGCGCCGCCCTCGACTCGATGCTCACCCACGTCAACGCGGCCATCCGCCACCAGCAGCTGCTCACCCAGATCCGCTACGACGCCGACCACGACCGGCTGACCGGCCTGCCGAACCGGCAGCGCCTGGCCGCCGAGATCGACCAGGTGCTCTCCGCCGACCCCGTCGCCGCGCGCGCCGGCCTCATCCTCGCGGCGCTGGGCAACTACACCGAGGTCACCGACACCCTCGGGCACGCGGCCAGCGACGAGCTGCTGCTGGTCACGGCGGGCCTGCTCCGCGAGCACGCGCCGCCGGCCGCCGTCCTGGCCCGCATGGAGGGCGAGCAGTTCGCCGTCCTGCTCCCGGGGCTCTCGCTGCAGGCCACCGAGCGGGCCGCCCGCCGGCTGCGCGAGGCCGCCTCCACCCGGGCCCGTGTCGCGGGCCTGGACCTGGAGGTCACGCTCACCATCGGGGTGGCGGCCGCGCCGGTGCACGGCGCCGACTCCGGGATGCTCATGCAGCGGGCCGACGTCGCCCTGCTCGCCGCGGCCGACTCCGGCGGAGTGGCCAGCTACCACCCGGTCCTCGACCAGCAGAGCCTCCGCCGACTGCAGCTGGGTACCGAGCTCGAGCAGGCCATGGCCGACGGCCAGATCAGCGTGGTCTTCCAGCCCATCATCGACGCCCAGACCTCCGACATCGTGTCGGTGGAGACCCTGGTGCGGTGGGCGCACCCGCGGTACGGGGCCATCGCGCCGGACGACTTCATCCACCTCGCCGAGCAGATCGGCCGCATCGGCGCGGTCACCGACCACGTCCTGGACCTCGCGCTCGCCCGGTGCCGGCGCTGGCTGGACCAGGACATCGCGCTGTCGGTCGCGGTCAACCTCTCGGTCCACAGCCTCACCGAGCCCGACCTCGTCGACCGCGTGCGGGGAGCCCTGCAGCGGCACCGCGTGCCGGGGGAGCTGCTCACGCTGGAGCTCACCGAGGGCAGCGTCGTCGACGACTCGGTCCGCGACAGCACGGTGCTCGCCGACCTCCACGGGCTGGGCCTGCGCCTGTCGATGGACGACTTCGGCACCGGCTACTCGTCGCTCTCCCAGCTCCGCCAGCTGCCGATCGACGAGGTGAAGATCGACAAGTCCTTCGTCCTCGGGATGAGCACCAGCCAGGGGGAGTCGTTCATCGCCCGCTCGATCATCGAACTGGCCCACAACCTGGGTCTCCGCGTCGTGGCCGAGGGCGTCGAGGACGAGCTGACCCGCAACCTCCTGGCCGAGATGGGCTGCGACAAGCTGCAGGGCTTCCTGGTCAGCCGGCCGCTGCCGGACGACCGGCTGGAGAGCTGGCTCCTGGCCCGCACGGGCGTCCGGTCGGCGGCTCCGGGAGCGACGCACCGGCGGCTGTTCGTCCGGACCTGAGGCCGGCCGACCCCCTGACCGATCGGACGGCGCGGGTCGGGTACAGTTCCGGACGGCTCTTCGAGCACGCCCCTTTAGCTCAGTCGGCAGAGCGTCTCCATGGTAAGGAGAAGGTCTACGGTTCGATTCCGTAAAGGGGCTCAGTGACCAGCCGGTCCAGTCGTGAGACCGGGCCGCAGGTCATCCCGGCGGTGTAGCTCAGCCTGGTAGAGCAAGCGGCTCATAATCGCTGTGTCACCGGTTCAAGTCCGGTCACCGCTACTCCCGACGGATCCTGCACCCCGGGGTCCGTCCGCACCGCAGCAGGACCCGCGTCGGCAGTCGCCGCCGCGGACGAACAAGGCTAGGAGCACTCCTCATGGCAGCGACCGACATCCGTCCGAAGATCACCCTGGCCTGCCAGGAGTGCAAGAACCGCAACTACATCACCCGCAAGAACCGTCGGAACGACCCCGACCGGCTCGAGCTGATGAAGTTCTGCCCGCGCGAGCGCAAGCACACGCTGCACCGCGAGACGCGCTGACGCGCGTCCGCAGCTGAGCCGAGGGCGGGAGCATGGCGCTGGACCGGGAACTGGTCGGGCGCAGCTACCCGCCCTCCGCCGTCTACGAGGTCGGCCGGGCGAAGATCGCCGAGTTCGCCACGGCCATCGGATCGGACGACCCGGTGCACCGCGACGTCGAGGCCGCCCGCGCAGCCGGCCACCCCGACGTCGTCGCACCCCCGACGTTCGCCATCGTGGTCAGCCTGGAGGCGGCGATGGTGGTGCTGCAGGATCCCGACGTGGGCATCGACTACGGCCGGGTGGTGCACGGCGAGCAGCGGTTCGCCCACCACCGCCCGATCCGCGCGGGCGACCGGCTCGTCGCGACCACGACGATCGACGCGGCCCGCACGGTGGCCGGCAACGACATGCTGACGGCGCGCGTCGACCTCGCGACCGAGGACGGCGAGCCGGTCTGCACGGCGACGTCCATGCTCGTGGCCAGGGGCATCGCATGAGCGTCGGGGCGGGCAGCATCGAGGTGGGCAGCGAGCTGCCCGAGCAGGTCTTCCGTGTCACCCGCGCCGACCTCGTGCGCTACGCCGGTGCCTCGGGCGACTTCAACCCGATCCACTGGAACGACCGCACCGCCACCGCGGTCGGCCTGCCCGGCGTCATCGCGCACGGCATGTTCACCATGGCGCTGGCCGGACGGGCCGTGACCGCGTGGACGGGCGACCCGTCGGCGGTGGTCGAGCAGCACGTGCGCTTCGGCCGGCCGGTCGTCGTCCCGGACGACGACGAGGGCGCCGAGGTGACCGTGCGCGGCAAGGTCGGGGCGCTGCTGGACGACGGCCGGGCGCGGGTCGACCTGACGGTCACCAGCGGCGGCGACAAGGTCCTCTCCCTGGCCCGCGCCGTCGTCACGCTGGCATGAGGACCCGGCGGCCGGCTCTCCTGGTCGCCGGCGTCCTGGTCCTGTCCGGCTGCACCTCGTTCGCCGACACCGTGTCGGCGCCGCCCCCGCGGCCCACGCCCTCTGAAGCGCCACCGGCGGCCGCCGACGAGGAGGGCTGCCCGGCCGAGCGGGCCGACCCCGACCCCGACCGCCCCGAGATCGCGCTCGACTTCCGGCTCGCGGACGACCGGCGCAGCGTCACCGGTACCGAGACCATCGCCTTCACCCCCGACCTGGACGTCCGGGAGCTGGTGTTCCGGCTGGTGCCCAACAGCCCGGAGTCCGCTCCGGCCGGCAACCGCCTGGTCGTCGACGAGGTCCGAGGGGACGACGTCGCGGCGGGGCGCCACGAGGCTGCGGGGGCGAGCGACCCGGGCGGCCTCTACGTGGTGGAGCTCGAGGACGAGCTCGAGGCGGGGGAGTCGACCGAGGTGTCCCTGGACTTCACGCTCACCCTCGGCAGCGGCGGGTTCGACCGGGTCGGCGTCGACGGCCCGGCCGCGTGGTGGGCCAGTGGTGCTCCGCTGCTGGCCTGGGAGCCGGGCGTGGGGTGGGCGAAGGACCCCTTCGTCCCGCTGAGCGGCGAGACGGCCACCAGTCCTGCCGCGGACACCGTCGTGACCGTCTCCGCGCCAGAGGACCTCACCGTCCTCATGACCGGTGCGGTCGCCGCGCCGTCCGCTCCGGCGGACGGCCGCCGCACGTGGACGTCGCGGGAGCCGGTGGCCCGCGACGTCGCGGTCGCCGCCGGACCGTTCACCACGACCCGGGCGACGACGCCCGGCGGCACCCGGGTGACGACCGGCGTCCTCCCCGACGGGGATGTGCCGGGCGACGTGTTCAGCACGTGGGCCGTGGCCGCGATCACCGACCTCGAGGCGTTCCTCGGCCCGTTCCCCTACGGCACCCTCAGCGTGGCCCTGCTGCCCGACCTCGGAGGCGGCATCGAGTACCCGAGCATGATCCTCGAGGCCACCCCGAGCCGGCAGGTCCTGGTCCACGAGGTCGCCCACCAGTGGTTCTACGGGATGGTCGGCAACTCACAGTTCCGCGATCCGTGGCTGGACGAGGCCTTCGCATCGTGGGCGGAGGCCACCGTCGACCCGGGCTCGGGTCTCGTGTCGGAGCAGGCGCTCACGCTGGCCGGGCCGGTCGGCGCCGCCATGGACGAGTTCGAGAGCCCCCGCAGCTACTTCCGGCTGGTCTACGACAAGGGCGGCGCGGCCCTGCTCGAGGCGCAGCGGACGGTCGGCGACGAGGCGTTCACCGCCGCCATCCGCTGCTACGTGGACGCGACGGCATGGCAGATCGCCACGCCCACCGACGTCCACCGCGCCCTCACCGACCTGCCCGCCGCGCTCGAGGTGCTGGAGACGGCGGAGGCGCTGGGCAAGGACGACGTCCCTCGCTGAGGACCGCGACAGCCCTACTCGGCGGAGGTGAGCAGCCGCTGCATGCGGGAGACGCCCTCGACCAGGTCGTCGTCGCCCAGGGCGTAGGACATGCGGAGGTACCCGGGCGTCCCGAACGCCTCGCCCGGGACGACGGCCACCTCGGCCTCCTCCAGGATGATCTCCGCGAGCTCGACGCTGGACTCCGCCGTCCGCCCGGCGATGGGGCGGCCCAGCAGACCCTTCACCGAGGGGTAGACGTAGAACGCGCCCTGCGGCTCGGGGCAGGCGACGCCGGGGATCTCGCGCAGCATCGACACGATGGTCCGGCGCCGGCGGTCGAACGCCTCCCGCATGGTGGCCACCGCCGAGAGGTCGCCGGTGAGGGCTGCGATCGCGGCGGCCTGGGAGACGTTGGCGACGTTGGAGGTCGCGTGCGACTGGAGGTTGGTCGCCGCCTTCACGACGTCGGTCGGCCCGACGATCCAGCCCACCCGCCAGCCGGTCATGGCGTACGTCTTCGCCACCCCGTTGACGACGACGCAGCGCTCGGCCAGCTCGGGCACCACGACGGGCATCGACGGGGCGGTCACCCCGCCGTAGGTGAGGTGCTCGTAGATCTCGTCGGTGAGCACCCATATGCCTGCGTCCAGCGCCCAGCGGCCGATCTCCTCGACCTGCTCCGCCGGGTAGACCGCGCCGGTCGGGTTGGACGGCGAGCAGAACAGCAGCACCTTGGTGCGGGGCGTGCGCGCGGCCTCCAGCTGGGCGGCCGAGACCAGGTAGCCGCTCTGCTCGTCGGCGACGACCGGGACGGGCACCCCGCCGGCCAGCCGGATCGCCTCCGGATAGGTGGTCCAGTAGGGCGCGGGCAGCAGGACCTCGTCACCCGGGTCCAGCAGTGCGGCGAAGGCCTCGTAGACCGCCTGCTTGCCGCCGTTGGTCACCAGGACGTTGGCGGGGGTCGCCTGCAGCCCGGAGTCGCGCGCCGTCTTGGCGACGATCGCCTCCTTCAGTGCGGGCAGACCGCCGGCCGGGGTGTAGCGGTGCATGGCCGGCTGGCGGCACGCGGCGACGGCGGCCTCGACGATGTAGTCCGGCGTCGGGAAGTCCGGCTCGCCGGCACCGAAGCCGATGACCGGCTTGCCCGCCGCCTTGAGCGCCTTGGCCTTGGCATCGACGGCCAGGGTGGCGGACTCGCTGATCGCGGCGATGCGGCGCGAGATGCGGCTCGCACTCGTGGGGGCGGACGGGCTGGCGGACTCCGAGGAGACGGCGGTCATGCCTCCATCGTGTCAAAGTCCGCGGGCCCGCGACGGAGCCGCACGTGCGCGACGGCCCGCCGGACCACGGGGAGCGCCTGAGTCGTGCCGACGACGACCGGTCCGATGCCCCGGGGTGACGGACGGGGGAGGGGTCGGTGGGACGTTGGCTGTGCACCCGCGCGGTCCCGTACACTGGCCGTCCTGGGGCAGCTGACCCCGCCACCGGCGTGCCCCGGAACCTCTCCGAGGCTCCGCGCTGCCGTGGTGAGGCGGGCAGTCCCGGGCCCCGTCCAGGGGACTAGGGGTGTAGCTCAATTGGCAGAGCAGCGGTCTCCAAAACCGCAGGCTGCAGGTTCAAGTCCTGTCACCCCTGCCACCGCACGACAGGAACCGACCGACCATCCGGCCGCTCATCGGAGCGGCCGCCACCACGAGGCGAGCGAGGCGCAGTGAGCGACGAGAAGCCGGGACGCGAGGACGACCCTCGCGACGCCGAGCTGACCGACGAGCAGCTCGACCGCGAGGCCCCGGGGGTCGACGACGCCGCGGAGCTCGAGGCAGCCGAGGACGCGCTCGCCGCCGAGGCGGAGGCCGACGAGGACAAGGTCGTGGCCACCCCGACCCGGCGTCGCGGCGGCCGGATCACCGCCGACGACGACGACGAGGACGACGACGAGCCCGCGACCCGGACCCGCCGTACGGCGCGGCCCGCAGCGGCCGGCGCCACCTCGGCCACCCGGTCGCGGGCGGCCGCCGAGCGGGCGCGTACCGAGAGCGGGCAGAAGCGCTCGCTGGCGCGGTTCCTGCGCGAGGTCGTCGCCGAGCTGCGCAAGGTCATCTGGCCGGGCCGCCGCGAGCTGATCACCTACACCACCGTGGTCATCATCTTCGTGGCGTTCATCGTCGCGCTGGTGGCCGGCCTGGACCTGCTCTTCGCCAAGGGCGTGATCGCCGTCTTCGGCTGACCTCCGCCCGCCTGCACGCCTCCTGATCCTGGAAAAGAGACGAAACCTTGACCGACCCCCGCGAGCCCTTCGAGACCGCCACCCCGGTCGAAGGCGTCACCGCCACGGACCTCGATGACGCCGCCTTCGAGCAGCGCGGCAGCGTCGACCTCGAGACGGGCGCCGGCGAGACCGGTGCCGCCGAGGGGTCGATCGACACCACGGACCTCGACACCGACAGCGAGGTCTCCGACGTGACGCCGGAGATCGAGGGCGGCGCCCCCGACAGCCTGGTGTCCGACCCGCTGGCCGCTCCGGCCCCCGACTCCGACCTGCCTGCGGTCGAGGAGGACGAGGACCCGGTCGAGGCGATGAAGAAGGCGCTCCGGATCGCCCCCGGCGACTGGTACGTCGTGCACTCCTACGCCGGCTACGAGAACAAGGTGAAGACCAACCTCGAAGCGCGCATCCAGTCCCTGGACGTCGAGGACTACATCTACCAGATCGAGGTGCCCACCGAGGAGGTCACCGAGATCAAGAACGGCAAGCGCGCGCAGGTCAACCGCAAGGTCCTGCCGGGCTACCTCCTCGTGCGCATGGAGCTCAACGACGAGTCGTGGGGCGCCGTGCGCAACACCCCCGGCGTCACGGGCTTCGTCGGGGCAACCTCCAAGCCCTCACCGCTGACCATCGACGAGGTCGTGAAGATCCTCGTCCCGGCCACCGCGCCGCAGGCGGCCCGCACCGCCGGGGCCGAGGCGACCACCGGTGGGGCTGCCGCAGCGCCGGTCGCCGTCGTCGACTTCGAGGTCGGCGAGTCGGTCACGGTCATGGACGGGCCGTTCGCGACCCTTCCCGCCACGATCAACGAGATCAACGCCGAGCAGCAGAAGCTGCAGGTGCTCGTCTCCATCTTCGGCCGCGAGACGCCCGTCGAGCTGTCGTTCAGCCAGGTCCAGAAGATCTGAACCGGCGCCCCCCGGCACCCGTTCAGCAGAGATAGAAGGAAGTCATGCCCCCCAGGAAGCGGTTGACCGCGGTCATCAAGCTCCAGATCAACGCCGGTGCGGCCACCCCCGCTCCGCCCGTGGGTCCGGCGCTCGGCCAGCACGGCGTCAACATCATGGAGTTCTGCAAGGCCTACAACGCCGCGACCGAGTCGCAGCGCGGCAACGTGGTCCCGGTCGAGATCTCGGTCTTCGAGGACCGGTCGTTCACGTTCGTCACCAAGACCCCGCCGGCCGCGCGCATGCTGCTCAAGGCCGCCGGTGTCGACAAGGGCTCGGGTGAGCCGCACAAGACCAAGGTCGCCACGGTCACCCGTGACCAGGTCCGCGAGATCGCCACCACCAAGATGGCCGACCTCAACGCCAACGACCTCGACCAGGCCGAGAAGATCATCGCCGGCACCGCCCGGTCGATGGGCATCACCGTCCAGGGCTGAGTACTTCGGCCCTCTCCAGGGCACCGCTCCGCGCTTGCGAGGGGTGGGGAGGAGAGGGTCCTTCAATCGTGGGAGGGCCGTCGCCGGCCCGTTCACCACATGACCGGGGCACGCGCCCCGGAGAGGAAACATCATGGCGAAGCACGGCAAGAAGTTCCGCGCAGTGGCCGAGAAGGTCGACCGCGACAACCTGTACTCCCCGCTCCAGGCCGCCAAGCTGGCCAAGGAGACGTCGACGACGTCCTACGACGCCACCGTCGAGGTGGCCATGCGCCTGGGTGTCGACCCGCGCAAGGCCGACCAGATGGTCCGCGGCACGGTCAACCTGCCGCACGGCACCGGCAAGACCGCCCGCGTCATCGTCTTCGCGACCGGTGACAAGGCCGCCGACGCCGAGGCCGCCGGTGCCGACGTCGTGGGCTCCGACGACCTGATCGAGCGCATCCAGGGCGGCTTCCTGGACTTCGACGCCGCGATCGCGACGCCGGACCAGATGGCCAAGGTCGGCCGCATCGCGCGCATCCTCGGCCCCCGCGGCCTGATGCCGAACCCCAAGACCGGCACCGTGACGCCCGACGTCACCAAGGCCGTCAACGACATCAAGGGCGGGAAGATCAACTTCCGCGTCGACAAGCAGGCCAATCTGCACCTGGTGATCGGCAAGACCTCCTTCGACGAGGACAAGCTGGTGGAGAACTACGCCGCCGCCCTCGACGAGGTGCTCCGGGCCAAGCCGTCCTCGGCCAAGGGCCGGTACCTCAAGAAGGTCACCGTCTCGACCACCATGGGCCCGGGCATCCCGGTCGACCCGAACCGCACCCGCAACATGCTGGTGGACGAGCCGACCGCCTGAGAAAGGACCTCCTCGCCCCCCGCCGCTCGCTGACGCTCGTGGCGGGGCCCTGCGAGGAGGCCGCTCCAGCACGTCACGAGGCCCCGCAGCGCACTGCGCTGCGGGGCCCTCTGCGCTGCTAGGGTCGCGCCGTGCCGCACCGGTAGCGGCTCAGCGACCACTGCGCCCGTCCCGGGCGCTCGGCCCTGGGGTGCCGCCGTGTCCGAGCCCGTCGTCCGTCCGTTCCGCCGTGCCGACCGTGAGCAGCTCACCTCGCTGGTCAATGCGCACGTGGCCACCGTCGTCCCCGGGTGGGCGCTGTCGACGGCCGCCCTGCTCGCCCAGATCGAGCGCGATCCCGGGCAGTACGTCACCGACCCGTGGGTCTCCCACCGGTTGACGCTCGTCGCTGAGGCCGACGGCCGGGTGGTCGCGGCGGCGCACCTGCGCCGCTATCGCGGAGAGGCGGACGTCGGGCCGGACTGGCGCGACGCGGGGGAGATCGCCTGGCTGGTGCACTGGCCGGCCGCGGAGGCGGCCGGTCTGCGCCTGGCCCATGCCTGCGTGCGGGCCCTGGAGGCGTGGCAGGCCCGGCGCCAGTTCGCCGACGGGGACCTGCCGACCCCGGCCACCTACGGCATCCCCGACAGCTGGCCGCACGTCGCCCGCACCCTGCGCGCGGTCGGCTTCGCCGCCTCGCCGGGACGGGTGGAGACGACCCTCGTCGGCACCCTGGACGGGGTGCCGCCGCCCGGCGCCCCTCCCTCGCCCCGGTTGACGCTCCGTCGAGCGGTCGGCACCTTCGGCGCACGGTTCCAGGCGGTCGCCGACGGTGACGTCATCGGCTTCGTCGAGGCGGACGACGACCACAGCCGTGGCGGCAGTCTGATGCGGATGGACGGCTGGGCCGACCTCGCGGAACTGCACGTGACGGAGGGGTGGCGCCGCCAAGGAGTCGGAACCTGGCTGGTCCACCACCTCGTCGCCTGGCTGCGGCTGGGCGGGACGCGGCGCTTCCTGGTCGCCGTAGGGGAGGACGAGCTCCCGCTCGTGGGCTGGTTCGGCCGCTTCGGCTGGCACCCGGTCGGGGAGAACCGCCGTGGGTGGGAGCGCGGCGCTGCCGCCGACGGACCGGGGCGCGGTGGGCTCTGACCGCCCCCGCGGCGGCGCGCCGCCGGCATCGCGTACGCTGGTGCCCGTTCCCCCCAAGACCGCTGGTCGTCGCACGTCCGCGTGCGATCGAAGGTCCCGGAGCCCCGGGCGACCCGCGCAGGTGGACGGATCGATCGTCAGGTTGCAGCACGAACAGCGCATCCTGCCCCTCGCCCCGTGCGCTCTGCGCCGGGGCGTTCCTCGTCTCCGGGTCCCTCGTCGCACGCAGTCGCGCGCCGACGGGTGGTCGCCCGACAGACGAGAGGAGGCCCATGCCCACGCAGGTAAAGGCCGCGGTGATCGACGAGATCACCGACCGGTTCCAGAACTCGAGTGCGGCCGTGCTCACCGAGTACCGCGGGCTCACCGTGGCGCAGCTGACCCAGCTGCGCCGTTCCCTCGGTGAGGGCAGCAGCTACGCCGTCGTCAAGAACACCCTGACGAAGCGGGCGGCGGACGCGGTCGGTTTCTCCGACCTCGCCCCGTTGCTCAACGGCCCCACCGCGATCGCCTTCATCCAGGGCGACCCGGTCGAGGCCGCGAAGGCCATCCGCGACTTCGCGAAGGCCAACCCGCTGCTCGTCGTCAAGGGCGGCGTGGTCGACGGTCGCACGGTCGACGCCTCCGAGGTCACCCGCCTCGCGGACGTCGAGCCCCGTGAGGTCCTGCTGGCCAAGCTGGCCGGCGCCATGAAGGGCAACCTGACCAAGGCTGCCGGGCTGTTCCAGGCCCCGCTGTCGCAGGTCGCCCGCCTCGCCGCCGCGCTGCAGGAGAAGAAGGCCGCCGACGCACCGGCTGCCGAGGCTCCCGCTGCCGACGACACGGCCTCCGAGGCCCCCGCCTCGGACGACGCTGCTGCTGACACCACCCCCGAGACCACCACCGCTGCCGCCGACGCGGCCAGCGACGACTGACCCAGAAGGAGACCGACATGGCCAAGATTTCCAGCGCCGACCTGCTCGACGCTTTCAAGGAGATGACCCTCCTCGAGCTGTCCGACTTCGTGAAGCAGTTCGAGGAGACGTTCGACGTCACCGCTGCTGCCCCCGTGGCCGTCGCGGCCGCCCCTGCCGCCGGTGGCGGCGGCGGTGGCGACGAGGCCGCTGCCGAGCAGGACGAGTTCGACGTCATCCTCGAGGCTGCCGGCGACAAGAAGATCCAGGTCATCAAGGAGGTGCGCAGCCTGACCTCGCTCGGCCTCAAGGAGGCCAAGGACCTGGTCGACAACGCACCGAAGCCGGTCCTGGAGAAGGTCGCCAAGGACGCTGCCGAGAAGGCCAAGGCCTCTCTCGAGGGCGCCGGCGCCACCGTCACCGTCAAGTGACGTACCCCGTCCTCCCCACCCTTCGCTAGCTCAGGGCGGGGCCCGGGACGGGGCCGTTCCATCGCGTCACCAGCACCACCGCACGGCAGCAGGGGCCGTCCTCCTCCGGGAGGGCGGCCCCTGCTGCGTTCCTGGGCGGGACCCGAGTGGGGGATTGATGGAGACCCGGGTCACGCAAACTGCGTGACACACGTAACCTGTTGCCCGCGACGTCGTTACTCGTCAGTAGAAGCGGGTTGTGGGCGTCCGACATGCGGACGGGCCCACGACATCGGACACTGCCGGGGCTCGTCATCGCGACGGGGCGGGGAACCGGCAACGCAGCCGGAGCGGAGGGGCAGGCAGTCGTGGGCGTCGCAGTTGAGGTCGAGGGTCTGACCAAGTCGTTCGGCAGCCAGAACATCTGGAGCGACGTCACCCTGACCCTGCCGCCCGGGGAGATCTCCGTGCTGCTCGGCCCGTCGGGCACCGGCAAGTCGGTGTTCCTGAAGTCGCTGGTCGGCCTGCTCAAGCCCGAGAAGGGCTCGATCGTCATCAAGGACACCGACATCGTCCGGACGAGCGAGCACCAGCTCTACGAGATCCGCAAGCTCTTCGGCGTCCTGTTCCAGGACGGCGCGCTGTTCGGCTCCATGAACCTCTTCGACAACATCGCGTTCCCGCTGCGCGAGCACACCAAGAAGAGCGAGTCCGAGGTCAAGTCGATCGTCCTCGAGAAGATGGACATGGTCGGCCTCCAGGGCGCCGAGGGGAAGCTCCCCGGCGAGATCTCCGGAGGCATGCGCAAGCGCGCCGGCCTCGCCCGCGCCCTGGTGCTCGACCCCGAGATCATCCTGTTCGACGAGCCGGACTCCGGTCTCGACCCGGTCCGCGTCGCCTACCTCAACCAGCTCATCGTCGACCTCAACGCCCAGATCGACGCCACGTTCCTCATCGTCACGCACGACATCGGCACCGCCCGCACCGTGCCGGACAACCTCGGCCTGCTCTTCCGCCGCAACCTGGTGATGTTCGGCCCCCGCGAGCAGCTGCTCACCTCGCAGGAGCCGGTCGTCCGCCAGTTCCTCAACGGCCGGCGCGAGGGCCCGATCGGGATGAGCGAGGAGAAGGACGTCGCCCAGGTCGAGGCCGAGATGGCCGCCCTTGAGGCGCGCGGCGGGGACTCGCACAACGGGGTCGGCCCCAAGGGCGCCTCCGGTGGGGACGCCGTCCCGCCGCAGCTGACGCCCACGGAGGGTCTGCCCGAGCGCAAGGCCGAGAAGCGCCGCCAGGAGCGCGTCGCCCGCATGCTGCACGAGTTCGACGAGGAGACCCAGGCGGCCATCCGGAAGTCGCTGCCGGACGACCTCCTCGCGAAGGCGGACGCGGGTGCGTTCGAGCCGACGACGGGAGCCGGTGGGCGGCACTGGGCGCCCGAGGCGCAGGCCGGCTCCACCGCGACCGCCGTGCTGCCGCGGCAGGGCGGTGAGGCGTGACGGCGACCGACAAGCCGAAGGCCCCCGGCCTGCTCGACGGCAAGTTCTCGCCGACCCGCCCGCTCGCGGCCAGCGGCAACCTCTTCGCGTTCGCGCTCGACGTCATCCGGTCGCTGCCCAAGCGGCCGTTCCAGATCCGGGAGTTCCTCCAGCAGGCGTGGTTCGTCGCCAGCGTCACGATCATCCCCACGGCCCTGGTGGCGATCCCCTTCGGCGCGGTGATCGCGCTGCAGCTCGGTTCGCTCACCCGGCAGCTGGGCGCGCAGTCGTTCACCGGGTCCGCATCCGTCCTGGCGGTCCTCCGCGAGGCGAGCCCGATCGTCACGGCCCTGCTGATCGCCGGCGCCGGCGGATCGGCCATCTGCGCCGACCTCGGCGCCCGGAAGATCCGCGACGAGATCGACGCCATGGAGGTGCTGGGCATCGACCCGATCCAGCGCCTCGTGGTGCCCCGCGTGCTGGCCTCGATGCTGGTCGCGGTCCTGTTGAACGGACTGGTGAGCGTCGTCGGTGTCGCCGGTGGCTACTTCTTCAACGTCGTCCTCCAGGGCGGCACACCAGGGGCCTACCTGGCCTCCTTCAGCGCGCTCGCCCAGGTCGAGGACTTCTGGTCGGGCGAGCTCAAGGCGCTGATCTTCGGGCTGATCGCCGGCATCGTCGCGTCCTACAAGGGGTTGCGCGCCGGAGGTGGGCCCAAGGGCGTCGGTGACGCGGTGAACCAGTCCGTCGTCATCACGTTCCTGCTGCTGTTCGCGGTGAACTTCGTGATCACCGCGATCTACTTCCAGCTCGTCCCACCGAAGGGGCAGTGATGGCGCTGCTCTCACCCGGTGACCGGGTCAAGGTCGGCCTGCGGAAGCTGAAGCGGGTCGGCAAGAAGCCGCTGGACACCCTCGACGACCTCGGCGACCAGCTCGGGTTCTACGGCCGGGCCCTGGCCTGGACCCCGCGCACCCTCAAGCGCTACAAGCGGGAGACGTTCCGGCTCCTGGCCGAGGTGACCTTCGGGACCGGCGCGCTCGCGGTCATCGGCGGCACCGTCGGCGTCATCGCGTTCCTGTCGTTCTTCACCGGCACCGAGGTCGGGCTGCAGGGGTACGCGGCCCTCGACCAGCTCGGCACGTCGGCGTTCACCGGCTTCCTCTCCGCGTACTTCAACACCCGCGAGATCGCGCCGCTGGTGGCCGGGCTCGCGCTGTCGGCCACCGTCGGCTGCGGGTTCACCGCGCAGATCGGCGCGATGCGGATCAACGAGGAGATCGACGCCCTCGAGGTCATGGGCGTGCCGTCGCTGCCGTTCCTGGTGACGACCCGCATCGTCGCCGGCTTCATCGCCGTCATCCCGCTGTACGTGCTGGGGCTGCTGACCAGTTACTTCGCCACCCGGCTGATCGCCACGCAGGCCTACGGCCAGTCGACGGGTACCTACGACCACTACTTCAACCTGTTCCTGCCTCCGCAGGACGTGCTGTGGTCGTTCCTCAAGGTGCTCGTCTTCGCCGTCGTGATCATCCTGACCCACTGCTACTACGGCTACCGCGCCAGCGGCGGGCCGGCGGGCGTGGGCCTGGCGGTCGGCCGCGCGGTGCGCTTCTCGATCGTCGCGGTGAACATCATCGACCTGTTCCTGTCCCTGGCCATCTGGGGCTCGACCACCACAGTCCGGATCGCGGGGTGAGCGCGGCGTGAGCAAGAAGATCCGGATCCGGATCCAGGGCCTGGCGTTCCTGGTCGTCCTGCTCCTCCTCCTCGCGGCGGCGGTGGCGCAGTACAACAAGGCGTTCACCGACGTCGCCCGCGTGACGCTCGAGACCGACACGGCGGGCAACCAGCTGCAGGAGGCCTCCGACGTCAAGGTGCGCGGGGTGATCGTCGGTGACGTCCGCGAGGTGGAGGCCAGCGCCGAGGGCGCCACGATCGAGCTGGCGATCAACCCCGAGTACCTCGACCAGATCCCGGCGGACGTCAACGCGCGCCTGCTGCCCAAGACGCTGTTCGGCGAGCGGTACGTCTCCCTCGAGCTGCCCGAGCGGCCGAGCCAGGAGCGCCTGGCCGACGGCGACGTCATCGGGGAGGACCGCAGCGAGAACGCCATCGAGCTGCAGCGCGTGATCGACGACATGCTGCCGCTGCTGCAGGCCGTGCAGCCGCAGGATCTCAGCTTCACCCTGGGTGCGGTCGCCGACGCCCTACGGGGGAGCGGCGACGACCTCGGCGCCAACCTGGCGACGACCGGCCGCTACTTCGGGGAGATCAACACCGTGCTGCCGGAGCTGCAGGAGGACATCACCCTGCTGGCCGACTTCGCCGACACCTACGACTCGGCCGCCGACGACCTGCTGGCCGTCCTGGACAACCTGGCGATCACCAACACGACCATCGTCGACCAGCAGGAGCAGCTGCGCCGGACCTTCACCGTCGGCGACAGCTCGGCAGCGACGACGGCCGGATTCCTCGAGGTCAACGAGCAGAACATCATCTCGATGGCCGCGTCGTCGCGTCCGGTGCTCGGCGTCTTCGCGAAGTACTCGCCCAGCTACCCCTGCATCCTCGAGGGACTCACCCGGGCGGCACCGCTGACCACGGAGTCCTTCGGGGGCGACGGCGACCCCGCGCTGAACCTGAACATCGTGGTGAGCTTCCCGCCGCGGAACCCGTACGTACCGGGCGACCAGCCGGAGTACCTCGACCAGTCCGGGCCCGACTGCCAGGGTCTGGCCGACATCGACGGGCTGATGGCCGCGGCGCAGGCCGGGGAGTACTACTGCCCGGCCCCGCCGGCCGACGGGGTCGACTCCGTGGACAACCCCTCCACCGGCAACCCGGTGTGCCTGGGTGGCAGCGGACCGAACGACCTCCCGCCGGGCGCCGGTGACCCCAACCCGTCGGCCGGGCAGTCGCTGCCCTTCAACCTGCCCGGATCGACAGCGGAACTGGACTTCGTGCGCAACATCCTCGGTTACCAGACCGGCCGCGAGCCGGCACAGGTGTCGGACCTGGCGGCGTCGACGCTGACGCCGCTCCTGCGGGGGACGCAGGTGATGCTGCGATGAAGGAGAAGATGCGGGGGATGGTCGCCCCGCTGGTCAAGCTGATCGTCTTCGCGCTGGTGACGATCCTGGCCAGCTACGTGCTGATCAGCACCATCACCAACGCGGGCTACGGCGAGCAGTTGGCCTACCGGGCGGAGTTCACCGACGTCGCCGGCCTGGTCGAGGGCGACGAGGTGCGCATCTCCGGTGTCCGCGTCGGCCAGGTCACCGCCATCGGCCTGGCCGAGGGCACCGACCGGCCGGTGGCCGAGGTCGAGCTCGAGGTGTCCAGCGACGTCCCGCTGCCCGCCGCGGTCGAGGCGACCATCCGCTACCGGAACCTGGTGGGACAGCGCTACATCGCCCTCACCGACAGCGAGGGCTCGTCGGGGGAGACCCTCGACGAGGGCGCGACCATCCCGCTGTCCCGGACGACGCCCGCGCTGGACCTGACCACGCTCTTCGGGGGCTTCCGGCCGCTGCTGCAGGCGTTGTCGCCGGCCGACATGAACCGGCTGTCCTTCGAGATCATCCAGGTGTTCCAGGGCGAGGGCGGAACCGTGGAGAGCCTGCTGTCCCACGTCGCCTCGCTGAGCGACTCGCTGGCGGACAAGGACGCCGTCATCGGCAGCATGATCGACAACCTGACGACGGTGATGAGCACGGTCGCCGAGCGCGACCAGCAGCTGTCGGACCTCGTGGTCAGCCTGCAGCAGTTCGTCACCGGCCTGGCCGGTGACCGGGAGGCCATCTTCGACTCGCTGCAGACGATCGACACCCTCGCGGTGGCGACCAGCGACTTCCTGGCGGACGCGCGGGCGCCGCTCGCGGCCGACATCCAGGCGCTGGGCGACCTCTCGACGAACCTCGCCGAGGACGGCGACGTGGTGGAGGAGTTCCTGCAGCTCTCGCCGGTCAAGATCGACCTGATCACGCGGACGGCGATCAACGGCAGCTGGTTCAACTTCTTCCTGTGCTCCGCCGGCGGCACGGTCACGCTCCCCGCCACACCGCTCACCGGGGGCACGGAGACCGGCCAGCAGTTCCGGTTCGACAGCGGAGCGGAGGGCTGCAGCTGATGGCACGCGAATCCAAGCCCTTCCGGCAGCGCAACCCGGTGACGATCGGCGCGATCAGCCTGAGCGTCATCGCGACGCTGGTCTTCCTCGCCTTCAACGCGCAGTCGCTGCCGCTCATCGGTGGCGGCACGGTCTACAAGGCGCAGTTCTCCGAAGCCGCCGGCCTCAAGCCCGACGACGTCGTCCGGGTCGCGGGGGTGAAGGTCGGGAAGGTCGAGAGCCTGGCGCTGGAGGACGGGGCGGTCCTGGTCGAGTTCCGGGTCCGGGACGCCTTCGTCGGTGACCGCTCCGAGGCGGCCATCAAGATCGAGACCGTCCTGGGTGCCAAGTACCTGGCGCTCGTGCCCCGCGGCTCCGGTGAGCTGGACCCCGAGCAGCCGATCCCGCTGGAACGGACGGCGTCCCCCTACGACGTCGTCGAGGCCTTCGCCGACCTGTCGACCACGGTGGAGGAGCTCGACACGGCCCAGCTCGCCAGCTCCTTCGAGGTGCTGGCGGACACCTTCGCCGAGACCCCGGACGAGGTGCGGACCTCCCTGCAGGGGCTGGCCCGGCTCTCGGACACGATCGCCTCGCGCGACCAGCAGCTCCAGCAGCTGCTGTCGGCCACGCGGCAGGTGACGCAGGTGCTCGCCGACCGCAACGGCGAGTTCACGGAGCTCATCCTCGACTCCAACACCTTGCTCACCGAGGTGCAGGAGCGGCGGGCGCTGATCGACTCGATCCTCACCAACGTGCAGGAGCTGGCCACCCAGCTCTCCGGCCTGGTGGCGGACAACCGCGAGGCGCTGACGCCCACGCTGCAGCAGTTGTCCACGGTGACCGACATCCTCAGCCGGAACCGGGCGGCCCTCGCCGAGACGGTGAACAACTTCGCGCCGTTCGTGCGCGTGTTCGCCAACACCCTCGGCAACGGCCGATGGTTCGACAGCTTCGTCAACGACCTGTTGCCCTCGGCGCTCGGCTCCGTGGTCTGCGGCAGCGTCTCGCAGTCACCCCTGCCCGTCGGCTGCTCGGAGGAGACAGGATGAGCGGCTCCCTGCAGCGTGGCGTCGCCCTCGCCGCCGCGTTCGTGCTGCTGGCCGCGGTGGGCTGGACGGTGCTCCGACCGGCCGGCCAGTACCGCGTCACGGCGTACTTCGCGCAGACCGTCGGGCTCTACCCCGGGTCCGGGGTCAGCATCCTGGGCATCGACGTCGGCGACATCACCGACATCACCGCGCTGGGCGACCGGGTGCGCGTCGACATGGTCATCGACGACGACTACGACATCCCGGCCGATGCGCAGGCCGTCGTCCTGGCCCCGTCGCTGGTCTCCGACCGCTACGTGCAGTTCTCCCCGCCGTACGACGGCGGCCCCGCCATGGAGGACGGCGCCGAGATCCCGATGGACCGGACCGCGACGCCGGTCGAGCTCGACCAGGTGTACGGCGCGCTCGACGAGCTGTCCGCGGCACTGGGCCCCGACGGCGCCAACGAGAACGGTGCGCTGTCGGACCTCGTGGACGTCGGCGCGGCCAACCTCGACGGCAACGGCGAGGCGCTGAACCGGACCCTCACCGGCTTCTCGCAGGCCGTGGAGACGCTGGCCACCAACCGGGACGACCTCTTCTCCTCCCTGGACAACCTGCAGACCTTCACCACGGCGCTGGCGACGGTCGACGCGCAGGTGGGCCAGTTCAACCAGAACATGGCGGCGGTCTCCGAGCTGCTCGCCGACGAGCGGGAGGACCTGGCGGCTGCCGTGCGGCTGCTCTCGCAGTCCCTCGCCGACGTCGCCGGCTTCATCCGCGACAACCGGACGCTGCTGTCGACCAACGTGAACCGGCTCGCCGACGTCACCCTCTCCCTGGTGCAGCAGCGCGACGCGCTCGCCGAGATCATGGACGTCGCCCCGGCGGCGCTGGGCAACCTGGCACACGCCTACAACCCCGACTACGGCACGCTCGACACTCGCGACAACGGGCTCGGGGCCGTGAACGCGGAGGTGCTGGTCTGCGGGGCGCTGTTCCAGCTGGGCCGGGTCCGGATCGAGGACCTGCCCGTGGCGGGGGAGGTCGTGAACGGCGTGCTGCAGCCGCTGCAGACGACCACCGAGGCCGTCTGCGCCCGACTGCTTTCCGGGGACGCCGACGCCGACGGCACCCTGGACGACCTGAACGGCAACGGCCGACCGGACTACGAGGAGCTCCGTGAGGCGCTCGCCGGGGGAGGCGGGGGCGGCGGCCCGCTGCCCAACCCGATCGGTCTGCCGGCGATCACGGGGGCGTCGGAATGATGCGTACTGCACGGAAGGTGGCCGCGCTGGGCCTCGGCCTGGTGCTGCTCAGCGGGTGCGGGTTCCGGGGGGCGTACTCGTTCAGCCTGCCCGGTGGAGCCGACGTGGGCGACGACCCGTACGAGGTCGAGGTCGAGTTCCTCGACGTGCTCGACCTCGTCCAGCAGTCCGCCGTCCGGGTCGCCGACGTCCCGGTCGGACGGGTCGAGAAGATCGAGCTCGACGACGACTGGACCGCGCGGGTCACCATCCTCGTCAACGGCGACGTCGACCTGCCCGCCAACTCCGTCGCCGCGATCCAGCAGTCCTCCCTCCTCGGTGAGAAGTACGTCGAGCTGGCGCCGCCGGGCAACGCCGAGCCCCAGGGCGACCTCCGGGACCAGCCGGTCATCCCCCTGGACCGGACCAACCGCAACGTGGAGGTCGAGGAGCTTCTCGGCGCGGTGTCCCTCGTGCTCAACGGCGGCGGTCTCGCGCAGCTCCAGACGATCAGCCGTGAGCTCGGGGAGGCCATGGAGGGCCGGGAGAGCGAGCTCAAGAACACGCTCGACCAGCTCGACACCTTCATCGGGGGACTGGACGAGCAGAAGGCCGAGATCAGCCGGGCGCTGGACAGCGCGAACCGGCTGGCCGAGACGCTGGCCGCCCGCACCGCCACGATCAGGACGGCGTTGGACACGATCGGGCCCGGCCTCGACGTCATCAACCAGCAGCGCGATCTCCTGGTCTCGATGCTGGAGAGCCTGGCCCGGCTGGGCGACGTCGGCACGCGGGTCATCAACCAGTCCGCGGAGAACACCATCGCGGACCTGCAGCTCCTCCAGCCGGTGCTCAGCCAGCTGGCCGCCGCGGGTCCGAACCTCGCCGGCTCCCTCGAGCTGCTGCTCACCTATCCCTTCCCGGACAGCTCGCTCTCCGCCCTCAACTACCGCGAGGCCCAGACCGGTGGCTACGGCCTGTTCACCAACATGACCGCAGAGCTGAACTTCGACCTGTCGGAGCTGCTCTGCCGCTACGTGATCGATCAGACGACGGGGGCGCTGAAGATCCAGCCCCAGGACCTGGTCGGTACCCAGTGCGGGCAGCCGGGCACCGCGCCCGGCAACCAGGGCGGCACCCAGGGCGGTGGCCAGGCGGCGAGCCCGCAGCAGCAGTCGGCGCTGTCCCTCCCGACCCTCCCCGACGTCGTCGGGCAGGTGCCTGGGGCCGAGGAGGCCACCGGCCGGCTCGGCCTCCCGTCCATCCCGGGAGTGACCCAGTGATCACGCGCAAGACCAAGCTCAAGCTGGCGGCCTTCGCCGCACTCGCGGTCGTGGGCATGGCCTACCTCGGGTTCAACTACGTCGGCCTGGACCGCGTGGTGCTCGGCAACGGCTACGAGGTGGCCGCCGACTTCCGCGACTCCGGCGGCATCTTCGTCAACGCGGAGGTCACCTACCGCGGCGTCGCCGTCGGCCGGGTCACCGACATGGAGCTCGTCGACGACGGCGTCCGCGTGTCCCTGACGATCGACCCGGACACCGACCCCATCCCCGCCGGCACGTCGGCGTTCGTCGCGACCCGGAGCGCCGTCGGCGAGCAGTACGTCGATCTGCGCCCGGACACCGACGAGGGGCCCTACCTGGAGGACGGCTCGGTCATCCCGGCCCAGCGGACCGGCATCCCGGTGCCGGTCGAGCAGCTGCTCCTCAACCTGGACGAGCTGGTGGGCTCCATCGACCAGGAGAACCTCCGCACCGTCGTCGACGAGCTCGGCACGGCCTTCGCCGGCGCGGGGGACGACCTCGGCCGGCTCATCGACAACGGTGACGTGCTGCTGGCCCGGGCCGAGCAGTCCCTGCCGCAGACGCTGCAGCTGATCACCGACGGGCGCACCGTGCTCGAGACCCAGGTGGCCAGTCGCTCGGCCATCGAGCAGTGGGCCTCGGAGCTGCGCACCTTCACCGACACCCTGGTCGAGATCGACCCCGACCTGCGGGGGCTCGTGGTCAACGCCCCCGACGCCGGCGCGCAGCTCGAGCAGCTGGTGCGGGACGCGGGACCGGGGCTGGGATCCCTGATCCGCAACATCGACATCCTCAACGACGTCACGATCCCGCGCCTGAACAACGTCGAGCAGCTGCTCGTGACCTATCCGGACGTCGTCTCGGGCAACTTCACCGTCGTGCGACGCGACCCCGACGGGCAGATGCGGTCGCACTTCGGCTTCGTGCTCAACGCCGGCGACCCGCACAGCTGCACCACGGGGTACGTCCCGACCACCTCGCTGCCGAGCGAGGGGGCCGTGGCGAACGCCGACGTCGACGCGGTGTCCTGCCGGGTCATCAACGGCGTCGACCCGAACCCGGGTGACGGCTACGACGAGAACGGGTCGAACATCCGGGGCGAGCAGAACATCGGCCGGACCGGTGGGACCCGCTCCAGCGGACCGCAGGGCTCCACCACCGGCCAGGTGCCGCCGCTGTCGGGCGTGGTCCCGGACGTGCTGGGCCAGCTCCTGTCGGCGAACCCCTTCGCCTTCACCACCGCCGGGTGAACCGCGGCACGCCGCGGACCGGCACCACCACAGAACAGGGAGAATCGCGCGCGTGACGAGTGAAGCGCGCCCACGGGAGGACGAGGTCGTGACCTCCGCCGGTCCCGGGGAGAGCGGCGACCCGCAGGAGGCCGCCCGGTCGTCCGTGGACGGCGCGGAGCCGACCACGCCGGGGACGGACGGGACCGGAGACGGTGCCGCCGCGGGCACGGAGGCCGCCGAGGCATCCACCGGTCGGCGCCGGGGCCGCCGGGGGAGCGGGGACGACGGCGACGGTGCTGCGCGCACCGGCGGCCGGCTGTCCGTCCCGCTCGTCCCGACGCTGCTGGTGGTGCTGCTCCTGCTGTGCGGCGGGCTGGGCTACCTGTGGCTGACCCGGCCCGAGGCGTCCGCCGTCCGGACCGGGGACTACGTGGAGGCCCTGCAGGCCGCCCGCTCCGGCGTCGTCGACTTCACCTCGTTCGACTACCTGACCCTCGACGACGACATCGAGCAGATGCGACGGGTGGCCACGGGGGACCTGCGCGAGGAGGGCGTCGCCGAGCTGGACGGCCGACGCGACCAGATCACGGCCGCGGAGGCCGTCGTCAACACCGAGGTGGTCGGCGGTGGGGTGACCAGGGCCGAGGACGCGTCCGCCACGGTGTGGCTGGTCATCGAGTCGACCCAGCAGAGCAACGCCAGCGAGCAGGCCCAGGTGGTGCGCTACCGCATCGAGGTCGAGCTGGAGAAGTCCGACGACCGCTGGCTGCTGTCCGGCATCAAGGGAACCGGTGTCGAGAGTGAGTGAGAACCCCGAGGGCCGTTCCCGGCCCACGCCCCGGCCGCGGCCGGGCGGGAGGGCGACCCCCAGCCCCCGCCCGCGCGTGGCCGGTAGCCGCCGCGAGCGCGAGGACGGGGACAACCCCCGTCCCGATGTCCCCCGTCCCGAGGCGACCCGTCCCGAGGCGACCCGTCCCGAGGCGACGGCTCGGCCGGCCCGAAGCGACGAGGCGACGGGCTCCACCGACGCTGCCGCGACCGCTCGCCCGCGCACGTCCCGGGCCACGAGGGCGTCCACGGCGCCTGCCGCGGCGGCCGCGGCGGCTCCGGTCGCGCGCCGCTCCTCGGCGTTGGCGCTGGTGCTGGCCCTGCTGTGCCTGGCCGCGGCCGCCGGTGTCGGCGTGCTCCTGTGGCAGCGGTTCAACCCGAGCTACGTCGACTCCTCGATCTTCGCGGCGACGCGGGACGGCGTCCGGGCGCTGTACGCCTACGACTACGAGGACTCCGAGGGCAGCATCCAGGGCAAGCTCGACGTCCTGACCGGCGACCTCCGCGACCAGTACGAGGAGGATCTCGGCCAGGGCGGGATCATCGACACCTACGAGCAGGTGTCGGCGACGACGAGCTACGAGGTGCTCGACGTCGGGCTGCAGCAGGTCAACGACGCGCAGGACACCGCGACGCTGGTGGTCTTCGGCCAGTACGTCGTGCAGTCGGTGAACAGCGGGGAGCAGCCGGCTCCGGAGGGGTCGGGGTGCCTGGTGACGCCCGCGGGCGCGCAGTCCTGCACGCAGACCGTCCAGGTCCGGGTCGTCAAGGTCGACGGCGACTGGAAGATCAGCGAGCTGACGCTCCTCACCACCAGCTGACGGACGGTCCCGCGACGGGGCCGTCCACAGCCGTGCGGCGTGGCATTCCGGTGGCACCGCCGGGGCTGGCATCATGGTGCGCGCAACGCCCGCCGCGTCCCGCTCGACGACGCCGCAGTCCGCAGGGTGTGGCGCCGGTCGCACCGGCGCCCCCGACGTGGACAGCGCGCTCGAGCAGGGGTAGGGTCACCTGTTGCGCTGCCCTCTGACTGCTTCCCCGCCGAGACGGGTCACCAGGGGTGCCCGGGAGCAGGTCCCGGTCATCCGTGGTCGGCCAACGGTCCGGGCCCGGCCAGACGGTCAGCTCCGCCATTACCGACGACGACCCCGCACAGTCCCGCCCGCACGTCGTGAGGTCCTTGGAAGGACGCATCTTGGCAGGCTCTCGCCCCACCAGCACGCCCACCAGCACCACCGAAGAGAACATTGTGAACGGCCCCCGCACCGGAGAGGCCGACCAGCAGAAGATCCCCGGCGCGCCGCTGCGCGTCTCCTTCGCGAAGATCAACGAGCCCCTCGAGGTCCCGGACCTGCTCGCCCTGCAGACCGCGTCCTTCGACTGGCTCATCGGCAGCCCGGAGTGGCGGGCCACCCTCGCCGCCGAGGAGCAGGCCGGCGCCGTCGGCGGTCTCGCCGAGATCCTCGAGGAGATCTCCCCGATCGAGGACTTCAGCGGCTCGATGTCGCTGTCCTTCTCCAACCCGCGCTTCGAGGACGTCAAGGCGTCCCTCGAGGAGTGCAAGGACAAGGACATGACCTACGCGGCGCCGCTGTTCGTCACGGCCGAGTTCATGAACAACACCACCGGCGAGATCAAGAGCCAGACGGTGTTCATGGGCGACTTCCCGATCATGACGAACAAGGGCACCTTCGTCATCAACGGGACCGAGCGCGTCGTCGTCTCCCAGCTCGTCCGCAGCCCCGGCGTCTACTTCGACAAGACGCTGGACAAGACGTCGGACAAGGACGTCTTCAGCGCCAAGGTCATCCCCAGCCGCGGTGCGTGGCTGGAGTTCGACGTCGACAAGCGGGACACCGTCGGCGTCCGCATCGACCGCAAGCGCCGTCAGCCCGTCACCGTGCTGCTCAAGGCGCTCGGCTGGGGCGAGGACCGCATCCGCGAGCACTTCCAGTGGTCGCCCACGGTCCTGGCCACGCTGGAGAAGGACCACATCGCCGGGCAGGACGAGGCGCTGCTGGACATCTACCGCAAGCTCCGTCCGGGCGAGCCGCCGACGCGCGAGTCGGCGCAGGCCCTGCTGGAGAACCTCTTCTTCAACCCGAAGCGCTACGACCTCGCGAAGGTCGGCCGCTACAAGGTGAACAAGAAGCTCGGCGTCTCCGTGCCGCAGGGCACGAGCACCCTGACCGAGGACGACATCGTCGCCACCATCGAGTACGTCGTGCGTCTCCACGCCGGCGAGCCCGAGCACGGTGTCGACGACATCGACCACTTCGGCAACCGTCGCCTGCGCACCGTCGGCGAGCTGATCCAGAACCAGATCCGGGTCGGCCTCTCCCGCATGGAGCGCGTGGTCCGCGAGCGGATGACGACCCAGGACGTCGAGGCGATCACGCCGCAGACCCTGATCAACATCCGGCCGGTCGTCGCCTCCATCAAGGAGTTCTTCGGCACCAGCCAGCTGTCGCAGTTCATGGACCAGACCAACCCGCTCGCGGGTCTGACCCACAAGCGCCGCCTGTCGGCGCTGGGTCCGGGCGGTCTGTCGCGTGAGCGCGCCGGCATGGAGGTCCGCGACGTGCACCCGAGCCACTACGGCCGGATGTGCCCGATCGAGACCCCGGAAGGCCCGAACATCGGCCTGATCGGCTCGCTGTCCTCCTTCGGCCGGGTCAACGCGTTCGGGTTCATCGAGACCCCGTACCGCAAGGTCGAGAACGGCACCGTCACCGACCAGATCGACTACCTGACCGCCGACGAGGAGGACCGCTTCGTCGTCGCCCAGGCGAACTCCGTCCTCGACGGCAACCGGCTCACCGAGGACCGCGTCCTGGTCCGCACCAAGGGTGGCGAGGTCGACTACGTCGCCCCGGAGAACGTCGACTACATGGACGTGTCGCCGCGGCAGATGACCTCGGTCGCGACCGCGATGATCCCGTTCCTCGAGCACGACGACGCCAACCGCGCGCTCATGGGCGCCAACATGCAGCGTCAGGCGGTGCCGCTGCTGCGCAGCGAGGCCCCGCTGGTCGGCACCGGCATGGAGCTGCGTGCCGCCGTCGACGCCGGTGACGTGGTCGTGGCGGAGAAGGCCGGTGTGGTCGAGGACTCCACCGCCGACTACGTCACCGTCATGGCCGACGACGGGACCCGGCAGACCTACCGGCTGCTGAAGTTCCGCCGCTCGAACCAGGGCACCTCGATCAACCAGACCCCCGTCGTCGACGAGGGTCAGCGGGTCGAGGTCGGCCAGGTCATCGCCGACGGGCCGTGCACCGACGAGGGCGAGATGGCGCTGGGCAAGAACCTGCTCGTCGCCTTCATGCCGTGGGAGGGCCACAACTACGAGGACGCGATCATCCTGTCGCAGCGCCTCGTGCAGGACGACGTCCTGTCCTCCATCCACATCGAGGAGTTCGAGGTCGACGCCCGCGACACCAAGCTCGGTGCCGAGGAGATCACCCGGGACATCCCGAACGTCTCCGAGGAGGTCCTCGCCGACCTCGACGAGCGCGGCATCATCCGCATCGGTGCCGAGGTCGTCCCCGGCGACATCCTCGTCGGCAAGGTCACGCCCAAGGGCGAGACCGAGCTGACCCCCGAGGAGCGGCTGCTCCGCGCGATCTTCGGTGAGAAGGCGCGCGAGGTCCGCGACACGTCGCTCAAGGTCAAGCACGGTGAGTCCGGCAAGGTCATCGGCGTCCGCGTGTTCTCGCGCGAGGACGGCGACGAGCTGCCCGCCGGCGTCAACGAGCTGATCCGGGTCTACGTCGCCCAGATGCGCAAGATCTCCGACGGCGACAAGCTCGCCGGACGCCACGGCAACAAGGGCGTCATCTCGAAGATCCTCCCGCAGGAGGACATGCCGTTCCTCGAGGACGGCACCCCGGTCGACATCGTCCTGAACCCGCTCGGCGTCCCCGGCCGCATGAACGTCGGCCAGGTCCTGGAGACCCACCTCGGGTGGGTCGCCAAGCAGGGCTGGCAGGTCGAGGGCACCCCGGACTGGGCGAAGAACCTGCCCGAGAAGGCGAAGTCCGCGGCCCCGGGCACCCGGACCGCGACCCCGGTGTTCGACGGCGCCAAGGAGGACGAGATCGTCGGTCTCCTCGGCTCGACGATCCCGAACCGCGACGGCGACCGGATGGTCAAGGAGACCGGCAAGGCCCGGCTGTTCGACGGCCGGTCCGGGGAGCCCTTCCCCGAGCCGATCTCGGTGGGCTACGTCTACATCCTGAAGCTGCTGCACCTGGTCGACGACAAGATCCACGCCCGCTCGACCGGCCCGTACTCGATGATCACGCAGCAGCCGCTGGGTGGTAAGGCGCAGTTCGGTGGTCAGCGCTTCGGCGAGATGGAGTGCTGGGCGATGCAGGCCTACGGCGCGGCCTACGCGCTGCAGGAGCTGCTCACCATCAAGTCCGACGACATCCTCGGCCGCGTCAAGGTCTACGAGGCCATCGTCAAGGGCGAGAACATCCCGGAGCCGGGCATCCCGGAGTCCTTCAAGGTGTTGCTCAAGGAGCTCCAGTCGCTCTGCCTGAACGTGGAGGTCCTCTCCGGCGACGGCCAGGCGATCGAGCTGCGCGACACCGACGACGAGGTCTTCCGGGCCGCGGAGGAGCTGGGCATCGACCTCAGCCGCCGCGAGCCCTCCAGCGTCGAGGACGTCTGATCGGCTGCCGGCCGGCCCTGAGCATGCGGGGCCGGCCGGCACCCAACCACTTGACATAGAAGCGAAGAACTAGCCCCGGAAAGGGGTCATCACGTTGCTCGACGTCAACTTCTTCGATGAGTTGCGCATCGGCCTGGCCACCGGCGACGACATCCGCCAGTGGTCGCACGGTGAGGTGAAGAAGCCCGAGACCATCAACTACCGGACCCTGCGTCCGGAGAAGGATGGCCTCTTCTGCGAGAAGATCTTCGGTCCCACCCGGGACTGGGAGTGCTACTGCGGCAAGTACAAGCGCGTCCGGTTCAAGGGCATCATCTGCGAGCGCTGCGGCGTCGAGGTGACCCGGGCCAAGGTCCGGCGTGAGCGGATGGGCCACATCGAGCTGGCCGCTCCGGTCACCCACATCTGGTTCTTCAAGGGCGTGCCGTCGCGTCTGGGCTACCTGCTCGACCTGGCGCCCAAGGACCTCGAGAAGATCATCTACTTCGCGGCCTACCTGATCACCACGGTGGACGGCGAGGCGCGGCACCGCGACCTCCCGACCATCGAGGCGGAGATCAGCGCCGAGAAGCACAACCTCGAGGACGCCCGCGACGCCACCGTCGAGGCGCGCCAGCAGAAGCTCGAGGCCGACCTGGCCGAGCTCGAGGCGGAGGGCGCCAAGTCCGACGTCCGCCGCAAGGTGCGCGAGGGCGGCGAGCGCGAGATGCGCCAGCTGCGCGACCGCGCACAGCGGGAGATCGACCGCCTCGAGGAGGTGCTCGACACCTTCCGCAAGCTGGAGGTCAAGCAGCTCATCGCCGACGAGGGCCTCTACCGCGAGCTGCGCGACCGCTTCGGGGAGTACTTCGAGGGCGGCATGGGTGCCGCGGCGCTGCAGAAGCTGCTCGCCGACTTCGACCTCGACGCCGAGGCCGTCTCGCTGCGCGAGACGATCCGCAGCGGCAAGGGCCAGCGCAAGCTGCGGGCCCTCAAGCGGCTCAAGGTCGTCGCCGCGTTCCAGCAGACCCGCAACTCGCCCATGGGCATGGTGCTGGACTGCGTCCCGGTCATCCCGCCGGACCTGCGCCCGATGGTGCAGCTCGACGGTGGCCGCTTCGCCACCAGCGACATGAACGACCTGTACCGCCGCGTGATCAACCGCAACAACCGGCTGAAGCGTCTGCTCGACCTCGGTGCCCCCGAGATCATCGTGAACAACGAGAAGCGGATGCTCCAGGAGTCCGTGGACGCGCTGTTCGACAACGGCCGCCGCGGCCGTCCGGTCACCGGCCCGGGCAACCGTCCCCTGAAGTCCCTGAGCGACCTGCTCAAGGGCAAGCAGGGCCGGTTCCGCCAGAACCTGCTGGGCAAGCGCGTCGACTACTCCGGCCGTTCGGTCATCGTCGTCGGCCCGCAGCTGAAGCTGCACCAGTGCGGTCTGCCCAAGCAGATGGCGCTGGAGCTCTTCAAGCCCTTCGTCATGAAGCGGCTCGTCGACCTCAACCACGCCCAGAACATCAAGTCCGCCAAGCGGATGGTCGAGCGTGCGCGCCCGGTCGTGTGGGACGTGCTGGAAGAGGTCATCACCGAGCACCCGGTGCTGCTGAACCGCGCGCCGACGCTGCACCGCCTGGGCATCCAGGCCTTCGAGCCCCAGCTGGTCGAGGGCAAGGCCATCCAGATCCACCCGCTCGTCTGCACCGCGTTCAACGCGGACTTCGACGGTGACCAGATGGCGGTGCACCTGCCGCTGTCGGCCGAGGCGCAGGCCGAGGCCCGGATCCTGATGCTGTCCAGCAACAACATCCTGAGCCCGGCCGACGGTCGTCCGATCACCGCGCCGACCCAGGACATGGTGCTGGGCCTGTACCACCTGACGACCCTGGTCGCGTCGCCGGCCGAGGCCGACGGCGGTCAGCCGCACTCGTTCTCGTCCACGGCCGAGGCGATCATGGCCTACGACAAGGGTTCGCTGGGTCTGCAGGAGCGGGCGAAGATCCGCCTCGACGAGGTCTTCGGCGTCGACAACGGCTCGGTCAACGAGGCGTGGGAGCAGCCGGAGGACTGGACGCCGGGTACCCCCGCGACCGTCGTCACCAGCCTGGGCCGGGTCCTCTTCAACGAGGCCCTGCCCGAGGACTACCGCTTCGTCAACTACCAGGTGCCGAAGAAGGAGCTCGGGGCGATCGTCAACGACCTCGCCGAGCGCTACCCCAAGGTCCAGGTCGCGGCGACGCTGGACGCGCTGAAGTCCGCCGGGTTCCACTGGGCCACCCGGGCCGGCATCACGATCGCCATCGACGACGTCGTCACGCCGCCGTCGAAGCAGGCGATCCTGGACCGGCACGAGGACGAGGCCGCCAAGATCGAGCGCCAGTACGAGCGCGGTGTCATCACCGACACCGAGCGTCGTGGGGAGCTCATCGAGATCTGGACCCGCGCGCGGGCCGAGGTCAGCCAGGCGATGGTGGACAACTTCCCGACCACCAACCCGGTCTGGGTCATGGTCAACTCGGGCGCCCGAGGCAACATGATGCAGATCAGCCAGATCGCCGGTATGCGCGGTCTGGTCGCCAACCCGAAGGGCGAGATCATCCCGCGGCCGATCAAGGCCAACTTCCGGGAGGGTCTGTCCGTGCTGGAGTACTTCATCTCCACGCACGGTGCGCGCAAGGGTCTGGCCGACACGGCGCTCCGCACCGCGGACTCCGGGTACCTCACCCGACGGCTGGTCGACGTCTCGCAGGACGTCATCATCCGCGAGGAGGATTGCGGCACCGACCGCGGCGTCATCATGCCGATCGGCACCGTCGTGGACGGCTCGGTCACCCGTGACGCCCACGTGGAGACCAGCGTCTACGCCCGCGCCCTGGCCGCCGACGTGGTGGCCGAGGACGGGACGGTCATCGCCCAGGCGAACAGCGACCTGGGTGACGTCCTCATCCAGACGCTGATCGACGCCCAGGTGGCCGAGGTCAAGGTGCGCTGCGTGCTCACCTGCGAGTCGCTGCTCGGCACCTGCGCCACCTGCTACGGCCGGTCGCTCGCGACCGGCAAGCTGGTGGACGTCGGCGAGGCGGTCGGCATCATCGCCGCCCAGTCGATCGGCGAGCCCGGCACCCAGCTGACGATGCGCACCTTCCACACCGGTGGTGTCGCGGGTGAGGACATCACCCACGGCCTGCCGCGTGTGGTGGAGCTCTTCGAGGCCCGTGTCCCCAAGGGCAAGGCGCCGATCGCGGAGCTGGCCGGCTCCGTCCGCATCGAGGACGGCGAGCAGTTCCGGAAGCTCACCATCACCCCGGACGACGGCTCCGACGAGGTCGTCTACGACAAGCTGTCGCGTCGTTCGCGGCTGCGGGTCGAGGACGGCGCCCACGTCGAGGTCGGCGAGCAGCTGACCGAGGGTGCGGTGGACCCGCACGAGGTGCTGCGGATCATGGGCCCGCGCGAGGTGCAGTTGCACCTCGTCCGCGAGGTCCAGGAGGTCTACCGCAGCCAGGGCGTGTCGATCCACGACAAGCACATCGAGGTGATCATCCGCCAGATGCTGAAGCGGGTGACCATCATCGACTCGGGCGCGACGGAGTTCCTGCCCGGTGCGCTGGTCGAGCGGACGCTGTTCGAGACCGAGAACCGCCGCGTCGTCGCCGAGGGCGGCGAGCCGGCCTCGGCCCGTCCGGTCCTCATGGGCATCACGAAGGCCTCGCTCGCGACCGAGTCGTGGCTGTCGGCCGCCTCCTTCCAGGAGACGACCAAGGTGCTCACCGACGCGGCGATCCAGGGCAAGAGCGACAGCCTGCTCGGGCTCAAGGAGAACGTGATCATCGGAAAGCTGATCCCGGCGGGTACGGGTATCAGCCGCTACCGGAACATCACGGTCGAGCCGACCGAGGAGGCGCGTGCCGCCGTCTACACGATGGCCGGTTACGACGACGGGCAGTACTACAGCCCGGACGTCTTCGGTCAGGGCTCCGGCGAGGCCGTGCGCCTCGAGGAGTACGACTGGCGGGGCTGATCCCCGGTAAGTGACGAAAGGGCCCCGCAGGCGACAACGCCTGCGGGGCCCTTTCGCGCGTCAGCTGCCGGCTTCTCCCACGATCTGCCGCAGGGCCCGGACGTGCGCTGCGTAGGCGCGGGTGCCCGCAGGCGTGAGGGACAGCCACAGCCGGCTGCGGGAGTCGCGCACCGCCCGGTCCTGGCTGACGTAACCGGCGTCGGACAGGTGGGACAGGTGCTTGCTCAGCGCGGACTTGGACAGCCCCAGGCGGTCCTGCAGGAAGCCGAACTCGACCTTCTGGGCGGCGCTGAGCGCGGCGCAGATCCGCAGCCGCTGCGGCGCGTGGATCACCTCGTCGAACGCCGGTACGTCGGCGGGTGCGGCCTCAGGCGGCATCGCCGTAGGTCTTCCGGTAGCGACGGCCGGTGCCCAGCACGATCCCGGCGACCACGACGGCGCCGATGATCCAGCACCACCACGCGCCGGTCGTCTCCTCGATCACCAGGCAGGCGACGGCGGTCCCGAGGATTCCGGCGAGGAACGGGAGCGTGTCGCGGAGGGACGGCCACACGCCGGAGACCTGGTCGCGGAAGAGCCAGTACCTGGCGCCCAGGACGACTGCGGCCACGGCCAGGGCGAACATCGCGTTGCGGGCGTCGGACCGCGGCAGGAGCTGGGCCAGGCACAGGCAGGCCGTCAGGACCGCCTGGGCCGCGAAGAACCAGCGGGGGAGCGGCGGGTAGCGGACGGCGTCCTCGTCGGCGGACAGCTGGTCGAGGGTCGCGCGAGCGTCCTGCGGTGACGGGGTTTCCATGCAGGAAACAGTAGGGGATTGTTTCCTGCATGGCAACACTCGGCGGGAGGAGGCCCCGCCGGGTCAGCCGGCGAGGCGCTTCATGGTCTCGACGGTCCTCAGGCGAGCCTCGCGGCTGCCGTCGAGCGGCTGCAGCATCAGCGTGGTGACGCCGGCCTCCCCGAAGGCGGCGATCCGCTCGGCGACGTAGGACTCCGGGCCGATCAGCGACGACGCCTTGACCAGCTCGAGCGGGACCGCGGCCGCGGCCTCGTCCTTCTTCCCGTCGAGGTAGAGGTCCTGGATGGTCTTCGCCTCCGCCTCGTACCCGTAGCGCACGGCGAGGTCGTTGTAGAAGTTCTTCCCGCGGGCACCCATCCCGCCGATGTAGAGCGCCAGGGCCGGGCGGACGAACTCCAGGAGCGACTCGACGTCGTCGCCGATCGCCACGGGCACCCCTGTGATGACCTGCAGCTCGCCGAGCGCCGGGTCGCGCTTCGCCTTCCCGGCGGCGAGCGCATCGCCCCAGACCGACGACGCCTTCTCCGGCACGAAGAAGATCGGCTCCCAGGCGTCGGCGATCTCGGCGGCCAGCTCGACGTTCTTCGGGCCCAGGGCGGCCAGCATGACGGGGATCTGCTCACGGACCGGCGTGTTGATCAGCTTGAGCGGCTTGCCGAGCCCGGTGCCCTGATCGGCCGGCAAGGGCACCGTGTACTTCTTGCCCTGGTGGTCCAGGCGCTCCCGGCGCCACACCTGGCGGCAGATCTCCACGACCTCGCGGGTGCGCTGCAGGGGCGCGTCGTACGGGACGCCGTGCCAGCCCTCGATGACCTGCGGCCCGGAGGCACCGAGGCCGAGGGTGAACCGGCCGCCGGAGACGAAGTCCAAGCCGGCGGCCGTCATGGCGGTGAGGGCCGGCGTGCGGCTGTAGATCGGGAAGATGGCGCTGAGCAGCTCCACCCGCTCGGTCACGGCGGCGAGGTAGCCGAGCTGGCTCACCGCGTCGAACGTGTAGACCTCCGCCACCGCCGCGATGTCGAGACCCGCGGACTCGAGGTCGCGGATCTCGGCCGCCGTCTCCTGGAAACCGCCGCTGTAGCTCGCCTGGATGCCGATGCGCATTCGCGCAGGTTACCGAAGAAGGACCCCGTGCCCCCCACCGCTCGCAAGCTCGCGGCGGGCCCCTGCACGGGGCCGTCAGAGCGGGCGTACGACCCCGATGACCTCGGTGACCACGCGGACGCCGTCGACGTTCCCGGGCACGCGGGGCGCTGCGGTGGCGTCGGCCAGGTTCACCTTGAGCACGTAGCCGCTCGCGCGACGGGCCAGGCCGATCCCCACGACGCCGGGCTCGCCGGACAGGCGTTCGGCCAGGGTCGACTTCGCGGCACGTGCGGCGGCCCTGTCGGTCATGCCCCCATGGTGCCCCGCCGACGGCGTCCTGGGCATCTTCCAGGGCACCGTGCGTCGCCCGGACGCTGCTGCTACCCCGCGAACCACTCCGCATCGAGGGTCGCGAGGACCGTCGCGAGCGGGTTGGCGAACGTGACACCGGTACCCGACGCGCCGCCCGTCTCGCTGCCGGCGAAGAGGAGAGCGACGGGTGCGCGGTCCCGGCTGCGCCAGATCACCGAGCCGCTGTCGCCCCCGGCGCTGAACCCGCCGGCGGCGCCCTCGATCTCGATCTGGTCGTCGAAGCGGTACACGGCCTCGTCGTACTGCACCGCGACCCCGTCCACCTCGACCGCAGTGATCCGCCCGCTGGTGTGCCCGGTCGTCCGGCCGATCTTCTCCACCACCTCGTCCGGGTCGACGTCGAGGCCGTCGGGCACCGTGCCGCCCAGCGGGCCCCCGGGCACGTCGCCCGGATCCGCGTCGATGCCCTCGTCCAGCGTCGCCACCGCGGCGTCGACGAGGTTCGCCCGTCCCGCCACCATGGGCTCGAAGCCGGCCAGCGTCGCCACGCGGTCGGCCGGGGTGCCGCCGTCGGCCGGGCCGGGCTGCAGCACGGCGTCCCCGACGATCGCGGCGTTGCTGGCGGCGAGCACGTGGTTGTTGGACAGGACGGCCAGCCCCGAGGCGGTGCGGACGAACCCGCCCAGCGTGCCGGCTGAGACCGACCCGTGGGCTACCGACAGCCCGGGGCGCAGTGGCCGCACCCGGCGCTGCAGGGCGCCGGGGGAGCTGAGCGGACGGACCGGGCCGATGACCCGGACGTCGAGCTGCGCAGCGGCCGCCCGCCCGAGGTCGGGCAGCAGGGCGCGGTCGCCGTCGCGCTGCAACCGCACCGCGACGCGGGCGCCGTCACCGGTCGGGCTCAGCCCGACGGCCACCCATGGCCAGGGAGCGTCGCGCTCGCCGGGCAGCGCACTGGCCTCGACCGCCGACGGCAGGCGTTCGAGGATGCGGGCCTTGAGCTCGCGGGCGGCATCGGGGTCCAACGGTCCTCCAGGGGCAGGGGAGTGGGGGATCGCGGACGCTAGGCCCCCGGTACGACGTTCCCGTCCGCCGCGCGGCCTACTCCCCGACGGCGCGCAGTCGGGGTAACGTCCGCGCCGTCGCCGGGAGACGTCCCGGGGAGCGCACGGTGGCCGGGAAGAGAACCGGCCGCGGCGTCGTCCCCCCGGACGTCGTCCACCCCGGTGGACGATGCCCGGCCACGGCTGCGTGTGTGAGGGACCCGGCTTTGACCGGTCTCCGAGGCACGGGTATCGTGGTCTGCTGTGCCCAGGGTGCCCTGGGCCTGCTCCCGTTCGCGGTGCGCCTGGGCGACCAGAGGCTGATGTCTCGCCGGTCGCCGGGGACCACCTTCGGACCACTGCACGACCTGGTGGTGCGGAAGGTGGCGGCGCCGAGTCGCGAGGGGCGACCGATTCTGGTCCGACATCCATCGGCCGGTCCCGGGAAGGGCGACACGCCCGACCGCGTGGGCCGGAGGGTGGCTGGTGGCCAGAATGGGGAAGTCCGAGCAGGACGGCACCGGGTACCGGAGCACCAGCACCTAGCACCACGGCACCACAGCACGCCACGTCGTCAGCAGGAACCAGAGAGCACCACCCAGCGCAGGTAGGAGATCCAGGCCACCCATGCCCACGATCAACCAGCTGGTCCGCAAGGGCCGCGAGGACAAGGTCGAGAAGACCAAGACTCCGGCGCTGAAGGGTTCGCCCCAGCGCCGCGGAGTCTGCACGCGCGTCTACACGACGACGCCGAAGAAGCCGAACTCGGCGCTGCGCAAGGTCGCTCGCGTCCGCCTCACCAGTGGCATCGAGGTGACCGCCTACATCCCGGGCGTCGGCCACAACCTGCAGGAGCACTCGATGGTGCTCGTGCGCGGTGGCCGGGTGAAGGACCTCCCGGGCGTGCGCTACAAGATCATCCGTGGCTCGCTCGACACCCAGGGTGTCCGGGGCCGCAAGCAGGCCCGCAGCCGCTACGGCGCGAAGAAGGAGAAGAGCTAATGCCGCGCAAGGGCCCCGCCCCGAAGCGTCCGCTCGTCGTGGACCCGGTCTACCAGTCCCAGCTGGTCACCCAGCTGGTGAACAAGGTGCTGGTCGACGGCAAGCGTTCGATCGCCGAGGCGATCGTCTACGGCGCGCTCGAGGGCGCCCGCGCCAAGAGCGACACCGACCCGGTCGTCACGCTCAAGCGCGCGCTGGACAACGTGAAGCCGTCCCTCGAGGTCCGCAGCCGCCGTGTCGGTGGCGCGACCTACCAGGTCCCGGTCGAGGTGCGTCCCTCGCGGAGCACCACGCTCGGACTGCGCTGGCTCATCCAGTACAGCCGGGCCCGTCGCGAGAAGACGATGACCGAGCGCCTGATGAACGAGCTGCTCGACGCCAGCAACGGCCTCGGTGCCGCTGTGAAGCGCCGCGAGGACACGCACAAGATGGCCGAGTCGAACAAGGCCTTCGCGCACTACCGCTGGTAACCACCAGCGCCCGCCGCCCGCGGGACGACCGGGCGATCCCCGGAATTCCGCACGCGGACCCGAACGAAGAGGAGCAGGAGAATGGCCACAGGGGCCCAGCTCGCCAAGACCCGCAACATCGGGATCATGGCGCACATCGACGCCGGCAAGACCACGACGACTGAGCGCATCCTCTTCTACACCGGTATCAACTACAAGATCGGTGAGGTCCACGACGGCGCGGCCACGATGGACTGGATGGAGCAGGAGCAGGAGCGCGGCATCACCATCACGTCGGCCGCGACGAAGTGCGTCTGGAACGGCTTCGACATCAACATCATCGACACCCCCGGGCACGTCGACTTCACCGTCGAGGTGGAGCGGTCGCTGCGGGTGCTCGACGGTGCCGTCGCCGTCTACGACGGTGTCGCCGGCGTCGAGCCGCAGACCGAGCAGGTGTGGCGCCAGGCCGAGAAGTACGGCGTCCCGCGCATGTGCTTCGTCAACAAGCTCGACCGCACCGGTGCGAACTTCTTCCGCTGCGTCGAGATGATGGTCGAGCGCCTCGGGGCCAACCCGCTGGTGCTGCAGATCCCGATCGGTGCCGAGGGCGACTTCATCGGCGTCGTCGACCTGGTCCAGATGAAGGCCCTCACCTGGCGCGGCGAGACCAAGCTCGGTGAGGACTACGCGGTCGAGGACATCCCGGCCGAGCTGGCCGACCAGGCGGCGGAGTACCGCGAGAAGCTCCTCGAGAACATCGCGGACTTCGACGACTCGCTGATGGAGGACTACCTCGGCGGCGAGGAGATCGCCGTGGACCGGCTCAAGGCGGCCATCCGCAAGGCGACCATCGCCGGCGAGGTGAACCCGGTCGTGACCGGGTCCGCGTTCAAGAACAAGGGCGTGCAGCCCATGCTCGACGCGGTCACCGACTACCTGCCCAGCCCGCTGGACATCGAGGCGATCGTCGGCACCGCGCTCGACGGTGAGACCGAGGTCCTGCGGCACGCCGACGAGACCGAGCCGTTCTCCGCGCTGGCCTTCAAGATCCAGACCGACCAGCACCTCGGCAAGCTGACCTACATCCGCGTGTACTCGGGCAAGCTCGAGGCCGGTTCGCCGGTGCTGAACAGCACCAAGGACCGCAAGGAGCGGGTCGGCAAGATCTACCAGATGCACGCCAACAAGCGCGAAGAGCGTGCGGGCGTGGGCGCCGGCGAGATCGTGGCCGTCAACGGCATGAAGCAGACGACGACGGGTGACACGCTCTGCGACCCGCAGAAGCCGGTGATCCTCGAGTCGATGACCTTCCCGGCCCCGGTCATCTCGGTGGCCATCGAGCCGAAGACCAAGAGCGACCAGGAGAAGCTGGGCACGGCCATCCAGAAGCTGGCCGAGGAGGACCCGACCTTCCAGGTCAAGCTGGACGAGGAGACGGGCCAGACGGTCATCTCCGGCATGGGCGAGCTCCACCTGGAGATCCTGGTCGACCGCATGCGCCGCGAGTTCAACGTCGAGGCGAACGTCGGCAAGCCCCAGGTGGCCTACCGGGAGACCCTGCGCAAGGCCGTCGAGCGGTACGACTACACGCACAAGAAGCAGACCGGTGGCTCCGGGCAGTTCGCGAAGGTGCAGATCGCGCTCGAGCCGCTGGTGGTGGCCGCCGACGGCCCGACCTACGAGTTCGAGAACAAGGTCACCGGTGGGCGCATCCCGCGGGAGTACATCCCGTCGGTCGACCAGGGCATGCAGGACGCCATGCAGTACGGCATCCTCGCGGGCTACCCGATGGTCGGCGTCAAGGCGATCCTGCTCGACGGCGCGTACCACGAGGTCGACTCCTCGGAGATGGCCTTCAAGATCGCTGGGTCGATCGCCTTCAAGGAGGCCGCACGCAAGGCCAGCCCGGCCCTGCTCGAGCCCCTGATGGCCGTCGAGGTGACGACGCCCGAGGACAACATGGGCGACGTGATCGGCGACCTGAACTCCCGCCGCGGAACCATCCAGGCGATGGACGAGCGCTCCGGCGCCCGCATCGTCCGGGCCCTGGTGCCGCTGTCGGAGATGTTCGGCTACGTGGGCGACCTGCGCAGCCGCACCCAGGGACGGGCGAGCTACTCCATGGTGTTCGACTCGTACGCCGAGGTCCCGGCCAACGTCGCCAAGGAGATCATCGCCAAGGCGACCGGCGAGTAGCACCGGCGGCGGGCCGCCGTCACACCGCGGTCCCGCCGTCACCCCAGCACGCCCCACCCCAGAGCACGCACCACCTGCGTAACCACGAGGAGAGGAACCCAGTGGCCAAGGCCAAGTTCGAGCGGACCAAGCCGCACGTCAACATCGGCACCATCGGGCACATCGACCACGGGAAGACGACGCTGACCGCGGCGATCACCAAGGTCCTGCACGACAAGTACCCGAACCTCAACGAGGCGTCCGCGTTCGACCAGATCGACAAGGCGCCCGAGGAGAAGGCCCGCGGCATCACGATCTCGATCGCGCACGTCGAGTACCAGACGGAGAACCGTCACTACGCGCACGTCGACTGCCCCGGTCACGCCGACTACATCAAGAACATGATCACGGGTGCGGCGCAGATGGATGGCGCCATCCTCGTGGTGGCGGCGACCGACGGCCCGATGCCGCAGACCAAGGAGCACGTCCTCCTGGCCCGCCAGGTCGGCGTCCCCTACATCGTGGTGGCCCTGAACAAGGCCGACATGGTGGACGACGAGGAGATCCTGGAGCTCGTCGAGCTCGAGGTCCGCGAGCTGCTCAGCGAGTACGAGTTCCCGGGCGACGACGTCCCCGTGGTCCGCGTCTCCGCGCTGAAGGCCCTCGAGGGCGACGCCGAGTGGGGCGACAAGCTCATGGAGCTGATGAACGCCGTCGACACCGCGATCCCCGAGCCGGAGCGCGAGATCGACAAGCCGTTCCTCATGCCCGTCGAGGACGTCTTCACCATCACCGGTCGTGGCACGGTCGTCACCGGCCGCGTCGAGCGTGGCATCGTCAAGGTCTCCGAGGAGATCGAGATCGTCGGCATCCGCGAGGGTTCGACGAAGACGACCGTCACCGGCGTCGAGATGTTCCGCAAGCTGCTCGACCAGGGTCAGGCCGGCGACAACGTGGGCCTGCTGCTGCGCGGCATCAAGCGCGAGGACGTCGAGCGCGGCCAGGTCGTCGTGAAGCCCGGTTCGATCACCCCGCACACGAACTTCGAGGGCTCGGTCTACATCCTCTCGAAGGACGAGGGTGGCCGTCACACGCCGTTCTTCAACAACTACCGTCCCCAGTTCTACTTCCGGACGACGGACGTCACCGGCGTGGTCACGCTGCCCGCGGGCACCGAGATGGTCATGCCCGGCGACAACACCGAGATGTCGGTGGAGCTGATCCAGCCCATCGCCATGGAGGAGGGCCTCCGGTTCGCCATCCGTGAGGGTGGCCGCACCGTCGGCGCCGGCCGGGTCGTCAAGATCAACAAGTAACACCCCGACGGGCGGCGGCCGGGCTCCGGCCGCCGCCCCTCACCCGGGCCGGGCCACCGCCCGACCCACGGGTCAGCAGACCCACTCGAACTTTCACAACCGATCGGCAGGAGCAGAAGACAGCGATGGCGGGACAGAAGATCCGCATCCGGCTGAAGGCCTACGACCACGAGGCCATCGACGCCTCGGCGCGACGCATCGTGGAGACGGTCACCAAGACCGGAGCGCGAGTGGTCGGCCCGGTGCCGCTGCCGACGGAAAAGAACGTGTACGCGGTGATCCGTTCGCCGCACAAGTACAAGGACTCGTTCGAGCACTTCGAGATGCGCACGCACAAGCGGCTCATCGACATCCTCGACCCGACGCCGAAGACGGTGGACGCGCTCATGCGCATCGACCTGCCGGCCTCGGTCGACGTCAACATTCAGTAAGGGCAGTCAGCAGACATGGCGAGCACATTTCGCGGTCTCCTCGGCGAGAAGCTGGGGATGACCCAGGTTTTCGACGAGAACAACCGTCTCGTGCCGGTGACCGTCGTCAAGGCGGGCCCGTGTGTGGTGACCCAGGTGCGCACCCCCGAGGTCGACGGCTACTCGGCCGTCCAGCTCGGTTTCGGTGAGATCGACCCGCGCAAGGTGAACCGCCCCGAGGGCGGGCACTTCACCAAGGCGGGCGTCACTCCGCGGCGGCACCTGGTGGAACTGCGCACCGAGGACGCCGGCGACTACACGGTCGGCCAGGAGCTGACCGCGGGCGTCCTCGACGGCGTGGCCAAGGTCGACGTCATCGGCACCAGCAAGGGCAAGGGCACCGCCGGCGTCATGAAGCGTCACGGCTTCAAGGGCCTCGGCGCGTCGCACGGCACCCAGCGCAAGCACCGGTCGCCCGGTTCCATCGGTGGCGCGTCCACCCCGGGCCGCGTGTTCAAGGGCCTGAAGATGGCCGGTCGCATGGGCAACGTCCGGACGACCACGCTCTCGCTGGTCGTGCACAAGGTCGACGCGGAGCGCGGGCTCATCCTGATCAAGGGTGCCGTTCCCGGTCCGAAGGGTGGCCTGCTCCTCGTCCGTTCCGCGGTCAAGGGCGGCCCCGTGGGGAGTGACAAGAAGTGAGCCAGTCCATCGACACGCGCACCGACCGTCAGGTCGACGTCCGCACTCCGGCGGGGGAGACCTCCGGCAGCGTGACGCTGCCCGGTGAGCTCTTCGACGCCAGTGCGAACGTCTCGCTGATGCACCAGGTCGTCGTGGCGCAGCTCGCCGCGGCCCGCCAGGGCACGCACGCGACCAAGACGCGCGCCATGGTCAGCGGTGGTGGCGTCAAGCCCTACCGCCAGAAGGGCACCGGCCGGGCCCGTCAGGGCTCGATCCGCGCGCCGCAGTTCACCGGCGGTGGCATCGTCCACGGTCCGCAGCCGCGTGACTACACCAAGAAGACCCCGAAGAAGATGAAGGCCGCCGCCCTGCGCGGCGCCCTCTCCGACCGGGCCCGCGAGGGCCGGGTGCACGTGGTCTCCGCCTTCGTGGACGGCGACGCCCCCAAGACCAAGGCCGCCCTGGCCACCCTCAACGCGGTGACCCAGGCGAAGCGGGTCCTGATCGTGCTCGACCGGGACGACGTCCTCAACTGGGTGAGCCTGCGCAACGTGCCGCAGGTGCACCTGATCGAGGCCGGCCAGCTCAACACCTACGACGTGCTGGTCGCCGACGAGGTCGTCTTCACCGAGACGGCGCTGGCCGAGTTCGTGGCCGGCCCCGCCAAGGGCAAGCAGCTGCCGGACGTCTCCACCACGGTCGTCACCGGCATCCCGTCGGTCGCTCCCGCCGAGGGCGAGGGCACCGTCGAGACCACGGCGTCCGAGGCGCCGGCCAAGAAGGCCGCTGCCAAGAAGGCCCCGGCCAAGAAGGCTGCCGCTGAGAAGCCGGCCGCCGACGAGAACTCCGAGGAGAAGGCATGAGCGTCCGCGACCCCCGGGACGTGCTGCTCGCCCCGGTCATCTCCGAGAAGAGCTACGGGCTGCTCGACGGCAACCAGTACACGTTCATCGTGCTGCCCGAGGCGAACAAGACGCAGATCAAGATCGCGGTCGAGCAGATCTTCAACGTGAAGGTCACGGGCGTGAACACGATCAACCGCCAGGGCAAGCGCAAGCGCAGCCGGGGCACGCAGATGGGGAAGCGCAAGGACACCAAGCGCGCCATCGTCTCCGTCGCCCCCGGCGACCGCATCGAGATCTTCGGGGGCCCGGGCGCCTGACGGCACCCGGACCTCACGGACCAGAGATATAGACAGGGACTGAGTCAGCAATGGCTATCCGTAAGTACAAGCCGACGACGCCGGGCCGCCGCGGCTCCAGCGTCGCCGACTTCGCCGAGGTCACCCGCGACCATCCCGAGAAGTCGCTGGTCCGACCGCTGCACGGCCGCGGTGGACGCAACGTCCACGGCAAGGTCACCGCCCGTCACCAGGGTGGTGGTCACAAGCGCGCCTACCGGCTCATCGACTTCCGTCGGGCCGACAAGGACGGCGTACCCGCCAAGGTCGCGCACATCGAGTACGACCCGAACCGCACGTCGCGGATCGCGCTGCTCCACTTCGCCGACGGCGAGAAGCGCTACATCATCGCGCCGGCGAAGCTCAAGCAGGGCGACACGGTGGAGTGCGGCCCGTCGGCCGACATCAAGCCGGGCAACAACCTGCCGCTGCGGAACATCCCCGTCGGCACCGTCGTTCACGCCATCGAGCTCCGTCCCGGTGGCGGCGCGAAGATCGCCCGCGCCGCAGGCGCCAGCGTCCAGCTGGTGGCCCGTGAGGGCCGCTTCGCGCAGCTGCGCATGCCGTCGGGCGAGATCCGCAACGTCGACGTGCGCTGCCGCGCGACCGTCGGCGAGGTGGGCAACGCCGAGCAGTCGAACATCAACTGGGGCAAGGCCGGCCGCATGCGGTGGAAGGGCAAGCGCCCGACCGTCCGCGGTGTCGCCATGAACCCGGTCGACCACCCGCACGGTGGTGGTGAGGGCAAGACCTCCGGTGGACGCCACCCGGTGAACCCGAAGGGCAAGCCGGAGGGCCGGACGCGCAAGCGGAAGGCCAGTGACGCCCTGATCGTGCGCCGCCGGCGCGCCAACAAGAAGCGCTGAGCGGGATAGGAGCCGACAGAGATGCCACGCAGCTTGAAGAAGGGCCCGTTCGTCGACGACCACCTGCTCAAGAAGGTGGACGCGCAGAACGAGAAGGGCACCAAGAACGTGATCCGTACCTGGTCACGTCGCTCGACGATCATCCCGGACATGCTCGGCCACACCCTCGCGGTGCACGACGGTCGCAAGCACGTCCCGGTGTTCGTGACCGAGGCGATGGTCGGGCACAAGCTCGGCGAGTTCGCCCCCACGCGCACCTTCCGTGGGCACATCAAGGACGACCGCCGCTCGCGGCGGGGCTGACCAGGTAGAGAGAGATTCAGATGACTTCCCAGTTGGGACAGGAGGCGCCGGTCGCCCGGGCTACGGCCCGCTTCGTCCGCGTCACCCCCATGAAGGCCCGCCGGGTGGTGGACCTGGTCCGCTACCTGCCGACCGACGAGGCACTGGCTCTGCTGCGCTTCGCCCCGCAGAGCGCGAGCGAGCCGGTGGCCAAGGTCGTCGCCAGCGCGGTGGCCAACGCCGAGCACAACCTGCAGCTCGACCCCGCCAACCTGGTGGTCAGCGCTGCCTACGTCGACGAGGGCCCCACGCTCAAGCGGATCCGTCCGCGTGCGCAGGGCCGCGCGTTCCGCATCAACAAGCGGACCAGCCACATCACCATCGAGGTGAGCGAGGTCGCCACCAGCGACGTCCTCGCGCAGAAGTCGCGCAAGGCGCGCCGGGACACCGGCATGTCCGGCCCGGCGACCCAGCAGTCCAAGAGCAACACGAGGGGAGGGACCCGCTAGTGGGTCAGAAGGTCAACCCGCACGGTTTCCGACTCGGGATCACCACCGACTACAAGTCCCGGTGGTACGCGGACAAGCTGTACAAGGACTACGTCAAGGAAGACGTCGCGATCCGCAAGCTCATGTCCAAGGGCATGGAGCGGGCCGGCATCTCCAAGGTCGAGATCGAGCGCACCCGTGACCGGGTCCGCGTCGACATCCACACCGCCCGGCCGGGCATCGTCATCGGCCGTCGCGGCGCGGAGGCCGACCGCATCCGCGGTGAGCTCGAGAAGCTCACCGGCAAGCAGGTGCAGCTGAACATCCTCGAGGTCAAGAACCCCGAGTCGGATGCGCAGCTCGTCGCCCAGGGCGTGGCCGAGCAGCTCTCCAGCCGCGTCAGCTTCCGCCGTGCCATGCGCAAGGCCATGCAGTCGGCCCAGCGCAGCCCGCAGGTGAAGGGCATCCGGGTGCAGTGCTCGGGTCGCCTGGGTGGCACGGAGATGAGCCGGTCGGAGTTCTACCGCGAGGGACGGGTGCCGCTGCACACGCTCCGCGCGAACATCGACTACGGCATCTACGAGGCCCGCACGACCTTCGGCCGCATCGGCGTGAAGGTCTGGATCTACAAGGGTGACGTCAGCGGCTCCCGCGCCGAGCGCGCGGCCCTGGAGGCCCTGGCCGACCGTCAGCAGCGTCGTGAGCGCGCCCAGCGCCCGCAGCGTCGTTCCGGTTCGTCGGGCACCACCGCCGGCGGCACCGAGGCTGGCCGCGCCGCGGTCGAGTCCTCGACCGGTCCGGTTGCCGACACGGCCGAGAGCACCGTCGCGGTGAGCTCGGGCGAGGTCGCTCCCGAGACCACCGTCGCCGAGGTCGCCGGTCCGGAGGCCACCGCTGCCGCCGAGGCCACCGCGGCCGAGACGACCGAGAACACCACCACCAACGAGCAGGGGAGCTGACCGTGCTGATCCCACGGCGCGTCAAGCACCGCAAGCAGCACCACCCCGACCGCGGCGGCAAGGCCAAGGGCGGCACCGCGATCAACTTCGGTGAGTACGCCATCCAGGCCCTCGAGCCGGCGTACGTGACCAACCGGCAGATCGAGTCCGCCCGTATCGCCATGACGCGCCACATCAAGCGTGGCGGCAAGGTGTGGATCTCGATCTACCCGGACCGTCCGCTCACCAAGAAGCCCGCCGAGACCCGCATGGGTTCCGGTAAGGGTTCGCCGGAGTGGTGGGTCGCCAACGTGAAGCCCGGCCGCATCATGTTCGAGCTCTCGGGTGTCGCCGAGCCGGTGGCCCGCGAGGCCATGCGCCGCGCGATCCACAAGCTCCCCATGAAGTGCCGCTTCATCACGCGTGAAGGAGAAGTGTGATGGCCGCCGGTCTGACCGCTCCGGAGCTGCGCGAGCTCTCTGTCGACGAGCTCGCGTCGCGGCTGCGTGAGTCGAAGGAAGAACTGTTCAACCTGCGGTTCCAGGTGGCCACCGGCCAGCTGGACAACAACCGGCGACTGCAGACCGTCCGCCGCGACATCGCCCGGATCTACACGATCATGCGCGAGCGCGAGCTGGGTCTCTCGGTCGCCCCGAACGAGGGTGTGGCATGAGCGAGACCCAGGAAACCAGTCAGGTCTCCAGTGGGCCCGGCCTCGCGGGCCGTGGCTACCGCAAGGTCCGCGAGGGCCTCGTGGTCAGCGACAAGATGGAGAAGACCATCGTCGTCGAGGTCGAGGACCGCGTGAAGCACGCCCTCTACGGCAAGGTCATCCGCCGGACGAACAAGCTCAAGGTGCACGACGAGCAGAACGTCGCCGGTATCGGGGACCGTGTCCAGATCATGGAGACCCGGCCGACGTCGGCCACCAAGCGGTGGCGTCTGGTCGAGATCATCGAGAAGGCGAAGTAGGCCAGCAGTGAGCGGTCCTCCGGGGCCGTAGCACAAGACCAGAGCGATACGCGTACTCTGGACGACTGGCGCGCACCACATCTGTCCGCAGACAGTGCGCGCCGCATCCCGGTACCCGTGCTTCGACGCACCGGCGGCGATCGCCGCCGGTGCGTCGGCACGCGGGTGCCGGACAGCCGGTTCACCGATCCGGCCCGGCTGTCACCACAAGTTTTTGGGAGTTGGACGTGATCCAGCAGGAGTCGCGACTGCGCGTCGCCGACAACACGGGTGCGAAGGAGATCCTCTGCATCCGGGTGCTCGGCGGCTCCGGGCGACGCTACGCGGGCATCGGCGACGTGATCGTCGGAACCGTCAAGGACGCGCTGCCCGGTGCCGGCGTCAAGAAGGGTGACGTGGTCAAGGCCGTCGTCGTCCGCACCGTGAAGGAGCGCCGTCGTCCCGACGGTTCCTACATCCGCTTCGACGAGAACGCCGCGGTCATCATCCGCGACAGCGGCGACCCGCGCGGTACGCGCATCTTCGGCCCCGTGGGCCGCGAGCTCCGCGACAAGCGCTTCATGCGGATCATCTCGCTCGCACCGGAGGTGCTGTGATCATGGCTGCCACGAACAAGGGCACCGGCAAGACCGGCACGTCCAAGGCGAAGGCGCCTTCCATGAAGGTGAAGAAGGGCGACACCGTTCTCGTCCTGTCCGGCAAGGACAAGGGTGCGAAGGGCCGCGTCATCGCTGCCTTCCCGGCGGTCCAGCGCGTCCTCGTCGAGGGCGTGGGGCGCATCAAGAAGCACACCCGCATCAGCTCGACGCAGCGCGGTGCCCAGCAGGGCGGGATCGTCACGCAGGAGGCGCCCATCCACGTGAGCAACGTGATGGTGGTCGACTCCGAGGACAAGCCGACCCGGGTCGGCTACCGCAAGGACGACAACGGCCGCAACGTCCGGGTCTCGCGGCGCACCGGTAAGGACCTCTGATCCCATGAGCGCACCCACGCGCGAGCTGCCCCGCATGCTCGCCCACTACCGCGAGAACATCGCGCCGGCCCTGCAGTCGGAGTTCAACTTCGACAACGTCATGCAGATCCCGCGCCTGACGAAGATCGTCGTCAACATGGGCGTCGGCGAGGCCACTCGCGACGCCAAGCTGATGGACGGCGCCGTGCGCGACCTGACCGCGATCACCGGTCAGAAGCCGGCCGTCGTCCGGGCCCGCAAGTCCATCGCCCAGTTCAAGCTGCGCGAGGGCATGCCGATCGGCGCCAAGGTCACCCTTCGCGGCGACCGGATGTGGGAGTTCCTGGACCGGCTGCTGTCGCTGGCCCTGCCCCGTATCCGTGACTTCCGCGGGCTCAGCCCGAAGCAGTTCGACGGCCACGGCAACTACACGTTCGGCCTCAACGAGCAGTCGATGTTCCGCGAGATCGACGTCGACAGGATCGACCGGCCGCGCGGCATGGACATCACGCTGGTCACCACCGCGACGAACGACGAGGAGGGCCGCGAGCTGCTCCGTCAGCTCGGCTTCCCCTTCGCCGGCGTGCCCGTCGTGACCACCATCAGCTGAGCCGGTAGGAGAAGACAATGGCCAAGAAGGCTCTGATCGAGAAGGCGAACCGCAAGCCCAAGTTCGCCGTCCGTGGCTACACCCGCTGCCAGCGCTGCGGCCGTCCGCACTCCGTCTTCCGCAAGTTCGGCCTGTGCCGGATCTGCCTGCGGGAGATGGCGCACGCCGGGGAGCTCCCGGGCGTCCGCAAGTCCAGCTGGTAACCACCAGCCGTCCCGACCCGGCCGGAGCACGAGCACCGGCCGAACCGCAGCACCACCGATCGCCGATAGGCCCTGCGCCAAGTCTCCGAGACCCAGCGCACGAGGAACCGCGGCGAGAGAGGCACCACCCGACATGACGATGACCGACCCGATCGCGGACATGCTGACGCGGCTGCGGAACGCCAACCAGGCGTACCACGACTCCGCGGCCATGCCGTCCTCGAAGCTCAAGACGCACATCGCCGAGATCCTCCAGCAGGAGGGCTACATCGCCGGCTGGACCGTCAACGACGTGGAGAAGGACGGCAGCACCTTCAAGCAGCTCGTCGTCGACCTGAAGTACGGGCCGAACCGCGAGCGCAGCATCGCCGGCGTCCGCCGCGTGTCCAAGCCCGGTCTCCGGGTGTACGCGAAGTCCACCGCACTGCCCAAGGTGCTCGGCGGTCTCGGCGTCGCGATCATCTCGACGTCGACCGGGCTGCTGACCGACAAGCAGGCGAACAAGAAGGGCGTGGGTGGGGAAGTCCTCGCCTACGTCTGGTAAGGGGCCAACGACATGTCACGGATCGGACGACTCCCGATCGCCGTGCCGAGCGGCGTGGACATCGCCATCGACGGCCAGACGGTCAGCGTCAAGGGGCCCAAGGGCTCGCTGACGCACACGGTCGCGGCGCCCATCACGGTGGAGCGCGACGAGGACGGCACGCTCCGCGTGCAGCGTCCCAACGACGAGCGTCAGAACCGCGCCCTGCACGGGCTGTCGCGGACGCTCATCGCCAACATGATCACCGGTGTCACCGAGGGCTACACGAAGACCCTCGAGATCGTCGGTGTCGGTTACCGCGTCCAGGCGCGCGGCTCGGACCTCGAGTTCGCCCTGGGCTTCAGCCACCCGGTGCCGGTGAAGGCCCCCGAGGGGATCTCCTTCGCCGTCGAGTCCCCGACCCGCCTGCGGGTGACGGGGATCGACAAGCAGCAGGTCGGCGAGGTCGCTGCCAAGATCCGCAAGATCCGCAAGCCCGACCCGTACAAGGGCAAGGGCGTGCGGTACCAGGGCGAGGTCGTCAAGCGCAAGGTCGGGAAGACGGGTAAGTAATGGCTCAGGCAGAGAAGACCGCTCGGGTCCACAAGCCCGTCGGCACCGACATCAGCACGGCCCGCCGCGTCTCGCGGCTGCGCCGTCACAACCGACTCCGCAAGCGCGTCGAGGGAACGCCGGAGCGTCCGCGCCTGGTGGTCAAGCGCTCGTCGCGGCACATCCACGTGCAGCTCGTGGACGACACGGCCGGCCGCACGCTGGCCAGCGCGTCGACGATGGGGCTCCGTGGCGCCGAGGGTGACAAGTCCGCCCTCGCCCGCCAGGTCGGCGCCCTGATCGCCGACCGCGCCAAGTCCGCCGGCATCTCCGCCGTCGTCTTCGACCGTGGTGGGAACCGGTACGCCGGTCGCATCGCCGCGCTCGCCGACGGCGCCCGCGAGGGTGGGCTGGACTTCTGATGACCAGCACCCGGAACACCGTGCAGAAGAAGATCGAGAGGGACGTCTGATGCCAGGACCACAGCGACGCGGCGGTGGCGCCGGGGGAGCCGGTGGCGCCGGCGGCGCCGGCGGCGGTAACGACCGCCGCGACCGTCGTGACGGCGGTCGGGGCCCCGGAGGCGCGCCCGCCGAGAAGAGCAACTACATCGAGCGCGTCGTCGCGATCAACCGCGTGTCCAAGGTCGTGAAGGGTGGTCGTCGCTTCAGCTTCACCGCCCTCGTGATCGTGGGCGACGGCGACGGCAAGGTCGGCGTGGGCTACGGCAAGGCCAAGGAGGTGCCCGCGGCGATCGCCAAGGGCGTCGAGGAGGCCAAGAAGCACTTCTACGCCGTGCCGCGCATCGCCAGCACCATCCCGCACCCCGTGCAGGGTGAGGCGGCCGCCGGTGTCGTGCTGCTCAAGCCGGCCAGCCCCGGTACCGGCGTCATCGCCGGTGGCCCGGTGCGTGCCGTGCTCGAGTGCGCCGGCATCCACGACGTGCTGTCCAAGAGCCTGGGTTCCTCGAACCCGATCAACATCGTGCACGCCACGATGCAGGCGCTGAAGGACCTCGTCCGCCCCGAGGAGATCGCGGCCCGCCGTGGTCTGCCCCTCGAGGACGTCGCCCCGGCCGCCATGCTGCGTGCCCGTGCGGGTCAGGGGGTCTGAGATGGCGCAGATCAAGGTCACCCAGGTCAAGTCCGGTATCGGCCGCAAGAAGAACCAGCGCGAGACGCTGCGTTCCCTCGGTCTGAAGCGGATCCACGACTCGGTCGTGCAGGAGGACCGTCCCGAGATCCGCGGGATGGTCGCGACGGTGCCGCACCTGGTCACCGTCGAAGAGATCGTCTGAGCAGGGGAACACCATGACTCTCAAGGTCCATCACCTGCGTCCGGCAGCCGGCGCCCACGCCAAGAAGATTCGCGTGGGTCGTGGTGAGGGCGGCAAGCGGGGCAAGACGGCCGGTCGCGGCACCAAGGGCTCCGGCGCACGTGGCAACACGCACGCCCGGTTCGAGGGTGGGCAGACCCCGCTGCACATGCGGCTGCCCAAGCTCTCCGGCTTCAAGAGCCCGAACAAGGTCGTCTTCCAGGTCGTCAACCTCGACCGGATCGCGGCGCTCTTCCCGCAGGGCGGCACGATCGGCCCGGACGCACTTGTCCAGGCCGGCGCCGTCCGCCGCGGTCAGCTCGTCAAGGTGCTCGGCACCGGCGACCTGGGTGGCGTGAAGGTCGACGTCCAGGCCCACGCCTTCTCCGCGTCCGCAGCCGAGAAGATCGGCGCGGCCGGAGGAAGCACCACCGTTCTCTGAAGGTAGAAGGACCCCCCTGCCCCTCGGCCCCCTTGCAGGGGCCCACCGCGCGCTTGCGAGCGGTGGGGGGCAAGGGGGTCCTTTTGCCGCCCTGCACTGATGCGGGGCGGGCCGATTGCTAACCTCGACCGACCGACTAGGGGAGGGCACGTGCTGCAGGCGTTCGCCGCGGCGTTCCGGACGCCAGACCTCCGGCGCAAGCTGCTGTTCTCCCTGGCGATCATCGCCGTCTACCGGCTGGGCGCCGCGGTCCCCGGACCGGGCGTCTCCGTCGAGGCGATCAACAACTGTCTCGAGCAGGCCCAGGCCTCCGATCAGCGCGACCTCTACTCGCTGGTCAACCTGTTCTCCGGTGGCGCGCTGCTGCGGCTGAGCGTCTTCGCGCTCGGGATCATGCCGTACATCACGGCGAGCATCATCGTTCAGCTGCTGGTGGTCGTGATCCCGCGGTTCGAGCAGCTGAAGAAGGAGGGGCAGTCGGGTCAGGCGAAGCTGACCCAGTACACCCGCTACCTGACGATCGCCCTCGCCGTCCTGCAGAGCACCGGCATCATCGCCCTGGCGCGCAGCGGGCAGCTGTTCCCCAACTGCTCCGAGTCGATCATCCCCTCGGACTCCGTCTGGTCGACCGTGGTGCTGGTCATCGCGCTGACCGCGGGCACCGCCCTGATCATGTGGCTCGGCGAGCTGCTGACCGAGAAGGGGATCGGCAACGGCATGTCCGTGCTGATCTTCACCTCGATCGCCGCGCGGATCCCGGCGGAGGGCGGCTCGATCCTGCAGACCCGCGGCGGCGTCGTCTTCGCCGTCGTCTGTGCCTTCGCCCTGCTGATCATCGGCGCGGTCGTCTACGTCGAGCAGGCCCAGCGCCGGATCCCGGTGCAGTACGCCAAGCGGATGGTCGGCCGACGGATGTACGGCGGCACGAGCACGTACCTGCCGCTGAAGGTCAACCAGGCCGGCGTCATCCCGGTCATCTTCGCGTCGTCCCTGCTCTACCTGCCGCAACTGATCACCCAGTTGCAGGGCAACGAGACGGGTCCGGTGCGGCAGTTCTTCGAGAACTACATCATCGACCAGAGCAGTCCGGTCCACGTCGCGTTCTACTTCGGCCTGATCGTGTTCTTCACGTACTTCTACGTGTCGATCACGTTCAACCCCGAGGAGCGGGCCGACGACATGAAGCGCTACGGCGGCTTCATCCCCGGCATCCGTCCGGGCCGGCCGACCGCCGAGTACCTGCAGTACGTCCTGTCGCGGATCACCCTGCCGGGCTCGCTGTACCTGGGCACGGTGGCGGTGCTGCCCAACCTGTTCCTGTCGATCACGCAGGAGGGGCAGAACCAGAACTTCCCGTTCGGCGGGACCGCGGTGCTGATCATGGTCGGAGTGGGGTTGGAGACGGTGAAGCAGATCGAGACGCAACTCAACCAGCGCAACTACGAAGGGTTCCTGAAGTAGTGCGCGTCGTGCTGCTGGGACCCCCCGGAGCGGGCAAGGGCACCCAGGCGCAGATCATCGCCGGTCGTTTCGGCGTTCCCGCGATCTCCACCGGCGACATCTTCCGGGCCAACGTGAGCGGCCAGACCGAGCTGGGTCAGCAGGCGAAGACCTACATGGACGCCGGCGACCTCGTCCCCGACGAGATCACGGTGGCGATGGTCAAGGACCGGCTGGCCGAGCCCGACGCCAAGGCCGGCTTCCTGCTCGACGGCTTCCCGCGCACGATCGCGCAGGCCGAGCAGCTGCGCGAATCGCTGACCGAGCTGGGTCACCAGCTCGACTGCGTGCTCGAGCTGGTCGTCGACGAGGACGAGCTGGTCCGCCGGCTCTCCGGCCGCCGGATGCTCGTCGACGGCGAGATGGTCCAGCGGGACGACGACAAGCCCGAGACCGTCCGGCACCGCCTGCAGGTGTACCGGGAACAGACCGCACCGCTCTCCGGCTTCTACGAGACCGAGGGGCTGCTCGCCCGCATCGACGCCATCGGTGAGGTCGACGAGGTCACGGCCCGCGCGCTCGCCGCGTGCGGGGCGCCGGAGCCCGGACAGCCCGCAGCGGGCTGACGGAAGAGGGCAGGAGATGTCGGCCGGGATCCTGAGCCGCCTCCCGCTGCTCGCGAAGTGGAGTGGACGCATGATCCAGATCAAGACAGCGCACGAGATCGAGCTCATGCGAGCCTCGGGGCTCGTGACGGCCGGGGCCATCGCCGCGGTCAAGGCGGCGGTACGTCCCGGCGTCAGCACCGGTGAGCTGGACGCCATCGCGGAGGACCACATCCGCTCCCAGGGGGCGGTGCCGAACTTCCTCGGCTACCACGGGTTCACCGGGACGATCTGCGCGTCGATCAACCACGAGATCGTGCACGGCATCCCGAACCCCGAGCGCCGGCTGGCCGAGGGCGACAACATCTCCATCGACTGCGGCGCCATCCTTCAGGGCTGGCACAGCGACTCCGCGGTCACGGTGACGGTGGGGGAGCCCTCGGCCGAGGACGCCGCATTGCTGGAGGTGACGGAACGGTCGATGTGGGCCGGGCTGGCCAGAGCGATCGCCGGCGGTCGGCTGACCGACATCAGCCACGCGGTCGAGGAGACCATCACCGCCGAGTCGCACCCGTACGGCATCGTTGACCACTACGGCGGGCACGGGATCGGGACCGAGATGCACCAGGACCCGCACGTGCTGAACTACGGCCGCCCCGGCCGCGGCCCCAAGCTCGTGCCCGGTCTCACGCTGGCCATCGAACCGATGGTCACGGTGGGGAACCCGGCCACCGTGGAGCTGGACGACGGCTGGACCGTCATCACGAAGGACGGATCGCGGGCTGCTCACTTCGAGCACACGGTCGCGATCACCCCCGAGGGCCCGTGGGTGCTGACCGCGCCGGACGGCGGCGTCGCCGGGCTCGCACCGTTCGGCGTCGCGCCCCGGACCTGACGGCGTCCGCACGCCGGCCATGATCGCCGTCACCCGAGGGCGGGTTGGTGACGCGTGGGGCGTCAAGGTACAGTGGCCGATGGCGTTCGCGCCGTTCCGCCGTCCTGCTGTGGCCGCATGACCCGGAACGCCCTCGCGAGAACGTCTGCACCACCTGTTCTGCAATCACCGAGCGCATCCGACGGGGTTCCGCCCTGGGTGCGCCGGGACATGGACCACCGAGTCGAGGAGCGCGTGTAGGGAATGGCGAAGAAGGACGGGGCCATCGAGGTCGAGGGTCGCGTCGTCGAGCCGCTGCCCAATGCGATGTTCCGGGTCGAGCTGCAGAACGGGCACCGGGTGCTCGCCCACATCAGCGGCAAGATGCGCCAGCACTACATCCGCATCCTGCCCGAGGACCGCGTGGTCGTGGAGCTCTCGCCCTACGACCTGACCCGCGGTCGCATCGTCTACCGCTACAAGTAACCGCTCGGCCCGCGCCCCTGGGGAGCCCAGGCAGGTGGCGGCCGGCACACGATCGAGGAATGAGGGGCGGCACCGGTGAAGGTCCAGCCGTCGGTGAAGAAGATCTGCGACAAGTGCAAGGTGATCCGCCGGCACGGCCGGGTCATGGTCATCTGCGACAACGCCCGGCACAAGCAGCGCCAGGGCTGAGTCGAACGAACAGGGAGCACCCAGAACATGGCACGACTGGCCGGCGTCGACCTGCCCCGCGAGAAGCGGATGGAGATCGCGCTCACCTACATCTATGGCATCGGCAAGACCCACGCCAAGGAGACCCTGGCCGCGACGGGCGTCAGCCCCGACCTGCGCGCCAAGGACCTCACTGACGAGGACCTGCTGAAGCTGCGTGACTACATCGACGAGCACTTCCGCGTCGAGGGTGACCTGCGCCGCGACGTCGCCGCCGACATCCGCCGCAAGGTGGAGATCGGCAGCTACCAGGGGCTGCGGCACCGCCGTGGCCTCCCGGTCCGCGGGCAGCGCACCAAGACCAACGCGCGCTCGAGCAAGGGCCCGCGCAAGACGATCGCGGGCAAGAAGAAGGCGCGCTGATCTCAGCACGACCGGCGCGCCGTCGCAGCTACCCGTGAGGGCGGGAGCGACACCGCGCCACGAGCTCACGCTCACCACACCAGGCCACTGAACGATCAAGGATCCGGAGAGACATGCCTCCCAGGGCTCGCACCGCGGCTGGTGCCAAGAAGGTCCGCCGCAAGGAGAAGAAGAACGTCGCCCACGGCGCCGCGCACATCAAGAGCACGTTCAACAACACGATCGTGTCGATCACCGACCCGAACGGCAACGTGATCAGCTGGGCCTCCGCCGGCCACGTCGGCTTCAAGGGCTCGCGCAAGTCCACGCCGTTCGCGGCGCAGATGGCTGCCGAGAACGCCGCGCGCAAGGCGCAGGAGCACGGCATGCGCAAGGTCGACGTCTTCGTGAAGGGCCCGGGCTCCGGTCGCGAGACCGCCATCCGCTCCCTGCAGGCCACGGGCCTCGAGGTCGGGCAGATCCAGGACGTGACGCCGCAGCCGCACAACGGCTGCCGCCCCAAGAAGCGCCGCCGGGTCTGACCGGCTCCTTGACGAGACGAAACAGGAGTATTTGACGTGGCCCGCTATACCGGAGCCGACTGCCGCCTCTGCCGGCGCGAGAAGATGAAGCTGTTCCTCAAGGGCAGCAAGTGCGAGTCCCCGAAGTGCCCGATCGAGATCCGGCCGTACCCGCCGGGCGAGCACGGCCGTGGCCGCACCAAGGACAGCGAGTACCTGCTCCAGCTTCGCGAGAAGCAGAAGGCCCGCCGCATCTACGGCGTCCTGGAGAAGCAGTTCCGCGGTTACTACGAAGAGGCCAACCGCAAGACCGGTAAGACCGGTGAGGTCCTCCTCCAGATCCTGGAGTCGCGCCTCGACAACGTGGTCTACCGGGCCGGTTTCGCCGAGTCCCGGGACATGGCGCGCCAGCTGGTGCGCCACGGCCACATCCGGGTGAACGGCCGCAAGGTCGACATCCCCTCGTACCGCGTGAGCGAGAACGACATCATCGAGGTGGCCGAGAAGTCGCGCACGATGCTGCCGTTCGAGATCGCCCAGGCCCGGGCCGGCGAGCGTCCCACCCCGCCGTGGCTCGAGGTCGTAAGCAGCCAGCTGCGCGTGCTCGTGCACGGCATCCCGGCCCGCCAGGTGATCGACACCCCGGTCCAAGAGCAGCTGATCGTGGAGCTCTACTCGAAGTAACAGCAGGACCCCCTGCCCCCACCGCTCGCAGGCTCGCGGTGGGACCGGCAGGGGCCACGAACTGCAGGACGGCGGGGCGGGCGGACAGATGTCCGCCCCGCCGGCACCACCCCCTCACGGCGTCATATGGCGGGTGCCGGAGGACCAGAAGGAGAACCACCATGCTCATCGCACAGCGCCCGACCCTCACCGAGGAGACGATCACCGAGTCGCGTTCGCGATTCGTCATCGAGCCCCTCGAGCCCGGTTTCGGCTACACCCTCGGCAACTCCCTGCGCCGCACGCTCCTCTCCTCGATCCCCGGCGCTGCTGTCACCAGCATCCGGATCGAGGGCACCCTGCACGAGTTCACCACCGTGCCGGGCGTCAAGGAGGACGTCACCGAGATCATCCTGAACCTCAAGGGTCTGGTCGTCAGCTCCGACTCCGACGAGCCGGTGACCATGTACCTGCGCAAGCAGGGCCCCGGTGAGGTCACCGCCGCGGACATCGCGCCCCCGGCCGGCGTCGAGGTGCACAACCCCGAGCTGCACATCGCCACCCTGAACGGCAAGGGCCGTCTCGAGATCGAGCTGGTCGTCGAGCGGGGCCGTGGCTACGTGCCGGCGCCGCAGAACAAGCAGCCCGGCCAGGAGATCGGTCGCATCCCCGTCGACTCGATCTACTCCCCGGTCCTCAAGGTCACCTACGCCGTCGAGGCGACCCGCGTCGAGCAGCGGACCGACTTCGACCGTCTGGTCGTCGACGTCGAGACCAAGCCCTCGATCGCCCCGCGCGACGCCATCGCGTCCGCCGGGTCGACCCTGGTCGAGCTGTTCGGCCTGCTGCGCGAGCTGAACGTCGACGCCGAGGGCATCGAGGTCGGGCCCAGCCCGGCCGAGGCCGCCGACATCGCGAACTTCTCGATGCCGATCGAGGACATGGACCTCACCGTCCGGTCCTACAACTGCCTCAAGCGCGAGGGCGTGCACACCGTCGGTGAGCTCGTGACCCGCTCCGAGGCCGACCTGCTCGACATCCGGAACTTCGGGGCCAAGTCGATCGACGAGGTCAAGATGAAGCTGGCGGCCATGGGTCTCGCGCTCAAGGACAGCCCGCCCGGGTTCATCCCCACCTCGATCGAGAGCTACGACGAGGGCTACGAGACCGACGCGTACCAGGGTTCGCCCGAGTACGCCGACGTCGAGTACACCGACGCCTCCTTCCAGGAGACCGAGCAGCTCTGAGGCCGCGCGCCGGACGGCGGGGGAACCCGCCGTCCGGCGCCGCCCCGCGGGCGGCGAGACTGACCGCGAGCACCACCGCACCACGGACGACAGCACCACCACGGACGACAGCACCACCACGGACGCAGCCGGCACTCCCTCCGGCCGCTTGAGGAAGGACCGACATGCCCACCCCCACCAAGGGCCCCCGGCTCGGCGGGTCCCCCGCGCACGAGCGGCTGATGCTGGCCAACCTGGCCACCTCGCTGTTCGAGCACGGGCGGATCACGACGACCGAGACGAAGGCGAAGCGCCTGCGTCCCCTGGCCGAGAAGCTGGTGACCTTCGCCAAGCGCGGTGACCTGCACGCCCGCCGTCAGGTCATGACGACGATCCGCGACAAGGACGTCGTCCACACCCTCTTCGCCGAGATCGGTCCTCGCTACGAGAACCGTCCTGGTGGCTACACCCGGATCACCAAGGTGGGTCCCCGCAAGGGCGACAACGCCCCGATGGCGGTCATCGAGCTGGTCGAGGCCCTGACCGTCGGCCAGCAGGCCGTCGGCGAGGCCGAGCGCGCCCGGGGCACGCAGTTCGCCTCCGGTGCCGGCGCCTCCGCTGCTTCCGGTGAGGTCACCGCCGACGCCGTGGAGACGGCCGAGGACACCGTCGCCGAGGACACCGTCGCCGAGGACGTGGCCGCCGACGACGTGGCCGAGGAGGCTGCTGCCGAGGACGTCGAGGCTCCGGCCGCCGACGCCGACGCCGACGCCGAGGGCACGGACGCGCGATGAGCTCGCCCGAGGGCGTCGCGGGCGCGGGCGCTGCCGGCGTCTCCGCCGGTGGCGGCGACCAGGGGGCCACGTTCGAGGGTGAGACGACCGGTCCGGGCGGCGACACGTCCCCGGCCGTCACCGACGGCAGCGTCAGCGACGAGGCGCAGGAGATCGTCACCGATCTCTACAACCCCGACGACGAGCACCAGGACGACGGAGCCGTGACGCCTCAGCCGACCCGGCAGAACATCGCCGTGGTCGACGACCCGTCCCTGTCGCCCGAGGTGGCCAACGCCGCGGCCGCCGAGATCGAGGCCGCGGAACTGGGCGACGCAGCGACCGCCAGCCAGCAGTACCAGGGCGGCGACGCCGCGCCCGACCCCACGTAAGACCCTGAGCGCTCTGCCTACCGGTGCCGAGGCCTGCACCGTGCAGCACCCGGACGAGCCCGTTCCCCCTGGGGGGAGCGGGCTCGTCCGCGTCCGTCTCGACGTGGCCTACGACGGCACCGCGCTGCACGGCTGGGCGCGCCAGCCCGGCCAGCGGACCGTCCAGGGCGACCTCGAGCAGGCACTGTCGATGGTGCTGCGCGTCCCCGTCGACCTGACCGTCGCCGGCCGGACCGATGCCGGGGTGCACGCCACCGGCCAGGTCGCCCACTGCGACCTCCCGCAGGGGGTCTGGGACGAGCACGGGCCGCGGCTGGTGCGCCGGCTGCGCGGGGTGCTGTCCCCGGACATCGCCGTGCCGTCCGTCGCCGAGGCGCCCCCCGACTTCGACGCCCGGTTCAGCGCGCTCGGCCGGCACTACGTCTACCGGCTGACCGACGACCCCGCCGGGCCGCCGCCACTGCGCCGGGCCGACACCGTCGGCTGGCCGCGACCGGTGGACGCCGGAGCGATGGCGGAGGCTGCCGGGTTGCTGCTCGGCGAGCACGACTTCGCCGCCTTCTGCCGGCGTCGTGAGGGCGCCACCACGATCCGCACGCTGCTGGCTCTCGACGTCGCCCGGGACGGCGGCCTGGTCACGGTGTACGCCTCCGCCGACGCGTTCTGCCATTCCATGGTGCGCAGCCTCGTCGGGGCGCTGACCGCCGTGGGGGAGGGGCGCCGGCCGCCGGAGTGGCCGGCCGCCCTGCTGTCCCGGACCGAGCGGTCCAGCGACGTGCCCGTCGTCCCCGCCGGCGGGCTGACGCTGGTGCGGGTCGACTACCCGGTGGACGACGAACTCGCCGCCCGCGCGCTCGTCACGCGAGCCCGCCGGGACGCGTCCCCGGCGTAGGCGAGCCGAACAGCCGGTCCAGCTGCGAGTCGAGGATGGCCAGCGCCGACGCCCGCGCTCAGCCGAGGGCGCTGACCGCCTCGTCGATCGGCGTGGGCCCGCTGACCAGCTCGAGGACGACGTCGTCCAGGTTCCCGTCCCGGTTGCCGTCCAGCAGGGCGACGAGCACCGCGGCAACGTCGTCACGCGGCACGCTGCCCCGGTCCACCGACGGCTGAAGGGTCACCCGGCCGGTGCCCGGATCGTCGGTGAGTCCGCCCGGCCGCAGCACCGTCGTCCGGAGGCCGGACCGGGAGAGGACGTCGCGCTCCGCCGCCAGCTTGGCCTGCAGGTAGACCACGAAGACGTCGTCCAGACCGTCGGGCCGGCCGCCGTCGGCCACCGCGTCGACGCCCATCGAGGACACCAGGAGGTAGTGCCGCACGCCTGCCTGCTCGGCGGCGTCGGCGAGCAGGACGGCGGCGCCCCGGTCCACGGTGTCCTTGCGGGCGGCGCCGCTGCCCGGTCCGGCCCCGGCCGCGAAGACCACCGCGTCCGCGCCGGTGAGCGCCGACGCGACGTCGTCGACCGATGCCGACTCCAGGTCGAGGACGGCGGGCTCCATCCCGTCGGCCCGGACGTCCGACTCGTGGTCGGGGTTGCGGACGATGCCGACGACGGTGTCGCCCCGGGCGGACAGGAGGCGGCCGAGCCGACGGGCGATCTGCCCGTGGGCACCGGCGAGAACGATGCGCATGCTGACCGCCGTACCCCTCCGGAGCGACCTGGCACACGGCCCGGCCGGTTCAGTTGGTGACGTCGATGACCAGCCGCCCGGGATCGGTGAGCACGTCCACGGTGAAGGGCCGCTCGCCGCCGCGCATGCCGATGAGCACCTCCTCGTACCCGTCGGCGGCACCGGTCGTCCGCGCCTCGGCCACCGGGCCGGGGGAGATCGAGAGCCGGGACGACCCCTGGCTGCCGCCGCCGACGTCGCTGCGGACCCGGACGCGGAGGAACGCGTCGCCGGCGATGTCGATGGGCTCGCCGTCCGGTCCGGTCGCCTCGGAGTACGCCACGGTCCACTCGGGCACGCCGCTCCCGGAGAGGTTCACCGTCAGCCGGGCCGACGAGTCGTCGCTCCGGAAGTTGATCCCGCTGACCCGTGGCCCGTCGCCGTCGTCGTCCGCACCGGGGGTGGCCGGGCCGGACCTGTCACCGGTGTCCGGTTCCGATCCGCCCGGTTCCGATCCGCCCGGTTCGGATCCGCCCGGCTCCGGCGGGGACTGCGGTGGCGGGGCGGGAGAACCGGAGGAGGGCGGCGGGGAGGACGCGCCCGGACTGGCCACGCCCTGCACCTCCTGGGAGCAGGCAGCCAGGAGCAGCGCGACCGCCAGGACGGCGACGCCGTGGCGGATGCGCATCGGTCCTCCTCGGGCGGTTCCGGTCGGAACGTAACCGTTCAGCCGGGCTCGTGGGGGGCCTGGAAGCGCGGGACGAGGCTGGGCCGCTCCAGCGGGGGTGGGGGTGCCGGCGGTGGGGGTGCCGGCGGTGGGGGTGCCGGCGGCGGGGGTGCCGACGGTGGCCCCGGCGTCAGGTGTCCGTCGGCGATCGCCCGGGCCCGCGCGAGGTCGGCCGGGGTGTCGCAGTCCAGCCAGGGCGGCGGGTCACCCGGGGCGACCTCGGGCCGCCACCGGTGCGCAGCGATCGGCGCGAGGACCCGCCGCAGCGGCATGGGCCCCCGGGCGGTCGCCACCGCCGTCCGAAGCGCCTCGGTGCGCCAGGCGCCCAGCAGGTACTGGTCGCGACCGGTGTCGTCGACGGCCATGACGCCGCCGCCCGTGAGCCGGTCCAGCAGCCCGTCCACCACGGCCGCGGTCAGGAAGGGCAGGTCTCCGGCGACGACGACCACGACGCCCGTGGCCACCTCGGCGAGGCCGGCGCGGATGGCGGCCACGGGGCCCCCTCCGGGCGGCTGCTCCCGCACCAGCAGCACGTCGGCGGGCGTCGGCTGCGGCGGGCCCACCACGATCCGGCGCTCGGCGCCCGCGACCGCGCCCAGGACCGCCGCGAGGATCGGGCGCCCGCCCACCAGCAGCTGGGGCTTGGCCTGGCCGCCGAGCCGCGCGGCCCTGCCTCCGGCCAGCACCACCGCGGTGAACGGGGGCGGGGTGTCCATGGCGTCACCGTAGAGCCGCGACGTGGGTACCGTCCTCCCCGTGGGACGAGTCACCAGCCGGACGCCGGTGTTGCGCATCCGCGGATCGCAGCACACCACCCGCCCGGACACGGTGGCGGCCGAGGAGCCGCTGGAGATCCGGCTCGCCGGGAAACCCCTGGCCGTGACGATGCGGACGCCGGGGGACGACTTCGACCTCGTCCACGGGTTCCTCGCCACCGAGGGGGTCATCGCCGGGCACGACGACGTCGCCGGCCTGCGCTACTGCGACTCCGTGGACGCCGACGGGCGCAACACCTACAACGTGGTGGACGTCGACCTCGCGGCCGGTGTGCCCATCCCGGACTTCGGGCTCGAGCGGAACTTCTACACGTCCAGCTCCTGCGGGGTCTGCGGCAAGGCGAGCATCGACGCGATCCGCACGAAGACGACCTTCGACGTGACCGCGGACGAGGTGCGGCTGCCCTTGGAGGTGCTCCTGGCGCTCCCTGACGCGTTGCGCGCCGAGCAGCAGGTGTTCGAGAAGACCGGCGGTCTGCACGCCGCCGGTCTGTTCACCGCCACCGGGGAGCTGGGTGCGCTGCGCGAGGACGTCGGCCGGCACAACGCCGTCGACAAGGTGATCGGTGACGCCGTCCGCGAGGGCCGGCTGCCGCTGGCCGGTCACGTCCTGATGGTGAGCGGCCGGGCCAGCTTCGAGCTGACCCAGAAGGCGGCGATGGCCGGTATCCCGGTGCTCGCGGCGGTCTCCGCGCCGTCGTCACTCGCGGTCGAGCTGGCGCGCGAGGTGGGCATCACGCTGGTCGGGTTCCTGCGGGGCGACGGCTGCAACGTCTACACGCACACCGGGCGGGTCGTCCTGCCGGACTGACCCCTCAGTAGACGAGGCAGAAGGGGTGCCCGGCGGGGTCGGCGTACACCCGGAAACCGGTGCCCGTCTCGCCCTGCAGGAGCCGGGCACCCAGCGCGAGGATCGCGGTCTCGGCGGCCTCGACGTCGACGACCCGGATATCGAGGTGCTCGTGCTGCGGATGCTCGGGGTCGGGCCACCGGGGTGCCCGGTAGTCCTCGGCGCGCTGGAACGCCAGCTCGCGGAGTCCGGGCTCGCGGCCGATGACGACCCATTCGCCGTCGGTGTATTCGTTCACGCGCATACCGAGGATCTCGCCGTAGAACCTCGCCAGCGCCCGCGGGTCCGGGCAGTCGAGCACCGTCTTCTCGAGGCGTCCGATCATCGGTGGTCGCCGCCGCGGAGCTGGCTGACCACGTGGGGGAGCAGCGGGCCGAGCACCGCCAGTCCGTCCTTCACGCCGCCGGTCGAGCCGGGCAGGTTGACGATCAGCGTGCGCCCGGCCGTGCCCGCCAGGCCGCGGGAGAGCACTGCCGTCGGGACACCGTTCTCCGCTCCGTACCGGCGGACCGCCTCGGCGATGCCCGGCGCCTCGCGCTCCAGCACGCGGCGGGTGGCCTCCGGGGTGACGTCGGTCGGCGACAGGCCTGTGCCGCCCGTGGTGACGACCACGTCGACGCCGAGGTCGACGGCGTCGCGGAGGACCGCCTCCAGTTCGTCGACGTCGTCGGGGCGCACGTGCGGTCCCTCGACGGCGAAGCCGAGCGCGGTCAGCCCCGCCGCGAGGGCCTGACCGCTGCGGTCCTCGTAGACGCCGGCGTGCGCGCGGTTGGACGCGGTCAGGACGACCGCCCGCGCATCCGCGGGGAGCTCGCTCACCGCGTCCACTCCCCGCTCTTGCCGCCGGACTTGCGCAGCAGGCGGACGTCGGTGATCGACGCGCGCGGGTCGACCGCCTTCACCATGTCGATCATGGTGAGCCCGGCGACGGCCACGGAGGTGAGCGCCTCCATCTCCACCCCGGTCCGGTCGGCGGTGCGGGCGGTCGCGGTGATGTCCACGCCGTCGTCGGTGACGTCGATGTCGACGGTGACGCCGTGCAGTGCGATCGGGTGGCACAGCGGCACGAGGTCCGGGGTCCGCTTGGCGCCGGCGATCCCCGCGATGCGGGCGACGGCGACGGCGTCGCCCTTCGGGACGCCGCGGCCGCGCAGCAGGTCGATCACCTCGGGGCTGACCAGCACCCGACCTGCCGCAGTGGCCTCGCGGGCGGTCACCGCCTTGGCGCTGACGTCGACCATCCGCGCGGCGCCGGTCTCGTCCACGTGCGTCAGCCGCGGCTCGGTCATTGCAGAGCTCCTTCGATCAGCACGACGTCGACCTCGGCGCCGGCGGGCAGTTCGGTGACGTCCTCGGGGACGACGACCAGGCAGTTGGCGCGGGCCAGGTGTGCCACGAGGTGCGAGCCCGGGCCACCGACCTGCGAGACCTGCCCCCCGTCGAACCGGCCGCGGAGGAACTGACGGCGGCCGGCGGGGGAGCGCAGCGGTCCGGTGAGCCGGGCCGGGACGTGCAGGCGGCCGGGATGGGTGTAGCCCATGGCCCGACGCAGGGCCGGGCGGACGAACACCTCGAAGGACACGAACGCGCTGACCGGGTTGCCCGGCAGCGTCACCACCGGGACGCCGTCCACCGTGCCCGCGCCCTGGGGCCCGCCGGGCTGCATCGACACCTTGGCGAACTCCACGGTGCCCAGCTCCCGGAAGGCGTCCTTCACCACCTCGTACGCGCCGGCGCTCACCCCGCCGCTGGTGATGAGCAGGTCGGCCGTGGCGACCTCGCTGCGCACCGTGCCGAGGAACTGCCCGACGTCGTCGGGGACGAAGTGCAGCTGCCGGGCCTCGCCGCCGGCGTCCTCGACCGCGGCCACGAGCAGCCGGCTGTTCGACTCGTAGATCTGGCCGGGGAGCAGCGGCTGCCCCGGTGCCACCAGCTCGCTGCCGGTCGACAGGACCAGCACCCGCGGCTTCCGGCGCACCGGCAGCTCGGTGACCCCCACCGCGGCCGCCAGGCCCAGCTGGGCCGCGCCCAGCGGGCTGCCCGCCTCCAGCGCGACGGCGCCCTCGGCGATGTCCTCGCCCGCCGCGCGCAGGTGCGTCCCCCGGGCCGGGCAGTTGCTGATCTCCACGACGTCCGTGGCGCCGTCGGTGAGCTCGACGGGAACGACGACATCCGCGCCGGCGGGGAGCGGGGCGCCGGTCATGATCCGCTGGACGGTCCCCGGGGCCAGGGGGACGACGTCCGTGCGCCCGGCCGGGATGTCGTCGGCGACCGGCAGCCTCACGGGCGTCCGCGAGACCTCCTCCCACCGCGCGGCGTACCCGTCCATGGCGGAGTTGTCGAAGCCGGGGAGGGCGACCGTCGCGGCGACGTCCCGCGCCAGGACGCGGCCGTGGGCGGCGGCCAGCGGGACCATCTCCTCCGGCAGGGCGCGCAGCAGCGCATCCACCACCGCCTGGTGTTCCTCGACCGTGCGCACGCCTCCATCCTGGCCGATGGGCGGCGGGCCGGGCACGGCGCTGCCGGTTAAGGTCCTCGCGACCGTCATGGGTGAGGAGGATGCGTGGCTGAGATCGACCGGATGCTGACCGCGAACGAGCAGTGGGCCGCGCGCTTCCCCGGCAGCAAGCCGGTGCGTCCCGCCCGCAAGGTCGCGATCGTGGCGTGCATGGACTCCCGCATCCCGCTGTTCGGCGTGCTGGGCCTCGAGGTCGGCGACGCACACGTCATCCGCAATGCCGGCGGCGTCATCACCGAGGACGTCATCCGCTCGCTGACCCTCAGCCAGCACGCGCTCGGCACCCGGGAGATCGTCCTGGTCCACCACACCCAGTGCGGCCTGCAGACCACGGACGACGTCTCCTTCGCGGACACGGTCGAGCGGGCCACGGGTCGCCGTCCGCCGTGGGCCGCGCGCACGTTCACCGACGTGGACGACGACGTCCGTGAGTCGATGCGGCTGATCCGGGAGAGCCCCTACCTGCTCTCCCACGAGGTGCGCGGCACCGTCTACGACGTCGAGACCGGCCGCGTGCGGGAGATCATCTAGCCGTCGTCCGGGACGGCGTGCGTCGGCTGGTATCGTGCTCGGTTGGCGCGCGCAAGCCGGCTGGTGCCCGCGTGTCCGCACCGTCTCCCGTACTCGGTGAGGCGATTCCACCAGCCACCCCGACGACGACGGAGGACACGAGCGCCGTGCGCACGTACTCACCCAAGCCCGGCGAGATCGCCCGGGCCTGGCATGTCATCGACGCCACCGACGTGGTGCTCGGTCGACTCGCCAGCCAGACCGCGATCCTGCTCCGTGGCAAGCACAAGCCGCAGTACGCCCCGCACCTGGACGTCGGTGACTTCGTCGTCATCGTCAACGCCGGCAAGGTCGCGCTGACCGGTCACAAGCGGGACGACAAGGTCGCCTACCGGCACTCCGGTCACCCGGGTGGTCTGAAGACCACCAACGTCGGCGACCAGCTGCGCACCCACCCCGACCGCGTCGTCGAGCGCGCGATCAAGGGCATGCTGCCGCACAACACCCTCGGTCGGCAGATGCTCTCCAAGCTCAAGGTCTACGCCGGCCCGGAGCACCCCCACGCTGCGCAGCAGCCCCAGACCTTCGAGATCAAGCAGGTGGCCCAGTGACCAGCGCAGCGACGATCACCGACGCCGACGGGCGTCCCATCCAGACAGTCGGCCGCCGCAAGGAGGCCATCGTCCGGGTGCGTCTCCTCCCCGGCACCGGCCAGTTCACGCTGAACGGTCGGACCATCGAGGAGTACTTCCCCAACAAGGTCCACCAGCAGCTCATCCGTGAGCCGTTCGTGATCCTGGAGAAGGGCGAGCAGTACGACGTCGTGGGCCTGCTCCACGGTGGCGGCGTCTCGGGTCAGGCCGGCGCGCTGCGCCTGGCGATCGCCCGGGCCCTCATCGAGGTCGAGCCCGACGACCGTCCGGCCCTGAAGAAGGCCGGCTTCCTCACCCGTGACCCCCGGGTCATCGAGCGCAAGAAGTACGGCCTCAAGAAGGCGCGCAAGGCGCCTCAGTACTCCAAGCGCTGACCCGCACGGCTGCGCCGCTCATGGGGGGCAGGCTGTTCGGGACCGATGGCGTACGAGGTCTGGCCAACGCCGACCTCACGCCGGAGCTGTCCCTCTCGGTGGCACGTGCTGCTGCCGGAGTGCTCGCCGACCGCGACGGGACCTCGCGTCCCGTCGCGGTCGTCGCGCGCGACCCCCGTGCGAGCGGGGAGATGCTCGAGGCCGCGGTCGTCGCCGGGCTCACCAGCGCGGGCGCCGAGGTGCTCCTGGCCGGCGTGGTGCCCACCCCCGCGCTCGCCTACCTGACCGCGGAGAGCGACGCCGACCTCGGCATCATGATCTCGGCCAGCCACAACCCGATGCCGGACAACGGCATCAAGCTCTTCAGCCGGGGTGGCCACAAGCTGCCCGACGCGCTCGAGGCGGCCATCGAGCGGACCGTCCTCACCGGCACCTCCGACGGCCACCGGCCCACGGGTGCCGCGATCGGCCGCATCCGCGTCCTGGACGACGCCGGCGAGCGCTACGCCCGGCACGTGCTGTCGACGGTGGACCAGCCGCTCGACGGCCTGCGCGTGGTGGTCGACTGCGCCCACGGGGCGGCCGCCGCCACCGCGCCAGACGTCTACCGCCGTGCCGGTGCGACCGTGCACGCCATCGGCTGCGACCCCGACGGCTGGAACATCAACGACGGCATCGGCTCCACGCACCTGGGACCGCTCATCGAGGCGGTGCGCGAGCAGGGCGCCCACCTGGGGATCGCCCACGACGGCGATGCCGACCGGTGCCTGGCCGTGACCGCCGAGGGTGACGTCGTCGACGGCGACGCCATCCTCGCGATCTGCGCTCTGGCGCTGCACGAGCGCGGCGCGCTCAAGAACGAGACGGTCGTCGCGACCGTCATGAGCAACCTCGGCTTCCACCACACCATGCGTGACGCCGGCATCGCGGTGCAGACGACCGCGGTCGGCGACCGCTACGTGCTGGAGGCGCTCCGGGAGCGCGGGCTGAGCCTGGGCGGCGAGCAGAGCGGCCACCTCGTCTTCCTCGACCACGCCACCACCGGCGACGGCGTCCTCACGGGGCTCGCCCTGCTGTCCCGCATGCGGGCGACGGGCGACTCCCTCGCCGAGCTGGCGTCGGTGGTCCGCCGGTTGCCGCAGACGCTGGTCAACGTCCCGGTCGCCGACCGGATCGCGGTGTCGGAGAGCGAAGCCGTCGCCGAGGCGGTCAACGCCGTCGAGGAGGAGCTCGGGGAGACCGGCAGGGTGCTGCTGCGCCCCTCGGGCACCGAGCAGCTCGTGCGGGTCATGGTCGAGGCGCCGAGCCAGGAGCAGGCCGACGAGGTCGCCGCGAGGCTGGCGGAGGTCGTCGCCGCCGTCGGGTAGTCCCGTGTGGCCGCTGGTGCGGGCGACGACGGGTGGGCCGATCCTCCCCTCCTGACGGGCCAGTCGGACGGAATGGTCCGCCTCCGCCGGTACCCTGGGCCAAATGTGCGGCATTGTGGGATACGTCGGTCCGCAGGACGCCCGGGACGTGGTCCTGGAAGGTCTGCGGCGGCTCGAGTACCGGGGCTACGACTCCGCGGGGATCGCGGTCGTCGCCGACGGCGAGCTGACCTCGGCGAAGAAGGCCGGGAAGCTGGCGAACCTGGAGAAGGTGCTGGCCGAGCATCCGCTGCCGGCCGCCACCGTCGCCATCGGCCACACGCGGTGGGCCACCCACGGCGGGCCGACCGACCGCAACGCCCACCCGCACCTCTCGGCCGACGGCTCGGTGGCCGTGATCCACAACGGCATCATCGAGAACTTCGCCACGCTGCGGGCCGAGTGCGAGAGGGACGGCGTCGAGTTCGCCTCCGACACCGACACCGAGGTCGCCGCCCACCTCCTCGCCGCCGAGTACGCGCGCACCCCCGCGGGCCCGGGCCGTCTCGCCGAGGCCCTCCGCACGGTGTCCCGGCGCCTCGAGGGCGCCTTCACGCTGGTCGCGACCTGCGTCTCCGAGCCGGACACGCTGGTCGCCTCCCGGCGCAGCAGCCCGCTGGTGGTGGGCGTCGGCGAGGGGGAGTACTTCCTCGGCTCCGACGTCGCCGCGTTCATCGGTCACACCCGGAACGCCCTCGAGCTGGGGCAGGACCAGGTCGTCGAGATCGACCGCACCCGCGGGGTCACCGTCACCGACTTCTTCGGCGCGCCGGTGGAGCCGACCGCCTACACGGTCGACTGGGACGCCGCCGCCGCGGAGAAGGGCGGCTACGACTGGTTCATGCTCAAGGAGATCGCCGAACAGCCGCAGGCCATCGCCGACACCCTGCTCGGCCGGCTCGGCGAGAGCGGCGACCTGATCCTGGACGAGGTCCGCCTCTCCGATCAGGAACTGCGCGACATCGACAAGATCTTCGTGGTCTCCTGCGGCACCTCCTACCACGCCGGGCTGATCGCCAAGTACGCCATCGAGCACTGGACCCGCATCCCCGTCGAGGTCGAGGTCGCGAGCGAGTTCCGCTACCGCGACCCGGTGCTCGACCGGTCGACCCTGGTCATCGTCATCAGCCAGTCCGGCGAGACGATGGACACGCTGATGGCGCTGCGTCACGCCAAGGAGCAGAAGGCCCGCGTGCTGGCCATCTGCAACGCCAACGGGTCCACCATCCCGCGCGAGTCCGACGCCGTGCTGTACACCCACGCCGGGCCGGAGATCGCCGTCGCCTCCACCAAGGCGTTCCTCAGCCAGATCGTCGCCTGCTACCTGGTCGGGCTCTTCCTGGCCCAGGTGCGGGGCATGAAGTACGAGGACGAGGTCGCCGCGATCGTCGACGACCTGCGCCGCCTCCCCGAGGCCGTCGCCCAGGTGCTCACCGGCATGGACGAGGTGCGGGCGCTGGGCCGGTCGCTGGCCGACGCGAACACGATCCTCTTCCTGGGCCGCCACGTCGGGTACCCGGTCGCACTCGAAGGCGCCCTCAAGCTCAAGGAGCTCGCCTACATCCACGCCGAGGGGTTCGCCGCCGGGGAGCTCAAGCACGGCCCCATCGCGGTCATCGACCAGGGCACGCCCGTCGTCGTGGTGGTGCCCTCGCCGCGCAGCCGCGAGTCCGTGCACGGCAAGGTGGTCTCCAACATCCAGGAGGTCCGGGCCCGGGGTGCGCGCACGATCGTGATCGCCGAGGAGGGCGACGAGGACGTCGTCCCCTACGCCGACCACATCATCCGCGTGCCGCGGACGCCGACCCTGCTCGCGCCCGTCGTGACCACGGTGCCGCTGCAGGTGCTGGCCTGCGAGATCGCCGACACCCGCGGGTACGACGTCGACCAGCCGCGCAACCTCGCCAAGTCGGTCACCGTCGAATAAAGGACCACCCTCCCCCCACGCCTCGCAAGCTCGGCGCGGGCCCCTGAAGGATGGCCGTTCCAGCACCTTCGCCGCTGACGCGGCAGACTCACGTCTGTGATCATCGGGGTCGGGATCGACGTCGTGCCGGTGGAGCGGTTCGCGGAGTCGCTGACGCGCACGCCGGGTCTGCGCGACCGGCTGTTCACCGCGGCTGAGCAGCGGACGCCGTCGGGGCACCCGCGCACCGGGGAGTCGCTGGCGGCACGGTTCGCGGCCAAGGAGGCGCTGGCCAAGGCGCTCGGGGCGCCGGGTGACCTGCGCTGGCACGACGCCGAGGTGATGGTCGGGGAACACGGCCGCCCGCATCTGGAGGTGCGGGGCACGGTGGCCGGCCGCGCCGCCCAGCTCGGCGTCTCGTCGTGGCACCTCTCCCTGAGCCACGACGGCGGCATCGCCTCCGCGGTGGTCGTCGCCGAGGGCGTGCCGCGGGCCGGGGAACCCTCGTGATCGGTCTGCACACCGCCGCGGAGGTCCGCTCCGCCGAGGAGCCGCTGCTGGCCGCCACACCACCGGGCGCCCTGATGCAGCGTGCCGCGGCCGGCCTGGCCAGCGTCTGCGTGCGCTTGCTCGGCCGGGTGTACGGGCGCCGCGTGGCGCTGCTCGTCGGCACCGGCAACAACGGCGGGGACGCGCTCCTCGCCGGGGCCCGCCTCGCCGGCCGGGGAGCGCGGGTCACGGCCGTGCTGCTCGATCCCGGACGGGCGCACCCGGACGGTCTGGCCGCGTTGCGGCGGGCCGGCGGACGCGTGGTCGCCGGGAACGGACGGTCCGCGGCGACGCTGGTGAGCCGCGCCGACCTGGTGCTCGACGGCATCCTCGGCATCGGTGGCCGCGGCGGGCTGCGGCGCGACGCGGCGGACCTGGCCGCAGCCGCCGCCGACGGCACCGCGGTCACCGTCGCCGTCGACGTGCCCAGCGGCATCGACGCGGACACGGGCGCCGTCGACGGCGTCGCCTTCCCGGCCATGCACACCGTCACGTTCGGCGTGGTCAAGGTCGGCCTGGTCGTGGGGGAGGGCCGTTCGCACGCCGGGACGGTGCACCTCGTCGACATCGGCCTCGGCCCGCACCTCCCGTCGGCCACGGCCTTCCAGCTCACCGACGCCGACGTGGCCGCCGGCCTCTCCCCGCCGTCGGGGGACGACGACAAGTACTCGCAGGGGGTGGTCGGCGTGGTCGCGGGCTCGGCCACCTATCCCGGCGCGGGCGTGCTGTGCACCGGTGCCGCGCTGCGCACCCGGCCGGGCCTCGTGCGGTACGCCGGCACGGCGGCCGACGGCGTCCGGGCCGCGTGGCCGGAAGCGGTCGTCACCGACGGCCGCCCGGCGGATGCCGGTCGCGTGCAGTCCTGGGTGGTGGGTCCGGGCATGGGCACCGGCGACGACGCGCGGAGCGTCCTGGCCGAGGTGCTCGCCACCGATCTGCCGGTCCTGGTCGACGCGGACGCCCTGACGCTGCTGGCGGCGGAGCCCGATCTCGTCCGCGGACGCGAGGGCGCGACCGTCCTGACCCCGCACGACCGCGAGTTCGCCCGGTTTGGCACCGAGCCGGGCCAGGACCGCGTCGGCGCCGCCCGCCGGCTCGCCGCGGACCTGGGCTGCGTCGTGCTCCTCAAGGGCGAGGCCACGGTGGTCGCCGATGCCGACGGAACGGCCTTCGTCAACGCGACCGGCACCCCATGGCTCGCCACCGCGGGCACCGGCGACGTGCTGTCCGGGATCGTCGGCGCGCTGCTGGCCGCCGGCCTGCCGGCGGCAGAGGCCGCTGCCGCGGGCGCCCACCTGCACGGCCGCAGCGGCCAGCTCGCCGCGCAGCACGGGCCCCTGCTCGCCGGCGACCTCGTGCGCCGGTTGCCGGAGGCCGTCGGCCGGGTGCGCGGGCTCGGCGCCCCCCGCCTGGGAGACTCGGCAGCGTGACGAACCCAGCCGCCCGCGCCGAGGTCGTGGTGGACCTCGACGCGATCGCCGCCAACACCGCGGTGCTGCGCGAGCACGTCGGCCGGCCGCTCATGGCGGTCGTCAAGGCCGACGGCTACGGGCACGGCCTCGTGCCGGCCGCCCGCGCCGTCCTCGCCGGTGGGGCCGACCAGCTCGGCGTCACCGTCCTCGACGAGGCGCTGGCCCTCCGTGCCGCCGGCGTCCGCGCCCCGGTGCTGTCCTGGCTGCACAACCCGGGCACCGACTTCGTGCCCGCGCTCGAGCAGGACGTGCAGGTGTCGGTGAACGCCGTCTGGGGCCTCGACGAGGTGATCGCGGCCGCGCAGGCCACCGGACGGACCGCCGCGCTCCACCTGTTCGTCGACACCGGGCTCTCCCGCGAGGGCGCCACGATGGCCGACTGGCCGGCGGTGGTCGAGGCCGCGGCCCGGGCCCAGGCCGACGGGCACGTCCGCGTCGTCGGGCTGTGGAGCCACATGGCCTACGCCGATGCGCCCACCCACCCGACCATCGGGGCGCAGGTGCGGGTGTTCGACGAGGCGGTCGCGATCGCGCGGGCCGCCGGCCTCACCGACGCCCGCCTGCACCTGGCCAACTCCGCCGCCACCGTCGCGCTGCCCGGCACCTGGTACGACATGGTCCGGCCGGGCATCGCGCTGTACGGGCTCGACCCGCTGGGCGGGTCCGACCCCGCGGCGCACGGCCTGCGCCCCGCGATGACCGTGCGGGGCCGCGTGATGCTGACCAAGCGGGTGCCGGCCGGCGCGGGCGTCTCCTACGGGCACGAGTACTCGACGGACCGGGAGACGACCCTCGCGCTCGTCCCCGTCGGCTACGCCGACGGTGTGCCCCGCGCGGCGGGCAACTCCGCGCCGGTGCTGGCCGCCGGGGCACAGCGCCGCATCGCCGGCCGCGTCTGCATGGACCAGTTCGTCCTGGACGTGGGGGACGACGCCATCGCGGCCGGGGACGAGGTCGTGCTCTGGGGCCCCGGCGACCGCGGAGAGCCGACGGCGCAGCAGTGGGCCGACGCCGTCGGCACCATCCACTACGAGCTGGTCACCCGCGTCGGCGGCCGGTTCACCCGCCGCTACGTCGGCTCGGCCGGAGCCGTCTGATGGCGCGTCCCGCCCCGCAGTCGCGCGGGCACGTCGCAGGGATCGTCGGGGCCGTCGTCGGTCTCGCAGCCGCCGGCACCGCGGTCGGTGTCGCCGTGAGCCGCATCGCCGGCCGCCGGGTGCGGGCGGAGGAGATCGGGCCGGCGGCGCTGACGGCCGCTCAGCTGCGGGAGGACGACCCGCTGGGTGGGGAGTCGCGGGCGCCGGACCGGACCGCGCTGGTCCAGGCCGACGACGGCGTGCTGCTCGCGGTGGAGGAGGTCGGACCCCGCGACGCCCCCCTGACCGTGGTCTTCGTGCACGGCTACACCCTGTCGATGGCGTCGTGGACGTTCCAGCGCCGGGCCCTGGCGGCCACCCTGGCGACCGAGAACGGCCACCGCCCCGATGCGCGGCTGGTCTTCTACGACCAGCGCGGTCACGGCGCCTCAGGCCGGGGGAAGCCGGAGCGGTCGACGATCGAGCAGCTCGCGAGCGACCTGGCGACCGTCCTGGAGACCCGGGTGCCGCGCGGTCCGGTCGTCCTCGTCGGCCACTCCATGGGCGGGATGACGATCATGGGACTGGCGGCGCTGCGGCCGGAGCTGTTCGGCCCGAAGGTGGTCGCGGTCGGCCTGCTCTCCACGTCCAGCGGCCAGCTGGCCGATCTGGACTTCGGCCTGCCGGAGCTGCTGACCCGGGTGCGTGCGGCGGTCCTCCCGGTCGCGGCGTGGACCATGCGGCGCCGGCCCGCCATCGCCGAGCGGACCCGTCGCGTGGCGGCCGACGTGGTCTCGCTGGCCACGCGGGCGCTGTCGTTCGCGTCGTCCGACGTGGACCCGGCGCTGGTGCGCTACGTGGACTCGATGATCGCGGGGACCCCGGTCGACGTGATCGCGGAGTTCTACCCCGCCTTGGCCGGCATGGACGAGACCGGATCGCTGGCGCCGATGCGGACCATCCCCACCCTGGTGCTCACCGGGGACAAGGACACGATGATCCCGAAGGCGCACAGCGAGCTGCTCATCCAGCGGTTGCCGGACGCGCAGTACGTCGTCGTCCCGGATGCCGGGCACATGGTGATCCTGGAGAAACCTGACGAGGTGACGGCTGCGCTCGGCGTGCTGCTCCGCAAGGTCGGCGCGGGGGCGTCCTCTCCGCACTGAGCCCGGTCAGAAGCCCCCGCCGTCGCCGCCGCCACCCTCGAGGAACCCGATGGCCGCGGCGCCGCCGATCGCGCCGTGCTGCGTCCGGAAGGCGGCGTGCCCGGGATCGTGCAGGCCTGCGTCCCGGATGCGCCGGTCCATGCCGGAGCTGCGCGGGAGCGGCGGGAGAGGGCGCTCGAAGATCTCGCTGCGCGACCGCGGGTCGGGCAACGCCTCCCGGCCCCGGAGCGCCACCTGGAGCGCCGCCACCTGGAACGCGTGGCCGCCGTCGAGGACGCGGGCGGCCCCGGGGTCGTCGGCGAGCCGGCGCAGCGTCTCCCGCCCCGTCGACGTCGGCGACCATGCCGACCCCGACGACCTCCGGCGGCGCAGGCGGGACCGGCGCCGGAGCAGCCCCGAGGCCGCCAGCGACGTTCCCGGTTCGGAGAGCCGGGCGTCGTCGGCCAGCCGCCAGCGGATGGTGTCGACGGAGCGGTGGCCGTGCGTCCCCACGGCGTCCATGACGGCGCCCTCGACGGGATGGGACCGGCCGGGTTCCACCACGGCCAGCTCGCCCGGCGCGTGCACGCGGATCCGACCGGACTCGACGAGGGCCACCAGGGCCGTGTCGATGACGCGGTCGACGCCGCCCGCGAGGAACGCGATCTCGTAGAGGTCCAGCTCTGCCGTCGTCATGGTCGTCGTCCTCCCGGGAACGGAACGGGACAGGCCCTGGGCCGACGGTCCCACCTCCCGGCTGCCGGCGGAAGCGTCCGGCGACCCTGGTTAGGGTGCGGAGGTGGCCGCCCCCCGACCGCCCCGCCTCGACGCCAGGTCCGACGAGCTGGCCGACGAGGTCGCCCGCGTGGCCGCTGCGGCTCCCGACTGGGCCACGCTCGCCGCGGTGAACCGGCCCTGCGTCGCCTGCCCCGAGCTCGCGGCGACCCGTCAGCACGTCGTCGTCGGTGACGTGCCGTCCGGCGGTCGGCCCCGGTTCGCGCTGATCGGCGAGGCGCCGGGGGCGAACGAGGACGAGACCGGCCGGCCGTTCGTCGGGAGGTCCGGCGCGCTGCTGGACCAGCTGCTCGGCGAGGCCGGCCTGTCGCGGAGCGAGGCCGCGGTCCTCAACATCGTGAAGTGCCGGCCGCCGGGCAACCGCACCCCCAAGGCGCCCGAGGTGGCGCGCTGCAGCGGCTGGCTGCGCCGCCAGCTCGAACTGCTCGACCCCCCGGTCGTGGTCGCTCTCGGTCTCTCGGCCGCGAAGTGGTTCCTCGGTCCGCGCACGGTCCTCGCGCAGGTCCGCGCCCGTCCGCACGAGGTGGACGGCCGTGCCGTCTGGGCGACCTACCACCCGTCGGCGGCCATCCGGTTCGGCCCGAGGGGCGCCCCGCGGGCGGGGTTGCTCGAGGACCTGACCGCGGTCGCCGGGGCGCTGGCATGAGGCGCGAGCACGTCCTGCCGACGCCGGAGGACACCCACGCCCTGGGACGTGCCCTCGCCGAGTTGCTCGCTCCCGGGGATCTCGTGGTCCTCGTCGGGCCCCTGGGCGCCGGCAAGACCGCGCTCACCCAGGGCATCGGTGCCGGGCTCGGCGTCCGCGAGCCGGTCACCTCGCCGACCTTCGTCATCTCGCGCGTCCACCGCGGTGGACGGGTGCCGCTGGTGCACGTCGACGCCTACCGGCTCGGCGGGGTGGCCGACGTCGACGACCTGGACCTCGACGCCTCGACCGACGAGTCGGTGACGGTGGTGGAGTGGGGGGAAGGGCTGGTCGAGCGACTGACCGACGAGCACCTGGTGGTCCGGCTGGACCGCCGCGACGACGACGTCCGGAGTGCTGTGCTGGTGCCGCACGGAGCCGGATGGGAACGGCGACTGGACGCCCGCTGAGTCGGGCCTGGCGCGGCTCGGTAACGTCGTCGGACGTGCTCGTCCTCGCTCTCGACACCGCGACACCGGTCCTCGTGGCCGGCCTGGCGCGGTGGTCGGCCGTCGGGGGGACGACGGTCCTGGCCGAGCGCGCAGTGCCGTCGGGGACGAGGCACGCCGAGCTGCTGACGCCCGCCATCCGTGGCGTCCTCGAGGACGCCGGCCTGGCGATGGGCGACCTGGACGCCGTCGTCACCGGACTCGGGCCCGGTCCCTTCACCGGCCTCCGGGTCGGCGTGGTCACCGCCGCGGCGCTCGCGGACGCACGCGGCCTGCGGGTGATCGGGGTCTGCTCGCTGGACGCCATCGGCACGGGGGAGCGGACGGTCGTCACCGACGCCCGTCGCCGCGAGATCTACTGGGCCACCTACGGCGCCGACGGCGGCCGGCTCACCGGACCCTCGGTCGACAAGCCCGCCGACGTGCAGCTGCCGGAGCCGGTGGTTGGGGACCCGACCTTCGCCGCCGCCCGCCTGGGCCGCGCCGTCGGGGAGGCCCGGGTGACGACGGCGGGGCTGCTGCGCGCGGCCGGACCACAGCTGGCCGACCCGGCGTCGGCCGGCCCGCTCGTGCCGCTGTACCTGCGCCGTCCCGACGCCACCCCGCCGACGGCGATCAAGGCGGTGTCGCAGTCGTGAGCGTGACGCTGCGGCCGATGACGACCGCCGACCTGCCGGCCGTGATGCGGCTGGAGGAGGAGCTCTTCGCCCCGGACACCTGGACCGAGGCGATGTACCGCGACGAGCTCTCCCGCGGCGACACCCGCTACTACGTCGTCGCCGAGTTCGACGTCGGTGGCGATGAGGACGAGCCGGTCGAGGGGCCGCCGGTGATGGTCGGGTACGGCGGGCTCATCGCCTACGACGACGAGGCGCACGTCGCGACCCTCGGCGTCACCACGGCGCTGCAGGGCGAGGGGATCGGCTCGCTGCTGCTCGACGACCTCCTCGCCGAGGCGGACAGGCGCAGCCCGGTCGTCCTGCTCGAGGTGCGCGCGGACAACGAGACCGCTCAGCACCTCTACCGGCGGCGCGGGTTCGTCGAGATCGGGCGGCGCCGCGGCTATTACCAGCCGAGCGGGGCCGACGCCGTCGTCATGAAGCGCAAACGGGTGCGGGCGCTGAGCCGGGCGGGAGGCGGACGTGGCTGATCAGCCGCTGGTGATCGGGTTCGAGACCTCGTGCGACGAGACCGGCGTCGGGCTGGTCCGCGGGCACACCCTGCTCGCCGACGCCCTGGCCACCTCGATGGCCGAGCACGAGCGCTTCGGCGGGGTCGTTCCGGAGATCGCCTCGCGGGCGCATCTGGAGGCGATGGTCCCGACCGTGCACCGCGCCCTGGCCGACGCCGGCGCGACCGTCGACGACGTCGACGCGATCGCCGTCACCTCCGGACCGGGGCTCACCGGGGCACTGCTGGTCGGCGTCGCCGCGGCCAAGGCGTACGCCCTGGCGCTGGGCAAGCCGCTGTACGGGGTCAACCACCTCGCCGCGCACGTCGCCGTGGACGAGCTGCAGCACGGCCCGCTGGCCGAGCCGTCGATCGCGCTGCTGGTGTCCGGCGGGCACAGCTCGCTGCTGCTCGTCCCGGACCTCGCGCAGGAGGTGCAGTCGCTCGGCCGGACGGTCGACGACGCCGCGGGGGAGGCATTCGACAAGGTCGCCCGCGTGCTCGGGCTGCCGTTCCCGGGGGGGCCGCCGATCGACCGCGCCGCCCGCGAGGGCGATCCCCGCGCCATCGGTTTCCCGCGCGGTCTCACCGGCCCACGCGACGCGCCCTACGACTTCTCCTTCTCCGGCCTCAAGACCGCGGTGGCGCGCTGGGTCGAGGCGCGGCAGCGGGCAGGGGAGGACGTGCCGGTCGCCGACGTCGCGGCGTCGTTCCAGGAGGCGGTCGCCGACGTCCTGACCGCCAAGGCCGTGCGCGCCTGCCGCGACCACGGGGTCGACCATCTCGTCCTCGGCGGCGGCGTGGCGGCCAACTCCCGGCTGCGGGCGCTCGCCGAGGAGCGCTGCGCGGCGGCCGGGATCGTCCTCCGTGTGCCGAGCCCGCGGCTGTGCACCGACAACGGCGCGATGGTGGCCGCGCTCGGCTCCCGGCTCGTGGCCGCCGGCGTCGCGCCGTCGTCCCCCGACCTGGGGGCGGACAGCTCGCTGCCGATCGAGGTCATCCGGGGGTGAGCGGCTCGCAGACGAGCACGGTGGGCGCGCCGGCCACGCGGGTGACCACCACGACGGCGGCGTCGCTCCCTGGCCCTCTCAGCTGGCGCGCGAGGGTCTCGGGCTCGATCGGTGAGCCCCGCTTCTTGACGACGACCCGGCCGATCCCGCGCGAGCGCAGGTGCGCCTTGAGCTTCTTGAGGTTGAACGGCAGCACGTCGGTGACCCGGTAGGAGCTCAGCCACGGGGATGCGGCCGGGCCGTCGGAGGTCAGGTAGGCGATCGTGGGGTCGACCAGCGTGGCGCCGTCGGCGACCAGCGACATGAGCCCGGACCGGATCAGCGCCGGGTCCGGCTCGTGCAGCCAGCCGCGCACCGGCCCGACGGCCGCCGGGCCGGGGTCGTCGTCGGCACTCACCTCCGAGACCGCTCCGTCGCGCACGAGCGTCGCCCGTCGCCAGGCGGTCGAGATCCCGCGGCCCCAGAGCAGCGCCTCCACGATCGAACCGCCGACGGAGACCCACTCCGCCTCGACGCCCTCGGGCACCCGGTCGTGGTCGAGCCCGGGAGCGACCTTGACCGCGGAGGTGGGGACCCGGTCCAGCAGCGCGGTGACCGTGGACCACGGCGGCGACCAGCGGTCGGGGTCCATCTGCCGGCGACCGCCCGCTCGCCGGGCGGGGTCGAGGACCGCCGCCTCGCAGCCGGCCACCGTTCCGGCCGTGGCGGCCGCGACGAGGTCGACGACGTCGGCGTCGACCACCTCCACGCCGGTCAGCCCCAGGGCGGCGGTGTTCAGCCGGGTCAGCTCCCGCGCCACCGGGTCACGGTCGACGGCGACGACCCGCGCGCCCGCCCGGGCCAGCGCCATGGTGTCCGTGCCGGCCGCGCACCCCAGGTCCGCGACGGCCTCTGCACCGGCGGCCAGGAGCCGGGTGGCGCGGCGGTCGGCGAGGACGGGACGGCCGGCCTGCTCGAGGGTGTCGCCGGTGAAGAGCAGGCGGTCGGCGTCGGCACCGAAGGAGGCGCGGGCCCTGTCCCGCTGCCGCGCGATGCCCCACGCCGGCCCGGCCAGGTCGGTGCCCACCTCGGCGCGCAACCGGGTCAGCGCGGTCACCGCGTCGGTCCGCGCCGCCAGCAGGGCGGCTGCCCGGGACAGGGCCGCCGCGCCCGCCGGTGTGGCCAGGGCCCGGAGCTGGCGCACCGTCTCGACGGCCTGCACGTCCGGTTCGCCGTCCACCGGCACAGCCTCGCGTACCGGCTGGTCACCCACCCCGGGGACCCGGTTGAGCGGCTGGCACTCTCGTGGGTAGAGTGCCAACCGACACGGGCTGGCGCCCGACCCCCGCGACGGCGGGTGCCCGGATCCCGTGCCACAGCATCGCTAGACATCCCCATCCGTCCTACCGAAGGGGGCGCCACAACGTGACGACCGCTACCAAGGTCAGCATCAAGCCGCTGGAGGACCGCGTCGTGGTCCAGGCCAACGAGGCCGAGACCACCACCGCCTCCGGTCTGGTCATCCCGGACACCGCCAAGGAGAAGCCCCAGGAGGGCACCGTCGTCGCCGTCGGCCCCGGCCGCATCGACGACAACGGCAACCGCGTCCCGCTGGACGTGAACGTGGGTGACGTCGTCATCTACTCGAAGTACGGCGGCACCGAGGTCAAGTACAGCGGCGAGGAGTACCTCGTGCTCTCCGCGCGCGACCTGCTCGCCGTCGTGGAGAAGTGACCACACGGCACCAGCTCCACCAGCTCTGACAACCGCCCCGGGCGACCCGATCTCGGGTCCCGGGGCGGTCGTCTTTCCGCGGAACATCTGACCGAGAGGTCCACATGCCCAAGATCATCAAGTTCAACGAGGACGCGCGGCGCTCCCTCGAGCGCGGCGTCGACAAGCTCGCCGACGCGGTCAAGGTGACGCTCGGCCCGCGCGGCCGCAACGTCGTCATCGACAAGAAGTTCGGTGCGCCGACCATCACCAACGACGGCGTGACCATCGCCCGCGAGATCGACCTCGACGACCCGTACGAGAACCTCGGCGCGCAGCTGGCCAAGAACGTCGCCACCAAGACCAACGACGTCGCCGGTGACGGCACGACGACCGCCACCGTGCTCGCTCAGGCGCTCGTTCACGAGGGCATGCGCAACGTCGCCGCCGGCGCCAACCCGATGGCACTCGGCCGTGGCATGCGGGCCGCCGTCGACGCCGTGCACGCCGCGCTGGACGAGATCGCCATCCCGGTCGACGACCGCAAGGCCATCGCCGGTGTCGCCACGATCTCCGCGCAGGACGCCGAGGTCGGCGAGCTGATCGGCGAGGCGTTCGAGCGGGTCGGCAAGGACGGCGTGATCACCGTCGAGGAGAGCAACTCGATGTCCACCGAGCTGGACGTCACCGAGGGCGTCCAGTTCGACAAGGGCTACCTCTCGCCCTACTTCGTCACCGACCAGGAGTCGATGGAGGCCGTTCTCGAGGACGCCCTCGTCCTGCTGGTCAGCGGAAAGATCGGTGCGCTCGCCGACCTGCTGCCGCTGCTGGAGAAGGTGCTCTCGCGCGGCGGGCAGCCGCTGCTGATCGTCGCCGAGGACGTCGAGGGCGAGGCGCTGTCCACCCTCGTCGTCAACTCCATCCGCAAGACGATCAAGGTCGTCGCGGTCAAGTCGCCGTTCTTCGGTGACCGCCGCAAGGCGTTCATGACCGACCTCGCCGTCGTCACCGGTGGTCAGGTCGTCAGCGAGGACGTCGGTCTGTCGCTGGACTCCGTCGGCCTCGAGGTGCTCGGCACCGCCCGCCGGGTCACCGTCGACAAGGAGAACACCACGATCGTCGACGGCGGCGGCACGTCCGAGGCCATCGGCGACCGGGTCGCGCAGATCCGCCGCGAGATCGACGCCACCGACTCCGACTGGGACCGCGAGAAGCTCCAGGAGCGCCTCGCGAAGCTGGCCGGCGGCATCGGGGTCATCCGCGTCGGGGCGGCCACCGAGGTGGAGCTCAAGGAGCGCAAGCACCGCATCGAGGACGCCATCGCCGCCACCCGCGCGGCGGTCGAGGAGGGGGTCATCCCCGGCGGCGGCTCGGCGCTCGTGCACACCGCGTCGGCCATCGACGGTCTCGACCTCTCCGGTGACGAGCTGACCGGCGCCCGCGCCGTCCGCACGGCGCTTGACGCCCCGCTGGCCCGGATCGCGGAGAACGCCGGCTTCGAGGGTCGCGTCGTCGTCAGCAAGGTGCGTGACCTCGGTGCCGGTCAGGGCTTCAACGCCGCGACCGGTGAGTTCGGCGACCTGGCCGGCCAGGGCGTCATCGACCCGGTCAAGGTCACCAAGGCCGCCCTGGAGAACGCCTCGTCGATCGCGGCGATGGTGCTGACCACCGACTCCGCGGTCGTGGAGAAGCCCGAGGAGGAGGAGCACGAGCACGCCGGCGGGCACCACACCCACGGCCACTCGCACGGCGGGCACGGCCACTCGCACTAGTCGCACGAAGCGGGCGAGATCGCCGATCTCGCCCGCTTCGGACCGCTGACGGGGGCGAGATCGCCGATCTCGTCGTCTGCAGGACGAACGAAGAGGGCGGGTCCGGAGAAGTCCGGACCCGCCCTCTTCGGCGTGTGTGTGGGGGAGCTACACCCCGGCGGCGACGGCGGCGGGCTCCGCGGCGATCAGCCGGGCCCGCTCCTCCTCGCTCATGCCACCCCAGACCCCGTAGGGCTCGCGTACCGACAGTGCGTGCTTGAGGCAGGACTCCAGGACGGGGCAGCGCCCGCAGACGGCCTTGGCCGCAGTCTGCCGACGGGCCCGGGCGGGACCGCGCTCACCGTCCGGGTGGAAGAAGAGGGACGTGTTCTCCCCACGGCACGCGCCGTGGAGCTGCCAGTCCCAGACTTCGGCGACCGGCGTCGGGAGCCTGCGAATGTCGGCCATGTGTCCTCCAGGGCTACGTGAGCCGGAGGGGGGCTGTCCGGCTGCAAGGGGCCGGTGCCCTTGGCCCGACATGGTCAAACACGTCGAGTTCGCAACTTTTCGTCCGATGTCGTCGGTCACGCGCCCTCACCCCTCGGGATGAGGGCGTCTGTCGTAGCCCGATCGTGTCGCTCAAGGTGGGTTGTGGACGCGTCGGTTCCGGAGGTGTACGGCCCCCGGAAGCGAGCCGCGACCACCGCAGAGGTGGCTGCTCCGCAGGGCCACCGAGCGACTCCCGCCCGGGTGTTCCCCGGGCGGTTCGGGCCCGGGCGGATGCCGACCGGGGGGAGCGAGGAGCACGGCGTGATCGACGACAGGATCCGCGGGCCGGTCAACGGTGCCACCGTCTGGATGTACGACGAGCGTCGGCGGGTCCGCGACGACGTCGCCTCCCGCCTGGTCGCCCTGCCCTTCGTCGGCCGGGTGGAGGTCGTGGCCGACGCCGCGTCCCTCATGTCCCGGCTGGCCACCCGGTCGCCCGACGTGCTGATCGTCGGCACCCAGCGAGCGGTGGACACCGGGCTGAGCGCCGCCACCCAGGCCCTGCGTGCCTACCCGGGACTCCCGGTGCTGGTCCTCGGCGCCCCCGACGACGCCGAGAGCGTCCGGGCCGCCGTGGCCTTCGGTGCGCGCGGCTACCTCCGCTGGGACGCCAGCCCGATCGAGATGGGGCTGGGCCTGTCCCGCGTGGGGCTGCGTGCCGACGGTGCCCGCATCCCCCAGCAGGTCGGGCCCGCCCCGGTAAACGGTGTGCCGGCGTGGAGCGGGGCCACCCCGCTCAACGGCTCGGCTCCGACGACGGTGCGCTCGACCGTCCGCGAGGCCACGCCCGCCGCGGCGCTGTCGATGCGGGAGATGCAGGTGCTCACGGGCATGAGCCAGGGCAAGAGCAACGCCCAGATCGGCCGGGAGCTCTACCTGTCCGAGGACACCATCAAGACCCACGCCCGCCGGCTGTTCCGCAAGCTCGGCGCGAAGGACCGCGCCGAGGCCGTCGCGACGGGGTTCCGCCGCGGCATCATGACCTGAGCGCCGACGGCGCCCCGTTACGCCGGAGGGCGGTCATCCACAGCCGGATGACCGCCCTCTGGCGTGTGCGGGCGCGGACCTAGCCGACGGGGTTGTCCGACACCGGGAGTGCGGCGGCCTGCGCGACGACGTGGTCGACGAGGCCGTACTGGAGCGCCTGGTCGGGGGTGAACCAGCGGTCGCGGTCGGAGTCCTGCTCGATCTGCTCCACGCTCTGGCCGGTGTGCGCCGCCTGCAGCTCGTTGATCTCGCGCTTGAGGCGGCCGAACAGCTCGGCCTGGATCGCGATGTCGGACTGCGTGCCCCCGACGCCCGCCGACGGCTGGTGCATCATGATCCGCGTGTGGGGCAGCGCGAAGCGCCTGCCCGGGGTGCCGCAGGTCAGCAGGAACTGACCCATCGAGGCGGCCATGCCCATCCCGTACGTGGCCACGTCGCAGTCGATGAACTGCATCGTGTCGAAGACCGCCATGCCGGCACTGACCGAGCCGCCCGGCGAATTGATGTACAGGTGGATGTCGCGTCGGGGATCGTCGGCCGCCAGCAGCAGCATCTGGGCGGCGAGCTGGTTGGCGATCACGTCGTCGACCTCCTTGCCGAGGAAGATGATGCGTTCGCCGAGCAGGCGGCCGTAGACGGCGTCCGTCAGGCTCGCCGACGTGCCGCCCTCGCCCAGCAGGCGGGGAATTGCGCTGTTCGACGCGACAGGGTTCATGGGTCCGGACCTCCACGGCGCAGGGGATGTGCTGTCGCCCCGGAGTCTGCTGGGAATGGTCGGAGAAAGCGCCGCAGAAATGGCTCTTGTGCTTACTGCTGAATTGTTGCGCCGACCGCGAAAGAGCATTGACAACAGACAGTTCGCCCGAGAGGACGAGGAGGCCGGTCACCCCTGCGGGGATGACCGGCCTCGTGGCGATCTCGGTGCGTGCGACCTGCTCAGTCGTCGCGGGCGTGGCGGCCGGCGCCCTGCTGGCCCGTCGGCTCCTCGTGCTCCGCTGTCGCCGCGACACCGTCGGCGTAGCCGCTCGCGTAGTCCCAGCTGACGTAGTCGTCCGGGTTCGGGTCGAACGGCGGCTCGTGGCGACCGGTCTGGCCCTCGTCGAGCAGCTGGCGCAGGTTGGCCTGCATCAGGGCCCAGTCGACGTGGTGCTCCTCGTCGCAGTCGGGGCAGTCGACGACGATGCCCTTGATGCCCGTCGGCTCCAGCAGGGTGCGGAACACCTCGAGCTCGGCGAGGTCGTCCAGTACGCCGGCGCGCTCCTCCATCGTCAGCGGGGGCTGGCCCCCGGGATCGGGGGGCCCGAAGTCGGGGCCGGAGGCGTCGTCGAACGGAGTCACGCCCTCCACGGTAACGGCCCGGCAGGCAGAGCACCGCCGCTTCCGGCCGCCGCCTACGATCGTGGGCATTCCCCCCGCGTCCGGCGACGAACGCCGACCGCAGTTCGACCCGATCTGCCGAAGGGTGGCCGCGTCCTCATGCAGCCCGACTCCGTACCCGAGCTGCCGGCGAAGTTCGCCCCGCTCGGGTTGACCTACGACGACGTCCTGCTCATCCCGGGCGCGTCGGACATCGTGCCGACCGAGGTCGAGACCAGCAGCCAGGTCACCCGGCGCATCCGGCTCGCCGTCCCGCTGCTGTCCAGCGCCATGGACACCGTGACCGAGGCCCGCATGGCCATCGCCATGGCCCGGGTGGGCGGCATGGGCGTCCTGCACCGCAACCTGGCCGCCGAGGACCAGGCCGGCCAGGTCGACCTGGTGAAGCGTTCCGAGGCCGGCATGGTCACCAACCCGGTCACCTGCACGCCCGACAACACCCTCGCCGAGGTCGACGAGCTTTCGGCCCGCTACCGGATCTCCGGTGCCCCGGTGGTCGACGCCGACGGCGTCCTGCTGGGCATCGTCACCAACCGCGACATGCGCTTCGAGAACGACCCCAACCGGCTCGTCCGCGACGTCATGACGCCGATGCCGCTGATCACCGCCCCCGTGGGCGTGGACGCCGACACCGCGCTCGCCCTGCTGTCCAAGCACAAGGTCGAGAAGCTGCCGCTGGTCGACGGCGCCGGCCGGCTGCGCGGGCTCATCACCGTCAAGGACTTCGTCAAGCGCGACCAGTTCCCGCTCTCCACCAAGGACGCCAACGGGCGGCTCGTCGTGGGTGCGGCGCTCGGCGTGGGTGACGACGCCTACAAGCGCGCCGGCCTGCTGGTCGACGCGGGCGTCGACGTGCTGGTCGTCGACACCGCGCACGGCCACCAGCGGGCCGTGCTGGACATGGTCGCCCGGGTGAAGAAGGACTTCGGCGGCGACGACGGCGTCGAGGTCGTCGGCGGCAACATCGCCACCCGCGCCGGCGCGCAGGCGCTCGTCGACGCCGGGGCCGACGCGGTGAAGGTCGGCGTCGGGCCGGGTTCGATCTGCACCACCCGCGTGGTCGCCGGAGTCGGCGTGCCGCAGGTCAGCGCGATCTACGAGGCCTGGCTCGCGGCCGGCCCGGCCGGGGTGCCGGTGATCGCCGACGGCGGCCTGCAGTACTCCGGCGACATCGCCAAGGCGCTGGTCGCCGGCGCCGACACGGTCATGATCGGCGGACTGTTCGCCGGGGTCGAGGAGGCCCCGGGCGAGCTCGTCTTCATGAACGGCAAGCAGTACAAGACCTACCGCGGCATGGGGTCGCTGGGCGCCATGCAGAAGCGCGGCAACCAGTCCTTCAGCCGCGACCGCTACTTCGCCGACGACGTCCTCTCCGACGACAAGCTCGTGCCCGAGGGCATCGAGGGTCAGGTGCCCTACCGCGGCGCGCTGTCCGGCGTGGCCCACCAGCTCGTCGGCGGCCTGCGCGCCTCCATGGGCTACGCGGGCGCGGCCACCGTCGCCGACCTCAAGGAGCGCGGGCAGCTGACCCGCATCACGTCGGCGGGCCTGGTGGAGAGCCACCCCCATGACATCCAGATGACCGTCGAAGCACCGAACTACCGGGGCCGCTGACATGAGCGCACGCGACACCGTCGAGATCGGTCTCAACAGGTTCGCCCGCCGGGGCTACGACCTCGACGAGGTCTCGATCGTCCCGTCCCGGCGCACCCGCGACGTCGACGACGTCTCGACGGCCTGGCAGATCGACGCCTTCCGCTTCGGCATCCCGCTGGTCACCAGCCCGTCCGACGCCGTGGTCAGCCCGGCGACGGCGATCGCCGTGGGTCGGGCCGGCGGCCTGGGCGTCCTCAACGCCGAAGGCCTGTGGACCCGCTACGCGGACCCCGAGCCGGTCTTCCGCAAGCTCCGCGACGCCGCGGGCGAGGGAGCGCCGCCGCTGGCCCTGCTCCAGGACGTCTACTGCGAGCCGGTGAAGCCGGAGCTGATCGCCGAGCGCATCCGCGAGATGCGCGACGCCGGGGCGACGACGGCGGTGCGGGTGTCCCCGCAGCACACCGAGCAGCTCGCCCCGGCGGCGCTGAAGGCCGGGGTCGACCTGCTGGTCATCCAGGGCACGATCGTCTCGGCCGAGCACGTGACGACGCAGGGCGATGCCCTGAACCTCAAGCAGTTCATCGCCGACCTCGACGTCCCCGTGATCGTCGGCGGGGCGGCGAACTACACGACGGCGCTGCACCTCATGCGGACCGGCGCGGCCGGCGTCATCGTCGGCGTGGGTGCGGACAGCTTCTCCACCAGCGACGACGTCCTGGGCATCCGGGTGCCGCTGGCCAGTGCCATCGCCGACGCCGCAGCCGCCCGCCGCGACTACCTCGACGAGACCGGCGGCCGGTACGTGCACGTCATCGCCAACGGCCGCATCGAGACCAGCGGCGCCATCGCGCGGGCGCTGGCCTGCGGTGCCGACGCCGTCCAGCTGGGGGAGCCGCTGCGCATCGCCGCGGAGGCGCCGGCCGGGGGCATCTGGTGGGACTCCGTCGCCGCACACCCGCGCCTGCCGCGCGGTGGCACGTCCGCGCCGATCAGCCCGGTCGCGACGCTGGAGCAGGTGCTGCTCGGCCCGGCGGACACCTCCGACGGGCGCACCAACCTCTTCGGCGCGCTCGCCCGGACGATGGCCAAGACCGGCTACCGCGATCTCAAGGAGTTCCAGCGGGTGGACCTGGTACTCGGCGGAGCCATCGGCGGTCGGGCGGACTGATGGACTTCCCGACCGTCCTCGTCGTCGACTTCGGAGCGCAGTACGCCCAGCTGATCGCCCGGCGGATCCGCGAGGCCGGCGTCTACTCCGAGATCGTCGCCTCCGACGTCCCGGCCGAGGAGATCGTCGCCCGCAAGCCCGCGGCGATCGTGCTCTCCGGTGGGCCGTCGAGCGTCTACGCGCCCGGCGCCCCGCAGGTGGACCCCACGCTCTTCGAGTCCGGGGTCCCGGCCTTCGGCATCTGCTACGGCTTCCAGGCCATGGCGCAGAGCCTCGGCGGCTCCGTCGCGCACACCGGCGACCGCGAGTACGGCGGCACGCCCCTGACCGTCACCACCGAGGGCCGGCTGTTCGGCTCCCTCCCGATCGAGCAGAACGTGTGGATGAGCCACGGGGACGCCGTCAGCGAGGCGCCCCCCGGGTTCACCGTCACCGCGACGTCCACCGGCGCGCCGGTGGCCGCGTTCGAGGACGTCGACCGCAGGCTCGCCGGCGTGCAGTTCCACCCCGAGGTCCGGCACACCGCCCACGGGCAGACGGTCCTCGAGCACTTCCTGTTCGACATCGCCGGTCTCGAGCCCACCTGGACGATGGCCAACGTCGTCGAGGAGCAGGTGGAGCGGATCCGCGAGCAGATCGGCGAGGGACGGGCGCTGTGCGCGCTGTCCGGCGGGGTCGACTCCGCCGTCGCCGCCGCGCTGGTGCAGCGGGCGATCGGTGACCGCCTCACCTGCGTCTACGTCGACCACGGGCTGATGCGCGAGGGCGAGACCGAGCAGATCGAGCGCGACTTCGTCGCGGTCACCGGAGTGGACCTGCGGGTCGTCGACGCCCGGGAGCAGTTCCTGGGCGCGCTCGCCGGGGTCTCCGACCCCGAGGAGAAGCGGAAGATCATCGGCCGGGAGTTCATCCGGGTGTTCGAGCAGGCCGCACTCGACGTCGTCGGCGACGCCAAGGAGCACGGCGACACCGTCGACTTCCTCGTGCAGGGCACGCTCTACCCCGACGTCGTCGAGTCCGGTGGCGGTACGGGGACGGCGAACATCAAGAGCCACCACAACGTCGGCGGGCTCCCCGAGGACCTGCAGTTCGCGCTGGTCGAGCCGCTGCGGACGCTGTTCAAGGACGAGGTCCGCGAGGTGGGGCTGCAGCTCGGCCTGCCCGAGTCGATGGTGTGGCGCCAGCCGTTCCCCGGACCTGGCCTCGGCATCCGCATCGTCGGCGAGGTGACCCAGGAGCGGCTGGACATCCTGCGCAAGGCCGACGCGATCGTCCGGGCCGAGCTGACCGCGGCGAAGCTGGACCGCGAGATCTGGCAGTGCCCCGTCGTGCTGCTCGCCGACGTCCGGTCGGTCGGCGTGCAGGGCGACGGGCGGACCTACGGGCACCCGATCGTGCTGCGGCCGGTGTCCAGCGAGGACGCCATGACCGCCGACTGGACGCGGCTGCCCTACGACGTGCTGGCGAGGATCTCCACGCGCATCACGAACGAGGTGCACGAGGTCAACCGGGTCACCCTCGACGTCACCAGCAAGCCGCCGGGAACGATCGAGTGGGAGTGAGCGATGCCGGTTGACGTATCGCGGGGACCAAAACCCGGACTCTGAGCAGCAGTAGCACGGGCGGGGTGCGCTGACATGGCAATCCTGAGTCTGCTCATGACAGAGCCCTCCTTTTGCTGAAGGATGACGGCATGGCGACCGCAGCTGCCAAGTCCGTCTTCTTTGCCTATCCGGGAAGTCCTAGCCTTCAAGCTGAGACTATCCGGGCTGGTGCTGGGCTGATCGGTTCCCGCACTCGGCTAATGACTCGCACCTGGCAGGATCTGCAGGTTGGTGGGCGAGTCATGATCGGCGAGATTCAACAGGCCATTGAAACAGCCGAAGTAGTCGTGGCCGAGATCGGCTCGTTGAATCAAAACGTCTTGTACGAGGTCGGATACGCGATCGCAAAAAGAAAGCGCGTCTGGCTTCTTTTGGATGGCACCGACGAGAATGCCGTTAAGAACTGGAAATCCTTCGGCATACTTAGTTCCATTGGCTACTTCAATTATCAGGGCGACTCGGAACTAATCGCAGCGGGCTACTCGAAGGAACGCCCGGACCTAGATGGTCGAGAGCTCCTCTGGGACCACCTTCAGAAGGACTTCCGATTTGGCGTGGATCCACGAACGTTGTTCTACTTTCCTACTCGGTTGCGAGGGGATGCACCTAGAACAATTGATCGTGAGCTAAGTAAGCGGAAAAACCTGGCTGTTCTGCGTTCGGATGAAGATGAGAGGGGTTACGCTCCCCTTAGCTACTACGCGGAGATGATTCACCGCTCCTCGGCCTCGCTCGTGTACATGGTGGGCCTGCAGCGGACGAGGTCCGCTATACACAATGCTCGGGCGAGCTTGGTGGCCGGCATGGTAGCCGGTCTCGGTCGTCCGCTGCTGATGCTCGCAGAGGATACATTCGACCCGCCGATCGACTATCAGGACTTGCTCTACAAATTTGCGTCAGTAAGAGATGTCCAGAACAGGTTGAATACCTGGTTGGACGATCTCCCTACTCAGGCGGGTTCCACTCCGGCGAGACTGCACGAGGCGCTCGGTCTCCCGCTCGCGTTGGGGGAATATGTCGCGGAGTATGAAGCCGACGAGCTCAATGATTACTTCGTTCCCACAGCCGAGTACGCGCGGGTCATCCGCAGGCAGGGCGGCACAGGGATCTTCGTTGGCCGGAAGGGTACGGGCAAGACGGCGACAATGCTCCAGGCGGCTGCCGAACTGGGCAGGGACAAGCGAAACCTCGTGACCGTTATAAAGCCAACCGGTTATGAGCTCGAGAGCTTGCTCGAAGTTCTGGATATGCTGCCAGAAAGGGGTGAAGCAGATTATTTCCTGAACGGTCTGTGGGAGTACCTACTTCACTGTGAGATCGCGGCCGCGGCGGTGAGGGAAGCGGAAGGCAAACCTGCCGGGATCGCTTCCGGGTCTGCGATGGACGCGCTGCGGGCCTACCTAGAAGACCTGGGCGTGGGGCTAGAGCAAGACATGGCAGTCCGCCTTGAAGGGGTAGTTCAGGATTTGCTCGCGGGACTTCCATCTATGCCCGACGGTGTTGGCAATGTCAGGAATTTTCTAAATGAACAGTTGCATACATCGACGCTCCGAGACATGCGGCGGCTCATCGGTGAGGCGCTTGGCTCCAGGGAGAGAGTTGCTCTACTGATTGACAATCTCGACAAAGCGTGGGAGCGGGGGGCTGATTACGAGCGTCTTTCTCGAGTTATCTTCGGACTCTTGTCGGCCGTTGGGCATGTAGCCCGCGACTTCTCTCGCGAGAACGCTTGGCGCGCGAAAGTAAATGTGACTCTCACCGTGTTCCTGCGAGCGGACATCTTCAGTATGGTTTTGCGGCACGCGCGCGAACCCGACAAGATGGATGTGCTGCAAATCCGATGGCCTGACCGGCAACTCCTGTCACGTGTGATTGAGGATCGCTACGCAGCGGTCACAGACGCAGACGGACCTTTGCTGTGGAAACGCCTTTTTAGTCCAACGGTTCGGGGAATGGCGGCGCGCGAGTACATGCTCTGGCGGGTTCTTCCTCGCCCTCGAGACCTTGTCTATCTGTGTAATGCCGCACTCCTCGAGGCGACCAATAGTCGCCACTCCCGGGTGGAGGAGGCCGACGTTGTGGGGGGTGAGCGGGCATACTCGCAGTTCGCATTCGAAGCGTTGGTGGTAGAGAGTGACCCCGAGGCAGGGCTTGCCGACCTGTTGTTCGACTTCGCTGGCGGAACGGCGACGCTGTCGTCCGATCAACTCGCCGCCGTGTTGCGTAGGGACGAAGCCTCGGACCTCGAGAAGCTAACCGGCACGCTCCTTCGCTCTTCGTTCCTCGGGTTGGAAGTCGGAGACGACATTTACGAGTATTTTAGTGATGAGACGTCGGAAAAGAAGCATAGGGCATTGGCTCGACGCCTTAGCGCGGAGCGAGGCAGCCCGGCGCGCTATCGCATCCACCCAGCGTTCCGGCCATTCCTGGAGATTGCGGACGACGACTTGGCCGCTGAAGCGGTCGGGGAGAAGTTGCCTCTAGTGAGCGAAGTGCCTGGCTCTTAGTTCGCGAAAACCTTGGCATGGTTCAAACTGCTTGCACAGGTATGCCTATGTCACCCTTTCTTCGCAAGGGCGAGCCGCCCGGTACCCTTCCGTGGGCACCGGACTTCTGTCGCCTTCCAAGCCTCGGAGACTGGCGCGATCCTCCGCGAGAGGCCGCTCCATGACGTCACCTGACGGCACGCGCGTCCTCGGGCGGCGTGCCGAAGATGGCCGGGTCGTGGTCCGGCGCGGTCTCGGTGGTGAGGTCCGCGGCCTCGATCCGGTCCCAGCGGAACCAGCGCGGCGCCTGACGCTCGCGGCACCAGGCGGCCAGCTGCCAGTGGGTCCCGGGCCGGGCGAGGAAGACCGGTTCCACCCGACGCCGCGTCACCTCGCCGGATCCTCCGCGGTAACGGATGGCCAGGACGCGGCGGCGCAGCAGCGCCTCCTCGACGACGGCGGCCGCAGGGGACCGCCGGTGCCGCGGCTCCCGCACCCACACGCGGGAACCGAGCCGTTCGGCGTCGCCCCGAGCGCCGGGGCCCAGCACGTCCAGGATCTTCTCGAGTGCCGCACGGCCGTCCACGGCGAACGGGGCGTCCGGGGCTCCGGCCAGGGCCACGGCGACCGCCACCGCCTGGGCCGGGGTCAGGTTCACCGGCGGGAGCGTCGCAACGGCGTCGAGGACGTAACCGCCGCCCGGTCCACCGGTCGCCCAGATCGGAACGCCGGCCTGCTGGAGTGCGGAGACGTCCCGCTTGATCGTCCGCGGTGAGACCTCCAGCCACTCGGCGAGTCGCTGGGCAGTGCGCCCGCGGCTGCCCGCGCGGCGGAGCTCCTCGGAGACGGCATGCATCCGGTCCGTGCGGTTCACGTCCGGATCGTGGCATGAGACGGTGACAGGACGGTGTCACCGAGGCCACGCGATGGTCCGTCCATGACGACGATCGCTCTCTTCCATTCCGTGCTCGGAGTCCGCCGCGGGGTCCTCGACGCCGCCGACAGGTTGCGCGCCGCGGGCCACCAGGTCCGGGTGGTCGACCAGTACGACGGGCGCGTCTTCGACGACTACGCCGAGGCCGGCGCCCACGTGGACTCCATCGGGTTTCCGGCCCTCATGGCGGCAGCTCTCGACGGGGTCGCGGATCTTCCCGACGGCTTCGTGGCCGCCGGCTTCTCGAACGGTGCGGGCATGGCCGAGTACGTGGCCGTCCAGGGGCGGTGCTCGGGCGCGCTCATGTTCTCCGGCGCCCTCCCTGTGGCGATGCTGGGCGCGACCGCCTGGCCGTCCGGGGTCCCGGTGCAGCTGCACGCCGCTGAGACGGACCCGCTGCGCCACCAGGAGTGGAACGACGCCTTCCTGGCGGACGTGCGGGCGTCAGGCGCGTCGGTCGAGGTCTTCGACTACCCGGGAAGTGGCCACCTGTTCACCGACCCGAGCCTCCCGGACGAGTTCGATGCGTCGGCGACCGAGTTGCTGTGGGGGCGGGCACTGACGTTCTGCGCAGCCGTCGACGGTCAGCTCTCTGCCCGGTAGACGAGTTCCCGGCCGTCGTCGGCGGTGAGGGTCAGCCGGACCTCCTCGATCTGCAGTGTCGGGCCGCTCTGCAGGACGGCCTGCACGGCGGCATCCTGGGGGGCCAGGTCGGGCGGGCACGTCGCCCCGTCGCCGAGCAGGTCGTCGATGACCAGGGACCCGTCCTCGACGAGCCAGGTGCCGGTGATCGTCCGGCAACCGGTCGAGGCCTCCGCACGGCGGTCGGCGCCGAGCAGCAGGACGGCGGGGTCACCGACGGTCGAGGACGCGGTCTGGCCCTCGACCACGGTCTCCAACACCCAGCGGGTGCCTTCGAGCGGGCTGTCGGGGACCGGCGCGACGGGGGTGAAGCGCAGCTCCACGCCGTTCCCGGTGAGCAGCAGGTCCCCGCCGTCCACCGCGGCGCTGTCCACGTCCCCGAGGGCGGCGAGGAAGGCGCTCTCCGCCGTCATCACGTCGGGCTCGCAGCCCATCTCCGTACTGCCGATCCCGTCCAGGACGAACGACGAGCCGTCGAGCCGGTAGGACGAGAACCAGTGGTTGCAGAAGGCGGTGCCGCGAGCCTCCTCGCCCGTGAGGTCGAGCGTCGCGCGGGCACCGGCCGGCCGGGGGAGGTCCGCGCCGTCCGCCGTCCCACCGGCGAACTCCCACTCCCCGACGACGCCGGGGGCGGCGGTGCCGCTCCCCCCACCGCAGGCGGCGAGCGCCAGGGCGGCGGCGAGGAAGAGTGCGGTGCGCTGCACGTCCTCTGCACGCCCGACGGTGCCGCCGGGTTCCCTGCGCGCGGACCGAGGGCCCCGTGCACGACGGAGGGCCCGGGGAGCGTTCGCTCCCCGGGCCCTCGTGACGTCCGCTCCGCCGGTCAGGTCCGGCGCCGCCGGGACTTCTTCAGCTCCGACACCAGCAGCGCGATCCCGCCGCCGATGAGCAGGATCCAGACGAAGCCGCCGTCCTCCCAGAAGCCGAACGGCAGGTCGACGCCGGCCATCGCCACGACCGCCAGGGCGATGAACAGCACGCCCGGGATCAGCGCACCCAGGTCGACCGACCGCCGCCGCTCCGGCTCCGGCGCGTCCTCGGTGGACAGGGGGGTCACGGTCTGCCAGTCCCGCAGCTGCGCCTCCTGCCAGGCCGTCGGCGTGGTCGGGAACTCGCTGTAGTCAGCCACGGGACACCTCCACGTCTCCCACTCCTGCGTTGACGGTGATCACGAACTCGGCCCGACCGTCGTCCGACCAGGACCGGCCCTGGCCGGGGAAGAAGCCGTCGGTCTCGGACCCGCTGTCGAAGACGTCCATGTCACCGAGGCCGTGGTTGCCCTCCAGCTGCACGTCCGCCGAGCGGGGCAGGATGATCTCGAGGTCGCCGACACCGTGATCGACCTCCACGTCCAGTCCCCGTCCGGAGATGCCCTTGTCCAGCCGGCTCAGGTCGACGGTCACGTCGCCGACGCCACCGTTGTAGACGTCGCGGAGCTCGGACACGGTGGCCGGCCGGTAGGTCCGGTCACCCACGCCGCCGTCCGCGCTGCCCACCGTGGAGACGGCGACCAGCGCCAGCGAGAGCACGACGCCGACGGCGACGAGGCCGCCCCGTGCGGTGCGCCCGTTGCTGAACGCCGCGGCCACGAGGCCGAGGCCGACGACCACCAGCAGGCTGCCGAGGACCCCGCGCGGGCCGATGTCCCAGTCGCTGAGGTTCGCGATGGCCGCCATCAGCCCGGCCACGATCAGCAGGGCGGCGACGGTGATGCGCGGAACCGGCGACCGGGGGAGGGCCGGCTTCTGCGCCGTCGTGGCCACTGCGGCGCCGGGAGCACCCGGGGCGCCGTGCGGCCCGGCCGGCATGAGGACCCAGAGCAGCAGGTAGACGAGGACGCCGGTGCCCGCGGCCAGGGTCAGGGCCACGAAGCCCACCCGCCAGAGGAGCGCGTCGATGCCGGTGTACTCGGCCAGGCCGCCGTTCACGCCACCGAGGACCTTGTCGGTGCGGCTGCGGCGCAGCTGCGGGCGGACCGCCGGAGGCTGGGGCGAGGGTGGCGGCCAGGACGGCGGTTCCATCGGCGGGGGCAGGGGAGGGGGTGCGGCGGGAGGGGGTGCGGAAGTCATGGCAGCAGCCTGCCCACCGCGGGCTCCTGAATCCATCAGGGAACGCCCCCATCCGACCCTGGATCGGCCGGCACCGCTCTTCCAGGGTGATCACCCGTGTCGCGGGCATGCCTCGCGGTGCGACGATCCAGTACGTGACCACCACTGCGACCGGAGCGCCACCGGAGCCGACGGCTGCCCGGCCGCCGCTGGCGCGCCCGCGGTCCGGTCGGATGCTGGCCGGAGTCGCCGCCGGCACCGCCACCCACCTGCGCCAGGACCCGCTCGTCGTGCGCGTCGCCTTCGTCGTCCTGGCGACCTTCGGCATCGGCGTCGTGATGTACGGCCTGCTCTGGCTGACCATGCCCGTGGCCGCCCCTGGTGAGGACCCGACGCCGGCGGCCTTCCGGCTGGAGATGCCGAAGAGCAAGCGTCAGCTGGTCACCCTGGTGCTCCTCGGGATCGCCGCGGCGGCCGTGCTCGGCCAGGTGGCCCGCTTCAGCAGCGGCGACCTCGTGCTCCCGCTCATCTTCGTCGCCGTCGGCATGGCGGTGATCTGGCGCCAGCTCGACACCGACCGCACGCTCAACCTGCCCGGTGTCCGCTGGGCGCTCGCCGGGGGAGCGGCCCTGGCTGCGGGTGGTCTGATCCTGCTGCTGGCCACGACCGGTCAGCTGGCCAACGCCCGCAACGGCTTCGCCGCGACGCTGGTCATCCTCACCGGCGTGATCCTGGCGACCGCGCCGATCTGGCGCCGGCTGCTCGCCTCGCGGGACGAGGAGCGCACGGCGCGGGTCCGTTCCGAGGAGCGGGCCGCCGTCGCCGCCCACCTGCACGACTCGGTGTTGCAGACGCTCGCGCTGATCCAGCGCAACGCCGAGGACCAGCAGGCCGTGAGCCGGCTGGCCCGCAGCCAGGAGCGGGAGCTGCGCGCCTGGCTGTACGACCCGAAGGTGGTCCGCGAGGGCAGCACCTGGGCCGGCCTGGTGGCGCAGATGGTCTCCGACGTCGAGGCCGACCACGAGCTCCTCGTCGACCCGGTGGTCGTCGGTGACGCCCCGGTGGACGAGGCGCTGGCGGGCCTCGGTGCGGCCACCCGCGAGGCGCTGGTGAACGCCGCCAAGCACTCCGGTGCCACGGCTGCCGACCTGTACACCGAGGTCACGCCCGAGCGGGTGTCGGTGTACGTCCGCGACCGCGGGAAGGGGTTCGATCCGTCGGAGGTGCCCGACGACCGCCGGGGACTGCGCGACTCGGTGAACGGCCGGCTCGGGCGGCTGGGTGGCACGGCCGTGGTCCGGTCCTCGCCCGGCGAGGGAACAGAGGTGGAGCTCGTGCTCCCGAGAGGAGCAACCCCATGACCGCCCCCCGTGTGTTCGTGGTCGACGACCACGCCATGGTCCGCGCCGGTGTGCGCGCCGAGCTCGGCAGAGACGTCACCTTCGTCGGCGAAGGCGCGGACGTCGCCTCCGCGGTCGACGGCATCCGCGCCACCCGACCGGACGTCGTCCTGCTCGACGTGCACATGCCGGGAGGCGGCGGGCGCACCGTCCTGGAGACGCTCCGCGCGGAGCTGCCCGACGTGAAGTGGCTGGCGCTGTCGGTGTCCGACGCGGCCGAGGACGTCATCGCCGTCATCCGGGCCGGCGCGCGGGGCTACGTCACCAAGACGATCTCGGGGGGCGACCTGCTGGACGCCGTCCGGCGGGTGGCCGAGGGCGACGTCGTCTTCAGCCCGCGACTGGCCGGCTTCGTGCTGGACGCGTTCGCCGCCGGCGGCCCGGCGGCACCGGAGCCGGAGGAGGAGGCGACCGACCCCGGCCTCGACCTGCTCAGCGCCCGGGAGCGCGAGGTGATGCAGCTGCTGGCCCGGGGCTACACCTACCGGGAGATCGGGTCGCGGTTGTTCATCTCGGTGAAGACGGTCGAGTCCCACGCCTCGAACGTGCTGCGCAAGCTGCAGCTGTCCAACCGCAACGAGCTCACCCGCTGGGCGGCGACCAACCGCCTGCTCTGAGCTACTGCTGGGACTCGGCTACTGCTGGGATTCGGTCCAGGCGCGGGCCTCGGCGACGAGGGGATCCCAGTCCTCCGTCCCGCGCAGGACGGCCCAGCCGTTCATCCGGCGACCCTCCATCGGCTCGAAGGGTTCCGCGTTCCCGCCGGCGACGAGGTCCTGCAGCCGGTCGGCGGGCAGCTTCACGACGAGCTGCTCGTGCCACCAGATCGCGAAGAACTTCCTCCCCGTCCGCAGGCCCTGACAGCCGAACATGCTCCCGGGGGTGACGGTCCCGCCCCGCGTCCGCTCGACCAGGTCCTCCCACGACTCCGTCATGCCCGCAGCAGATCACGCGGTACTGACGACGTGGAAGGCCTCGGCGAGCCGTCCCTCGGGGAGGCCGAACCGGCTCGCGGTCTGCCGCATCCACCCGGTGACGAACCGGTCGACGTCCGGGTTGTGGCTGACCTGGGTCACGTGGCAGTGCAGGGCCGCCAGCTTCCGGTCGAGCACGTCGGTGACGTCGACGGCGTGGTCGGCCCGCGGGCTCGCGCCCAGCCAGACCTCGGACACCGTCCAGGCGTCGAGACCCTCGTCGGCCAGGAGTTCCGGGAAGGCGAACGGGTTGCGGGCATCGGGGTAGACCGCCCGCAGCGTCGACTCGCCGACCGTCATGTGGTCGGGGTGGCTCGCGCCGATCCGGTCCCAGAACCGCTCCGGCGAGGTGGTGAGCACGCGCTGCGGCCGCACCTGCCGGATGACCCGGCTGATGTCGCGGCGCAGGTCGAGCGTGAGCTCCAGCCGCCCGTCGGGGTAGCCGAGGAACCGGACGTCGCTCACGCCCACGGCGGCCGCAGCGGCCCGCTGCTCCGCCTGGCGCAGCGGACCCATCTGGTCCCGCGGCGTCTCGTCGAATCCGCCGGCGTCGCCGTCGGTGACGATGCAGTAGACGACCTCCGTGCCGGCCGCCGTCCACGTCGCGACGGTGCCGGCGCTGCCGAAGTCGACGTCGTCGGGGTGGGCGAGGACGCAGAGCACGCGCTCGACGGAGGCGGCCGGAACGCGCGGGGGCTGGGTCACCGCCGGAGCCTAGAAGGGCCGCTCCGGAGGACGTGCGATGCCCCGCAGCTTGTCGGGGTTGCGGACCAGCAGCACCTGCGCGATCCGGCCGTCCTCGGCGAGCTCGACGGACATGGACAGGAAGGGCTCGGTGCCCTGGCAGCCGACGATCGCCGGGGCACCGTTCACGTCGGCGAGCTCGACCCGCAGGCCGGGGATCTCCAGCCCCTCGGAGGAGACGGCGGCGAGGAACCGCGCCACCTTGTCGGCGCCGGAGATGGGCCGCCGCGCGGCCTTGGCCTTCCCACCACCGTCGGTGACCAGGACGACGTCGGGTGCGAGGACGGCCAGCAGCGCCTCCACGTCGCCACCGGCAGCGGCGGCGAGGAAGCGCTCGGTCGCCTCCCGCTGTGCCCGGCGGTCGGTGTCGAAGCGGGGACGGCGGGCCTCGACGTGCTCGCGGGCCCGGTGCCCCATCTGCCGGACCGCAGCCTCGGTCCGGCCCAGGACGTCGGCGACCTCACGGGCCGACATGCCGAAGACCTCGCGCAGCACGAACACCGCCCGCTCGGCCGGCGACAGCGTCTCGAGGACGACGAGCAGCGCGAGCGACACCTGCTCGCCCAGCTCGGCGGCGTGGTCGGGGTCGGGGGCCGGCGGTGCGCCCCCCACCGCGGCCCCGCCGGTCATGAGCGGCTCGGGCAGCCAGGGGCCGACGTAGGTCTCCCGCCGCGCGCGGGCCGAGCCGAGGCGGTCGAGGGCCAGGCGCGTGGCGATCTGCACGAGGTAGGCGCGCTCGTCGAGCACGTCGTCCCGGGCGGCGGCCGACCAGCGCAACCAGGTGTCCTGGACGACGTCCTCGGCGTCGGCGACGCTGCCGAGCATCTGGTACGCCACCGTGAACAGCAGCCGCCGGTGCCGGTCGAACGGCGCGAGGGCCGACGTCATGCCGACGCCGGGATCTCGCAGCGGTCCCGGAACCCCTGGCTCGTCAGCCCGAGCGCGCTGTTGAACCGCGACCGGACGTTCTCCACGGAGATCATCATGGTCAGTTCGACCAGCTGCGCGTCGTCCAGGTGCCGCCGCAGTTCCGCGACCATCGCGTCGGTGACGGCGGGGGGCGTGGCCGTGACCGCCTCGGCGTAGCCCATGACCCGGCGCTCGGCGTCGGTGAAGACGTCGCCGTCCCGCCAGGTGGGGACGGCGCGGAGCTTGGCCGGGTCCACGCCCTCCAGGGTGCTGATCCAGTAGCCGAAGTCCACGCACCAGGAACAGCCGATGTCCACGGCCGAGGCCATGACGGCGAGGGCCTTGAGCGTCGGGTCCAGCCGGTTCCAGCGCGCGAGGGAGGTCTCGAAGCCGGCGTCGGTGAGGAGGACGCGCGGGTTGTGCCCCATGGCGGCGAGCGGGTCGGGCATGACGCCGTAGGTGCGGCGGGCGTACCACTCGGCCAGCCGGTAGAGGCGGGTGCGGGGCGGGTCGAGGGAGATGCGGGCCATGTCGGTGTCCTCTCCACGGGGTGGTGCCCATGGAGACGGCGGAGGGGTCCTGTTCGTGACACGCGGGACGTGACACGGCGGGGCGGAACGGGTGGCTCGGGACCGGCCGGGTCCTCCCCCTTGCGACCCGGCCGGTCCCGGCGACCGGCGCGCACCGCGCACCGGCCTCCGTCCCGTCCGGGTGGTCCGCGGGGTCAGGGCGGGCCGGACGGTCCGGACGAGGGGGTCAGCAGAGGCGCTGCGGGGCGGTGGCCCGGATGCGGGCGGCGACGTCGGCGGGCAGCCGGAACCGGAACGGCGGTACCGGCATCTGTTCGGGCATGGGCACGTCCCTCCGGGAGGCTGTTGCCGGGAGGAGGCGGCGGACGGGTCCCCGGATACAGCGCGACGGGGCGGGCAGACTGCCGACGTGGATTCCTTCACCCTCTTCCTCGCGCTGCGGCCGGACGGTCCGCTCGACGACGCCGCCGTCGGCGCCCTCGGCGCGGAGCTCCGGCCGGACGACGGCGACCTGCGCGTCTGGCGGGAGGAGGGGCGCGGGCTGCTCCGGGTGTCGACGGAGGCGGCCGCCGACGGTCTCGAGGCGGGGCTGGAGCTGGCGCACGCCCTCGCTGCGGAGGTGCTGGCCCACTGCCCGGGTCAGCTGCTGGAGGTCTCCGCGCTGGGCGACGAGGACTCCCTGGTCTGGCGCGCGGTCCCCTGAGGCGCCATCCCCTGAGGCGCGGCGGTCGCCCCTACAGCCGGCCGCGACCCTGACGCAGCAGCAGCATCCCCAGCGCGGCGCCGTCCGGCCCGAGCGCCTCGCGGAACCGGTCGAGCACCTGCTTCTCCCGGGAGAGGTTGAGCCGGGTGCCGCCGCTGGCCGAGCGCAGCGCGCCGATCTCCTTCGAGACGGCCAGCCGGCGCTGGACGACCTCGATGATCTCGGCGTCGCACGCGTCGATGGCGGTCCGCAGCTCGGCGATCCGCTCCACCTCGGTGCCGGTGACGGCGGCGGGGGCGGCGGGGGAGGGGCTGGTGCTCATGAGGATGTCCTTCGGTCGGGGCCCATCCGGCCCCGGAAACGAAGAAACGCCCCGGGGCTCTTCGGGCCCGGGGCGTCTGTTGCGGCGGTTGCTCAGCCAGCGGTGACGGACACCGGATCCCGGTGACCGTAGAAAAAGCTGACCGTGGCGAGCACGGGTGGGAGTCTGCCACAGGCCGCAGGGGATGGCCACGGACTGCCGTGGGACGGGTGGGGCAGTCGTGGACGGGGACGGGGGAGTGTCCCCCGTCCGGCTTACAGTGATGTGGACATGAGCAGCGTCCAGGAAGCCCTGACCGGGCCGCAGCAGTCCCTGCCCGGAACCGAGGCCCTCCAGCGCACCGCCAAGGGCTCGGTGGGCCGCGAGCTCGAGCGGATGCTCGCCGGCCTCAACGGTCCGCAGCGTCAGGCCGTCGTCCACGAGGGCGGGCCGCTGCTCATCGTCGCCGGTGCCGGTTCGGGCAAGACCCGGGTGCTCGCGCACCGCATCGCCTACCTGCTCGGCGCCCGGCACACCCAGCCCGGCGAGATCCTCGCGATCACCTTCACCAACAAGGCCGCCGGCGAGATGAAGGAGCGCGTGGCGCACCTCGTCGGGCCGCGAGCCCGCGCCATGTGGGTGTCGACGTTCCACTCGATGTGCGTCCGCATCCTGCGCGCCGAGGCCGGCAAGCTCGGGCTGAAGTCCTCCTTCACGATCTACGACCAGGGCGACTCCGTCCGGCTGATGACGATGGTCGCCCGCGACCTCGACCTCGACGCGAAGCGCTACCCCGGCCGCAGCCTGGCCGCCCAGGTGTCGAACCTGAAGAACGAGCTCGTCGACGAGGAGAGCTACGTCCCGGGGACGGCGCCGGAGAAGGTGCTGGCCGAGGTCTACAAGCTCTACCAGCAGCGGCTGCGCCAGGCGCACTCCATGGACTTCGACGACCTGATCATGAACACCGTCCACCTGCTGCAGGCGTTCCCCGATGTCGCCGAGCACTACCGGCGCCGGTTCCGCCACGTGCTGGTCGACGAGTACCAGGACACCAACCACGCGCAGTACATGCTGGTGCGCGAGCTGGTCGGCGACGGGACCGGTCCGGTGCCGATGGCCGAGCTGTGCGTCGTCGGTGACGCCGACCAGTCGATCTACGCCTTCCGCGGCGCGACGATCCGCAACATCGACGAGTTCGAGCGCGACTACCCGCAGGCCACCACCATCCTGCTGGAGCAGAACTACCGCTCCACCCAGCGGATCCTCAAGGCCGCCAACACGGTCATCGCCAAGAACACCGGTCGCCGTCCGAAGAACCTGTGGACCGACTCCGGCGACGGCGAGCTGATCGAGGGCTACGTCGCCGACAACGAGCACGACGAGGCGGCCTGGGTCGCCGAGCAGATCGACGCCCTGGTCGACGAGGGTGTGGCGCAGCCGAAGGACATCGCGGTCTTCTACCGCACCAACAACGCCTCGCGGGTGTTCGAAGAGGTCTTCATCCGGGTCGGCATGCCCTACAAGGTCGTCGGCGGCGTGCGCTTCTACGAGCGAAAGGAGGTCCGCGACGCGCTGGCCTACCTGAAGGTCGTCGCGAACCCGACCGACATCGTGAGCCTGCGCCGGGTCATCAACACCCCGAAGCGCGGCATCGGCGAGCGGGCCGAGGCGTGCATCGAGAACTTCGCCGACCGCGAGCGGATCCCGTTCGCCTCGGCGCTGCGCCGGTGCTCGGAGGTCGGCGAGCTCGCCACCCGTTCGCTCAAGTCGATCCAGGAGTTCGTCGCGCTGCTCGAGGAGTTCGAGCAGCTCGTCGAGACCGGTTCCGGCCCGGCGGCACTGCTGGAGAGCATCCTCGACCGCACCGGCTACCTCGCCGAGCTGCAGGCCAGCACGGATCCGCAGGACGAGGGGCGGGTCGACAACCTCAACGAGCTCATCTCGGTCGCCGCGGAGTTCGAGGCGGCCACCCCGAACGGCACGGTCACCGACTTCCTGGAGCAGGTCTCCCTGGTGGCCGACGCCGACCAGATCCCGGTCACCGGTGACGACGCCGGCGTGGTCACGATGATGACGCTGCACACCGCCAAGGGCCTGGAGTTCCCCGTGGTCTTCCTGACCGCGCTGGAGGACGGCGTCTTCCCGCACCTGCGCGCCCTGGGCGACCCCCGGGAGCTCGAGGAGGAGCGGCGGCTGGCGTACGTGGGCATCACCCGCGCCCAGAAGCGGCTGTTCCTCTCCCGGGCGCAGGTGCGCACCAGCTGGGGGCAGCCCTCCTACAACCCGCCGTCGCGGTTCCTCGACGAGCTGCCGGCCGACACCGTGCACTGGGCCCGCCTGGAGCCGGCTCCCGCGTCGTCGAACAGCTACTCCTCGGCGCAGTCCCGGGTGGCCGCGACCGGCCTCTCCTCGGGTGGCCTGCGCGGTGGCGCGGGCAACCGGGCGATCATCTCGGTCGACGTGGGCGACCGGGTCAGCCACGACGCCTTCGGGCTCGGCACCGTCGTGGAGGTCACCGGCATCGGCGACAAGGCCCAGGCCACCGTCGACTTCGGCTCCGGCGGCACCAAGCGGCTCGTCCTCCGGTACGCCCCGCTCGTCAAGCTGTAGGGGTCTCCTGCGGCTCACGCCGGATCGTGAGCATGTAGCAGCCGAAGACGACGTTCCGTGTCTGCAGGAAGGCGACATCGGTATCCGCCAGGAGACGGCCGGCCACCTCCTCCTGACCGGATCCGGGCGGGGCGACCGCCCCGCCGACGATGACGCCGGCGTGGTTGTAGGCGCGGAAGACCTGTGTCCTGCGGCGGAAGTCCTCGGGGTAGCCCTGGTGCGCGGGACCCGAGCACCCGGCCGCGTGCAGGAACACCGGACCGGTCTCGCGGTACGCGCCTTGCGGGCCGTCCGGCGTGACCCCCGCGAGCGCGACGCGCTCGCCGGGCCGGCTGTCCCGTAGGCAGCACCGAAGGGGTAACCCGCCGTCCTCGTCGACGAAGGTGCGCGTGGCGTGGGCAGCGAGCGACGCGGGCAGCGGCTCGAACCGCAGCGCGAAGTCCTGGGTGTCGGTGTGAGTCATGGACCCAGCCTGGACGGCTGAGCAGCCCCGTGCTGGCGGCTTTCGGCCGCTGCGTCGTGAGGGCCGGCCGGGAATCAGATGTGCACGCCGCGCTCGGCGAGCCAGTCCTGCGGGTCGAGGGGGCGGCCGTCCATGTCGCCGCGGTGGATCTCGTAGTGCAGGTGGGGGCCGGTCGAGTAGCCCTCGTTGCCGACCTTCGCGATCTGGTCGCCGGCGTGCACGATGTCGCCGGCAGCGACGTCGTAGTAGCGCATGTGGCCGTAGATGTGGACGTTGCCGTCCGCGTCCTGGATGTAGACGGCGTTCCCGAAGCCGGAGACCCGTCCGGCCCTGAGCACGACGCCGTCGGCTGCGGAGTAGATCGGGGTGCCGAGCGGGGCGGCGAGGTCCAGCCCGTAGTGCATCTGGCCCCAGCGCATGCAGTAGCAGGTGGTGAGCCGGCCCTGGGTCGGCAGGAAGGTCTTGGGTGCGCGAGCGGCGCGGGACGCCGCCAGCTCGCCCAGCCGGGCCTGCGCCTCGGCCTCGGTGATGCTCCGGCGGACGCCGGCGTCGTCGAGCCCGCCGATCGCGAGGTCCGCGGCGACGCCGAGCCCGTAGTCCGACGCCGTTCCCGTCAGCTCCTCGGACGTGGTGAACAGGCCGGGGACCGCGGCGACCAGCGCGCCGATGACGACCGCGGCGAACCAGAGGTGGACCCGTCGACCGGGCGGCTGGGGCAGCCGGCGGCCGCCCGGGCGGGGCTCGAGGGACGGCGCGGGGTCTGCAGCCGGCGGGGCGTCACCGGTGTCGCTGCTCGCGTCCGCGTCGGGCATCGTGCTCGCGTCGAGCTTCGTGTCCGCCTTGAGCCGCGCGTCGGCCTTGGCCGTGGCCGCGGCCAGGGCGGCGGCCGTCGCGGCGGAGCGGGGCACCGGGATGGAGGTGGCGGTGATGGGAGCGCCGAGGGAGGCCGTGTCGCGCTCGGACCCAGGTCCCTCGAGGACCTGCGGTGCACTGCTGCGAGCCAAGGCGCACCTTCCTGGACGAGCGCTTCCCCGCCGATCCGCCCGGGGCGGTCCACCGGGGGAGCGGTGGCGGCTCAGGACGACCGGGGTGCGGTGTCCTCCGGTAGGTGTACCGAAGCCGTGACCGAACCGTAACGATCCGTCAGGGCCCGGCAAAGCACCGAACAGCACGTGTCGCGATGTGTGCGTTCTGTGATGCCAGGCCCGCGATGCTGGGCCGCCGTCAGGCGACGGCCGCCCGGTCGGCCGACGCGTCCGGGGTCCGGCGGCGACCGGCGAGCGTGGTCGCGACCTCGTCGACGACGAGACGATGACGGGGCAGGCTCATGTGGCCGATCCCGCGGACCAGGACGTTGCGCGCCGCCAGGTCGGGGTGGTCGCAGCGCCCCGACCTGGTGGGCAGCACCATCTGGTCGAGGTCGCTGTAGACGGCGGTGATGGGCGTCCGGACCGCCGGTGCCGGCTCGGCCAGCTCTCGGAGCACCGGTGACCCGGGGCGCAGCTGCCGGATGAGCGGGGTCGGCCCCACGTGCGCGAGCACGGACCCCTCGTGCGGCGTCCCGAGGGTCACGAGGGACTCCACCCGGCGGTCGCCGCCCTGGCGCTGGACGAGGTACCTCGCGATCAGGCCGCCCAGGCTGTGGCCGACGACGTGCACGCGGTCGTGGCCGGTCTGCTGGCAGATGCGCTCGATGTGCGCGCCGAGGTCGGTCGCCCCGCGCGCGACGTCGGTGAGGAGCGGGCTGTAGTTCCACGCGCAGACGTGCGCGAAGCCGCGACGGCGCAGGTTGCGCTGCATCACGGAGAAGATCGAGGCGTTGTCGATCAGGCCGTGGACCAGGACCACCGGGATGCGGGCGGCCAGGGGGTCCGCCGCGAACAGTGCGCGCACGGCCGCGGGTTGGTGGCCGGGCCGGTGGCGCGGGTCCGGGCGCAGCGCCGGCGTACGGGTGCCCAGCGGGTACATGAGGACGTGGGCGCCGACCCACGCCAGCTCGCTGAGCCCGCCGGTCAGTGTCGCGGGGCGACACAGGGCACGTAGCCCGTCCCATGGTCCGCCGTCGACCTCGTGCGCCGTGTGCGACGCTGGGGTCCGGTCCCGAGCACTCCCAGACTGCATGGCCGTACCTCTCCCGATCGTTCACCGGCAGTGGCGCGGGTTCGGCCTCGCTGGTCGACGGTTGTGTGTCCGTTGGCATCACGGTAATGCGCTGTTGTGACGGTCGTCACACGCACCTACCCAACCATCGGCCGATCGAGTCCCGTTCGTGACCGGACCGACGCCAGCCGCAGCGCCGCGACCGACGACTACGGCCGCAGACTGGGACCCACGTCCTGGGCCACCGACGAGCCGCCGGACCCGGCGAGCAAGGGGGAACCGTGTCCCGCGAGACCCGCACCGGAGCGACGGGCCGGCGGGCGACGTCCGCCGCTCGCCGCTCTGCCGCGGCCGGGACCTCGGCCTCCTCGCGCCGTCGCCCGCAGCCGGTCGCGCCCCCTCCCGCGGGGGACGGCCTGGTGGTCGGCACGGTGCCCGCGGGCGTCCGTGTCGCCGGCATCCTGCTGCTGCTCGCCGCCCTCGCCGGAGCTGCGGCGGTGTTCCCGACCTACCTCGTGGTCGGCGGTCGCGAGCTCTCCTCGGCGCAGGGGCCAGGCGGTGCGCTCGTCGCCCTGCTCGTGCCGGCCGTGCACCTGGCCGTCGGTGTGGTCCTGCTCCGCAAGGCGGTGCCGAAGTTCGGGCTCGCGTACGCCGGCGTGGCCGGTGCGCTCGGGCTGGGCCAGCTGCTCATCGAGATCTACCGCGGGAGCAGCTCCACGAACCGGCCAGGGGTGGAGGTGCTCGCCGGCGAGCGGGTGCTCACCAGCGGCGTGGAGGCCGGCCCCGGGTGGGTCCTCGGCGTCCTCGCGCTCGGCCTGACGGTCCTCGCCGGGGTCGTCGCCATCGCCTCGTGGGGGCGGACGGTCATGGACGACGGCGGGGCGCTCGATCCGCTCCGGTCGGGCCTGGCCGGAGCTGCCGTCCTGCTGGGCGTCACGACCGTGCTGTGCCTGTCGTTGCCCGCGGCCGACGTGCCCGACCAGCTCGTCACCGACCCCGCCACGGGGCTGGAGACCGTGGTGACCCAGGAGGGCCCGCAGGCGCTGCTGGAGCGTCCCGGACTGGCGCTGATGGGCGGACTGCTGCTCGCCGGTGCCGTCGTCCTCTGCTCGGTCATCGCGCCGTCGCTCCGCCCGCGGCTGGCCGCCGTCGGTGGCCTGCTGGCCGTCACGGTGGCCGTCGTCGGCGCCGCCCTGGCCGGTCTACGGGACGCCGTGTCCTCCGACGAGCTCGACTGGACCCTCCCCGGCGCCGGACTGGTGCTCACCGGGCTGGGCTACGCGGTGCTCACCGCACTCGCCTGGCGACTCCGCCGCGCTCGGTGACGTACTGGAGCGGCCCCTCTGCAGGGGCCCGCCGCGAGCTCGCGAGTGGTGGGGGGCAGTGGGGTCCTTCTTCTAGGCTGCCGGCGTGGACGAACGCATCCGGGTGGTCATCGCCAAGCCGGGCCTCGACGGTCACGACCGCGGCGCCAAGATCGTCGCGCGGGCTCTGCGGGACGCCGGCATGGAGGTCGTCTACACCGGCCTGCACCAGACGCCGGAGCAGATCGTGGAGACGGTCGTCCAGGAGGACGCCGATGCGGTCGGGCTCTCCGTGCTGTCCGGCGCGCACATGACGCTGTTCGCCCGGCTCAGGGAACTGCTCGACGAGCGCGGCATCGACGACGTCGTCGTGTTCGGCGGCGGGATCATCCCGGACGAGGACATCCCCGAGCTCCAGAAGCTGGGTGTCGGGCGCGTCTTCACGCCGGGGGCGACCACCACCGAGATCGTCGACTGGGTGCAGGAACACGTGGGCGCCCCCGCGCCCTAGCCGCTCCCGCCTGCGTCAGCCGACGACGGGGACCGTGAGCTGCTGGTTCCGCCCCGGACCCGTCGTCAGGGTCACCGGCTGCGGGACGGTGGAGCCGCGGTAGGCGAGATCGCCACCGGCGAGGACGACGGCGAGCCGGTGGCCGGGCGCGAACCGGTGCACGATCGCCGGCAGCTCGACGGTGATCGGCCGGGTGACGTCGGTGACGCGGACCGGCGAGATGAGCCGGTTCGGCAGCTCGACCGTCTTCCCGTCGGGCGCGATGTCGTAGACCTTCGCGTAGACGACCAGCTGGCCCGCCGGTCCGCCCGCCTGGGTCGCCCTGACGCTCGGCGCGTCCAGCTGCACCGTGAGCCGTGGGGAGCCGACGACGTCGACGGCGCGGGTCAGCGCCGGCGTGGCGAAGCGGATCGCCGTCCCGGGGGGGTCGGTCACCGGACCGGTCTGGTCGAGGGCCGAGGTCTCGGTGTAGTTCGGCCCGATGGGAGCCGCGCCGCTGTAGGCGCTCACGCTCGGCACCACCTGCGTCCGCGAGCCGACCAGCGAGCCGTCGGCGCCCGCGACGCTGGAGCCGGACAGGTGGTAGGTCCGCTCGGTGCCCACCGGGTAGGAGCGCGCCGTCGCGTACGCCTTGGTGATGTCGCCGCCGGTCGCCTCGTAGACCCAGTCGCGGTAGTAGGCGAAGCCCTGCGGCGGCCGGGGACCGCGGTCGCGGACGTAGTGGTCGAACCAGGCCAGCGCGGCGCGTCCCTGCAGCGACTGCGCGGGGTGTCGCATGTCGAGCTCGCCGGGCTTGGGTGTCGAGCTGCTGTGCCCCCACGACTGCCACATCAGGGAGACCGGTGTCCCCTGGCGCTCGAGGGCCGTGTACGTCGCCACCGACTCCTGCAGGTTGAAGAGGGTGTCGGCCTGGCCCTGCCCGATCAGCGTGGGCACGCGGACGTCGCGCATGTAGCTGGCCACGGAGTTCGAGCGCAGGTACTCGATGGACGCCGGGCTCGGGTAGCCGACCGCAGCGACCTCGCCCAGCGCCCGGCAGACCTCGGGCTCGAAGTTCGCGCAGTTCTCCGCGTTCGCCGCCTGCTGGAAGTAGGCGGTGAACCGGGCGGGATCCGCCAGCAGTGCCTGGAGATCCTGTGCGCCGTTCAGCACGCCCACGGAGGTGAACAGCGCCGCCCACTGGTACTTGAAGACGCCGGTGCCCGACGAGCTCACCGAACCGCTGCGCGCCGTGCCCTGCGGGAGGCGGCTGTTCTCCGGGGCGAGGGAGTAGGAGAGGTCGTTCCAGGTGATCAGCGGGACGATCGCGTCGAGCCGGCCGGCTCTGGCGGCCTTCTCGAACCCGGCCGTCGCGAACTGGACCTGTCCGCCGTAGGAGCCGCCGGTCATGCCGACCTGCGGGTCGTGGCGCACACCCGACCGGCCGTCCTCGCGGACGACCTGGTCGATCCGGACCGGCTCCTCGGTCACGTCGTCCACGGCCGAGATCGACGGGTCGCCGCCCAGGAAGCGGACGAGCTGGGCCGCCGCGGCGCCGTCGTGCTCGCGGTCGTCGAGGGTGATGGGGCAGTTGTCGCCGTCGACGAAGCCGAGGCCGGTGTAGGAGAGCGTCACGTAGCCGTGCTCGCCGAAGCCCTGCGCGAGAGCTGCCTGGTCGTCCTTGGTGCCGCCGAAACCGTTCGTGGCGAGGAGCGCGGGTGCCGGCCGCTGGCTGGTCACTCCCGCGGGGACGTAGAGGTCGGCGTCGATCCGGCAGGTCCGCTTCTCCGGCCCGAGGCCGGTCACGGTGATGGTGAGGTCGCGCGGGACGATCTCGGAGGCGGCCGCCGGGGGAGCCAGCGCGGCCATGCCTCCGGTGGTCAGCATCGCGGTGACCAGGACGGTGGTGGCTCGACGCACGGACGGCTCCTCGGCGGTGGGTGATCGGGGCGGCGCGGCGGGCCGGCGTCCCGCCGGAGCCGGATCTGCTGCGATCGGGTGACGCATCGTGTGATGCCCCCCACGCCTTCCCGCTCGCTACAACGCCCGAGGGGGCGGGCGGGTTACGGGCGGGCTACGGTGCCTGTTCGTGGATCTCTTCGAGTACCAGGCCCGTGACCTGTTGGCCTCGCACGGCGTGCCCGTGCTCCCCGGTGGCGTCGCCGAGACGCCGGACGAGGCGGAGGCGATCGCGCGCGAGATCGGCCAGACCGTCGTCGTCAAGGCGCAGGTGAAGGTCGGCGGCCGCGGCAAGGCCGGCGGCGTGAAGCTCGCCGACAACCCCGAGGACGCGAAGGCGCGCGCCCAGGACATCCTCGGGCTGGACATCAAGGGGCACATCACCCACAAGGTGATGGTGGCCCAGGCCAGCGACATCGCCGAGGAGTACTACTTCTCCTACCTGCTCGACCGGTCCAACCGCACCTTCCTGGCCATGGCCTCGAAGGAGGGCGGCATGGACATCGAGCAGCTCGCCGTCGAGCGGCCCGAGGCGCTGGCCCGCATCCCGATCGACGCATCGAAGGGCGTGGACGAGGCCAAGGCGGCCGAGATCGTCGACGCGGGCAACTTCCCCGCCGAGGTACGCGACCAGGTGATCGCCATCGCGATCCAGCTGTGGGAGGTCTTCACCCAGGAGGACGCCACCCTGGTCGAGATCAACCCGCTGGCCAAGGCGCCCGACGGCACCGTGCTGGCGCTGGACGCCAAGGTGACCCTGGACGAGAACGCCGAGTTCCGGCAGTCGGAGCACGCCGCGCTCGAGGACGCCGCCGCCGCCGACCCGCTCGAGGCGCGGGCCAAGGAGAAGAACCTCAACTACGTCAAGCTCGAGGGCGAGGTCGGGATCATCGGCAACGGTGCCGGCCTGGTCATGAGCACCCTGGACGTCGTCGCCTACGCCGGGGAGGAGTTCGGCGGCGTGAAGCCGGCGAACTTCCTCGACATCGGCGGTGGCGCCTCGGCCGAGGTCATGGCCAACGGCCTGGAGATCATCCTCTCCGACCCGGCCGTGAAGAGCGTCTTCGTCAACGTCTTCGGCGGGATCACCGCCTGCGACGCCGTCGCCAACGGCATCGTCTCCGCGCTCGGGATCCTGGGCGACGAGGCGACCAAGCCGCTGGTCGTCCGGCTCGACGGCAACAACGTCGAGGAGGGCCGGCGGATCCTCGCCGAGGCCAACCACCCCCTGGTGACCGTGGTCGACACGATGGACGGCGCCGCGCGCCGGGCCGCCGAACTCGCCGCCGCCTGAAGCCCTAGCGAACAGGACCTGTAGAGATGTCGATCTTCCTCAACGAGAACAGCAAGGTCATCGTCCAGGGCATGACCGGCTCCGAGGGCAGCAAGCACACCCAGCGCATGCTCGCCTCCGGCACCGCGATCGTCGGTGGCGTCAACCCGCGCAAGGCCGGCACCAGCGTCGACTTCGACGGCACGAGCGTCCCGGTCTTCGGCGGGGTCGCCGAGGCGATGAAGGAGACCGGCGCCGACGTCAGCGTCATCTTCGTGCCGCCGCCGTTCGCCAAGGCCGCCGTCATCGAGGCCGTCGACGCCCAGATCGGGCTCGCCGTCGTCATCACCGAGGGCATCCCGGTGCACGACTCGACCTCCTTCTGGGCCCACGCCCAGGGCAGCTCCACCCGGATCATCGGGCCGAACTGCCCGGGCCTGATCAGCCCCGGGCGCTCGAACGCCGGCATCATCCCGGCCAACATCACCAAGCAGGGCAAGATCGGGCTGGTCTCGAAGTCGGGAACCCTGACCTACCAGATGATGTACGAGCTCCGGGACATCGGTTTCTCCACCGCGATCGGCATCGGTGGCGACCCGGTCATCGGCACGACGCACATCGACGCCCTCCAGGCCTTCCAGGACGACCCGGAGACCGAGGCCATCGTCATGATCGGTGAGATCGGTGGCGACGCCGAGGAGCGGGCCGCCGACTTCGTCAAGGCCAACGTCACCAAGCCGGTCGTCGGCTACGTCGCCGGCTTCACCGCGCCCGAGGGAAAGACGATGGGCCACGCCGGCGCCATCGTCTCGGGCTCGGCCGGCACCGCCCAGGCCAAGCAGGAGGCCCTCGAGGCCGCCGGTGTGCGCGTGGGCAAGACGCCGTCGGAGACGGCTCGCCTCATGCGGGAGATCGTCAGCGCCTGAAAGAGGACCGGAGGGCCCCTGAAGGGCGGCCGTTCCAGCACGTCACCCTGCTGCCCGGTGTTCCCCCACGGGGGACACCGGGCAGCGGTGTCTCCGGGCGCCTGCGAAGATCACGTTCGGACGACGACACGCGAGCCTCGTTGCCCGCCCCTCGTCGGGCGGACACGATGCGCCTCGCACCCCGACGCTCTGCGAGGAGCCCTGCGATGACCGCCAGCCAGCCTCCCCAGCCGCCCAGCGGCGGCCAGCCGGAGCACGGGCACCAGCCCCCGCAGGCCCCTCCGCCCGGGTTCGGCCAGCCTCCGCAGGCCCCTCCGCCCGGCCACGGCCAGGCGCCGCCACCGAACTACGGCCCGCCGCCCGGGTACGGGCAGCAGCCCCCGCCCGGGTACGGCCAGCAGCCCCCTCCCGGGTACGGCCAGCAGGCTCCGCCCGGCTACGGGCCACCGGCGGGCTACGGGCCGCCGCCCGGGTACGGCCCTCCGCCCGGGTACGGGCCGTCGCAGGGCTACCCGCCCTACGGTCGCCCAGCCGGGACCGCCGGCCCGAGCTTCAGCTTCGACCTGAAGCGGCTCACGATCGCCGACTACGTCATCGCCGGCGCGACGGTGGTCTTCTTCGTCCTCGCCTTCTTCACCTGGGTGACCTTCGGTGACGAGTTCTTCGGCTTCACCCTGCGCGGCTGGGACCTCGACGGCGTCACGGCAGCCTTCGTGCTCTTCCTGCTGGCCACGGCGTGGGCGGTGCTCCCGGCCTTCGTCGAACTGAAACTGGGCTTCCCACGCTCGTGGATCACCGTCGGGATCGCCGCGCTGGGCTGGCTCCTGACGCTGTTCGCGTGGCTCGACAGCATGGAGAGCGGCTTCTCGGTCGCTCCGCTGCTCGGATTCCTGACCGCGACCGCCATCCTCGCGGTCGCCGGGCTCTCCGTGGTCCCCGAGATCCGGAACCGGTCCAAGCTGCCCGCAGGGGTGACCAACGCCGCGCAGTGGGCTAACCAGCCGGCTCCGGACTTCGGCCAGTCCGGTCACCAGCCGGGCCACCAGCCCGCTCGGCAGCCCGGCCAGCAGCAGCCCTACGGGCAGGGTCACGGGCAGCCGGGGCAGCCGTACGCGCAGCCGCCCCAGCAGCAGTACTCGCCGCCGCCGCCTCCGCAGCAGCCATCGCCACAGCCTCCGCCGCACGGCGGCTCCACCCCGCCGTCCCCGTCAGGTGGCTCGACCGCATCGGGTGAGGGCACGGGCACTCCCGGTTCCGGCGAGCGGCCCGGCGCCTGACGCGGGCGCCGGAGCCGCGGGATATCGGAGGAGGCCCCGGCGCGTGCGACCGCGCCGGTCGCCTCGGCTTGGGACAGTGGGGACGTGGTCGCCGTGCTCTCCCGTCTGCCCCAGGGGAGTCGAACGGGTCGGCTGTCCCTGCTCGGGCTCGCTGCGGCGGCCTCCCTGGCGGTCAGCGCGGCCGCTCTGATCGGCCTCGGCCTGGCGCTCGTCGTCGTCGAGACGCTGGACCCGGACGGCGGCCGGTCCGTCGGCGCCTCCGCCGTCCTGGCCGCGCGGCTGTGGCTGCTGGCGCAGGGCGGTGAGCTGCGGCTCCCGTCCGGACCGTTGGTCCTGGCCCCGCTCCTGCTGACCCTGGGCCTCGCCTGGGGGTTCGCGCAGGCCGGTCGGGGAATCGCCCGGCTCCGCGCCCCGATCGGCGGGGCGGACCTCGCGCGGACGGTGGCCGCCGTCACCGGTGTCCACCTGCTCCTGACGGTCGGCCTGGCCCTGGCGTCCGACGCCCCCGAGGCGCGGGTCGGCCTGCTCCGGACCGTCGTCGGCGCCACCGTGGTGGCGGTGACCGCCACCGGATGGGGGCTCGCGCGGGAGTCCGGCCTGGTAGCCGAGGTGCTGGACCGCGGGACGGCTCCGGCGGTCGCGCGGGGCGTGTACGCCGGGCTGCTCACGGCCGTGGCGCTCTGCACCCTCGTGGTGGCGGTCGCACTCGTCTCGGACGCCTCCGGCTACGCCGCCCTGTCGCGCTCGCTGGGTGGCGCCGGCGCCGGAGCGGTCGGGCTCGCGGGCCTCGCGGTCCTGCTGATGCCGAACGCCGCCGCCGCGGTGCTGGGTCTCGCGGCGGGGCCCGGTTTCCACGTCGGGTCCGGGACGTCGGTGTCCGTGCACGGCGTGACCCTCGACGCGGTCCCGGCTCTGCCGCTGCTGGCCGCGCTGCCCGACACCCAGGCGGTGCCGCTCGTCGCCTTCGTCTCCCAGCTCATCCCGGTGCTCGCCGGGCTGGTCGCGGGGACGACGGTGGGCCGGTGGATGCGCGACCACGACGGCGGCTCGGTCGTCGCCGGGCTGAACGGCATCCTCACCGGGGTGCTGCTGGGCCTCGCCGGTGGTCTGCTGGTCTGGGTGGCCGGCGGCTCCCTCGGCGACGGCGCGCTGGCGGAGGTGGGGGCGCCCCCGATCGCCACGGCCATCGCCATCGCGGCGCAGAGCGGGATCGCCGCCGCCGTCGCGGCGGCCGTCAGCCGCTGGCGGGCACTGGGCTGACGCGGGCCCCTCGAGCGCGGCGGGTCCTTATAGGGTCGTGCGCGTGCCCGGACCCGCGCCCGCCCCGCGGGCCCGCGTCGCCGTGCTGCTGTCGGGCACCGGATCGCTGTGCGCGGCGCTGCTCGAGGCGACCGACGACCCGGCCTTCCCGGCCGAGGTGGTGGTCGTCGGCAGCGACCGGGCAGCCCACGGGCTGGAGCACGCCCGACGGCGGGGCATCCCCACCTTCACCTGCGGGCTCGGCGAGCACGCCGACCGGCCGGCCTGGGACCGGGCCCTCGCCGCGGAGCTCGCCGGGCACGCGCCTGACCTCGTGGTGTCCGCCGGCTTCATGAAGCTCGTCGGCCCGGCGGTCCTGGACGCGTTCGGCGGGCGGCTGATCAACACCCACCCGGCGCTCCTCCCGGCCTTCCCCGGCGCGCATGCCGTGCGGGACGCCCTCGCCGCGGGCGTCGCCGTCACGGGCGCGACGGTGCACCTCGTCGACGCCGGTCTGGACACCGGCCCGGTGCTCGCCCAGCGCGAGGTCGCCGTCCACCCGGACGACGACGAGGCGGAGCTGCACGAGCGGATCAAGGAAGCGGAGCGCGAGCTCCTGGTGGACACGGTGGCCGCACTGGTCACCGCCGGACGGACGTCAGAGCAACGAACGAGGAAGAGCGACCGATGAGCGACCGCACCCCCATCCGCCGCGCCCTGCTGGGCGTCTACGACAAGACGGGCGTGGAGGAACTGGCCGCCGGGCTCGCCGCCGCGGGGGTGGAGCTGGTGAGCACCGGCGCCACCGCCCGGCGCATCGCCGACGCCGGCATTCCCGTGACCCCCGTCGAGCAGGTCACCGGCTTCCCGGAGTGCCTCGACGGCCGGGTGAAGACGCTGCACCCCGCCGTCCACGCCGGGATCCTGGCCGACCGGCGCAAGGCCGATCACGTCGCCCAGCTCGACGAGCTGGGCATCGCCGCCTTCGACCTGGTCGTGGTGAACCTCTACCCGTTCACCGAGACGGTCGCCTCGGGCGCCAGCCCCGACGAGTGCGTGGAGCAGATCGACATCGGCGGCCCCGCGATGGTCCGGGCGGCGGCGAAGAACCACCCGTCGGTGGCCGTCGTCGTCGACCCCGCCCGCTACGGCGACGTCCTCGCGGCGGTCTCCGCCGGTGGCTTCACGCTGGCCGAGCGGCAGTCGCTCGCTGCCGGCGCGTTCCGGCACACGGCCTCCTACGACATCGCCGTCGCCTCCTGGATGGGCACCGTCCTCGCACCGGACGACGAGAGCGGCTTCCCGTCCTGGATCGGGGCCAGCTGGGAACGCGCCGACGTCCTGCGCTACGGCGAGAACCCGCACCAGGGCGCCGCGCTCTACCGCAGCTGGCAGCCCGGCCTGGCGCACGCCGATCAGCTGCACGGCAAGGCGATGTCCTACAACAACTACATCGACACCGACGCCGCCTGGCGGGCCGCGCACGACCACGACGACCCCTGCGTCGCGATCATCAAGCACGCCAACCCCTGCGGCATCGCGGTCGGCACCGACATCGCGTCGGCGCACCGCAAGGCCCATGCCTGCGACCCCGTCTCCGCCTTCGGTGGCGTGATCGCGGCGAACCGGGAGATCGACCTGACCATGGCCGAGCAGGTGGCCGAGGTGTTCACCGAGGTCGTCGTCGCGCCGTCCTTCACCGACGACGCCGTGCGCGTGCTGACCGCGAAGAAGAACATCCGGCTGCTGCGGCTCCCGCACCTGCCGGGGCCGGGCGCGGAGATGCGGCCGATCGGCGGCGGGCTGCTGCTGCAGGTCAAGGACCGCCTCGACGCCCCCGGGGACGACCCGACCACCTGGACCCTCGCGACGGGGGAGCCGCTGGACGCCGCCGGCCTGGACGACCTCGTGTTCGCCTGGCGCTCGGTGCGCGCGGTGAAGAGCAACGCGATCCTGCTCGCCCACGACCGGGCCACCGTCGGCGTCGGCATGGGGCAGGTCAACCGCGTCGACGCCGCCCGTCTCGCCGTCTCCCGGGCGGGGGAGCGGTCCATCGGATCGGTGGCGGCGTCCGACGCCTTCTTCCCGTTCGCCGACGGTCTGCAGGTCCTGCTCGACGGCGGGGTGCGCGCGGTCGTGCAGCCGGGCGGCTCGGTGCGCGACGAGGAGGTCGTCGCGGCGGCCGCCGCGGCCGGCATCCCGCTGTACCTGACCGGCACCCGCCACTTCGCCCACTGATGGGGCGGACGAGCTTCAGCTCGCGCCCGCACGTCGGGCCGCCCGAGGCGGGCGCCGAGGTCGAGGGGGAGGACTTCGCCCGCGTCGACTGGTGGGGCGCGGAGCTTGACGGCGTCACCTTCACCCGCTGCCGCTTCGACGACGCCGGGCTGGAGGAGCTGGTCACCCGGCGCTGCGTGTTCGACCAGTGCGTCCTCACCGGGGTGCGCATGGGCGGGTCCCGGCACCTGGGCTCGGCCTTCCTCTCCTGCCGGTTCGACCGGGCCAAGCTGATCGACGTCACCTGGGACGGCTGCAAGCTCACCGGCTCGCAGTTCCCGGCCGCGCAGCTGCGGCCGATGACCGCGACCGAGTGCGACTGGAGCTACGCCGCACTGCGCGGCGCCGACCTCTCCTCGCTGGACCTCTCCCGGCAGCGGTTCCGGGAGACGGACTTCACCGACGCCGATCTGCGCGGCACCGATCTCAGCGGCGCCGACCTGGACCGGGTCCGGCTCCAGGGCACCAAGCTGCGCGGGGCCGACCTGCGCGGCGCGTCCATGGACGAGGTGAACTGGCGGTCGTTCGAGCTGACCGGGGTGCGGATCGACCTGACCCAGGCGGTGCTGTTCGCCCGCGCCCACGGCGCCTCGGTCGCTGACTGAAGTCCCGCTTCGGCACGGTCACGCCGAGCGGGCCCGGAGGGTCCGCGCAGGCGTGACTCAGCGGCTCAGCGAAGCAGGGGGACGGCACCTGGCGGCGGTGTCGTGGCGGTGTCGTCCGGAGGACGACGGTGTCATCGGTACTTCTTGCCGGTGAGCAGCGCCTTGAGGCTGCCGAGCAGGCCGAGGACGGCGACGGCGATCGCGCAGTAGAACCCGGGGCCGAAGACGCCCAGGTCCCAGTCGGCGTCGATCAGCGGCACCAGGACGCCGGCCGTCACCGCGCCGCTGACCAGCAGCGCGAGAAGGCCGAGGAAGCGGTGGCTGCGCATCGGCAGCCACATCAGGATGCCCAGCACGAACAGCACGCCGCCGCCGAGGACCACGGCGAGCGGCTGCCACATCCCGTTGTCGAAGATGCTGCCGAGGTCGTCGAAGCCCTCCCGAACCAGCGCCCACCCGGAGTCGTCCTCGTCCGCCAGCCAGTCCAGGAGGAGGCTGACGGCGGCCACGATCCCGGCCAGGATGAGCAGCAGACCGCCGAGGCTCTCGGGGCCCCGGCGGGCGACCGGCCGATCGGAGTAGTCCGGCGTCGTGTTCCCGCCCGTGTACCCGCCCGTGTCCTGCGGCGGGTAGGCGGTGGCGCCGGTCGGGGGAGTGCCCGGTCCGTCGGTCATCTGCGAACCTCCTGCGGTCGGTGGGCGCGGTGGGCGCCGGCTGCCCGGAGCGTAGGACGGCGCAGTCCTCCGTGGGGGCTTCGGGCAGACTGTCCGACGTGCCCGCGACGATCCTGGACGGCAAGGCGACGGCGGCGGCGATCCGCGGCGAGCTCACGGAGCGGGTGGCCGCGCTCACCGCGGCCGGTCACCGCCCCGGTCTGGGCACCCTGCTGGTGGGCGACGACCCGGGCAGCCGCTGGTACGTCAACGCCAAGCACTCCGACTGTGCGCAGGTCGGCATCGCCAGCATCCAGCGCGAGCTGCCGGCGACCGCCACCGAGGCCGACGTCCTGGCCGTGGTGGAGGAGCTGAACGCCGACCCGGGGTGCACCGGCTACATCGTCCAGCTGCCGCTGCCGAAGGGGATCGAGGAGAGCACGGTCCTCGAGGCGATGGACCCGGCCAAGGACGCCGACGGCCTGCACCCGGTCAACCTGGGACGGCTGGTCCTCAACGTCCCCGGCCCGCTGCCGTGCACGCCCGTCGGCATCGTCGAGCTGCTGCGCCGGTACGACGTGCCGGTCGCGGGGGCGGAGGTCGTCGTCATCGGCCGCGGGATCACCGTGGGCCGCCCGCTGGGGCTGCTGCTCACCCGCCGCACGGAGAACGCCACCGTGACGCTGTGCCACACCGGCACCCGCGACCTCGCCGCCCACGTGCGCTCCGCCGACGTCGTCGTCGCCGCGGCCGGCGTCCCGGGTCTGATCACCGCCGACATGGTCAAGCCGGGCGCCGCCGTCCTCGACGTCGGGGTGAGCCGGGTCGACGGGAAGATCGCCGGCGACGTCGCCCTGGACGTGGTGGACGTGGCCGGGCACGTCGCCCCGAACCCCGGGGGCGTCGGTCCCATGACCCGGGCGATGCTGCTGCAGAACGTCGTCCTCGCCGCCGAGCAGGCCGCGGCGCTCGAGGCGCTCACGGCCTGAGCATGACGCGCCCACCCCTCTACGTCCGCCGGCCCTTCCTGGCCGGCCTGATCCGCCAGCTCCCGCTGCTGGTGGTGCTCGTGACGGTGGCGGTCGGCCTGCTGGTCGTGACCATCGGCCACTGGCGCCAGGGCCTGGTGATGATCGGGCTGGTCCTCGTCGCCTCGGCGGTGCTCCGGCTGCTGCTGCCGGTCCGGCGGGTGGGGTTCCTCGCCGTCCGGAGCCGGCTCGTCGACGTGGTGCTCCTGGCGGGCGCGGGCATCGCGCTCACCGTCCTGGTCCTGATGATCCCGCTGCCGCAACCGTGAGCTTTCGACCCGCGCGGGCGCTGCGGCCGACTCAGCGATAGGTTCCTGGCCATGGCAGAGAAGTCGCGGAAGGGCAAGGTCACCGTCGTCGGTGCCGGTTTCTACGGCTCGACCACTGCACTCCGGCTCGCCGAGTACGACATCTTCGAGACCGTCGTGCTCACCGACATCGTCGAGGGCAAGCCCGAAGGCATCGCACTGGACATGAACCAGTCGCGTCCCATCGAGGGCTTCGAGACGAAGGTCGTCGGCGTCGGCGGGGGTTCCTACGAGGGCACCGAGAACTCGGACGTCGTCGTCATCACCGCGGGCCTCCCGCGCAAGCCCGGCATGAGCCGGATGGACCTCATCGAGACCAACGCGAAGATCGTGCGGCAGGTCGCGGAGAACGTCGCCGCTGCCTCCCCGGACGCCGTCATCATCGTGGTCTCCAACCCGCTGGACGAGATGACGGCGCTGGCCCAGCTGGCCACCCGGTTCCCGAAGAACCGGGTCATGGGGCAGGCCGGCATGCTCGACACCGCGCGCTTCAGCAACAACGTGGCCGAGGAGCTCGGCGTCCCGGTGTCGTCGGTGAAGACGCTGACCCTCGGGTCGCACGGCGACACCATGGTGCCGGTGCCCTCCCGCTGCACCGTCGACGGCAAGCCGCTGTCGGACGTCCTGGCGGCCGACCGCATCGAGCACCTCGTCGACCGCACCCGCAACGGCGGCGCCGAGGTCGTGGCGCTGCTGAAGACGGGGTCCGCCTACTACGCGCCGTCCGCCGCGGCCGCCCGCATGGCGCGGGCCGTGATCGAGGACTCCGGTGCCGTCATGCCGGTGTGCGCCTGGGTCGACGGCGAGTACGGCATCAACGGCGTCTACCTGGGCGTCGAGGCCGAGATCGGGCGTGAGGGTGTCCGGAAGGTCGTCGAGGGCGACCTGTCCGAGAGCGAGCTCGCCGGGCTGCGGGAAGCCGCCGAGGCCGTCCGCGCCAAGCAGGCTGACGTAGCCGACCTCTGAAAAGGGACCCCACTGCTCCCCACCGCTCGCACGCTCGCGGCGGGACCCTGCAGCCGGGCCAAACGAGCACGAGGAGAACACTGAAGTGAGCAAGATCAAGGTCGAGGGCACCGTCGTCGAGCTCGACGGCGACGAGATGACCCGGATCATCTGGCAGTTCATCAAGGACCAGCTGATCCTCCCGTACCTCGACGTGAACCTGGAGTACTACGACCTGGGCATCGAGTCGCGCGACGCGACCGACGATCAGATCACCATCGACTCCGCCAACGCCATCAAGAAGCACGGCGTCGGCGTCAAGTGCGCGACCATCACGCCGGACGAGGCACGGGTCGAGGAGTTCGGCCTGAAGAAGATGTGGCGGTCCCCGAACGGGACGATCCGCAACATCCTCGGCGGCGTCATCTTCCGCGAGCCGATCATCATGCAGAACGTCCCGCGCCTGGTCCCCGGCTGGACCAAGCCGATCATCGTGGGCCGTCACGCCTTCGGTGACCAGTACCGCGCCACCGACTTCACGTTCCCCTCGGCCGGGAAGCTCACCGTCACCTTCACCCCGGACGACGGCTCGCAGCCGATCGAGCACGAGGTGTTCCAGGCCCCGGGTGCCGGCGTCTCGCTGTCGATGTACAACCTCGACGAGTCGATCCGCGACTTCGCCAAGGCCTCGCTCAACTACGGCCTCGACCGCGGTTACCCGGTCTACCTGTCCACGAAGAACACGATCCTCAAGGCCTACGACGGCCGGTTCAAGGACATCTTCGAGGAGGTCTTCCAGGCGGAGTTCAAGGAGAAATTCGACGCCGCCGGGATCACCTACGAGCACCGCCTGATCGACGACATGGTCGCCGCGTCCCTCAAGTGGGAGGGCGGCTACGTCTGGGCGTGCAAGAACTACGACGGCGACGTGCAGTCCGACACCGTCGCGCAGGGCTTCGGCTCGCTCGGTCTCATGACGTCGGTGCTCGCGACCCCCGACGGCCGCACGGTCGAGGCCGAGGCCGCGCACGGCACCGTGACGCGGCACTTCCGCCAGCACCAGCAGGGCAAGGAGACGTCGACCAACCCGATCGCGTCGATCTTCGCCTGGACCCGGGGCCTCGCCCACCGCGGCAAGCTGGACAACACCCCCGAGGTCACCCGGTTCGCCGAGACGCTCGAGCGGGTGTGCATCGAGACCGTCGAGGGCGGTCAGATGACCAAGGACCTCGCGCTGCTGATCTCCAAGGACCAGCCGTTCCTGAACACCCAGGACTTCCTGGCGGCCATCGACACCAACCTCCAGAAGGCCATGGCCTGACGTAGGACGTCGTCCGACGACGGCCCCCTCTCCCACGCGGGAGAGGGGGCCGTCGCGCGTGCGGCGTCGGACGCCGGTCGCCGAGATCACCACTGGTCTGGTGGGGCCTCACGGACGAGGAGACCCCGCTGCGTCAGCGGTGATCACGCTTGTGGACGACGTCAGCGGGAGGTGGCGGTCGTCGGGCACCGTTCCCGGGTGCCCTCGCCCCCTCTCCGCCCGGAGCCGTTGTGCGGGCAGGTGTTCCGGGGGACCAGGGCGGTGCGTGCCGGCCTGCTCACCCCCGACCAGCTGCGCAGCTCCGCGTGGCGCCGTCTGCGTCGGGACGTCTACGCCGACGTCACGCTGCCGGTCGACCACCTCCTGCTCGCCCGCGGCGTCAGCCTGGTCGCCCCGCCGGAAGCAGCGTTCGGTGGACTGACCGCAGTCGCCCTCTGGGGCGGCCGTGAGCTGGTCACCTCGGGTGACCCCGTGGAGGTCCTGGTACCACCCGGCGTCCGATGGCAGCCGGGCCCCGGCGTAGCCGTGCGCACGAGCACCCTTGACGGCGACGTGGTGCACGAGCCGCGTCGGCTGCCGCGCACCACCCGGCCCCGGACCGCTGCCGATCTGATCCGCCGGAGTCCGCTCGACGACGGCGTCGTCCTCCTGGACCAGCTCGTGGCATCCGGGATCGTCCGACTGGATGACGTCCGCGACTTCGTAGCGGAACTGCCCCGCAGTCGCGGGAGCCGCCGTGCGCGGGACGTCATCGCGCTCGCCGACGGGCTCGCCGCATCGCCCCAGGAGACGCGGCTGCGGCTCCTGATGCTGCGCGCCGGGTTGCCGGCTCCGAGGGCTCAGTACCGGGTGTTCGGTGAGGACGGCTTCATCGCACGGGTGGACTTCGCGTATCCGGAGCTGAAGCTCGCGATCGAGTACGACGGTGCCTGGCACGGCGAGACCGGCCAGCTCGGTCGGGACCGACGCCGTTTGAACCGCCTGACGGCAGCCGGCTGGACGGTCTTCTTCGTGACGGCAGCCGACATGCACCGTCCCGAGCGACTCATTGCGGCGCTCGTCCTCGCCATGGCCCGGTGATCAGCACTGGTCGGCCGGGGCTTCCCCACGAACGAGGGCCCCGTCGACCAGTCGTGATCATCGGCGCCGCCGAGGGTGGGTCAGCCGAAGAGCTGGGTCCACCAGGGGCCGCCGCCACCCTGGGCGATGCCCACGCCGAGCCGGGTCAGGCTGCAGTCGAGGATGTTGGCCCGGTGCCCGGCGCTGTTCATCCAGGAGTCCATGACCTCTGCGGCGTCCTGCTGGCCGCGGGCGATGTTCTCCGCACGAGCCGGCACGCCCGCACGGTCGGCGCGGTCGAAGGGGTCCAGCCCGTCCAGGTTCACGTGGGCGAAGAAGCCGCGGTCACGCATGTCCTCGCTGTGCGCCCGGGCGACCGAGGCGAGACCGCCGTCCGCGGAGACGGGACCGCAGCCCGCCGCCGCGCGCTCCCGGTTGACCAACCCCAGGACCTGGTCCTCGGGTCCGCCGGTCACCGGTGCCGCGGGCGCAGCCGCCGGGGCCGGTGCGGCAGCCGCCTCGGGCTCGGCCTCCTCAACCGGAGCCGGAGCCGGAGCCGGAGCCGGAGCAGGGGCGGGTGCGGGGGCCGGGGCGGGCTCGCTCGGCGCCGGTGCAGGTGCGACCGGCTCGGGCACCGCGGGCGTGCCGGCCGGCGGCTCGCCGCTCGCGGTACCGGCCGACGGCGTCCCGGTCGCCCTCGGAGCGGCGGAGGTCTCCCCGGTGGCGGAGGAGTAGGTCGCCGTCGACGTCAGGCCCGCGAAGGAGCCGGAGGACGGCAGACCGTCCTGGCCGAGGACGACGGGGGAGTACGGCGCGTTGCCGGCCACCACGGGGGCGGCCAGCACCAAGGCGGTGGCCACCGCGCTCAGGAGGGTGCTGAGCGCCAGCCGCGCGCTGCGGTGGACGCCGGTCCGGCGCGTCGATGCTCCGCTCCGGCTCGAGCGGTCGGCGGGCCGACGGAAGACCGGCGAACCCGGGGCGTTGTGCTGCACGGTGGGACCTCACGAAGGTGATCACGATTCGTTACCGTGCCGAGACTAACGGTGCGCGCAAGGTCACCGTGAGTGCCGGAGAGAAAGGTCACGGCCCCGCGCCCGGCACCCTCGTGCGACCTGCGGCGATCCTCGGCGGGCGCCGGCGCCAGGGGCCGACGAGCACCTGCAGTGGGCCGACCGACACCCGCATCGGGGACGACCAGCACCTGCGGCGGAGTCGACCAGGCACCATGGGGGCGCCCGCGCTCCACCCACCCCCGTCCCGAGGAGTACGCCGCCGGTGAGCGACGTCTGGCTCAGCATCGTCATGGTCGTCGTCTTCGTGCTGATCGGCGGGGTGTTCTCCGGTGCCGAGATCGCGCTCGTCTCCCTGCGCGAGTCCCAGGTCCGCGCCATGGCCGAGACCGGCCGCCGGGGTCAGGCGGTCCAGAAGCTCCTCAGCGACCCGAACCAGTTCCTGGCGGCGGTCCAGGTGGGCGTCACCTTCGCGGGGTTCTTCTCCGCGGCGTTCGGCGCGAGCACGCTCTCCGAGCCCTTCGCCGGCTGGCTGCGGACGCAGGGCGTCTCCGAGGGGCTGTCCGGCACCCTCGCGCTGGTGCTGGTCACCATCGCCATCAGCTACCTGTCGCTCGTCGTCGGCGAGCTGACCCCGAAGCGACTGGCGCTGCAGCGGGCCGAGGGCTTCTCGCTCATCGTCGCGGCTCCGCTGAACGCGCTGGCGAAGCTCTCGCGCCCGGTCATCTGGCTGCTCTCGAAGTCCACGAACGTGCTGGTCCGGCTCTTCGGCGGCGACCCGCGGCAGAGCGGGGAGGCCATCAGCCAGGAGGAGCTGCGCGATCTCGTGGCCGCGCACGAGTCGCTCAGCAGCGACGAGCGGCGGCTCATCGACGAGGTGTTCCGCGCGGGTGAGCGCGAGGTGCGCGAGGTGATGACGCCGCGCACCGAGGTCGCCTTCCTGGAGGCGTCCACGACGGCCAGCCGGGCGGCCAAGCTGGTGGCCGACTCCAACTGGTCACGCTTCCCCGTGGCCGGCCGCGACCAGGACGACGTCGTGGGGTTCGTGCACGTCCGCGACCTGTTCCTGCCCAACCACCCGGCCGGCCGTGCGGCGACCGTGGGCGACCTCGCCCGTGAGGTGAAGCGGCTGCCCGGCACCGCCGGCGTGCTCATGGCCCTGAGCGAGATGCGGCGGGAGAACCACCACCTCGCCATCGTCGTCGACGAGTACGGCGGCACCGACGGGATCGTCACGCTCGAGGACCTCATCGAGGAGGTCATCGGGGAGATCTACGACGAGTACGACGAGGAGGTCGAGCAGGCCAAGCAGGCGCCCGGCGGACCCCGGGAGGTGGACGGCCTGCTGAACCTGGACGACTTCACCGAGGCCACCGGGCTGGCGCTGCCCGACGGGCCCTACGAGACCGTCGCCGGATACGTCCTGGCCGAGCTGGGCCGGCTGCCGGAGGTCGGCGACGTCGTGGAGGTCGAGGGCCGCACGCTGTCGGTCGTCGAGCTCGACGGACGGCGGATCAGCCGCCTGCTGGTCAGCCCGCCGCCCGAGCCCACGGAGGAGGACGACGGCGCAGCCACGGGCAGCTAGCGCGCCTGCGAGACCGTCCACGCGTCACGGACGATCCCGGCCAGATCGGTGTGCCGCGGCGCCCATCCCAGGTCGGCCCGGATGCGGTCGCTCGACGCCACCAGCTGTGCCGGGTCCCCGGCCCGGCGTTCGCCGACGACGACCGGGACCGGGTGGCCGGTGACCTGGCGCACCGCGTCGACGACCTCCTGCACGGAGAAACCGGTGCCGTTGCCGAGGTTGTAGATCCGGTGCTCGCCCTCGGCGGGCGCGGGGAGCGCCAGCAGGTGGGCGTCGGCGAGGTCCTCGACGTGCACGTAGTCGCGGATGCAGGTGCCGTCCGGCGTCGGGTAGTCCTCCCCGTAGACGGTCAGCGCCTCGCGCTTCCCGGCCGCCACCTCCAGCGCGATCGGGATGAGGTGCGTCTCGGTCGCGTGCCGCTCGCCCAGCCCGTAGGCGGCGCCGGCGACGTTGAAGTAGCGCAGGCTGACCGCCGCGAAGCCGTGCGCCACCGCGTACGACGTCAGCATGTGGTCCACGGCCAGCTTCGAGGCGCCGTAGGTGTTGGTCGGCCGGGTCGGGGCGTCCTCCCGGATCGGCACCGACTCCGGCTCGCCGTACGTGGCCGCGGTGGAGGAGAAGACGATGCGGCGGCAGTCGGCGGCCTTCATGGCCTCCAGCAGCGCCAGCGAGCCCCCGACGTTGGTCTCCCAATACTCGTGCGGGCGCTGCTGCGAGGCCCCGACGAGGGACTTCGCCGCGAAGTGCAGCACCGCCTCCGGCCGGACCTCGGCGAGCACCGGGGCCGACTCGTGCAGCGACACGGCGGCGAGGGTGGCGCCGGCGGGCACCGCGTCGGCATGGCCCGTGGAGAGGTCGTCGAGCACCGTCACCTCGTGGCGTGCGGTCAGCAGGGCCGCCGTCACTACGCTGCCGATGTAGCCGGCTCCACCGGCGACGAGTACGCGCATGGCGGTCAGCCTAGGAGGGCCGCCGGGAAGAGGTGGTGGCGTAGTGGTCGAGGCCCGTCCCGTCGTGCGGGAACTTCCGGCGTACAAGCCCGGTCGCAACCCTGCCGACCTGGCCCGCGAGATCGGCGTGGACCGGGCCGTGAAACTGGCCAGCAACGAGGTCGCGTTCCCGCCGCTGCCCGCCGTCGTCCAGGCGATCGCCGCCGCGGTCGCGGAGACCAACCGGTACCCCGACAACGGCGCCGTCGTCCTGACCGCCGCGCTGGCCGAGCGCTACGGCGTCGACCCGGGACAGGTGGCCACCGGCTGCGGGGCGGTGACGCTGTGCCAGGAGCTGGCCCAGGCCTACAACGACCCGGGCAGCAGCATCGCCTTCGCCTGGCGCTCGTTCGAGATGTATCCGCTGCTGGCCTCGGTGGCAGGGGCCCGTGCCGTCCGCGTGCCGCTGGTGCCCGGGCGTCCGGGCGGCGTGCCCGACACCCACGATCTCGACGGGCTGCTCGCCGCGATCGACGAGACCACCCGCCTCGCCTTCGTCTGCAATCCGAACAACCCCACGGGGACGGCGGTCCGGCGCGCGGAGCTGGAACGTTTCCTCGACGCCGTCCCCGCGCAGACCCTCGTGGTCCTCGACGAGGCCTACCGCGAGTTCGTCACCGACCCCGATGTCCCCGACGGGCTCGAGCTCATGCGCGGACGGCCGAACGTCGCGGTCCTGCGGACGTTCTCGAAGGCGTGGGGACTGGCGGGGCTGCGCGTCGGCTACCTGATCGCCGAGGACCCGGCCGTGGCCGAGGCGGTGCGCAAGACGCACGTCCCGTTCAGCGTCTCGATGCTCGCCCAGGCGGCGGCGGTCGCGGCGCTCGGCAGCGAGGACGAGGTGCGGGCTCGCTGCGCGGCCGTCACCGCCGAGCGAGAGCGGCTCACCGCAGCCCTGCGCGACCGGGGGTTCGACGTCGCCGACAGCCAGGCCAACTTCGTCTGGCTGCCCCTCGGCGACGACGCGGCGGGCCTCGCCGCGGCACTGGAGGCGCGCGCCGTCATCACCCGGCCGTTCGCCGGGGAGGGTGTGCGCGTCACCGTCGGCAGCCCCGAGGAGAACGACGTCCTCCTCGCCGCCCTCGACCAGGTCAGGGACGACGCCCGGGTCCCATGACGTCGGCGGAACGGGGGAGGCCGGAACGCCGGGCCCGCACGGCTGGTTTGATGGCCGACGTGCCTCTTCCCCGTGTGCTCTCAGGCATCCAGCCGACGGCGGGCTCGTTCCACCTCGGCAACTATCTCGGTGCGCTGCGTCAGTGGGTCGCCCTGCAGGACTCGACCGAGGCCTTCTACTGCGTCGTCGACCTGCACGCGATCACGCTGCCGCAGGACCCGGCCGAGCTCCGCCGCAACACCCTGACCTCCGCGGCGCAGCTGCTCGCCCTCGGCGTCGACCCGGGCCGCAGCAGCCTGTTCGTGCAGAGCCACGTGCCGGAGCACCTGCAGCTGTCGTGGGTCCTGGAGTGCCTCACCGGGTTCGGCGAGGCCAGCCGGATGACGCAGTTCAAGGACAAGAGCCAGCGCGAGGGCACCGGCGGTGCCACCGTCGGGCTGTTCACCTACCCGGTCCTGCAGGCCGCCGACATCCTCGTCTACCAGGCCGACCAGGTGCCGGTGGGCGAGGACCAGCGCCAGCACCTGGAGCTGACCCGCGACCTCGCCACCCGGTTCAACGGCCGGTTCGGGCAGACCTTCACCCTGCCCGAGGCGAAGATCCCGCAGGGCGCGGCCAAGATCCTCGACCTGCAGTCGCCGGACAAGAAGATGAGCAAGAGCCTCCCGCCGGCCGGGTGCGTCTTCCTGCTCGACGAGCCGAACGTGACGGCGAAGAAGATCCGCTCGGCGGTCACCGACACCGGCCGCGAGGTCGTCGCCGACGCGGAGAACAAGCCCGGCGTCACCAACCTGCTGACGATCCACAGCGCGCTGTCCGGCCGGAGCGTCGCCGACCTGGAGCAGCACTTCGCCGGTCGCGGCTACGGGGACCTCAAGAAGGAACTGGCCGAGGTCGTCACCGACTTCCTCACCCCGGTGCGTGCCCGGACCCAGGAGCTCCTGGACGACCGGGCCGAGCTGGAGCGCGTCCTGGCCAGTGGTGCCGAGCGCGCTCGCGAGGTCGCGTCCGCCACCGTCGCCACCGTGTACGAGCGCTCCGGGTTCCTCCCGCCGGCGGCCGGAGCCCGGCGATGAACGACGACACCTTCGTGACGCGGCTGCCTGCCCCGCCGGAGAACGCCGTCCTCGGCGTCGTCGTCCCGATCCCCGAGCCGTGGGCGCAGCTGCTGGTCGACTGGCGGTCCAAGGTGGGGGACCCGCAGGCGAACCTGGTCCCCCCGCACGTCACGCTGCTCCCGCCGACCGAGGTCGCCGTCGCCGACCGGACGGCGATCAGCGCGCACCTGGCCGAGGTGGCCCGCTGCCATCCGCCGTTCGACATGCACCTGTCGGGCACGGGCACGTTCAAGCCGGTCTCCGACGTCGTGTTCATCGCCGTCGCCCGCGGGATCGGCAACTGCGAACTGCTCTCCAACGACGTCCGCCGTGGACCGCTCGCGCGCGCACTGGCGTTCCCGTACCACCCGCACGTGACCGTGGCCCACGACGTCCCGGAGGACATGCTCGAGCTGGCCTACAGCGGGCTCGCCGAGCTGTCCGCCGAGTTCCGGGTCACCGCCTTCACGGAGTTCGAGCAGACCCCCGACGGTGCCTGGGCGGTCGCCCGCGAGTACCCGCTCACCGGGTGAGCCCTTCTCGGCCCCGTCCGGAGGCTCGCCCCGAGCGAGCGAGGGGTGAGAGGGACGGGGTCCTTCGACAGACTCGGGCGGTGAGTTCCGCCGACGAGTCCTCTCCCGCCGGCCGCGAGCCGTGGTGGAACCGCGCCTACGCCCGGGTCGAGGACGGCATCGCCGCCCAGCGGCGCCGCCACCGCTGGTTCGACCACCTGGCGCGCGCCGGGGGCCGGTACCAGCGAACCCAGGGCGACCTGATGGCCGCCGGAGTCACGTACTTCGTGTTCCTCGGCCTGTTCCCGGTGCTCCTGCTGATCGCCTCGGTCATCGGGCTGTTCCTCGCGGGGAACGAGCTGTTGCAGGCGGAGCTGTTCGCCGCCATCCGCGACGCCTTCCCGGGAACCGTGGGGCGGCAGCTCGTCCGCCAGCTGAAAGGCGCGATCGACGGCGCCGGCTTCATCGGCCTGATCGCCCTGGCCGGTTCGCTCTACGCGGGGCTGCGCGCGATGGACAAGCTGCGGGTCGGGATGGAGCGGATCTGGAAGGGACACGTCGATCCGCCGGAGTTCCTCAAGGACAACCTGCAGGACATCATCTCGCTCCTGGTGCTGGGTGCGGTCGGGTTGACCAGCCTCGGCCTCACCGGCGGGGTCACCCAGGCGACGTCGTGGGTGCTGGACCTTCTCGGGCTCTCCGACGAGTTCGGGTTCGGCGTCCTGACCCAGGTCCTCGGCATCGCGCTGGCGGTCGCCGTCGACACCGCCGTCTTCCTCTGGCTGCTGCGCGTCGTGCCGTCGGTGAACCACCCGCTGCGGCTGCTGCTCCCCGGGGCGCTGTTCGGGGCGGCAGGTGTCGAGCTGCTCAAGCTGCTCGGTGGCTTCTACCTGTCGCTCATCTCCGACAGCGTGACGGCGTCGGCCTTCGGCGGGGCGGTGGGCCTGCTGGTCTGGATCAACCTGGTGGCCCGGTTCGCCTTCTTCACGGCCGCCTGGACGTCGACCCTCCGGCGGATCGAGGCCGTGAGTCCTCCGTGGGAGAGCCGTCCGGCGACGGGCTGAGCGCCGCCGGCCGGCGCGCCCGGCGCCGGACCAGGAGCGCCGTCGTGCCGACTGCGAGCGTGCCGACGGCGAGCGTGCCGAGGGCGAGCGGCAGCCATGGCGGCGACGTCTCGTCGGCGGGCGGCTGGTCGGCCCGCGGCGCGAGCTCCGCCTGCCGGGTGGGTGGCGCCGTGGCGGTGGGGGAGGGCAGCGGCGGGAGGTCGCCGGAGGCGACCAGGGTGCCGACCTCCTCGGCGCCGGCCGGGACGGTGAAGCCCCAGTCGAGCAGCAGGGCCGCCTGGTCGGCCGCGCGGAGCGGCACGTTCTCGGTGTCCATGACGCTCACGACCAGGCGTCGCCCGTTCCGTTCGGCCGCGGTGACGAAGGTGTGGCGGGCGGCGTCGGTGAAGCCGGTCTTGCCGCCGAGGTTGCCCGGCGTGCCGGCCAGCGGGTTCTGGTTCTGGATCTGGTAGCCGCCGGACCGGCCCTCGACCGCGGGGATGTCCGCGGTGGGCGTGGTGAGCACCGCCGCGGCGGCCGGGTCGGTGAGCAGCCGCCGGAAGATCAGGGCCAGGTCGTAGGGCGAGGACGACTGGCCGGCGACGTCGAGCCCGGACGGCGTCCCGGCGACCGTGTCGTAGGCGCCGATGTCCTCGGCGGTCTCGTTCATCGCCGCCACCGTGACCTCGACACCGCCCGCAACCCGGGCCAGGGCGTTGGCCGCGTCGTTCCCCGACTGCAGCATCAGCGCCTGGAACAGCAGCGACACGGGATAGCGCCCGCCCTGCACGAGCCCGACGCGGCTGCCCTCGATGTTCTCGTCCTCGGCCGTCCCCTCGACCACGGTCGCCGGGTCCAGCAGCGGCGCGAGGGTGAGCAGCGTGAGGGTCTTGAGGGTGCTGGCGGGGTAGTAGCGCCCGTGCGGGTCGCGCGCGGCCAGGACGTCCCCGGTGCCGGCGTCGGCGACCAGCCAGCCGTTGGCGGCCAGGCCCTGCGGCAGCGCCGGCGCGCCCTCCGCCACGACGGTCCCGCGGGTGTCCAGGCCCTCGCCGCCGACCGTCCGGCCGTCGGGCGCCGAGCCCTGCGGAGGCGGGCCGGCGTACGGGGCGGTCGGCGTCGGAGCGCTCGGATCGACGGTGGGACGGGCGTCGTCGGCCGCCGCCGGTGCGGCGGCCGGCAGGGCGACCGCCAGCGCGACCAGCGTGGCCACCGGCCACCGCGTCCCCCGCAGGCGTCGCCTCATGGGCCCGCACGCTATGCCGTCGGACGATCACGGGCACGACCGAGTGACCCAGCCCACGACCGGCAGCCGCTTCGCAACGATCGCATCTCAGTCCGCCCGCAGCCGGTGGCCTGCGCGCGGGGCGCAGTTAGCGTTCGTCAGTCCTCGGCGACCGGGTCGGCCTCTACGGCAGGCCGGTGTCGTCGGGATACCTGAACCCCGACGGGACGCGCTCGCTCCACCCGCGCGTCCCCCCAGAGAGGAGATCGTCTTGCGCCGAGCGCGGATGACGAAGGCTGCAGCACTGCTGCTGGCCGGCAGCCTGGCCCTCGCGGCCTGTGCCAGCGACGAGGACGGCGGCGACGCCGCCACCGGGAGCGCCGGCGGCGGCAGCGAGGACCTCAAGGTCGGCGTCGCCTACGACACCGGCGGGCGGGGCGACCGTTCCTTCAACGACTCGGCCATCGCCGGTGTCGAGGCAGCGATCGAGGAGCACGGCGGCGACGTCCGCGACCTCAGCCCCAACGCCGACGCCTCCAACCGCGTCGAGCTGCTGACGCAGCTCGCCGACGAGGGCTACAACCCCATCATCGCCGTCGGGTTCGCCTACGGCGACGTGATCGGCGACGTCGTGGAGCAGTACCCCGACACCACCTTCGCGATCGTCGACTCCTCGGTCGAGGAGATCGGCGCCGACAACCTCGTGGGCCTGCTCTTCGCCGAGGAGCAGGGCTCCTTCCTCGCCGGTGTGGCCGCCGCGCTGAAGAGCGAGACCAAGAGCGTCGGCTTCGTCGGCGGTGTGGAGACGCCGCTGATCGAGAAGTTCCAGGCGGGCTTCGAGGCCGGTGTCGAGGCCGTCGACCCGACCGTCACCGTCACCTCGCAGTACATCTCCCCGGCCGGTGACTTCTCCGGCTTCAACGACCCGGCCAAGGGCCAGATCGTCGCGCAGGGGATGTTCGACGGTGGTGCCGACATCGTCTACCACGCCGCGGGTGGCTCCGGCCTGGGCGTCTTCCAGGCTGCCGCCGCGTCGAACGGTCGCGCGATCGGCGTCGACTCCGACCAGTACAACACCGTCGACGACCCGGCCCTCCAGGCCGTGATCATGACCTCGATGCTCAAGCGCGTCGACAACGCCGTCCAGGCGTTCATCGACAGCTTCGTCGAGGGCAACGTCGAGGGCGGTTCGGACGTCGTCAGCAATCTCGAGACCGAGGGTGTGGGCCTGGCCACCACCGGTGGGTTCATCGACGACATCGAGGCTGACATCGACGAGTACCGCCAGCAGATCATCGACGGCGAGATCGAGGTCCCCACGACCCCGTGATCCCAGGACACGGGCCCGCTCCGGCGGGCCCGCGTCCAGGTCGGTCCCGACGGCGGGTCCGGGCGCACCGCACCCCGCGTGCGGAGCCCGGGCCCGCCGTCGCGATCGGAGGCGGTGCCGCGCACCGGAACCCCGGTCGCCCGCAGCCGGAACGGCGTGCGACATCATGCCGCCAGCCCCTTCCACGTGCGCCCCACGAGGTCGTACCGGATCCGGGTTCCCGACGCCGCGTACCCGTGGCAGCACACGAGGAGAGGCCCACCATGGCCGCAACAGCAGGGACCGGGGACGGTCCGCGGCCGGCCGCAGCGGCCGGCGGGGGGCCCTCCGGCGGGGGGCAGGCCGCCGAGGGGTATGCCGTGGAGCTCCGCGGCATCACCAAGCGCTTCCCGGGAGTCGTCGCCAACCGCGACATCGAGCTCCGGGTCCGCCGCGGCGAGGTGCACGCCATCGTCGGTGAGAACGGTGCCGGCAAGTCCACGCTCATGAAGACGCTCTACGGGATGCACCGTCCCGACGAGGGCCAGATCCTGCTCGACGGCCGCGAGGTCCACTTCAAGAGCCCCGCCGACGCGATCGCCGCGGGCATCGGCATGGTGCACCAGCACTTCATGCTGGCCGACAACTTCACCGTTCTCGAGAACATCGTCCTCGGCAGCGAGCCGACGAAGGGCGTCCGGCTGGACCGGGCCGAGGCGCGTCGCCGCATCCGGGAGATCTCCGACCGGTACTCGCTCGGTCTCGACCCCGACGAGCTGGTCGAGAACCTGGGTGTCGGTGCCCGCCAGCGGGTCGAGATCGCCAAGGTCCTCTACCGCGGTGCCACGACCCTGATCCTCGACGAGCCGACGGCCGTGCTCGTCCCGCACGAGGTCGACGAGCTGTTCGGCAACCTCGCCGAGCTCACCCGCGAGGGCCTGACGGTCATCTTCATCTCGCACAAGCTCGACGAGGTGCGCCGGGTGGCCAACGGGATCACGGTCATCCGCCGCGGCACGACGGTCGGGACGGCGGACCCCCGGACGACGACCGTGCGGCAACTGGCCGAGATGATGGTCGGCTCCGAGCTCCCCTCCCCGGAGACCCGGACGTCGACGGTGCGCGACGAGCCGGTCCTGGTGCTGCGCAACCTCACCCTGCGCACCGTGGAGGGCCGCGCGCTCATCGAGGACGTGGACCTGACCGTCCGGGCGGGCGAGGTCGTCGGCATCGCCGGCGTGGAGGGCAACGGCCAGGCCGAGCTCGTCGACGCGATCATGGGTCTGCGCCCCCTGGCCGCCGGCGAGGTGCACCTCGACGGCGGCACGACGGGCGACGGCGGGGCGGCCGGCCTGGAGGACATCACCGGCTGGACGACGCGGGCGCGGCGCGAGGCCGGCCTGGGCTTCATCCCGGAGGACCGGCACCGGCAGGGCATCCTGCTCGACGCGCCGCTCTGGGAGAACCGCATCCTCGGCCACCAGACGCTGCCGCCGGCGGCGAAGGGCGCGTTCATCGACCGCAAGGCGGCCCGCGCCGACACCGAGCGCATCATGCAGCAGTACGACGTGCGGGCTCCCGGACCGGACACCCTCGCGGTCGCGCTGTCCGGCGGGAACCAGCAGAAGCTGATCGTGGGGCGCGAGATGAGCTCCAACCCCCGGTTGCTGATCGCGGCGCACCCGACCCGCGGCGTGGACATCGGGGCGCAGTCGGCCATCTGGGAGCTGCTCAAGGACGCCCGCGCCGAAGGGATGGGGATCCTGCTGATCTCGGCCGACCTCGATGAACTGATCGGCCTGTCGGACACGCTCCAGGTGATGCTGCGTGGCCGGCTGGTTGCCACGGTGGACCCGGCCAAGGTCACCCCGGAGGAGCTGGGCGGCTACATGACCGGGGCGCGGACCGCGGCGGGTGCCGCATGACCGTCGTCCGCCGGATCGGGATGTCGCTCTTCGCGCCGGTCCTCGCCGTCGTCGTCGCGCTGGTCATCTCCTCGCTGGTCATGGCCGCGCTGCAGGTGAACCCGCTGCGGGTGTTCGAGGTGATGCTCGACTTCGGCGAGACGCCGGCGCAGCAGGTCACCGCCATCGTCGTGATCGTCAACCGGGCCATCCCGCTCTTCCTCGCCGGACTGGCGGTCGCCGTCGCGTTCCGCATGGGGCTGTTCAACATCGGCGTCGAGGGCCAGTACCGGCTCGCGACCATCGTCGCGGCCGCGGTCGGTGCCGCGGTCGCGCTGCCCGGCCCGCTGCACATCCTGCTGGTCGTCGTGGTGGCCGTCGTTGTCGCGGCACTCTGGGCGGGCATCGTCGCGGTGCTCAAGGTGACCCGCGGCGTGAGCGAGGTCATCAGCTCGATCATGCTGAACTTCATCGCCCTGGGCCTCGCGTCCTACCTGCTCACCGGACCGTTCCGGGGCAGCGAGGAGGGCGCGTCCATCATCAGCACGGCGGAGATCCCCGAGTCCGGGCAGTTGGGCGGCCTCAACGCTATCTTCGGCGCGATCGGCCTGGCGAACCCGCCGCGGCAGCTGTACGGCTTCCTGCCCATCGCGATCGTCGTCGGCGTGGTCCTGGCCGTGCTGCTCAACCGGACGCGCTTCGGCTACGACCTCAAGGTGAGCGGCCTGTCGCCCTCGGCGGCCAGCGCGAGCGGTGTCGACGCCCGCGGCATGGTCATCAAGACGATGCTGCTGTCCGGCGCGGTCGCCGGCCTCATCGGTCTGCCGGACCTGCTCGGGTCGACGCACTCGTACACGACCGACTTCACCGCGGGGCTCGGCTTCCTCGGCATCGCCGTCGCGCTGCTGGGACGCAACCGGCCGCTCGGCATCGCCTTCGCCGCCCTGCTCTTCGGCTTCCTCGACCGCTCGCTGGTGCCGCTGCAGATCGCGGACTTCCCGGCGTCGGTGGTCACGATCATCCAGGGCACCATCGTGCTCGCGGTGGTCGTCGCCAACGAGATCGCCCGGCGGGTCGCCCGCCGGAACGCCGAGCGCGGCAGCGGGCAGGCCCCCGCGGCCGTGGCCGGCGACGGCGGCACCGGCCCGGACAGCACCCCTGGCGGCCCAGCCGGGCCGGCCGGCAATCTCAGCGAGCTGCAGGGGGCCTAGGCATGAGCACCGTAGTCACCTCACCCGGGACCCGGCCGAGCCGCGGTCCGATCACCGATCTGCTCACCGGTGGCGGGCCGGTCCGGCGGGCGCTCTGGCTGGCCATGGCCGCGCTGGTGCTGTTCTCCGTGGTCCGCGCCATCAGCGGCGAGGAGGCCCTGACCTCGTCGTCGACGATGTCGGCCGCCCTGCTGCTCGCCGTCCCGATCGGGCTGGCCGCCCTCGGCGGGCTCTTCTCCGAGCGCGCGGGCGTGGTCAACATCGGCCTCGAGGGCATGATGATCCTGGGCACCTGGGGCGCCGGTTTCGCCGGCTACCAGTGGGGCTGGGGAGCCGCGCTGATCGGCGGGGTCCTGTTCGGCGCGCTGGGCGGCCTGCTGCACGCGGTCGCCACGGTGACCTTCGGCGTCGACCACGTGGTGTCCGGCGTGGCGATCAACATCCTCGCCGCCGGCATCGCGCGGTTCCTCTCCGAGCTCTTCTACACCGACAACGAGGCCGGCGGCGGCGTCACGCAGTCCCCGGCCCTGTCCAGCGATCCGCCGGCGCTGTCGCTGCCGGTGCTCTCCTCCGGACCGGACCTGCTCGGCGATCTCGAGGGGAAGCACTGGTTCCTCGTCAGCGATCTCGCCGGCGTGCTGCGCGGCGTCTCCAGCGGTGTCGGGGTGCTGACGATCCTGGCCGTCCTGCTGATCCCGGCGTCGTACCTGCTGCTCTGGCGGACGGCGTTCGGGCTGCGGCTCCGCTCCTGTGGCGAGAACCCGGCAGCGGCCGACTCCCTGGGCGTCCCCGTGTACCGGATGAAGTACATCGCCGTGATCATCTCGGGCGGGCTCGCCGGCATGGGCGGGGTCTTCCTGGTCTTCATCGCGGGCATCTACCGCGAGAACCAGACCAACGGCCGCGGCTTCATCGGGCTCGCCGCGCTGATCTTCGGCAACTGGCGGCCGGGTGGCCTCGCCGCGGGTGCGGGCCTCTTCGGGTTCTCCGACGCCCTGCAGCTGCGCAGCCGGACCGCCGTCGTCGCCCTGCTGCTGCTGGTCGCGGTGCTGCTGGCCGGCGTCGCGATCTGGCAGGCCGTGCGCCGGCGTCTGGTGCAGGCGATCCTGGCCGGCGCGTTCGCCGCTGCGGCGCTCACCGGCTTCATCATGATCGACGAGCTGCCGCCGGGGATCGTCTCCTTCACCCCGCACCTGACGACGCTGCTCGTCCTGTCGCTCGCCTCCCAGCGATTGCGCATGCCCCAGGCCGACGGCCTGGTCTACCGACGAGGAGAGCACTAGTGCCCGAGCCGGACTGGGAGGCCCTGCGGGCGGCCGCCCGCGAGGCGATGACGCGCGCGTACGCGCCGTACTCGAAGTTCCCCGTGGGCGTCGCCGGCCTCGTGGACGACGGCCGCGTGGTCACCGGCTGCAACGTGGAGAACGCCTCGTACGGACTGGGCCTGTGCGCCGAGTGCGGCATGGTGAGCGACCTCGCCCGCACGGGCGGCGGTCGCCTGGTCGCCGTCGCGTGCGTCGGCGGGGACGGGCAGCCGCTCATGCCCTGCGGTCGTTGCCGGCAGCTGCTCTGGGAGCACGGCGGTGCCGACATGCTCATCGAGACGGTGTCGCTCGGCATCGTGCCGATGCGCGAGGTGCTGCCCGACGCCTTCGGGCCGGACGACCTGGTTGCCGCGGCGGAGCGGGGGCAGGGCTGATGGACGCGATCGACGTCCTCCGTACCAAGCGCGACGGCGGTGAGCTCACGTCCGAGCAGATCCGCTGGGTCATCGACGCCTATACGCGCGGCGCCGTGCCCGACGAGCAGATGTCCGCGCTGCTCATGGCGGTGTTCTTCCGCGGCATGTCCGGCGCGGAGCTCGCCGTCTGGACCCAGGCGATGATCGACTCCGGGGAACGCAAGGACCTCTCCTCGCTGGGCCGGCCCACCGCCGACAAGCACTCCACCGGCGGGGTGGGCGACAAGATCACCCTGCCGCTGGCGCCGCTGGTCGCCGCCTGCGGGGTGGCCGTGCCGCAGCTGTCCGGTCGGGGCCTCGGCCACACCGGCGGCACCCTCGACAAGCTCGAGGCGATCCCGGGCTGGCGGGCCGACGTGCACGAGGAGGCCTACCTGCGCCAGCTGCGCGAGGTGGGCGCGGTGATCTGCGCGGCGGGGAACGACCTCGCCCCGGCCGACAAGAAGCTGTACGCGCTGCGCGATGTCACCGGCACCGTCGAGTCGATCCCGCTCATCGCCAGCTCCATCATGAGCAAGAAGATCGCCGAGGGCGCCGACGCGCTGGTGCTCGACGTGAAGACCGGCTCGGGTGCGTTCATGAAGGACCCCGAGGCCTCCCGCGAGCTGGCCCGCACGATGGTCGGTCTCGGCGAGGCGGCCGGGGTGCGGACCGTCGCGCTGGTGACGGCGATGGATCGGCCGCTGGGCCGCGCCGCGGGCAACGCCGTCGAGGTGGCCGAATCGGTCGAGGTGCTCGCCGGCGGCGGTCCCGCCGACGTCGTCGAGCTGACCCTCGCGCTGGCCCGGGAGATGCTGGCCGGCGCCGGCCGCGAGGACGTCGACCCGGCGGACGCGCTCGCCGACGGGCGGGCGATGGACGTCTGGCGCCGCATGATCGCCGCCCAGGGCGGGGACCCGGACGCGCCGCTGCCGGCCCCGGCCGAGACCCACGTGGTCACCGCTCCGGCGACCGGCACACTGACCCGGCTGGACGCGTTCTCCCTCGGTGTCGCGGCCTGGCGGCTCGGTGCCGGCCGGGCCCGCAAGGAGGACCCGGTCTCGGCCGCGGCCGGCGTCCTGTGGACCGCGGGCGTGGGGGAGCAGGTGACCGCCGGGCAGCCGCTGCTGGAGCTGCAGACCGACGACGCGTCCCGCATCCCGCGGGCGCTGGAGGCGCTGGAGGGCGCGATCGGCATCGACACCGGCGAGGAGCCGCTGCCCCTCGTCCTGGACCGGATCACCGCGTGAGCGGGGGAGGCGGACACCCTCCCAGGTCACAGGGGGACACTGTCTCCCCGTGAGCAGCACTCCCGCGTCGGCGACCGCCGTGCACGACCGGCAGGTCGACCTCGAGGCCGCGATCTCCATCCGTGGCCTGGTCAAGCGGTACGGCGACTTCGTCGCCGTCGACGGTCTGGACCTCGACATCCGCCGGGGCGAGATCTTCGCGTTGCTCGGACCGAACGGCGCCGGGAAGACGACGACCGTCGAGATCTGCGAGGGCTACCGGTCCCGCGACGCGGGCGAGGTGCGGGTGCTGGGGGAGGACCCCGCCGACGGCGCGCGCTCCTGGAAGGCGCAGCTGGGGATCGTGCTGCAGTCCGGCGCCGGGGACAGCCAGCTGACCACCCGCGAGATGCTCACCGCCCAGGCGTCCTACTACGCCGATCCGCGTGATCCCGACGAGGTCCTCGAGCTGGTCGGCCTCACCGAGAAGGCCGGCGTCCGCGGGAAGTCGCTGTCCGGCGGACAGCGCCGCCGGCTCGACGTCGCCCTCGGCATCGTCGGCCGTCCGACGCTGCTCTTCCTGGACGAGCCCACGACCGGCTTCGACCCCGAGGCGCGCCGCCAGTTCTGGTCGCTCATCCGGTCGCTGCGCGAACTCGGCACCACGATGCTGCTGACCACCCACTACCTGGACGAGGCGGAGGCGCTGGCCGACCGCGTCGGCGTGATCACCCGCGGCCGGCTGGTCGAGGTCGCGGTGCCGTCCCTGCTGGGCGGGCGCGAGACCGCCCCCGCCGTCGTGAGCTGGACCGAGGACGGCGCCCGGCGCACCGAGGCGACGGCGACGCCGACCGCACTGCTGCGCGAGCTCTCCGCGCGCTTCCCGGGCGAGGTGCCCGACCTGGCGGTGGCCCGCCCCACCCTCGAGGACGTCTACCTGCAGATGATCGGTGAGGCCCGATGACCGCGACGAAGCCCGTGGCGACGGCCCGGCCGCTGCCCTCCCTGCCGAGCGTCTACCGGTCCCGCGCGTCCGTGGAGCTCAAGGAGTTCTTCCGGCAGCGGGAGTCGGTGGTCTTCACCCTGATGCTGCCGGTCCTGCTGCTGGTCGTCTTCGGGGCGGTGCTCGACTTCGACCTGGGCAACGGCGTCACGTTCACGCAGTACTTCATGGCGGGCATCATCGCGGCCGGCATCCTGGGCGCCAGCCTGCAGAACATGGCGATCAGCATCGCCACGGAACGCTCCGACGGGACGCTGAAGAGCCTCGCCGGGACGCCGATGCCCAGGAGCGCCTACTTCGTCGGCAAGGTGGTGCAGGTTCTCGCCGTCACCCTGGCGATCATCGCGATCCTGCTGCTGATCGGCGTCGTCTTCTACGACATCGACCTGCCCTCGGGTGCCGACTGGCTGACCTTCGCCTGGGTGGCCGGGCTCGGCGCGGCGGGGTGCACCCTGCTGGGCATCGCCCTGTCCAGCCTGGCGAAGAACGGTCGCTCGGCCTCGGCGACGGTGACGCCCTTCGCGCTCCTGCTGCAGTTCATCTCCGGGGTGTTCTTCCAGTTCAGCGAGATCCCGACGTGGATGCAGACCGTGGCGGCCCTCTTCCCGCTGAAGTGGATGGCGCAGGGGCTGCGCGCGGTGTTCCTCCCCGACGTCATGGCCGCCTCCGAGCCGGCCGGCACCTGGGAGCTGGGCCGGACGGCGCTGGTCCTGGCCGCGTGGTGCGTCGTCGGGCTGCTGCTCTGCGTGGCCACCTTCCGGTGGCAGGACCGCGGGTCGAGCTGAGCTACGTTCCCCTGGTGCCTGCACCGCTGAACATCGGAAACGTCGTCCGAGCCCCGAAGGTCCTGCTGCACGACCACCTCGACGGCGGCCTGCGGCCGCAGACGGTGCTGGAGCTCGCCGAGGAGCACGGGTACCGGGAACTGCCCGCGTCGGACGCCGACAGCCTGGGGGCCTGGTTCCGGCAGGCCGCCGACTCCGGCTCGCTGGTGCAGTACCTGGAGACGTTCGCGCACACCGTCGGCGTCATGCAGCACCCTGACGCGATCCACCGGGTGGCCCGGGAGTGCGCGCTCGACCTCGCCGCCGACGGCGTGGTGTACGCGGAGGTGCGGTTCGCCCCCGAGCTCTCCACCGCCGGGGGGCTGGCAATCGACGAGGTGGTCGAGGCGATGGTGGACGGCTTCGCCGTCGGCAGCCGCGAGGCCACCGAGGCGGGCACGCCGATCCGGGTGGGCGCCCTGCTCTGCGCCATGCGCCAGGCCGATCGCTGGGACGAGGTCGCCGGCCTGGTCGTCCGCCACCGCGGCCGGGGCGTCGTCGGCTTCGACCTGGCGGGTCCGGAGATCGGCTTCCCGCCGGACCGCATCCTGTCGGCCATCGGCGTGCTGGACGGCGCCCGCGCGCACCGCACCATCCACGCGGGGGAGGCCGCCGGCATCGACAGCATCCGGGCCGCGCTCGACGGCGCCCACGCCGAGCGGCTGGGCCACGGGGTGCGCATCGCCGACGAGGTGCCGGTCGACGGCCCGCTCGGCCCGCTGGCGCAGCGCGTGCTGGACGAGCAGGTGGTCCTCGAGATCGCGCCGTCGTCCAACGTGCAGACCGGCGCCTACCCCTCCCTGGCCGAGCACCCCGTGGACCGGTTGCACCGGCTGGGCTTCGCGGTCACCCTCAACACCGACAACCGGCTGATGAGCGGCGTCTCGGTCAGCAGCGAGGTCACCGACGTCGCGACCACGTTCGGCTGGTCCTGGGACGACGTCCGGACGGTCACCGAACGTGCTCTCGCGGCCGCCTTCATCGATGGTGACGAGCGCGCCCGCCTGCTCGACGAGGTCGTCCGTCCCGGGTACACCGCGCTGCAGGGCTGATGCCGCAGGGTTGACGCAGGGTGACGGCCCCCACCCTGTTCCGGGGAATGGTCCGGCGGTCCTCGCTGCTAACCTAGGCATACCGGCACACAGGCCGGTCATCCTCCCGGGCGGTTTGTCCGGGCATGAGCGCATCCGTGCAGATCCCGCGTTCCATCCCTGGGCGCAGACGATCGCCAGTGAAGGACGCCGGTACCTGAGGCGCCTTCCTTTTCCACGGGACGCGCTCCGAGCTGTATCGGAGCCCCACCCCGCATGACTGTGATCCACCCTGTCTCGTTCGAGTCGAACGAGGTCGTCACCACCCCCGAAGACATCACCGCCGAAGTCAGCACGACCGAGGACATCACCACCGAGAACGCCGTCGAGGCCCCGACCGGCCCGACGTTCCACGAGCTGGGCCTGCCCCAGCCGCTCGTCACGGCGCTCGAGCGCCGGGGCATCCACCGTCCGTTCGCCATCCAGACGTCGGCGCTGCCCGACGCCCTGGCCGGCCGCGACGTGCTCGGCAAGGCCGCCACGGGCTCGGGCAAGACCCTCGCCTTCGGCCTGCCGCTGCTCGCCCGCATCGGCGCCGAGGTGAAGAACGGCCGGCGCGCCCCCCGCGGGCTGGTCCTCGTGCCGACCCGCGAGCTCGCCCAGCAGGTGCACGACAACCTGGCCCCGCTCGGGCAGGCGACCGGCGTCCAGCTCGCCACCGTCTACGGCGGCGCGCCGATGTACCGCCAGATCCAGCAGCTCCGCCGTGGCGTCGACGTCATCATCGCCACCCCCGGCCGGCTGCAGGACCTGATCAGCCAGGGTGAGGCCACCCTCGCCGAGGTCGTCATCACCGTCCTCGACGAGGCCGACTTCATGGCCGACCTGGGCTTCCTCCCGGTCGTCAAGGAGCTGCTCGACCAGACCGACCGCAACGCCCAGCGCCTGCTGTTCTCGGCGACGCTGGACGGCGAGGTCGACTCCCTGGTCCGCCGCTACCTCAAGGACCCGGCCCGGCACGAGGTCAAGCGGGCCGGGGACGACGCCCCGCCCGCCGAGCACCTGGCCTTCAGCCTCGCGTTCCGCGACAAGCTGGCTGTCGCCACCGAGCTCGCCGGCCGCCCCGGCCGGACGATCGTCTTCGCCCGTACCCAGCTCGGCGTCGACCGGCTCGCGGAGAACCTGCAGGCCGCCGGCATCAAGGCCGAGGCCATCCACGGTGGTCTGCCCCAGGCCGCGCGCAAGCGCGCCCTGGAGGAGTTCACCGACGCACGCTCACCGGTCCTGGTGGCCACGGACGTCGCGGCTCGCGGCATCCACGTGGACGACGTCTCGCTGGTCCTGCACTACGACCCGCCGACGGACGCCAAGACCTACCTGCACCGTTCGGGCCGCACCGCCCGCGCCGGTGCCGCCGGTGTCGTCGTCTCGCTGCTCCTGCCCGACCAGGTGGGCCAGTCCAAGCGACGCTTCCGCACGGCCAAGGTCGACCCGGCGATCGACCGGATCCGTCCGGGCGACCAGGCGATCCTCGACCTCGTCGCCAAGGGCGTCGCGGTGGAGCCGAAGGAGCGCACCCAGCGCGACATGCGCCGCGGCGGTGGCGGCCCCGGCGGGCGTCCGCGTCGTGACGGGGACCGTCCCACCGGCGGTTCCCGTGGCGGCCCGCGCCGCTCGTTCGGCGACAAGCCGCGTCCGGCCGGCGAGCGCTCCTCGGGGTCCTCGTACGGCGAGCGTTCCTCGGGCAGCTCGTACGGCGACCGGGGCCCGCGCTCCGGTGGCGGCCGGCCGAGCCGGCCGTCGCGCTACGGCAGCTAAGAGTCAGATAGACCAGAGCGGCCGGTCCCGGGATCTCCCGGGGCCGGCCGCTCTGTCGTTCCTCGGGCGAGATCTGCACACTCGCCCCCATCAGGCCGCTGACGAGGGCGAATGTGCAGATCTCGTCGCCTAGTCGCGGAAGACGAGGGCTCCGCTGACCTGGGTGACGACCTCGTCCCACTCCGGGCGCAGGGTGGCGGCGTCCTCGGCGCGCAGGACGGCGTGCGGATCGGCCTCGCCCCGGGCCACGGCCGTGCCCAGGGCCGCGGTGGGGGAGAGCAGCTCGTCGACGCGGGTCAGGCCGGCGTACTCGGCGAGGTCACGGACGCCTTCGACCGGCTGGGCGAACGCCTGGTGGTCCACCAGCCCCGCGGCGCCGTCCGCCACCTCCGCCAGCACCTCCGACAGCCCGGTGAGGTCGTAGCGGTCCTGGTCGGCCGGCAGCGGTGGCACGTCGGTGTCGGCGACCTCCGCCCAGGAGGCGATCTCGACGAGGTCGTGGCTCTCGCTGCCCTTGCAGAAGCGGGCCAGCTCCGCGGGGGTGTCGAAGACGAAGACCTCGCCGTCGCGGCCCAGGAACCGGGCGACGTCCTCCACGTAGCAGCGCAAGGTCACCCCGGCGCCCTCGGGGACGACGATCTCGACGGGGAGGATGCCGACGGACTCCCAGAAGGCCCCGGCCTTCGCCACCTCCGCGGGCGTGGCGCTGATGCCGCCGCCTCGCGCGATGGTGCGCACCGGCGCCGCGACCGCGGGCTCGTCGTCGTCGACCAGGACCACGTCGTCAGGGACGTCCTCCGGGTCGACGTCCTCGACCTCGGAGGCCGCCGGGTAGTCCTCGAGGGTCGAGGAGCCGGCACCGGTCCAGTCGAAGTGCTCGTTCAGCTCCTCGACGACGTCCTCCCACAGGTCGTCGAGGACGCCGCCGACGCCGACCCAGGCGTCCTCGCCGGAGCGGCCGACGAATGCGTCCACGCCCAGCCCCAGGGAGCCGATCTCGGGCTTGGCGGCGAGTTCGGCGACGGCCTCGAACTGCGTCTCGTCGTCGTCCTCGTCCTCGTCGTCGCCGGCACCGGTGTCCAGGCACTCGGCGAGCCGGCTGACGATGTCGACCGTGGCGGCGAGCTCCTCGACGGCCCACCGGTCGGGGTTCTCGGCGGCGATGTCGTAGACGCCGTCGAGGTCGAAGCGGTGGTCGTCGTCGGGCGTCAGGTCCTCGGCGTCCAGACCGACCACGACGGGCCAGACCGGGTGGTCGGCGAGGTCGTGGTCGGTGCTGGTGCGGCAGAACGCCGCGAGGGCCGCGGGGGTGGGGAAGAGGTGGACCTTCGCCGTGTCGTCCTCGGTGGTGCCGAGGAACGCCTGCCACTCCTCGCCGTCCTCCTCCCACGGCGGAGCCCAGAGCGTGTAGCCGGTTCGGTCGTCGAGGGTGAGTGCGATCGGGACGATGCTGGGCCTGGCCACGGGGACACCCTGCCAGATGCGCGGCCCGCCTTCTCCGCAAGCGCCGGGGCGCCGACGATCGTCGCCGGCGGGTCAGACCTTCGGCTGGGCGCCCTTCCTCGTCCGGGGTGCGGGGCGGACGACGAGGACGGGGCACGGCGCGTAGTGCTGGACCCGCTGGGCGGTGCTGCCGACGAGGATCGCGTCGCTGATCCCGCGCCCGCCGGCCGCCACCACGACCAGCCCGGCGTCGTGCTGGTTCGCGAGCTTGATGATCTCCGCGGCGGGCGACCCGCTGCGGATCTGCTTGTCGATGCTCGGCCCCCAGTCGTCGAAGACGGCCGCCACCGCGTCGACGGCTCCCTGCGCCGCGTCCCGGAAACTGCCCGCCCCCTCGCCGGGGCCGGGCGGCTCGGCCTCGGAGATCTCGTCGGCGAAGGCGACCGAGGCCAGTGGCCGGATCACCGCCACGACCGAGATCGTGGTGATCTTCTGGGGGTCCGCGAACGACTTCAGGTGACGGGCCGCGGCCAGCGACTGCGGCGACCCGTCCGTGGCGACGATGACGTGCATCTCAGACTTCCTTCCGGTCGGCGGTCTTCGGATCTCCCCGCCGGGAGCCCTGGGGGCGGTTGCGCGAACCGACGGCGTACTCGACCAGGAACAGGACCACGCCGACGGCGAGGAGGCCGGCGCACCAGATCAGCGAGCTCGGGTCGTCGTAGATGGAGAACCCGAGGATGGCCAGGTTGCCGACCAGCCCGACGATCAGCAGGGGCGTGTTCGCGCGGAAGGTGCGTTCGTCCTCGTCCCGCCCGCGCAGCTTCAGGCAGGCGACGATCACCAGGGCGTAGATGGCCAGGAGCAGCACGACGGTCACCAGGGCCAGCCGGTTGACCAGGTCGATGCCCCCACCGGTCTGGAAGAAGTGGCCGACGAGCAGCAGGGCGGCGACGACCACTCCGCTGAAGAGGAGACCGACCCACGGGCTGCGGCGGGTGGCGTGGATCTTGGCGAAGACGCCCGGGACGACGTCCTCCTTGGCCATTCCGTAGAGGATCCGCGGCTGCGTGACGACCGTGACCAGCGTGGTGTTGGTGATCGCGATCAGCGCGATGATCGAGAACAGGGTGGTCATGAAGTCGGTGGAGAAGGGGAGGATGCCCTGCTTCACGACCTCGAGCAGGGCTGCGTCGGAGCCGGCCAGCTGGTCGACCGGCACGGTGAGGGCCGCGGCGACGGAGACCAGCACGTAGACGATGCCGGCGACGACCATCCCGCCGACCAGCGACCGCGGGAAGGCGCGGTGCGGGTCGATCGTCTCCTCCGCGACGTTGGCGGTGTTCTCGAAGCCGGTCATCGCGAAGAAGGAGAAGGCGATACCGGCGAGGACCGCGAGCGCCGGGTTGCCCGAGACGCTGATGTCGGTGAGGACGCCGAAGTCCGCGTCGCCCTGGGCGATGTACCAGATGCCGATGCCCATCACGATGAGCAGGCCGGCGACCTCGACGAACGTCATCAGCATGTTCATCACCACCGACTCGGTGATGCCGATGAAGTTGACGACGACCAGGGCCAGGAGGAAGACGAGTGACACCAGCAACGCCGGCGGGCCGTCCCAGACCGTCGCGAAGTAGGAGGAGAAGCCGGTGGCCAGCGAGCCCGTCGCCGCGAAGCTCGCGGCCAGGAACGACACGGTGGTCATGAAGGTGAGCGCCGTGCTGCCGAAGGCCTTGTTGATGTACAGCGCGGCGCCGGCGGCCTGGGGGTACTTCGTCACCAGCTCGGCGTAGGCCGCTCCGGTGATGGCGGCGATGGTGACGCCGATGGCGAAGGCGATCCAGAAGGCCCCGCCGACGGCCGCTGCGACCAGGCCGATCAGGACGTAGATCCCGGAGCCCAGGACGTCACCGAGCGTGTAGAAGAACAGCTGCTTCCCGGTGATGGATCGCCGGAGGCCGCTGTCCTCGTCGTCGACCGTGGGGGTGTCGGTATGGGCCACGGGTCCCTCGTTTCGGCGAGCGGGAGCTGTTGACGGCCGATCTTGCTCCTGTCGGCGGCCCGCTGCTCGGCGGAGGCCGGGCCGTGGTGCGGTCTCGGGTGAGGGCTGTGCGCATCTGCTGCTGCACGACGACGAAGCCGGCGCTCTCGTAGAGGGCGATGGCGGTCGCGTTGTCGCCGAACACGTTCAGCTCCAGGGCCGAGCGTCCGCGGGACCGAGCCGCCTCCTCGGCGGCGGTCAGCAGGGCCCGTCCGTACCCCTGGCCCCGGTGCGGCTCCTCGACCTCGATGTCGTAGAGGAAGGCGCAGTCCGCCGTTCCGCGCGGGTGCTCGAGGCTGAGCCAGATGCGACCGACGGGCTCCCCGTCCGGCCGCGTCGCGGTGAGGAGCAGCATGCCGGGGGTGCCCAGGCCCTGCGGCAACAGCGCGGCATTGCCCTCCCGTGCCCGCCGGAGCGCCTCGCCGGGCGCCCAGTTGCCGCTTCGCACCTGCTCGTCGGCGTAGGCGCGGGCGAGGGCGTGCTGCCACGCGGTGAACTCGGCGTCGGTCATGGCGCGGACGGTGATCTCCGGCATCCGGCGATCATCCCGACCGCGCCCGTCTCAGCCAACCGTGCCGCGTCCCGCCCGGGAGCTCAGACCCCGATCGGGTGCCACACCGTCTTGGTCTCCAGGAACGGGGTCATCCGGGACAGCCCGGGGTCGGCGGTCCAGTCCGGCTCCGTCGCCGGTGGACGGACGACGCGCTTGACCGTGCCGGCCGCCTCGCGCTCGAACTCCATGGCCCGGCCGGCGGGTGCGCCGGTGAGGTCGATGCCGTCGACGTCGGCGTGCTCGGCCAGCCAGGTGCCGAGCTCCTCGGCGTCCCCGGTGAGGACGTTCACCACTCCGCCCGGGACGTCGCTGGTCGCGAGGACCTCCGCCAGCGTGACGGCGGGGATCGGGCGCTCCTTCGAGGTCACGACGACGGCCGTGTTGCCGCCCGCGAGGACCGGCGCCAGGACGCTGACCAGACCCAGCAGGGACGACTGCTGCGGCGCGAGGACGGCGACCACGCCGGTCGGCTCGGGAATCGAGAAGTCGAAGTACGGCCCGGCCACGGGGTTCGCCCCGCCCAGGACTGCGGCCAGCTTGTCGGTCCACCCGGCGTACCAGACCCACCTGTCGATGGCGGCGTCGACGGCGGCGCGGGCCTTGGAGGCGCTCAAGCCCTCGACGGCCGCGACCTCCGCGCAGAACTGGACGTGCCGGCCCTCCATCACCTCGGCGACGCGGTAGAGCACCTGGCCGCGGTTGTAGGCGGTGGCGCCCGACCACTTCGCGAAGGCGCCGCGGGCGGCGACGACGGCGTCGCGGGCGTCCTTGCGGGAGGCCCACGCGGCGTTCGCCAGGAAGTGCCCCTTGACGTCGGTGACCTCGTAGGTCCGGCCGGACTCCGACCGCGGGAAGGCCCCGTTCACGTAGAGCTTGTAGGTCTTGCGGACGGCGAGCCGGTCGTTCACGAGTGCGTCGCTCCTCTTTCCATGGGTCGCTTCCGCGGCCTCTCCGGTCCTCGCTCGTTGGCGCTCGCTGCGATCCTCACGGCCTGTCCGCTCCCTTGAGATAGGCGGTCAGACCGTGCCGTCCGCCCTCGCGGCCGTAGCCGGACTGCTTGTAGCCGCCGAACGGCGACGTCGGGTCGAACTTGTTGAACGTGTTGGCCCAGACGACGCCGGCCCGCAGCTGGTTCGCGACCTTCAGGATGCGCGAGCCCTTCTCCGACCAGATGCCCGCCGAGAGCCCGTAGGTGGAGTTGTTCGCCTTCGCGACGGCCTCGTCGGGGGTGCGGAAGGTCAGCACGGACAGCACCGGGCCGAACACCTCCTCGCGGGCGATCCGGTGGGCGGGGGAGACGTCGGTGAAGATCGTCGGCGGGAACCAGTAGCCGCGGTCGGGCAGGTCGCACGCCGGCTGCCACCGCGTCGCGCCCTCGGTCTCGCCGTAGTCGGACAGCTCCTTGATCCGGGCCAGCTGCTCGGCGGAGTTGATCGCGCCGATGTCGGTGTTCTTGTCCAGCGGGTCGCCGACGCGCAGGGTGCCGATCCGCCGCTGCAGCGAGGCGATGACCTCGTCGTGGATCGACTCCTGCACGAGCAGCCGGGAGCCGGCGCAGCAGACGTGGCCCTGGTTGAAGAAGATGCCCTGCACGATGCCCTCGACCGCCTGGTCGATCGGGGCGTCGTCGAAGACGATGTTCGCCGCCTTGCCGCCGAGCTCCAGGGTGAGCGACTTGTGGGTGCCGGCGACCGCGCGGGCGATCGACTTGCCCACCTCGGTGGAGCCGGTGAAGGCCACCTTGTCGACGTCGCGGTGCTCGACGACGGCCCGGCCGGTCTCGCCCGCGCCGGTCACGATGTTGACCACGCCCGGCGGCAGGTCGGCCTGCTGGCACACCTCGGCGAACAGCAGCGCGCTCAGCGGCGTCGTCTCCGCCGGCTTGAGGACGACGGTGTTGCCGGCGGCGAGCGCCGGGGCGACCTTCCACGCCAGCATCAGCAGCGGGAAGTTCCAGGGGATGACCTGGCCGGCGACACCGAGCGGGCGCGGGCTGGTGCCGAGGCCGGCGTGGTCGAGCTTGTCGGCCCAGCCGGCGTAGTAGAAGAAGTGCGCGGCGGCCAGCGGCACGTCGACGTCGCGGGACTCGCGGATCGGCTTGCCGTTGTCCAGCGACTCCAGGACGGCGAACTCCCGGGCGCGCTCCTGCAGCAGGCGCGCGATGCGGAAGAGGTACTTGCCGCGGTCGGCCGGGCGCATCGGACCCCAGACGCGGGTGAAGGCGCGGCGGGCGGCGGTCACGGCCCGGTCGACGTCGGCCTCGCTGCCGGCGGAGACCTCGGTGAGGACCTCCTCGGTGGCCGGGTTGACGCTCTTGAACGCCTCCCCGGTGCCGTCGACGAACTCGCCGTCGATGAACAGGCCGTAGGACGGCTGGATGTCGACGATCGAGCGTGACTCGGGGGCGGGGGCGTACTCGAAGACGCTCATGTAGGTCAGTCCACCGTGACGTAGTCGGGACCGGAGTAGTGGCCGGTGCGCAGCTTCTGACGCTGCAGCAGCAGGTCGTTGAGCAGGCTGGAGGCGCCGAAGCGGAACCAGTCGGGGTCCAGCCAGTCGGCGCCCACGGTCTCGTTGATGAGCACGAGGTGCTTGACGGCGTCCTTCGTCGTCCGGATGCCACCGGCCGGCTTGAAGCCGATCTGGCGGCCGGTCGCGGCGCGGAAGTCCCGGACGGCCTCGAGCATCACGAGGGAGACCGGCAGGGTCGCTGCGGGGGAGACCTTGCCGGTGGAGGTCTTGATGAAGTCGCCGCCGGCCAGCATGGCGATCCAGGAGGCGCGGCGGACGTTGTCCAGGGTGACCAGCTCGCCGGTCTCGAGGATGACCTTGAGGTGCGCGGGTCCGCAGGCCTCCTTGACCGCCACGATCTCCTCGAAGACGTCGAGGTAACGGCCCGACAGGAACGCGCCCCGGTCGATGACCATGTCGATCTCGTCGGCACCGTTCGCGACCGCGTCCTGCACGTCGGCGATCTTCACCGCGCGGCTGGCGCGGCCGCTGGGGAACGCGGTGGCGACGGCGGCGACGTGGATGCCGCTGTCGCCCAGTGCCTCGCGGGCGACGCCGGCGAGGTCGCCGTAGACGCAGACGGCCGCGACGTGCGGGCACGCGGGGTCGCCCGGGTCGGGACGGCGGGCCTTGGCGGCCAGCGAGCGGACCTTGCCGGGGGTGTCGGCGCCCTCGAGGGTGGTCAGGTCGACCATCGAGATCGCGGTGTCGATGGCCCACGCCTTCGCCGTCGTCTTGATCGAGCGGGTGCCGAGCTGGGCGACCCTGGCCTCGGCGCCGACCTGGTCCACCCCGGGGAGGCCGTGCAGGAAGGTGCGGAACGCGGAGTCGGACCGGGTGACGTCGTCGTACGGCGGCAGGGGTGCCATCAACGCGCGCGCGTCATCGGGCAGCGCGTCGGGATCGAGCACGTGGGTCATGCGCCCATTGTCCCCTGCGGGTGCCGGCCCTCGGCGCCCGCTCACCCGGGATGGGGGAACCTGGTCCAGATCGACCCGGAGCGGTGGCCCTCAGCCGGCCATTCGCGGCCTCGAACCGTCCGTCTCAGGGACAGTGCTTCGCTCGACCCACCTGCCGATACGGTGTGCCGCGTGCAGCTCACCGTCGTCGACCACCCGTTGGCCCGTGCCCGTCTGTCCCGGATGCGCGACGAGCGGACGGACAACGCCATGTTCCGCGCCGCGCTGCGCGAGCTCACGCAGATGCTGGTCTACGAGGCGACCCGCGATCTCGCCATCGCCGAGGAGCGGATCCAGACCCCGGTCACCGCGACGACCGGCTACCGGCTGGCGTCGCCGCCGCTGATCGTGCCCGTGCTGCGGGCCGGTCTCGGGATGGCCGACACCGCGCACGGGATGCTGCCCGAGTCGCAGATGGGCTTCGTCGGCCTGGCCCGCAACGAGGAGACCTTCCAGCCCGAGGCGTACATGGCCTCCCTCCCGGAGACGCTGGTCGACCGCGAGGTGTTCGTGCTCGACCCGATGCTCGCCACCGGTGGTTCGCTCGTGCACTGCTGCGGCCTGCTCACCGCCCGCGGGACCACCTCGATCACCGTCCTGTGCGCGCTGGCAGCGCCGGAGGGCATCCGCCGGCTGGAGGAGAGCGGGCTGCCGCTGCGGGTCTTCACCGCCAGCGTCGACGAGGGGCTCAACGACAAGGCCTACATCGTCCCGGGGCTCGGGGACGCCGGCGACCGCCAGTTCGGCGCGGTCTGACCATGCGCTTCGGCGTCCTCGGCACCGGCTTCTGGGCGAAGGAGGTGCACGCCGCCACGCTGGCGGGGCACCCCTCCGCGGAGCTGGCCGGGGTCTGGGGCCGGGACGTCGCCAAGGCCAAGGCCGTCGGCGCCGAGTTCGACGTCCCGGGCTTCGCGGACGTCGACGACCTGCTGGCGCAGGTGGACGCCGTCTCCATCGCGCTGCCGCCGGACGTCCAGGCGCCGCTGGCCGAGCGCGCCGCGGCCGCCGGCAAGCACCTGCTGCTGGAGAAGCCGATCGCGCTCGACGTGGCCGGTGCCGACCGACTGGTCGCCACGGTCCGCGAGGCGGGCGTCGCCTCCGTCGTCTTCTTCACCTTCCGCTTCCGTCCGTCGACGGCGACGTGGCTCGAGCAGGCCGCCCGGTCGACGCTCGCCGGCGGGCACGGGTCGTGGCTGTCCTCCCTCGCCGGCTCGCCGTTCGACTCCTCGCCCTGGCGCCAGGAACGCGGCGCCCTCTGGGACATCGGCCCGCACGCCCTCTCGCTGCTCGTTCCCGCCCTCGGGCCGGTGACCGCCGTGCAGGCGGGCGCCGGGCTCGCCGACACGGTGCACCTGGTGCTCACCCACGAGTCGGGCGTGGCATCGACCGTCACGGTGTCGCACACCGTGGCGCCCATGTCGGTCGGCAACGAGTTCTTCGTCCACGGCGACGCCGGGCGGCTGGTGCTCCTGCCGGAGGACGGCGTGGCACCGGAGGCCTTCGCGGTCGCGGTGGACGAGCTGATGCAGGCCGCGCTGACCGGCGGCGCGCACGCGTGCGACATCGCGTTCGGGCGGGACGTCGTCGCCGTCCTGGAGACCGCGGCACGGGCGCTCGACACCGGATGCCGGGAGTCCGTCGCCCCCTGACGGGTCAGGGGGCCGTCTGCGGCACGTTCGGCCGTCGCACCAGGACCGACAGCAGCATCGTGGTGTCGGTCTGCTGCACGTACGACAGCCCGCGCAACCGGCTGATCACCCGCTCCAGGTGCGGTACGTCCCCGGCCACGACACGGACCATCGCGTCCGCGGCGCCGGCGACGGTGAAGGCCTCCACGATCTCCGTGACGTGCTCGAGGTCCCGGCGCATCGTCTCGAACGGCACCGTCCCGTTCGTGTAGAGCTGCACGACCGCCTCGATGTCCCAGCCCATGGCCTGCGGCTCGACGACGGCGGTGAACCCCCGGATCGCCCCGTCGCGGACCAGACGGTCGACGCGGCGCTTGGCCGCCGAGACCGACAGACCCACCTCGTTGCCGATCTCGGCGTAGGTGCTCCGACCGTCGCGCAGCAGCACCCGGAGGATCCGGTGGTTCAGGTCGTCGAGATCGGGCATGCCTGATCCTTGCGTTTCGGCGCTGTGAACGCAACAAATCAGCGTGATTGCGCTGCGATTCGCAATGTCCTTCACACCCACCTCGGCTCTACGTTTCTCGCTGTCGCCGCCGCACGAGCCGAGGAGAGCGTCCCGAATGGCCGACCTGACCCGCGCCGAGGAGCGTGCCCTCGCCGCGATCGACCGGAACGCGGTCGTGGCCTCGCTGGTCGACCTGCTCGCCGTCCCGAGCATCAGCGGGACCGACGCCGAGAGCGACGTGCAGCACCTCCTGGCCAAGGACGTGCACGCCCTGGGCCTGGACGTCGACCTGTGGTCGATGGACGTCGCGGCGCTCTCGGCGGCCGACGGTTTCCCCGGCAGCGAGGCCCCCCGGTCGGAGGCCTGGGGACTGGTGGGCACGCAGACGGGCGAGTCGGCCGTCCCGGCGCTGGTGCTGCAGGGGCACGTCGACGTCGTCCCGCCGGGCGACCTCGCGCATTGGCGGACGGCCCCGTTCGAGCCGACGCTGGTCGGCGGCCGGATCCACGGCCGCGGCGCGTGCGACATGAAGGCCGGCGTGGTCGCCAACCTCGCCGCCGTGCGCGCGATCCGCGACTCGGGCGTCCGCCTGCGGGGCGGGCTTGCCCTGCACCTGGTGATCGGCGAGGAGGACGGCGGACTCGGCGCGTTCGGCACCCTGCGGCGCGGTCACACCGGCGACGCCTGCGTCATCACCGAGCCGACCAGCGGAACGCTGATCACCGGCGCCGCCGGCGCGCTCACGTTCACCCTCGAGGTCCCGGGCGCGGCCACCCACGCGGCCACGCCCTACGCCGGGTCGAGCGCCATCGACTCCTACGTCCGACTGCACATGGGCCTGCAGTCGCTGCAGGCCGAGCGCAACCGCATCGTCGAGCCGCTGATGCGCGAGTACCCGACCCCGTACCCGCTGGTCATCGGCCGGGTGCAGGCGGGGGACTGGTCCAGCAGCGTGCCCGACCGGCTGGTCGCGGAAGGCCGACTGGGCCTGCGGATCGAGGAGGACCCGGCAGTCGCGCGCGCCGAACTGGAGCACTGGGTGGGCGTGGTGGCCCAGGCCGACCCCTACCTGCGCGACCACCCGCCCGTCGTCACCTGGTCAGGGGGGCAGTTCGCCGGCGGCAGCCTCCCGGACGGGCATCCGCTGGCGGGCGTCGTCGCCGCGGCGCACGCCGACGTCACCGGCGGCCCCGCGCCGCGCGAGCGGGGCGCTCCGTACGGCAGCGACCTCCGGCTCTACGCGGACGCCGGGATCCCGACGCTGCACTACGGGCCGGGCGACGTCCGGCTGGCGCACGGCCCCGAGGAGGCGGTCGAGGTGGACGAGGTCGTCCGCGTCGTCGAGGCGCTGGTCCTCACCGCGCTCCGGACGTGCGGCACCCACGACGGCTGAGCCGGACTACCGCCGGACGGCGTAGCGGAGCATGACGACGCCGTTGCCGAACCGGCGCTCCTCCAGCAGGTCGAGGTCCGTCGGGGTGTCCGCCGACTCGAACAACCGGCGCCCCCGGCCGATCACCACGGGCATCACGTAGAGGCGGTACTCGTCGACCAGGTCGAGACGGCGGAAGGTCTCGACCAGGTCGACGCCGCCGACCGTCATGTCACCGCCGGGCTGCTGCTTCAGGGCGCGGATCTCGTCGGGATCCACCTCCGCCCGGAGCGTGGCGTTGGGGCCGACCTCCTGCAGCGTCCGGGAGAACACGATCTTCGGGACCGTCCGCCAGATGCCGGCGAACTCCTGCATGACCGCCGGGTTGTCCGGGTCCTGATCGGCCCCGGGCCAGTACTCCTCCATGAGCTCGTAGGTCACGCGCCCCTCGAGGAAGGCGCTCCTCGTCGCGAGCTCCTCGTTGAAGTGCTGGTGCAGCTCCTCGTCGACCTTGTGCCAGCTGATGTCCCGGTCCGGCCCCTCGAAGAACCCGTCGAGGGACAACCCCATGTGTACGACCACGTTGCGCATCGAGCTTCCCTTCGGTTCCAGGACTTCGGCAGAGAAGACCGTCGGCGGGCGACAAGCTCATCGGTACCGGCTTTACCGCGCGCGGCGGCTCGGAGCGGAACGCTCTCACGAGCCAACTTGTGGCGTCGGTTGCTCATGAGGGAGGCGATACGACACGTCCACGTTCGGTCGCGCGTTGACGGTCCAGTGACGCCGTCCCTGGTCTGTTGCCGCCACTTCGCGCACGCGGAGCTGAGTGCGGGGGTGCGGTATGCGCGGGTCGGTGTGGGAAACTTCTACAATTTTCGCATCGGCCTCAAGGGATCCCATCGCAGACTCGAACTAGCGCGAACCAGTATCAAGTTCGGATCAATCAGGTTCAGGAGGTGAAGATGGATCTCCATATGGAGCTGAGGGAGATGGTATTCAAGCTGCTTGCAGGATACGAGTGCATCGTAGAGCAGGTCAGTGACTACATCGCCGTCGATGGTGGCTCGCAGACGTGTCGCTTTCGCATTGACCTCCAGGATAGATACGTCATGGTGGACGCAGGTGCCGAGGGGGAGTTCGTCTTCGAGGTGACCATTGAGACGAGAGAAGGACAAGCGTTGATGATGTCGGCGATAAGCTCGCTAGTAGAATGGAAGGGCGTGGACGCCGTGCGCCGCATTGGTCGAGGTCGCCTTAGTGAATACTCCGCTTTTCGTTCCGTATGAGCCCTAGATGGTCACTATCTGGCGAGGCGCAGCTGAAGTGCTGTGACGCATGATTATGAGTCGGCCGGTGGCCCCCTCAATGCGGTCCTCGAACAGAGCCACCAGCTGGTCAATCTATTGCTCTCTGATCGCTCCGCCGAGTCGTCCCTAGCTGAACTCGATGTGGCGGTGCAGCTCAGTGAAGGCGACGGCGTCCAGGTATGGGGAATGTATGCCTGCTTGATCGGCCTGGATGGGTTCCGGGAGCCGTGGGAGCCGCTTGCACAGCGAGATGGACACGATCGACCGTGGCGGGTTACCCAGTCCGCGATCCAGGCGAGCCAACGGATCAAGGAAGCTGTGGACACGTGGACACACACGCCAGCGTGAACTGGCTGGCAAGCCGGCGCAGGGGCACTGCCTACAGGACGAGGGCCGCAGACATCTCCGTGCGCAGCTGGTCGAGCTCGTCCTCGCCGCGGCCACGGGCGGCGATCAGGCCGGCGTCCTCGTGCACCGGGACCACCGTCTCGAGGTAGGCCTTGAGCTTGGGCTCGGTGCCGCTGGGCCGGACGATGACCCGGACGCCGTCGCCGAGCAGCCGGACGGCGTCGACCGGCGGGTCCTGCAGCGCCAGGTCCGCGTACTGCACCGGGCGGCCCAGCAGGGTGGCCGGCGGCCGGGCCCGCAGCCGCGCCATCGCGTCGGAGATCAGCGACAGGTCCTCGACCCGCACCGACAGCTGCCCGGTCACGAACAACCCGTGCTCCTGCGCCAGCTCGTCCAGCCGGTCCAGCAGCGTCCGACCCTCTGCCTTCAGCTTCGCCGCCAGCAGCGCCACGGCGAGCGCTGCGGAGATGCCGTCCTTGTCCCGCGCCACCGTCGGCGTCACCGCGTACCCCAGCGCCTCCTCGTAGCCGTAGACCAGCGGCACCTGATCCGATCCGGCCCGGATGATCCACTTGAAGCCGGTCGGGGTCTCCGCCGACGGCTGCCCGGCTGCCTGCGCGATGACGTGCATGAGCGAGCCGCTCACCAGGGACGACGCGTACGTCCCCCGGACGCCCCGGCGCAGCAGCCAGTCGGCGAGCAGCGCGCCTACCTCGTCACCGGTCAGCTGCCGGCCGCCGCACACCACGGCGCAGCGGTCGGCGTCCGGGTCCTCCGCGATCGCGACGTCGGCGCCGATCCGCTCGGCCAGCGCCTTCAGCAGGTCGGTCGCGCCGGGCTCCTCCGGGTTCGGGAAGGCGACGGTCGGGAAGGCCGGATCGGGGGAGTCCTGCTCCGGAACGCTCTGCGGCGGAGTCAATCCCGCGGCGGCGAACACCACGCGCGTCGTCTCCGCGCCCACCCCGTGCATCGCGGTGTACGCCACGACCAGATCTCCACGGGGGGGCACGCGGGCCGGCTCCAGCGCGTCGACGACCGCGGCCACGTAGTCCACCTGGACGTCGTCCCCGAGGGTCAGCCAGTCGTCGGAGAGCGGCACCTCGCGCGCCGGGCCGACGGCCGCGATCGCGGCCTCGATCGACCGGTCCGCCGGCGGCACCAGCTGCGCGCCGTCGCCCAGGTAGACCTTGTAGCCGTTGTCGTCGGGCGGGTTGTGGCTGGCGGTCACCATGATCCCGGCGGCGCAGCCCAGGTGCCGGACGGCGAACGACAGCACCGGCGTGGGCAGCGCCTTCGGCAGCACCTGCACCGCGAAGCCGGCCCCGGCCAGCACCGCGGCGGAGATGTGCGCGAACTCGTCGGACCGGCGGCGGGCGTCGTAGCCGATCACCACGCCACCGCCCGCATGCCCGGCGTCGGCCAGGTGCCGGGCCAGCCCCGCGGCGGCCCGGGTGACGACGGCGGCGTTCATCCCGGCCGGTCCCGCGCGCAGCGGTCCGCGCAGCCCCGCCGTCCCGAAGGTGAGCGGCCCGGCGAACCGGCGCCCCAGCTCGGCGGTGTCGCCCGACGCCAGCAGCGCCTCGATCTCGGCGCGGTCACCGGCATGCGGATCGGCGTCCGCCCACGCCCGGGCGGTGGCGATCAGGTCGTCGGTCATGCGGAGAAGTGCTCCGCGTCGAACTCCGCGGTCGTGTACTCGCCGCCGACGCGGCCGTGCACCTGGTCGCCGAGGTCCGGCTCACCGTGCACCTCGATCAGCGCCTCGGCGTAGACCTCCGCGTCGTCCTGCGGCTCGTACCCCAGCGCGCGGGCGGCCGAGAGGTCCCACCAGTTGCGGGTGTTGGCCGAGACGCCCCAGACGACCGAGAAACCGGGGGACGGCGTCGTGAGCGCGGCGTCGACCAGCGAGACGGTGTCGTCGGGGGAGAGCCAGGTGGACAGCTGCCGGGTCGTGGTCGGCTCGGGGAACGCGCTGCCGATCCGCAGGCAGACGACGTCCAGGCCGTAGCGGTCGACGTAGAGCGAGCCGAGCGCCTCCATCGTGACCTTCGAGACGCCGTAGTAGGTGTCCGGCCTCGGCGGGGCGTCCACCTCGCGGAGCAGTCCGCCGTCGGGACGCGGCGTGTAGCCGGTGGCGTGGTTGCTGCTGGCGAGCACCACGCGGGGGACGCCAGTGAGCCGGGCGGCCTCGAGCGCGCAGAAGGTGCCCTCGATGTTGGCGTGGCGGATCGCCGGCCAGGTGGACTCCCCGGAGATGCCGGCCATGTGCACCACCGCGGATGCCCCCTCGGTGGCGTCGACCATCGCCACCAGGTCGGTGACGTCGGCGACGACCTGCTCCTCGCCGGGGCGCACGTCGGGGACCGGGACGACGTCCAGCGAGCGCACCGCCCAGCCGCGCTCCGGCAGGCCGCCGCGCAGCCAGGTGCCGATGCGTCCGGCCGCCCCGGTGACCAGGACGAGGCCGCTCACGGGAGGCGCCCGATCAGCTCGACGAGGAACTGCCCCAGCCGTCCCGCTGCCGCCTTGCCCGCCGCGATCACCTCGTCGCCGTCCAGCTTCTCCCCGGTGACGCCCGCCGCGGCGTTGGTGACCAGCGAGAGGCCGAGGACCTCCAGGCCCTCGGCGTGGGCGGCGATGGCCTCCAGCGCCGTGGACATGCCGACGAGGTCGGCGCCGAGCGTGCGCAGCATGCGGATCTCGGCCGGCGTCTCGTAGTGCGGACCGGGCAGCGCCGCGTAGACGCCCTCCACCAGGGAGGGGTCGAGCTCCTTGGCCAGCGCCCGCAGCCGCCTCGAGTACAGATCGGTCAGGTCGACGAAGTTCGCGCCGACCAGCGGTGAGCGCGCCGTCAGGTTGAGGTGGTCGCTGATGACCACCGCCTGGCCGACGCGGTGATCGGTCGCCAGGCCGCCGGCGGCGTTGGTGAGGATCAGGGTCCGCACGCCCGCCGCGGCCGCCGTCCGCACGCCGTGCACGACCGGGTCCACGCCGCGCCCCTCGTACAGGTGGGTGCGCCCGAGGAAGAGGAGCACACCCCGGTCACCGACCCGGACCGACCGGACCTCGCCGCCGTGACCGACGGCCGTCGGGGCGGCGAAGCCGGGCAGGTCGCCGATGGCGACCGATGCGGTGGGCGGACCGAAGGCGTCGGCGGCCGGCGCCCAGCCGGAGCCCATCACCACGGCGACGTCGTGCGGGCCACCGAGGGCCGCGGTGAGCGCCTCGGCGGCCGAGGCGGCCTGTGCTGCGGTGTCGGTTCCGGGAGGCCGGGTTCCGGGGGGCTGGGTCACGCTCGGACGCTAACGCAGGGACGCCGCACCGATGGTCACCCCCGTCTCAGTCGTCACCGACCCGGCGTGTTACCCGGTTCCGCAACCGGCGCCACCGACCATGTCCGGGTGCAGCGCATCGAGCTCGACGGCGTCCCGGTCCTCACCGAGGCCGGTCCCGACCGCGTCACAGCGGCCCTCGTCTTCGGCGTCGGCCACCGCGACGAGACATTCGCGACGGCGGAGGTGACCCACCTCGTGGAACACCTCGTGATGGGCGCCCTGCCCAAGTCCCACCTCAAGTGCAACGCGGTCACCGACGTCGACGTCACCGCCTTCTACGCGACCGGCCGCCCGGAGGCCGTGGCCGCGTTCGTCGACGGGGTCTGCCGGGCGATCAGCGACCTCCCCACCGAGCGCCTGGACTCCGAGATCGGCGTCCTGCAGGCCGAGGACTGCTCCACCGGGAACTCCACCTACGGCTCGCTGTGGGCGGCGCGGTACCGGCTGGCCGGGCCGGGGCTGGTCGCCACCGGCGGGCCGGGTGCTGCCTACCTGACCGAGGAGGTCGTGCGGGCGCACGCCCGCCGCTGGTTCGTGCGCGAGAACGCCGCCCTCTGGTGGCACGGCGAGCTCCCGGAGGCGGGGCTCTCGCTGTCCCTGCCGTCGGGTCCCCGCCCGCAGCGGTTCCTGCCGCCGCCGCGACCGCAGTCCGCGCCGGTCTGGACGCAGTACTTCGCCCCCGGGGTCGGGCTGCTCCTCAGCGCCGGCAGCACCTACGACCCGGCGATGAGCATCGGGATCGAGGTCCTCAAGGAGCGGGTGCGCGACATCGCCCGGCACGCCCGGGGGCTGAGCTACCACGCGGACTCCATGGCGCTGGACCTGCACCCGGCGCTGCGCGAGGTGGCGGTCGTCATCGACGCCCGCGAGGGCCAGGAGAGCGAGGTCGCCCGGATCCTGTGGGAGCAGTACGAGGCGCTGTCCACCACCGGCCCGACGGAGGAGGAGCTCCGGCACGCCGTCGCGGGCTTCGAGGAGGAGCTGGACGGCGACGCGGACGGCGTCGTCCAGGCCGAGCTGGCCGACGCCGCGTACTGCGCGATCGCCGGCATCCCCTTCCACCCGATCGCCGACGTCCTGACCGACTGGCGCGCCATGACCCCGGACCGGGTGGCGGCCGCGCTGGCGGCCGCCCGTCGCTCGGCCGTGCTGTACGTCCCCGAGGCCGCCGGGTTCACGGGCATCCACGGGCTGCACCGCCGCCTGATGTGCGACTACGTCCCCGAGCTGCCTCGCGGCACGACGTTCCGGACCCCGGCGCTCACGCGGCTGGTCAACAAGTCGGCCCGCCTGCGCATCGTCGTCACCGACGACGGGCTGGCCCACGGGGACGCCGACGGCGACGGGCACTTCATCCCGTGGCCGGCGGTCGAGGCCGTCGTCCCGGCGGACGACGGCAAGGGCTTCCAGGTCGTCGGCCGCAACATGTGCGGGATCGTCGTCCACGAGGAGATGTACGGGCGCAAGGCGGTCGCGGCGGTGCGCGAGCGCATCCCGGCGCATCTGTGGCTGGCGCCGCCGCCCGAGTCGCGCCGGATACCGGCGCCTCGCGCCCCGGTGGACTGACCCGGCGAGGCCGTCCGGGGACCGCTCACCGACCTGGGTGATCGTGCCCGGCCACCGGGTGGCGGCCGGTGATCGAACCTAGACTTCCGACGTGCAGATCCCTTTCGAGTCGTCGTCGCGCGCCAGTCTCGGCGTGGAGTGGGAGCTGCAGCTCGTCGACCGCGAGACGCGTGAGCTGACGGCGGGGGCCGTCGAGATCCTCGAGGAGATCCGGCCCGAGGGGGCCGAGGAGCACCCGAAGGCCAAGCACGAGCTGCTGCAGTCGACCATCGAGATCATCACCGGGATCTGCAGCACCGTCTCGGAGGCCAAGGCCGACCTGGCCGGCACGCTCGCCGAGGTGAGCGCCGCCGCGGAACGGCGCGGGCTGGGGCTCATGTGCGCCGGCACGCACCCGTTCACCGACTGGCAGAGCCAGCTCATCTCGCCCAAGGAGCGCTACCTCGAGCTGGTGGAGCGCATGCAGTGGCTGGCCCGCCGGCTGCAGATCTTCGGCGTGCACGTGCACGTCGGCGTCCGGTCGCCGGACAAGGCGATCCCGATCGTCAACGCGCTGTGCCAGTACATCCCGCACTTCCTGGCGCTCTCCTCGTCCTCTCCCTTCTGGGTGGGGTGCGACACGGGCCTGGCGTCGTCCCGGACCAAGGTCTTCGAGCAGATGCCGACCGCCGGGCTGCCGTACCAGCTGTCGGGCTGGGACGAGTTCGAGGCCTACATGGAGACGCTCATCTCGACGAACTCGATCGAGAGCGTCCGCGAGGTGTGGTGGGACGTCCGGCCGCACCCCGGTTTCGGCACGGTGGAGCTGCGCATCTGCGACGGCCTGCCCACCCTGGACGAGATCGGCGCGGTGGCCGCCCTGTCGCAGTGCCTGGTCGAGCAGTTCGACACCCAGCTCGACCGCGGCTACACGCTGCCCACGCCGGCCGGCTGGGTGCTCCGGGAGAACAAGTGGCGCGCGGCGCGGTACGGCCTCGACGCCGACATCGTCGTCGACGACAAGGGCACCGTCCGGCCCGTCCGGCAGGCGATCCTCGACCTGGTGGAGGACCTCACGCCGACGGCGAAGCGGCTCGACTGCGAGGCCGAGCTCCGCGACGTCGAGTGGGTCCTCGCGGTCGGGGCCTCCTACCAGCGGCAGCGCGCGGTGGCCCTGCAGTCCGGGGGCGACCTCAGGCCGGTCGTCGACAGTCTGCTGGGCGAGATGCGGGACGGCCTGCCCGCCTCCGGCCCGGCCGGCACCCCCACCGGCCCGGTTCCCGGTCCGGCGGACTGCTCGGGGGGACACGCGGCATGACGCCGGTCGTCGAGAAGCTCGGTGCCGCCGTCGACGAGTGGGTCGCCTCCAACCAGGCGGCCCTGTCGTCCACCCGGCGGCATCTGCACGCCCATCCCGAGCTCGGCTACGCGGAGTTCGAGACCACCTCCTTCCTGGAGCAGCGGCTGCGCCACCACGGGCTGACGCCCCGCCGGCTCCCGACGGGCACCGGTCTGACCGTCGACGTCGGCTCGGGTGGTCCGGTCGTCGTGCTGCGGGGTGACATCGACGCCCTGCCCCTGGCCGACCTCAAGGACGTGCCCTACGCCTCCACGCGCGAGGGGCTCGCCCACGCCTGCGGGCACGACGTGCACACCACCGTCGTGCTCGGTGTCGCCGTCGCCCTCGCGTCGCTGGACGGCCTCCCCGGGACGGTGCGCTGCGTCTTCCAGCCGGCCGAGGAGACCGTGCCCGGCGGCGCGACCGAGGTGGTCGCCTCCGGTGTCCTCGACGGGGCGTCCCGCGCGTTCGCCCTGCACTGCGACCCGTCGATCCCCGCCGGCACGATCGGCCTGCGCACCGGTCCGATCACCGCCGCCTGCGACCGCATGGACGTCACGCTCACCGGCCCGGGCGGGCACACCGCCCGCCCGCAGCTGACCGTCGACCTCGTGGACGCGCTCGGTCGGCTGATCACCGACGTCCCCGGCCTGCTGTCCCGGCAGGTCGACCCTCGGACGGGGATGTCGCTGGTCTGGGGCGCGGTCAACGCCGGGGTCGCGGCCAACGCCATCCCGCAGCGCGGGCAGCTGCGGGGAACGGTCCGCGTGCTCGACCGCGACGCGTGGAAGGGCGCCGAGGAGCTGATGCGCTCGCTGGTCGAGCGCGTCGCCGCCACCACCGGCGCCGAGGTGGACGTCGACTACATCCGCGGCGTCCCCCCGGTGGTGAACGACCCTCGCGCGGTCGCGCTGCTGCGGACGGCCGCCCTGGAGACCGTCGGCAGCGACCACCTCGTGCTCTCGCCCCAGTCGATGGGCGGGGAGGACTTCGGCTGGTTCGCCGACGTCATGCCGATCGCGCTGGCGCGGCTGGGCACCCACGGCGGCGGGCCACCGCTCGACCTGCACCGGGGCACGTTCGACGTCGACGAGCGCGCGATCGGCGTCGGCGTCCGGCTGCTGGCGCGGACCGCGCTGCACGCGCTGGTGGCCGACGCGGCGCCGTCGTCCACCGGGCCACCCCCACCCGCCCGCACGCGCCGTCCCGCCCCCGGAGACACTGCAGGCCGTCCCGTCGACGAGGAGCCCCACCGAGGATGAGTTCCACCGACCAGCAGACCGACGCAGCGGCTCCTGCTGAGGCAGCCGTCCCGGCCGAGCACGCGGTCCCGAGCGACCTGTCCCTGGCCGCGGAGTTCGACGCCGCGACGCGCGAGCAGTGGCGCGAGCTCGTCGCCGGGGTCCTGCGCAAGGCCGGCCGCGAGGACCTCCCCGACCCGGTCGAGGACGCGCTCGGCCGCACGGTCGCCACCGGCGTGACGGTGGCCCCGCTGTACACGGCCGACGACGCGGCGGACCTCCCGACCGCGGTCGGCGTGCCCGGCCTGCCGCCCTTCGTGCGCGGCGCCCGGCCGGGCGGCGGACCGGCCGGCTCGGCGGAGGTCAGCGCAGCCGGTGGCGCCGACGGGGGTGCCCCGGGCGCCTGGGACGTCCGGCAGCGGCATGCCCACCCCGACGTCGCCGCCACGTCGGAGGCGATCGCCGCCGACCTGGAGAACGGGGTCACCTCCCTGTGGCTCGTCGTGGGGGAGGGCGCGATCCCGGCCGACCGGCTCGGCGACGTGCTGGCCGACGTCTACCTCGACCTCGCGCCGGTGGCGGTGACCGGCGGCCTCCCGGCGGCCGACGCGTTCCTCGCGCTGGTCGAGGGCCGCGACGATCTCGCGCCCGGTGGCTCGCTGGGTCTGGACCCTCTCGCCGTGCACGCGGCGACGGGGGAGCAGCAGGACCTCAGCGGGCTGGCCGACGTGGCCCGCCGTGCCGCGGCCCACCGGGGTCTCCGCTCCGTCGTCGTCGACGCCACCGTCTTCCACGACGCCGGGGCGTCGGTCGTCGAGGAGATCGGCTGCTCGCTCTCCGCCGGGGTGGCCTACCTCCGGGCGCTCACCGACGGCGGCCTCGGGATCGACGAGGCCTTCGGCCAGCTCGAGTTCCGCTACGGCGCCGGCGCCGACCAGTTCACGACCATCGCCGCGCTGCGCGCGGCCCGCCGGCTGTGGGACCGCGTCGGCGAGGTCAGCGGCGCCTCACCCGAGGCCCGCGCCCAGCGCCAGCACGCCGTCACCTCCTCGGTGATGACGACGAAGCGCGATCCCTGGGTCAACATGCTGCGCACCACCGTGGCCTGCTTCGCCGCCGGCGTGGGCGGCGCCGACGTCGTGACCGTGCAGCCGTTCGACGCCGCGCTCGGCCTGCCCGACCCGTTCTCCCGGCGGATCGCCCGCAACACCCAGCGCCTGCTGGTGGAGGAGGGGCACCTCGCGCGCGTCCTCGACCCGGCCGGCGGCTCCTGGTACGTCGAGTCGCTGACCGACTCCCTCGCGCAGGCGGCCTGGGACTGGTTCACCGAGATCGAGCGGGCCGGCGGGCTGGTCGCCGCGCTGGACTCCGGCCTGGTCCGCGACCGGATCGCCACCGCCTGGGACGCCCGGGCGAAGCGGCTGGCCACCCGCACGGACGCGATCACCGGCGTCAGCGAGTTCCCCAACCTCACGGAGAAGCTGCCGGCGCGGGAGCCCTACGCGTGGTCGGCGCCGTCCGGTGGGCTGCCGAAGGTGCGGGCCGCGCAGGAGTTCGAGGCGCTGCGCGACGCCGCCGACGCGGCCATGTCATCGAAGGGCGGCGAGCGGCCGGCCGTCTACCTCGCCACCATCGGCCCGGTCGCGAAGCACACCGCACGGGCCACGTTCGCGGGCAACCTGTTCCAGGCCGGTGGCCTGGCCACGCCGTCCGGGGACGGCGCCGCGGGGCTGGCCGGGGCGGGGACGACGGTGGCCTGCATCTGCGGCACCGACAAGGACTACGCCGAGGCCGCCGCGGGCCTGGCGGAGGAGCTGCGGGCCGCCGGCGCCACCCAGGTCTGGCTGGCCGGCAAGCCGGACCTCGCCGTCGACGGTGTCGACGGCTATCTCTTCGCCGGGTGTGACGCCCTGTCCGTCCTGCGCACCGCGCACGAGCACCTGCTGGGCCGAAGTGGCCACTTCGGCCCCCGGGAGGGGGAGCGATGAGCCGGATTCCCGACTTCGGGTCCGTCGACCTGGGCCGCCCCAGCGCCGGCGCCACCGCCGACGACTGGGCCAAGGCCTTCAAGGAGACCACCGGCCGCGGTGTGGAGGAGTCGACCTGGGAGACGCCGGAGGGCATCGCCGTCCCGCCGTTGTTCACGCACGAGCACCTGGACGGCCTGGACTTCCTCGGCACCTATCCCGGCGTCGCGCCGTACCTCCGCGGGCCCTACCCCACGATGTACACGACGCAGCCGTGGACCGTCCGGCAGTACGCCGGCTTCTCCACCGCGACGGAGTCCAACGCGTTCTACCGGCGGAACCTCGCGGCCGGGCAGAAGGGCCTGTCGGTCGCCTTCGACCTCCCCACCCACCGCGGCTACGACTCCGACCACCCGCGGGTGCCCGGCGACGTCGGCATGGCGGGCGTGGCCATCGACTCCATCCTGGACATGCGGCAGCTCTTCGACGGCATCCCGCTGGACCGGATGTCGGTGTCGATGACCATGAACGGTGCCGTGCTTCCCGTGCTGGCGCTGTACATCGTGGCGGCCGAGGAGCAGGGGGTGAGCCCCGATCAGCTGACCGGGACCATCCAGAACGACATCCTCAAAGAGTTCATGGTGCGGAACACCTACATCTATCCGCCCAAGCCCTCGATGCAGATCATCAGCGACATCTTCGCGTTCACCTCGCAGCGGATGCCGAAGTTCAACTCCATCTCGATCTCCGGCTACCACATCCAGGAAGCCGGGGCGACGGCCGACCTGGAGCTCGCGTACACCCTCGCCGACGGCGTGGAGTACCTGAAGGCCGGCCAGGCCGCCGGGATGGATGTCGACGCGTTCGCGCCCCGGCTGTCGTTCTTCTGGGCCATCGGCATGAACTTCTTCATGGAGGTCGCCAAGCTCCGCGCCGGGCGGCTGCTGTGGGCGAAGCTGGTGAAGGAGGCGGGGGCGAAGAACCCAAAGTCGCTCTCGCTGCGCACCCACTCGCAGACCTCGGGCTGGTCGCTGACCGCGCAGGACGTCTACAACAACGTCGTCCGCACCTGCCTGGAGGCCATGGCCGCCACCCAGGGGCACACCCAGTCACTGCACACCAACGCCCTGGACGAGGCGCTGGCGCTGCCCACCGACTTCTCCGCCCGCATCGCGCGCAACACCCAGCTGCTGCTCCAGCAGGAGTCGGGCACGACGCGGGTCATCGACCCGTGGGGCGGGTCGGCGTACGTGGAGAAGCTGACCTACGACCTGGCCCGCCGCGCGTGGGCGCACATCCAGGAGGTCACCGAGCACGGCGGCATGGCGCAGGCCATCGACGACGGCATCCCGAAGCTGCGCATCGAGGAGGCGGCCGCCCGCACGCAGGCGCGCATCGACTCCGGCCGCCAGCCGGTCATCGGCGTGAACAAGTACCGCGTCGAGGCCGACGAGGCCATCGAGGTGCTGCGCGTGGACAACGCCGACGTGCTCGCCCAGCAGAAGGCCAAGCTCGAGGAGCTGCGCGCCTCGCGGGACGGCGAGGCCGTGCAGGAACACCTGCGCCGGCTCACCGACGCCGCCCGCGCGGCGGCCGACGGGAAGCGGGGGAGCGAGCTGGACTCGAACCTGCTCAAGCTGGCCGTCGACGCCGCCCGCGCGAAGGCCACGGTCGGGGAGATCTCCGACGCGCTGGAGGAGGTCTACGGGCGGCACGCCGGCCAGGTGCGCACCATCTCCGGTGTGTACCGCGAGGAGGCAGGAGCGTCCGGCCCCATGGAGGAGACCCGCCGCATGGCCGAGGCATTCGCCGACGCCGAGGGCCGCCGCCCCCGCATCCTGGTCGCCAAGATGGGCCAGGACGGCCACGACCGCGGGCAGAAGGTCATCGCCACCGCGTTCGCCGACCTCGGCTTCGACGTGGACGTCGGCCCGCTGTTCCAGACGCCGGAGGAGGTCGCCCGGCAGGCGGTCGAGGCCGACGTGCACGTCGTCGGCGTCTCGTCGCTGGCCGCGGGCCACCTCACGCTGGTGCCCGCGCTGAAGAAGGCGCTGGCCGACCTCGGTGCCGACGACGTGATGATCGTCGTCGGCGGCGTCATCCCGCCCGACGACGTCCCGACGCTGAAGGAGATGGGCGCCGCGGCGGTGTTCCTGCCGGGCACGGTCATCGCGGAGGCGGCGCAGGACCTGCTGCGCGCGCTGTCCGAGCGCCTTGGTCACTGAGCGGCAGGGCGCCTGAATGGCCCGGGAGATCGACGTCCCCGCGCTCGTCGAGGGAGTGCTGGCCGGGGACCGGCGGGTGATGGCGCGGGCGATCACGCTGGTCGAGTCGCGGCGCGGTGACCACCGGGAGCGGGCGCAGGAGCTGCTGGTCGAGCTGCTGCCGCACGCCGGGGGAGCGCGCCGGGTGGGCATCAGCGGGGTGCCCGGCGTCGGCAAGTCGACCTTCATCGACCAGCTCGGCGTGGACCTCACTGCGGCCGGATCGAAGGTGGCAGTCCTCGCCGTCGACCCGTCGTCGGCGCGGTCGGGCGGCTCGATCCTCGGGGACAAGACCCGCATGGCGCGGCTGGCCGTGGACGAGAACGCCTTCATCCGGCCCTCGCCGACGTCGGGCACGCTCGGCGGGGTCGCCCAGGCCACCCGCGAGTCGATGGTCGTCGTCGAGGCCGCCGGGTACGACGTCGTCCTGGTCGAGACGGTGGGCGTCGGCCAGTCGGAGATCGCCGTCGCCGAGATGGTGGACTCCTTCCTGTTCCTGACCCTCGCCCGCACCGGCGACCAGCTGCAGGGCATCAAGCGCGGCATCCTCGAGATCGCCGACGTCATCGCGGTCAACAAGGCCGACGGGCCGGCCGCGGGCGACGCCCGTAAGGCGGCCCGTGAGCTGGCCGGCGCGATCCGGATGCTGCGCGGCCATGACGAGACCTGGGACGTGCCGGTGCTGACCTGCGCCGGGCTCACCGGCGAGGGGCTCGACGAGGTCTGGACGAAGCTGGTCGAGCACCAGGACCGGATGACGGCGTCGGGGCGGTTCGACGAGCGCCGGCGCACCCAGCAGGTGCGCTGGACCTGGCAGCTGGTCCGCGACTCCCTGGAGCACCAGCTGCGGACTCACCCGGATGTGCGATCGGCCGTACCGGATCTGGAGAAGGCCGTGCAGGCGGGCGAGCTCACCCCGGCGCTGGCCGCGCAGCAGATCCTGGACAGGTTCCTGAACCGGCCTGACGACGGCACCGCCACGCACTGACGGGCCTCTCGTGAGGCGGTTGCTGCCGCTGATACCGATGGTGCGGAAGCGGTCAGGAAGACCTGGACTCTCGGCTTGATAGTGCGACCGCGATGCTACGGTCGGTGACACGGGGGCTACACGTGCTGGCCGTCATCGCCGGTCCACGATCGGCTCTGGCGAGTGGCGGCGGAAGCCGGCGAGCGTAGCTCGGTGTCAGGCCCGTGCTCATACGGAGTCGGCCCGGAAGTCGGAGCGCAACCTTCCACGATGCAATCAGACCTTTCGCGCCGGTACGCCGAGAAGTTGGCGCCGCGCGCCCGCGCCGGCCTGGCGATTCCCCACCGAGGACTGCCCACGTGAATCTTCCGCGCCTCCTGCGGCTGCTCAAGCCGCGGCAGCAGAAGTTCCTCGCGGCAGGACTGCTGACGGTGCTGACCGACTACGCCACCTTCTTCGTCGCCTACGGCATCCTCCGCGTCGACCTGGGCGTGGCAACGGTGGCGTCCTTCATGGCCGGCCTCGTCGTGAGCTTCGCCCTGAACAAGCTGTGGGTCTTCGAGAGCCGGGGGGACTCGATCGCACGCAGTGTCGGGCAGCTGGCGATGTACGGACTGCTGCTCGTCGTCAACATCATCTTCACCTACTACTTCATCGCCTTCCTCGAGAGCCGGTTCGGCATCGACCCGCGGATCAGCAAGCTGGCGTCGATCGTGCTCGTCACTGCGTGGAACTACCTCCTGTACAGCCGAGTCATCTTCCTGAAGGGCCAGCGCAGTGCTGCACTTTGACGAGCGCACGACCTCCATGGACGAGCCGAAGGCACCCGCGGACAGGACGACGGTGTCCGTGGGCAAGCTGAGAATGCCCATCGACAAGCTGAAGATGATCATCGGTTCGTCGCTGATCGTCTCGCTGCTGCTGTACGTGGTGGGCATCAAGTTCGTGCTGGTGGCCACGTGCGTGGCCGCGGGGGTGGTCCTGCTGCCGCCCGTCGCCGTCATGCGGAGCCTCGTCGGGCGGCTGTTCCTCTCCGTCTTCGTCCTGATGGGCGTCTTCCAGGCATCCGCGACCATTCAGTTCTTCGCATTCCCCTCGACGGGTTTCGCCGCATCGGCCGCCATCACCACGGTCATCTATCTCGTCGCCGCGCTGCTGACGGATCGCACGACGGACGACGTCAGGGATCTGGTCACCCGCTTCGCCAGCCGGCACGATGTGCCCGGTGCCGTCGTGGCCGCGATCTTCCTGGTGCCTTTCGTCCCCTTCCTGATCGGCAACGACACGGTCGCCCGGGTCGCCCAGATCGGCGGCGGTCAAGCGGTCGATTCCACCAATCACTTCGCCAACATCGCGCAGATGATGTCGGGGCAGCACTGGGTCTATGCGGTGGGGAACTACTACCCCAAGAGCTTCCACATCGTCACCGCATTCCTGCAGGACGCCTTGTTCGTGCCGCAGATCAGCATGAGCTGGCGCGGCGCGGTCCTCGTGTACATCGGGCAGTACCTGGTGTTCGGCGTGCTCCTCGCGGGAGCACTGGGGTATTTCGCCTCGGCGGTCTTCGCCGCCGTCGCCCAGCGCTACCCGATCGCGCGTCCCGGCCTCCTGCTCTCCGCAGTCGGCCTCGCCGTCGGCGCCGCGGCGGGGCCCTTCCTGCTGTGGTCGTTCGTCCACCAGGGATTCCTGAACTACTACTACGTGATGGCGACGATCCTGCTCGCCTTCACCGCACTGATGACCGGGTCGAAGGAGCGCCTGTTCTCGACCCTGTCGCTGTACCTGGTGCTCACCTTCGGGGCCGCGATGTCGTGGCCCCTGCTGATCCCGGTGCTGCTGGCAACCCCGTTCGTGCTGATGTGTCAGCGCTCGTACCTGGACCTGCTCCGCGCCATGCCGAAGCGTCATCTGCTCGGCGTGGCCGTGCTCGTCGTCGTCCAGTTCATCCCGATCGGCCTGCAACTCCGGTACGGCGGTTCGGACAACGGCGTCAACGCCCTGGGTGGTCTGACCACCTTCCGCCCGCTCAGCCTCCTGCTCGGCGCGTTGATCGTCTTCGGCCTCGCGGTCAACAAGAACATCGACCGCGACAGCCGGGACAAGAGCATCGCGCTCGTGCTGCCTCTCCTGACCTTCATCGCCCTGCTCGCCGTGATGCAGCTCTTCCTGACGGGGGAGGTGCGGTACTACGTCATCAAGACCGCATTCCTGCTCGAGGCCGTCAACATCGTGATCCTGTCGTGCGTCGTCGCGGTCGTGCTGAGTCAGATGGACCTCGGCGCCGTGGGGCGTTTCTTCGCGGCCGCCATCACCCCGGCAGTCGCCATCTTCGCGCTCTTCGCCGTGGGTGCGAATCCGTTGTCGGATTTGCGGAACCTGTTCCGCACGGAGGCGAACCAGGTCAAGCCGGACTTCTACGACGCAGATCTGGCCCTCTACGCGCGATTGGGGGAGGCGGGCCGGGTCGACGGATTCAACACCACGCTGCTGCACTACAACCCGTTGAACGACACATATGGCGCACACATGCAGACGGCGCGCTGGGCGAACATGATGCAGTACGACGGCGGGCGCGAAGACGGATTGGCCCTGTACTGCCAGGTGATGCAGTACTCGAAGTTCGGCTTCGGCAGCGTCAACGACAGCGAGGACATGCAGCGGGAAATGGTCCAGGGGATCAAGGACTGCGCTCAGGTCTCCAAGGACCTCGGACGCGAGCACATCATCCTGACCGACCCGGCTTCCGAGCAGCGCATCCGAGACGAGTTCGGTGATGTCGCCACGATCGTGACCCATGAGACGAGGATCGAGAACGATGGAGAGTAGCGGCGTGATCGGGGACCGCCGGCGCGATGTCCTCGCCGTCATCATCCCGGCGTACAACGAGGAGCGAGCGATCGCCGAGGTCGTCCGGTCGGTGCCCCCGACGCTGACCGTCGACGACCAGACGTTCCGCACGGTGGTCATCGTGGTCGAGGACTGCTCGCGGGACGCCACCTACCAGAACGCCCTCGACGCGGGGGCGATCGTCATCCGGCACTTCATCAACTCGGGTGCCGGAGCGGCCACCCGCACCGGGTTCAGCTACGTGCTGAAGAACGCGGAGCGGCTGGGCGTCGCCTACGTGGCCACGATCGACGCCGACGGTCAGCACTCCAGCGGCGACCTCCTCCACCTGCTGCGCGAGGCGGTGGCGACCAAGGCGGACATGCTCGTCGGCAACCGACTGCACGAGGGCAACAAGGCCGACATGCCGCGGCACCGGACGCTGGGCAACCGTGGGCTCTCGCTGATCAGCAGGGGGCTGTTCGGCATCACCACGGAGGACACGCAGAGCGGTCTCCGGATGGTCACCATCGACGCGCTGCCCGCCATCTCCAGGTTCACGATCGACAGGTACGGGTTCTGCTCGGAGATCCTGTGGCGCGCGCGGCAGAAGAATCTCACGGTGGTGGAGGTCCCGATCGGGGTCAAGTACTCCGAAGAGACGCTCGGCAAGGGTCAGAGCAACTGGGGAGTGTTCGACCTCGTCACCGATCTCATCACTCTCCGGCTGATTGGGTAGCGCCCCGTGAACAAGTACGTCCTGTTGGTGCTCATCAATGCACCACTGATCATGTTCGCCATTCTCATGGCCGTGACCAGCTACAAGACCGGCCGGTCGACGAGGCGCCGGTGCACGGTGCTCGTCGTCTTCTGGCTGCTGGTCGGCATCGGCATGCTCTTCGTCGAGCCGCTCTACGACCTGCTGGTGCGGAAGAACCTGACCGCGTCGCCGCCGTTGAGCGTGTTCGACATCCTGCTGCTGTCCGGGCTGATCTTCCAGATGCTGATCATGGTCCAGCTCTACGACAAGCTGAACAACCTCAGCCGCAAGGTGTCGCGGATGCACGAGGGCATCGCGATCATGGAAGAGAGCAAACTCAAGGTCAACGGCTCCGTCGCCAACGTCTAGCAGTACTGCCCGACCAGGGTGGTCGGACGGGTGATCGGTGGCGGCGTCGAGCTCAGCCGCCCGTGCCGGAGCTCGCGGTCCACGCGCGCGCCAGCCAGCCCACCTCGAACGCCGGCAGCAGCCGACCGTCCGCCGTCAGCCCGGCCTCCAGGGGGCTGCCCTTGGCAACCACGAGGTACTCCGCGCCGAACTCGTCGAGGGCCCGCAGCGCCTGGTCGGCGTCGGCGATCGGCTGGTCGGACTCGACCACCCGCCGGCCGAGGTCGTCGCCCCACATCGAGTGCGGCAGGATCCACGGCTGGCCGTAGTCGCCGAACTCGGGCGGGACCACAAAGGTCGATCCCGCCGCGGCGCGGTCGACGTCGGTGAACGCGCCGCGCAGGCCCACCGCGTCGCGCTCGCGGGCAGGCTGCAGCATGAGCGCCGCCACCTGCCGCGGGGTCGGTCCGCGGTCGGACCCGGAGATGTCGAGCGCCTGCCAGGATGCGGCTGAGGCGGAGAACAACGCCGCTGCGACGACGACCGCCAGCACAGCGGAACGGGGCAGGCGCGGCAGTCGGTCGAGCACGACGGCGAGGGCCACGCCCCCGATCCCGAGCAGGTAGAGCGTGTACCGCGGGTGGTGGTGGCCGGGGTAGGCCAGCAGCAGGAGGACGCCGGGGGCGAGCAGCCCCCAGGCGTACAGGGACCGGCCCGAGCGCGCGAGGAGCGCGATCGCCACCGGGATCGCCGGCGCCAGCACGAGAACCCAGTAGGCGCCGAGGCCGCCGGTCGGGGAGCCGTAGTAATAGGGCCGCCACGCCAGGTCGTCGGCCCAGGAGACGAGCGTGGCCCACCACGGGTTCGTGGTCCCCACCTGTCGCGGATCGACTCCGAGCAGCGCCATGACGTCCGGGTTGCCGGGAAGTCCCGCGATGCCGACCGGATAGAAGGGGTTGCCCCACAGGGTGGCGTTGCGCACGTACCACCACGCGCCCAGCAGCGCGGCCGGCAGACCGAAGCAGGCGGCCTGCAGGGCCGCCTGCCCGAGGCCGCGGCCCGGCCGGCCTGCTGCGACGGCGCGGCCGAGCACGGTACCGACGAGCACAAGACCGAGCATGCCGAAGGCGATCAGGTTGGTGGACTTGACGCCGACCGCGACCCCGGCGCCGACGCCCGCGACGACCAGCGTCGGGAGAACGGAGCTGCGGCCCGGAGCGAGTGCCCGGTGGCGCGGGGTCACCACCGTCTCCGCGGGGCGTTCCGCGAGCGCGACCGACCCGGCCGGACGGGCACCATTGCCGGCGAGGGCTCTCTCGGATGCCTGGGCGACGCCGGATCCGGCGGCGCCGGCGTGAAGGCTCTCGACCCGGCGCAGCGCGACCAGGAGCAGGTGCCAGGTGGCCAGCAGGATCGCCGCCGCGGCGACGTCGACCTCGGCGGTCGACAACTGCGTCAGGACCAGCGGAGCCGTGACGAACAGCAGCCCGGCCACGAGCGCAGAACGGGGCCTGCAGCCCGCGCCCCGGCACAGCGCGACGACGGCGAGCGCTCCCAGCGCCGCGGCACCCACCTGCACGGCCGCCGCGGCCCGGACCGATCCGCTGAGGGCGCCCAGCCAGGTGACCACCGACTCCGCCGCACCGGGATGGACCTGCGCCCAGAAGCTGAACGGATTGGGAAGGAGCCGCTCCTCCTGGAGCCAGAAGTCGGCCATCGGCAGGTGGTAGGCCAGCCCGTCCCAGTCCAGCGGCGGGAACATCACGGCGATCGCCACCCGGTAGCCGGCCGCTGCAGTGGCGCCCAGCGCCAGGATCGACACGAGCGGTGAGCGCAGGGCCGGGCCGAGCCGGCGGAGTGCGGCGCCCACCGATCGCCGGGCGTCGCGGACCCGGCCGCGGCTCGCCCGGCCGGCGGTGGTGGCGCCCGCGAGGACGGCGGTCGCGACGGCAGCGGCCGCGACCGGGCCGGCGGACAGCGCGTGCAGGACGCCGCCGACGAACAGGACCGTGCCGACCAGGATGCCGTACACCAGCACACCGCAGGCGACGAGGACGTCGACCGGCCGGGGAAGCCTGGCCACCGCCGCCCAACGCCAACTGCTCCAGGTGACGAGGGCCAGGCAACCGAGCACCGGCGCGAGGGTCACGGTTGCTCCGAGTGTTCCCGGGACGTGCGGACGAGCTCGTCGAGGGTCAGCCGGCCGCCGAAGGCGAAGCGGTACCAGCGCAGGTAGTGCCGGATCCACTGCGCGAGCTTGAAGTTGGAGACGCCGTTCTGCCGGTCGAGCCAGATCGTGGGCAGCTCGGCGATGGGCAGCCGCAGCCGACGGGCCTTGGCGGTGAGCTCGAGGGCCATCTCGAAGCCGTGCCGGCTGTCGATGCCGACCGCCCGGAGGAACTGCGTGGAGTACGCCTTGAAAGAGTTGGTCGGGTCACGGGTGCCGACCCGCGCGAACAGGTGCAGGGAGATCCCGGCGAGCCGGGCGAGCATGCCCTTCACCAAGGGGCCACCCACCTGCTGGCCACCCGACATGTAGCGCGAGGCCGCGGCGATGACCACGCCGCGCTCGACGAGCCGGGTCAGGTCGTCGATCTGGCGCGCGTCGTCGCAGCCGTCGGCCATGGTCACGACGGTGACCGGCGCCCGCACCCGCTCCACGCCGTAGCGGATCGCGTGGGCCGGCCCGCGGCCGTAGTCGTTGACCAGCAGGCGCACCTGCCCCGACCCGTCGTCGCTGTCGCGCAGGACCGACGCAGTCGCGTCGTCCGGGGAATCGACGACCACCAGCACTTCGCACGGCACCGTCACCGACTCCCGCAGCCGGTCCAGGACGGGGAGGATGTGCTCGCCCTCCTGGTAGGCCGGGATGACGATCGAGACGCGGGGGTCACCGCTCACCGGCGCTCCGCCAGCAGGAATGACTGCTTGCCGAACAGGCGCCACGCGGGCGGGAAGGCGAGGTAGGCGCGCACCAGCAGTGGCGACTTCGGGAGGCGGCTCTTCGTCGTGAAGGGCAGGAACCTCGGCACCACGGTGGTGACCGCGAACCCGGACAGCGCGAAGGCCTCGACGAGCGCCCGGTCGTCGATCGGGGTGATGTGGTCGAAGAACATCCAGTAGTCGCGTGCGCAGAAGCGGATGTTGGGCTGCAGCACGAGGAAACGCCCGCCTGGCCGGAGCACCCGGTGCGCCTCGGCCATCACCGCCAGGATGGTCGGCCGGTCGATGTGCTCGAAGAAGTTGCTCGCGAACACGACGTCGACGCTGGCGTCGGCTACGTCGGCGAGGTCGTCGGCCGGCGACACGAGCGCCGTGACCCCGCCGGCCGCCGCATCGCGGACCGCAGGGTTGATGTCGACGGCGATCCGGGTGCCGGCCCGGACGGCGTTGATGAACTCGCACGCCCCGGCGGCGACGTCGAGGACGGTGTCGTCGGGCTCCACGAACCGGTCGAAGAACCCGGCGCACAGTTCGCGCCACATCGCGGAGCGGAACGCGACGTCGCCGGCGAAGCGCTCGGCGTAGAGCCACTTCATCTGCTCGCCGGCCGACGTTCTGTTCCCCGTCCCACCGGCTGCGGGGCTCTCGGCCGTCATCAGATCGTGCCCTCGGCGAGAGCCTTCTCGATCCAGGGGATGACCTCGTCGAGCATCTCCTCCAGCGTGGTCGTCGCCCTGAACCCGAGAACCTTCTCGGCCTTCGCCGTCGACGGAACGCGGCGCTGCACGTCGTGCTCGTATGCCGGGTCCGAGACCAGCCTCAGGGGCACGCCCGGCCCCTTCACCTTGCGCCAGATGACCTCGCCGAGCTCGGTGACCGACGTCGCCTGGTCGGTGGAGAGGTTGAAGTCCTCGTTGTGGGCCGCCGGGTGCTCCATCGCCGTCACGATGCCCCGCGCGAGGTCGCCCCCATAGGTGTAGTGCCGGACCTGGGTGCCGTCGCCGAGGACGTGCAGCGGGTCCTGCCCTTTCAGCACCTTCTGCACGAGGTCGGGGACGACGTGGCTCATCGCCAGCTTCACGTTGCCGCTGCTCACCTCGACGTCGCCCAGGGCGCGGGCCTCGCCGATGCCGACGCAGTTGAACGGGCGCACGATCGTGTAGGGGAGCCGGTACTGGTCCCAGGCGGCCCGGGCGAAGTACTCGACGGCGAGCTTCTGGAAGCCGTAGGAGGACCGCGGCGGGGGGATCTTCCGCTCGGAGCCCTCGACCGACGGCCACTCCTCGGCCGACTCGAAGACCATGGATGAGCTGATGTAGGTCACCTTCTGCAGCCGGCCGTCGCGGTGCGCGGCCAGTGCGGCGTCGCAGGAGGAGGCCATGATCCGCTCGTTGGCGGCGAGCAGGTCGTAGGCGTAGGCGTGGAAGTAGGAGATGCCGCCGATGAGCGCGGCCCCGGCGACGAAGTGGTCGCAGTCCATGAGCAGGTCGGTGATCAGCCCTGCGTCACGGACGTCGCCGACGACCAGCCGGTAGTCGGGATGGTCGTCGTAGGACTTGGACACCGGGCCGTACTTCGAGTGGTCGTCGATCCCGATCACCGAGTACCCGCGGCGCAGCAGCTCCTCGACGACGTAGCCACCGATGAAACCGGCGGAGCCGGAGACGAGCACCTTCTGCATGGGACACCGTTCTGGTCGGGAGTAGGGAGGGACGGCCGGTACGGGTCACACGCGCACGCCGTCGCCGACCACGTTCCACACGTCGATCACCGGCGTGTCGGTGCTGAGGCCGCGGTACTCCTCGTGCGGTGCGCCGACGATGAGCAGGTCGCAGCGCCGGAGCACCTCCTCCAGCGGCAGGAGCCGGTCGTCGACGGTGACCCTCGGGTCGGTCGTCAGCACGTCGCGGGCCTTGAACTGCAGGATGCGACGCAGTTTGTAGCTCAGGCTCTCGCGGATGTCGTCGCTGCCGCCCTTGAAGGCCATCCCCAGGATGCCGACCGTCATGTGCTGCAGGTCGTAGTGTCGTTCGGCGCGGTCGACCAGGTAGAGCGGCAGCCCCTCGTTGATGAGCATGGCCGCGTGACCGAGCCCGAAGGTGTTGTTGCTGAAAGCGGCCAGCTGCATCGTGTCCTTGAAGAGGCAGGGCCCGGCCGCGAAGCCCGCGCTGGGCATGTCCGACGCCCGCGGATAGCCCACCGTGATCGCCGTACGGATCCGCTCGAAGTCGAGGCCGCGGTCGTTGGCCATCATGAAGAACTGGTTGGCCGTGGCGAACTTGATGTAGCGCCAGGTGTTGGTGAACAACTTGGCGAGCTCGGCCTCCTCGGGCGTGACGAACACGAGTTCGGCGGTAAGCCGCGAGAACAGCGCCGCGGCGCGGTCGCGGGCACGGTCGGTCCGGCTGCCCACGATCTGCGGCAGCGCGTGCAGCTCGATCATGGCGCGGCCCTCCGCGATGCGCTCGGGGCAGAAGGCGACGTCGATCTCGCGGCCGAGTTCGGCGAGCTGCCGCTCCACCAGGGCCGTCACGCCGGGATAGACCGTGCTGCGGAGGACGAGCAGCTGCCCGTCGCAGAAGTGCTCCGCGGCCGCCGCGAGCGCCTGCGGGATGGCGTACGGATCGGGATTGAGGTGCTCGTCGACCGGCGTGCCGATGACCACGACGACGTTCTCCGCGCAGCCCACCGCGGCCGGGTCCGTCGTAGCGGTGAGTCGTCCCTCGCCCACGACGCGCTCCAGGACGGCGGCCGCGCCGGGCTCCTCGAACGGCAGCACCGCGCGCCCGAGGAGTTTCACCGCCTCCTCGCTGACGTCGTAGACGACGACGGAGGCACCCGCCTCGGCCAGGGCGATGGCCAGGGGGAGGCCGACGTGGCCGGCGCCGCCGATGACGACGACGTCGTGCGTGAACGCCGGTGGAGCTGGTGGCGGGGCCGTGACCCCCGGATCACCGCGCGGAGTCCTGGACCGGCCCGGACTTTTCGTCACCGCGCGAGGCTAACCGCTCAGCCGGGTCCTTACCGAGACTTATGCGTACCGAAAAGAGATGCTCAGGCGCCGGTCGACCGGCACTCGCGCGAGCGCATGGCTGTGACGTAGTCCACCGGGGCGCCGGCCGCCTCCGCCGCATCGGCGATCGCGCCGAGATACCGGGCGGAGGGCAGGCCGCCCTCGAAGGCGTCGAGGACGTAGACGTAGGCCACCACGTCGCCGGCGAGGGTGCGCACCTGCAGGTGCAGCTTCCGGTAGAGCCCGAGATCGGCGCCCTCCCAGGCGTCCAGGGCCGCCTGGTCGGCCTCGGTCAGGTCGTACAGCGCCACGAACACGCCGGGGTGCAGCGCCTCGTGGTCGTGCTCCGCCGGGACGAGCGTGGCCAGCGAGCCCTCCCAGCCGAACTCCTCGGCGCCGAAGGTCAGGCGCCAGCCCTGGATCCACCCGGTGCCCGCGTGCGGCGACGAGGGGCAGCGGCGCAGCATCTGCGCGGGATCCATGTTCGACCCGTAGGCGGCGTAGAGGCCCATTCGGTCGACCCTAATCACCGCGGGCGGCAGTCCGAAGGACGCCGGTCACAGCGGACCGGGGCGGCACCGGGGAGAATGGCCGTACAGGACACACGACAGGACACGACACGAACGCCCGAGCACCCGGAGAAGGCACTTCATGACCCGCATCGTCATCATCGGCGGCGGACCGGCCGGCTACGAGGCCGCGCTGGTCGCTGCTCAGCTCGGTGCCGAGGTCACCGTCATCGAGCGCGACGGCATCGGTGGCGCCAGCGTGCTCACCGACTGCGTCCCGTCCAAGACCCTCATCGCGGCCGCCGGAGCCATGACGTCGGTCCGCGACTCCGCCGTCCTGGGTCTGCAGGGCGCCGAGCTCGCGACGGTGAACCTGGACCTCGCCTCGGTCAACCAGCGGGTCAAGGGGCTCGCGATGGCCCAGTCGGCCGACATCCACGCCCGCCTCGCCGCCGAGGGTGTGCGGATCGTCGCCGGACAGGGCCGGCTCTCCGACGAGATCCGCGGGCTCGCGGCGCACACGGTCGAGGTCGTGGACGCCGACGGCGGCGTGGTCGAGGAGCTGGAGAGCGACGTCGTGCTCATCGCCACCGGGGCGGACCCGCGCGTCCTCCCCGGCGCGGAGCCCGACGGAGAGCGCATCCTCGACTGGCGCGACGTCTACGACCTCGAGGAGATGCCCGAGCACCTCGTGGTCGTGGGCTCCGGCGTCACCGGAGCGGAGTTCGCCTCCGGCTACCTGGAGGCGGGCGTGCCGGTCACCCTCGTCTCCTCCCGCGACCAGGTGCTGCCGGGCGAGGACTCCGATGCCGCGGCCGTGGTCGAGAAGGTCTTCCAGTCCCGCGGCGGGCGGATCGCCGAGAAGGGACGCGCCGCCTCGGTGCGCCGCACCGAGAAGGGCGTCCTGGTCGAGCTGACCGACGGACGCACCGTCGAGGGCTCGCACGCGCTCATGACCGTCGGCACGGTGCCGAACACCGCCGGCCTGAACCTCGAGCAGTGCGGCGTCGAGGTGACGGAGTCCGGGCACGTCGTCGTCGACCGGGTCTCGCGGACGTCGATCCCGGGCATCTACGCCGCCGGCGACGTCACCGGCGTCTTCCAGCTCGCCTCCGTCGCCGCCATGCAGGGCCGGATCGCCATGTGGCACGCCCTCGGCGAGGCGGTAGCGCCGATCCGGCTCAAGACCGTCGCGGGGAACGTCTTCACCCACCCGGAGATCGCGACCGTCGGCGTCCAGGAGAAGTCCCTGTCCGACGACGACGACATCGAGGTCGTGCGGCTGCCACTGGCCACGAACGCCCGCGCCAAGATGGCCGACCTGCACGACGGGTTCGTGAAGCTCTTCGCCCGGCGCTCCACCGGCGTGATCATGGGCGGGGTCGTGGTCGCCCCTGGTGCGTCCGAGCTCGTCCTGCCCATCGCGCTCGCCGTCACCAAGGGGCTCACGGTCGCCGACCTCGCGCAGACCTTCGCGATCTACCCGTCGCTCTCCGGGTCGATCACCGAGGCCGGCCGTCGGCTGATGGGCGCGGACCACCTGGCCTGACCGGTGACGTCCGGGCCGGGCGGGGGACGAGCGGCAGATGAGTCGGATGTGACGGCTCTTCCGCTCGATATCCGGACTTCGGTGCCGATGGCGCCCGCCCCCGCCGATGTCGGGGTGGATGTCTGCCGCCCGTCTCGCCCCCGCCCGTCGTCGCGGCCTGCTGCGCTCGCTCGTGGCCGGCTCCGCGGTCGCCGCCTCCGTCGTCCTCGCCGTCGTCATGGTCCCCGCGGCCGCCTCGGCCGAGGAACCGGCCGGCACCCCGGTCGTCGGCCGGCTCCTGCAGGCGTGGTCGGAGGCCGACCCGGGCGCCGAGGGGCATGGCGACGGGCACGCCGACGGGCACGCCGACGAGGAGCTGACGAGCTGGGTCCAGACCCCGGCCGGCGAGTTCCTGCGAATCCGTACCGAGGACGTCGCCGGCGTCCCCGCCGGCGCGACGGTCGGGCTCACGGTCGGCCAGGCGGACGGCGACGACACCGAGGACCCGCTGCACGAGGTCACGGACGCCGAGGTGGTCGCGCTCCCGGTCGCACCGCTGCTGACCGAGAAGGCGGGCCGGACCAACCAGGTCACCGTGGCCCTGGTCGCCCCGGCCGGAGCGGCCCGCGACGGCGTCACCGCCCAGCAGGTCGTCGACCTCGTCGACGGTCCGGTGGCGGACTTCTGGTCCGAGCAGACCGACGGCGCCATCGCGGTCGGCGTCACCGACGCGCGGGACTGGATCACCACCGCCGCAGGCTGCTCCGAACCGACGGCCCTGTGGGACGAGGCGGCCGCGAGCGTGGGCTTCGTCCCCGGCCCCGGCAAGCATCTCCTGCTCTACGTCAGCAGCCGGGCCACCGACTGCGCCTACGCGCTGGCCGAGGTCGGTGCCGGCCCGGGAAGCGGCGGCCGGATGTACGTCCGCGACACCATCGCCTCCGTCGTCGCCCACGAGCTCGGCCACAACTTCGGCCTGGGCCACTCCTCGGCCCGCCAGTGCGACGGCGCCGTGGAGTCGGCGTCCTGCCGCACCGTGGGCTACCGCGACTACTACGACGTCATGGGCGTCTCCTGGTCGCAGCTGGGCTCGCTCAACGCCGCACAGGCCGCCCGGCTGGGCGTGCTGCCCGCGGCCGCTCAGCAGGCGCTGACCGTCCCGGCCGCACCGGTCACCGTCACGCTGTCCCCGATCTCCGGGCGCAGCGGCACCCGGGCGGTCCGCCTGACCGACGCCGAGGGCTCCGACCACTGGCTGGAGTACCGGCCGGCCGCGGGGCGCGACAGCTGGCTCGGGACCTCCGCGAACCGCTACCGCCTCGACTCCGGCGTCCTCCTCCGCGAGAGCGGCGACCTCCCCGACACGTCCGTGCTCGTCGACGCCACGCCCGGCCCGTCCGCCGGCTGGAACACCGATCACCAGGCGGCCCTGCCCGTGGGTACGGCGGTGCCGGTCGCCGGCGGGGCGTTCACCGTCGTCGTCGAGGGAGTGTCCCCGACCGGCGCGATCGTGCGGGTGACCCCCGCACCCCTGGGCACCGCCTCGTCCGCGGAGCCGGCAGCTCCGCGCCCGGCCGGTTCCGACGTCGCGGTGCTGCCGGCCGGGACGGACGCGGCCGTCCCGGCACCTGCACCCGGGACGGCGGAGCTGGCCGCTCCGGCGCTCCTGCGCGCCGAGCTGGAGGACCGCGCGTCCGGCACGCCGGCCGGTGCCGGGTTCCCCGTGGTCCTCGTCGGCGCCGTCCTCCTGGGCGCTCTGGCGCTGCTCGCCGGGACGCTGCTGGGCGTCCGGCGCCTGCGCACGAGGCCCGTGCCGACTCGTGCATGACTGTCTGTGAGTGATCCCATCCGTCACGTCAGTAGCGGCTCCGCGTGTCGGCGGGAAGCGCGCCGGTACGGCGGGTGATGGTGGTCGCCGAGTTCCACGAACGGGGAGACCACGGATGAGGACCAGCCGCCGACCTCGGCGAGCGCAGACACGACGAGCAACGCTGGTCGTGCTGCTCTGCAGCCTGCTGATCATGGCCGGATCGGTGGTGCGCCCCGACCGCGCGGAGGCGGGCGACGCACCACAGATCGCCTGGGAGGGAAACAACCCGTACATCTTCGCGGTCGGCGACTCCGTGCTCGCCCAGTGCGGCCAGCAGTTCGGCATGGGCTGGCGCTCGCTGGGCTTCATCGGCTGGGGCGGGGCCACGGCGAGCGACATGCGCGGCCGGCTCGACGGCACCGGCAGCGGCTGGCCGGCGGACAGCGTGACGGAGTCCTCCGTGCAGGAGGAGCGGCTGTGGTTCCGGGACGCCGGGTCGCTGGTGATCGCCCTCGGGATCAACGACGTCAAGTTCGTGACCGTCGCCGAGTGGCGCGACAACGTCGACTGGTTCATGACCCAGGCGCGCGGGCGCCCGGTGCAGTGGTTCACCATCCACAACCCGCCGTTCCAGGCCAACGTCGACCTGTTCAACGCGGAGCTGCGCCTGGCCACCGACCGTTGGCCCAATCTCAAGCTGATGGACTGGGAGCGCTACGCCTCGGCTCATCCCGAGGTCACCATCTCCGACCGGGTCCACCTGGCCTACTACCGCGAGGGCTGCGAGCTGGCGCGCAACCGGCTGATCCAGCACGCCGCCCCCGCGGTGCCTGGCAAGACCTCGCCCACCGGGTTCTGGTACGTGGACTCCCGGACGACGGGGCGGGTCGCGCTGAACGGGTGGGGGGCTGCCTACGCGCCCACCCCGGCGCACGGCGTGCAGGTGAACGTGCGGGTGGACTGGCGGCACTTCGCCCGCCTCCCGGTCGACAGGCCGACGGGGGACATCTGGGCGAATGCCGCCTCCGCACAGGCTTTCGGCCACTCGCTCGGTGCGGAGTACCGGGGCCACGCCGTCTGCCTGGACCTGGTCGACCAGCGCGGCCAGTTCGCGCATCTCGGCTGCCGCATCGTCTGACCGCACGGGGCACCACCCCGGCCCCCCGTGCCGCACCCCCTCGTCCGATCCTGGAGTCTTCCTGTGCTCGTCGCGCGTCACCTCCCGTCCTGGCGGTTCCTCGGGGCCGCCCTCTGCGCGACCACGGTGATCGCGCTGGGGTCGCCGACGGACGCCCTCGCCGAGGCGCCCGGTCCCGCGACGGCGGCTCCTTCGACCGCGGCGCCTTCGACAGCGGCGCCTTCGACAGCGGTCCCTTCGACGGCGGCTCCTTCGACGGGAGCTCCCTCGCCGGCAGTCCCCACCGGCGACGCGCCGACCGACGCGGCGCCCTCTCCGGCGAACCCCGGCCCGTCATCCTCCGGGTCGACGACCGGTGCCGCCGAGACCGTGGTCGGCGAGCTGGTCGTCGCCTGGCCGGAGCACGAGGACCACCGGGAGGCGGAGGAGCGGGCCGAGCACGGACCCCTCACCTGGATCGAGACCCCGGACGGGGACGCCGTCCGGGTGCCGGTCGACGCCCTCACGCAGGACCTCGCCGACGAGCTCCCGGAGGAGGGCGAGACCGCCGACGCCCTCCCGGCCGGAGCGACCGTCGAGGTCGTGCTCGGGGGAGAGGTCGCCGACGAGGCCACCGTCGAGGACGGGCTCATGCCTGCCCGGGACGTGATCGCGGCGGAGGTCGTCCAGGCCCCGCCGGCCGAGGTGACGCCGACCCTCCCTGCCGGCGTCACCAACCAGGTCACCGTCGTGATGGTCGAGCTCGCCGGCACCGGACGGGACGGCACGGGCCTGGCCGACGTCGTGGCCGCGGTCGACGGCCCGGTGCGGGACTTCTGGCTGGAGCAGAGCGACGGGGCGGTCGACATCGACGTCACCGCCCAGCACGACTGGATCACCACCGATGTCGGCTGCGGCACCCCCTCCCTCCTCTGGAACGACATCGCCGGCCGCGTCGGGTTCGTCTCCGGCCCGGGCAAGCACCTGCTCCTCTACATCAGCAATCTCCCGGCGAGCCAGACCCGCTGCCACTACGGGCTGGCAGAGGTGGGTTCGTCGCCGGCGACCGGCGGGCGGTCGTACGTGCGCGGGACGGCGACGTCGGTCATCGCCCACGAGCTGGGACACAACTTCGGCCTCGGCCACTCGTCGGGGCTGCAGTGCGACCGGGCGGTCGACACCGGGACCTGCCAGACCGTCAGCTACCGCGACTTCTACGACGTCATGGGCATCTCCTGGGACGAGGTCGGGTCGCTGAATGCTCCGCAGGCCGCGCGCATCGGCCTGCTGTCCGGCGCGGCGGTCCAGGCGGTCGCTGCCCCGGTGTCCGCGCCGACGACGGTCACGCTCAACGCGCAGGGAACCCGCACCGGCACCCGCGCGGTCCGGCTGACCGATCGATCCGGGAGCGTCTGGTGGCTGGAGTACCGCTCCGCGTCGGGGCGCGATTCCTGGCTCGGGACCGCCGCGAACCGGTACGGCCTGGACGCCGGGGTGCAGCTGCGACGCAGCTCCGGGTCGCCCGACACGTCGATCCTGCTGGACGGCAGCCCGTCGCCGTCGGGTGACTGGTCGGTCGACACGCGGGCCTCGTTCCCGGTGGACCGCACGATCACCGTCGCCGGGGGCGACTTCGCCGTGCGCGTCGAGAGCGTCAGTCCGACCACTGCGGAGGTGACCATCGCGCGGGGCGTCACCCCCGGGGCGATCACCGCCATCACCTCCGCCTACGACAGGTCCGGAGGGTTGGACGGCCCGCTCGGCTATCCGACCACGAGCGAGATCTGCGGGCTGCAGGACGGCGGCTGCATGCGCAGCTACGACCACGGTGCGATCAGCTACAGCCCGGCGACCGGGGCGCGCGTGCTCCACGGGCCGATCCACGCCGCCTGGGCCGCCGCCGGAGCCGAGCGGGGAACCGTCGGCTACCCCGTCACCGACACGATCTGCGGTGGCCGGGACGCCGGCTGCCACCAGATCTTCCAGCGCGCGTGGATGTACGACAGCGCCGGCACCGATGCGACCGTGGTCCGGGGTGGGCTCCGGGTGAAGTGGGCGGCGACCGGCGCGGAGTGGGGCGTGCTGGGCTACCCGACGGCCGGTGAGCGGTGCGGGTTGCCGGGTGGTGGGTGTTCGCAGGCGTTCAGCGGCGGCTCGGTCGTGTGGTCGCCGGTCCAGGGGGCCCGGGCGATGCGTGGGCCGATCGCGGCGCACTGGGCCGCCACGGGCGGCGTGCAGTCGATCGGCTATCCGGTGTCCGACACCGTCTGCGGCGGCCGGGACGCCGGCTGCCACCAGGTCTTCGAGCGCGGCATGGCCTTCGTGAGCTCGGGGACCCCCGCCACGTTCGTCTTCGGTGGGATCCGGGAGAAGTGGGCGGCGACCGGCGCGGAGTGGGGCGTGCTGGGCTACCCCACGGCCGGTGAGCGGTGCGGGTTGCCGGGTGGTGGGTGTTCGCAGGCGTTCAGCGGCGGCTCGGTCGTGTGGTCGCCGGTCCAGGGGGCGCGGCTGATGCGCGGGCCGATCGCGGCGCACTGGGCCTCCACGGGCGGCGCACGGACCATCGGCTATCCGGTGTCCGACACCGTCTGCGGCGGCCGGAACGCCGGCTGCCACCAGGTCTTCGAGCGCGGCATGGCCTTCGTGAGCTCGGGCACGCCTGCCACGTTCGTCTTCGGTGGGATCCGGGAGAAGTGGGCGGCGACGGGCGCGGAGTGGGGCGTGCTGGGCTATCCGACGGCCGGTGAGCGCTGCGGCATCGCCGGTGGGGGCTGTTCGCAGGCGTTCAGCGGCGGGTCCATCGTGTGGTCGCCGACGCAGGGGGGGCGGGTGATGCGCGGGCCGATCGCGGCGCACTGGGCCGCGCCGGGCGGGGTACAGGCCGTCGGCTATCCGGTGTCCGACACCGTCTGCGGCGGGCGGAACGCCGGTTGCCACCAGGTCTTCGAACGCGGCATGGGTTACGTGAGCTCCGGAACCGACGCGGCCTTCGTCGTCGGCCGGATCCGGGACAAGTGGGCGGCGACCGGCGCGGAGTGGGGCGTGCTGGGCTACCCGACGGCCGACCAGCGGTGCGGGCTGGCGTCCGAGGGCTGCGCGCAGGCCTTCGCCGGAGGATCGGTCTACTGGTCTCCGGGAACCGGGGCGCACTCTGTCCGCGGTGCGATCGGTGAGGCGTGGGCCGCTGCCGACGCCGAGCAGGGGAGCCTGGGCTACCCGCGCGAGGACGAGCGGACCATCCCCGGAGGGTCGAGCCAGCGCTTCACCGGGGGCACGCTCACGCGGTCGGCCTCGACGGGCGTGGTGACACGGTCCTGACCGTGGCGCGGGGTGGGCGCGACCGTGGTCCCGCCCACCCCGGCGCTACTCGGCGGCGTCCGCGATGGTGCAGAGGACGGCGCCGCTGGTGACGGCGGCGCCCACCTCCGCAGACAGGCCGGAGATCGTGCCGGCCTTGTGCGCGGTGATGGGCTGCTCCATCTTCATCGCCTCCAGCACGACGACGAGGTCGCCCGCCTCGACGGTCGCGCCGTCCTCGACGGCGACCTTCACGATCGTCCCCTGCATGGGTGCGGTGAGAGAGTCGCCGGACGCGCCGGAGCCGCTGCCGCCACCTCCACGCTTGCGGGGCTTGGCGGCAGCCCCGGGAGCGGCGCCACCGGCAGCCAGGCCCGCGGGCAGGGAGACTTCGAGCCGCCGTCCGCCGACCTCGACGACGACGGTCTGGCGGGGCGCCTCCTCGTCCTTCTCGGACGGCGCGGCGTCGTAGGGCGGCACCTGGTTGTCCCACTCGGTCTCGATCCACCGGGTGTGCACCGTGAACGGCTCACTGGTGAACGCCTCGTCGCGGACGACCGCCCGGTGGAACGGGATGACCGTCGGCATGCCCTCGACCACCAGCTCGTCCAGGGCGCGGCGGGCGCGCTGGAGTGCCTCCGTGCGGGTGGCACCGGTGACGATCAGCTTCGCCAGCATGGAGTCGAAGGCGCCGGCCACCTCACCGCCGGTCTCCACACCGGAGTCCCACCGCACGCCGGGGCCCTGCGGGATCTCCAGGCGGTCCACCGGGCCGGGCGCCGGCATGAAGTTGCGGCCGGCGTCCTCGGCGTTGATCCGGAACTCGATGCTGTGCCCGCGCGGGGTGGGGTCCTCGGTGATCTCGAGGGCCTCGCCGCGGGCGATGCGGAACTGCTGGCGGACCAGGTCGAGGCCGGAGGTCTCCTCGCTGACCGGGTGCTCGACCTGCAGGCGGGTGTTGACCTCGAGGAAGGAGATGGAGCCGTCGACCCCGACCAGGTACTCGACGGTGCCGGCGCCGTGGTAGCCGGCCTCCGCGCAGATCGCCTTGGCGGAGGAGTGGATGCGCTCCCGCTGCTCGTCGGTGAGGAAGGGCGCCGGGGCCTCCTCGACCAGCTTCTGGTTGCGCCGCTGCAGTGAGCAGTCGCGGGTGCCGACGACGATCACGTTGCCGTGGGTGTCGGCCAGCACCTGGGCCTCGACGTGCCGGGGCTTGTCCAGGAACCGCTCGACGAAGCACTCCCCGCGGCCGAAGGCGGAGACCGCCTCCCGGACGGCGGAGTCGAAGAGCTCGGGGATCTCCTCGATCGTGCGGGCCACCTTCAGCCCGCGGCCACCGCCGCCGAACGCCGCCTTGATCGCGACCGGGAGGCCGTGCTCCTCGGCGAAGGCGACCACCTCGTCGGCGCCGCCCACTGGGTCCTTGGTGCCGGGCACCAGCGGCGCGCCGGCCTTGGTGGCGATGTGGCGGGCCTTCACCTTGTCGCCGAGGGCGATGATGGCGTCCGGGGAGGGGCCGATCCAGGTCAGCCCGGCGTCGATGACGGCCTGGGCGAAGTCGGCGTTCTCGGAGAGGAACCCGTAGCCGGGGTGGATGGCGTCCGCGCCGGCCTGCTTCGCGGCGTCGAGGATCTTGTCGATCACCAGGTAGGAGTCGCCGGGCGTGGTGCCGCCCAGGGCGAAGGCCTCGTCGGCCACCCGCACGTGCAGCGCGTCCCGGTCGGGGTCGGCGTAGACGGCGACGCTGGTCAGACCCTCGTCCTTGCAGGCACGCGCCACGCGCACCGCGATCTCACCGCGGTTGGCGATCAGGACCTTCTGCACCGGTGCAACTCCCTCGACTCGACCGAGCCGCAGCCTAGCCAGTGCGCCGGCGGCCGACCGCGCCAGGTGCGGGGGACGGATCGGGCCGGGTCAGCCGCAGTCGACCTCCAGCTGCACCGAGCCGACCGTCTGGGCGTCGTGCGCGAGGGGTGCGTCAAGCGTGAGGTGGGCGCCCGAGACGTCGTACCGGCCGGTCGCCAGGTCCGACGACGTGGAGAGGTCGACGTCGTCCAGCGTGAGCTGCACGCCCTCCGGTTCCGCCTCGAGGCGGATGCGCGCGGTGTCGGCGGAGCCCTCGACCACGGTGGCGTCGCCTGCGTGCGAGCAGGTCCCGCTGAACGGTGCCCGCAGCTCGCCCAGGCCGGAGTAGGCGATCACGGCCGTGCCCGTCGCCGTCCCCTCCGGGAGCCTGGACAGCGCGCCTGCCTCCTCCTCTCCGGCGAGGGACGGCGCCGGAGGGGTCACGGGTGCGGTGAGGGTGGCCGACGCCGGGCCGGCATCCGCGTCGTCACCGGAGTCCGTGCAGCCGGAGATGCCCAGTAGTCCGAGGGCCACGGCGGCCGCGGCAGCCGTCGAGCGCAGCGGCGTCACGGGGTCCCGTCGCCGTCCGTGCCGGTCGGCACCGGCCTCGCGGTGGACGGAGCCCCGGTGGACGGAGCCCCGGTGGACGGTGCACCGGTGGAGGGGGCACCGGTGGAGGGGGCCCCGGTGGAGGGGGCGGCGGTGGACGGGGCGCCGGTGGACGGAGTGGACGGAGCCGGCGTCGTCGCGGATGCCGCCGTGTCCTCCGCCGCGCGCGAGGTGGCGCTCACGGCGCGCTCCTCGACCACCCGCCCGTCGGGCCTCAGCGTGAGGCTGCCGTGCTGGAAGTCGACGCGCGTACCCGCGGCCACCTGCCGCGGGTCGCTGGTCGGGTAACCGAGCGGGCCGTTCTCCATCCGCTGGGCCTGCCAGGCCCCCAGGATGGGCCCGTTGAGCCAGTGGGCCCCGGTGGCCGCCGACCAGTAGATGCGGCCGTTCTGGAAGGCGTGCCACGCGCCGCCGGACGCGGGCAGTTCGCCGGTCACGGGAAAGCCGAGCGGGCCGCGTTCGGCGCCCTGACCTGCCCAGACGTCGAGGATCCCGCCCCTGATCCACTGCGCCCCGGTGGCGGGCGACCAGTAGATGCGGCCGCCCTGGAACGCGGTCCACGCCCCGCCGCCGGCGGCGTACCGCTCGTCGGTCGTCGGGTAGCCGAGGCGTCCGTTCTCGAACCGCTGGGCTTCCCAGGCGGTCAGGATGGAGCCCCACACGAAGTGCGCTCCCGTGGCCGGTGACCAGTAGATGCGGCCCTTGTCGAACAACTGCCAGGCGCCGCCGGTCGCCGGGAGTTCCTCGCTGCGTGGCAGGCCCAGGCCGCCGCGCGGGCCCCCCGTCGCGTAGTAGGTGTCGCCGATCCCGCCCTGCACGCGGGGGATGAGGCCGCCGGGGAACATCTTCTGGACCACGCCGTTCACCGCGGCCACGGTGTGCGCCGAGCCGGCTCCGGCGGGATCGCGGCCGAGGACCACGACGACGTACCGGGAGTCGGCTCCGACGATGCCGGCGGAATGCCGGTAGATGTGGCTGTCGACGCCGGACATCCAGCCCTGCTTCACACCCACCGCGGACTCACGGGGAAGCCCGTCGTGCAGCCCGAACCACTGGTAGACGCCGTCGGTGCCGTGTGAGGTGGCCTGGCGGAGGCAGGCCACGATGAAGTCGCGGTCGCTCGGGGACAGCCCGCCGGTCCCGTCCAGCAGCCCGCGGTAGTACATGGCGATGTCGTGCGCGGAGATCTGCGTCATCCCCCAGTAACGGGGGTTGGTGGGAGGCGTCGTCTCGGTGAGCTGGTAGCGGCCGACGACGTCGCTGACCATGCTGGATCCGCCGAAGCGACTCCAGAAACTGCTGGCGATCGGGTCGTCCGACGACCGGAGCATCACGGCCATGGAGTTCCGGTCCGCCTGGCTCAACGCGATCTGGCCGTGCGCGGCCCGGCGCAGCATGCTGTCGGCGATGAACAGCTTCACCAGTGACGCGGAGCCGAACCGGAGGCGGGCGTTGGCGCCGTTGTCTGCGTAGCTGCCGGTGGCGCGGTCCAGCAGGGCGATGCCGGCCGTCGTCCCCCGGGCGCCGGCCTCGGCGTGGCCCTCGACCACGACCGTGAAGCCGGGATCGGCCTGAGCCACCCCCGTGCCGCCCGCAACCATGGCCACGCCCGCCGCGAGCGCGACGAACGACCTGATCAAACGCATGGACATGCCCACCCCCGTCGCCCCACTGTCACACGGCGCCGGACCGTGCGGCCGCGCGACTGGGGCCGGTGTGACGCAGGGGGCGTCAGCGGCGCCAGAGGTCGGTGATCGCGAGTCCGCGCTTGGCGAGCTGGGTCCGCAGCACGGTCAGCGACAGGCCGACGACCGCGGCCGGATCCCCCTCCACGCGGCGGACGAACGGTGCCCCGAGGCCGTCGAGGGTGAAGGCGCCGGCCACGGCCAGCGGCTCCCCGCTGGCGAGGTACGCCTCGATCTCCGGTGGCGTCGGCGTCGCGAAGTAGACGACCGTGGACGCCACGGCGATGTCCCGGCCGACCACGACGCCGTCCTGGACGTCGAAGAGGGCCTGCCCGGTGTGCAGGATGCCGGAGCGTCCGGCCATCCGCTGCCAGCGGTCGCGGGCCTCGGCGGCGTCGGCCGGCTTGCCCAGCGGCCTGCCGTGGAACTCCAGCAGCGAGTCCGCGCCGATGACCAGGGCGTCCTTCTCCTGCTTGGCGACCGCCGTCGCCTTCGCCGCGGCGAGCAGGGCCACCTGCTCGGCGACGCGCGGGGCCGTCACGGTGGACTCGTCGACGTGGCTGACGACCACCTCCGGCGCGAGACCGGCCTGACGGAGCAGGGACAGCCGGGCGGGGGAGGCGGACGCGAGGACGAGCCTGCGGTCGCTGGTCACTGGGCGAACCTGCCGGACGCGCGCCAGCCGCCGGCACCAACCTGCAGCGCACGACGGTGGCCGTCGGCGTAGGAGGCCCAGGCGCCCACCGGCGTCGGCCGGTGTCGTTCCCGCCGCTGCGACAGGGCAGCGACGACGACGGCCAGGGCGGCGAGCTCCTCGGCGGTGGGTTCGCCACGGAGGACGCGCAGGAGGGGTCGCTGGTCGTCACTCACAGCGGGATGTTCCCGTGCTTCTTCGGCGGCAGCGTCTGCCGCTTGTTGGCCAGCACCCGCAGCGCCTTGGTCACCTGCACCCGCGTCGTGGACGGCGCGATGACGGCGTCGACGTAACCGCGGTCGGCGGCGATGTAGGGGTTGGCGAGGGTGTCCTCGTACTCCGCGATGAGCTCGGCGCGGCGGGCGTCGGGGTCCTCGGCCGCCGCCAGCTCCTTGCGGTAGAGGATGCCGACCGCGCCCTGCGCCCCGACGACAGCGATCTGCGCACTGGGCCAGGCGAGGTTGACGTCGGCGCCGAGGTGCTTGGAGCCCATGACGTCGTAGGCGCCGCCGTAGGCCTTGCGGGTGATCACCGTGACCTTGGGGACGGTCGCCTCGGCGTAGGCGTAGATCAGTTTCGCCCCGCGCCGGATGATGCCCTCCCACTCCTGCGACGTGCCGGGCAGGAAGCCGGGGACGTCGACGAAGGTGAGCACCGGGATGTTGAAGGCGTCGCAGGTGCGCACGAACCGCGCTGCCTTCTCGCTGGCGTCGATGTCGAGCGTGCCGGCGAACTGGGTGGGCTGGTTGGCGACGATGCCCACCGGGCGACCCTCGACGCGGCCGAACCCGATGAGGATGTTGGGCGCGAACAGCGGCTGCACCTCGAGGAACTCGCCGTCGTCGACGACGTGCTCGATGACGGTGTGCATGTCGTAGGGCGTGTTGGTCGAGTCGGGGATGAACGTGTCCAGCTCGAGGTCGGAGTCGGTGAGCGCGTCTGGCAGGACGGTGTCGACGGGCGCCACCTCCAGCGCCGGCAGCGGGTCGAGGTTGTTGCTCGGCAGGTAGGACAGCAGCGCCTTGACGTAGTCGAGGGCGTCGGTCTCGTCCTCGGCCAGGTAGTGCGCGACGCCGGACTTCGTGTTGTGCGTGCGGGCGCCGCCCAGCTCCTCGAGCGTGACGTCCTCGCCGGTCACGGTCTTCACCACGTCGGGACCGGTGATGAACATCTGGCTGGTCTTGTCGACCATCACCACGAAGTCGGTCAGGGCGGGGGAGTAGACGTGCCCGCCGGCCGCGGGGCCCATGACCAGCGAGATCTGCGGGATGACGCCCGAGGCGTGCACGTTGCGCCGGAAGATCTCGCCGTAGAGACCGAGGGAGACCACGCCCTCCTGGATCCGGGCACCGCCGCCCTCGTTGATGCCGACCACCGGGCAGCCGTTCGTCACGGCGAAGTCCAGGATCTTCACGATCTTCTCGCCGTAGACCTCGCCCAGGCTGCCGCCGAACACCGTGACGTCCTGGGAGAAGATCGCGACGGGGCGGCCGTCGACCGTGCCGTAGCCGGTGACGACGCCGTCGCCGAAGGGGCGCTTGGCGTCCATGCCGAAGTTCGTCGAGCGGTGGCGTGCGAACTCGTCGAACTCGGTGAACGAGCCCGGGTCGAGCAGCGCCTCGATGCGCTCGCGCGCCGTCATCTTGCCCGCGGCGTGCTGCTTCTCGACGGCGCGCTCGGAGCCGGCGTGGGTGGCCTCCTGCACGCGGCGCTCGAAGTCGGCCAGCTTCCCGGCGGTCGTGTGGATGTCGATGTCGGCGGGCACGTTCTCCCCGGCGCTCTCCAGTTCGGCGGCACTCACGCGGTCTCGGTCTCCTCGCTGGCGCTCGTACGCGCCCTCGCGGGCGCGATCACGGCCCGTAGCGTAAGGGAGTGCCCGACACGCCCTCACCTCGATGGTCGGATCTGGAGCGGCCGCCGCTCGACGGCCCCGCCCTGTCCGCTGCCCTCACGCGGGACGGCGGCCTGTGGCGGTCCCTCGAGGTGGTCCCGGAGATCGGGTCCACGAACGCGGCCCTCATCGCCCGCGCCTCCGCCGACGAGCCCGAGGGGCTGGTGCTCGTCGCCGAGCACCAGGTCGCCGGCCGCGGCCGTCTCGACCGGATCTGGACCTCCCCGCCGCGTGCGGGGCTGACCGTGTCCTTCCTGCTGCGGCCCGACGTGCCCGCCGCACGGAGGGGCTGGCTCCCGTTGCTGACCGGCGTCGCACTGGGTGAGGCGGTCGGGGAGGTGACCGGGGTCCGTGCGTCGCTGAAGTGGCCCAACGACCTGCTGGCCCTGGACGGCCGCAAGCTCGCGGGGATCCTGGCGGAGAGCTCCGGCTCGCCCACCCGCCCGACGGCGGTGGTGGTCGGGGTCGGGCTGAACGTGTCCACGACGGCGGACGAGCTGCCCGGGACGGGGACGTCGCTGTCCGGCGTCACCGGTTCGACCGTCGACCGCGCGCCCGTCCTCCTCGCGTTCCTGCGGGCGGTCGAACGGCGCTACCGGAGGTGGACGGCGGCGCTCGGCGACCCCGTCTCCTCCGGGCTGGCGGCGGACTACCTCGCGTGGTCGTCGACGGTCGGCACCGAGGTGGCCGTCAGCCTCCCGGACGGCTCCTCCCTCCAGGGGACCGCGACGGCGGTCGACTGGGACGGCCGGCTCGTCGTCGACACGGCCGAGGGGCAGGTCGAGCTGGCGGCGGGCGACGTGCGGCACGTGCGTCGCGTGTGACGGCGGAGAGCCGTTCCCGGCCCCGGGCGACCGGAATGGCCGACGACGCGTGCGCCCTGGGTCATCCTGGCGGCATGTCCTATCCCGACAAGCTGCTCGCCGAGGACGAAGAGGTCGTCCGGCACCTCCATCCGCACTGGCTGACCGTCTTCTGGCCGGTCCTGCGGCTGCTGCTGATCGTCGGTGCGGCGTCCTTCGGTACGGCCGCGATCCCGGTCGGGCGCCAGCAGGGCCTGCTCCGGATGCTTGTGCTGGCGGTCGCCGTCGTCCTGCTGCTGGTCACCGTCCTCGTCCCGCTGCTGCGGTGGCGGACGACGCACTACGTCGTCACCACGCACCGGCTGCTCTTCCGGGAGGGGATCCTCGCGCGCAGGGGCCGGGACATCGGGCTCTCCCGGATCACCGACGTGGCTTACACGCAGACGCTCTGGGACCGCATCATCAACTCCGGCACGCTCACGATCGAGTCGGCGGGTGACAGTGGCCCCACCGTCCTGCGCCAGATCCCCGACAGCGACGGCGTCCAGCAACTGCTCAACCACATGATCGAGGAGGACGCCGACCGCCGGGCGCAGGAGAGCGCGGGGTACGTCGGCGAGTACTACGGCGGACCGTCCGCCCGGTGACGGTGACGGTGACGGTGACGGTGACGGCCGGGGCGGCTCGGCACCCGTGACCCGTGCGTCCCGAGGGGCGCACCGGCCTCGGGACGACGGTCCGGGACCGGTCCGTCACGGCGAGTCCGCAGCGCTTCTGTCGGTGGCTCCGCCTACCGTCCCTGGCATGCGCCTGCTGCACACCTCCGACTGGCACATCGGGCGCTCCCTGCACGGCACCGAGCTGCTCGCCGAGCAGGAGCAGGTCCTCGGCGCCCTGGCCGAGGTGGTCGCGGCCGAGCGGGTCGACGTGGTGCTCGTCGCGGGTGACGTGTACGACCGCGCCGTCCCGTCGGCGGACGCGACGGCCGTGCTCAGCCGTGTGGTGGCCAGGCTCCGCCGGGCGGGTGCCGTCGTGGTGCTGACGCCGGGCAACCATGACTCCGCGCGCCGCCTCGGGGCCTTCTCCGAGCTGCTGGCCGCCGGTGGGCTGCACGTCAGGTCGGAGATCCCGATGCTGGACGAGCCGGTCCTCCTGGCCGACGAGCACGGTGACGTGGCGATCTACGGGCTGCCCTTCCTGGAGCCGGAGGTGGCCCGCTTCGAGCTGGGTCTGCCGGCGGCCCGCAGCCACGAGGCGGTGCTCGCCGAGGCGATGGATCGGGTGCGGTCCGACCTCTTCCTGCGCCCGGGCGCGCGGTCGGTGGTGCTCGCGCACGCCTTCGTCGGCGGTGGTCAGCCCAGCGACAGCGAGCGCGACATCAGCGTCGGAGGGGTGGACCTCGTCCCCGCCGGCGTCTTCGACGGGGTCGACTACGTGGCCCTGGGCCACCTGCACCGGCCGCAGACCCTCAGCCCGAGACTCCGCTACAGCGGCTCGCCGCTCGCCTACTCCTTCGGCGAGGCAGGGCAGCAGAAGCAGGCGTGGCTGGTCGACCTCGACGCCGCCGGCCTGGCCGACGTCCGCCCGGTGCCGCTGCCCACGCCGCGGCCGCTGACCATGCTGACCGGTGAGCTGGACGCGCTGCTGCAGGATCCGGCGCACGACGACGCCGTCGGCCACTTCGTCTCCGCGCGGCTGACCGATCCCGTCCGTCCCACCGACCCGATGCGCCGGTTGCAGACCAGGTTCCCGCACTGCGTGCACCTGGAGTGGACCGGTTCCGGTGCTGCCGTGGATGCCCGCAGCTACCAGGAGCGCCTGCGGGGGCGCAGCGACCTCGATGTCGTGGGGGAGTTCGTCAGCCACGTCCGAGCGGTCCGGGCCACGCCGGCCGAGCGCGACCTGCTGGGCCGGGCCCTGGTGGCCGCCGCCCGGGCGGAGGCGGACGGATGAGGCTGCACACGCTCTCCCTCACCGCGTTCGGGCCGTTCCCCGGGACGGTCGAGGTCGACCTCGACGAGGCCGCGGGCGACGGTCTGTTCCTCCTCTGGGGGCCGACCGGCGCGGGCAAGACGACGCTGCTGGACGCCGTGGTCTACGCGCTGTACGGCACCGTGCCCGGGGCGCGCGGCGAGGAGAAGCGGCTGCGCAGCGACCACGCCGATGCGGCGACCCGCACGGAGGTCTCCTGCGAGGTGACTCTGGCCGGGGAGCGGCTGCGCGTCATCCGGCGGCCCGAGCAGCAGCGCCCCAAGAAGCGCGGCACGGGCTGGACGACGGAGCAGGCCAAGCTCACGGTGCAGCGCTGGACCGGCGGGGAGTGGGCTCCGGTCAGCACCCGCATCGACGAGGGCTCGGAGCACCTCCGGATCCGGCTGGGGCTGTCCGCGGAGCAGTTCTGCCAGGTCGTCCTGCTGCCGCAGGGCGACTTCGCGCGGTTCCTGCGGGCGGAGCCGGAGGACCGCGGACGGCTGCTGCGCACGCTCTTCGACGTCGGCCGCTTCGCGAAGGTCGAGGACTGGCTGGCCGGTGAGCGCTCGGCGGCCCGCGAGCGGCTGGACACCGTGCGGCACCGGATGGGCGCCCTCCTCGCGCGGCTGGCCCAGGTCGCCGACGACGAGGTGCCCGAGGAGCTGGCGCCCGAGCTCGCCGGGGCGGGCCCCGGCACCGGCATCGACCGCTGGGTGGCCCAGTTGCGCGCCGCCGCGGAGAGCCGCCTGGCGTCCGCCGTCCGGGCGGCCGAGGAGGCCGAGGCGCGGACCGCCGCGGTCGACGCCGAGATCAGCGCCGCCCGGGCGCTGGCCGAGCGGCACGTGCGCCGCGACCGGGCGCGGGCGGAACTGGAGCGACTGACCGCCGAGGAGCCCGCGCTGACGCCGCTCCGGGCCCAGCGGGACGCCGGCCGCCGGGCCGAGCCGTTGCGCGACGTCCTGGAGTCCGCCGGCCGGCGTGCACTCGAGGCCGAGCAGGCACTCGAGTCGTTGAAAACCGCCCGTGCCGCCTGGGCCGCGGTGTCCCGGGGCAGGGAGGCCGACGGCCTGCTCGCCCGCGAACTGCGCGACGAGGCGGCGGCGGTGCGTTCCCTGCTGCCGGAGGTGGAGCGCGCGGCGGGTCTCGCCCGGCGCGTGCGGCGGCTCGAGGGCGACCTCACCCGGCTGCACGCGCGCTGCGCGCAGGCCGCCGAGGCCCTGGCCGGCCGGCCCGCCCGGATCAGCGAGCAGGAGGCAGCCGTCGTCGCGGCCCAGGACGCCGCCGCTCGCCTGCCGGGGCTGCACGACCGGCTGACGGCGGCCACGTCGGCCCTGACCGCGGCGCGGTCCGCGGAGCGGCTGGAGCGCTCGGTGGTGGACGCGCGAGGGGCCGCCGCCCGCCAGCGCGAGGCGTGGGTCGACGCCCGCGAGCACTGGGTGACCCTCCGCGCCCAGCGGCTGGACGGCATGGCCGCGGAGCTGGCGGCCGGCCTGGCCGACGGAGCCGACTGCCCCGTCTGCGGGGCCACCGAGCACCCGCGGCCCGCGGAGCCCGGCGGACCGGTCGTCACGGCGGCCGACGAGCAGGTGGCACGCGCGGCCGTCGACGTCGCCGAGACCGCCGCAACCCGGGCGGCCGACGTGGTGGAGCGCCAGGAGCGCGAGCTGGCCGCCCTGCGGGCACGCGCCGGCGACCGGCCGATCGCCGAGCAGGCGGCACTGGTCGAGGAGCTGACCGGGACTGTGCGCGAGGCCGAGGCCGCCGCCGCCGGACTCCCGGCGGCGCGCGCCCGGCTGGCCTCGCTGGTGTCCGAGCGCGACGCGGCCGCTGCGGCGCTGGCCGCCGACCGCGAGGAGGTGCAGGCCCGGTCGGCCGAGCTCGCCGCCGCTGCTACGGCGCGCGACGAGCTGACGGCCGAGCTGGCCGCCGCTCGGGGCGACGACGCCGATCTGCCCTCCCGGATCGCCCGGCTGACCACCGAGGCCGAGCGGTGCGAGGCGGTCGTCGCCGCCGAGGCCGACGAGCTCCGGGCGCGGACCGCCGAGGAGGTGGCGCGGACGGCGGCCGGGCAACGGGTGGTCGAGGCCGGCTTCGCCGACGTGCTGGCCGCCGCGGAGGCCCTGCTCGACACCGGCCGGCTGGCCGCTCTCGACCGCCGCATCGACGGGCACGACCGCGCCCTCTCGGTGGCCCAGGCGGCCGTGGCCGCCCCCGACCTCGCCGACCTGGGACCGCGCCCGGACCTGGACGTGCTGGGGGAGCGGTGCGCGGAGGCAGCCCGCCTGCGGGACGACGCCGCGGCCGAGCTCGACCGCGCCCGTCGCAGTGCCGGGGGGCTGCGGTCCCTCGCGGGCGACGTGACGGCGCTGCAGGTCGAGCTGGACGAACGACGGTCGGCGTTCGACCAGGTGAGCGAGCTCGCCGACCTGGTCAACGGACGCGGCGCGAACGTCCTTCGCATGCGGCTGCAGTCCTTCGTCCTGGCGGCCCGGCTGGAACAGGTGGCCGAGGCGGCCAGCGAGCGGCTGCAGGACATGTCCGGCGGGCGCTACACGTTCCGGCACAGCGACGCGCAGGGCCGGCACGGTGCCCGCGGCGGCCTCGGCCTCGACGTGCTCGACGAGTACACCGGCTGCCGACGGGCCACCAAGACCCTGTCCGGCGGCGAGAGCTTCATGGCCTCCCTGGCGCTGGCGCTCGGCCTGGCCGACGTCGTGACCGCGGAGACGGGCGGCGTCCAGATCGACACCCTGTTCGTCGACGAGGGCTTCGGCACGCTCGACGCGCAGGCGCTCGACGCGGTGATGTCGGTGCTGGACGAGCTGCGGCGCGGAGGCCGGACCGTCGGAGTCATCAGCCACCTCGAGGAGCTGCGCACCCGGATCCCGACGCGGATCGAGGTGATCGCGGGCCGCCACGGATCGCGGCTCGCGGGCTGACCCCCAGCCGTCCCGAGGGAGCCGTCCGGCCGGGGCCGGCGCTGCTCAGCGCGCGGCGGTCGCCCGACCGGTGACGTCGTCGGCGGCGAAGGCCTCCGTCGTCGCGACCGTGTTGCCCTCCATGACCACGGTCCTTCCGGGAGCCGGCGGCGCGACGTCCGACGAAGCCTGCCCGACGCCGGTCAGGCTGACGGCGAAGGCGGAGACCGCGATCTGCGTGCCGCCGACCACCAGGACCATCCCGATGATGGGCAGCCGCATCGTCTGGACCGGATCCAGCTGCCCGAACCCCTGCGAGCCCCACGTCGCCAGCGCCACGACGAACGCCGCGATGCCCAGCAGCACCGAGACGAACCCGAGGACCAGACCCCGCTCCAGAGTGACCCGTTCCAACCACTTCTCCAGCCGTGGACTGCGGGGGAGCAGCCCCAGCCGCCACGCGTAGGCCCGGGAAACCAGAGCAAGGCCACCGACCTGGAGGCCGAGGACGACCAGCGTGGCGCAGGCGAGCATGGTGTGGATGCCGAAGGCGACGCCGCCCACCACGACGGTCCCCGCCGAGAGCAGGGCGAGCCCCAGCAGGCCGCCGACCAGCATCGTCACGGCCGGGTACAGGAAGAGCCAGCGCGGGCTGAACGCCAGGAGGAAGCGCAGGTGGCGCCAGCCGTCGACCCACGTCCGGAGGTGCGGGGCGCGGCTGCGCCCGTCGGGCCGGAGAGTGGTCGGCACCTCCGTGATCCGCAGCCCGGCGAGCGCACTGCGGACGACCGTCTCGCTGGCGAACTCCATGCCGTCGGTCTGCATCCCCAGCGCGCGGATGGCCTCGCGGTCGAAGGCGCGCATGCCGCAGTGGAAGTCGCCGATCGGGACGCGGAAGAAGTGCCGGCCGGCCCAGGAGAGCACCGGGTTGCCGAGGTAGCGGTGCAGGAAGGGCATGGCACCGGGCGCGATCCCGCCCCGGAAGCGGTTGCCCATGACCAGCTGGGCGCCGGCGCGCAGTTCACGGATGAAGGGCTCGAGGTCGTCGAGGGCGTAGCTGTCGTCGGCATCGGCCATGAGCACGTAGCGGCCGCGCGCGGCCTCGATCCCGCCTCGGATGGCGGCGCCGTAGCCACGCCGCGGCACCGCGACCACGCGCGCTCCGGCCGCCTCGGCGATCGCCTGCGACCCGTCGGTGGAGCCGTTGTCGGCGACCACGACCTCCCCGCGGATGCCCAGCTGCTGCATCGAGCGGCGGGCCTTCCGGACGCAGACCTCGAGGGTCTCGGCCTCGTTCAGGCAGGGGAGGACGACGGTCAGCTCGAGTTGCTCAGGGTCCGCGACCCGGTTGCCCTCGATCCGGTACGCACCTGCCGCCTGCGGGTCGATCTCCGGTCGTCGATCGGACAGCGTCATCTCAGGCCACCTCCGGCACATGGGCCACCGCGAACACGGACTTGCCGAAGGGAGCGCCGACCCGCTCCTCCACCCAGCGGGTGGCGGGCACGACCATCCGGTCCCACACCGTCAGCAGGGCGCCGTCACCCGGGCGCATCCGCAGCAGGCGCATGCCCACGAACCACGCGAACAGGCCGGGGACGTCGATGTAGCGGACCTCGTCGACGACCAGCCCGGCCGCCGTCAAGGCCGTCCGCAGACTCTTCCTGGTGTACCGGCGCACGTGTCCAACCTCCCTGTCGAACCGCGACATCGCCAACTGGAACGCCGGGACGATCAACACCACCGAGCCCCCGGGCCGCAGCACCTCGTGCGCGGCGCGCAGGGCCCGGACGTCGTCCGGGATGTGCTCGAGCACGTTGGCGGCGACCAGGGCCGAGTGCGCGGCCGGCTGCGGGGCCAGCACGTTCATCGCCCGGACGTGCACGTCGTCGCGGCCGGCGAACCGCGAGCGCAGCACCGCCAGTCGGTCGGGATCGGCCTCGGTCACGGTGATCTCCGGCAGCCCGGCGTCGAGCCACCGGCACGCGTAGTCGCCCAGCCCGCTCCCGATCTCGACGGGGTGGTCCCCGAGGTGCGGGCGGGCCAGATCGGTCAGCCACGTGTGGTAGTTCACCGCGGAGGCGACGGACTCGAGCGTGCGGCTCTGCAGCGCGGAGTCGCCCAGCGGGCGTCCGAGGTCGGGAGTCGGGCCGTGTCCGGTCATGGATATCCCTTCGCCGTCAGCTGGTCATGCTAGGCGGCGCCGGGCGGACGCCAGGCGGATCCCCGCCGGCGCTGACAGGTTCGCCCGTCCGGGGGACGGCCGGGACGTCGTCCCCGGCCGGGAAGACCCACGCCCGGTAGCCGAGGTAGCGGATGACCGTGCCGACGACGATGGAACCGATGTTCGCCGCCTGGAGCACCAGGGCGCTCTCCTGCTGCAGCGGGTGCCGCACCACCGCGATCGTCAGCACCCCGAGCAGCAGGGTGCCCCCGTTGATCACCGAGAAGCGGAGGTACTCACCGCGCAGGCCCGTGCGGGCGCGATGGGAGAACGACCAGTAGCGGTGGCCCGCGAACGCGACCGTCATGGCCACGGCCGTCGCCAGCAGCTTCGCGGTCACCGCGCCCAGCCCGGCGTTGGCGTAGAACACGTGGAAGAGGCCGACGTCGATCAGGAAGCTGACGGCGCCGACCACCCCGAAGGCGCCGAGCTCCTTGACGAGGAGGCGCCCTCGGGTGTGCAGGGGCGGCCGTGGGGCGGGGGCGGACACACCACGACCCTACGAGGTGCACCGGTCGGACACCGGCTGGCGCGGACCGGTGAGGGGCCGCCCCGTAACCTGGGTGCGCCATGGTCGACCAGCCGCTCCCGCCGATCGCCCTGCCGGTGGTGGCGATGGTGGGCGGGGGACAGCTGTCGCGGATGACGCACCAGGCAGCCATCGCGCTCGGCCAGTCGCTGCGGGTGCTGGCCACCGACCCGGCGGAGTCCGCCGCCCTCGTCGCCGCGGACGTGCAGCTGGGGGACCACCGCGATCTCGCCGCGCTCCAGCGCCTCGCCGACGGCGCGACGGTGCTCACCTTCGACCACGAGCACGTGCCGACCGAGCACCTGCGCGCGCTCGAGGCGGCCGGCCACCGCGTCGCCCCGGGGCCGGCGGCACTGGTCCACGCACAGGACAAGCTGGTGCTCCGGCGGGCGCTCGCCGCGGCCGGCGAGCCGCAGCCGGCCTGGGCCGAGGCGCGCACCGTGCACGACGTGGCCGCCTTCGCCGACGAGGTCGGCTGGCCGGTCGTCCTCAAGACCCCGCGGGGCGGGTACGACGGCAAGGGCGTGTTCGTCGTCCGCGGGCCCGACGAGGCGGCGGACCTCCTCGAGCGCCACGGCGTCCTCCTGGTCGAGGAGCGGGTCGCGATGGTCCGCGAGCTCTCCGCACAGGTGGCCCGCTCGCCCTTCGGCCAGGTGGCGGTGTGGCCCGTCGTCGAGACGGTCCAGCGCGACGGGGTCTGTGCCGAGGTGGTGGCCCCGGCCCCCGGCCTCGCCGAGCACCGGGCCACGGCGGCGCAGGAGCTGGCCATCCGGATCGCCGACCGGCTGGGTGTCGTCGGCATGCTCGCCGTGGAGCTGTTCGAGACCGCTGACGGCGTGCTGGTCAACGAGCTCGCGATGCGGCCGCACAACTCCGGGCACTGGACCATCGAGGGTGCGCGCACCAGCCAGTTCGAGCAGCACCTGCGCGCCGTCCTCGACTACCCCCTGGGCGAGACGGCCATGACCGCCCCCGTGGTCGTGATGGCCAACGTGCTGGGCGGGGCCGCAGCCGAGGAGAGCTGGTCCGGGCCGCCGCTCGACGAGCGCATCCACCACTTCATGGCGCACTGGCCCGGCGTCAAGCTGCACTGGTACGGCAAGGGACAGCGGCGGGGCCGCAAGCTCGGCCATGTCACGGCTCTCGGCGACGACGTCGCGGAGGTCCGGTCGCGGGCCGTCGCCGCCGCCCGCTACCTCGCGGACGGCGTCGTCGACGAGGCGTTCGCCTTCGACCACGACGCTTTCGACCACGACGCCGTCGATCAGGAGCACCGAGTCATCGAGCGCAGGGGAGAGACGTGACCGGCCCGAGTGGGGACCCCGTGGTCGGCATCGTCATGGGGAGCGACTCCGACTGGCCCGTCATGGAGCCGGCGGCCCAGGCGCTGGAGGAGTTCGGCGTGCCGTACGAGGCGCACGTCGTCTCGGCCCACCGGACCCCGCGCCGGATGCTCGACTACGCGGAGACGGCGGCCGGGCGCGGCATCCGCGTGATCATCGCCGGCGCCGGGGGAGCGGCCCACCTGCCCGGCATGGTCGCCGCCGCGACGCCGCTGCCCGTCATCGGCGTCCCCCGGGCGCTGGGCCGGCTGGACGGCATGGACAGCCTGCTGTCGATCGTGCAGATGCCGGCCGGGGTGCCGGTCGCGACGGTGGGCATCGACGGCGGGCGCAACGCCGGCCTGCTCGCCGTCCGCATGCTCGCGGCGTCCGATGACACGCTGCGGACGGCGGTCGAGCGCTTCCAGGCGGACCTGGCCGACCAGGTGGCGGCGCGGGACCTCACCTTGCAGGAGCGTCTCGCTTCGGACCAGGCGTCCGCGGGCTTACGATCTACCGGTGGGTAACAACGCTGGGCTCTACGCCCTGACCGAGGAGCACGAGGCGATCCGGGCGGCCGTCCGCGACATCGCCGAGCGGGAGATCGCGCCGTTCGCCGCCGAGGTGGACGCGGACTCCCGCTTCCCCGTCGAGGCGCAGAAGGCACTGACGGCCGCCGGCTTCCACGCCACCCACATCCCGGAGCAGTACGGCGGCGAGGGTGCCGACGCGATCGCGACCTGCATCGTGATCGAGGAGGTCGCGCGGGTCGACGTCAGCGCCTCGCTGATCCCGGCCGTGAACAAGCTGGGCTCGATGCCGATCATCCTGTCGGCCTCGGAGGCCGTGAAGCAGCTGGTCCTGCCGCCGATCGCCGCCGGCGACGCGATGATCAGCTACGGCCTGTCGGAGCGGGAGGCCGGCTCCGACGCCGCCGCGATGACGACCCGTGCCCGTCTCGACGGCGACTCCTGGGTCCTCAACGGCACCAAGGCGTGGATCACCAACTCGGGCATCTCCGAGTGGTACACGGTCATGGCGGTCACCGACCCCGAGAAGAAGGCCAACGGCATCTCCGCCTTCGCCGTCCACCGCGACGACCCGGGCTTCGCCGTCGGCCCGAAGGAACGCAAGATGGGCATCAAGGGCTCGCCCACCTGCGAGCTGTACTTCACCGACTGCACGATCCCGGCCGACCGGATCATCGGCGCGCCCGGCACCGGCTTCAAGACCGCGCTGCGGACCCTGGACTTCACCCGGCCCACCATCGGGGCGCAAGCGGTCGGCGTCGCCCAGGGCGCCCTGGACGCATCGGTGGCCTACGTCAAGGAGCGCAAGCAGTTCGGCACGAGCATCGGCAGCTTCCAGGGCGTGCAGTTCATGCTCGCCGACATGGAGATGAAGATCGAGGCGGCGCGGCACCTCGTGTACGTCGCTGCCGCCGCCGGTGAGGCCGGCCGGCCCGACGTCACCCGGGTGTCCGCCTCGGCCAAGGCCTTCGCCTCCGACGTCGCGATGCAGGTGACCACCGACGCCGTGCAGCTCTTCGGAGGCGCCGGCTACACCCAGGACTTCCCGGTCGAGCGGATGATGCGCGACGCCAAGATCACCCAGATCTACGAGGGCACCAACCAGGTGCAGCGCATGGTGATCGCCCGCTCGCTGCTGCGCTGACCGTGGGCACGGGCTCCGACCATCCGGTGGGGCTCGTGTGACAGGAGGGTGACCGGAGGTCGGTGCGCCCCGCTCCGGACGCCTTTCCGCCGACCCGCCGTTAGGGTGACCGCGACGGACCGGTTCGGTTCGACCACGGAGAGTCGCCGCGCGCGGTGAACCCTGACGGCGGGAGTGCGGGCTTGCCCTTCGACTACGACCAGTTCCGGGAGGCGCGGCGGTTCGCGTCCCTCGACGGGGTGCGGGGCATCGCTGCGGTCGCCGTCGTCATGTTCCACTTCGGCGGGCCGTCGTTCGCCTGGGCGTCGGGCTGGCTCGGCGTGCACGTCTTCTTCGTGCTGTCCGGCTTCATCATCACCACCCTGGCGCTGCGCGAGGAGGAGCGGAACGGGCGGATCAGCCTGCGGAACTTCTACGTCCGGCGCATCTTCCGCATCTGGCCCGCGTACCTGTTCGTCCTGGCGCTGCTGGTGGCCCTCTTCGTCGCCCGCGGCGAGTTCGCCTCCCGCGAGGTGGCCGAGACGCTGCCCTGGTACCTGACGTTCAACAGCGACCTGCACCTGGGCGACATCTTCTACGGCCACACCTGGACCATCGCCATCGAGCAGCGGTTCTACCTGGTCTGGCCCCTGCTGGCCTTCCTCCCCTGGATCCCGGCCGTGCGCCGCCACCGCCTCGGCCTCCTGGCCGCGATCTTCCTCGTCGGCGCCGCCCTCTGGGGAGTCGTCGGGCACTACGCGGTGCACTACCTGGTCATCGCCGTCGGCTGCCTCGTCGCCGTCCTCATGCACGACCGCCGGACCTTCCCGGGCGTCGCCGCGCTGGCCCGCCCGCTGCCCGCGGCCCTGTGCTGGGCGGCCTTCGCCGTCTACCACCTGGCGGTCCCGTCGCTCGTGCGCGCGGCCGGCGGCGAGCCGCTGGTGATCATGGGCTACGGCGTCATGGTCGGCCTGATCCTGCCCTCGTTGGTCGCCCTGCCCGCCCTGACCCGGGTCTTCGGCGGGCGCGTGATGCGGTGGTGGGGGGAGCGTTCCTACTCCCTGTACCTGGTTCAGCAGGTGGCCGGCTGGGCCCTCGCGACCCTGGTGCCCGTCTTCGGCACCCCGCGGCTCCTCTCCGCCGTCGCCGTGGTGCTGTGCTCCGCGGTCATGGCCGACCTCGTGCACCGGTGGGTGGAGCAGCCCGGTATCGAGCTGGGCCGCCGCTTCGTGTCGCGACCCGGGCGGCGCAGGTCCCCGGTGGTGCCGCCGGCCATGGCGCCGGCCACGCCGCCGGTCGCCCCGCAGGCTGACGTCCCGGCCACATTCGCCGGTGGCGCCCTCCCGTCCCCGCGGGCGGTCGGCGCACGCCCGGTGGGCGCGCACCGCGGCTGACGCCGCGCACCCCCGGCCGGGCCGTCGCAGGCCGCGCGCCCGGGGCGCAACGGGTCAGCCGGCCTCGGCCGGCCGGCCTAGCTCGCGGACCCCGTCCACCCGGCAGCCCAGGGTGGCGGTGACCCGTTCCGTCGCGGCACGGCCCGGGAGCGCCTCCGGAACCGCGTGGCGGCACAGGACCAGCGAGGCGCCGGCGGCCAGCGGTGCCAGGAGCCAGGCCACCGGCCCTGCTTCCGCGGCGGTCCGCTCGTCGACCATGACCCGGTCCCCGGCCACGATCCCGAGCCGGCCCGCCAGCTCCCCGGCCGCCTCCACGAGGCCGCCGAGGGTCAGCTCCAGCGCTCCGGCCACCAGGCCGGGGGCGGCCGGGTCGAGCACGCCGTAGGGCACGAAGCGGTCGCCGGCGGTCCGCACCTCGAGCGCGAAGTCGCGGGCCTGCCCGGCGTACCCGGTCATCCCCGCCCCCAGCGGGTGCAGGGAGAGGCCGAGGAGCTCGGCGTCGGTGGTCTCCTCGATCGCCGGGAGCCGCTCCCGCTCGGCGAGGACGACGTCGACGCCGGTGAGCCGGCCGTCGTCCTCGGCCGCGGTGTCGACGACGGTGGCCCCGCAGCTCCACGCCCCCAGGAGGACCGCGGCGGTCTGCCAGTGCACCGGGAGGGCGACGGCGACGGTGCTGCCGGGGCCGATGTCGAACTCGTCCTGCAGCAGGTTCGCCGTCTTGGCCACCCAGTTGTCCAGGGTCGAGGCCGAGAGCTCGACCCGTTCACCCGTCGCGTCGTCGTAGTGCGTCAGCAGGGGCCGGGCCGGGTCACGGTCCCGGGCGTTCGCGAGCAGGGCGGCAGGTCCGGCGACACGCATGCCGCCCAGGATCCCAGGTCGCGAGCGACGGAGCCCGACCGCGGGGGCGCCGAGCCCGGCGCGCGGCCGGGCTCAGCGGCGGGGTGGACTCAGCGGCGGGTGGGCGGCTCGCCCTCCTCGAGGGCCTCGCTGGCCGCCACCGGGTCGTAGGCGCAGGCGTCGGCGGCGTTGGTCACCGGGGACTCCGAGGCCGGAGCAGGCTCCGTGGGTGCCGGAGCCGGCGCGCCGCCGGTCCCGGTCGTCGCCCCGCCCGCCGGGGCGGGCTCCGCAGGGGTCGGCGTGGGCGACGGGGTCGCGGCGAGGGCGTCCTGGACCGTCGACCGGATCAGGTCGAAGTCGGGGTACGCGGGCCGGATGACGGAGTCGTCGAAGACGACGCTCTGCATGCCGGCGTCCTTCACCTTCAGCGCCAGGTCCGCGAAGTCACCGACGACGGCCTGGGGGATGTCGGTGCTCACGATGTCCTGGGTCGTCGCCGCGATCTGCTGGTAGCGGCTCAGCATGGTCATGGGGTCCGCGGCTCCGACGATCGCGTTGATCATGCAGCGCTGACGGTCCATCCGCTGGTAGTCCGAGAGACCGAACCGGCCGCGGGCGTACTGCAGAGCGCGCGTGCCGTCCATGTGCTGGTTCGGTCCGGGCGCGATGTAGTCGTCGGGCAGCGAGCCGGTTCCCGGGTCGCCACCGACCGGCACGAAGTAGTTGACGTTCACCGTGATGCCGCCGAGCGCGTCGATCAGCTGGCTGAAACCGTCGAGGTTGACCAGGACGTAGTAGTCGAGCGTCAGGCCCAGCGCCTCGCCGACACCCAGCTTGAGGAAGTCCGCCCCGGGGTTGTCCGTCGGGCCGAGGATGTCCGGGTGCGCGGCCGGGCCGTTCCGGTAGACGGCGTTGAGGAGGCTCTCGCTCTCGCTGCCCGCGTCGAACCCGTCCGGGTAGACGTCGTGCAGCGGGCTGTCCTCGGGGAACGGCAGCTCCTCGAGGTTGCGCGGCAGGCTGAACGTCGTCGTGGCGCCGGTCTGCGTGTCGATGCTCGCGACGATCACCGTGTCCGTGCGGACGCCGGTCCGGCCGTCGCCGCCGTCACCGCCGAGCAGGAGGATGTTGACCCGCTCCTTGTCGGCCCACGGGTCGGCCTTGGCCTCGGGGACGGTCGCGGACTCCACGTCGTCGCCGAAGAGGCCGGTGATGAGGTTGCGCTGGACCGACGCGAGGTGCGCGGCCTCGAACGCCGGCGCCGCGACGCCCAGTGCCAGCAGGGTGACGAGCACGCTGCCGAGGACGTGCTGGCCGCCGGTCGTGGAGTCAGGGGCCAGGACCCGGTAGCCGGCGATGACGGTGAGGGACCACACGATGGCGAGGCCCACGACCGCGGCGATGATCAGGAGCAGCCCGGTGGGGCTGACCGCCAGCCGCACGGCGAGCTCCTGGCCGGCCGTCGCGAGATAGGCGCCCATGGCGACGAGTGCGACGAACGCGGCGAGCAGGAGGGCGCCGGTCCTCTTGTAGCCGGCCGCCAGGAAGGCGGTGCCGGGGAGGATCGTGTTCAGGACGGTCAGGCCGAGGGTCTGACCGAAGCCGCGGGCGTGGTGGTCGTGCGTGGTGGCCGCGTCGCGTCCGCCACGGCGTGCCCCGCCGGCAGCTGCCGGTCGCCGGAGCTCTTCGCCGCCGCGACGCGTGGTCCTGGGGCGCGGCGGACGGCCGGCGCGGGGGTCCAGGCGCGGCGGGAGTGCCGGGCCACCGGCCGGCATCACCTGCGGGTCGCGCTGTCGGCTCACCGGCTTCCTCACGTTCGGGGACTGGGATCGGATCGGTCTGGCCCGACCGTGTCGTTCGCCGGCCGCGATGGAGCTGGGCCGATCGGCTGGATCCGATGGTAAGCATGCTGACGTCGCCCCGGGACCTTCCGACACCCGCTGCCGGACGCCACGGAACTCCCCTGGGGCACGGGTATTCACATCGGACCCAGCCGCCCCAGCGGGACCGGTCCGTGACATCGCCCGGGGCGGAACCGGCTCACCACCGCTCCGCAGGCAGGCCGGGCCGGGGCGTTGCTAGCCTCGCGGGCATGCCGAGAAGCCCGGAGGAGGGCGCCGGACCGGGCCGCCTCCGCCGGGTCGGCCGCGGCGTGGTCACCCGGCTCGGTCGGGCCGCGGTCCGGCACGCCGGTCTCCTGACCCTGGTCGGTCTCGGTGTCGCGCTCCGGGTGCTCGCGACCCTCGCCTACGTGCCGGCCTTCTCCTTCGCGGACTCGTTCTCCTACCTGGAGGTGGCCCGCACCGGCGACGCCGAGGTGCACCGCACCTGGGGCTACTCCGGCTTCCTCGCGCTCGTCGACGGTTTCCTGGGCTTCCGGTACCTCGTCGTCGTCCAGCACGTCCTCGGGGTCGTCGCCGCCGTCCTGGTGTACGCCCTGCTGCAGCACCGAGGGGTGCGCCGGTGGGTGTCCTGCCTGGCCGTGGCGCCCCTGCTGCTCGACGGTTACGTCGTGATGCTCGAGCACTACGTGATGGCCGACTCCCTCTACGTGCTGCTGCTCGCGATCGCCGTTGTGCTCGTGCTGTGGCACGAGCGGCCGCCGTGGTGGGCGGCGGGCGCGGCCGGCGCCGTCCTCGCACTCGGGCTGCTGACGCGCACGGTGGGGCTCGCAGTCATCGGTGTCGTCGGCCTCTACCTCCTCGTGCGGCTGGTGCGGCGCACCGTCGGCTGGACGGCCGTCGCGGCGACGGCCGTCGGGATGGCCGCGGTGGTCCTGCCCTACGTCGTCTGGTTCCACGGGCACACCGGCGTCTACGCACTGAGCGACTACACCGGCCACTTCCTCTACGGACGGGTCGCTCCGTTCGCCGACTGCGAGAAGGTGGACGTCCCGGCCGGGCTGCGCGGCCTCTGCCCCGACGGTCCGGAGGAGGAGCGACCCAATCCCGACTTCTTCGTGTGGCACCCGGACAGCCCGGCCAACAGCGGGCGGTACACCGACGAGGACCTGCGGGAGTTCTCCGAACTCGTCCTGCGCGGGCAGGCCATGGAGTACCTCGGCGGGACGGCCGGGCGGACGGCTGACTACTTCCTCCCCGGCCGCACGGCCGGTGCCCACGACTCCTGCGCCGCCTACTGGTGGTTCCCCGCCTCGCACACCCATGAGGCGGCCGGCCCGCTCGACTGCCCCGCACAGCTGTCGCGCCAGGGCTTCGAGCTCGAACCGGTGGAACCGGTCCTGCGGTCCGCGCCGGCCGACGTCCTGGCGCGCTACCAGGACTGGGTCCACACGCCGGACTTCCTGCTGGGCGGGCTCGTCGTCGTGGGGTTGTCCGGCCTCGTGCCGCACCGCCGGCGGCCGCGCTGGCGGGACAACCTCGATGCAGTGTTCTGCGTCGTCGCCGGGGTCGCGCTGGTGGCGGTCCCGTCGGCGACCGCGGTGTACGACCACCGGTACGGGCTCCCGCTCCTGGTGGTGCTGCCAGTGGCAGCCGCGCTGGCCTCCCGGTCCTGGTCGCGGGACCGGGGAGCCGAGGCCCCTGCGGCGGCCGAGCAGCCACCGCCGGTGCGCCCTGCGGTCGGCTCGCTGACCTAGCAAGGTCACACCGGCGAAGGGTTCGTAATCGGCGGGTCGGAGACGCTACGTGACGGCGTCGTCACCTACCTTGGATCACGTCCATGCCGCGGGCCTCGACGCCGGCGCGCGCGCCTCGTTTCTGGAGGCGCGCGAAGCCGGCCGCTCGACATCCGCGGGCACCGACGCGAACCGTTCTACCGGAGGATTTCCGTGCGCCGCACCCTTGCGGGCTCCATCGCCTTTCTCGCCATGTCCGGGACGATCCTCGTCCTGCCGGTCTACGCCGAGCCCACGCCCGAGGCCGAGCCGGTGACGACCGCGGCCGAGGAGATCCCGCTGGGGTCGGTGGCCGCGCCGGAAGAGGCTGCCGCCGTCCAGGAGGGCACCACCGCCGCTGTCCAGGGTGTTCCCGACCAGGCACCCGTCCTCGCCGTCCAGGAGCTCGACACCGAGTTCTCCCTGGTCGGCGTGACCTGGGCCCACGACCCGGCCGTCGTCGACACCCTGGTGCAGGTGCGCGCCCGGAGCGCCGACGGCGCCTGGGGCGAGTGGACCACGGTCGGCGTCGAGGACGCCGAGCAGAACGCCGACTCCGGTCAGGAGACGCGGGGTGGCACGTCGCCGCTGTGGACCGGCCCGAGCACCGGCGTCGAGGTCGAGCTGGTGACGCGGTCGGGCGCCGCTCCCACCGACGTCAAGCTCGACCTGGTCGACCCGGGCGAGAGCGTGGCCGACGCCCACCTCGAGACCCCGGACATCCAGGACACCGCCGACGCCGCGCTCGCGCTGCCGCCGGTCTTCTCGCGGGCGCAGTGGGGGGCGGACGAGCGCATCCGCACCTGGGCCCCGCAGTACGCGCCGACGATCAAGGCCGCGACGATCCACCACACCGCGGACAGCAACAACTACACCGCCGACGACGTCCCGGCGATCATGCGGTCCATCTACCGGTACCACACGGTCAGCCGCGGCTGGGGCGACATCGGCTACAACGTGATCGCCGACAAGTACGGACGCCTGTGGGAGGGCCGCTTCGGCGGGCTCGCCAGCACGGTCATCGGCGCTCACGCCGGAGGCTTCAACACCGGCACCTTCGGCGTCTCGATGCTCGGCAACTACGAGACCGCGGTCCCGCCGCAGGGCATGCTCGACGCAGTCGCCGACATCATCGCCTGGAAGCTCTCCCTCTACGGCGTGGACCCCCGCGGGCGGACGAACCTGACCTCCGGCGGTGGCGGGACCTCCCGCTACGCGGCCGGCGTCGTCGTCAACCTGCCGACGGTCTTCGCCCACCGCGACGTCGGTTCCACCGCCTGTCCGGGGAAGTACGCCTTCAGCCGCATGGACGACATCCGCAGCCGCGTCACCGCCCAGGTGGACGGCGGGATGTCCGCGATCGAGCGGCGGTATGCCTCGGATGCGGGGTTGCGGCAGTCGTTGGGTGCGCCGGTGGGTGGCGAGCGGTGGGGGGCCGGGTTCTCGTTCCGGGAGTATGCGAACGGGCGGTTGTACTGGTCGGGCGCGACGGATGTGCGGGTGGTGCGGGGGGAGATCCTGCGGGTGTTCCTGGCGTCCGGTGGTGCTGAGGTGCTGGGGGTGCCGTCCACCGATGAGGGGCAGGCCGGCGCGGGGGGTGCGTTCAACCACTTCACGCGGGGCACGTCGATCTACTGGTCGCCGGGGACCGGGGCGCAGGTGATGCGGGGCGCGATCCGGGATCGGTGGTTGAGGACGAACGCGGAGTGGGGTCTGGGTTACCCGACCGGTGGTGAGGTGCCGGTGGCGGGGGTGGCCGGTGCGTGGAAGCAGACGTTCCAGCGCGGGGAGGTGTACTGGTCGGAGGCGACGGGTGCCTTCGATCTGCGGGGCGGGCTGGCTCAGGCGTGGGCTGCTGCCGGTGGGGCGTCCCGGTTGGGGCTGCCCACCACCGGTGAGGTGGGCGTGCCTGGTGGCGCGTTCACCCAGGACTTCTCCCGGGGGTACACCCTGGTGTGGACGTCGTCGGGGACGCGGCTGGTCCTGGGTGGTATCCGGGATGTGTGGCTGGCCCGGGGCGGGGCGCGTGGGGTGCTGGGTCTGCCGCTTCATGACGAGGCGCCGACGTCCGGTGGTGGCTGGTACGTGGAGTTCACCGGCGGCACGGTGGTGTGGACGGCGTCCTCGGGTGCGGTGGCGCTGACCGGGCCGATCGGTGCCCGGTGGTCGGCGGCCGGTGGGCTGGGTTCGTCGCTGGGGCTGCCGGTGGCGGTGCAGCGGGCGACGTCGGACGGGCGTGGCCAGTTCGTGGCGTTCGCGTCGGGTGCGGGGATCTACCAGCCCAACGGGTCGGCGCAGGCGTTCCTGGTGGCCGGTGACATCGGCCGGCGGTGGACGGCCTGGGGCGGGGTGAGCGGGCTGGGTCTGCCGATCATCGACGAGACGCGGCTGGGTACCGGTGCCGGGACGTTCCAGGTGTTCGCCCGGGGCAAGGTGTTCTCCTCGGCGGGCACGGGCGTGCAGGTGGTCTACGGCGCGGTCGGTGCCGCCTACGACTCGGTCGGCGCGGAGTGGTCGCGGCTGGGGCTGCCCACCAGCGGTGAGTACGCCGTTCCCGGTGGCGTGCGGGCGGACTTCCAGGGCGGCCGGATCACCTGGACCGCCGCCACCAACACCACCACCATCAGCTACACGTGAGCGTCTCCGGGAAGGCCGGGTCGCGTCCCTGGCGACGGTGGGGGACCGCCGGCCTCGTCATGTTCCTGACCACGGCCGCCCTGGCGACCACGGTCGTGCGGTCGCCCGAGGCGCAGGCGGCGTCGGACAAGGCCGTCGTGCCGGCCGGCGGGGTCATCCCCCTGGTGGGCCACGGCTACGGCCACGGGCGTGGCATGTCCCAGTACGGCGCCTACGGAGCGGCCACGACCGGCGCGTCGGCCGGGCAGATCCTGGACTTCTACTACGCCGGGACGACCAGCCAGTCCAATGCCCCGTGGGGCGTCAAGGTGCGGATCACCACCTCCGACGGCCCCCTGACGGTCCTGCCCGACGCCGGTCTGGTCGTGCAGGACCTGAAGCACGGGACGACCACCGGGCTGCCCGCGGGTCCGGCGGCCTGGCGGATCGTGCGCGCGTACGACTCCGCCGGCAGGTCCGTCGGCTACGGCGTCCACTTCCAGGTGGCCGACGGCTCGTGGCAGGCATTCACCTTCGCGGGACGGCAGATCACCGAGGGCCCCCTGCAGTTCTCCGGCCCGGAGATCGTGCGCATGTTCCGCCCCGGCGACGTGCGTGGGTTCCGGGGCTCGCTGATCGGGATCGCGGACGGTGGCGGTCTGGCCACCGTGAACGCCCTGTCGTTCCAGGACTACCTGCGCGGGGTGGTGCCGCGGGAGATGCCGGCCTCCTGGCCGGCCGCGGCACTGCAGGCGCAGAGCATCGCCGCCCGCACCTACGCGCTGTACAAGATCGAGCGGAAGCCCGCGGGTCAGATGTGGGACATCTGCGACACGACGGCCTGCCAGGTCTACGGCGGTGCGCGCACCTGGGTCAACGGCAGGCTCACGCTCTCGGAGGAGCCCGCCACCAACGCGGCCATCGACGCGACGAACAACGTCGTCCGGCGCAGTGGCGCAGCGACCATCAACGCGGAGTTCTCCTCGTCCAACGGGGGATGGACCGCCGACGGCGGCACGTCGTACACGCTGGCCCGGCAGGACCCGTGGGACGGCATCGTCTCCTCGAGCGCGCACCGCTGGTCGGACACGATCACCGCGGGCGAGCTGCAGGCAGCGTTCCCCGCCGTGGGGACGTTGCGTTCCCTCGAGATCACCGATCGGGACGGGCGCGGCGAGTGGGGCGGCAGGGTGCTGAAGGTGGTGCTGCGGGGCGTGGCCTCCGGCGGAGGGGCGACCGCGGTCACCGTCACCGGCAACCAGATCCGTTCCGCCGGAGCCCTGAAGAGCAACTGGTTCTCCTTCGACGTGCCGCTCTCGGCCATCGACGCCCGGTATGCCTCGGATGCGGGGTTGCGGCAGTCGTTGGGTGCGCCGGTGGGTGGCGAGCGGTGGGGGGCCGGGTTCTCGTTCCGGGAGTATGCGAACGGGCGGTTGTACTGGTCGGGCGCGACGGATGTGCGGGTGGTGCGGGGGGAGATCCTGCGGGTGTTCCTGGCGTCCGGTGGTGCTGAGGTGCTGGGGGTGCCGTCCACCGATGAGGGGCAGGCCGGCGCGGGGGGTGCGTTCAACCACTTCACGCGGGGCACGTCGATCTACTGGTCGCCGGGGACCGGGGCGCAGGTGATGCGGGGCGCGATCCGGGATCGGTGGTTGAGGACGAACGCGGAGTGGGGTCTGGGTTACCCGACCGGTGGTGAGGTGCCGGTGGCGGGGGTGGCCGGTGCGTGGAAGCAGACGTTCCAGCGCGGGGAGGTGTACTGGTCGGAGGCGACGGGTGCCTTCGATCTGCGGGGCGGGCTGGCTCAGGCGTGGGCTGCTGCCGGTGGGGCGTCCCGGTTGGGGCTGCCCACCACCGGTGAGGTGGGCGTGCCTGGTGGCGCGTTCACCCAGGACTTCTCCCGGGGGTACACCCTGGTGTGGACGTCGTCGGGGACGCGGCTGGTCCTGGGTGGTATCCGGGATGTGTGGCTGGCCCGGGGCGGGGCGCGTGGGGTGCTGGGTCTGCCGCTTCATGACGAGGCGCCGACGTCCGGTGGTGGCTGGTACGTGGAGTTCACCGGCGGCACGGTGGTGTGGACGGCGTCCTCGGGTGCGGTGGCGCTGACCGGGCCGATCGGTGCCCGGTGGTCGGCGGCCGGTGGGCTGGGTTCGTCGCTGGGGCTGCCGGTGGCGGTGCAGCGGGCGACGTCGGACGGGCGTGGCCAGTTCGTGGCGTTCGCGTCGGGTGCGGGGATCTACCAGCCCAACGGGTCGGCGCAGGCGTTCCTGGTGGCCGGTGACATCGGCCGGCGGTGGACGGCCTGGGGCGGGGTGAGCGGGCTGGGTCTGCCGATCATCGACGAGACGCGGCTGGGTACCGGTGCCGGGACGTTCCAGGTGTTCGCCCGGGGCAAGGTGTTCTCCTCGGCGGGCACGGGCGTGCAGGTGGTCTACGGCGCGGTCGGTGCCGCCTACGACTCGGTCGGCGCGGAGTGGTCGCGGCTGGGGCTGCCCACCAGCGGTGAGTACGCCGTTCCCGGTGGCGTGCGGGCGGACTTCCAGGGCGGCCGGATCACCTGGACCGCCGCCACCAACACCACCACCATCACCTACACCTGATCCGGTCGGGCCCCCGGTCCAGGTGACCGGGGGCCCCACCGGCAGGTCCCGTCAGCGAGGCGTTCGGCGCCCGGCGCTGGTGCGTCCCCGGCACGTGACCGGTCGGCCGACGGCGGGGTCGGCGACGTGCAGCGGTGCGCCCGGGGGCAGGAACGCTCGCGTCCCCTCGGCGGCGCCGCCCGGCGGAGTCGCGCACCGGGCGGCCTACTCACCGCCGCCGTCGCTGCCCGCCGGTCCGTGGTGGCGCTGGTCGACCACCAGCGGTGGGCCGGTGCGCGGTCCCGCCCGCCCCCGTGACGCCGCACGGGCACCCAGGGGTCAGGCGCTGGGAGGGTGCGGCGCAGGTCGCCGTGAGCCAGGGGACCGTCGTCGTCCGTCGGCCCGTCGCAGCCAGGCGCTGGGAGCTCCCCGGGGAGGGCGGGAGGACGCTCGCCCGACGGCTCAGCGTGCGGTCGACGCCGTGTTGTCGGCGGGTTGGTCGGTGACCTCGGGACCCGGGGCCGCGGCGGTCCGAGCCCGCTCCTCGGCCGGTGGCTCTCCCGAGGGCTTCGCGGGCGGCACTGCTGCCGCCCGGCCGCCCTGTCGCTCGCGGTAGAGCGCGATCATCCGACGGCCGACGAGCTGCCCCGGCTTCTCGATGAAGTGGTAGGTCAGCACCGAGAGGACGAGCGTGGCGCCCAGCAGGACGGCGAACGCGGGCACGTCGGGCAGCGGCGGGTTCGGCAGCAGCAGCACGAGGGCGTGCACCAGGTAGACGGAGTAGCTGATCGTGCCGAGGTAGACCAGCACGCGGGGGTAGGCGAACCTCCGCAGCAGGAACAGTGCCCCGAAGACCAGGTACGCCGACACGAACGTCCCCGCCTCGGTCCACCAGCGCGGGGTCGCGCCGGTCTCCGGGTCCGGGGCGCCGACCTGGTAGCAGTACATGACCAGGGTGATGCCGACGACGGCGAAGCAGAACACCGCGGCGGCGGTCCGCTTCGGCAGCTCCCCGATGTCGTACCGGTAGAGCACCGTGCCCGTGAACATCGAGGCGAGGAGCAGCAGCGAGAACCAGAGGTCGTTCGGCCGGTTGAGGAACAGCATCAGGATCAGCAGGGTGATGCTCAGCGCGACCACGCGCTGCCGTCCCGCCAGCCGGGGGGCGATGATCGCCACGGCCAGGGCGATCAGGCCGATGACGACCGCGGGCCACTGCCGGATCTGCGGCTGGATGAGGTAGAACGGCACCAGGAATCCGCCGAGCACCAGGGCGGCGGTCACCAGGCCCATGGCGATGCCGGCCGACCGCCGGTGCCAGCCCAGCATGAACAGCACCGTCATGAGCAGGTAGAAGACCATCTCGTAGCCGAGCGTCCACGAGGCACCGATGACCAGCGGCCGCTCGAAGAAGACCTGCAGCATCGTCGCGTTGATCAGCGAGTCGCTGACGATGCGGTAGTCCCCTCCCGGGGCCGCCCACGGGGTCGCGAAGGCGATCAGCGCCAGGAGCAGGACGGACAGGTACAGCGGGAAGAGCCGGAACACCCGGCCGATCCAGAACTCCGACAGGTTCCCGCGCCGCTCCATGGACGCCGGGATGATGAACCCGCTGCAGATGAAGAAGACGAGGACGCCGAACTCGCCCGGCCGCCACCACACGTGCGAGAACACGACGAGCTCGGGCCAGATGACCTCGCCGAGGTGCTGGACGGCCACGACGAGCGCCGCGATGCCCCGCAGCGCGTCGAGGAACTCCAGTCGGCCGTTGCGTGCCCGGGCCGCGTGGACCTGGTCGCCGGCGTGCGTCTCTGGCGCGACGTTCTGCACCGGTGTCGTCGTCACGAAGGCTCCCTCATCTGTGTCCCTGCGGCCACGGCCGGCGGTTCCGGGACGACTCCCGAGGGAGTGGTCGAGGCGCAGCAGCGGTGCCCGTTCTCCCCGTCACCCGGAGGCCGGAGGTGGCTCCCGGGAACGGTACCCGGCGCGGTGTGCTCCCTGTCATGTCCGGGGACAGGTGTGTCGGCCGGTGCGAACGGGTCCCACGGGTCGACGTCGGCCTCAGTCCGGGGCGCCGGCGGCGCGGTAGGCGGCGACGGTGGCGTCCGCGCAGCGGGCCCAGGTGAACGAGCGGGCCCGCTCCCGCCGGGCCGCACGGGCGGACTCGGCGTCGCCGTCCTCGAGCCGGCCCGATCCGACCGCCTCCAGGGCGGCGACGAGCGCGTCCCGGTCGTCGGCGTCCACGAACGTCCCGCACTCGCCGAGCACCTCGCGCAGCACCGGGATGTCGTTCGCGAGGACGGGGGTGCCGGTGGCCATCGCCTCCAGCGCGGGCAGGCCGAAGCCCTCGTAGCGGGACGGGAAGACCAGCGCGGTGGCGCCCGCCACCAGGCCGCGCAGCTCCTCGGCGGGGAGGTAGGGGAGCACGTGCACGCCGGGATCGGCGGTGATCTCCGGCCCCCATCCGGCCGGGCCGACGAGGACGAGCGGTGGGACCCGCCCGGTGCCGGCAGCGCGGTGCGCGGCGACCAGGGCGCCGAGATTCTTCCGCGGTTCGCGGGTGCCCACGGCCAGGAGGTAGCGGTCGGGCAGGCCGAGACGGCGGCGCTCCGCCGCTGCCAGCGGCGCGGCCGCCGCCCAGGCGTCGTCCACGCCGAGCGGCGTGACGTGGACCCGGTCGCCGGCGATGCCGAGGTGCTCCTGGATCTCCGCGGCGACCGCCGCGCTGGGCGTGAGGACGGCGTCCGCCCGGCGGGCCTGGCGGATCGTCAGCTCGGCGGCCCGGCGGGTCTGGGGGTGGACGGTCTCCGGCAGCCGGAGGAACGCCAGGTCGTGCACCGTGACGACGCGACGCGCCCGGCGGCTCGGGGGCGAGGTGAAGTTCGTCGCGTGCAGGACGTCGGCCCGGGGGAGGAGGACGTCGGCGCTCGGCCGGTCCTGCGTCAGCCAGAGCTGCTGCAGCAGCCGGGCGGGCAGGATCCGGCGGGTCCACGCACCGGGATGCACGTCCGGGGGGCGACTCCCGTGGCGGATGGTGAAGGCGTATAGCCGTGGGGTCACATCCGGCCGGTCGTGCAGTGTTCGGTACAGGTTCGTCACGTACTGTCCGATCCCGGTCCGGTGCCCGAGCATTGGGGTGCCGTCGAGGAGTACGTCCATGACGGGGCCGACGATAGAGGTAGTCGCCGGACGACCCGGCGGGTGCGCGAGGAACGTGTCCGGGTGTGGGGCGAGCGGGTGCCCGAGGTCGAACCGGCCACTGGTCGGTCCTTCGCTCGGGAGCATGCGTGCAGCGCGGCTCGCCTACCCTGAAGCGACGTCAGCGATGAGGATGGAACGACCATGTCAAGTACGGGCACCGACGTGCGGGGTACCGGCGGCGATGCGACCGATGCGTTCCGCGAACCGCCGGCGATCAACCGGGCGGAGGCGGTCGAGTCCCTCCCCATGGAACGGGTCAACCCGCCGCGGAGCTTCTTCCGGGGGTCCTTCACCGACCTGGTCGACATCCTGCGCTACCGCGAGCTCCTCGGGCAGCTGGTCCGCAAGGAACTGAAGGTCAAGTACAAGGACAGCGTCCTCGGCTTCTTCTGGACCCTGGTCCGGCCGATGGCCCAGCTGGTCATCTACTACCTGGCGTTCACGATCTTCCTGGGCAACCAGCAGCCGGCCTACGCCGTCTTCATCTTCTCGGGCCTGGTGGTCTGGGGGTTGTTCACCGACATCCTCGGCGGCTGCACCGGCTCCATCGTCGGCAACGGCGGGCTGCTGAAGAAGACGTACTTCCCCCGCGAGATCTTCCCGCTCTCGGTCGTCGGCGCGGCGCTGGTGAACTTCTTCCTGCAGATGATCGTGCTCATCGGCGCGATCGGGATCACCGCCGTCCTCACCGACAACCGGGTCGCCGTCACCAGCGACCTGGCCCTGGTGCCGCTCGCCCTGGCGGTCTGCCTGGTGTGGGGCCTGGCGATGGGGCTCTTCCTGGCCGCCGCGACGGTCTACTTCCGCGACCTGCAGCACCTCATCGAGATCGTGACGCTGCTGCTGTTCTGGCTCGTGCCGATCGTCTACCCGGTCGTGCTGCCCATCAAGAACTTCACCGAGAACGGGCACAGCCTGCTGCTCGAGATCTACCTCGCCAACCCGATGCTCAACGTCATCGCGGCATTCCAGCGGGCCTTCTACACGATGGGGCCGGAGTACACGCTCGACGCCAACCTGTGGGCCCGCCTCGGAGTGTTCCTGGTGATCGGCCTCGGGGCCCTCTGGCTGGCGCAACGCTACTTCGCCCGCGCACAGGGCGACTTCGCCCAGGAGCTCTGACCCATGACCACCGTCATCCGCGTCTCGGATGTCAGCAAGAAGTTCGCCATCAACGCCAACAAGTCGCTCAAGGAGCGGCTGATCAACGCGCGCACGACCAAGCAGAACAAGTCCGAGTTCTGGGCGTTGCGCGACATCGACCTGGAGATCGCGGCCGGGACGTCGATGGGCCTGATCGGCCACAACGGGTCCGGCAAGTCGACCCTGCTCAAGGTCATCGGGGGCATCCTGAGCCCGACCGACGGGTACGTGGAGCGGCGCGGCCGGCTCGCGGCCCTCCTGGAGCTCGGGGCCGGCTTCCACGGTGACCTGACCGGTCGCGAGAACGTCTACCTGAACGCGTCCATCCTGGGCCTGTCCCGGGCCGACACGGACAAGTACTTCGACAGCATCGTGGACTTCTCCGGGATCGAGGAGTTCCTCGACACCCAGGTCAAGTTCTACTCGTCCGGCATGTACGTGCGGCTGGCCTTCTCCGTCGCGGTGCACGTCGACCCCGAGATCCTGCTGATCGACGAGGTCCTCGCGGTCGGCGACGAGGCGTTCCAGCGCAAGTGCCTGGACAAGATCCGGTCGTTCATGCGCGAGGGGCGCACGATCATCTTCGTCACCCACGCCCTCGACCTCGTGCGCGACCTCTGCTCGCGAGCCGTCCTGCTCGACCACGGCGTCATGCAGTACGACGGCGCCCCCACGCAGGCGATCCGCATGATCCGGGACGCGTGGAACGAGGAGGCCGAGGTGGAGGCCGAGCAGGCCGCCGCCCGCGCGGACGACACGGTGACCGGTGCGGCGACCTACACCCCGATGCGGATCTCCGACGTGGTCATCACCGACGGCGCCGGGCAGCCGAAGGACACCTTCAGCCCGGGCGAACCGTTCGGGGTGGAGTGCACCGTCACCTCCGACCGGCGGGTGACCGACTGGGCCGTGGGCATCAAGATCGAGAACCACATGGACCAGAACTGCTACGCGTCCAACACGCACCTGATGAACCTGCAGCTCGAGCCGATCGAGGGTTCCCGGCGGGTCTCCTTCAGCTACGGATCGATCCCGTTGATCGACGGCGGCTACCACGTCAGCCTGGCCGCGCACGGCGTCAACGGACCGCACTACGCCCGGGCCGCGCGGATCAAGAACTTCAAGATCGTCGATTCCGAGTGGCAGGACGGGCTGGTGCGGATGCCGGCCCAGGTGCAGGTGCGCCCGGTCGAGGCCGGGGCGGCCCGCGCCGCGACTGCCGAGACCCGATGACCGGCCCCCGATGACCGATTCCAGGGACCCGGGGAACACCGGGCCCGACACGACTGCGAGGAGTGCATCCGACGTGCAGCCCCCTGTGGACCGGACGGGCAAGATCGCCTTCGTCCCGGCTCGATTCGGGCCCGACATCATCGGCGGCGCGGAGATCGTGCTCCGCCACCTGGCGATGGGTCTGCAGGACCGGGGCTGGGAGGTCGAGGTCCTGACCACGGCGGCGCTGGACTACTTCACCTGGAAGAACGAGCTGCCGGTCGGTGTCGCGGTGGAGGACGGGCTCACCGTCCGTCGCTTCGAGGCGGTCAAGTCCACCGCCGGGCGGGACCGCGACGAGATCGGCATGCGCATGTTCGGCGGCGAGCAGATCCCGCTGGTCGAGCAGGAGCGCTGGCTCAACGACGACGTGCGCATCCCCGGGCTCTACCAGCACCTGCTCACCCGCGGCGAGGAGTACCGGGCCATCGTCTTCGGGCCCTACCTCTTCTGGCCCTCGGTGGCCTGCAGCCAGGTGCACCCGACCCGTTCCGTGCTCTGGACCTGCCTGCACGACGAGCCCTACGCCTACCAGAGCATCTTCGCGCCGGTCCTGAGCGGCGTCGCCGGCCTGTTCCTGCAGACCGAGCCCGAGCACGAGCTGGCGCACTCGATCTTCCCGCAGCTGGCCCCGCACGACGTCGTCGGCTGCGGCGTCGAGGTGCCCGAGGGCTACGACCCCGAGCGATTCCGTCAGAAGTTCGGGATCACCGAGCCGTTCCTGCTCTACGCGGGCCGCCGCGAAGGGGCCAAGGGCTGGGACGAGCTGCTCGAGATGTTCGCGCGCTCGGTCGTGGCCCGGGGGCTGCCCTTCCACCTGGTGACGATGGGCGCCGGTGACGTCAACCCGCCGGCGTCGGTGGCCGACCGGGTGCACGACCTCGGCTTCCTCTCCGAGGAGGACCGCAACGACGCCTACGCGGCGGCCACGGCCTACGTCCAGCCGAGCCGGTACGAGGCGTTCTCCCGGACGATCATGGAGTCCTGGCTCGCCGAGACCCCCGTCGTCGGCGTCGGGCAGGGCGGCGTCGTCCGGTACCACATCGAGCGGAGCCGGGCCGGCATCGTCTACGACGACCGGTACGAGTTCGAGGAGGCCCTGGTGTTCCTCGCCGCGCACCCCGAGGCGGCCGAGCGGCTGGGCGCCTCGGGTCGCCGCTACGTGCTCGACCACTACCAGTGGGAGGACGTGCTGACCCGGGTCGAGCAGTCCCTGACCTCGTGGACGACCGCGCCGGCTCCCGCCGCTGCGGCGACCGCCGCCCCGGCTGTCGAGGTGGCCGGCTGATGCGCATCCTGATGGTGTCGCCCTACCCGCCGAAGCGGGACGGGATCGCGACGTACGCGGCCCAGGCCGTGGCCCACCTCGAGCGCCAGGGGCACCAGGTGGAGGTGCTGTCGCCGGAGCCCTCCGCCGCCCACCACCACCTCGACTTCCAGGCCGGCCCCCGCTTCGGGGCTGCCCTCGCCCGTCGCGTCCGGGCCTACGACAAGATCGTCCTGCAGTGGCACCCGGCGTTCTTCTACCGCTCCAGCGACCCCACGCACCGGGCGGCGGTGGACGCGGCGCTGGCCGTGGCGTTCAAGATCGCCCCCCAGGTCGAGGTGTGGGTCCACGAGTTCGAGTACGAGGACGCCCGCGGCGGCGGGGTGCGCGCCCAGGCCAGCCGCCTCCTCTTCCGCAGCGCGACGGCGCTGTTCTTCCACAGCGAGACCGAGCGCGACCGCTTCCTCGAGGTGGTGCCCGTCGATCCGGCCATGGCCCACCTCGCCCAGCACGGCGAGGCCTTCGTCCGCCGGTCCGCGGCCACCCGGGAGGAGGCCCGCGCCTCGCTGGGCATCGACCCCGACAGCACGGTCTTCCTGTGCATCGGCTTCATCCAGGAGCACAAGGGCTTCGACCGCGCGGTGCACGCCTTCTCCGGGCTCGCCGCCCACGGGGCCCGACTCGACATCGTCGGGTCCACCCGCCTGGACGAGCCGGACTTCGTCGCCTACCTCAACGAGCTGGACAGGTTGTGCGCCGCGACGCCGGGGGCGTCCCTGCACGCCGGCTACATCTCCGACGAGCTCTTCGACCGGTGGATCGTCGCGTCCGACGCCGTCGTCCTGCCCTACCGGCACATCTGGTCCTCCGGTGTGATGGAGCGCGCGGCGCTCTACGAGCGGCCGGTCATCGCGACCCGGGTGGGCGGCCTGGCCGAGCAGGCCGGTGACCGGCTCGTGACGCTGGTCGACGACGACGCCGGCCTGGCGGCCGCCATGCGGCAGGTGCTCGGCGTGGACGACTCGGCTGCCGAGGAACGCGCCTGGAACCTCGACGGCGACGACCTGTTCACCGCCGTGCAGTCGCAGGTGCGCGAGCGGGCCCGGCTGGTGCGTGGCGGCGAGGTGGCGTTCGCCGGCGCGACGCCGGGCGCCGCGGTCGCCCGCGAGACCGCGCCGACGCCCGGTACGGCGACCCTGCCGGTGCGGCGGCTGCCGCCCTTCTCCCGCCCGCCCGCGACCTCGCTGCGGCCCGGCGTGTCCCAGCTCAAGCGCGCCGTCCGTCGGCTGATCTCGTGGGAGGTCGACCCGGTCGTCCACCACGAACTGCTGCTGCAGCAGGCGGTGGTGGCCAGCCTCGACACGCTCGAGCAGCGCCTGGCCGCCGTGGAAGGCGCGGTCCGGCCCGGCACCGGCGGGAACGGGGCCGGCGCGCCGGCGCCGGCGGACCCTTCCTCCGACCGCGGCTCGACGGCCTGAGGCCCAGCCCCCCACGGGGTGCGCCGCGAACGGCGCCCCACTCCGAACACGCGCACAGCAGCGAAAGGGACCACACGCATGCGCAAGCAGCTTCGAGCGGCGATCGCCCGGCTGGCGCCGGAAGCGATCGATGGCGTCCAGAACCTCCAGGGGCTCCCTGACCGGCTCGACCGGATCGACGAGGACCTGTCCGGGCTGAGCGAGCTGGTGCGCCAGGTCGACCTGCGGGTCAACCACTTCCAGCAGTTCGACTTCCGCCTGCAGAAGCTGCGGTCGCTCGCCGCCCAGGTCGAGCCCTACCAGCCCGCCTACGGCCTGCCCGGCGTGATCGCCGAGCCGGCCCGCGACAGCGTGGACCGGTGCCGGGCGATCGAGAACCACTTCGGCGGCCGGGTGCGCGGCAAGCGCCTCCTGGACGTGGGCTCCTCCCTGGGCTTCGTCTGCTACTGGTTCGCCGACCGGGGCATGGTCACCGAGGGCTGGGAGGGCAACCCGGCGAACGCCGAGGTCGCGCAGCTGATCGGTGAGCTGAACGGCGTCCCGAGCCGCATCCGCACCCAGCTGTTCGACGCCGACAGCGTGGCCACGATCGGCCCCGGGCAGTTCGACGTCGTGACGTTGCTCAGCGTCCTGCACCACGTCGTCTACCACCAGGGCCTCGAGCAGACGCAGGTGCTGATGCGCGACCTGCTGCAGCGGGTGCCCGTGCTCGTGCTGGAGCTGGCCCGCAAGGGCGAGGACCCCGACCTGTTCTGGGACGCCAGCCTTCCCGAGGACGAGCTCGACATCTTCGCGCTGGTGCGCGACGAGGTGGAGATCGTGCAGCTGGGCATGTTCGGGACGCACCTGTCCGACAAGGCGCGTCCGCTGTACGTGGTCAGCCGGAAGGAGCGTGTCTCGGTCAACGACCGCGAGTACGCGGTCACGAGCAGCAGGGCGGAGGCATACCCGGGCTCGGCCGCGGTGGTGGACCACGAGAGCCGCCGCTACATGTGGGGCGACGGCGTCTTCATCAAGCAGTACCGGCTGGCGGAGCGGACCTCGGCCAACGCCCGTCTCATCACGCACGAGATCTCCGCGCTGATCGGCATCCAGCACCTCTCGCGGGCCCCGCGGCTGATCGACTACGAGGTCTCCGGGGACGTCGCCACCGTGGTCTACGGCCGTGTCGCGGGCGACCTGCTCGAGACCGGTGCGCCGCTGCCCGCGGAGCAGATCGACGCCATCGTCGGCGAGATCCTCGCGGCGCTGCGCGAGCTGCACGGCGAGGGCCTGTTCCACAACGACGTGCGCTCGTGGAACATCCTCTGGGACGGCACCACGGCGCGGTTGATCGACTACGCCGACACGTCGTCGACGGACTTCGACGGCGACCTCGTGTCGGTGCTCTGGCTCGTCCACGCGCTGACCACCGGCACCCGCGAGCCCACCGAGCAGGGCAAGTCCCAGCTCCCGCCGCGGGAGGCGCTCGACCCGCGCTTCCACGAGCTCTACGACCAGGTGGCCGGCGGCATCCGCCGGGCCACCGAGCTGGCGCAGTGACGGGGACGTGCGCGTAGCGGTCCTGCTGGAGCAGGTGCTCGCGCCCGTTCCCGCGGGGACGGGCCGGTACTCGACCGAGCTGGCCGGGGCCCTCGCCACCACGGCCCCGGATGGGGCGGCGGTCACCGGGTGGACGGCCTGGCACCGCCGGACCGCCGCCGCCCGGCTGCCGGGGGTGTCGGGGCCTCGTCGGCTCCCGCTGCCGCGCCGCGCGCTCGTGGCCGCCTGGGAGCGGGGGGTCGGCCCGCGGCCGACGGGTGCCGACGTGGTGCACGCGCCGACCCTGCTGCTCCCGCCCGTCCGCCGGGGGGCGCTGGTGGTCACCGTGCACGACGCGGTGCCGTGGACGCATCCGGAGACCCTCACCGCGCGGGGCGTGCGGTGGCATCGGGCGATGGCCGAGCGTGCGGCCCGGCACGCGGACGCGATCGTCGTCCCGACCCACGCGGTCGCCGACGACCTGGCCCGCTACCTGCAGCCGAGGGCGCCGATCGAGGTGGCCCACCTCGGGGCCAGCGGTCGTCTCGCCGAGCCGGACGACGCGGCGGAGCGCGCCCGTCGCCTGGGTCTGCCCGAGGAACCCTTCCTGCTGAGCCTGGCGACCCTGGAACCCCGGAAGGGCCTCGACGTCCTGATCGAGGCACTGGCCCACCCCGCGGGCCCGGACGTGCCGCTGCTCCTCGTCGGCCAGCCGGGGTGGGGCGGCGTCGCCCCGGACGCGCTGGCCGCCCGGGCCGGGCTGCCGCCCGGTCGCGTGCGCAGCCTGGGCCGGCTCGCCGACGCCGACCTGGCGGTGGTCCTGCGGAGGGCGACCGCCCTGGTGGCGCCGAGCCGGGCCGAGGGTTTCGGCCTCCCCGTGCTCGAGGCGATGACCGCCGGCACGGCGGTCGTCTCCTCCGACGACCCCGCGCTGGCCGAGGTCGGGGGCGGCGCGACGCTGCTCACTCCCGTCGGTGAGGTGGGTGCCCTGGCCGAGGCCATCCACCGCGTGGTCGACGACGCCGGCCTGCGGAGCTCGCTCGCGGCCCGAGGCACGGCACGGGCGGCCGACTTCTCCTGGGACACGACCGCCCGGCGGATGTGGGAGCTGTACGGCCGGCTCTGACCGGTCCGGTGGTCGCCCGGTGCGCCGCCCGTATCGTGTGCTGCGTCCACCGACGGACGAGCGGGAGGCGGGTCATGGGGGGCGGGGTCATGGGGGCCGGAGCCCGCACGCGCGTCCTCGTCGACGCCACCGCCGTCCCGGCCGACCGCGGGGGCGTCGGCCGCTACGTGGACCAGTTGCTGCCTGCGTTGCAGGAGGTGGGCGCGTCGCTGGCCGTGGTCTGCCAGGCCCGCGACCTCGAGCTGTACGGGACGCTGCTGCCCTCGGCCGACGTGGTGGCGGCTCCGCCGGCGATCGAGAGCCGTCCCGCCCGGCTGGCCTGGGAGCAGGTCGGGCTCCCCCGCGTGGCCCGCGCCGTGGGTGCGCAGGTGCTGCACTGCCCGCACTACACGTTCCCGCTGCGCGCCGGTCTGCCGGTGGTGACGACGCTGCACGACGCGACGTTCTTCACCTCGCCCGAGGTGCACCAGCCGGTGAAGCGGACGTTCTTCCGCACGTGGACGCGGGCCTCCCTGCGGCTGGCGGCCCGGTGCGTCGTGCCCTCCCGGGCGACCCTGGACGAGCTGGCGCGGGTGGCCGGCGCGACGCGCGAGCGGGTCGACGTCGCCCACCACGGTGTCGACCCCGTGAGCTTCCACCTGCCCTCGCCGGAGGAGCGGGAGCAGGCACGCGCCACGCTGGGCCTGGCGGCGCGCCGCTACGTGGCCTTCCTGGGGACGATCGAGCCGCGCAAGAACGTGCCGGCGCTCATCGCCGGCTGGCAGCAGGCCTGCCGGCGGGTCGACGATCCGCCGGCGCTGGTCCTGGCCGGCGGGCGCGGCTGGGACGACCGGGTCGACCCGGCGCTGGCCGCCGTCCCCGACGACCTCGAGGTGCTGGCCCCCGGGTACCTGCCGCTCGAGCAGCTCGCGGGGCTCCTGGGCGGCGCCGAGGTGGTCGCCTATCCCAGCCTGGGCGAGGGCTTCGGCCTGCCCGTGCTGGAGGCGATGGCCTGCGGTGCGGCGGTGCTCACCAGCCCCCACCTGGCGATCCCGGAGGTGGGCGGGGACGCCGTCGAGTACGTGGAGTCGACGCCGGGAGACCTGGCCGACGGACTGGTGCGCCTGCTGACGGAGCCGGCCCGGAGGGCGGAGCTGGCGGATGCGGCGGTGACCCGCGCGGCGGAGTTCACCTGGGCGGCCTCGGCGGAGGCCCACCTGCGGACCTTCGCGCGCGCCGCCGCGGGCTGACCGGGTGCGGGCCGACCCAGTGGGGGTCGGACTTCGGCCCACGGGCGCGGACCGTAGGGTCGAGGTCGTGGACGAGCGCTCGGGAACGCGGCCGATGCGCGTGGTGGCGGTGACGTACTCGCCGGGGGAGACCCTCGACGGCTTCCTGGAGTCGCTGGCCACGGCGACGACCCGTCCGGTCGAGGTGGTGCTCGCGGACAACGGCTCCACCGACGGCGTGCCCGAGGCCGCGGCCGAGCGGTTCCCGCACGTGACCCTGCTGCGCACCGGCGGGAACATCGGCTACGGCGCCGCCGCCAACGCCGGGCTCGCCGGCGCCGAGGGCACCTACGCCCTGGTCGCCAACCCCGACGTCCGGTTCGAGGCGGGGTCCGTCGACGAGCTGCTCGCGGTCGCCGAGCGGTGGCCGCGCGCGGCGACGACGGGCCCGGCCATCCGGACCCCGGACGGTCAGCTGTACCCCTCCGCCCGCGACCTGCCGCAGCTGTCCACCGGTGCGGGGCACGCCCTGCTCGGCTGGGCCTGGCCCGCCAACCCGTGGACGGCGCGGTACCGGCGGGAGAGCGAGGCGCCGCGGGAGCGCCCCGCCGGCTGGCTGTCGGGCTCCTGCCTCCTGGTCCGCCTGGAGGCGTTCGACGCCGTGGGCGGCTTCGACCCGAGCTACTTCATGTACTTCGAGGACGTCGACCTGGCCGACCGCATGTCGCAGGCCGGCTGGCTGCACGTGTACGCGCCCTCGGCCGTCGTGGTGCACGAGGGCGGTCACTCCACCCGGCGGGAACCGCACCGCATGCAGCGGGTGCACCACACGAGCGCGCTGCGATACCTGTCCCGCCGCTACCCCGGCCGGCGGTACGCGCCGCTCCGGGCCGCGCTGCGCGCCGGACTGGGCGCCCGGATGGGGCTGGCCTACATCAGCGGGCGCGTGGCAGCCGGAGCCCGACCGCGGTGGACGGTGGCGGCGCTGCAGAGGACCGGACGGGCGGCCGGCGGGCGCCGGCTGCAGAAGAAGGGGTGACATGAGGCACGCGGTGATCATGGCCGGAGGCTCGGGGACTCGGCTGTGGCCGCTGTCCCGCGCCGAGCGTCCCAAGCAGCTGCTCGACGTGGTCGCCGACGGGACCGGCGGCGCGCACAGCCTCCTGGCCGAGGCCTTCGCCCGGCTCCGGGCGCTGCTGCCGGCCGAGCAGATCTGGGTGTGCACCGCCGCCCGGTACGGCGAGCAGGTCGCCGCCGCGCTGCCCGAGCTGCGGGCCGACCGGCTGATCCTCGAGCCGGTGGCGCGGGACACCGCCAACGCCGTCGGCCTCGCCGCCGCGCTGGTCGCCGACGTCGACCCCGAGGCGGAGCTGGCGGTGGTCAGCGCCGACCACGTCATCCGGCCCGTCGAGCGGTTCGCGGCCGCCCTCGAGACCGCCTACGACGCCCTGGCCGCCCGGCCGCGCGCGCTGGTCACCCTCGGCATCACGCCGACGTCGCCGGCGACCGGTTTCGGCTACGTGCAGCGCGGCCCGGCCACCGAGGTGGCGGGGGTGGCCGAGGCCGCCTCCTTCCGGGAGAAGCCGGACCTCGCGACGGCGCAGCAGTACCTCGACTCGGGTCAGTACCTGTGGAACTCCGGCATGTTCGTCTGGCGGGCCCGGACCGTCCTCGACGCCCTCGGCGAGCACCTGCCGGCGTCGGCCGACGGGCTCGCCCGCATCGTGGCCGCGCCGTCCGGGCCGGACCGTGAGGCCGTCCTGGCCGAGGTCTTCCCGACCCTGCCGAAGATCAGCGTCGACTACGCCGTCCTCGAGCCGGCCGCGGCCGAGCCCGGGCGCGTGCTCGTCGTCGACCTCGACGTCGACTGGCTCGACGTCGGCTCGTGGCCGGCGCTGGCCAGCACCCTCAGCACCGACGAGGCCGGCAACGCCGTCTCCGGGATGGTCGTCGCCCTCGACGCGGCCGGGAACATCGTCTTCAGCGACGACCCCGAGCACCTGGTCGCCCTGGTCGGCGTGCGGGACAGCGTCGTGGTGCACACGGCCGACGTCACCATGGTCTGCCCGGCCGGGGACGCCGAACGGGTCAAGCAGCTGCTGGCCGAGGTGGAGCGCCGGCACGGGTCGCGGTTCGGCTGACACGGGGCGCCGGGATACCTTGCCGGGCATGAAGAACTTCGACGTCGCCGCCGTGGTCTCGGGTGGGGCCTCCGGGCTCGGCGAGGCCACCAGCCGAGCCCTGGCCGCCCGCGGGGTCGCCGTCACGATCCTGGACCTGCAGGAGGACAAGGGCGCCGCGCTGGCCGGGGAGCTGGGCGGGGACGCGACGTTCGTCCGCACCGACGTCACCGACGAGGCGTCGGTGCAGGCGGGCATCGCCGACGCGACGGGCAAGGACCGGCCGTTGCGCATCGCGATCAACTGCGCCGGCATCGGCTGGGCCCAGCGCACCGTCGGCCGAGCCGGGGAACCGCACGACCTGGGCGCCTTCACCCGCACCGTCATGGTCAACCTGGTCGGCACCTTCAACGTCCTGCGGCTGGCCGCCGCGGCCATGGCCGCCACCGAGCCGGAGGAGGACGGCGAGCGGGGTGTGGTCGTCAACACCGCCTCGATCGCGGCCTACGACGGTCAGATCGGCCAGGTCGCGTACGCGGCGTCCAAGGGCGGCATCGTGGGCCTGACCCTGCCCGCCGCGCGGGACCTGTCCGCCGTCGGCGTCCGGGTCTGCACCATCGCCCCGGGCCTGGTCGACACGCCGCTGCTCGGCAGCCTGCCCGAGGAGGCCCGGACGGCGCTCTCGGCGGGCATACCCTTTCCCAAGCGCCTCGGCCGCCCGACCGACTTCGCCGAGCTCGCGCTCGCGATCGTCGAGCACGGCTACCTCAACGGCGAGGTCATCCGGATGGACGGCGCGCTGCGGATGGCGCCGCGCTGAGCATGGCCCGGCGCTGAGCATGGCCCGGCGCTGAGCACGGCCCCGCCCGCCACCACCTGACCGAACCACCCCGGGGGAACGTCCTGACCAGCACCGTGCCGGCCGCCGCCGTCGAGACGGAGTTCCGGCCGGACTGGCCGCTGGACGTCGTCCGGAGCCTGTCGCCGAACCGGCGGGGGACCGGCGACCCGACGTTCCGCATCGCGGACGACGGGCTCTGGCGGACGACCACGACGCCGGAGGGCCCGGCGACGGTGCGGATCTCGATGTCCCTCGGCGCCGTGCGGATCTCGGCGTGGGGACCGGGCGCCGGCTGGGCCGCCGCGGCGGTGCCCGGATGGCTCGGTGCCTCGGACCGGTGCGACGAGTTCGACCCGGGGGGCCACCCGCTGATCGGGGACCTGCACCGCCGCACGCCGTGGCTGCGGCTGGGCCGCACCGGGCGCACCTGGGACGCGCTCGCCCCCGCCGTCCTCGAGCAGAAGGTCACCACCGTCGAGGCCAACCGCGTGTGGCGCGAGCTGCTGCGCCTGGCCGGCGAACCGGCGCCCGGGCCCGCCCCCGAGGGCATGCGCGTGCCGCCGTCGCCGCGGAGGGTCCTCGAGGTCACCGACTGGGAGTGGCACCGCTGCGGTCTGGACGGCGCCCGGCGGCGGGCGCTGCGCGCGGTGGCCTCCGTCGCCGCGAAGTTCGAGCCGGAGGTCGCGGGCGACTCGGCGGCGCTGCGGAAGCGGCTGTGCTCCGTCCCCGGGATCGGCGTCTGGACGGCGGCGGAGGTGGTCCAGCGGGCCCTCGGCTGCCCCGACACCGTCAGCGTGGGCGACTACCACCTGAAGAACATCGTCGGCTTCGCGCTCGCCGGGCAGCGGAACACCGATGACGCGGAGATGCTCGAGCTGCTGGAGCCGTGGCGCGGTCAGCGGCAGCGGGTGGTCCGGTTGCTGCTGGTCGGCGGGGCTCGCCGTCCCCGCCACGGCCCGCGCTTCGCGCCCACCGACTACCGGTCGATCTGAGCGGCGCGCGCCCTCCGGGAAGGGGCGGGGGTCAGACGCGCTCGCTCAGCAGGGCGAGGAGGTAGTCGCCGTAGCCGCTCTTGCCCAGCGGTCCGGCGGCACGTCGCAGCCCGTCGTCGTCCAGCCAGCCGTTGCGCCAGGCGACCTCCTCGATGCAGCCGATCTTGAGGCCCTGGCGTTCCTCGACGACGGAGACGAACTCCGTGGCCTGTCGCAGGGACGCGAACGTGCCGGTGTCCAGCCAGGCGGTGCCCCGGTCGAGGGCGGTGACGGTCAGCCGTCCTTCGCGCAGGTAGTGCTCGTTGACCGCCGTGATCTCCAGCTCGCCCCGCGCGCTCGGCGTGATGCCCCGGGCCACCTCGACGACGTCGCCCGCGTAGAAGTAGAGGCCCGGCACCGCGTAGGAGCTCTTGGGCCGGGCGGGCTTCTCCTCGATGGAGAGCACCCGGCCCTCGGCGTCGAACTCCACGACGCCGTACTCGCGGGGGTTGGCGACGTGGTAGGCGAAGACGTGCCCGCCGGCGGGCGTGGGGAGGCGGCTCAGCGCCGTTCCGAGCCCGGCGCCGTAGAAGATGTTGTCGCCCAGCACCAGCGCCGCCGCCTCGCCGTCGAGGAAGTCCGCGGCGATCAGGAAGGCCTGAGCGAGTCCTTCGGGCCGGGGCTGGACGGCGTACTCGAGCCGCATGCCCAGCCGGCTGCCGTCGCCGAGCAGGTCCCGGAAGGCGTCCTGGTCCCCGGGCGTGGTGATGACCAGCACCTCGCGCACCCCGGCCATCATCAGCGTGGAGAGCGGGTAGTAGATCATCGGCTTGTCGTAGACCGGCATGAGCTGCTTGCTGACGGCCTGCGTGATGGGGAAGAGCCGGCTGCCGGTGCCGCCCGCCAGAATGATGCCTCGCACCTCGTCACCGTATCCGTGCGCGCGCCCGGAACCCGGCGCCGAGCGGGGTCCTCCCCACAAGGGAGGACCGGACGTCCGCCCTCAGTGCGACGGCGTACGGCGTTCGGCGTACCGGGCCGCGCACTGCTCCATGGTGGGCAGCAGCCCCTTCTCCCGGGCCTCGGCGAGCGTCGGGGCGGCCCGGTCCTTGGCCGAGAACTCGAACTCGAGACCGGACGGCCACGGCAGGTCGAGCTCCGGGTCCATCGGGTCGACGCCGAACTCGCGGCCGGGGGAGTAGCCGGTCGACACGAGGTAGGTCACCGAGCTGTGGTCGGCCAGCGAGAGGAAGGCGTGCCCGAGCCCCTCCGAGAGGTAGACCGCCCGCGGCTGCTCGCTGTCCAGGACGACGGCGTCGTGCACCCCGAACGTGGGGGAGCCGACCCGGACGTCGACGACCACGTCGAGCACCTTCCCGGCCGGGCAGTAGACGTACTTGGCCTGACCGGGTGGCACGAGGGCGAAGTGGACGCCCCGCAGCACGCCACGCGCGGACACGCTGTGGTTGGCCTGGGCCAGCGTCAGCCCGGCCCCGGTGACCTCGGACAGGACGTCGGCGCGGTACCACTCGGTGAAGCGGCCGCGCGAGTCGCCGTGGGGCACGAGATCGAGCACGTAGCTGTCCGGTACGGCGAGTTCGCGGATCTCCACGGGTCCGACGCTACTGAAGACGACGTGGTCACGACGCGGGCGTGCCGAGCCACAACCTCCCGACGAGTGAGGAGCCGCCCGGCGTGCCGACCGGCTCCCAGCGGGTCGTCCACCCCTCGGCGTGCAGCTGGACGATGGCCGCCCCCAGCAGCGCGCCGAGGTTGAGCGCCGTCGTCAGGCTCGGGACGTCGCCGAGGTGCACGTCGACGACGCCGTCGCCCGCCCCGCCGTGACGCAGGACGACCGGGAACTCCGGCAACGCGGAACTGGCGACGCGGAAGGCCTGGGCCACGGCCTCCCGTTCCCCGGCGCGCGCGGCGAGGCCCGTACCGGGCCGGCGGGCGCCGACGAGGTCCCGCGCCCCGTAGGGGAAGAGGTCGTCGGCCGCGCGCCGCACGAGCGCCCGGGTGCCGGTGTCGGGCTCCGGACGGTCGACCGGCAGACCGCGGACGACGGCCACCGGGACGCCGGACAGCTTGCCCTTGACCAGGTCGGCGGCCGACGCGAGCTCGTCGACGACGGCGACCCGGGTGGTCTCCAGCCGGTTGCCCCACGCGTCGACGGCGCCACGGTGGTCGGTGAGCGCCGGGATTCCGGCGGCGCCGACCGCCACGTCGGTCAGGCCCTCCCGCCAGGTCCGGCCGAAGGTGTCGCTCACGACCACGGCGACGTCGACGCCCAGGAGCTCGCCGAGCCGGGCGCGCAGGGACCGGGCCGACGCGTCGGCGTCCTCCGGGAGCAGGACGAGCGCGTCCTGGCCGATGTTGGAGGCGTCGATGCCGGCGGCCGCCACCACCCAGCCCTGCCGGGTCTCGACGATGGCCAGCGGGCCGCGACGGGCGACCACCCGCACGGCCTCCTGCTCGACCGCCTGCAGCCGCATCGCCTCCCGGTCGGCACCGGGCGGGACGTGGACGAGCCGGCCCTCCACCTTGGAGACGGCCTTGGAGGTGACGACGACGACGTCGCCGTCGGCCAGCCAGGGCGCCGCGTCCGCGATCGCCGCGGCCAGGTCGTCGCCCGGCGTGAACTCGGGCAGGCCCTCGACCGGCAGGACCGAGATGCCGGCGGGCGGCTCGCTCATCGGCGGCCGCGCGCCGCGGCGGCGGCCTCCAGGGCTGCGCGGGCGAGGGCCTCGGTCGTGTCCGGGGAGGACATCAGCAGCGGTACCTGCCGGACGTCGACGCCCGGGACGGAGGCGCCGTCGTCCGGGGCGACGAGCCACGCGTCGAGCAGGCCTCCGTCGGAGCGTGCTCCGTAGTGCCGGCCCACCCCCTCGGCGCTGACCTCGATGCCCAGGGCGGGCAGGCAGCGGTCGGCCATCCCGCGGACCACGGCCCCGCCGACGATGGGGGAGACCCCCACGACCGGGGCCGGCGAGGACTGCAGCGCCGCGCGCAGACCGGGCACGCCGAGGATGGTGCCGATCGACACCACGGGGTTCGACGGCGCCAGGAGGACGGCGTCCGCGCCGGAGAACGCCTCCACGACGCCGGGACCGGGCCGGGCGGCGTCCACCCCGATCTGGACGAAGGCCCGGGGCTCCGGCGCCGCGCGATGACGCACCCACCACTCCTGGAAGTGGATGGCGCGCTGCCGGCCGGTGTCCGGGTCCTCGACGACCACGTGGGTCTCCACCCGCTGGTCGCTCATCGGCAGGAGGGTGACGCCGGGCTGCCAGCGGTCGGCCAGCGCCGCGGTCACGGCCGACAGCGGGTAGCCGGCGTCGAGCATCCGGGTGCGGACGAGGTGGGTGGCGACGTCGCGGTCGCCGAGGCCGAACCAGTCGGGGTCGGCACCGTAGGCGGCCAGCTCCGCCTTGACCGTCCAGCTCTCCTCGGCCCGGCCCCAACCCCGTTCCTCGTCGATGCCGCCGCCGAGGGTGTACATGACCGTGTCGAGGTCCGGGCAGATCCGCAGACCGTGCAGCGTCACGTCGTCACCGGTGTTCACGACGGCGGTGATCTCCGCGTCCGGCCGCGCGGCCCGGACTCCGCGCAGGAATCGAGCCCCTCCGGTCCCACCTGCCAGCACCACGATCTGCACGAAACACATGGTGCCCGATGGGCACTTGTCGACTGTTCCACGGGCGTGTCGAGGGTTGGGACAGCATCTGACGAACGCCTGGTACGGATGGGGCTGGTGTGGCGTGTCGCTTACACCGAGCAAAGTTGACGGGCAGGCAACGACACGCGTGTAATTCCGTCGATGTCATCGAGTGCAGGCCGGTCCGGGAGCGTCCCGGGAACCGCGCACCGGGGCAAGAGCGAGAGGGGACGCACCGACATGGCCGAGATTTCGTGGTTGAGCGACTACGTCAGCGCTACCGACCGGTCGACCGACCGCTTCGGGGCCGGAACCGGCCAGGGCATCAGCGGCCAGGGAACGGGCGGCCAGGGCATGGGCGGTGTGGGCATGGGCGGTGCGGGCATCGCCGGCCTGCTCGGGATCGGCGCCGAGGCGGACGCCCAGTCGTGGCAGGAGCAGGCGCTGTGCGCCGAGACCGACCCGGAGGCGTTCTTCCCGGAGAAGGGCGGCTCCACCCGCGAGGCGAAGAAGATCTGCACCGGCTGCGAGGTCAAGGCGCAGTGCCTGGAGTACGCCCTCTCCAACGACGAGCGCTTCGGCATCTGGGGCGGCCTGTCCGAGCGTGAGCGCCGCCGCCTGCGCCGCCGCGCAGTCTGACGAAGGACACCAGAGCTTCGACGGCCTGACCCCTCGGGCCGACCCGCAGCCGCTGACGGATCCCGTCGGCGGCTGTGGTCGTATGCGGGGGTGCTCACCCGGATCGCCGTCGGTCGCGCCCGGGTCGCCCGTGAGGTGCGCGCCGCGGCACCGTTGATGGCCCAGCTGCGGGTTCCCGTGACCGCCCGGGGGCCGTGGCTCACGGCGGTCCTCAACGCCGGCGCCGCGCGCCGCGGTGTGGGCGGTGGTGCGGGCCGGCCCGTCGCTGTGCTGGTCGAACCGCACACCGGGGGCCGCCCCGAGGCGGTGGCGTTCCTCACCCTGCGCCGCAGTGGCCCGTGGGTCCGGGTGGGGGTGCTCGGCGACGGAGTCGGGCCCGCGCCGGGTGGCCGCCCCCCGGCGCGCCTGCTGGCCCGCGACGAGCACGCGGCGGAGCTCCTCGCCGCGGGCATCGCCGGTCTGCTGCGCGGGGTCCGCGGGTTCCACCGGCTCGACCTGGCCGGCCTGCCCACCGGCGATCCCACGGCGCGGGCGCTGGCCGCGCGGTTGCCCGACGGGCTGATCGCCAACGCCCGCAGCACCGGCGTCGTCGACGAGCTGGACGGCCGGGGCGAGGTGCTGCGCAGCGGCGACCCCCGCGAGCTCGAACGGTGGCTGCCCACGCTGCTGGCCCGGGTGCCGGGGCCGCGGGACCGGGCGTTCCTGCGTGCCGCCGCGCGGCTGCACGTGGCGATCGGGCAGCTGGAGGTCGCCGTGATCCCGGGGACCGACGGGCCGCGGGCCGCCCTGCTCACCCTCGTCGACGGGCTCGACCGGTGGCCGTGGTGGGGGTTCAGCGACGTCGGGGGCCTGGGCGACGCCATGGGCGCGCCGGTGGTCCGCCTGACCGACCCGGCCCGCCGCTGGCCCTGAGCCTCAGCCGCCCCGGACCAGGACGTCGTCCCCGTCGTCCCCGCTGCCCACCCGCTCGCCGCCGACCTCGAGCACCCCGGTCGCGGGCGTGCGTCCCCCGGAGCTCTCGCCGTCCCGCGGCCGGGCGGTGACGACGACGTCGTACACGCGCCCCGTGGCGACCGGCGCGGAACCGGCTGCGGGCCGGGAGGTGGCGAAGGCGCCGGAGACGCGCACGCCGCCACCGTCCCTCCGTGCATCGAGCTGCGGCGTGGACAGCTCCGCGACCTCGGTGACCGACCGCGTGCACCCTGCGGCCTCCGGGTCCGCGGGGGCGTCGGTCCGCAGGCAGTTGAACGTGGCCAGCTCGATCGTCGCGGTGGTGCGACCGTCCTCCGTGGTCACCCGTACCCGGGGACGGGCCACGGTGACGCCCACCGCGTGTCGCTCCAGGACGACGCCGCCGAAGGTGAGGTCCGCCGCGAGGTCGCTGGACCGGGCCGGGGCGCTGCTGCGCGCCGGGTCGCGGTCGTCCGCGGTGGTCGGCGTCCCGACCGCGGGCCGGTCCGGCGTGCGGACAGCGGCCACGGCCGCGGCGGCGCCGATCAGCAGCAGCGCGCCGACGGCCATGGTGGCCAGGAGCCGGAGCCCGCTCCGGTCCTCGCGCCCCGGCGCGGCCTGCTGCGGGGGAGCGGCGGGCGGGCTGCTCAGCGGGGGCCAGGCCGCGACCGGCGCGACGGGGCCGGGAACGGAGCCGGGCGGCGACGCGAGGAAGCCGGGGAGGTCGTCCTGCTCCGGCTCGTCGGGGGCAGGCGGCGGTGCGTCCGCACCGCGGCTCCGCCCCAGGAGACCCACGGCGACCGCGAGGACGGGCACGAGGAGCCCGAGCACGACACCGAGCACGAGCCACGGCCCGGCCGTCACGGGGATCTCCATCGCGGTCAGCATCCCAGGACCCCCGGCGACGACCCGCGGCGTGATGGAGCTGCCCGCTCCACGGGCCGCCGTACGGGTCCTCCGTCAGCCCGTGGGGTCGATCTCCTCCGGGTCGCGGCCGAGGAGGACGGCCACCTGGTCGACGACGACGTCGCGCACCAGTTCGGCGAGATCCTCCCGGTCGTGCGCCCGGATCTCCAGCGGTCGCCGGTAGACGACGATGCGCGGTGGCACCTCCCGCTCGCCCTCGCGGTGGGCGGGCAGCACCCGGGCCAGGGGCACCGAGCCGTCGTCCAGCACGTCGGCGTCGTGCACCACCTCGTCGGGGCTGGTGTGCTCGACCCACGGCACGTCCTCGACCGCGAACTCGACGCCGGCGAGCTCCCGCTCCCAGCGGCGCTCGATGTCCTCGACCGCGTCGAGGACCAGATCGTCGAACTGCTCGGCCCTGGAGCGGGCCAGCGGCACCTCGGCGGGCACCAGCCGGCCGCGCAGCCCACGGCCGTGCCGGTCCCGCCGCGAGGCGGTGCGACGGGGGCGGGGAGCGGGTGCGGGCGGGGTCATGGCGGTGCGAGCCTACGGCCGGGTGAGGAGGCGGGACCGGTGTCGGTGCCCACGGGGTCATCGTGCAGGATGGGGCTGGCTGTCCGGCCGTCGTCCGGCCATGGCCAGATTTCCGGTGTGCCTGCTCCCATGGATCGCTCTGCGCGATTACTGTGCGATGCGTGAGGAACCGGTGGTGAGGCAGTCACGTCGCTGCTCGCGCAGCGGCTGCGCGCAACCGGCAGCGGCGACATTGACCTACGTGTACGCGGAGTCGACGGCCGTTGTCGGCCCTCTGGCGACCTTCTCGGAGCCGCACAGCTACGACCTGTGCGAGTTCCACGCCGAGCGGCTGACCGTGCCGCGCGGCTGGGAGGTCGTCCGGCACGAGATCGACCTGGACGACGCCGGGCCGACCGGCGACGACCTGCTCGCGCTCGCCGACGCCGTGCGCGAGGCGGCCCGGCCCGAGCCCCCGCGGAACCCTGCCGACGACGGCAGCGGAACCCGACGCGGCCACCTCCGGGTCCTGCCCGACCTCACCTGAGCCCGTCGCGAGGTGCCGTCGACGACACCGTCCGGCGGCTCGCCCGAGCGGGCGAGCACCAGGGGTCGGGGTCCTTCCTCGGTGGCGAGCAGCGCGGTCCTTATAGGGTCGGCGGGCCGGGTGCCGCCCGGGGTGCACGAACTGCCGCGAGGACGAGGGTGAGCTGCGTTGCCGGACCTGTCGACGATCATCAAGGCCTACGACGTCCGCGGGGTCGTCCCTGACGAGTGGGACGAGGCGACCAGCCGTGCCATCGGGGCCGCGTTCGCCGAGTTCGTGGTCAGCGACAGCGGCGCGACCTCCGTGGTCACGGCGCACGACATGCGCGAGTCCTCGATCCCCCTCTCCCGCGCCTTCGCCGAGGGCGTGATCAGTCGGGGGGTGGACGTCATCGAGGCCGGGCTGGGCTCCACCGACCTGCTGTACTACGCGGCCGGCTCGCTGGACATGCCGGGAGCGATGTTCACCGCCAGCCACAACCCCGCCCAGTACAACGGCATCAAGATGTGCCGCGCCGGTGCGGCGCCGATCGGCCAGGACTCGGGCCTGGCCACGATCCGCGAGTGGGCCCAGCGCGACAGCTACGACCGGGAGCCCGAGCGGATCGGGACGGTGAGCTCCCAGGACGTCCTCGCCGGGTACGCGGCACACCTGCACTCGCTCGTGGACCTGTCGGGCATCCGCCGGCTGAAGGTCGTCGTCGACGCCGGGAACGGCATGGGCGGGCACACCGTCCCGGTGGTCCTCTCCGGGCTGCCGCTGGAGATCGTGCCGCTGTACTTCGAGCTCGACGGCAGCTTCCCCAACCACGAGGCCAACCCGCTGGACCCGGCGAACCTGGTCGACCTGCAGGCCGCCGTCCGCGAGCACGGGGCCGACATCGGCCTGGCCTTCGACGGGGACGCCGACCGCGTCTTCGTCGTCGACGAGAACGGCGACCCGGTGAGTCCCTCGGCGGTGACGGCGCTGGTCGCCGTCCGCGAGCTGGCCAAGGGCCGCGGGACGACGATCATCCACAACCTGATCACCTCGAAGGCGGTCCCGGAGATCGTGCGCGAGCACGGGGGAGAGCCCGTCCGCACCCGCGTGGGCCACTCCTTCATCAAGGAGGAGATGGCCCGTACCGACGCCGTCTTCGGCGGCGAGCACTCCGCGCACTACTACTTCCGGGACTTCTGGCGGGCCGACACGGGGATGCTCGCGGCCATGCACGTGCTGGCAGCGCTGGGGGAGCAGTCCGCCCCGCTCTCGGAGCTCACGGCGGCCTACAGCCGGTACGTCGCGTCGGGCGAGATCAACTCCACCGTCGCCGACGCCCCGGCGAAGGCGGCGGAGGTCCGGTCCACCTTCGAGGCGCACGAGGGCGTCACCGTGGACGAGCTGGACGGCCTGACCGTCCAGCTGCCCGACGGCGCCTGGTTCAACCTGCGGGCGAGCAACACCGAGCCGCTGCTGCGGCTCAACGTCGAGGCGCCGGACGAGCCGCGGATGGCCGAGCTCCGGGACCAGATCCTGGGCATGGTGCGCGCGTGACCGGGGCGACGTCGAGCGGTCCGCTGGGTCTGGACCCCGAGCTGCTGGCCATCCTGGCCTGCCCCGACACCCACCACAGCCCGCTCACCGTCGACGAGGCGGCGAGCGAGCTGTTGTGCACGACGTGCGACCGGGCCTTCCCCGTGCGCGACGGCATCCCCGTGCTGCTGCTGGACGAGGCCCGGCACCGGAGCTGAGGGCCGAGGACCCGATGGCGGTAGACCTGTGACCCCGGAGTTCGCCGAGGAGGTCCTCGACGACCTCGAGCTGCTGCGTGCCCGCGACCCCAGAGATCTGCTGCTCGCGGTGGCGGGCGCCGGCGCCCAGGTGCGGGAGACGGCCCGGCTCACCGCAGAGGCGGGCCTCGAGCGCGTCACGGGGGGCGGGCGCCCCCGCGGAATGGTCATCGTGGCGCGACGGGAGGGCGCTGTCGCCGCGTCGGTCCTGCGTGCCCTGCTGGGCCCGTCCAGCCCCGTCACCGTCGACGTCGTCCCCGGGCCGACGCTGCCGGTGTGGACGGGGCCGAGCGACATCGCGGTCGTCGTCACCCGCACCGGGGCGGGCGCCTACGCGGTGGCCCCCGCCTACGAGGCGGCCCGCCGGGGCGTGTCCCTCGTCGGGATCGGGGCGGAGGAGGCGCCGCTGCACGCAGCCTGCTCCGCTGCCCGGGCGCCGTACGTGGCGCTGCCCGCGTCGAGGGCCCGGCACACCACGCTGTGGTCCCTGCTGACGCCGCTCCTCCTCCTGGTCCGGGAGCTCGGCCTCCTCCCCGCGGACGTCGCCGATCCGGAGGCGATCGCAGCCGCCCTCGACGAGATCGCCATGGAGTGCGGTCCCGCTCAGGACTCCTTCGTGAACCCGGCCAAGACGTTGGCCCTGGAGCTGCTGGACGCGCTGCCGGTCATCGCCGCGGAGGGCCCGATGGCCGACGCGGCCGCCACCCGGATCGTCGACCAGCTCGCCACCCTGGCCGGGCTGCCCGCGAGCGCCTTCCGGCTGCCCGACCAGCGCGTCGCCGCCTGCGCGGTCCTCGGTGGCCCGCTGGCCCCGCGGGACGCCGACGACTTCTTCCGGGACCGCGCCGACGACCCGGGTCGCCGGCTGCGGCTCCTCACCATCCGCGACACCGACGCCCCCGGACCCGGCGCGGGCGAGCGCGAACCACGGTCGGCGCCGGCGGCCATGGACGAGGTGCTGCGCACCGCGGCCACGCACACCGTCCCGGTGAGCGGGCTGGCCGAGCACGGCGAGCCCGGCCGGTTCGCGCGGTTGCCCCGGCTGGCCAGGCAGCTGGCCGTGGCCGACTTCACCGCCGTCTACCTGGCCCTGGCCGTGGACAACGAGCGGGCGCGGCGACCGTGACACGGCCGGCGCGGCCCCGGCGCGTTCGACCGCCCCTCGCCGGGTAGTCCACCCCGACGGCCGGCGCGCAGTCGCGCACCGCAGGACCCGACAGACACCATCACTGGAACAGCACGCTGGTGCTCACGACCGGAAGGACCCTCACGTGGCGGGTGGACTCGTAGCGCTGCTGGACGACGTGGCGGTGCTGGCGCGTGCAGCCGCCGCGTCGATCGACGACATCGGGGCCGCCGCCGGCCGGGCGAGCATCAAGGCCGCCGGGGTGGTCGTCGACGACACGGCCGTCACGCCGCAGTACGTGCACGGGCTGAACGCCGAACGCGAGCTGCCGATCATCCGCAAGATCGCGCTGGGCTCCCTGCGCAACAAGCTGCTCATCATCCTGCCGGTGATCCTGCTGCTCAGCCAGTTCCTGCCCTGGCTGCTGACCCCGATCCTCATGATCGGCGGGGCCTACCTCTGCTACGAGGGCGCGGAGAAGATCTGGCACCGGGTCAGCGGGCACGCCGAGGCGCACGCATCCGTGGAGGAGGCGCTCCCGGACGAGAAGACCATCGTCACCGGTGCCGTCCGCACCGACTTCATCCTGTCGGCGGAGATCATGGTCATCTCGCTCAACGAGGTGGCCTCCGAGGCGTTCGTGTCCCGGGCGATCATCCTGGCGGTCGTCGCGGTCGGCATCACCGTGCTGGTGTACGGCGTCGTCGGTGTCATCGTGAAGATGGACGACGTCGGCCTGAGCCTGTCCCAGAGGTCGGGCAAGGGGGTGGCCGCCTTCGGCCGCGGGCTGGTCAAGGGCATGCCGAAGCTGCTGACCGCCCTGACGATCGTCGGGACGGCCGCGATGCTCTGGGTCGGCGGGCACATCATCCTGGTGGGCACCGACGAGCTGGGCTTCCACCCGATCTACGAGTTCGTGCACCACCTCGAGGAGGCGGCGAAGGAGGCGACGGGCGCGGTCGGCGGCGTCGTGGGCTGGATCGTGAACACCCTCGGCAGTGCGCTGCTCGGGCTCGTCGTCGGCGCCCTGATCGTGCTGGTCATGAACCTGACGGTGCACCGGCGCAAGAAGCCGGCCGAGGCGCACTGAAGAAGGACCCCCCTGCCCCCCGCCACTCGCACGCTCGCGGCGGGCCCCTGCAGGAGGGCCGTTCCAGCACGTCACCTGGCTCGCCGTGAGCCTCCGGACGGGGCCGGGCGCGGGTGGGGGACAGTAGGAGTCATGCACCCGGGGGAGACCGACCGCACGCTGCTGTCACCGGCGCGCCGCCGCGCCGACCGCGCCCGCCTGGAGGACGAGGTCGTCGACGTCCTCGTGATCGGTGGCGGCGTCACCGGTGCCGGGGCGGCGCTCGACGCCGCCAGCCGCGGGCTCTCCGTCGCGCTGGTGGAGGCGCGGGACTGGGCGGCCGGCACGTCGAGCCGGTCGAGCAAGCTCATCCACGGCGGCCTGCGCTACCTCGAGCAGTTCGCGTTCCCGCTGGTGCACGAGGCGTTGTCGGAGCGTGCCCGGCTGGTGCAGACCATCGCCCCGCACCTCGTCACACCGCTGCCCTTCCTGCTGCCGCTCACCGCACCGGTCTGGCAGCGCGCCTACTTCGGCGCGGGCGTCGCCCTGTACGACGTGCTCGGTGCCGCGTTCGCCCGCGGCCGGGAGATCCCGCGCCACCGGCACCTCTCGCGGAAGAAGACGCTCGCGGCGTTCCCGGGCCTGCGCGGTGACGTCGTCCGCGGATCGATCCGCTACTGGGACGCGCAGGTGGACGACGCCCGGCACACCCTGGCCGTCGTCCGCACGGCTGCCGGCTACGGCGCCCGGGTGCTATCCAGCGCCCGCGTCGTCGACCTCCTGCGCGACGGCGACGGCGACGGACCGGACTCGCCGGTCGTCGGCGCCCGCGTGGCCGACCTGACCGACGGGTCGTCCTTCACGGTCCGGGCCCGGAGCGTCGTGGCCGCGACCGGCGTCTGGAGCGACGACGTCGGAGCCATGCTCGGTGCGGACGCGCCCAGCCTGAAGGTCCGCGCCTCCAAGGGCGTCCATCTCGTGGTGCCCCGCGCGGCCATCGACGGGGACGCGCTGGCAACCGCCGGCGGCACACCCTCCGGGCTCATCCTCCGGACGCCGACCAGCGTCCTGTTCGTCATCCCCTGGGGCGACGAGCGCTGGATCATCGGGACCACCGACACCCCGTGGCGGCTCGACCGCGACCACCCCGCGGCCAGCAGCGCGGACATCGACTACATCCTCGACCAGGTCAACCGGGTGCTCGTGCGTCCGGTCACCCCCGAGGACATCCTCGGTGTCTACGCCGGGCTGCGCCCGCTGCTGGCCGGGGAGTCCGACCAGACCAGCCGGCTGTCCCGCGAGCACGCCGTCATCACCCCGGTCCCCGGCCTGGTCCTCGTGGCGGGCGGCAAGTACACGACCTACCGGGTCATGGCCGAGGACGCCGTCGACGCGGCGGTGGCAGGTCTGCCCGGCGCGCCGGCCTCCCGGACCGCCCGGCTGCCGCTGGTGGGCGCGCACCGCTGGGCCGACGTCCGTGACCGGGCGGCGGAGCTCGCCGACGGCAGCGGCGTACCCGAGTCGACGGTCGCGCGGCTCCTGCGCCGGCACGGTGACCGCACCGGCGACGTCCTGGACCTCGCGCGTTCCGACCCGGCGCTGGCCCGGCCGCTCGAGGGCGCGCCGGGATACCTGTCCGCCGAGGTGGTGCACGCCGTCCTCGCCGAAGGCGCCCTGCACCTGGACGACGTCCTCACCCGGCGGACGCGGGTGTCCATCGAGACCGACCACCGGGGCGTGGAGTCCGCGCCGCAGGTCGCGCGGCTCATGGCTGCGGCGCTCGGCTGGGACGAGGAGCGGACCAGCCGCGAGGTCGCGCACTACACGGCGCGCGTCGAGGCGGAACGGGAGTCCCAGCGGATGCCCGACGACCACACGGCGGACGCCGCCCGGCTCGGGGCCCCCGACGTGCGCGCCGCGGTCTGACAGCACGGGCGGCGCAGCGGCGACGGTGCCGCCCTGGGGGCCGCGTTGCCGCAGACCACCACTGGGGCCGGTGGTGCGCGGCGCCCGCCCGCCGGGCGGGTGGGCGATAGTGTCGCGCCGATGTGGCAGCTGCAGAACACCGTGCGTCATTACCCGTGGGGCTCGCGCACCGTGATCCCCGAGCTCCTGGGTGAGCCCAGCCCGGCCGACCAGCCCTACGCCGAGCTGTGGATGGGGGCGCACCCCGATGCCCCCAGCGTGCTGTCCAACGGCACCTCCCTGGACAAGGCGATCGAGGAACAGCCCGACCTCCTGCTCGGGGCCGAGGTCCGCGAGCGGTTCGGCTCGCGTCTGCCGTTCCTGCTGAAGGTGCTCGCCGCCGACAAGCCCCTGTCGCTGCAGGCGCATCCCACGCCGGAGCAGGCGCAGGCCGGCTTCGCCGCCGAGGAGGCCGCGGGCGTTCCGCGCGACGACGCGACGCGGACGTTCAAGGACCCGTTCCACAAGCCGGAGCTGCTGCTGGCGCTGACCCCCGTCGAGGCCTTGTGCGGCTTCCGCCCGGTCGAGGAGTCGCTGCACTGCCTGGCCAAGCTCCAGGTGCCCGAGCTCAAGCCCACGATCGCGGCCCTGGCCCGCGGCGGGCTGCGCGCGGCCATCCCGCAGCTGCTCGCCCTGAACCCGGATCACCGTGCGGTCCTTGTCAGCGCGGTCGCCGAGGCCGCGGCCCGCTTCGTGGCCGCCCACGACCCGGAGTTCATCAACACCTACCGGTGGGCGGCGTCGCTGGCGGAGACCTACCCCGGTGACCCGGGCGTGGTCATCTCGCTGATGTGCAACCACCTCAAGCTCTCGCCGGGGGAGGCGGTGTTCCTGCCCGCCGGCAACCTGCACGCCTACCTCTCGGGCGCCGGCGTGGAGATCATGGCGAGCTCGGACAACGTGCTGCGCGGCGGGCTGACCGGCAAGTACGTCGACCTGGCGGCGCTGATCGAGGTGCTGGACTTCACCGACGGGCGGGTCCCGGTCATCCATCCGGTGCTCGGCCCGGGCGGACTGCGCTACCCGGTGCCGGTCGAGGACTTCGACCTGACCCGGTGCCAGCTGGGTGTGCAGGAGGGCACGCTCACGACCGGCGGGCCGCAGCTGCTGCTGTGCACGGAAGGCACGGTCGTGCTGACCTCGCCGGAGGGCGAGGTGGTGCTGGACAAGGGGCAGTCGGCCTTCGTCCCTGCCGGCGCACCGGTCACCGCACGCGGCCCGGGCGTCGTCCACCGGGCGACGACGAACCTCGCCTGAGCGCCGCCTCCTCCTCCCCGCCCGGCGCCGACGGGGGGCGGTGCCGTGGAGGAGGTCGGTGCTGGGGCCGGTGTGTGGGGGTCGGTGTGGGGGCTTTGTCACGGACCGGTCACGACGTATCGTGGACGGCGGTACGAGCCCCGCCGAAGCCTCGGCACGCTCGCTCTTTTCAGCGACCGCCGAGAGCCCGCTGCCGTGCGCCGATCACCTCCTGCATCGCCCGCACGGCACCGGCACGCACCCTGGAGCGACATGACTGCCAGCACTGGCACCCGCCCGACCACCCTGACCACCCCCGACGGCTCGGCCGACTTCAAGGTCGCCGACCTCTCCCTGGCCGGCTTCGGCCGCAAGGAGATCGAGCTCGCCGAGCACGAGATGCCCGGTCTCATGGCGCTGCGCGCCGAGTACGGCGACGCGCAGCCGCTGGCCGGTGCCCGCGTGGCCGGCTCGCTGCACATGACCGTGCAGACCGCCGTCCTCATCGAGACGCTGACCGCGCTCGGTGCCGACGTCCGCTGGGTGTCCTGCAACATCTTCTCCACCCAGGACCACGCCGCCGCGGCGATCGTCGTCGGCGAGGGCACCCCCGAGCAGCCCGCCGGTGTTCCGGTCTTCGCCTGGAAGGGCGAGTCGCTGCCCGAGTACTGGTGGTGCACCCAGCGCCTGTTCGAGTTCCGCGACGAGTCGGGCGCGGTCGTCGGCCCGAACATGCTGCTCGACGACGGTGGGGACGCCACCCTGCTCGTCCACCTCGGCACCCGCTTCGAGGCCGACGGCGTCGTCCCCGACACCACCGACGCCGACTCCGAGGAGTACGCGGTCATCCTCGACACCCTCCGCGGCACCCTCGCCGAGGACGGCCAGTACTGGACCCGCATCGGCCAGGGCATCAAGGGCGTCACCGAGGAGACCACCACCGGCGTCATGCGGCTCTACGAGCTCGCCCGTGACGGCCGCCTGCTCTTCCCGGCGATCAACGTCAACGACTCGGTCACCAAGAGCAAGTTCGACAACCTCTACGGCTGCCGGCACTCGCTGATCGACGGTCTCAACCGCGCCACCGACGTCATGATCGGCGGCAAGGTGGCCGTGGTCTGCGGCTACGGCGACGTCGGCAAGGGCTGCGCGGAGTCGCTGCGCGGCCAGGGCGCCCGCGTGATCATCACCGAGATCGACCCCATCTGCGCCCTGCAGGCCGCCATGCACGGCTACGAGGTGACCACGCTGGACGAGGTGATCGGCAAGGCCGACATCATCATCACCACGACCGGCAACAAGGACATCATCTCCGCCGAGCAGCTGGCCTCGACCAAGCACCAGGCGATCATCGGCAACATCGGTCACTTCGACAACGAGATCGACATGGCCGGCCTGGCGAAGACCCCGGGCGTCGTCCGGACGACGATCAAGCCGCAGGTCGACGAGTGGCGGTTCGAGGACGGCCACACGATCATCGTGCTCTCCGAGGGCCGGCTGCTGAACCTCGGCAACGCCACCGGGCACCCCAGCTTCGTGATGAGCGCGTCGTTCTCCAACCAGACGCTCGCCCAGATCGAGCTGTGGAACAACCGGGCCGCCTACGAGGGCCAGACCCCCGGAGTCACGGTGCTGCCGAAGAAGCTCGACGAGCACGTGGCGCGCCTGCACCTGGACGCGCTGGGCGTGAAGCTCACCGAGCTCAGCAAGGTGCAGGCCGACTACATCGGCGTCCCGGTCGAGGGTCCCTACAAGAGCGACCACTACCGCTACTGAGAGGACCCCCTCCCTCCCCACGCCTCGCTCCGCTCGGCGCGGGCCCCTGGGAGGGGGCCGTTCCATCCGGTCACCGGGGAAAGCGGCTCACCCTCACGGGTGGGCCGCTTTCCCCGCCAGACAGGCAGAATGGTCGCCGTGCCACCCACCGCTCCGCAGAACGGGCCCAGCCGCGGCCGTGTCCTCGTCGTCGACGACGACGCCGCCCTCGCCGAGATGCTCGGCATCGTGCTGCGGCGCGAGGGCTACGAGCCCGCCTTCGTCTCCGACGGCAACCGCGCGGTCGGTGTCTTCCAGCAGACGCGACCGGACCTCGTGCTCCTGGACCTGATGCTGCCCGGTCGCAACGGCCTGCAGATCTGCCAGGACATCCGCACCCAGTCGACGGTGCCCATCGTCATGCTGACCGCCAAGGGCGACACGATCGACGTCGTCCAGGGGCTGGAGGCCGGCGCCGACGACTACGTGACCAAGCCCTTCAAGCCGGTGGAGCTGGTCGCCCGCGTCCGGGCACAGCTGCGCCGCGGCGAGACCGGGCAGGCGGAGAACCTGGCCATCGGCGACGTGCAGATCGACGTCCCGGCCCACCAGGTCACCCGCGACGGCGTCGCGATCGCCCTGACGCCGCTGGAGTTCGACCTGCTGGTCGCGCTGGCCCGCAAGCCCCGGCAGGTGTTCACCCGCGAGCTGCTGCTCGAGCAGGTGTGGGGCTACCGGCACGCCGCCGACACCCGGCTGGTCAACGTCCACGTGCAGCGGCTGCGCGCCAAGATCGAGCGCGACCCGGAGAAGCCCGAGGTCGTGCTGACCGTCCGTGGCGTCGGGTACAAGGCGGGCCCGTCCTGACAGCGATGGCCGCTGCGACCCGCACAATGGGGCGGTGACCCGCACCGCCCTGCCGACCGGCAGCTCCGAGGCGCCCGCGCCGGCGCCCGGGCCGGACCGGCGGGGCGCGGCGGGCGGCCAGGCCCGGCGGATCCGCCGGGGCCTGCGGCGGCGCGCCGGCCGTGGCCGTCGCCGGCTGCAGACGTCCCTGCGGCGCGGGACGGCCCGGGCGCTGCACGCCTGGCGGTCGTCGCTCCAGGTGCGCATCGGCGCGATCACGATGGTGGTGGCCGGCACCGTCGTGATCATCGTGAGCCTGGTGCTGTTCAGCCAGATCCGCGACCAGCTGCTGTCGGTCAAGGAGGAGGCGGCCATCGACCAGGCGCAGTCGGGGGTCGCCTACGCCCAGACCCAGCTGCCCGCGATCGCGCCGGGTGACGCCGCGAGCGTCCGTTCGACCCTCGACCGCACGGTGACCGCCCTGTTGCAGCGGGGCGGTGCGGCCGGTGACTTCGAGGTGGTCATGGTCCACCGCGTCGGGGACATCGAGCGGCCGGCCTACAGCCGGCGGGCGGTCCTGGACGCGCTGCCCGCGGCCCTGCGGGCCGATGTCGCCTCGGGCGGCCAGTCGCGGAAGTACCACGCGGTGCCCGACCTCTCGGGTGAGCCGCAGGCGACCCTGCTCATCGGCGCCGCGGTGCCCAGCGACGCCGACGGTGCTCAGCAGGTCGAGCTGTACTACGCCTTCCCCCTGGAGCAAGAGGCGGAGAGCCTCTCGCTGATCCGCAGCACGGTGGTGATCAGCGGGATCGCGCTCACCCTGTTCGTCGTGGGCATCGGCGTGCTGGTCACCCGGCTCGTGGTCGACCCGGTCCGCCGAGCGGCCGGGACGGCGCAGCGGCTGGCGGAGGGCCAGCTCGAGGAACGCATGGTGGTCCGGGGTGAGGACGACCTCGCCCGGCTGGCCACGAGCTTCAACGCGATGGCCGACAGCCTGCAGCGGCAGATCACCCAGCTGGAGGGCCTCTCCCAGCTCCAGCAGCGGTTCACCTCCGACGTCTCCCACGAACTGCGCACGCCCCTGACGACGGTGCAGATGGCGGCCGAGATCCTGCACGAGGCCCGCGGCGACTTCCCGGCGCACGTGGCGCGGTCGGCCGAGCTCCTGCGGGCGGAGCTGGACCGCTTCGAGCGGTTGCTCACCGACCTGCTGGAGATCAGCCGCTACGACGCCGGCGCCGCGGAGCTGGACTCCGAGCCGGCCGACCTCGGTGCGCTGGTCGCGCGGGTCGTCGACGGCATGGCGGCGCTCGCCGAGCGGCACGACTCGCAGCTCCTGGTGAGCCGGCCCGACGAGGCGGTGATCGCCGAGGTCGACGCGCGCCGGGTGGAGCGCATCCTGCGCAACCTCGTGGGCAACGCCATCGAGCACGGGGCCGGACGCCCGATCGAGATCACGCTGGCGGCCAACCGCACCGCCGCGGCCGTGACCGTGCGCGACCAGGGTGTCGGGCTCAGCTCGGCCGATGCCCAGCACGTGTTCGACCGCTTCTGGCGGGCCGATCCGTCGCGGGTGCGCACGGTGGGCGGCAGTGGGCTCGGGCTGTCCATCAGCCTGGAGGACGCCCGGCTGCACGGCGGCTGGCTGCAGGTCTGGGGTCAGCAGGGCGCGGGTGCGCAGTTCCGGCTCACCCTGCCCCTGACCGCCGGGGGCGAGCTGACCAGTTCGCCGCTGCCCCTGCGCCCGGCCTTCATCCGGCGTCCGGGGACGCCGGTATGACCGGGGTGCGCCGGTTCGTCGTGCTGGCGCTGGCGCTCCTCGTGTCCGGCTGCTCGACGGTGCCGATGAACTCGTCGACGGTGCAGATCACCCAGGCGCCGGCCCGTCCGGCCGAGGTGGTCGGCATCGAGCCGCTGCCCCCCGAGCCGGGTGCCACGCCCGAGGAGGTCGTCCGGTCGTTCATCGACGCGGCGGCCAGCGTGCGGCCCGGCCATCCGGTGGCCCGCGACCACCTGGCGCCCGAGGCGGGGCGCACGTGGTCCGACGAGGCCGGCATCACCGTGATCAGTCCGGACTACGCCACGGTCACCACCGAGACCGGTGCGGTGGAGGTGACCGCCAACCCGGTGGGGACGATCGACGACCGGGGCAGCTTCGTCGTCGGTGGTGCGGCGACCTTCACCCGGCAGTTCACCGTGGTCCAGGTCGAGGACGAGTGGCGGATCACCGACCCACCGGACGGCCTGATCATCCTGGAACCGGACTTCCAGCGGCTCTACGAGGAGGCCGCGGTCTACTTCCTGGACGAGACCGGGCAGCGGCTGGTGCCCGATCCGCGCTACGTCGTCGCCGGCGAGGCCCTGCCGACGGCGCTCGTCGACCGGCTGCTCGCCGGACCGTCGGCTCCGCTGGCCGCGGGCGTGCGGAACCCGCTCAACGGCGCCCGCCTGCGCAGCGCCGTGACGCTGGCGGACCAGGCCGCCGTCGTGGACCTCACGGGGCTGGCGGCGGAGCCGTCGCCCGCGTTGTCGGCCATCTCGGCGCAGCTCGTCTGGACCCTGACCCAGCTCGGCAACGTCACCATCCGCTCGGTCGAGGTCCGCATCGACGGCGAGCCGGTGGACATCGCCGACGTGCCCGACGTGCAGACGCGGGGCGACTGGGCCGGTTTCGACCCCGAGGCCGTCCCGCTCGCGTCCACGGGCCACTACCTCTACGCCGGGGGGGTGTACACGGTGACGGCGGGGCAGCCGACGCCCGGCCCGGCGGGCCAGGCCGCCTACGGCCTCGGCGACGCGGCGGTCTCGATCGACGACGCCACCGGCGAGCCGTCCTTCCTCGTCGGCATCCGGTCCGACGCCAGTGGGGCCACGCTGCTGGCCGGCCCCTACGACGGGGAGCTGGCCACCGTGCTGACGGCGGAGCGGTTGAGCTCGCCGAGCACGGCGGCCACGCGCTCGGAGGTCTGGGTCGTGCGGGACGGGACCTCCGTCGTCCGCCTGCAGGCCGGGGGGTCGCCGCAACCGGTGACGACGCCGACGCTCCAGGGGCTCGGCGTCACCCGGGTGCTGCGGCTCTCGCCCGACGGGGCGCGGGCGGCGCTCGTCGTCGAGGGCTCCGGCCTCTACGTGGGGACGGTGGTCAGGGCCGAGGACGGGAGCGTGGCGCTGCGGGACTTCCGGGCCATCGCGCCGGACCTGACCCGCGTCGTCGACGTCGCGTGGCGTGACAGCGGCAGCCTGCTGGTCCTGGCCGGGGACCCGGGGGAGGACCGGATCGTGCCCTGGTCCGTCGGTGTCGACGGCTGGGGGCTGACCGAGCTGCCCACGGCCGGACTGCCCAGCCAGCCGCGGTCGATCGCGGCGGCGCCCAACCGGCAGCCGCTGGTGGACGCCGGGGGGACCATCTGGCAGCTCTTCGGCGGCACCTGGGCGACGCTGGTGCGCGGCCAGGAGCCGCTGCCCGGGACGGCGCCCTTCTACCCCCTGTAGCCCGGCGTCCACATATCGGCGACGGGCGGCGCGCGGGCGCCGCCCAGGCGTCAGGCTGACGGGGTGGGCCGGGCCGTGATCGCCGCGCTGGCCGACCTGGTCCTGCCCCGGACCTGCGCCGGCTGCGGGATCCCCGGCCCGATGCTGTGTCCCGGGTGCGCCGCGCTGCTCGCCCGGCCCTGCACCGCGGCACCGCGTCGCGTCCCGTGGGGCTTCCCGCCGACGGCGGCGGCGGGCGCGTACGCCGGTCGGGTGCGCCCCGTCGTCATCGAGTTCAAGGAGCGCGGGCGGGTCGAGCTGGCCGCTCCGCTGGGTGCCGCGCTCGCACTGGCCGTGGCGGCGGTCGTCTCCGCCGTGCCGGGGCCGCGGCGGTCCGTGGCGCTCGTCCCCGTGCCCAGTTCACGGGCGGCCCTGCGCTCCCGGGGTCGCGACCACGTGCGGGAGCTGGCCGCCCGGGCCGTCACCGAGCTGTGTGCCGCAGGGATCCCGGCGACCGAGGCGCGGCTGCTCGCCCGGCGCGGTCGGGTGCGGGACTCCGCGGGGCTGTCCACCGCACAGCGGCGGGCGAACCTCGCCGGGTCGTTCGCGCGGGCCGCCGGTGCGATCGCCCCGCCGGGTGCCCTGCTGGTCCTCGTCGACGACGTCGTCACGACGGGCGCCACGCTCACCGAGGCCGCCGCGGCCCTCGCGTCCGGGCTGCCACCGGGGAGCCCGCCGCTGCTCGCCGCGGTCGTCGCCACGACCCCGCGGACGCCTCCGGACGGCCCTTCCCGACCCGACCTGCAGGTTGTCCGCCAACGGGTCCAGATCGTCCGCCGCGGCCCTCTCGATCGACTGTCGGGACAGGTGAACAGGGACTAGCGTCGAAGTGACCTACAACCGGCTCAACCGGGAGGTCCCATGGAGATCGTGGTCCGAGGTCGCAACGTCGAGGTTCCGGAGCACTACCGCCAACACGTCGAGGACAAGGTCGGTCAGCTGGAGCGGTTCGACGCCAAGCTGTCCCGCATCGACGTCGAGCTCTTCCACGAGAAGAACCCTCGCCAGTCCGACACCTGCCAGCGCGTGGAGATCACCCTGCGGGGCAAGGGCCCCGTCGTCCGGGCCGAAGCCGCCGGCCCCGACTTCTACGCCGCGCTCGACCTCGCTACCGGGAAGCTCGACAACCGGCTGCGTCGCGCGGCGGACCGTCGCCGGGTGCACCACGGCCGGCGGACACCGGCCAGCGTGCGGGTGGCCGGGAACATGGTCGCCGACATGGGCGCCGTGGATGCCCTCGAACTGGACCGTCAGCTCGCCGAGGGGACGCACGTCACCGATCTCGACGAGCACCTGCCGGGGCGCGTCGTCCGCGAGAAGCACCACCCCGCCACTCCCATGACCGTCGACCAGGCGCTGCACGAGATGGAGCTGGTCGGCCACGACTTCTTCCTCTTCCAGTGCGCCGACACCGGTCAGCCGACGGTCGTCTACCGCCGGCACGCCTACGACTACGGCCTCATCCGGCTCACCGAGGTGCCGCAGAACGGCGCCGTCCCCACCCGAACGGCCCAGCCACAGGCCGTCTCCCCCGTCTGACCTGTCCCGTCTGACCGGTGCTGCGGGTGGGCGGCGGATCTGCCGCCCACCCGCAGCCGACCGGCGCGCTCAGTCGCCGGGCAGGCGGCCGAACAGCGCGGCGTCCCCGCGGGTCCCGTCCCGGTACTCCAGGCAGCCCCGCACCACGCCTTCCCGGGTGAACCCCGCCCGCCGGGCCACGACCAGCGAGGGATCGTTCCGGACGTCGACGTAGAGGTGCACCCGCGGCGCCCCGTGGGCGAGTCCCCAGTCGGCGAGCGCCCGCGCGGTCTCCGTCGCGTAGCCGCGACCCCGGGCCCACGGCGCGACCGTGTAGCCGATCTCGGGGCCGAGCCGGCCGGGCCGGAGGTAGATGCCGGCGGTGCCGGCGAAGCCGTCCTCGTCCTCGACGACGACCGAGAGCCCGAGCCGGTCGGTGCGCTCGCGCATGGCCATGTCCTCGACGAACCGGCGCGCGTCCTCGCGGGTGTACGGCACGGGGATGGCGCTGATCCAGCGCTGGGTGTCCTCGTCCTGGGAGGCCCGGTGGACGGCCTCGACGTCGTCGATGCGGAACGGGCGCAGGAGAAGGCGCTGCGTGCGCATCGACTCGGTGGCGAGGTCGACCCCGCTGAGGTCGAGGGCGGTGAGCTGCTGGGTCACCAGGGGAGTGTCAACCGTTCCCCAGCACGCGGTCGACCGAGATCTCGATGACCACGCGGGCCGGGTTCTCCCGCGGCTGCCGGTAGCGGACGGCGTAGCGGGCGACGGCGTCGGCGACCGCGGCCGCGTCGTCGCGCACAACCGCCGTCCCCTCGAGGGTGATCCACCGCCGGCCCTCCACCTGGCAGACCGCCACGCGCTGCTGCCCCGCGCGGACGTGCCGCGCCTTCGCCGACGTGCCGGAGGTGATCACCCGGGCGGTCGCGGTCGCCGGGTCGTAGGTGACGCCGACCGGGACCACGTGCGGGGTGCCGTCGGCGCGCAGCGTGGTGAGGGTGGCCAGGTGCCGCTCGGTGAGCAGCTCGAGCAGGCCGGGGCCGAGGGCGTGGGGATCGTGGGGCACGCGGGAAGGTTACGGACGGACCGACCGGGCCGTACTGGCTGATCCGGGCGCGCGGGCCGCCTACGCTGGGGTCGTGGTGTTCCAGAAGCTTCTCCGTGCCGGCGAGGGCAAGCTCGTCCGACGTCTGTCCAAGATCGCCGATGCGGTCGAGTCCTACGCCGACGAGACCGGCGCGCTCAGCGACGCGGAACTGCGGGCCAAGACCGACGAGTTCAAGGAGCGGTACGCCGACGGGGAGTCCCTCGACGCGCTGCTCCCCGAGGCGTTCGCCGTCGTCCGCGAGGCGGCCACCCGGACGCTGGGGCAGCGGCACTACCGGGTCCAGCTCATGGGCGGGGCCGCGCTGCACCTCGGCAACATCGCCGAGATGAAGACCGGCGAGGGCAAGACGCTGACCGGCGTGCTGCCGGCCTACCTGAACGCGCTCGCCGGCGACGGCGTGCACGTCGTCACCACCAACGACTACCTCGCCTCGCGCGACGCCGAGTGGATGGGCCGGGTGCACCGCTTCCTCGGCCTCACCGTCGGCACGATCGTCTCCGGCCAGCGCCCCGACGTCCGCCGCGAGCAGTACGCCTGCGACATCACCCACGGCACCAACAACGAGTTCGGCTTCGACTACCTGCGCGACAACATGGCGTGGAGCAAGGCCGACCTCGTGCAGCGCGGCCACCACTTCGCGATCGTCGACGAGGTGGACTCGATCCTCATCGACGAGGCCCGCACCCCGCTGATCATCAGCGGCCCCGCCGAGACCAGCGCCAAGTGGTACGGGGAGTTCGCCCGGATCGCCCCGATGCTCAAGCGCGACGTCCACTACGAGGTGGAGGAGGGCAAGCGCACCGTCGCCATCACCGAGGAGGGCGTCGAGTTCGTCGAGGACCAGCTCGGCATCGACAACCTGTACGAGGCGGCGAACACCCCGCTGATCAGCTACCTGAACAACTCGCTGAAGGCCAAGGAGCTCTTCCACAAGGACCAGCAGTACATCGTCACCAACGGCGAGGTCCTCATCGTCGACGAGTTCACCGGGCGCGTGCTGTCCGGCCGCCGGTACAACGAAGGCATGCACCAGGCCATCGAGGCCAAGGAGAAGGTGCAGATCAAGGACGAGAACCAGACGCTCGCCACGATCACGCTGCAGAACTACTTCCGGCTCTACGAGAAGCTGTCCGGGATGACCGGTACGGCCCAGACCGAGGCCGCCGAGCTCAACCAGACCTACAAGCTGGGCGTCGTCCCGATCCCGACGAACCGGCCGATGGTCCGCGAGGACCGCTCCGACGTCATCTACAAGACGGAGAAGGCCAAGTTCGACTCGGTCGTCGAGGACATCGCCGAGCGGCACGAGGCCGGTCAGCCGGTGCTGGCCGGTACGGCGAGCGTCGAGAAGTCCGAGATCCTGGCCAAGTACCTGCTCAAGCGGGGCATCCCGCACGAGGTGCTGAACGCGAAGAACCACGCCCGCGAGGCCGCGATCATCGCGCAGGCCGGTCGGCTCGGCGCGGTCACCGTGGCCACCAACATGGCCGGTCGCGGTACCGACATCGTGCTGGGCGGGAACCCGGAGTTCATCGCCGACGAGAACCTGCGCGCCCGGGGCCTGTCGCCCGCGGAGACGCCGGAGGAGTACGAGGCGGCCTGGGACGACGCCCTGGCCGAGGCGAAGGCGCAGGTGAAGGCCGAGCACGAGCAGGTCGTGGAGGCCGGCGGTCTCTACGTGCTGGGCACCGAGCGGCACGAGAGCCGGCGGATCGACAACCAGCTGCGCGGTCGCTCCGGACGTCAGGGCGACCCGGGGGAGTCGCGGTTCTACCTCTCCCTGGGCGACGACCTGATGCGCCGCTTCAACGGCCCGATGCTCGAGTCGATGATGAACACCCTCCGGGTGCCCGACGACCAGCCGATCGAGTCGAAGATGGTCAGCCGGGCGATCCTCTCGGCGCAGACCCAGGTCGAGCAGCAGAACTTCGAGGTCCGCAAGGACGTCCTCAAGTACGACGAGGTCCTCAACCGCCAGCGCATGGTCATCTACGACGAGCGCCGCAAGGTGCTCGACGGCGAGGACCTCCACGTGCAGATCCAGTCGATGGTCGACGACGTCATCGGCGCCTACGTCGACGGCGCGACCGAGATCGGCTACGCCGAGGACTGGGACCTCGAGCAGCTGTGGACCGGCCTCAAGGCCCTCTACCCCGTGCGCCTGGAGATCCAGGACCTGCTGGACCGGGTCAGCGACGGCGACCAGTCCTCGCTGACGGCCGAGGTCCTGAAGCAGGAGCTCCTGGACGACGTGCACCGCGCCTACGAGGAGCGCGAGGCGACGCTGGGCTCGGAGGTCACCCGGGAGCTCGAGCGGCGGGTGCTGCTCAGCGTGCTCGACCGCAAGTGGCGCGAGCACCTCTACGAGATGGACTACCTGCGGGCCGGCATCCACCTGCGCGCGATGGCCAACCGCGATCCGGTCGTGGAGTACCAGCGCGAGGGCTACGACATGTTCAGGGCGATGCTCGACGGCATCAAGGAGGAGTCCGTCGGCTTCCTGTTCAACCTCGAGGTGAAGACCAAGGAGCAGCAGGACGCCGAGACCAAGGCCAAGCAGGACGAGGCCGAGGCCAAGGCGCTCGCCGCCGCTCAGGAGGGCACCGCCCGGGTCCTGGCCCGGCAGGCGGCCGAGGCGAAGCTCGCCGCGCAGGGCCAGTCGGCCGCGGCTCCGTCGGCTCCTGTCGCGCCGGCTCCGGCCGCAGCGGGCAACGGGGCGGCGACGCCCACCGCCCGTCGGTCGGCAGCTGCCAAGCCGGCTGCGGCTGCTGCCGCCCCGGTGGCACCGGCGCCGTCGGGCACCGGGCCGGAGCTGGACGTGAAGGGTCTGGAGGCGCCGCGGCGCAGCCCGGAGCAGCTCAGCTACTCCGCGCCCAGCCTGGACGCCTCGGCAGGGGAGTCGGGCAAGGCGAAGGCCGCCAAGTCGGCGACGGTCTCCGGCACCAAGGAGACCCCGCGGAATGCGCCCTGCCCCTGCGGGTCGGGCAAGAAGTACAAGCAGTGCCACGGGGCTGCCGGCCGCTGATGAAGTACCCCGTCCCTCGCACGCTCGGGGCGAGCCTCCGGACGGGCCTCAACCGATCTGCAGGGCGGTGCAGCGCCAGCGCCCGTCGATGCCCTCCAGCCGGGCGGCCACGGCGTGCGCCCGGCCGCCCCGACGGACGACGGCGCTGATCTCGGCGACGCCGTCGACCGGCTCGCACACGTGCACGGGGCCGACGAGCAGGGGGGCGGAGCCCTCGGTGCACCAGCGTGGCCGGCGGCCCTGGCTCAGTGCGGTGAAGACCCCGAGCGAGACCATCGACCGGACCTGGGTGAGCGGTCGCCGCCCGGTCAGCGCCTCCAGGGCGCAGACGATCAGGCGTCGGCCGGTGTCGCGGGGCTCGGGGAGATCGGCCCGGGTGGAGAAGGACGGACCGAAGTCCGCGTCCGGTCCTCCGACGACGCGCCCGGCCCGGGGACGGGGACCAGGACGGTGCGTCGGTCGCGGGGTGGCGGCGCCCGGGACGACGAGTCGCAGCGGCAGCCGCTCGTCCTCCAGCGGGGGCTGCGGTGTCGCGACGAGCCTCAGCCGCAACGGCCGGGGTGCGGCCTGGGCGAGCGGCTCGGGTGCGCGGGTGGAGGCGGTCATCGGGGGACTCCCTGGCTCGGTGTCGGGTGGGCGGTCGTCGGCGGGGAGGTGACGCGCGGGCTCATGACCCCTCGGGGGCGCGGAGCACCTGACCGGGGAGGAGCAGGTCGGGGTCGGGACCGATGACGTCCGCGTTGACCGCCCACCACGTCCGCACCGCCTGCGCGACCTCGACGTCCGTCGGTGGCGCCCCGGCCCGGGTGGTGAGCCACGACGAGGCGATGTGCCACAGGCAGTCGCCCCGCACGACCACGTGCGATCCGTCGGTCGCGGGGACGGCGAGGTCGGCGGGCCAGTCGGGCACCTGCGCGACCTCCGGTGCCACGGCCGGGGCGGCGCTGTGCGGCCAGTCCGGTACGGCGTCGGCCGGCGCGGCGGGAGCGGCGGGAGCGGCGGGAGCGGCGGCGGCGGGCGGCGCCATGACGGTGACTGCCACCCCGGTCAGGGGGGCGGCCACGCCCAGACCGAGCCCCAGGACGAGTGCCGCACCGCGCCGGGCCCCGGCCGGCAGGACCACCTGCGTGGCCAGAAGGGCCGCGCCGCCGAGCGCCCCCGGCAGGGCGGACGCGGCGGTGAGGGCCAGGCCGAGGGCTCCCCATGCCCACACCACCCAGGCGAGGAGTCCCGCGGCGGCCAGGACGAGTGCGTCCGCGCCGACGGTGTCGACGGTTTGTTGGGGCGCAGCCAGCGCTCCGGTCATCGCGGTGGCCTCCGGGGTGAGCGCTGCGAGCACCACCGCGACGACACCCATGGACGCTCCGGTCAGCGCCAGTCGTCGCACCGTCATTGCTCGCCTCCCTCATTGCTGGATACACACTAAAGCGAGCAAACACACGCAAACGCAAGCATTGGTGTAGATCTAGGGTTGACGAAGGAGGTGCGCGATGCGTTGGCAGCAGCTGTTCGAGGACCTGCAGTCGCAGTTCGAGGCCGAGGAGATGGCGTCCGAGCGCGCCGAGTCGGCGTCCCGGTCACGCGCCGAGGTCGGGGCGGTGCACCTCAGGGAGCGGCTCGCCGGGGCACAGGGCTCACCGCTGCACATCACCGTCCGAGGGGCCGGGCAGGTCACCGGCACCCTGGTCGACCACGGGGTCGACTGGTTCCTGCTGGACGACGGTCAGGGCCGCGAGCTGCTGGTCGCGCTCGGCGCCGTGCGCGCTGTCGGAGGGCTCGGGCGGCGGACGGCTCCGGCCGAGCCGGCCGGGGCCGTACGCAGCCGACTGGACCTGCGGTGGGCGCTGCGGGGCCTGGCGCGGGACCGCAGTGCGGTCCAGGTGGTGCTCGACGACGGCGGAACGCTCACCGGCACCCTCGACCGGGTCGGGGCCGACTTCGTCGAGCTCGCGGAGCATCCCGGCGACGCCCCGCGCCGGAGCGAGGCGGTCCAAGGGGTGCGGGCCGTGGTCATCGACGCCGTCGCCGTGGTGCGGACGGGTCTACCCGGCCTCGGCTGAGGCCCTGCGGGGTAACGGGTGCCGGAGGACTACTCCTCCGACTACTCCGCCGACTACGCCTCCGACACTGCCTCCGACGGCGCCTCCGACGGCGCGGCCGGCTCGGCCGGGACCGTGCCGGCGCGCGCCTCGGCGTACTTCTGCTGGATGAAGCGCTCGAGCTCGTCGACCTCCACCCGCCACTGACCGCGGCCACCGATCTGGATGGCGATCAGCTCCTTGCGGCGCACCAGGGCGTACGCCTGCGACCACGAGACGTTGAGGATCTCCGCGACGTCGTCGAGGGTCAGGAATCGGGGTGTGGGCATCAGTCGTCTCCGTCCGGTCGCGGCCAGTCTGTCAGCCCGTTCGGGGACAGGTGCCAGTTCTCCACACCCGAACGTGTGGATGACGAGTGCGCGCCAACGCGCGCATGACGCATCATCTGCACTCGAACGCCGTCATGCCGGTACGTAGGAGAGCGACACGCTCGATCGCCGGCGGTCGAGCGCCACGACGTGCTGGAAGAGGTGAGCGTGCAGTGACCGCCGTCCGGACCCCGGTCGCCCCGTCCGCGGCGACGGACGCGCTGCCGGGTCCGACCCCTCGTCGGGTGCGCCCGCCCCGCTGGCTGGACCTCCGGCTGGTGCTCGGCGTCCTGCTCGTGCTGACCTCGGTGCTGCTCGGGGCCCGCGTCGTGAGCGCCGCGGACGCGACCGTGCCGGTGTGGGCCGTCGCCGGTGACCTGGCAGCGGGGACCGAGCTCACCTCCGACGACCTGCTCGCCGTCGACGTCCGGCTGGATGCCGCCGCCGGCGCCTACCTCTCCACCGACACCCGGCCGGAGGGGCGGACCCTGGCGCGCGCGGTGCGCGAGGGGGAGCTGCTGCCCCGGTCGGCACTCGAGGAGAGCGACGAGCTCGTGCAGCTCGCCCTGCCGGTGCAGTCGGGATACGTGCCGCCGGGACTGCGGCGAGGTCAGCTCGTCGACGTCTACGCCGTCGCGGATCCGGCCGCCGGCGCGACAGCGGTCGCCGACGGCAGCGTGTCCCTCGTGGTCTCCAGGGCGCCGGTCCAGGCACTCTCGGGGCGCTCGGAGGGTGTCCTCTCCACGCCCACCACCGCCGTGCAGGTCGTGGTGGCCGTGTCGGCGGACGACGCGGCCGACGTGCTCGCTGCGATCGCGGGGCGCCCGCTGGTGGTCGTGGTCCACGAGTCGGTGGACGGCGACGGCGTGGCGGCCGGGACGGTGACGCCACGTCGCGGCGACGCGGGCGACGCCCCGGCCACCGGGAGCCCCGTTGACGGGGTCACCCCGCCCGCACCGGCGGGACCTGCCGGCTGATGGCCCTGCAGGTCTTCACGGCGGTGACGGGCGCCGCATGGGAGTCCGAGCTCGTCGGCGCGCTCGACCGCGACGACCACGGGGTGACGGTGGTCCGGCGCTGCGTGGACGTGTCCGAGCTGCTCGCCGTGGCGGCGACCGGGACCGGACAGGCTGCCCTCCTCTCGGCCGAGCTCCGGCGGCTCGACAGCGACGCGGTCGCGCGGCTGGAGGCGGCCGGCGTGGCGGTCGTCGGTCTGGTGGAGCCGGGCGACGAGCGGGCCGCCGAGCGGCTGCGACAGCTGGGCGTGCTCCAGGTGCTCCCTGCCGACGCAGACCCGGACGCGATCGCCCGGGCGTTGCGGGAAGCGGTCGCGGGCACGTCGTCGGCGATCCGGGACGTCGCCGACCCGCGTGCCGCGCTGCCGGTGCTGGGGGGTGCGGAGCTCCCCGGGTCCCGGCCGGCCGGGCGGGGACGGGTGATCGCCGTGTGGGGGCCCACCGGGGCACCCGGCCGGACCACGGTCGCGGTCGGGATCGCCGACGAGCTGTCCCGTCTCGACGTCTCCACGCTGCTCGTGGACGCCGACGTCTACGGCGGGGTCGTGGCCCAGCTGCTCGGGCTGCTCGACGAGTCGCCGGGGCTGGCGGGCGCGGCCCGGCTGGCGGCGAGCGGCACCCTGGACGCCGCCGGACTGGTCCGGCTGGCGTGGGCGGTCCGTCCCCAGCTGCGGGTGCTCACCGGGCTGGCGCGAGCCGATCGCTGGCCGGAACTGCGTCCGCGGGCCGTGACTGCGGTGCTCGAGGAGGCGCGGCGCCTGGCCGACGTGACGGTGGTCGACTGCGCGTTCAGCCTCGAGGATGACGAGGAGCTCTCCTTCGACACTGTCGCTCCCCGGCGCAACGGAGCCACGCTGGCGGTGCTGGAGGCGGCCGACACCGTCGTGTGCGTCAGCGGCGCCGACCCGGTGGCCCTCCAGCGCAGCATCCGGTCCCTCGGAGAACTCCGGGACGTGCTTCCCGGTGTCGACCCGGTGCTCGTGGTCAACCAGGTCCGGCGCGGACCGGTACCCGGCGACCCACGCCGGGAGATCGGGGAGGCGCTCGAGCGCTTCGCAGGCCGCGAGGTGCGGTTCTTCCTTCCCGCGGACCGCCGGGCCACGGACGCCGCTCTGGCGTCGGGACGCACGCTCGCGGAGGTGGCCGGGGCCTCTCCTCTGCGGGTCGAGCTGCAGGCACTGGCCGCAGCGGTGGCCGGGGTCCAGCTGCCCTCGGCCCGACGGGGCCGACGGCGCGACCGGGTGGCTGCGCGATCCTCGAGGTGAGCGGTATCCCCGTGCCGTCGTAGCGTGGGCCACTGACCGTGAGGAGACCGATGGTCGAGCGGCTGACCGGACTGGACGCGTCCTTCATCTACCTGGAGGAACCGGACACCCCGATGCACGTGGGCGGTGTGCTCATCCTCGAGCGACCGCCCGGCGGAGTGGACGCCCTGGCCGACCTGATCGAGGCGCGGCTGTCCCTCGTCCCTCGCTACCGCCAGCGGGTGATGGAGGTTCCGGGCCAGCTCGCCAACCCGGTGTGGGTGGACGACGCCGACTTCGACATCGCCTACCACGTCCGTCGGTCCGGGCTGCCCCGTCCGGGCACCGAGAACCAGTTGCTGGACCTGGTCTCCCGGCTGACCTCACGGCCGCTGGACCGTCGGCGCCCCCTGTGGGAGGCGTACCTCGTCGAGGGGCTCTCCGACGGCCGGGTCGCGGTCGTCACGAAGACCCACCCCGCGCTGGTCGACGGGCTGGGTGCGCTGGACATCGGCCAGGTGCTGCTCGACGTCGACCCGGCCGCTCCTACGCCGGCCGCCGAGCCGTGGCGGCCCCAGCGTGCGCCCGGCGCCGCCGAGTTGGTGTGGGAGGCGCTCGACGAGTACGTGCGCCGTCCCTCGGCCGTCGTGGACACGGTGCGGGGCGCGGTGACCGATGTCCGATCCACCGCCGCTCGTCTCACCGGGGTGGCCGGAGGGCTGCTGCGCACGGCTCGGAAGACCATCATGTCGGCGCCCACCAGCCCGTTGAACGCGTCGGTCGGGCGGCAGCGGCGGGTCGCGGTCGCGCGTGCGGAGCTCGAGGACCTCAAGCGGATCCGGAAGGCGCACGGCGGGACGGTGAACGACGTCCTGCTGACGGTCGTGACAGGGGCACTGCGGGAGTGGTTGCTCTCGCGCGGCGAGCCGGTGGTGGCCGGGACGTCGGTGCGGGCTCTCGTGCCGGTGTCGGTGAAGGACGAGGACGCGCAGGCCGGCAACCGGGTGTCCTCCTACCTCGTGGACCTCCCGGTCGGTGAGCCCAACCCGCGGGTCCGGCTCACCAGGCTCAGCTACGCGATGCGGGGGGTCGCCCTGCACGGGCAGTCGGTGGGTGCCGACAGCCTGATCGCGCTTACCGGGTTCGCGCCCCCGACGCTGCACGCGCTGGGAGCCCGTGCCGCGCGGGGGCTGTCGCGCCGGCTGTTCAACCTCGTGGTCACCAACGTGCCCGGTCCGCAGGTCCCGCTGTACGCGGCGGGCAGCCGGATGCTCGAGGTGTTCCCGGTGGTCCCGCTCGCCCGTGGGCAGGGGCTCTCCATCGGGATGACGAGCTACGACGGCCGGGTCTACTTCGGCTTCAACGCCGACAGGGACGGGGTGGGGGACGTCGACGTCCTGGCCGATCTGGTCGAGCAGGAGGTCGCCGAGCTCGTGGAGGCGGCCGGCTGAGCGACGCCGCGGGATACGGTCGCTCTTTCCGACGAAGGGAGCGACCCGGGTGCGCGTGTACCTGCCTGCCACCACCACGGTCCTGCGGACGCTGGTGGACGAGGGCACCCTGCCCGGGCCGCACACGGCCTTCGCGGTGACGCCTCAGCTGCGGCAGTTCTACGAGGTCAGCGATGCCGAGGCGGACGAGGAGGAGCTCGAGTACGCGGCGCTCCTCGCCGCGGCCCGTGCCAGCCTGCGACTCGTCGACATCGATCCGACCGCGGCGCGGCGCCGCGTGGTGGTGGCCGCGGACGTCCCGGACGCCGCCGTGCAGCCGATCGACGACCCGGACACCGATCGTGGAGCGGTCAGGATCGAGACGGCGGTCGACGTGTCCGCGGTGGCCAGTGCGCACATCGACGGTGCCGACGCGGAGGACGACGTCCGGGCCGCCGTGAACGTGGTGCTGGAGGCCGACATGGGCAGCGAGGACGCGCAGTTCGTCGTGGACCAGGCCGAGGGTCACGAGCTGGCCTGGTACGCGCGGCAGGAGATGGGCTCGGCGCTCGAGCTGCTGTGACCCTCCGCCTGGCGGTCGTCCTCCGCCGGTGGAGACGGGCGGCGCCGGGCGACCTGCACCCGTTGCAGCGCGGTGCCGCTGACCAGCCAGCCGCTGCCCGGGCGCTGCGGCACCGGCGTGCGGGGGAGCCGGACGCCCAGGACTTCCGCGTCGCCGGGTCCCGGGCACAGCAGGAGGCCGGACCGGCCGCGACGCAACACCGCCACCGGGCCCTGGTAGTGAGAGGACAGCTGTCCGGCGTGCGCTGCCGCGATGAGCGGCAGCCCGGCGCTACCGAGGGCCGGGAGGAGAAGAGCGGGCGCCTGGGCGGGTGCCCCGACGTCGTCGGCCACGACGACCCCCCGGCGCCCGGCGAGATCGCTGAGCCACCGGTCGACTCCCGCAGTATCTGCTCCGTCGAGCAGTACGGCGCCCGGGACCGACTGGCCGACCTCGGGGCTCCGTGCCCACGGTCCGAGGAGGAGGACGGCAGCGCCGAGGGCCTGGAGGTGCTGGGCGAAGGCCGTGAGCGCGGACGTGCGGCCGCTCCCCGGCGGACCGGTGACCAGCAGGCCCCCGGTGCGGTGCAGATCCACGGTCAGCGGACGGCCCTCGTCGCCACCAGGCCCGACGGGTAGGACGAGACCCTCGCGGACCGGCGGGCTCCCGGGACTCGGGGGCGCCGGAAGGGGCAGCCGGGGATCGGAGGGCAGTTCGACGACGCGCAACGGCTCGGGGAACGGCCGCCCCCTCGGGTGGGCCGGCACGATCGGCCGGGGCAGTGCGATCTGGCATTCCCGGCCGTCCTCACCCACCAGGGCGCGGCCCGGCGGGCGGTGCCCCGGAACCCTGGCGGTGGGGATGCCGGCCACGGCGTAGTCGGCCCGCTCGGTCAGGGGCAGCACCAGGCGCTGCTGCGCCACAGCCGCCAGCCGCCCGCCCGGGACGGCCCGATCGGCGGTGGCGACGCAGGTGAGACCGGCCGCGCCCCCGTCCCGCATCAACCGCAGCAGGCTCGCGGAGCCCCGGCCCGGGTCGCTCTCGTCGAGGAGAGTGCTGACGGCCTCGACACCGTCGACCAGCAACAGGATCCGTGGGCGGCGGTCTGCGTCGGTCCCCGCCCGTCGGGCCGCCACCTCCTGGGCGAGACGGTCGACCAGTCGGACGGTCCGCAGGGCATCCTCGCCGTTCACGACCGTGCCGGTGTGCGGCAAGTCCGCCGCCGCCGACAGCGGCCCCGCGCCGGCTTCCAGGACGTGGACATGGAGCTCGTCGGGCCCCAGCCGCCCGGCCGCCTCGCCGAGCACCGTCCGGAGCAGGGTGGTCCGTCCGCTCCGCGGGCCACCGACCACCAGCCACGTGCCGCCCTCGGCGAGATCGAGCTCGAGGACGTCCTGGGACTGCTGCTCCGGGCGGTCGACGAGTGCCACCGGCAACAGGTCGGGCCGCGACCCGGCACGCCCCGTCTCGAGCTCCTGCGGTGTGATGCGGTCGGCGAGTGGCGGACGCCATGGGCGGTGGGGAGTCGGCACCCCAGCGGTCCGGCAGTGGTCCGCGAGCACCCGGCACATCCTGGCCAGATCACTGTCGCCGGCCTCGGGGCGTCGGTCCTCCTCGCTCGGTGATGCCGCGGGCCAGACCCAGCGCCGCGCCGTGGGCCGGTCGGCGCTCCGCGCCGCCGGGCGACCGGCCACCCGGGCCACCTGCAGCGCCGTCGGTGGAGCACTCCCTGACCGGAGCCACGCCCTGCCCGGTATCTCGAGTGGGAGGTGGGCGGCGTCTGGCGTCCCCAGCACGTCGCGGGACTCCGCCTCGTCGGTGGTGCGCAGGCAGATCCGGAGGCTGCAGTTGGCGCGGATCTCGGGGGAGACCACCCCGCTCGGCCGCTGCGTGGCGAGCACCAGGTGGACCCCGAGCGAGCGTCCGCGCTGGGCGATCGCCACCAGGCCCGGGACGAACTCCGGCAGCTCCTCCGAGAGTCCGGCGAACTCGTCCACGACGATGACGAGACGGGCCAGGTCGGCCGCTGCCGGTAGGGACGCGATGTCGGCGACCCCGTGAGCGGCCAGCACGGCTTCCCGGCGGGTGAGTTCGGCGCCGAGGGACCGCAGCGCCCGTGCGGTGGTCTGCCCGTCCAGGTCGGTGACGAGCCCGACGGTGTGCGGCAGTGACGCGGCCTCGGCGAAGGCGGCGCCTCCCTTGTAGTCGACGAGCAGGAACGAGCAGCGGTCGGGCGGGTGGTTCAGTGCGAGCCCCGCGATGAGCGTCTGGAGCAGCTCCGACTTGCCCGAACCGGTGGTCCCGGCGACGAGCGCGTGCGGTCCCTGACGGCACAGGTCCACCTGCACCGGGGCGTCCGCCGTACGCCCCACCGTCGCGACCAGCCGGTCCCGGTCGCGGGACCACTGCACGAGATCGTCCGCCTGGGCGCCGGCGGTCATGTCGACCAACCGGACGTGGCGGGGGAGCGTGTTCCCGCTGGTCGCGGGTGTCAGCGCTGCGAGATCCCGCGCCAGCCGGTCGGCCTGCGCGGCCGGGAGGCGATCGACGGCCAGCGCACCGCGGTCCGGGGCACCACGCCGGGTCAGGACGCCGATGTCGCCGGTCTCACCGGTCAGCCGGAGGAGCGCGTCGACCTCGACCTGCACGTCCCCCACGTCGTCGGCGACGGTGACCGTCACCAGCCCCGCGTCCCGCCCCGCTCGCAGCGTGGCGGCGCTCCGCGCATCCAATGGACCGTCGACGACCACGAGCAGCCAGCCGGGCCGTGCCGGTGCCGGACCGGCCACCATGGCGCGTCTCCGCGCTACGAGGGCGGCGAGGCGATGGGCGACCTCGTCGTCGTCCGGTTGCGTGGTGCTCGCGGGGGCATCGGGCCGCAGGTGCACCGCGTCCCGGTCCAGGTGTGGCAACCAGCGGGTCCACCGCCATGAAGCCAGCCTGTCGAGGGGCGTCACGAGGACGACGTCGAGCTCTCCTGGGGCGTGCAGGGTGCACAGCTGTGCCACCACGGACCTGAGCACCCCTGCCGTCCGTTCGCGCGGACCCACGACGGCGAGCCCACCGGTCGCGCGGAGGTCGGCCACGACCGGAACGTGCGGCGCGGACGCCGGAGCACGTGTGCCCTCAGCCTCGACGCGGATCACCCGGGTGGGGCCCGGGCCGCTGCCGATCCGCACGGCGAGAGCGTCCTCGTCCTGCCGGGCGCGGCTCCACAGCGGAGGCGTCCTCCGTCGCGCGGCCGCGGCTAGTGCGGCCAGGTCGGGATGAGCGTCCTCGGCAGCCCGGAGGTCGGCCCGCACGGCGTCCACCAGCAGCGCCTCGGCGGCCTCGACCTCCTGCGCGTGGGCGAGGGTCTCGCGTCGACCACTGCGGCGACCGGACCAGCGGTCCGAGAGCCAGGTCCCGAGGGCCACCACCGGACTCAGGAGCGCGAAGAACAGGAACGTCGGGGTGTGCAGCAGCCAGGCCATGGTCACGCCGGCGACGGCCGGCAGGGCGACCGCCGCCCAGGCCAGGCGGCGCCGAGGAGCCGGGGTCGGTGGCTGCGGGAACCGGATCTCCACGTCCGGTACCGCCGGGGGGAAACGGGGTGCCGGCCGCCACTGCCGTCGTCCGTCGGGTCCCGCCCCCGGGACAGGGGCCGGGACGGACTGGCCGGCCAGGGTCAGGGCGCTGGCGCCCAACCGGAGGACCGCGCCTGCAGACCACTCGAGCGGCTCGGCGGTGAGCTCCTCGTCGTCGAGCCGGCTGCCGTTGCTGGACGCGAGATCGGCGACGGTGACCGCTCCGCCGCCCACGCGGACCGTTGCGTGCCGACGGGACACGTCCGGGTCGGGCAGCCGGATGGCGCAATCGCCCCCGCGGCCGATGACGTGCCGGCCCTGACCGAGCGGTACGGAGCGCCCGGCGTCGGGTCCACCGATGACCCGGAGCTCGAGCGCGGTGGACCCACCTTCGAACTCCGGACGTGGGAGCTGTCGGTCCAGGCCCAGGACGGCGCCGTGGTCGAGTGCCGGATCGCTGAGCGGGGTCTCGTCGGTCAGCCATCCGCCTCCGGCGCAGAGCATCCGGACGGGCCGCCCGAGCATGCGGCCCAGCACCGGCAGGACATCGAGGAGACGGTGCTGGGGCGCCGCGGTGACCTCGACGTCGACGGTCCCCGTGTCGCCCGACAGGGTCCAGCACCGGGTGGCGACCGTGCCGACGGCGCTGCCGGGGAGTGAGGTGGTCACGCCCGGATCCTGGACGAGAGAGCCGGTCCTCCGGGGCGGAGCGGCCGCTTCTGTGGACAACCGGGGCCCTGTGGACAGAAGCGGAGGGGGCGGCGCCCGACGACCTAGCGTTCGCTCCGACCGGGAGGGACCCGGACCCGAGGAGGAACCGTGAAGGTCGACATCGCGACCCTGCACACCATGGCGGGGCAGTGCCGTGCCGAGGCCGCCGAGACCGCCGGAAGGCACGCCGGCCTGTCCAGCAGCATCAACACCTCGGTCCTGGACGGGTGGACCGACAGCCAGGCGGCCGTCCAGTTCAGCGAGCTCTACGAGCAGTGGCGGATGTCCGCCCAGGGGGTCAGCGACGCGCTGACCGGGATGGGGACCCTGCTCGGCAACGTCGCCTCCTCGTACCAGCAGCACGAGGCCGACATGGCGGCCCGCATCGGGGCACTGATCTGAGCCCGGGCGTCCTCCCGCGCCGCCTGTCCGGCCCGCGGTGCCGTCGGTCGGCGGCACGCGGAGCCGTGGCAGGCGGCCGCCCGTAAGATCACGACCCGTCCAGACGGGTCACCGGTCGTGGTGGGCGGTCGCCTGCCGAGCGGGAGGCAGCCCCCGACGCCGGACGCCCGGCTCATTCACCGAGGTCGGGAGCCAGCAGATGCAGTTCGGTCGGTACTACGAGGAGTTCGAGGTCGGGGCCGTCTACAAGCACTGGCCCGGGAAGACCGTCACCGAGTACGACGACCACCTGTTCTGCCTGCTCACGATGAACCACCACCCGCTGCACATGGACGTGAACTACGCGGAGAAGACGACCGACTTCGGCAAGAACGTCGTCGTGGGCAACTACATCTACTCGCTCCTGCTCGGCATGAGCGTCCCGGACGTCTCGGGGAAGGCGATCGCCAACCTGGAGGTCGAGTCGCTCCGCCACGTGGCCCCCACGTTCCACGGCGACACGATCTACGGCGAGACGACCGTCCTCGACAAGACGCCGTCCAAGTCCAAGGACGACCGCGGCGTGGTGTACGTCGAGACGATCGGCTACAAGCAGGACGGCACGGTCGTCTGCATCTTCCGCCGCAAGGTCATGGTGCCCAAGCAGTCCTACGGCGAGGCCCGCGGCGGCGAGCAGCCGGGTCGTCCGGAGCCCACGCCCCGCTGACCGGAGCGGCGGCATGAGCTCCGGGCGGCGCGGGACGGAGGAGGGTCAGACCGGCACGCCCCAGCCCCGGAGGATCTCCACCAGGCCCGGCGTGCACGGCAGCCGGTGCAGAGTGGCCGCGTCGGCGAGCACGACGTCGGTGGCGTCATCTCCGGCGACCGCCCGCTGGTCCGGCGGATGGAGGGTGCAGCTCAGGTCCGCGACCTCGTACACGACGTCGCCGGCCGGGATGCGGACCCGCCCGAGGACGTATCCGACGTGCACCGTCAGGCCGGTCTCCTCGAGCACCTCCCGGCGGACCGCCTGCTCGAGGGTCTCGCCGGGCTCGACCCGCCCTCCGGGGAGGGACCACAGGCCCGCGTGCGGATCGTGGCCGCGGCGGATCAGCAGGAGCCGGCCGGCCGGGTCCAGCACCACCGCGCCGACGCACGCCACGACCGATCGGTCCCCGTCGCGGACTCCGTCGGCGGGCACGCCCGGCACGGTACGCATCGAGTGGGTGCCGGCGCGCCGTGCCTCCGCGCACCGGCTTGACGATTCCCGGCTGTCCCAGGACGGTGATGCCCGATGAGCGTCACGCCGGTCTGCCCCCGATGCGGCGAGGCCCTGGTCGTCCGACCCGGTTCCACCGCGGAGGCCTGGTGCCACGTGCACGGTGCGGTCACACCCCTGCACCACACGGTCCTCGTCGCTCACGACGCGATTTCGGCGGTCACTGCCGACGCCCGTGTCCCCGCGTGGGTGCCCGACCCGATGCCGGTGGGCTGGTCGGTCACCGGGATGGCGTGGGGCGGGGAGCCCGGGGCCCGCGCCATCGTCGTCGACTGCGCGGGCCCCGCGCCGCTCGGCGGCTCCGCCGAACTCGTGCTGGTGGCCGAGGAACCCGGGACGGGTGTCGGCTGCGGGTACGCGGGACTGCCCGGGCTCGACCCGGGCGAGGTGATCGAGGGCCCGTCCTCGGTCGACGTCAAGGCGGCCGGGCAGCACGCCCCGCTCTGGGCCGTGCCCACGACGGACGACCGCGCCGCCTTCGTGGGGGAGGCCTACGGCGTCTGGCTGTGGCTGGTCATGTGGCCCATGAGCGCCGCCTGGCTCCTGGCCGAGCAGCTCCAGCTCCTCGACCTGCGCGACCGCATCTACCCCGACCTTCCGCTGGGGCCGCCGAGCGAGCACCTGCTCCCGGGCAGGTGACCCGGAACCCGACCGGTCCGCTTCATGATCGGCGCGTCGCCCGTGCGACGGCTGGGGCATCTGTTACCCATGGGACGAAGCCGTCCGCCGCACCCGGGTGGACCCTGTACCCGCAGGCTCGAAGCACCCGAGCCTGCCCGCACGAGCTCACCCGTGGAGGTGGCGGTGAACCTCAAGAAGGTCGTCACCTGGTTGGTCGTGGCATTCGTCGTCTTCTACGTCATCCAGGCCCCCGAGCAGTCCGCCGAGCTGGTGCGCAGCGCCGGGCAGGCGCTCGGCGACGCGGCGTCCTCCCTCGCCCAGTTCGTCGGCTCGCTCGTCTAGCCCGCCCCGCCGCGTGACCGGTCCCGCGCCCCTCGAGCTCCCGCCCCGGGCCAGCAAGGACGTCGAGAAGTACCTGCTGCCCGGCGAGACGGCGGTCGTCGCCACCCGTCGGCACTGGGCGGTGCTCATCGAGCCGACCGCCAAGTTCCTGCCCGTGTTCGTGGCGGGCGTCTGGCTCCTGCTCTTCGACCCGGAGAACCGGGTGACCAGCTCCGCCGGGCTCCTGGTGATCGTGGGCGCGCTCGTCTACTACGGGCTGCGGGTCGGGGAGTGGTGGATGCGGCACTTCATCGTCAGCACCCGCCGCGTCCTGCTGACCTCCGGCGTCATCGTGCGGACGGTGACCCTGTTGCCGCTGCGCCGGATCACCGACCTGACCTGGAAGGAGACCCTGCTCGGACAACTGCTCGGGTACGGAACCTTCCGGTTCGAGTCGGCCGGCCAGCAGCAGGCGCTGTCGGAGATCACCTTCCTGCCGGGCGCCGACGTCCTCTACCGCCGGGTCAGCGCCCTGCTGTTCAGCAGCGACTGGGGCGGCGGCTCCGGCGGGGGCGCGGCCGCCAGCGGGGACGACGAGGGCAACCCCGAGCCCCCGCCTCCACCGACACCGACACCGGCCGCGGGTCGCCAGGACACGGAACCGATCCAGGGCCTGCCGCGCCAGGGCTGACTCCCGAGCCCCGGCCGGCGCGGCGGGACCCGCAGCGGGCGTTCGTCACCGGAGTGCGGGAGGCTGGGCGGCGATGCGGATCGACCTGCACACCCACTCCTCGGTCTCCGACGGCACCGAGACCCCTGCCGAGCTGCTCGCCACCGCGCGCGCGGCTGGTCTCGACGTCGTCGCCCTGACCGACCACGACACCACCGCCGGCTGGTCGGTGGCCGAGGCCGCCCGACCCGCGGGCCTGACCGTCGTCCCCGGCATGGAGCTGTCCTGCCGGTGGTTCCCCGACGACCAGCCGCCGATCAGCGTCCACCTCCTCGCCTACCTCTTCGACCCGCTCCACCCGGGGTTCGCGGCGGAGCGGGCGCGGCTCCGCGACGAGCGGCTGGAGCGAGGTGAGCGCATCGTCCGTGCGCTCGCGGACGCGGGCTACGGCATCACCTGGGACCGGATCGTGGAGCGTTCCGAGGGCGGCGTGGTCGGTCGCCCGCACATCGCCCGCGCCCTGGTCGAGGCCGGGGCCGCCGACTCCGTCGACCACGCCTTCGCCACCCTGCTGCACCACCGCAGCCCCTACTACGTGACCAAGGCCGACACCGACGTTCGCGAGGGCATCGCCCTCGTCCGGGCGGCCGGTGGCGTTCCCGTCTTCGCCCACGGCCTGGCCACCAAGCGTGGCCGCGTCGTCGGTGACGAGGCCGTCGCGGCCATGGTGGAGTCCGGTCTGCTCGGCCTGGAGGTCGACCATCCGGACCACTCCGAGGACGAGCGGCGGCACCTGCGGAGCCTCGCCGACGACCTCGGGATGATCGTGACCGGCTCCAGCGACTACCACGGCACCAACAAGACGACCCCCATCGCGGCCTGCACGACGGCGCCGGACCAGTTCCAGGCGATCCTCGCCGCCGGCACGGGGAGCGCGCCCTTCCGGGACTGAGAACGGACCGTCGGCAGGGGCCTCTACCGTGGCCGGCATGCGGAACGTGTCGGACGCCGGTGAGGCACTCCTGCCCGGTATGCCGAAGCGGCTGCTCCGCGCCTCACCCAAGTCGCTGGCCGACTTCTCCGACTGCCCGCGCCGCTATCGGTACGCCAACGTCGACCGGCCGACCCCGGCCCGCGGCCCCCGTTTCGCGCACCACACGGTCGGGACGGCGCTGCACAAGGTGCTGTCCTCGTGGTGGGACCTGCCCGTCGAGAAGCGCACACCCGGCGCGGCCCGTCAGCTGCTGTACGCGGACTGGACGCCGGCCGGCTTCCGGGACACCGAGCAGTCCGACCGCTGGCGGGCCCGTGCGGCGGGCTGGCTCACCGACTACGTCGCGGGGCTCGATCCGACCGAGGAGCCACGGGCGCGGGAACGGACCGTCAGCACCATGACCGAGCGCATGACGCTGTCGGGCCGGGTGGACCGGATCGACGAGCGCGGGGACGAGCTGGTGGTCGTCGACTACAAGACCGGCCGCTCCGTCTGCACCGACGACGAGGCCTGCGGCTCGCAGGCGCTGGCGCTCTACGTCCTGGCCGTCCGCCGGACCATGCGCCGCCCGTGCAGCCGGGTGGAGCTGCACCACGTGCCCAGCGGCACCGTCGCCGCCTTCGACCACACCGAACGGTCACTGGCCAACCACGCCCGGCGCGCGGAGGACATCGCCGTCGACATCACCGACGCCACGGAGCGGATGGCGGCGGGGGAGGACCCCGACGCGGCGTTCCCCGCCGTTCCCGGCACGCAGTGCGGCTGGTGCGACTTCCGGCCCAGCTGCCCGACCGGGCAGGCCGCCGTCCCGGCCCGGGAGACCTGGAGCTTCCTGCCGGAGGACGACGCCGCCGCCGGTTAGGCGGCCGGAGCCTCCGCCACGCGGTCCCAGCCGGCCCAGACGATCGGAGACCGGCGGGCGCGTTGGGGGAGCCGCAGCGTCGTCTGCCGGAACGCCCGAAGCGCCCCCGTCGCCGCGGCGTCGGTCAGCCCCAGCCCGGGCCACGAGTACATCCGGCGTGCCCACTGCGGCAGGAGCGCGACGGCCAGCGCCGCCAGCCCGCCCCAGGCGCCCTGGGCCGGCGTCAGGTACCGCACCCACGTCGGCATGGGCGGCACGGTGATGAGCCGGTAGGCGTCCCGGGCGGCCGGCGTGACGGCGAGCTCGAGGCGGATCGTGGTGAAGTACTCGTCCAGCGCGGCCACGGACGCCGGTACCTCTGCACGCGGGACGCCGATCAGCTCGGCCGAGGTCACCTGCTCGGCGACGTACCGGTCGGCGTCCTCGTCGCTGAGCGGCACCCCGGCGCGGCGGGCGACGCTGAGCAGCGAGTCCACCTCGCAGCAGTGCACCCACAGCAGCAGGTCCGGGTCGTCCACCCGGTAGGTGCGGCCGGTCGTCTCCTCGGTCGACCCCAGCCGGCGGTGGATGCCGCGCACGCGCTCGACCGCCTGGACCGCCTCGGCGCGGGTGCCGAAGGTCAGCGTGTCCACGTAGGTGGCGGTACGGATCAGCCGCGGCCAGGGCTCCTCGCGGAAGCCGCCGGAGAAGCGGGCGACGCCGTCCATCGCCACCGGGTGCAGCGCCTGGAGCAGCAGCGCCCGGAGGCCGCCCACCGAGAACGAGGGGTCGGAATGGATCCGCCAGCTGATGCTGTCGGGCCCGAAGAAGCCCAGCCGGTCCTCCTCGGCCGTCCAGCCCGACGGGAGCGCGGTCACGACGATGCCGAGGCGCCGGCCCAGAAGTCGAGCAGCACCTCCAGCGTGCGCGGGGGGTTCTCGACGGCGGGGGAGTGGATCGAGTTGTTGATGACCTCGTGGCGGGCACCGAGCCGCTGCGCCATGTCTGCCTGCACGGAGGGCAGCCACGCGTCGTCGGCCTCGCCGTGCGCCACCAGCAGCGGCAGCCCGACCGCGGCCAGCTCGGCCACCCGGTCCGGCTCGGAGAGCATCGCGTCGGCCATCCCGCGCAGCCCCGCCGCGGAGTTGCGCAGGAAGCGGCGGGAGTAGAACTCGCGCGTCGGCGCCGGCACGGCCTGCGCCTTGGGATCGGTCATCGCCACCTGCTCGAGCGTCTCGTGCACCAGGGGCACGCCGCCAGCGTCCAGCAGCGGGCCGAGGTGGTCGAGCAGCTCCGCGCGGCGGCCCGTCAGCTCCGAGGGGCCGGACCCGAGCAGCGTGAACGAGGTGAAGAGGTCCGGCTCGCTCAGGACGGCGGCACGGGTGACCAGGCCGCCGAAGCTGTGGCCCACCAGGTGCAGCGGCTCGCCGGATTCCGCGCGCAGGACCCGGGCGACCGCCACGACGTCCAGCCCGAGCTCCTGCACGGAGTAGGCGGCGGGGTCGTCGGGGCCCGGTGACTCGTACTGCCCGCGCTGGTCGATCGCCACGACGCGGTATCCGGCGTCGGACAGCGGGGCCAGCAGGGGCGCGAAGTCCTCCTTGCTGCCGGTGTACCCGGCGACGAGCAGGGCGGTCCCGCGGACCGCTTCGCCGCCGGTGTCGAGCGCGGCCAGCGGCCCGGCGCGGCCGGGGAACGTCCGGTGCTCGGCGTCGTGGTCGGCGAGCTGCCGCAGGTCGTCGGGGGCGATGGCGAGGGGCACCGTGTAATCGGGGCCGCCGGGCAGGACCATGGTCCCCAGTGAACCCCGCCGCGGCGACGCGTGCAGCCGCGGGTCAGGAGTAGGCGAGCACCCGGTCGTCCAGGCGCAGCACCACGACCGGTCCGACCGCCGAGGCCGCGCCGCCGGAGGGCGGCCCCTCGACGGCGTAGCGCCCGAGTTCGGTGCCGGTGAGCGGATCGCGGGAGGAGAACCCGTCCTCGTCGGGGAGGAGGATGGGGGCCGGGCGGGCGGCGTCCTTGGGGCCGGCGGCGGTCACCGGCAGCCCCACCGCCGGTGCGTCCCAGAGCGGAGCTCCAGACGAGGTGTCCAGCGCGGTCACGACGGCGTCCGTGCGCACCAGCGACACCGTCCCGGCCGTCACCTGCTGCACGTCCGTCGTCCCCTCCGGGAGCGGCATCCGCGACAGCTCGGTGCCGTCGGGGCCGGTCAGGGTCTGCACCTCGTCGCCGACGCGGACCGTCACCACGACGTCGGCTCCCAGCAGCTGCACCGGTTCCCCCTCGCCCACGGGCAGGGAGCGGCTCCAGTTCTCCGAACCCGCGAAGCCGTCCAGCAGGCGGACCGTCACGTCGGTCGCGTCGCCGCAGCGCTCGAGGACGACGACGCCGGTGGTTCCCGCGTCGGCCCCCAGCAGGCGGCAGGTCTCGGGAGCGGGGTACCGCCAGCGCACGTTGTTGCCGGTCGGGTCGAGTGTCATGACCCCGGTGGGATTGCTGGCCAGCACGATCGCCGACGTGGAGTCGAGGACGGCGTCCCCGGCGAGGTTGAGGCTGCGGGTCCAGACCCGGACACCGGTCCCGGCGTCGAGGGCGACCGCCTCGTCGCACCGGTCCTCGGTGGCGAACACGGCGACCGCGACGCCGTCGGTGGCGGTGAGCCCGCACATCCGCGCGTTGGAGCGCGTGTAGCGCCAGACCTCGTCGCCGGTGAGCGGGTCCCGCGCCTGCACGCCGTGGGTCGACCCCACGAGCACCCGGCCCTGACCGACGACGGTCCCCGGCAGGAGGGTCCCTTCGGCGGCCCAGGCCTCGGAGACGGCACCGGCCGGCGTCCCCGAGGGGACGTCGGCCGGCGCTGCGGTCGTGCTCGTCGTGGCGGCAGCGTCGGAGCCCCGCCACAGCAGGGTCGCGACGAGCAGCAGTGCGACGGTGGCCGCCGCCCAGACCCAGACCCGCAACGGCGGACGGGACGGAATGGAACGGCCCCTCTGCAGGGCCCCGCCGCGAGCGTGCGAGCGGTGGGGGGCAGAGGGGTCCTTCATCAGGCGGCGGACTCGGAGCCGCCACCACCACGGTTGGCGCCGCCGCGACGGCGGCGGCGGCGGGGCTTGCCCGAGGAGCCCTCGGACGGGGCGCTGTCCGACGCCGCGGCCGGAGCTGCCTCGGCGCCCTCGGCGGTCGGCGTACCGGTACCGCGGGTACGGCGACGCGGACGGCTCTTGCCGCCTTCCTCGCCGTCACCGGACCGGGTCGACGGCTCGCCCTGGCGTCCGCCGGAGGGGCCACGCTGGTCGCCCCGCCCGCCCGAGTCCCCGCGGCCACCGGACGGGGCCGGCCGGTTGCGCTTGCCGGTCTCGCCGAGGTCCTCGAGGGTCTCGGCGTCCAGGCCCTCGCGGGTGCGCTGCGAGCGGGGCAGCCGGCCGGTCGCGGTCGTCGGCACGTCGAGGTCGGTGTAGACCCACGGCGACGTCGAGTACGTCTCCGGCGGGTCGGTGAACCCGAGGTCCAGCGCCTTGTTGATCAGCTGCCACCGGGGGATGTCGTCCCAGTCGACGAGCGTGACTGCCACGCCGGTGCTGCCGGCGCGGCCGGTGCGGCCGATGCGGTGCACGTAGGTCTTCTCGTCCTCGGGACACTGGTAGTTGACGACGTGGCTGACGCCCGTGACGTCGATGCCACGGGCGGCGACGTCGGTGGCGACCAGCACGTCGACCTTGCCGCTGCGGAAGGCCCGCAGTGCCTGCTCGCGGGCGCCCTGGCCGAGGTCGCCGTGCACGGCGGCGGCGGCGAACCCGCGGTCGACGAGCTCGTCGGCGACCTTCTGCGCGGTGCGCTTGGTGCGGCAGAAGACCATCACCAGGCCGCGGTCACGCGACTGCAGCACGCGGGAGAGCAGCTCGGGCTTGTCCAGGTTGTGCGCCCGGTAGATGAACTGCGTCGTCTGCGGGACGGTCGAGCCCTCGTCGTTGCCGTGCGCCCGGATGTGCGTCGGCTGGGTCATGAACGACCGCGACAGCGTCACGATCGGGCCGGGCATCGTCGCGGAGAACAGCATCGTCTGCCGCTTGTCCGGGACCATCGCCAGGATGCGCTCGATGTCGGGCAGGAAGCCCAGGTCGAGCATCTCGTCGGCCTCGTCGAGGACGAGCACCTTCACCTTGCCCAGGATCAGGCTGCCCCGCTGAGCCAGGTCCAGCAGCCGCCCGGGCGTGCCGACGACGATCTCGACACCCTTCTGCAGCGACTCGACCTGCGGCTCGAACGCCCGGCCGCCGTAGATGGCCTGCACGCGGATGCCGCGCTTGGCGCCGGCGGCGGACAGGTCGCGGGAGACCTGCACGCACAGCTCACGGGTGGGGACGACGACCAGCGCCTGCGGGACACCGTCGCCGCCCTCGGCCGGGGGGACGACGCGCTGCAGCATCGGCACGCCGAAGCCGAGGGTCTTGCCGGTGCCGGTGCGGGCCTGACCGATGAGGTCGTGGCCGGCCAGCGCGAGCGGGAGGGTCAGCTCCTGGATGGCGAAGGTGCGGGTGATCCCGACCTCGGCCAGGGCGGCGATGACGTCGGGGTGCACGTCGAAGTCGCTGAACAGCGGGCTGTCGGGCGCGACGGGCGCGCCGCCGAGCTCCTCGACCTGCGACACGAGCTCCTCGGGAGCGGGGGCGCCGGTCTCGGCGTGCTCGAGGGCGACCGCTTCGGTGGGGGCCTGGGTGGCCTCGTCGGTGCTGGGGTCGGTGCTGGGGTCGGTGCTGGGGGACGTGGGGGTGTTCTCGGTGGAGGTCAGTGCTCTCGCCTCTGGTCTGCTGGGGGGACCGGCTCCGGCCGCGGAATTCCGCCGCGTCGGACCTGTCCCGGTCGGTTGTCGCGGGATCGAGGTTCCAGCGCCGACGCGGCCAGCAGACCGGGCGTCAGGCCCGGGAGACAGCCCGTTGCGGGCGTCATCCAGCGGTTGTCAGCGCACAGATTCACAGCGCACCCGGGGGTACACCGATTCCCATGGTAGCGCGGCGACCGGTTAGCCTCTGCGCGCCGCGCTCCGGGGGTGACCTGCGCCACCTGCTGCGCCCGGCATCGGCGACCCCGCGGCTCCAGGAGATGTGTGTGACGACCCCGGTCGACAGCAGTGCCGTCGTGGATCTGCTGGGCGCCCTCGCCTACGCGGAGCTCACCGCGTTCGACCGGCTGGCCGAGGATGCGCGGCTCGCCCCGACCCTGACCGGCCGGGCCGCGCTCGCCAGGATGGCCGCGGCGGAGATCACCCACCACGTGCAGCTCACCGACCGGCTGGCGGAGCTGGGTGTCGACCCGGCCGTGGCCATGACGCCGTTCGTCCCGGCCCTCGACGCCTTCCACGAGAGCACCCGGCCGAGCACCTGGCTCGAGGGTCTGGTGAAGGCCTACGTCGGCGACGGACTGGCCACCGACTTCTACCGGGAGATCGCCGCGTTCCTCCCCGACCCCGACCGGGCGCTGGTGCTCGACGTGCTCGCCGACACCGGCCACGCGGACTTCGCCGTCCGCGAGGTCCGCGCGGCCGTCAAGGCCGATCGCAAGGTCCCCGGCCGGCTGTCCCTCTGGGGCCGCCGGCTCGTCGGCGAGGCGATGAGCCAGTCGCAGGCGGTCATCGCCGAGCACGACCGCCTGGCCGAGCTGATCATCGCGGGCACCGGCGACATCCGGGGCGTGGCGCTCCTCATCGAGCGCATCACGAGTGCACACACCAAGCGCATGAAGGCGCTCGGTCTCAACCCCTGAAGGACCCCGATGCCCACCACGCCTCGCACGCTCGACGCGGGCCCCTGCGCCGGGGCCGTTCGGCAGCACTTCCTCGTCGTCGGCGCGGGACCGGGCATCTCGGCCGCCACGGCCCGCCGCTTCGCCGCCGCGGGTCACGCCGTGGGGCTGGTGGCCCGGCGCGAGGCCGCGCTCGCCGAGCTCGGCACCGCGCTCCGCGCCGACGGGGTGCGCACCGAGTGGGCGGCGGCCGAGGCGGGGGACCCGGTGTCGCTGACCGCCGCCGTCGACACGCTCACCGCGGCGCTCGGCCCGGTCGACGTCCTGCTCTACAACGTCTCCGTCGGCCGGCAGTCGGCCGTCCCGGAGCTGGCCCCCGGCGACCTGCTGGCCGACCTCGCGGCAGGGGTGGTCGGTCTGCAGACGGCGGTCCGCGCGGTGCTGCCCGGCATGAGGGAGCGCGGCTCGGGGACGGTCCTGGTCACCGGCAGTGGCTCGGCCGACCGGCCGATCACCTCCATGGCGAGCCTCGGCGTGCAGAAGGCGGCGCTGCGCGCGCTCACCGAGGTCCAGGCCAGGGCTCTGGCACCGGAGGGCATCCACGTGGCCACGGTGACGGTGCGCGGCCTGGTGGGGGAGGACCGGCAGATCCACCCCGACCGCGTGGCCGCCCTCTACGCCGAGCTGGTGGCCGAGACCGCCGGCCCTCGGGAGCACTGGCGGACCGTCGTCGACCTGTGAAAGGACCCCGGTGCCCCCCACGCCTCGCAAGCTCGGCGCGGGCCCCTGCACCGGGGCCGTCTCAGGACCTCAGGCGCCGGCGATGAAGCCCACCCGGCGCTGGTCGGGCTGTGCGATCTCGACGTAGGCGATCCGGTCGACGGGGACGACGACGCGACGACCCCGCTCGTCGACCAGGGTCAGCAGGCCGTCCTTGGTCGAGCCGGACATGGCCGCGGCGATGTCCTTCTCGATCTCATCGGGGGTCTTGGGGCTGTCGATGACCAGCTCCCGGGGGGAGTGCTGGACGCCGATCTTGACTTCCACGTGGGCGATGCCTCCTCGGTTCTCGCGACTGCCCCCACGCTAGCCCAGCCGCGGGCCAGGGGGCCCGGCGCGCCGGTGCGCCGTCAGCGAACGCGAGGCGCCCGACCGGCCGTTCTCTCAGCGCTGGTCCCCGTCGACGCGCGGGAAGCCGGAGATGCCCCGCCAGGCGAGCGAGGACATGAGTGACACCGCCTCGTCGCGCGACACGGTGCCCTTGCGGGGCAGCCACCAGCGTGCGCTGGTCTCGGCCAGCCCGGTGAGTCCGGACGCCAGCAGCAGTGCGCGTTCGGGGTCGCCGCCGGTGTCGGCCGCGATCACCTCGGCGATCGCCTCGACGCAGACGCTGGTCCCGCGGTCGACGATGGCCCGGACGTCGGCGTCGTTGCGCAGGTCGGACTCGAAGACCAGGCGGAACGCCTCGCCCTCGGCGTCGATGAAGTCGAAGTACGCCCCGACGGCGCCGTCCACGCGCGCCCGGTTGTCATCGGTGCCGCCCATCGCCTGGGCGACCCGCTCGCCCAGCTCGGAGACGTGCTCCTCGAGCAGGGCCAGGTAGAGCTCCCGCTTTCCGGGGAAGTGCTGGTACAGCACCGGCTTGCTGACGCCGGCCCGGTCGGCGATGTCGTCCATCGCCGCGGCGTGGAAGCCCTGGGCGACGAAGACGTCCTGGGCGGCGCGCAGCAGCTGCAGCCGGCGGGCCCCCCGGGGTAGCCGGGACGTGCGCCGGCTGTTCACGATGGCGGGACGGGGCGGCTGCATGGCACGGGGGATGTTACCGGCGGGTTCCCCGGCCGCACGTCGCCCGGCCGGGGATTACCGTCGATGTGATGTCCGAGGCCCCTCCGCCCGACGTCGCGGCGGCCGATGTCCCGGCCGCACGCCCGTCGGCCACCCCGTTGCCCCAGCTCACGTCCCTGGTCCCGCCCTGGCCGGGCGGGCCGCTGCCCGTGCGCGGTGGCGAGGTCTTCGTGCGCACCACCCCGTGGACCGGGCCCATCGACGGGCCCGACGACGAGGCACCGCGGGAGCGGGCCCTCTACGTCCACGGGCTGGGCGGCGCGTCGACGAACTGGACCGACCTCGCGGCGCTGCTCTCGGTCCGCTTCGACGGCTGGGCGCTCGACCTCCCGGGGTTCGGCCGATCGCAACCGCCGCCGCGCGGCCGGTACTCGATCCGCGGCCACGTCCGGGCGGTGATCGACGTCCTGGAGCACGTCATCGCCCAGCCCGGACCGGCCCAGGGACGGCCGGTGCACCTGCTCGGCAACTCCCTGGGCGGGCTGGCCAGCCTGCTCGTCGCCTCGCGTCGTCCCGACCTGGTGGCCACCCTCACGCTGGTGTCGCCGGCCATGCCGGTCTACCGGGTGCCGCCCGCGTTCAGCCGCGCGCTGCTGCTCCTCCTCGTGCCCGGCATCCCCTCGCTGGCCGCCCGGAGGATGGGTGGCATCACGCCGGAGGAGAGCGTCCGGGCGATGATCCGCATGTGCTTCGGCGAACCGGGCAGGGTGCCGCCGGAGCGCGTGGAGCAGGCGGTCCAGGAGATGCGCGAGCGCTCCGAGCAGCCGTGGGCCGACCACGCGCTGACCCGCAGCATGCGGGGGCTGATCACGTCCTACCTGCGCGTGGGGGCGGCGAACGCCTGGCGGGCCGCGCGCACGCTGCAGGCGCCGACGCTCGTGCTGTGGGGGGCTCGCGACAAGCTGGTCGACCCCTCGATGGCCCCACGGCTGGCGTCCGTCGTCCCCGACGCCCGGCTGGCGATCCTGGACCGGGTGGGTCACGTGGCCATGCTGGAGGCGCCGGAGGAGACGGCCCGGGCCGTGCTGGGGATGGTGGAGGAGACGGCGGCGTGCCGTGAGCCGCACGCTGCTGTCGACACGCCACGGAGCGTGAGACGCTGAGCCGCTGAGGCCGCAGGACGGACGAGGAGCACGAGTGCCGCCAGGAGGAGGACGCTCCGGTGACGGCCGTCCTCCGGGCGGTCGCCCCGGTGCGGACCGCCGTGCCCGCGCCCGGACCCCGCTCCCGTCGTCGGCACGCACGGTCCCTCCCCGTGGCCCGGCGGTGCGCACCGCCGACCGGCCGGCCCCGCTCGTCGCCCGGACCGACGTCCCCGAGCCGCTGCGCGGCCGCACGTCCGCGCAGTCGCGAGGGCGCCTCGCGACCTTCGTGCAGCGCTACGGATGGCGGGCCTACGCGATCCCGATCCTGACCCTCGCCACCATCGCGGTGCTCGTGGACCTCGCCCTCACCACACCCCGGGTGCCGACGGGGACCACCGGAGCCGCCTCGGCCACGACGGCGGCACGGTCGACGGCACCGCCGGTCGCGGAGGCTGCTCCTCCCGCGCCGGCCGAGGGTGACGTCGACCCCACCGAGCCGGCGCCCACCGTCGGCGTGGAGAGCTACGTGGAGGAGGGAGCGGGATCGCTCTCGGTCGTGGACGGCAGCTCGGGGGTCTACGGCGCCGGACCCCTCAACCGCTTCATCGTCGAGGTCGAGGACGGCATCGGGGTGGACGGCGCGGGCTTTGCGCAGGCGGTCGAGGCCACGCTGGGCGACCCCCGCTCGTGGGGCAACGGCGGGCAGCGCTCCTTCCAGCGCGTGGGCGTCGCCGAGGCGCAGGCCGGCGCGTTCGACTTCAAGGTGAGCCTGGTCAGCCCGGGCAGCATGGAGAGGTACTGCCCCGGCGTCGGGACCGGCGGCTACACCTCCTGCCGCTACGGGGAGCGCGCCGTCATCAACCTCGCGCGCTGGGCCACCGCCGTTCCCGACTACGAGGGCGACGTCGCGACCTACCGCCTCTACGTCGTCAACCACGAGGTCGGCCACGTGTTCGGCAACGGCCACCTGGACTGCCCGGGCGCCGGCCAGCCGGCGCCGGTGATGCAGCAGCAGACCCTCGGCCTGGACGGCTGCCAGAAGAACGCCTGGCCCTATCCCTGAGCGGCATCCGACCGCGGGTCAGCTCGGGCGGGTGCCCGTGACCGGCCGCAGCACGTGCTCGGCCAGACGCATCCGGGCAGCCGGCGAGGCGAAGGCCAGGAACAGGAAGCAGTCGGTCGCCTCGAGTTCCAGCAGCACCGGCCCGTCCGGGCCCGGGATGACGTCGACGCGGGCGTAACCGAGCCGCCCCGGGCCGCCGGGGACGGCGTCCAGCGTCCGCTCCGCCAGGGACAGCTGCTCGCCGGTCGGTTCGACAGCGCGGACCGTGGCGAGCACGTCCGCCACCACGACGGGCCGGCGCACTCCGCTCCCGGCGAGCAGGGGTTCACGGCGGACGGCGTGCGAGAAGCGGCCGCCCAGGAAGACCAGACTCGTCTCGCCCTCGGTGTCGATGCCCGCGAGGTACGGCTGGACCATCGCCGTCCGGCCCTGAGCGTGCAGGGCTGCTACGAGCTCCGCCGCGGCCGGCTCGTCCGGACGGCGGAACCGTCCGGTGTCCGCGGCGCTGCCGCTCACCGCCGGCTTGACGACGACGTCGCCGCCGGCGCCCCATCCGCGTGGGACGGCGTCCCCCGGCCCGATGAAGGCGGTGGGAACGGTGGCGACCCCCGCTCGGGACAGGTCGTCGAGGTAGCGCTTGTTCGTGTTCCAGGCGAGGACGTCAGCCGGGTTCGTGAGCCGGCGGCACCGCTGCGACCAGGCGAGGAACTCGTCGCGACGCGACGGGGTAGTCCCAGGTGCTGCGGACGAGCACGGTGTCGAAGGACCCCCAGTCGACGGCGTCGTCGTCCCAGAGACCGACGCTGCTGTCGGCGCCGGCTGCCGCCAGCGCGTCGAGCAGCAGGGGCCCGTCCTCGTCGAGATCGGGTGCCAGACGGCAGGTGGCCACACCGATGTGCGGGCGCCGATCCGGCACGTCGCCTCCTCGCGGTCCCAGGGGCCCGCCCCGACGGCGAGCAGCCCGGAGCCTGGAGGAGGGGTACGACAGAACCGGGTGCCGGACCGGGGGAATCCCGCTGCGTGCCACGCTGTTGTCCGCATGAACGCCGGTCCCTGGGGCCGTTGTCGAGGAACTGAGGAGCAACTCGTGTCCCTGCCACCCCTGGTGGAGCCCGCCGCCGACCTCTCGATCGAGGAGGTCCGCCGCTACAGCCGCCACCTGATCATCCCCGACGTCGGGATGGACGGGCAGAAGCGACTGAAGAACGCCAAGGTGCTCGCCGTCGGCGCCGGCGGCCTCGGCTCGCCCGTGCTCATGTACTTGGCCGCGGCCGGCGTCGGCACGCTCGGCATCGTCGAGTTCGACACCGTCGACGAGTCCAACCTGCAGCGCCAGATCATCCACGGGCAGTCCGACGTCGGCCGGTCGAAGGCCGAGAGCGCGCGCGACTCGATCAAGGAGATCAACCCGCTGATCGACGTCCGGCTGCACGAGACGCGCCTGGACAGCGAGAACGTGCTGGAGATCTTCGCCGACTACGACCTCATCGTCGACGGCACCGACAACTTCGCCACGCGCTACCTGGTCAACGACGCGTGCGTGCTGCTGAACAAGCCCTACGTCTGGGGCTCGATCTACCGCTTCGACGGGCAGGTCTCGGTCTTCTGGAACGAGCACGGCCCGAACTACCGCGACCTGTACCCGGTGCCCCCGCCGCCCGGGATGGTCCCCAGCTGCGCCGAGGGTGGCGTGCTCGGCGTGCTCTGCGCGACGGTCGGCGCCATCCAGGCCACCGAGGCGGTCAAGCTGATCACCGGCATCGGTGACACGCTGCTCGGCCGGCTCATGGTCTACGACGCCCTCGAGATGACGTTCCGCGAGATCAAGGTGCGCAAGGACCCCGAGGGCGAGCCGATCACCGGGCTCATCGACTACGAGGCCTTCTGCGGCGTCGTCTCGGTCGAGGCCCAGGAGGCGGCGGCCGGCTCGACGATCACCGTCGACGAGCTCAAGGACATGATGGACGCCGGCAAGGACTTCGAGCTGATCGACGTCCGGGAGCCGAACGAGTACGAGATCGTCTCCATCCCCGGCGCGAAGCTGATCCCCAAGGACGAGATCCTCTCCGGCCGGGCCCTGTCCCAGCTGCCCAACGACAAGCCGATCGTCATCCACTGCAAGACGGGTGTGCGCTCGGCCGAGGCACTGGCCGCGGTCAAGAACGCCGGCTTCAAGGACGCCGTGCACGTCCAGGGCGGCGTCACCGCGTGGGCGACCCGCATCGACAAGGCGCTCCCCACCTACTGACGCCACGAACTGTCGACATGCTGCGTGGCCGGCCTGTCGACCGCAGGATCCGAGGGCCTGGTTCCGCTTCCCCGCCCCGGGAGCGGGCCAGGCCCTCGGCATGTTGACTGTCCCGCATGGCTGACTTCTCGCCCGTGGAGCTGCTCGAGCTCTTCCAGCGCGCCCAGAACCAGTTCACCGACCGGGTCGACGCCGTGGAGCCTGGTCAGTGGGACGACGAGTCGCTCCCCGGGTGGACCGTCGCCGACCTCGTCGCGCACCTGGTGACCGAGCAGCTGTGGGTGCCGCCGCTGCTGGCCGGGGAACCGGTCGACCTCATCGAGGGCCGCTTCCCCGACGGCACCGACGACCTGCTCGGCGACGACCCGGTCGCCGGCTGGGAGACCGCCGCCGACGGCTCGCTCTCCGCCTTCGCCGAGGACGACGCCCTGGTGCGCACCGTGCACCTCTCCCGCGGCCCGACCCCGGCCACCGACTACATCTTCGAGATGACGGCGGACCTCACCGTGCACGCCTGGGACCTCGCCCGGGCCACCGACGGCGACGTCGTCCTGGACGGCGAGCTGGTGACCGCCGGTCTCGTCTACGCCGAGCGGCTGCCGGTGGACGGGATCCCCGGGATCATCGACCCGGCGCTGGACGTGCCGGCCTCCGCGCCGCCGCAGACCCGGCTGCTGGCCCGGTTCGGTCGTCGGGGCTGAGCCGTCGCTCCCGCGGACGCTGCCCCTCCGCCGGAGATTCCGGCCCCGGTTCTGGCCGCCTCAGGGACATCGCTTGCCATGATCGTCGGGTGACACCCGACCCCGCCGACGTCGACGAGGCGGTGTTCGACGTCGTCGACCGGATCCCGCCCGGCCGGGTGACCACCTACGGCGCGATCGGGGAGCTGATCGGCATCGGTCCCCGCCGGGTCGCGCGGGCGCTGTCCTCCGGCGGGGGTGCGGTGGCCTGGTACCGCGTCGTCCGTGCCGACGGGACGGTCGCGGAGCCGGTCCGCGTGCGGCAGCTGGAGCTGCTGGCCGCCGAGGGCGTGCCCATGCGGGACGGGCGCGTGGTGCTGTCCGAGGTCCGCTGGCCATGAGGCCTCTGCAGGTGTCCGACACCTTCCTGCGCCGCGTCGCGACGTGGCTGAACGTGAACTGGTGCCGGCAGCGCTTCACCCTTGCCCAGGTGGACGACGATCCGCACCTGGCTGCCTACTACCGATCGGTCCCCGACTTCGGGTTCGTGTCGACCATCGGGTCAGAGCCCACCGGTGTGGTCTGGGCGACGACGTTCCCGGCGGACGCCCCGGGCTACGGCTTCGTCCGTGCCGACGTCCCCGAGCTGAGCGTGTGCGTGCTCCCCGGCTACCGGGGCGCCGGCCTGGGTGCGCGGCTGATGGAGGCGGCGCTCACGGAGGCGCGACGCCGATCACTGGGTGCGCTCAGCCTGAGCGTGGAGGAGGGCAACCCGGCGCGGCACCTGTACGAGCGGCTCGGATTCGCGCCGGCCGACCCCTCCGGCCGGCCCGGCACGCTCGTGCTGTGGCTCCGCGATGTCCCGGGGTGATCGGCTGCGTTGCGGGCGCGTATCCGGCTGCCCCGTGCGGACCAATTCCGGGCGTGACCTACAGCCCGGCGCCGCGGATGCCGACTACCAGGGCATGAACAACATCGCGTGCAGTGCCGTGGCCCAGGCCGCGCTCGTCGCAGCGACGGCGTCCCTGGACAACGAGGGCGAGTGGCCGTTGCTGCAGGTCGCCGGCTGGCTGACGACCGCAGCCGACCTGATGCTCGAGGCCGTCCAGGTCGAGGCGGCCCTCGCCCTGATCTGAGGCGCTGCTCCCACTCGTACCAGCCGCACCCGAAGTGTCGGTCCGCCGTGATTCCATCGGGGGGTGGCACAGGGGGGAACGGCGCCGGTCTACCGGCTCGTCGTCGGTGAGGCTGCACGGCTCTCGGCCCCGCAGCTCGACCCCACCCAGCAGGCCGTCGTCGACCACGGGTCCGGCCCGCTGCTGGTCCTCGCCGGCCCCGGTACGGGCAAGACGACGACGATCGTCGAGGCCGTCGCCGCACGCATCGAGGCGGGCATCGACCCCGAGCAGATCCTCGTCCTGACCTTCAGCCGCAAGGCGGCCGCCGAGCTCCGCACCCGCATCACCGGACGCGTCGCCCGCACCATCCGCGAGCCGCTGGCCCGCACGTTCCACTCCTACGCCTACGGCGTCCTCCGCCGCGCCGCGCTGCTCCGTGGCGACGCCCCGCCCCGCCTGCTCACCTCCGCGGAGCAGGACGCCGTCGTGGCCGAGCTGCTCCGCGGCGACGCGGAGGAGGAAGGTGCCGTCCGCTGGCCGGCGGCCCTCGCGCCGGCACTCGGCACAGCAGGCTTCCGCACCGAGCTGCGCGACCTGCTCATGCGCGCCACCGAGCGCGGGGTCGGCTCGAAGCAGCTGGCGGCCTGGGGCCGGGAGACCGGTCGCGACCACTGGGTGCTCGCCGCGGCGTTCCAGGAGCAGTACGAGAACGTGACGACGTTCGCCACGGTCAGCCGCGGCGACGCGTCGGGCTACGACCCCGCCGAGCTGGTGCGCGCCGCGATCGCGGAGCTCGAGGACGACCCCGAGCTGCTGCGCCAGGAACGGGAGCGGGCCCGCTGGCTCTTCGTCGACGAGTACCAGGACACCGACCCCGCCCAGGTGGAGCTGCTCGCGCTGCTCGCCGGGGGAGGGGGGAACCTCGTCGCCGTCGGAGACCCCGATCAGGCCATCTACGCCTTCCGTGGGGCCGAGCCTCGCGGCATCGTCGAGTTCACCGAGCGGTTCCGGCACACCGACGGGCGGGCCGCCGGGCGGGTGTCGCTCGGGGTCTGCCGCCGGTCGGGCGACGAGCTGCTGCGCATCACCCGCCGGGTGGCCGACGGGCTGCCCGGGCCGTGGGAGCACCGTCGTCTCGTCGCCGGCGGGGCCACCGACCCCGGCACGGCGGAGGTGCACGTCTTCGGGTCCGCCGCGGTGGAGGCGGCCTATCTCGCCGACGTCCTGCGCCGGGCGCACCTGCTCCAGGGCGTGCCGTGGTCGGAGATGGCCGTCGTGGTGCGCACCGCCGTGGCGCTCGGACCGCTGCGCCGTGCGCTGGCCTCGGCGGGGGTCCCGGTCGCGGTCTCCGCCGACGAGCTGCCCCTCGCCGGTCAGCCCGCCGTCGCCCCCTTCCTGACCGCCCTCGGTGCCCTCCTCCCGGCGCCCGGTGCGGGTCCCGAGGCCGCGGGGACCGCCGTGGGCCTGGACGAGCCGGCCGCGGAGGCCCTGCTCGCGTCACCCCTGGGCGGTGCCACGGTGCTGGACCTGCGGCGGCTCCGGCGCGCGGTCCGGATCGCCCTGGTCAAGCAGGGCGTGGACCCGGCCGAGCGGGGTGCACCGCTCGCCCTGGCGCTGGGCGACGACACGTTGCTCGACGCGCTGCCCGAGCACGTCGCCCGGCCCGCGCTGCGGGTGGCGGCCGTCCTCTCGGCCGGCCGCCTCGCGCTCGCCCACGACGGCACGGCGGAGGACGTGCTCTGGGCCATGTGGCAGGCCAGCGGGCTGGCCCCCCGGTGGGCGAAGGCCAGCGCGGCCGGTGGGCCCTCGGGCGCGGTGGCCGACCGCGACCTCGACGCCGTCGTCGCGCTGTTCGACGCGGCCGCCGGCTTCGTCGACCGCCTGCCCTCCGCGGACGTCCGCGCGTTCGTCGCGCACCTCTCCGCCCAGGAGCTGCCGGGGGACACCGGCGCCGCGCGGGCGGTGGCGGGGGAGACCGTCCGGCTGCTGACGGCGCACGCGTCCAAGGGCCTCGAATGGGACCTGGTCTGCGTCGCCGGCGTGCAGGAGGGCGTCTGGCCCGACCTGCGCGAGCGGTCCACCCTGCTCGGCACGGAGGAACTGGTCGAGCGGGCCTCAGGGGTCGACGGCACCGCCGTCGACCGCCGCACCCTCGCGCTCGCCGAGGAGCGGCGGCTGTTCTACGTCGCCGCCACCCGCGCCCGGAGGCGCCTGGTCGTCACCGCGGTCGAGGGTGCCCTCGACGGCCCCGACGCCGGCGCGACCGCCTCCCGCTTCCTCGACCTCGTGGCGCCGCCGCCCGAGGCCGGCCGGCCGCTGACCGAGCTGCCCCGCTCGCTCACCTTGCCGGCGCTGGTGGCCGACCTGCGCCGGGCGCTGACCGATCCGCAGACACCGGCGCACCGCCGGTCGGCCGCGGCCTCGGTGCTGCGCCGGCTCGCCGACGAGGGGGTCGCGGGCGCGGCGCCGACCAGCTGGTGGGGGCTGGCCCCGCTGTCCGACGACGCCCCACTGGTGCCCGAGGAGGACGCCGTCCGGGTCCGGCCGTCCGCCATCGAGACCTTCCAGCGGTGCCCGCTCCGGTGGGTGCTGGGCGCGGTCGGGGCGGAGGCGTCCCCCGACACGACCCGCACCGTCGGATCTGCGGTGCACGCGGTCGCCCAGCAGGTGGCCGACGGGCTGCCGCCGGCCGAGGCGCCCGCGGTCCTCGCCGCGGAACTCGACCAGCTGGACCTCGGCCCCGGGTGGTCCGACCAGCGGCAGCGGATCACCGCGCAGGAGATGCTCGACAAGTTCCTCCGCTGGCACGCGGCGAACGGACGCGAGCTGATCGGCGCCGAGGAGGACTTCGACGTGACGGTCGGCCGTGCCCGCATCCGGGGACAGGTCGACCGGCTGGAGCGCGACGCCCAGGGCCGGTTGGTCGTCGTCGACCTCAAGACGGGGAAGACCGCGGCCAAGAACACCGAGGAGCACGGCCAGCTGGCGGCTTACCAGGTCGCGATCACGGCGGGGGCCTTCGGCGACCACGGCAGCGTGCCCGGCGGGGCGGCACTGCTCCAGGTGGGCACCGGCGCCAAGGCCAAGGAGCAGCACCAGGAGCCGCTGCCGTCCGACGTGCCGGTGGGGGAGACCTGGGCCGGGGAGCTGCTCGCGCAGGTCGGCGAGGGCATGGGCGCGGCGACGTTCGAGGTGCGCACCGGGTCGCACTGCGCGCGCTGCCCGGCCCGGCGCAGCTGCCCGCTGCAGGAGCCCGGCCGGCAGGTGACGGCGTGACGCCGAGAGCCGGCGCATCCGCCGAGCAGCTGTCCTTCGACGACCTCTTCTCGGTCGCCGTACCTGAGCAGCCGGCAGCCCGGCGGTGGCTGACGCCGGCGGAGGTCGCCGCCCGCTGCGGGCTCTCCTACGCGCCGTCGCCGGAGCAGGCCCGGGTCGTCGAGGCGCCGGCCGACCGGCCGCTGGTCGTCGTCGCCGGTGCCGGGTCGGGCAAGACCGAGACGATGGCGGCGCGGGTCTCCTGGCTGGTCGCCAACGGCGTGGTGGCTCCGGAGGAGATCCTCGGTCTCACCTTCACCCGCAAGGCGGCCAGCGAGCTCAACGAGCGGATCCGGCTGCGGCTGGGTGCCCTGGCCCGGCACCCGGACACCGAGCGAGACCTGCGCGAGCGGCTGGAGATCGCCCAGCCGACCGTCTCGACCTACCACGGCTACGCGGCCGCCCTGGTGGCCGAGCACGGTCTGCGCATCGGCGTCGAGCCCGGTGCCGGCGTGCTCGGCCCGGCCATGTGCTGGGGTCAGGCCGCGCAGGTGGTCACGGCGTACACCGGCGACATGAGCGACGTCCCGCTCACGCTGCTCACCACCGTCGAGGACGTGCTGGCCCTGGCCGCCGACCTCGGCGAGCACGACATCAGCCCGGCGGCCCTGCGTGCCTGGACCGCCCGGCTGGAGTCGCACATCGCGGGCTACGCCGACGCCCCGCGCAAGAAGGGGCCGTACGCGCCGGTGGTGGAGATGCTCGCGCGGCAGAAGGCACGGGTCGCCCTCCTGCCGCTGGTCGAGGCGTTCGAGGCCCGCAAGCGCTCGGCCGGTGCCATCGACTACGCCGACCAGGTCGCCTACGCGGCGCGGATCGCCGTCGCCTCCGCCGAGGTGGGCCGTCGCGAGCGCGCCCGCTGGAAGGCCGTGCTGCTCGACGAGTACCAGGACACCAGCGTCGGCCAGCTGCGCATGCTCGAGGCGCTCTTCGGGGGCGACAGCGGGCACCCGGTGCTGGCCGTCGGCGACCCCAGGCAGTCCATCTACGGCTGGCGCGGAGCCTCGGCGGGCACCATCGAGCGCTTCGACCGCACCTTCCCCGGCCTGCCCGGCCGCGCCGCCGAGCGGCTGACCCTGGCCACCAGCTGGCGCAACGACGACGCCGTCCTCGCCGTCGCCAACGCGGTGTCCGGCATGCTGCCGCCGCCCGAGCAGCCCCTGCCCGACCTCGCGCCCGCGCCCACCGCCGGCCGGGGGGCGGTCACCGTCGGCCTCTACGACACCATCGCGGACGAGACCGAGGCGCTGGCCGACCGGCTGGCCGCCTGCTGGCTGGGCACCGACCCCGAGTTCGGCGGCAGGGACGGGAAGCGGCCGACGGTCGCGGTGCTGGTGCGGGCACGCAAACAGCTGCCCGGCATCGCCGCCGCCCTGCGCGAGCGCGGGCTGCCGGTCGAGGTCGTGGGCCTCGGCGGACTGCTGGAGGTGCCCGAGGTCTCCGACGTCATCGCCACGCTCACCGTGCTGGTCGACCCGACGGCGGGAGACGCGCTGGGCCGCCTGCTCACCGGGGCCCGCTGGCGCATCGGCCCTCGCGACCTCGCCGCCCTCGAGGCGCGGGCGCGCGCCCTCGTCCACTCCCGCCGGCCCGCCGCCCCGGCCGATGGTCAGCCGGTCGTCGAGGCCCCGGCGGAGCGCGGCAGCATCGTGGAGGCGCTCGACGACCTCGGCGGCCCCGACGCCTACTCGCAGGCCGGCTACCGGCGGCTGCGGCGGCTCGGCGGCGAGCTGGCGCACCTGCGCAACCGGCTGAGCGAGTCCCTGCCCGACCTGGTCGACGAGGTCGCCCGCGCCCTCGGCCTCGAGACCGAGCTCGCCAGTGCCCCCGGCGCGAGCCCGGCGGGTGCGCGGGCGCACCTCGACGCCCTGCACGGCGTGGCCGCGGAGTTCACCGAGCTGGCCGAGCTGCCCTCGCTGCCGGCCTTCCTCGGCTACCTCCGCGACGCCGAGGAGCGCGAGCGCGGCCTGGAACCCGGCGAGGTCGCGGTCAACCCCGAGGCCGTCCAGCTGCTCACCGGTCACTCGGCGAAGGGGCTGGAGTGGGACGTCGTCGCCGTTCCCGGTCTCACCACCGACCAGTTCCCGTCGAAGGCCGACACCAGCGACTCCTGGATCCGCGACCCAGGCGCCGTCCCCGCCGACCTGCGGCTCACCGACCGCGAGGAGCTGCCGCGGCTGCGCCTCCCGGTGCCGGGCTCGGGCGACCAGGCCGCCGTCCGGCAGGCGCTCGAGGACTACGTCCAGGAGTGGAAGGACTTCGGCACCGCCGAGGAGATCCGGCTCGGCTACGTCGCGGTCACGCGTGCGCGGCACCTGCTGCTGTGCTCCGGCAGCTGGTGGCGTGACGGCGTCAAGCCCTGCGGACCGTCGTCCCTGCTGCTCACCGCCCGGCAGGCCTGCGAGGACGGCGCCGGCACCGTCGTGCACTGGGCGGAGCCGCCCGCCGACGACGCCACCAACCCCGCACTGGCCGAGTGGCCGGTCGGGATCTGGCCCGCCGACCCGCTGTCGTTCGGACGTCGTCGCGCGCTGACCGCCGCCGCCGACCTGGTCACCGGCACCGCGGCGCACCCGCTCGACGCGGAGCAGGTCCTCGACGGCGGTGACCCGCTGGTCGAGCAGTGGGTCCGCGACGCTGACCTGCTCCTGCGCGAGCGCGCCCGGCACGCCAGCCCCACGGTCGACGTCCCGCTGCCCTCGCACCTGTCGGTGTCCGCGCTGGTCACCCTGCGCCGCGATCCGGCCGAGCTGGCCCGCCGGCTGCGCCGACCCATGCCGGCGGCGCCCGCTCCCCAGGCCCGGCGGGGGACGGCCTTCCATGCCTGGCTCGAGGAACGGTTCGGCGCGGCCAAGCTGGTGGACCTCGACGAGCTGCCCGGATCCGGGGACGAGTTCGCCGCTCCGGACGGGGCGCTGGCGGAGCTGCAGGCGGCGTTCCTCGCCAGCGAGTGGGCCGACCGCCAGCCCGCCGAGGTGGAGGTGCCCTTCGAGACGCCGCTCGGTCCGCTCACCCTGCGCGGGCGGATCGACGCGGTCTTCCAGCGCGAGGACGGCGGCTTCGAGGTCATCGACTGGAAGACCGGACCGCCGCCGTCGGGCGCCGAGCTCGCTGCCGCGGCGGTGCAGCTGGCCGCCTACCGGCTCGGCTGGGCCAGGCTTACCGGTGTCCCCGTGGAGCGGGTCAGCGCCGGCTTCCACCACGTCGCCGCCAACGTGACCCTGCGCCCGGTCGACCTGCTCGGCGAGGCCGGCCTGCTCAACCTGGTCACCGGCGCGGACGACTGAGCGTCACGGGCAGCGCGGTTCACCGATCCAGCAGTACGTCGACCGCGCGGCGGTAGGCAGGCAGCTCGAACTCGAAGGGACCCAGGCCGGAGTAGTCCCGGTCCGGGCGGTGCGGCTGAGCGAAGGAGTGCCAGCGAACCAGCCCGTCGATCTGGTCGATCCGGGCATGGAACGGCCAGCACCCGGGGACCTCGCACTCGCACTCGAGCAGGCTCACATGACCACGCCGAGAGCCGCCGGGCAGCCACCGGCGTGCAGGTCTGTCGGCCGGCCGTGGGAGCAAGGTCCGCCGAAAGACCTCCCGGCTGCCGGCGTCGAACCACAGCGGTCCGTAGCCGCCCACCACGTCGAAGTCGCGGGCCTGCTCGTAGTCCGCCACGAGTTCCGTGAGAGGAACGTCGTCCAGGTACGGCAAGACGTCCCAGCCGGTGTGCTCAGCGGGGGTGGCAGCGAACCGGACCGTGTGGGTCAACTGCTCGCGACGCGGTCCAGGATCGCGCGGACCAGCTGCTCCGGCGCCTGCTCCGGGATCCAGTGCGTGATGCCGGCGAGCTCGACGAACCGGTAGTCGCCGGTCACGTAGTTGGCGCAGGCCTCGGCCGCGGTCCGCCCGATCGCCATGTCCTTGTCGCTCCACACGTACGTCGTCGGCACCTCGACCGGGTCCACCCGCGTGTCGGAGCTCATCGCCCGGTACCAGTTCAGCGCCGCGGTCAGCGCACCCGGCGCGGACAGCACGGCGACGTACTCCTCGATCGCCTCGGCCGGGATCCCGGAGTCCTGCTCGCCGCCCGACAGCATCCGCCGCAGCCGCCGCGCGTCGTCGGCGAGCAGCACCTCCTCGGCCTTGCCCGCCTGCCAGAACAGCCGGATGTAGCTCGACCGCTCCTTCTGCTCGGGGTCTGCGCGGAAGGCAGCGGTGTAGGCGGTCGGGTGCGGAACCGACACCGCCGTCAGGGAGCGGACCCGGTCGGAGTGCCAGGCCGCCAGCGTCCACGCGACGTTCGCGCCCCAGTCGTGCCCGACGACGTCCGCGACCGGGGTCTCCAGCGCCGTCATCAGGTCCGCCGTCACCTGCGCGAGGTTCTGCATGGCGTAGGCCTCGACCTCGTCCGGGCGGGCGCCGGGGGAGTAGCCGAGCTGGTCGGGCGCATAGGTCCGCAGCCCGGCCTGCGCGAGCAGCGGGGTGACCGACGCCCAGGACGCCGACGTCTGCGGGAATCCGTGCAGCAGCAGCACCGGCCGCCCGTCCTCGGGACCGTCGACGCGCACGTCGAAGGTCAGGTCGCCGACGTCGGTCCGCAGCAGCTCTCCGCCCATGCCCCGGACGCTAGCCGGACGCGGGTCCGCGCGCCGACGGCACTACCGTTCCGCGTCGTGAGCAGTCCCGAACGCGACTACGTGCTCGAGCACCTCGACGACCTGCACCGCGACCTCGAGGCCTGGGTCCGCATCCCGTCGATCTCCGCCGACCCCGCGCACGCGCCCGACGTCGCCGCGAGCGCCGAGTGGCTCGCCGACGCGCTGCGCCGCACCGGCTTCCCCACGGTCGAGATCTGGCCGACGCCGGGCGCCCCCGCCGTCTTCGCCGAGTGGCCATCGGCCGACGCCGACGCGCCGGTCGCACTCGTCTACGGGCACCACGACGTCCAGCCGGTCGACCCGCCGGAACTGTGGGTGCACCCGCCGTTCGAGCCGACCCGGGTCGACGGCCCGGACGGCCCGGAGCTGCACGGCCGCGGTGCGAGCGACGACAAGGGCGTGCTGGTCGTCCACCTGCTGGGTCTGCGCGCGCACCTCGCCGCCACCGGCCGCGACACCCCGGCGGTCACCGTCAAGGTGTTGATCGAGGGGGAGGAGGAGTCCGGGTCGCCGCACTTCCCGGCGCTCCTGCAGGACCGCCGCGACCGCCTCGACTGCGACGTGGTCGTCGTCAGCGACACCGGCATGGCCGCGCCCGACGTCCCCAGCGCGGTGACCGCCATGCGCGGGCTGGCCGACGCCGAGATCACCCTGCGCGGACCGGCCGTCGACCTGCACTCCGGCTCCTTCGGCGGCGCCGTCCCCAACCCGCTCCACGCGATGGCCCAGCTGCTGGCGGCGCTGCACGACGACCAGGGCCGCGTCACCCTGCCCGGCTTCTACGACAAGGTGCGCCCGCTCGGCGACCGCGAGCGCGAGCTCATGAGCCGGGTGCCCTTCGACGAGCAGGCCTGGCTGGACGGACCGGCCGCATCCCGGGCCACGTACGGCGAGGCGGGTTTCAGCACGCTCGAACGCACCGGCGCCCGGCCGACCGCCGAGGTCAACGGCATGTGGGGCGGCTACACCGGCCCCGGGCACAAGACGATCATCCCGGCCGATGCGCACGCGAAGATCACCTTCCGCCTGGTCTCCGACCAGCGACCGGAGGACGTCGGCCCGCAGCTCCGGGCGTGGGTGGACGCCCACACCCCCGAGGGCATCGAGGCCGAGGTGCACACCCCGCCGGGCGGCGTGTCCCCGTGCGCCAGCGACCTGGACTCCCCGGCGATGGACGCCCTGCTTCGCGCCATCGGTCAGGCCTTCGACACCCCGGCGGAGGACGTGCTGCTGACCCGGGAGGGCGGCAGCGGTCCCGAGGCCGACCTCGTCGAGGCACTGGGCGCCCCACTCCTGTTCCTCGGCATCGGCCTGCCCACCGACCGGATCCACTCACCCAACGAGCGCGTCCTGCTGTCGATGCTGCCGCGGGGCGCCGAAGCCGCCGCGCACCTCTGGCGGGAGCTGGCCGCCCTTCCGCGAGGCGGTCGGTGAGCACGCCCCCCGGGGAGCGCTTCGGCCCGTACCGGGTCCTCGGCGTCCTGGGCAGCGGTGGCATGGGCCGGGTCCTCCGCGCCCACGACGCCGAGCACGAGCGGGACGTGGCCCTCAAGGTGCTGCACCCGCAGTGGGCGCAGGACGAGAGCTACCGCAGCCGGTTCCGGCGCGAGGCGCAGATCGCCGCGCGTCTCAACGAGCCGCACGTCATCCCGATCCACCGGTACGGCGAGATCGACGGGCAGCTGTTCCTGGACATGCGGCTGGTCGAGGGCGAGAACCTCGACTCCCTGCTGCGCCGCAGCGGCCCCCTGGACCCCGCCCGGGCGGTCGACCTGATCGGGCAGATCGCCCGCGCCCTCGATGCCGCGCACGCCGGCGGGCTGGTCCACCGCGACGTGAAGCCGTCCAACGTCCTCCTCGTCCCGCGCGCGGACGGCGGCGACCTCGCGACCTCGGCGGCGGGGGAGGACTTCGCGTACCTCGCGGACTTCGGCATCGCGCGGGTGGCCGACGAGGGCACCGGCCCGGCGCTCACCGCCACGGGAACCGCAATCGGCAGCACGGAGTACATGGCGCCCGAGCGGTACGGGCCCAACGCGCCCGACGCCCGCTCCGACGTCTACTCCCTGGCCTGCGTGCTCTACGAGCTGCTGACCGGCCGCCGCCCGTTCGCGTCCGGTGAGCCGATCGCGCTGATGTACGCCCACCTGCACGAGGACCCGGCGCCGCCGTCGCGGCTGGTGCCGGCGCTGCCCGCCGCGCTGGACGGCGTCGTCCTCCGCGGGCTGGCCAAGGACCCGGAGGCCCGCTGGCAGACCGCCGGCCGACTGGCGGCCGCCGCACGTGCCGCGCTGGCTGCCAGCGGTGTCGCCCTGCCCCCGCCGGACGACGTCCCGACGACGGTCGGCGCGGTGGACGGCGACGGCGGACGATCCCGGACCCGGCTGGGGGGCACCGCGGGGGAGCGGCCGCCCGGCGGCGTCCCGGCAGTGCCGCAGCGGCGGGACCTCGCCGCCCGCGCTCCGTGGATCGTCGCGACCGCCGCGCTGGCCGCGGTGGTGCTGATGACGGTCGTCCTCGTGGTCCTCGACGGTCGCGTCGACGACGCCCGCGACGGGCGGAGGGACGCCGCCGAGCGCCTGGTCTGGTTCGCGCTCCCCGCCGAACTCCAGCGCGACGAGTGCAGCGCCGGGACGCCGGGCGGCGACGAGCTGTACGTGCTCAGCTGCCCCGCGGACGGCCAGCCGGAGGGCTTCCCGACGGCGACCTACTCCGTCCTCGCGGCCGACGCCGCCCAGGCGCAGGTGGAGTCCGTCGTCCGGGAACGCGAGCTCGCGGAGCTCGAGAACGTCTACGACTGCGGAACCTCCGACACGCCCGAGGGGTGGGTGCAGCTGAGGAACTCCGACGACGAGGAGGTCGGCCGGATCGCCTGCAGCGTCGACCCCGACGGCGACCCCCAGCTCCGCTGGTACTGGGACGACCTCGGCGTCGTCGGCTTCGCGGAACTGCGCGGCGGCGGCACGGAGGGACTGTCGGACCTGCGTTCCTGGTGGCAGGACAGCGCCGACCGCGGCTACTGACCCGGTCGGCCGCGGAACGAGGTGCCGACGACGACCGTCGCCCCGGTCTCGTCGTCGGTGACGATCCTCGGGACCAGCCCGCCGTCGACCACGAGCGCGGTCGCGGCCGAGACCTGCGCCTCCCCGACCTCGAAGAGCAGGGACCCACCCGCGGCGAGCCACTGCCCGGCCCCGGCCACCACGCGGCCGGCGACGCGCAGGCCGTCGTCGCCACCGTCGAGCGCCACGCGCGGCTCGTGGTCGCGCGCCTCGGGCGGCATGAGGGCGATGGCTGCGGTGGGCACGTACGGCACGTTCGCCACGAGGACGTCGACCCGCCCGCGCAGCGCCGCCGGCAGCGCGTCGAACAGGTCGCCGGCGTGGACCTGCGCCTGCGGCAGGTTGCGCCGTGCGCAGGCCACCGCCGCCGGGTCGACGTCCGAGGCGTGTACCTCGGGCCGGTCCAGGACGGCGGTCAGCGCCGCGGCGACCGCACCCGATCCGCAGCAGAGGTCGACGACCACCGCCGACGAGGGAGCCAGGGCCGCGGCCTGCTCGACCAGCAGCTCCGACCTGCGCCGCGGCACGAACACCCCGGGTGCCACGGCGATCCGCAGACCGCAGAACTCCGCCCAGCCGAGCAGCTGCTCCAGTGGCTCACCCCCGACGCGGCGGCGCACCAGCTCCTCCAGCTCGGTCGCCGACTGGGCGCCGGCGAGCAGCAGGCCCGCCTCCTCCTCGGCGAAGACGCAGCCGGCGGCGCGCAGCCGCGCGACGACGGCCGCCTGGTCCGCGGCCGGTGGAGCAGGGGACACGGCACCTCCTCCCAGAGGCGGGAACCGTACCGGTCGTCCGCGCGGACCTAGGCTGGCGGCGTGACCGGACCCGATCAGCCGGCCCCGCCACCCGGCTGGTACCCCGACCCCGACGGGACCGCGGGTCTGGTGCGCTGGTGGAACGGCGTGAGCTGGTCGGAGGTCGCGACGCCGGCCGGTCCCGGTGTGGCCGTGCAGTCCTCGCCCGTCCTCGCTCCTCCAGCACCCCTGCCGCCACCCGTGCCGCCGGCCGAACCGGACTCGCCGGGCAGCAGCGCCCGCACGGCCTGGATCGTCGGGGTCTCGGTGCTGGTGCTCGTCGCCGTCGTCGTCGCGGCGGTGTTCCTCGGGCGGTCCGGTGCCGACCCAGTGGCGCAGGACCCGGCACCGTCCGGCGTGCCCGCGCCGTCCGTCGGCCCGGAGTTCCCCCCGGGGACCGTGCGGATCATCGACGAGGCGTCCGGGATCTCCTACCCCTACCTGGGCGAGAACTGGTACGAGTTCGACCTCGGCATGCAGGCGGAGGTCACCGCGATGGCCGGGCAGTACTTCGTCACCCAGGACCTCACCCCGGAGGGCTCGACCTTCATCGCCCAGTGCACGTCGGGCCCGCTGGCCGAGGGCCTCGGCTGGTCGGGGCCCTCGACGCTGCAGAGCACGACGCTGGCCGTCGCCGACAGCGTGCGCTTCAACTACTACCCCCGGCCCAACGAGCGCACGGTGCTGCGCGAGGAGTCCCGCGACGTCGACGGGCACGCGGCGTACCTCTACGAGTTCCAGCTGGCCTGGGACGCGCCCGGTTACGACGCCAGCGGCGAGCGGGCCGCGCTGCTGCTGATCGACGTCGGCCGCACGACGCCGGCGCTGCTCTACATCTCCATCCCCAACACCCACGCCGAGCTGTACGGCGTCATCGACCGGGTGATCGAGGACGTCGACGTGCTCTGACATGGCGATCCTCCGGATCGCACCGCCTCCAGGAGCCGTTCCCGGGCTGCGCTGAGCGTCTCCACATGTCCCGGTCGGGAGCCCTCCGGGCCCCGCGACCGGTCCATCGTCCCGTACCCGATTACTGTCGTCGGCGTGACTGCAGCCGGTACGGAACTGACCCTGCGGCACCCGGTGGAGCGGTTCACCCTGGACAACGGCCTGCGCGTCGTCCTCGCCCCGGACCGGAGCGTGCCCGTCGTGGCGGTGAGCGTCTTCTACGACGTGGGGATGCGCAACGAACCCGAGGGGCGCACGGGCTTCGCCCACCTCTTCGAGCACATGATGTTCCAGGGATCGGCCAACGTCCCGAAGATGGAGCACGCCCGCCTCGTCCAGGCCGCCGGCGGCACGTTCAACGGCTCGACCCACCAGGACTACACGAACTACTTCGAGGCGCTGCCGGCCGAGGCGCTGGAGCGGGCCCTCTTCCTCGAGGCCGACCGCATGGCCGCGCCGGCGATCACCGAGGAGAACCTTCGCAACCAGATCGACGTGGTGAAGGAGGAGATCCGGGTCAACGTGCTCAACCGGCCCTACGGCGCCTTCCCCTGGCTGCAGCTGCCGCAGATCGCCTTCGAGAGCTTCGCCAACACCCACGACGGCTACGGCTCCTTCGTCGACCTGGAGTCCTCCACCGTCGACGACGCCACCGACTTCTTCTCCCGCTACTACGCGCCGGGCAACGCCGTCCTCTGCATCGGCGGCGACCTCGACGTGACCGAGACCGAGCGGCTCGTGCAGCGCTGGTTCGGCCCCGTCGCCGCCCGCCCGGTGCCCCCGCTCCCGCCCACGGGCGAGCCGGCGCCCACGAGCGCACGGACGGCGGTCGTCGAGGACGCGCTGGCCCCCGCGCCGGCCCTGGCCATCGGCTGGCGGGTGCCCGACCCGGTGGGGAACTTCGACAGCTACCTGGGCACGGTGCTGCTGGCCGAGGTGCTCAGCGAGGGCGACGCCTCCCGGCTCGAGCGGCGGCTGGTGCACGGCGACCGCATCGCGATTGCGCAGAGCAGCTACGTCGGCCTGTTCGGCGACCCCTTCGACGTCCGGGACGCGACCCTGCTGACCACCCAGGTGCACCACCCCGCAGCCGTGCCCGCGGAGCGGGTGCAGGCCGCGGTGCACGAGGAGGTGCGCCGCATCGCCGAGGACGGCGTCCCGGCCGACGAGTTGCAGCGCGTGCAGGCGCGGACCGAGGCCCAGCTCCTGCGCCAGGCCGACTCGGTGCTCGGCCGCACCCTCGGCTTCGCCGCGGCGGAGCTCGTGCACGGCCGCGCCGAGCTCGCGGGAGAGCTCGCCGCCCGGCTCGCCGCCGTGACGCCCGACCAGGTCCAGGCCGCAGCCCGGGGCCTGGATCCGGGCACCGCCGCCGTGCTCGAACTGCGTGCCACCGGAGGACGGCGATGAGTCTCGACCTGTCCCTGATCCCGCCGCTCGGTGAGCCGCGCCCCCAGCCGGTCCCGACGGCGGTGGAGTCGACGCTCCCCAACGGGCTGCGCCTGGTCGTGGTGCCCCGGCCCGGTGTCCCGCTGATCGAGCTGCGCCTGCGCGTGCCGTTCGCCGCGACGACGGCGGCGGACGCCGGCCTGCACACCGCCCGCGGTTCGGTGCTGTCCGGGGCGGTGCTGCTCGGGACGGCGGCGCACGACCAGACCGGCATCGCCCAGCTGCTCCAGGGGCACGGGGCCGAGCTGTCGGTCGGCAGCGACCCCGACCGGCTGCTGTTCGCCACGACCCTCCTGCCGGGCGGCCTCGCTCCCGTGCTGGGCATCCTCGCCGAGCTGCTGACCAGCGCCACCTACCCCGACGACGAGGTCGAGGGCGAGCGCGACCGGGTGGCGGAGCGGATCGGGATCGCGCTCTCCCAGCCCGGGGTCATCGCGCGCGGCGCGCTGGCCGCCCGCCGGTACGGCGACCACCCCTACGCCATCACGCTGCCGGATCCCGCGCTGGTGAGCGCCGTCGACGGCGACGCGCTGCGCGAACTGCACCGGCAGCGGCTGCTGCCCGCCGGCAGCGCGCTCGTCCTGGTCGGTGACATCGAGCCGGCGGCCGCCGCCGACGCGGTCGCCGCGGCGCTGGGGGAGTGGGCCGGCACGGGGCACGCCGTGGAGGCGCCGCCGGCGCCGGACCTGCTGGGAGCCGGCATCGAGCTGGTCGACCGTCCCGGTGCGGTGCAGTCCAACATCCGGCTCGGCGGACCCGCCCCTGGCCGGACCGACCCCGATCTGCCCGCGGTGCGCCTGGCCAACATGATCTACGGCGGCTACTTCTCCTCCCGCCTGGTCGAGAACATCCGGGAGCGGCGCGGCTACACCTACAGCCCGCGCAGCTCCGTCGACCACCAGGCGGCGGGCTCGTCGTTCCTGGTCGAGGCGGACGTCGCCACGGAGGTCACGGCCCCGGCCCTGCTGGAGACCTGGTACGAGCTCGGCCGGATGGCGCTGCTGCCGGTCACCGAGGCCGAGCTCGACGGGGCCCGCCGGTACATCCTCGGCAGCATGGCGCTGTCGACGGCGACGCACGCCGGCCTGGCCAGCACCGTCTCCGCCCTCGTCGGCGCCGGCCTCCCCCCGGGTTGGCTCGCCGAGCACCAGCAGGCGCTCGCCGAGGTGACCGTCGAGCAGGTCCAGGAGGCCTCGCACCGCTACTTGTCATCGACCGCGCTCACCGCGATCGTCGTCGGCGATGCCGAGCGGGTCGCCGGGGCGCTGGGCGCCCTCGCGCCGGTCAGCGTGCGAGCGAGCACGCCGGCATGACGGTCCCCGCGTCGGCCTGGCCGGAGGACAGCCGGCCGACCGTCGGCGACGTCCCGGTGCTGTCCCGGGTCGCCCACGACCGGAACCACCTCGCGCGCGCCCTGCCCGACCCCTGCGAGGGCCGGCCGGTCCGCGTGCTCACCGTCGACGCGCAGCGCACGGTCCCGGTGGCCGAGGGGTCCGACGGCCCCCAGCTGGTCTGGGACGAGCAGCCGGAGCTGCCGGTCGGCGCGGTGTACCTGGGCGAGGCGGACGGCGTCCCGTACGCCGCGGTCCGGGGTGAGCGCTCGTTGACCGTCAACGGCCGGGCGGTGGACTCCTGGTCGGGGCTGCGGGAGACGGGGGCCGACCTGAGCGACCTCGACGCCGGCCTGCTGGTCGAGGCCATCGGCATCCTGGAGTGGCACGAGCGCAACCGGTTCAGCCCGCTCAGCGGCACGGCGACCACCATCGAGCGGGCCGGCTGGAGCCAGCGCGATCCCAGCACCGGTGCCGAGATCTTCCCGCGCACCGACCCGGCCGTGATCATGCTCGTGCACGACGGCGCGGATCGCGTGCTGCTGGGTCGGCAGGCGGTCTGGCCGCCCGGCCGGTTCTCCATCCTCGCGGGGTTCGTGGAACCGGGGGAGTCGGCCGAGGCCGCAGTCGTCCGCGAGGTCGCCGAGGAGGTGGGTCTCCGGGTGACCGACATCCGCTACGTCGGCAGCCAGCCCTGGCCCTTCCCGCAGTCGCTGATGCTGGGCTTCGTCGCGCGGGTGGAGGGGGAGGAGGAGATCGTCCTCGACCCCACCGAGATCGAGGAGGCCCGCTGGTTCACGCGGGAGGAGCTGCGCAGCGGGGCCGGGCCGGCGGCGCTGCCGCCTCCCGTCTCCATCGCCCGCAACATCCTCGACCGCTGGTTGAACCGCGACCTCAGCTGAACCGGCCCGCGAGCAGCAACGCCGGCCGGTCGGGGTGGTCGGCCAGCACGACGGCGTCGGCCAGGCCCGCCGGGTCCACCTCCTCGTCGTAACGGTCGAAGGCAGGCAGCTCCCAGGCCTGCTCCGGCGGCGTCAGCCGCCGTCGGGCCGCCGGTGACATCCGCAGGTGCAGGACGACGTCGAACGGCAACCCGATCCCCTGCAGCAGTGCTCCGGGCACGAGCACGACGCCCCGCTCCGGGGCCGGCTGCGGGCGGGCACGCGCGGCCCGGTCCCGGGCCACGTCCCACAGCACCGGCAGGTACGTCCCGGAGCCCCCGGGGCCCAGCGGCGTGAGCACCTCCCGGGCGAGCGCGCCGGCGTCGAGCCAGTCGGTGTACCGGGCGTCGGGATCGGTGCGGCCGTGCTCGAGGCGCAGCGAGGCCGGCCGGTAGAACCCCGCCGCCGGGACGACGACGGCCGGCCGCCCCAGCGCCGGGAGGCGGTCGGCCACCGCGCGAGCGAGCTCGGCCGGGGCGGCCGCGTCCGGACCGTCGACGGCCACGCGCAGCGCTGCCGCTCCGGGCTCGGGCTCCGACGCCGCCAGCAGGGCGGCCAGACGATCGGTGAGGGCCTGCGGGCCGAGCGGCTCCGGTCGGGTCAGGAAACGCCGTCCGCAGCGGTCACGACAGGTGGCACGTTCGCGGGACGCCGGGCCGACGGTGCCACGGCGACGACGACGGACGGCGGACGGACGCCGGGCGCGGCCAGGGACCGGCCGCCCGGGGCCGGTGGAGCCGGCGGCGTCGCCGGGGGTGCCGTCGCGGCGCCGAGGCCGTCGAGCACCTCGCGCGCGAGCTCCGCCACGGGCCGCCCCTGCGAGCGGGCGTCCCGGCGCAGCGCCTCGAACGCCGCCCGGGCGTCCGTGCCGTGGCGTTCGGCGAGGACGCCGATGGCCCGCTCGGTCGACACCCGTGCGGCCAGGGCGTGCTCGAGCTGCGCGACCGTGCGCTCGAGCTCGGCCACCCGTGCTGCGGCGGGGTCGATCGGTTCCGCCGGCGCCGTCGCCGTTCCCCGGGCGGACCGGCGGGCCGTCCGGTCGGGCTCCGTGAGCACGCCGAACTCCTCGGCGACGATGTCGGCGAGGGAGAGTCCCTCGACCAGGTCGCCGGCGGCCTCGCTGCCCGCGGGCGACTGCACCGACCAGCCGCGGGGGGTGCGGGTGAGGGCGACCGGCGGGGCCGGGCACGCGCCGGTCGACGACGTCTCGGGAGCCGGGATCACGGCGGCGGCCTCCCTCGACGTGTCCGGGACCGGCCGCCCGGTGGCTTCGGTGCCGCGGTCACGGCCCTCTGCGGGGCGATCATGCCCTGCCGAGGGCCGGGGACCGGGGATCACCTGCTGCTCACGCCTCCGGCACGGGGCCCAACTGGGCCCTGACCTGGTCGATGGTGGGATTGGTGAGGGCGACGCCGTCGGCGAACAGCAGGGTCGGCACCGTCCGGTTGCCCCCGTTGGCCTTCATGACCAGCTCCGCGGCCTGGGCGTCGTGCTCGATGTTGACCTCGTCGAACGCGATCCCCTCGCGCTGCATCAGCTTCTTGAGGCGCACGCAGTAACCACACCAGTCAGTGGTGTACATGGTCACGGGGGCCGTGGGGGTCGACGTCATCGAGGGGGATCCTCCCTGGTAGCTCCGGGACGGTCCACCCCCAGGAGGGGTGGCCGGTGTGCAGGACTGTCAACGCCCGTCCCCTGGGGATGCTTCCCCGGGGCGTCCCTCCCTGCTGAGAGGATCAGGGCGCACGTGGACCGCGACCCGGAGGGAGGCGACGATGACGCAGGTCGGAGCCGTACGACCCGGCGCCGAGCCGGCCTCCCGGGCGGAGGCCGTGCTCGCCGCCCTCGACGACGAGCAGCGCGAGGCGGCACAGGCCGTCGTCGGGCCGGTGTGCATCCTCGCCGGCGCGGGCACGGGCAAGACGCGCACGATCACCCACCGCATCGCCTACGGCGTCCATTCCGGGGTGTACGTCCCGGAGCAGGTGCTGGCCGTGACGTTCACGGCCCGCGCCGCCGGTGAGCTGCGGGGGCGACTGGCCGCCCTCGACGTCGGCGGAGTGCAGGCCCGGACCTTCCACGCGGCGGCGATGCGGCAGCTGCGCTACTTCGCGCCCCGGGTGCTGGGCGGCCCGATGCCGTCGCTGGTCGAGAACAAGCTCCGCCTGGTGGCCACGGCGGCCTCGCGGTCGCGGCTGTCCACCGACCGCACCAGCCTGCGCGACCTGGCCAGCGAGATCGAGTGGGCCAAGACCACGCTCGCCACGCCCGACGACTACCCCGCGCGGGCCAAGGCGGCCGGTCGGGAACCGCCCTTCGAGGCCGCGGCCGTCGCCGCCGTGTACGCCAGCTACGAGTCGGCCAAGCAGCGCGACGGTGCGCTGGACTTCGAGGACCTGCTGCTCGTCACCGCCTACGCCATCGAGGAGCACCCGGCGGTGGCGCGCGAGGTGCGGGCCCAGTACCGCCACTTCGTCGTCGACGAGTACCAGGACGTCAACCCGCTGCAGCAGCGGCTGCTCGACGCCTGGCTGGGCGGGCGGGCCGAGGTCTGCGTCGTCGGCGACCCCAACCAGACCATCTACTCCTTCACCGGCGCCGACCCCGACTACCTCCTGGGCTTCGCCGACCGCTATCCCGACTCGGCCGTCGTCAAGCTGGAGCGCGATTACCGGTCCACCCCGCAAGTGGTCGGCCTGGCGAACCGGCTGATCGGGCAGGCGGCCAAGCGCAAGGGCCTGCCGGGTCTCCGGCTGCTGGGTCAGCGTCCGGACGCCGGCGAGCCGACCTTCGTCGAGCACCCCGACGAGCCGGCCGAGGCGGCCGCGGTGGCCGCCCGGTGCAAGGCGCTGATCGACTCCGGGATGCCGGCCGCCGAGATCGCGATCCTCTTCCGGATCAACGCCCAGTCCCAGGTCTACGAGGCGGCGCTGGCCGACGTCGGCGTGCCCTACGTGCTGAAGGGCGGCGAGCGGTTCTTCGAGCGGCCCGAGGTGCGGGAGGCGGTGCTGCTCCTGCGGGGCGCCGCCGCAGGCGGGAGCGACCCGGGCGCCCTGGTGCCGACGGTCCGCGACGTGCTGGCGTCCGTCGGCTGGGCCGAGCACCGCCCGCCCGCCGGAGGAGCGGCCCGCGACCGCTGGCAGTCGCTCGCGGCGCTCGTCGACCTCGCCGTCGACCTGGTCGCCGAGAACCCGGCCCTCGACCTCGCCGGCTTCGTGGGGCACCTCGCCGAGCGCGCGAACGCCCAGCACGCGCCGACCGTGCAGGGCGTGACGCTGGCGTCGATGCACGCGGCCAAGGGCCTCGAGTGGGACGTCGTCTTCGTGGTGGGCCTGGTCGACGGCGTGGTGCCGATCGCCCAGTCGCTGTCCCGGCCCGATGCCGTGGAGGAGGAGCGCCGCCTGCTCTACGTCGCGGTGACCCGCGCCCGGGAGCAGCTGACGCTGTCCTGGTCGCTGGGCCGCAACCCGGGGGCGAAGCGGGCCCGTCCGCGCAGCCGGTTCCTCGACGGCCTCGCCCCGGGGTCGAGCCCTACGGCGCCGGCGCCCGGGCGCCGGCCGGCGAAGCGGCAGAAGGTGGTCCTCGAGGGTGAAGCGGGGGAGCTCTTCGAGCGGCTGCGCGCGTGGCGCAGCCAGGCGGCGCAGTCGGCGTCGGTGCCGGCCTACGTCGTGTTCACCGACGCGACGCTGCAGGCCATCGCCGAGACGCGGCCTACGAACCTGATGGAGCTCTCCGGCCTGCCGGGCATCGGTGCCCGCAAGCTCGAGCTGTACGGCGAGGACGTGCTGGCGGCCGTCACGGGCTGAGCGGCCCCGGTCCTCCGGCGCTCGGACGCCGCGGACCGAACGGCTGTCCACGTCCTGGCGAAGTCGCGGTTAATTCGATTGACCCGCTCCGCGCCGGAGTCATAGTGTTCCCGCACACAAGAGCTCGACGCCCCGTGCTCCTGGCTGTCCAGCCAGGGCCGACACCGTGGAAGGAGGGGGTTCTCGTGATCAGCACCATGTGGACGAAGGCCCCCGCCGATCTCCTCGGCACGGGCGGCCTCGACGTGCGCCCGGTCTTCGGCCCGGGCCTGTGCACCGGTTCCCTCGAGAACCCGGCACTGCGCATCGCCGCGCCCTTCGCCCCGGTCCAGGGGACGGGTCTGCCCGCAGCCGCCATCGCGCTCCGCCTCCGCCCCGCCACGCGCCGGCCCATCGGCCACGACGTCGTGAACCCGGCCTACGAGAGCACGACCTTCGACAACAACGGCACCACCCTCGGGATCCACTCCTCGAGGAGACCGCAGAGCTAAGCGCTCGACCGGTCCTCCACGAGGCCGCGGAACCCGAACCCCGGGATCCGCGGCCTTCTTCTTTGTCCGCGACTCCCGACACCGACTTCCGGTCGGCGGGACACCGTCGGCCGTCGCAGACGACGAGAACGAGGAGGAGCGGCAGTGCAGCAGACGATCGACCGCCCGACGTCCCACCGCCGACCCGGGCTCCCCTGGACCGGGGGCTTCCCGCCGAGACGACCCGCGCCACTGGCTCCCGCGCCGGTGCGGCGTCCCCTTCCGTGCCGGGTCGAGGACCCGGAGCTGTGGTTCGCCGAGAGCCCGGCGCTGCTCGAGCAGGCCAAGGCGCTGTGTGCCGAGTGCCCGATCCGGACCGCCTGCCTGGCCGGCGCGCTGGACCGGGCCGAGCCCTGGGGTGTCTGGGGCGGCGAGATCTTCGAACGCGGCACCGTCATCGCCCGCAAGCGTCCGCGGGGCCGTCCCCGCAAGGTGGTCGCCGCATGAACGGCACCGAGCACGTCCCCCTGTCGCTCGGCAGGGGTCTGAGCACCCGTCCCGAAGGAACTGCCATGTACATGCTCGAGCACGAGCTGGCCCAGAGCAGAATGAGCGAGATGCAGGCGGAGGCCGCAGCGGCTTCCCGAGCACGTCGTCTCTACCTGGCCCGCCGCGCGGCTCGTCGCGCGGAGCGTGCGGTGCGTCGCGCCGCCCGAGCCAGCGCAGCCGTCTACTGAGTGATCTGTGCTCCTCCGGAGCACACCGCGGCCAGGAGCCGTCCCCCGATGGCGCGGAGCCCTCCGTCGCGCCATCGCGGGACCCTCCGGGCCCCACTCGGCACGACACAGCCAGACGACGGTCAGTCGCGGCTGCGCGGAACCCTCCGGGTCCCACTCGCCGCGACTCTCACTCCACGAAGCCGGGGAGCCATTCCTCGAGGACGCCGCGGAAGTCGCCCGCCGCGTCGAGCTGGCAGAGCACACCGATGGAGCCGATCGTCACCCGGTGGATGAGCAGGTACGCCGGAGGCAGGTTCAGCTGGCGGCCGAGCCGGCTGGCATCCGACCGCGGGTCGGCGATCCGCGCCGCCTGCTCCTGCATCCACGCGCGGGTGAAGTGGAAGTGCTGCTGCGCGATGGGGTCGAGCATCGGGCGCAGGAAGTCGTGCACCCCCTGGGCGTCGATCTCCACGTTCGGCCGGACGAACCCCTCGGCCCGCAGGTCGGCCAGCACCTCGTCCGCCTTGCCGGCCAGGGCCCAGCGCAGCAGCCGGCCGATGGGCTCGGGATGGCCGTCGGGCAGCCGGGCGGTGGCCCCGAAGTCGATGACGCCGAGCCGGCCGTCGGCCAGCAGCCGGAAGTTCCCGGGGTGCGGGTCGGCGTGCAGCATCCCGGCCCGCTGCGGACCGGAGAAGTGCAGGACGGCCAGCAGGTGACCGGCGCGGTCCCGCTGCTCACGGGTGCCGTCGGCGATTATCCGCGACAGCGGCGTCCCCTCCAGCCACTCCGAGACGATCACCTTCGGCGCGCTGGCCACCACCCGCGGGACGACGATCTGCTCGTCACCGGCGTAGGCGGCGGCGAACGCGCGCTGGGCGTCGGCCTCCAGCCCGTAGTCCAGCTCCTCGACGACCCGCGCCTTCAGCTCGGCGATCAGCGGCTTGACGTCCATCCCGGGGAAGAGCGCCGCGAAGAGCCGGGCGAAACGCGCCAGCTGGTTGAGGTCGGCCATGAGGGCGGTCGCCGCGCCCGGGTACTGGATCTTCACCGCGACGTCGCGGCCGTCGCGCCACGTCGCCCGGTGCACCTGGCCGATGCTGGCCGCGGCCGCCGGCTGGTCGTCGAACTCGGCGAACCGGGTCCGCCACGTGCCGCCGAGCTGCTGGGCCAGAACCGCGTGCACGGTGCGCACCGGCATCGGCGGGGCTTCCTCCTGGAGCTTCGTCAACGCCTCGCGATAGGGCGCCGCGACCTCCTCCGGGACGGCCGCCTCGAACACCGACAGCGTCTGGCCGAGCTTCATCGCCCCGCCCTTGAGCTGGCCCAGAACGGCGAACAGCTGCTCGGCCGTGCGCTGCTGCAGCTCCGCGGCGACAGCATCCGCGTCCCGGCCGGAGAGCCGCTTGCCCAGGCCGAGCGTGGCGCGACCGGCGGCCCCGAGGGGGAGCGACGCCAGCCGCGCGGTCCGGGAGACCGAGCCTCGTGGCATCACCGGTCCGTCGTCACTCACGCGTTCCTCCTCGCCGGCGGTCGCGCCCCCGTCAGGCGGCCCCGTGTCGTCTCGGTGAGCTCGTGAGCTCGGTCAGCCGCCCATTGTTCCCTGCCGAGGCCGTTCCGTGCCCGCGGGAGGGGGGACCGGGTCGCTCGCGGGGGTGGGCGGGTTGCCGGCGGTGGTGGACCCGGCTGCCCCGCACGGGCATCCGGCGTGCGGCGGCCAGCGGCGCACCCGTGGGCCGCTGTGCGGTGGGCGCAGCTCGACCGTCGCCTCCAGGACCCCCGGTGCCGCCGAGCCGTCGAGGAAGGCCAGCACCTGCAGAGCTGCCGTGGCCGCCGTGAGCAGGCAGGTGACCGTCGAGCCGCTCGCGGGCGGCTCGGCCGCGGTGAGCTGTGCGGCCAGGCGGGGCCAGCGCGGGTCGGCGTCCCTGCGGTGGAGGTCGGCGCAGTGCAGGCAGCTGGTGGCCCCGGGGACGACGAGCGGGCCGACCACGCCGGTCTGCCCCCGGACGGTGGCGACCAGGTGCGGAACCCCGGACCGCTGGAGCCCCGCGACCAGGGGGTCGGAGGCCGCCCACGGGCGGGCGAGCACCACCAGGTCGGCGACCGCATCGGTGGGCAGCGGCCGCAGGTCGGTGAGCGGGCTGGCCCGGCGGACCGCGTCGGCGGCGGCGAGGGCGCGTGGGCGTCCCTCGTCCTCGGCGGTGAGGCCGCCGACGACGGCGTCCCCCGCAGCCGTGAGGCCGGGGTCCCGGACCGTCACCCGGCCGACGCCGCTGGCGGCCAGCATCGCCGCCAGCGGGGTCCCGACCCGCGTGGCGCCGTCCACCACGACCGCCGCCTGCCGTCGGGCCCGCCAGCCGCCGGGCCGGGTCAGTGCGGTCGGCAGCTCCGCCGCGGTCCGGGCGGCCGCGGCGGGCCCGGTGTCGGAGGCGAGCAGGTCCGTCGCGTCGAGGTCGACGACGAGGCCGGCGTTCCGCAGACCGTCGAGGACCTGCGCGACGGTCTCGGGATCGAGGCCTGCGCGGGCGGCGTCGCCGAGGACCGTCCGCTGCGCCCGGCGGCCGTCCAGGCCGCGCAGCAGGGCCAGGACCGCGGCACCGTCGGGGCCGAGCACCAGCCCGTCGGCGGCATCGACTCCGCCCACCTGCACGGTGCCGTGCCCGTCGTGCAGGAGAGGGGTGGCGACGGGGAGGAGGGGGTGGACGGTGTCACTCACCCGGGCAGCGTCGCAGCGGCGGCCGGCCGCCGCTGCCGTCGTCCACAGGCCCCCGGACGACGAACGGCGGCGCCCCTGAGGGGCGCCGCCGTGGTGACGTGCTGGAGCGGCCGCCCTTCAGGGTCCCGCGCCGAGCGTGCGAGGCGTGGGGGGAAGGGTGGTGCTTCGTCAGGCCTTGCCGAGGATCCGGTTCATCTTGGTGCCGCAGACCGGGCAGGTGCCCTGTGCCATGCGGCGGCCGGACTCGCTGACCTTGACCTCGCCGTCGAAGTCGCGCTTCTCCTTGCACTTCACGCAGTAGCCGTTGTAGCTCTCCGCCACGGAATCTCCTCGAACTCGGGGTGCCTCGGCACGCGCCGGGCGCCGTTGGCCAGGGACGCTACCCGTGCCGACAGCCGGGCGGGGACCCGCGGTGGCGACGCCGGCCGGCCCGTCGCCGCTGTCCGGGCCGTCCCACCCACAGCCTGTGGACAACTCTGTGGAGCGCGTGGGGACCACTCGGCGTGTCCCTGTGCGCGGACCGGGGACACGACCGGGGACAAGTTCCCGGCGGAACCGCATCCCGCGCCGTCCACCAGCGGATTCGCCGGTATCAACACTGTGGACCGGCCACGGCGCGCAACCCTTGTCACCGGGTGGAGCGGCGGTCGTGTCCACCGTCCGTGCGACGTGCACCCGAGTGGGTGCCCTCGCGGAGGCGCGCTGTCCCCGCGGTGCCTTACGGTGCCTGCGTGCCCGGATCGACTCCCGACGCTGACGCGTACCCCGAGCCGATCGACCCGTCGTCCTCCACCGGCCGGGTCGGTCGCGCGGTGGCCGCTGCCCGGCCCCGGCGACCGGCGGACGAGAGCCCCGCGGGGCGTCCGGACCTCACCGGCGGTCCCGGCGACATCGGCGCCGTGGAGGTGCGTCGCAGCGCGCGGCGCCGTCGGACGGTGACCGCCTACCGGGAGAAGGGGCGCACCGTCGTCCTCATCCCCGCGGCCTTCAGCCCGGCCGAGGAGCGGCGCTGGGTGGCCCAGATGGTCGCGAAGCTGCAGACGCGCGAGGAGCGCCGCCGCCGCTCGCTGGGTGGCGACGACGAGCTCATGGTCCGTGCCCGGATGCTGTCGGCCGCCCATCTCGACGGGCTGGCGGAGCCGGTCAGCGTCCGGTGGGTGGACAACCAGAACCGCCGCTGGGGCTCCTGCACGCCGGCGGACGGGAGCATCCGGTTGTCGAGCCGGCTGCGGTCGATGCCGGAGTACGTCGTGGACTACGTCCTGGTCCACGAGCTGGTGCACCTGCTCGAGCCCGGGCACGACGCCAACTTCTGGGCGCTGGTCGCGCGCTACCCGCTCGCCGAGCGCGCCCGCGGCTTCCTGGAGGGCGTCGAGCTGGCCGCCACGGACGGCACCGTGCCCGACGGCGACTCCGCCGACCTCGTGGACTGAGGCCCCCTCCAGGGCACCGCCCCGAGCTGGCGAGGGGTGGGGAGGAGGGGGTCCTTTCTCAGCCCTCGCGCTCCCCGCCCTCGTCGTCGTCCGGCTTCTTCTCCGCGTCGTCGGCGGTGAGCGCGGCCAGCTCGTCGTCCAGGCCCTGCCGTGCCACGAAGTCCAGCGGCTCGTCGAGGTCGTCGGACGTCGGCAGCAGGTCGGGGTGCGACCACAGCCCGTCGCGTGCGTCCGACCCGTGCTGCTGGGTCATGGCGCCCCAGACGGTCGCCGCGTCGCGCAGCCGGCGCGGGCGCAGCTCGAGGCCGACGAGCGTGGCGAAGGTCTGCTCGGCGGGCCCGCCGGAGGCCCGACGCCGCCGCATCGTCTCGGCCAGCGCCGAGTGCCCCGGCAGCCGGTCCTTCGCGGCCTCGGCGACGACGGTGTCCACCCAGCCCTCGACCAGCGCCAGCAGGGTCTCGAGGCGGCGCAGCGCCATGTGCTGCTCGGGGGTCTCCTCGGGCTCGAGGACGCCGCTGCCCAGCAGCTGCTGGATGCTTTCCGGGTTGCTGGGGTCGATGCCCCCCTCCATCCCCGACATCGCCTCGGTGAGACCGCGCTCGATCGCCTCCCGGTCGATCGTGATCCCGCGGGCGTAGGCGTGCACCGCGTCCTGCAGCTGCTGCCGCAGCCACGGGACGTGCGCGAAGAGCCGCTGGGATGCCGCCTCGCGCAGCGCGAGGAAGAGCCGGACCTCGTCGGCCGGCCGGTCGAGGCCGGCCGCGAAGGCAGCAACGTTCTGCGGCACGAGCACGCCGACCCCCGCCGGCGCGAGCGGCAGTCCGACATCGGTGCTGGTGACGACCTCGTCGGCGAGCTTCCCCAGCGCCTGGCCGACCTGGGCGCCGAACATCAGCCCGCCCATCCTGCCCATGATCCCGGCGACCGGGCCGAAGGCCATCGCGGCCTCCTGGGGCAGCGCGCTGGTCATCGCCGCGACCACCTTCTCCGCCAGCGGGTCGATGAGCGCACCCCACGCGGGCAGCGTCTTCTCGACCCACTCGACCCGCGACCAGGCCGCCGTCCGGTCGATGCCCGACGGCAGCTCGGTCACCTGGTCCAGCCAGAGGTCGGCCAGGCGCAGCGACTCGGCGACCGCGGTCCGCTCGGCGTCCGACGACGGCTGGTGCCCCGCGGCGAGCTGGCTGATCGCGCCCTGGCGGGCCAGGTCCCAGTTCACCGGGCCGCCGGACCAGTTCATGAGCTTCTGCAGCTCGGCGAACAGCGGCATCTTGCCCATGACGTCCTCCGGCGAGCCGCCGCCGGCGATGCCGCCGAACAGGGCGCCGAGGCCGAAGGGGTCGCCGGCGGGGTTGCCCCCGGGGCCGGGTTCCCGGCGCTCGGGGTCGCGGTCGGACGGTCCGAAGCCGAACGGGACGTCACTCATGCGTCCACGGTAGACGCGTGATCTTCGCCGGGTGCGCACCTCCTTGCGCCCTGGGCGGACGGCATCTCCCAGGACCGCGGCATAGGCTCGCCCGTCGTGACCCGCCGGATCGCCGTCCTGACCGCCGGTGTCGTGCTCCTCGTCCTCTTCGGACTCCTGGGGACGACGCTGCCGGTGCCCTACGTCGCGCAGGTGCCCGGACCGACGTTCAACACCCTCGGGGACATCGACGGCGAGCCGATCATCAGCGTCGAGGGCCGGGACCGGAACGAGGTCGAGGGCAACCTGAACCTGACGACCGTCGGGGTCAGCCGAGGAGGCCTCAGCCTGGTGCAGGCGGTCCGCGGCTGGTTCGACGACGAGGTGAGCGTGGTCCCCGAGGAGTCCGTCTACCCCCCGGACCGCTCGGAGGAGGACACCCGCCGGGCCAACCGGCAGGCGTTCCTGACGTCGGAGCAGGCGGCGATGACCGTCGCGCTGGGCCGGCTCGGCTACCCGGTGAAGGTGGTCGTGCAGGGGCTCGCCGACGACTCCCCGTCCGACGGCGCCCTCGAGGAGGGGGACGCCCTCGAGGCCGTCGACGGCGTCCCGACGCCCGACACCGAGACCCTCGACGAGGTCCTGACAGAGATCCCGGGTGGCTCGACCGTGACGGTGTCCTACACGCGGCTCGGCGAGCCGGGCACGGCCACGGTCACCACCCGCCCGGCCGAGGAGCGCGAGGGCTCGCTCCTGGGCATCACCATCCTCGAGCAGCCGGTCGCCCCCTTCGACGTGGACATCCAGGTGGAGGACGTCGGTGGTCCCTCGGCGGGGCTGATGCTGACGCTGGGCATCCTCGATCTGGTGGGCGACGACGACCTGACCGGGGGAGCGGTGATCGCCGGGACGGGCACGATCGACGCCGAGGGCGCGGTCGGGCCCATCGGCGGGATCCCGCTGAAGATGGTCGCCGCGCGCGAGATCGGCGCCGAGCTCTTCCTGGTCCCCGAGGGCAACTGCGCCGAGGCCGCCGCCGCGGCGGATCCCGGCTTCCCCCTGGCTCGTGTCGCCACGCTCGACGACGCCCTGGACGCGCTCGCGGACCTGCGTGCCGGACGGACGCCGGAGACCTGCTGACCCCCTCACCACGCGGGGAACCCCGGCGTCGCCCACGCGTTGTGCTGGGATGACCGGGGATTCCCGCGGACCGTTCGACCGTGCTCGACCCGATGCGGCTCCGCTCCCGGGGACACCGCACGTCTGCAACTCAACGCAACTGAAGGAGAGCGCTCGTGGCCATGCGGCCCCCCGTGCCGGTGCCGACCCTGTCGCGCCGCGCGAAGCTGGTCCTCGGCGCCGTCGCCGTGCTGCTGGTGCTGTTCACGGCCATCGGCACGCTGACCAACGTCTACGTCGACTACCTCTGGTTCGACGAGACCGGCTACACCGAGGTCTTCTGGACGGAGCTCCAGACCCGGGCGCTGCTGTTCGCCGTCGCCGGCGTGGCCACCGGTGGCCTGGTCGCGGCGTCGATCCACCTGGCCTACCGGTTCCGGCCGACCTTCCGGCCGATGTCGCTGGAGCAGCAGAACCTCGAGCGCTACCGCCAGTCGCTGGAGCCCCGCCGCGGGCTGGTGCTGACCGCGGTGGCCGTCGTCCTCGGCCTGTTCGCCGGGTTCACGGCGCAGGGCAGCTGGCAGACCTGGCTGACCTTCCGCAACAGCACGGACTTCGGCCGGACCGACCCGCAGTTCGGCGTCGACCTGTCGTTCTTCGTCTTCGACTACCCGTTCTACCGGCTGGCCCTGGGCTTCGGGTTCGCCATCGTGCTGCTCGCGCTCATCGGCGCCGTGCTCACCCACTACGTGTTCGGCGGGCTCCGTCTGCAGACGCCGGGGCAGAAGCTCACCGCGGCGGCGCGCGTGCAGCTGTCGGTCCTGCTCGGGCTGTTCGTCGCGCTCAAGGCGGTCGCCTACTGGCTGGACCGCTACGGGCTGGTCTACTCCGACCGCGGTGACGTCTTCACCGGCGCCAGCTACACCGACGTCAACGCGCTGCTGGTGCCGAAGACGATCCTGGTGTTCGTCGCGGCCGTGTGCGCGATCGCCTTCTTCGCCAACATCTTCGTGCGCAACTTCCTGCTGCCGGCGGCTGCGCTGGTCCTGCTGCTGATCTCGAGCCTGGTCATCGGGGTGGCCTACCCGGCCATCGTGCAGCAGTTCGTGGTCCGACCCAGCGCCGACCAGAAGGAGGCGCCGTACATCGAGCGGGCGATCGCGTCCACGCTCGACGCCTACAACCTCTCCGACATCGAGTACGTCAACTACGCCCAGGACGCCACGGGTGACTCGGTGGACACCGACGCCGCCCAGGCGGAGCTGCGCAACGACACCGAGACGATCCCGAATGCGCGGCTGCTGGACCCGAACGTGCTGTCGGAGACCTTCACCGCGCGCCAGCAGATCCGCAACGTCTACGGCTTCCCGGAGAAGCTCGACATCGACCGCTACACGATCGACGGCGAGACGCGGGACTACGTGGTCGCGGTGCGCGAGCTCAACAGCTCCGGGCTGTCGGAGAACCAGGACAGCTGGATCAACCGGCACACCGTCTACACGCACGGCAACGGCTTCGTCGCCGCGCCGGCGAACGAGGTGGTGGCCGGCCAGGAGGGCGGCGAGCCGAACTTCACCACCCGTGACCTGCCGACCGTCGGCAACATCGACGTCGAGCAGCCGCGCATCTACTACGGGGAGCTGATCCAGCAGAACGGCCAGGACGTGTACTCCGTCGTGGGCGCTCCCGAGGACTCCGAGCCGCGCGAGTTCGACCGTCCGGAGGACGGCGCCTCCGACGAGGGGCAGGTCAACAACACCTACGACGGCGAGGGCGGGGTGGAGATCGGCAGCTTCTTCCGGCAGCTGACCTTCGCCATCTACTACCGCGAGCGGAACTTCCTGCTCTCCGGTGCGGTCAACGACGAGTCCAAGGTGCTCTACGTCCGTGACCCGCGGGACCGGGTGGAGAAGGCGGCCCCCTTCCTCGAGGTGGACGGCGACCCGTACCCGGCGGTGATCGACGGGCGCGTGACCTGGATCCTCGACGGATACACGACGTCGGACGCCTACCCGTACGCCGAGCTCCGCGACCTGGGCACGACGGCGGCCGACTCGCTGACGGGGGCCGGGACGACGGCGCTGCCGAACAACCAGTTCAACTACATCCGGAACTCGGTGAAGGCGACGGTCGACGCGTACGACGGCACGGTGACGCTGTACGAGTGGGACGAGGAGGACCCGGTCCTCCAGACCTACATGAAGGCGTTCCCGGAGACGGTCACCGACTACGACGACATCCCCGAGGAGCTGATGAGCCACGTCCGCTACCCGGAGGACCTCTTCAAGCTGCAGCGGGACATCCTGACGCGCTACCACGTGTCGAACCCGGTCGACTTCTACAACCAGAACGACCGCTGGCAGGTGCCCGACGACCCGACGCAGGACACCGACGCCGCGCAGCCGCCGTACTACATCCTGGCCCAGCGCCCCGGGGACGACGAGGCGTCGTTCCAGCTGACCAGCGCGCTGAACGCGTTCAACCGGGAGAACCTCTCCTCGTTCATCTCGGCGTCCAGCGACCCCGACACCTACGGGGAGATCCAGGTGCTGCGGTTGCCCGGCAACACCCCGTTCCGGGGCCCGCAGCAGGTCCAGCAGTCGTTCATCACCAACAACCAGGTGAGACCGGACCTGACGCTGTTCAACAGCCAGGAGTCCCGGGCGGTCTTCGGCAACCTGCTGACGCTGCCCATCGGTGAGGACGGGCTGCTCTACGTCGAGCCGCTCTACGTCCAGGGCACGGGGGAGAACTCGTTCCCGCTGCTGCAGAAGGTGCTGGTCAACTACGGCGACCGCGTCGGTTACGCCAACACCCTGTCGGAGGCGCTCGACCAGGTCTTCGGTGCGGGAGCCGGTGAGTCGGCCGTGGACAGCGGTGACGCGCCGGCCACCGACGAGCCGGACGACCCGACGACGGAGCCGACCGAACCGACGACGCCTCCCGACACCGGGGACGGGACGTCGGGCAGCCCGTCGCTCGACCAGGCGGTCGCCGACATCCAGTCGGCGCTGCAGGCGCTGGAGACGGCGCAGCGCAACGGCGACTTCGCCGGTCAGGGGCAGGCCCTCGAGGACCTGCAGGAGGCGGTCACCGCCTACCAGACGGCGCAGCAGGCGGCAGGCGCCACGCCGGGGGGCTGAGTCCGACGTCCTCCGAGGGGGCGGGCGCGGGGCCCGTGTCCGCCCCCTCGATGCGGCTGGTAGAGTTCCTTCTACCGACGCGGGGTGGAGCAGCTCGGTAGCTCGCTGGGCTCATAACCCAGAGGTCGCAGGTTCGAATCCTGCCCCCGCTACCACGATGGAACGGCCCTCACAGTCACTGTGAGGGCCGTTCCACTTTGTGCGCGACAGCCATCGCCACGAGGACGGGACCGCGCGCGGCACTCCGCCATGGCGGGGGTCCCGGGTACCAGAAGGAGGAAGTGCGTGGCGCGACGAGGTCAGCCCCCGGCGGGCACTCGCCGGTCCGCACCGCGCAACCAGCGGCGGGTCCGCGACGGGGACGACGCGATCGCGGTGCTCGCCCGGGCGGTCCGGGAGGTCGAGGCGGCGGTGTCGCGCGGCCGGGTCACGCCTGCCGTGCGCACGAAGTTCCAGGCGGTGGCGCTGCTGGCGCGGGAGGAGCGCGCCCGGGTGCGGGCGGAGGTGGGTGCGACCGCCGCTCACCGGGCCGAGCAGCTCAAGCGCCTGGACGGGATCGCCACCATCCTCGCCAGGACCGCCGTCCGCGACGCAGCGCTCCTCGCGCTGCTCGGCGAGGACGCCGTCGCCTCCGACGCGGCCCGCGCCCTCGCGCGCGAGCTGCAGCGGGCCGCAGGCGTCGAGCCCCAGGTGGAGGAGGCGCCGCCGGCCGAGCCCGTGACCGCGCCCGCGGCTCCCGAGCGCCGGGTCGTGCCGCAGTCGGTGGTCTCGCGGCAGCTGGCGAACCCCTTCCTGGCCCCCGACTTCTCCGCCGCCCCGCAGCGGGCACCCCGCGCCAACCGCCTCGGTGGCTGGGAGCTGCTCGCCCCGCTGTTCAACTCCTTCGAGCGCGCCGGCGCCGGGGCGCCGGCCTGCATGGCGCTGCCGTTCCCCACCGCGCGGTTCACGCCGCCGGGTGCCGAGCTCATGCCGCACCAGGGGCAGCTGGTCGCCGCGGCCGCGGCCGGACACCGGACCTTCCTGCTCGCCGACGAGCCGGGCCTCGGCAAGACCGCCCAGGCGCTGCTCGCCGCCGAGGCGGCCGACGCCTATCCGCTGCTCGTCGTCGTGCCCAACGTCGTCAAGACCAACTGGGCCCGCGAGGCCGGCCGTTGGACGCCGCACCGCGCGGCCACCGTGGTCCAGGGCAACGGCGACACCGTCGACGGCTTCGCCGACATCGTCGTCCTCAACTACGAGGTGCTCGACCGCCATGTGGGCTGGCTGGGGGACTTCGGCTTCCGCGGGATGGTCGTCGACGAGGCGCACTTCATCAAGAACAAGTCGTCGCAGCGCTCCCAGCACGTGCTCCAGCTGTCCGAGCGCATCCGGTCGCGGGTGCCGCGGCCGCTCCTGATGGCGCTGACCGGCACCCCGCTGATCAACGACATCGACGACTTCCGCGCCATCTGGCAGTTCCTCGGCTGGATCGACGACGCCAAGCCCCTGGGCGAGCTGATGGACGCCCTCGAGGCGACCGGCCTGACGCCCGCCGACCCCGGCTTCTACGCCGCCGCGCGCCGCTGCGTGGTGGACATGGGCATCGTGCGTCGTCGCAAGGTCGACGTCGCGGCCGACATCCCGGCCCGCCGGATCGCCGACCTGCCCGTCGAGCTCGACGGGGCCGCCGGACGGTCGATCCGGGCGGCGGAGCAGGAGCTCGCCCGCCGCATGGTGGCCCGGTACGAGACCGCGATGGCCAACCGCTCGTCCGGCACCGAGGTGGACGGCATCGACACCGATCTCGTCCGCCGGGTGGCCCGGGCGGAGCTCAAGGACGCGACCACGGGCGAGGCGGGCGAGAACGTCTTCAGCATGATGCGGCGCATCGGCCGCGCGAAGGCCGGGCTGGCCGCCGACTACGCGGCGCAGCTGGCGCGCAGCGCGGGCAAGGTCGTCTTCTTCGCCAAGCACGTCGACGTGATGGACGCCGCCGAGGAGGCCTTCGCCGGGGGTGGGGTCCGGTTCTCGTCGATCCGCGGGGACCAGACGCCCGGCGTGCGGCAGAAGAACATCGACGCCTTCGTCAACGACCCGGACGTCGCGATCGCGGTGTGCTCCCTCACCGCGGCCGGGGTGGGCATCAACCTGCAGGTGGCGTCCAACATCGTGCTGGCCGAGCTGTCCTGGACCGACGCGGAGCAGACCCAGGCCATCGACCGCAGTCACCGGATCGGTCAGACCGAGCCGGTCACCGCCTGGCGGATCATCGCCGCGCAGACCATCGACGCCCGCATCGCCGAGCTGATCGACAGCAAGGCGGGCCTCGCCGCCCGGGCGCTCGACGGGTCCGACGAGGAGATCTCGTCGTCGGCCGACGTGCAGCTCGAGGCGCTCGTCGCACTGCTGACGGACGCGCTGGCGGCGTAGGCCCCGTCCGGCGCGGACCGGTCAGACGACGCCGGCGTACGCCTCGCGCTTGCGCAGGTACTGGTTGCGGCGTCCCGCCGCCTCCTGGGGCTGCTCCTTCGCCTGCTCCAGGGCAGCGTGGTGCGGCTGGGCGGCCGCGTCGTCCCGCGGGGCGGGCGGGTGCACCGCGTGGGGCGGCTTGAGCGGTCGGGTGAGCTGCCCGAGGGGCAGCACGTGCGGGCGCGTGGCGTCCCCGTCCATGCCGGCGGGCTGGGTCCTGGACCGGCGGACGACGGCGGGGAAGGGCTCCTTGCGCGGAGGGCGCTTCGGGTCGGGCAGTCGCAGGTCGGTCAGGTCCATCCAGGCGGAGTGCCGCAGGCCGTCCACCCGGCAGCGCACGCGGGCCGAGACCCGGCCGTCGCTCTCGTGCCGCCAGCCGATCAGCTCGCCGGAGTACCAGATGCCGCGGTGGTGGATCTCGACCGGCTGTGGCCGTCCGGCGAACATGCTCGCCGCCTCGGTGCTTGCCACGTAGCGGACTGTAAGCGGATCGGGGACGCACCGGAGGGACGACGCGCGCCACTGGGACCCGTGTGACGGAGTGTTCCGGGAGGGGTGTGGAGGGCGGCTGCGGGGGCGCGTGTACCGTTGCACGCACCGCCGCGGGGTGGAGCAGCTCGGTAGCTCGCTGGGCTCATAACCCAGAGGTCACAGGTTCGAATCCTGTCCCCGCTACGACGAAGGGCCCGGTCACCTCGGTGGCCGGGCCTTTTTCGTGCCGTGATCCCGTCCGTGTGTTGTGCATCACCACACCGACTCCCTAACGTCAGCGGTCCAGTCACCGTTGACCGTTAGCGCAGGAGGCCTGCCCATGGCCGTGGACGCCGCATCCGGACTCTCCGACGTCGAGGGCGGCCATCTCGGGGCCATCCGCCTGGAGGACATCGACCTGTCCGACCGCGACTTCTGGCTGGAGCCGCCGGCCGTCCGGCACGCGGTGTTCGACCGGCTGCGCGCGGAGCGGCCCTTCGCGTTCTTCGCCGAGCCGGAGATCCCGGGCATGGCGGTCGGACCGGGCTACTACGCGGTCACCCGGCACGCGGACCTGGACGCCATCAGCTCCCAGCCCTCGGTCTTCTGCTCGGGCAAGGGGGCCGTGTCGATCCAGGACATCCCGGCCGACCTGCACGAGTTCTACGGCTCCATGATCAGCATGGACGACCCCCGGCACGCGCGGATCCGGCGCATCGTCTCCAAGACCTTCACCCCGCGGATGCTGGAGCGGGTCGTGGACTCCGTGCGCGGCATCGTCGAGGACGTCCTCGAGGAGGCCCGCCGCACGGCGGAGGCGGACGACGGCCGCCTCGACGTGGTCGCCGACATCGCCGCCCCCATCCCGCTGCGGGTCATCTGCGACATGATGGGCGTGCCGGCCGGGGACCGCGCCCAGGTCCTCGCGGCTTCCAACGTGATCCTCTCCGGTGGGGACCCGGAGCTCATCGAGGACCAGGACGAGCCGCTCACGGCCCTCTTCCAGGCGGGGATCGACCTGGCCGGGATCATGGAGCGGCTGGCCGTCGAGCGGCTGGAGCGGCCCACCGACGACCTGACGACGGCGCTGGTGACCACCGAGGTGGACGGCGAGAAGCTGACCCACCAGGAGATCGGTTCCTTCTTCATCCTGCTGCTCGTGGCCGGCAACGAGACGACCCGGAACGCCATCTCGCAGGGCATCCTGGCGCTGTCTGACCACCCCGCGCAGCGGGACCGATGGATGGCCGACCCCTCCCTCGACAAGACGGCGGTCGAGGAGCTCGTGCGGTGGACCAGCCCGATCACCTGGATGCGGCGCACCGCCACCCGGGTCGGCGAGGTCAACGGCCACCGGTTCACCGCCGGCGACAAGTTCCTGTTGTTCTACGCGGCGGCCAACCGCGACCCCGAGTTGTTCGCCGACCCGCACGTCTTCGACCTGGCCCGCGACCCCAACCCGCACGTCGGCTTCGGTGGGCACGGTCCGCACTTCTGCCTGGGTGCGCACCTGGCGCGGCGGGAGATCGCGGTGACCTTCCGTCAGCTGTTCGAGCAGCTGCCGGACCTGGAGGTGGCGGGGGAGCCGGCGCGGCTGCGGTCCTCGTTCGTGAACGGCCTCAAGCGGCTGCCGGCCCGTCTGACGGGCGAGCGATGAGCCGGGTGCAGGTGGATGCCGACCTCTGCGTCGGGTCGGGGGCGTGCGAGGCCCTCGCGCCGGACGTCTTCGAGGTCGACGACGACGGCGTGCTGGTGGTGCACCGTCCCGAACCGGGGGAGGACGACATGCGCGACGTCACGGACGCCGTGCGGTCCTGCCCTACGCGGGCGTTGTCGCTGGCCGAGTGACCCTGCTCGGCACGGTGATCTGGTCGGCACGGTGATCTGGACGGCGAAGTGATCGGAACGGCGCCGACGGGGTAGGGCCCCTGGCATGGAGCCCACTGTGAAGGACGCCCCGGAGGCGAACCGGTACGAGATCCGCGACGGCGAGCAGCTGCTCGGGCATGCCGACTACCAGCGACGCGGCGACACCGTGGTCTTCACCCACACCGAGGTCGACCAGGACTCCGGCCGCACGGGCCTCGGCAGCACGCTGGTCCGCGCCGCCCTCGACGACGTGCGCGCCCGGGGCGAGCACGTGGTCCCGCAGTGCTCGTTCGTCCGCGGGTACATCGAGAAGCACGACGAGTACGCCGACCTGGTGGCCTAGCCGCAGTGCGGGACGCTGGTCATCGAGCGGCGCGGCCGATGACGGTGGCCAGCACCGCATCGGCGTCCTCGCACCTGTCTCCGACCCAGGCGACGTACTGATCGGGACGCACGAGGACGAGGTCCGCGCCGTAGGCGTCCCGGACCGCCCGGTCGACGTCCACGATCCGCAGCGGCACCGAGGCCCGCTCCGCTGACGCGACGAGATCCCCGCCCGCTGCCCCGGCGCGCAGCAGCACGAACCCGCCCTCGGTCAGCCGGTCGAACAGGTCGACGTCCGTGCCCTCCGGCTGGGGTGCCAGGTGGTGCCCGGGGCGAGCGCGGGTCTCGTGGCGCCCGCGGGCACTGGGCCGTCCCCCGCCCCGCGTGGCGAGGATGGGTGAACCCTCGTAGTTCGGTTCGAACGCGTCCACCTCGGCCGGCGACCCCGTCGCGCGCTCCCGCCATGCGGCCTCGAACGCGGGTCGGTCGATCTCCGGGTCGTGCGTCGCGAGGAAGTCCCGGTCCACCTCGATCGAGCGCGCGATGAAGTCGTCCCGGGTCGAGGCGAAGACCGGCCGGCGCTCCGCGTCGTAGGAGTCCAGGAGGCCGGGTCCACCCCATCCCTGCACCGTGGCGGCGAGCTTCCAGGCGAGGTTGGCGGCGTCCTCGAACCCGGTGTTGATGCCGTAGCCGCCGTACGGCGGATGGCTGTGCGCGGCGTCGCCGGCGATGAGGAGGCGACCCGCGCGGTAGCTGTCGGCGAGCGCGAACCGCATGTCCCAGAAGCCGACGTGCTGGACGTCGACGTCGATCTCCGCCCCGACCGCGCCCCGGACCAGCGGGCGGAAGTCGGTGCCGCCGCCGGCGTCCGCCCGGTCGACGGGTGCGTGGAAGAACCACGTCCGGTCGGCGTCGACGCGGCCGAGGAACTTCCAGTAGCCCTCGAGGGCGGGGTCCAGGACGTTGAAGTAGGACGTGCCCGGGAAGCGGTCCAGCAGCAGGTCGTCGAGCTGCCGGGAGCGGAAGACGAGCAGCACCATCATCTGGTCGTGGTCGGTCCCGGTCTCGGTGATCCCGGCGGCGGAGCGGACGACGGACCGGCTGCCGTCGCAGCCGACGACGTAGTCGGCCTCGACCTCCAGCACGTCGCCCGACTCGGTGCGTGCACGGACGCGGGCGCCCTCGTCGTCCTGGGTGACCTGCTCGACGCGCCAGCCGTAGTGGACCGAGGTGGCCGGCACCTCGGCCACGCGCTGCCGGAGCGCCCGCTCGGTGGCGTACTGGGGGAGGCGCTCGTTGTCGGTCGCGTAGAAGCGGCGGACCGCGGCGCGACGTTGCCACTCGTAGGAGTACCGGCCGAGGAGTGACCCGTAGGCGGTGTACCCGACGATGCCGTACTCGCGCGGGATCAGCCGACCGGCGCGCACGCGGTCCTCCACGCCCCAGGCGCGCATGTGCTCCATCGTCCGCTGGGTGAGGTTCTGCCCCTTCGGCACGGGCTGCGGCTCGGGGCGGCGCTCGATCACGGCGCAGCTGACGCCCAGCTGGCCGAGCCCGATGGCCAGCCCCATCCCGACGGGGCCGCCGCCGACGATGGCGACCTGGGCCCGGGCCTGCCGGTCGGTCATCGGGCTGCTGCCGAACGCGCTCCGGAGGTCACCCGCCGACCGTAAGGGTGCACGCCCTCAAACGCCGAGAGATTCCGCAGTCTGGAACCTTTGCCCGTTTGCTGTCCGCTGACCGCAACAGCCGCTAGCTTCAGCCGGACGACGACGTGTCGAGCGCCACACCGCCCTGGAAAGGACGCCCCGCGTGAAGATCGGGTTCCGCACTGCTGCCGCCATGAGCGCCGCTGCCCTGCTGATGACGGCCTGCGGAGGCGGCGACTCCGAGTCCGGGTCCGACGCCGGCGGCGAGGGTGGCGAGATCCCGACCCTCTCCGTCGCCGACACCAACGGTGCGCCGCTGTACTTCCTGACCTATGCGCAGCAGGAAGGCCTCTGCGAGGAGGCGGGCGTGAACCTGGACATCACCGCGTCCAGCGGCGGTGCCACCGTCATCCCGCAGTTGGTCAGCGGTGACCTGGACGTCGCGGGGTCGAACGTGGTGTCGGTCCTCATCGGCGCCTCCCAGGGGCTGCCGCTGCGCATGGTCGCCGGCGGTACCAGCACCTCCGAGGATCCGGAACAGGACTTCTCCGCCCTCATGGTGGCGCCCGACAGCGCGGTCACGGACATCGGCCAGCTCGAGGGCCAGCGGATCGCGGTCAACACGCTGCGCAACATCAACGACATCGTGCTGGGCTCGATGCTCGAGGAAGCGGGCCTGTCCTACGACAGCGTGCAGTTCGTGGAGCTGCCCTTCCCGGACATGGCTGCGGCCGTGGACAACGGGGACGTGGCCGCGGCGCTCATGATCGAGCCGTTCGTGTCGTTGGCCGAGGACGGCGGGCTGAAGATCATCGGCCGCCCCTACACGGCGGTGAAACCGGGCCTCCAGATCGGCACCTACGTGGTGACCGAGCAGTTCGCGCAGGAGAACCCCGAGGCCGTCGAGGCCTTCCAGGGGTGCGTGCAGGCTGCCGCCGACTCGATCCGGGAGGACCCCGACGCCTTCCGCGCCGCGCTGCCCGAGATCGGTGACCTCGAGCCGGCGCTGGCGGAGAAGGTGCGGATCAACCTGTGGCAGGGCGGGTCCGACGAGGAGTCGCTGGAGCTGGTGCAGGACCTGATGGTCGACTACGGGCTGCTCGAGGAGCCGGTGGACCTCGACGAGGTCGTCATCGGCTGACCGGGCGCCACACCTGGCTCACTGCGGCCGGGGCAGCCGTTCGAGCACGGACTCGGCTCCGCGGAGCACGGCCGGCGCCAGGGCGCGGATGGCGGCCACGTCCTTCATCCGGCTGATCGGGGCGGCGATGCCCAGCCCGGCCAGCGGCTGTCCGACGGTGTCCCGCAGGGCGGCGGCGACCGCGCAGACCCCCTCGGTGGTCTCCTCCCAGTTGACCGCGTAGCCCTGGGCGCGGACCTCGTCGAGCTCTGCACGCAGGGTGGCCAGGTCGGTCGGGGCGGCACCGGTCGCCGACCCGGGGAGACGGTCGTCGGGGTAGAGGCGGGTCAGCTCTCGATCCGGGAGACCGGCCAGGATGGCCTTGCCGACCGCCGCGGCATGTGCCGGCCGGACGACCCCGGTCCGGTTGCCGACCCGGACGGAACGGGGGCTCTCGACGCCGTCCACGAACCGGATGTTCGTGCCCTCCAGGAGCGCCAGGCTGACGGTCTCCTGGGTCTCCTCGCGGAGCTGCTCGAGGACCGGGCGGGCCACCCGCCGGATGTCGATCCGGTTGACCGCTGCCAGCCCGATCTCCTGCAGAGCCGGACCGGGCCGGTACGCGCCGTTCGGTCGGTCCTGGATGACGAAGCCTCGCCGCCGGAGGGCCGCCAGGAGCCGGTGGGCGGTCGACCGGGCGACCCCGAGTACGTCAGCGGCCTCGGCGACCCGCAGGGCCGGGCGTTCGCCGACCAGCCGGAGCAGGCGCAGCGCGTTGTCCACGGACGTCGCCGAGGCGGGCGACGCCTCCGCAGGGACCTCGTCGGCGGCCGGGCGACCGCGCGGATCGTTCGACATGGCGGAATGGTAGAGCCGATCGAGTCGCGGGCCGGGAACTGTCGTCGCCCGTCGGCCGGGGGCCTGCCGCCCTCCTCAGAGAACGTGCTGGCCGTACATCTCTCCGAGCGGGTCGGCGATGAGCTCGATGCGTGCGCCGTCGGGGTCGCGGAAGTAGACCGAGACCCCGCTGTGCACCTCGTGCTCCACCCCGGCGTCGGTGAGCCGCTCGACGAGCGTCGCCCAGCGCTCGGGGTCGACGCTGATGGCCATGTGGTGCAGCCCGCCGAGCACCTCGGCGTACGGGCCGACGTCGAGGCCTGGGAAGTCGAAGAAGGCCAGCAGGTTGCCGTTGCCGATGTCGAAGAAGAAGTGGGACGAGCCGGGGTAGTCGCGGTTCTCGATCAGCTCGGTCAGCGGGAAGCCCAGGACGTCCTGGTAGAAGCGGACGGTCCGTTCGACGTCGGAGCTGATCAGGGCCGTGTGGTGCAGCCCCCGCGCGGTCGAGGCGGGGCGCTCACCGGCCGGTTTCAGGTGCGCATCGCGGATTCGGGCGCGCTCCTCCTCGAGGGCGGTCGGGTCGCGGGTGTCGTCCGTGGTGCTCACGCTCGGATCCTCCTGGGTCGGGCCGTCTGTCGCACCCAACCGTGACGCGGTGGAACTGCTTCCCGCGGCCGGTGTCAGGCGGTGAGCGCGGTGTCCGGCGCCAGGTCGGCGAGGAGACGGTCCAGGGGCACGTCGAGCGCGCCGGCGAGCGCCGCGACGGTGAAGAACGCCGGGGTGGGCACCCGGCCGGTCTCGATCTTGCGCAGCGCCTCCTGGCTGACACCGGACGCGGCGGCGACCTCTGCCGGGCTCCGGTCGCCGCGTGCTGCACGCAGCAGCGCCCCGAGCCGCCGTCCCCGGTCGCGCTCGGCAGGCGTCAGCGGTGGTCGGACCATGGCGTGATACTAATACCGGGATAGTCATACCGGAAGGCGGAGAGATGATCGAACTGCGGACCCCTGGCGAGCTGGACGCGATGCGGGCGGCCGGCGCCGTCGTGGCCGACATGCTGGCCGCCGTGCGGGCGACCGCCGCTCCTGGCGTCCGGCTGTCGCAGCTCGATTCGGTGGCGCGCGACGTCCTCGCCGACGCGGGGGCCGACTCACCGTTCCTCGGGTACGCCCCGCTGTCGACCACGCCACCGTTCCCCGGCGTGGTCTGCCTGTCGGTCAACGACGTCGCGCTGCACGGCATCCCGACCGCCGACGTGCTGAGCGACGGCGACCTGCTCAGCGTGGACGCCGGTGCCACGCTCGACGGCTGGGTGGGTGACGCCGCCATCACGTTTTCGGTGGGGACGGCCCACCCGGACGACCTCCGGCTCGTGGAGACGACCGAGCGGGCCCTGGCGGCCGGCATCGCGGCGGCGGTCGTGGGCAACCGCATCGGCGACATCTCCGCGGCCATCGGCGCCGTGGGGCGGGCCGGTGGCGTCGGGATCAACACCGACCAGGGCGGGCACGGTGTGGGCCGGTCGATGCACGAGGCGCCGAGCGTCCCGAACGAGGGGCGGGCGGGCCGTGGGGTGCCGCTGAAGCCGGGGCTGGTGATCGCGATCGAGCCGTGGTTCCTGGGCGGCGGCAGCGACGACTACCGGGTCGACGCCGACGGCTGGACGCTGCGCAGCGCCGACGGCAGCCGCGCCGCGCACGTCGAGCACACCGTCGCCGTCACCGCCGACGGCCCCCGCATCCTCACCGCCCCGCGGTAAGAACTCGGTCGCGCCGAGTGGGCCCCGGAGGGGTCCGCGCAGGCACGACGCAGCGGCTCAGCGCTGCAGGGGGACGACACCTGGCCGCGGTGTGATCCGGAGGATCACAGTGTCATCGCCTGGTCGAGGTCGGCGAGCAGGTCGTCGACGTCCTCGATCCCGACCGAGAGCCGGACGAGGTCGTTCGGCACCTCGAGCGGTGAGCCGGCGGCGCTGGCGTGGGTCATCCGGCCCGGGTGCTCGATCAGCGACTCGACCCCGCCCAGCGACTCGGCAAGCGTGAACAAGTGGGTCCGCTCGCAGACCCGGAGCGCGGCGTCCTCGCCGTCCCGGAGCCGGAAGGACACCATCCCGCCGAAGCCCGACATCTGCTTCGCCGCGATCTCGTGGCCGGGGTGCGAGGGCAGGCCCGGGTACAGGACCGAGGCCACCGCCGGGTGGTCGACCAGGAACGCGACGACCCGCGCCGCGTTGGCCGAGTGCCGGTCCATCCGGACGCCGAGGGTCTTGAGGCTGCGCAGGACCAGCCAGGAGTCGAACGGCGAGGCGACCGCGCCCATCGCGTTGTGGTTGTAGGCCAGCTGCTCGCCCAACCCGGGGTCGCGCGCGACGAGGGCGCCGCCGACGACGTCGGAGTGCCCGCCCAGGTACTTCGTCGTGGAGTGGACGACGACGTCGGCCCCGAGCGTCAGCGGCCGCTGCAGGTAGGGCGAGGCGAAGGTGTTGTCGACGACCAGCAACGCACCGCCCTCGTGCGCCACGGCGGCGGTGGTCTCGATGTCGGTGATGTTGAGCAGTGGGTTGCTCGGCGTCTCGCACCAGATCACGCGGGTCGTCGGCCGCATCGCCGCCCGCACCTGATCCGGGTCGTCGAGGTGGACGGGCGTGTACTCGAGTCCCCACTCCGACAGCACGCGGGACAGCAGCCGGAACGTGCCGCCGTACGCGTCCCCGCCCAGGACGACGTGGTCCCCGGGCCGGCAGACGGTGCGCAGCAGCGTGTCCTCCGCCGCGAGCCCGGATGCGAAGGCCAGCGCCGTCGAGCCCTCCTCCAACGCGGCCAGCGCCGTGTGCAGCGCGTCGCGGGTCGGGTTCCCGCTGCGGCTGTACTCGTAGCCGCCGCGCAGCCCGCCGACGCCGTCCTGCTTGTACGTCGTCGTCAGGTGGACCGGGAGGATGACGGCGCCGGTCGCCGGGTCGGGCTCCTGGCCGGCGTGGATCGCGCGGGTGTTGAAGCCGGGGGAGGTCATGCCCCGACCGTATGCGGCAGACCGACGAGGTGCCCCAGGACGTCCTGCCGCGTCACGACGCCGGCCGGCTTGCCGTCGACGTGGACGAGCAGCGCGTCCGCGGACCCGAGAGCGCTGACCGCCTCGGTCACCGGCTCGCCGGACCCGATGATCGGCAGCGGCGGGGACATGTGCTTCTCCACCCGGTCGGCGAGGCTGGCCCTCCCGGCGAAGAGGGCGTCCAGCAGCGTCTTCTCGTCGACCGAGCCGACGACCTCGCCGGCGGTCACCGGGGGCTCGGCGCGGACGACCGGGAGCTGGCTGACGCCGTACTCCCGCAGGATGTCGATGGCGTCGCGCACGGTCTCGTTCGGATGGGTGTGCACGAGGGTCGGGGTCTCGCCGGACTTGGTGTGCAGCAGTTCCCCGACCGTCTCGCCGGTCGCCGACTCCAGGAAGCCGTAGTCGGCCATCCAGGTGTCGCTGAAGATCTTGTTCAGGTAGCCGCGCCCGCCGTCGGGCAGCAGGACGACGAGGACGTCGTCCTTGGTGAGCTTCTCGGCGGCCTTCAGGGCGGCGACGACCGCCATCCCGCACGAGCCACCGACGAGCATGCCCTCCTCGCGCGCCAGCCGACGGGTCATGGCGAAGGAGTCACCGTCGGAGACCGGGATGATCTCGTCGGCGATCTCGCGGTCGTAGGTGGACGGCCAGAAGTCCTCGCCCACGCCCTCGACCAGGTACGGGCGGCCGGTGCCGCCGGAGTAGACCGAGCCCTCGGGGTCGGCGCCCACGATGCGGACCTTCCCGCCCGAGACCTCCTTGAGATAGCGGCCGATGCCGCTGATCGTGCCGCCGGTCCCCATGCCCGTGACGAACGTGGTGATCCGGCCCTCGGTCTGTGCCCAGACCTCCGGACCGGTCGTCTCGTAGTGCGACTGCGGGTTGGCCGGGTTGGAGTACTGGTCGGGCTTCCAGCCGCCCGGCGTCTCCCGGGCCAGCCGGTCGGAGACGGAGTAGTACGAGCGCGGGTCGGACGGGTCGACCGCCGTGGGGCAGACGACGACCTCGGCGCCGTAGGCCTTCAGCACGTTGATCTTCTCCTGCCCGACCTTGTCGGGGCAGATGAAGATGCACTTGTAGCCGCGCTGCTGAGCGACCAGGGCGAGGCCGATGCCGGTGTTGCCGCTGGTCGGCTCGACGATGGTGCCGCCCGGCTGCAGGGCCCCGCTGGCCTCGGCGGCGTCGACCATCCGCACGGCGATCCGGTCCTTCACCGAGCCGCCGGGGTTGAGGTACTCGACCTTGGCCAGCACCAGCGGCGCGTCGGGACCCAGGTGGCGGGTCACCGAGTTCAGGCGCACGAGCGGGGTGTTGCCGACCAGGTCCACGACGGACTCGGCGTACTGCACGGGGCCTCCTCTTGCGGACGACGGGTCCGCCTCACTGCCATCCCACCAGACGGGCGATGAGTTCCCTGGCGCCGGACCGTCACACCCCCCATGAGCGTCATGCAGCGGGAGACGACCGAGGGTTACGCAGCGGCGAACGGCGTGCAGATGTACTGGCGCAGCGTGGGGGAGGGCGGCACGCCACTCGTCCTCGTCCACGGCGGGTTCGGCCTCGCGGACAATCTCGACGACCTCGCGGGACAGCTGGCCGGGGGACGTCGCGTGATCGCCGTGGAGCTGCAGGGCCACGGCCGCACCGCCGACGTCGACCGGCCGTTCAGCTCCGAGGCGTTCGGGGACGACCTGGCCGCCCTGATCGGTGAGCTCGGCCTCGGGCAGGCCGACCTCCTCGGCTACTCGCTCGGCGCCCAGGCGTCGTTGCGTGCCGCGATCCAGCACCCGGACCGCGTCCGGCGGCTCGTCTCGGTGTCCGGCGCCTTCCGGCGCGACGGGTGGTTCCCGGAGGTGCTCGAGGCCAAGGCGCACGTGAACAGCGGGCTGTTCGAGCAGTTCCGCCACTCGCCGCCCTACGCGGCCTACGCCGCGGTGGCCCCGGACGTCGATGCCTTCCCGGTCCTGATGGACAAGACCGGTGCGCTCCTCGCGCGCGGCTACGACTGGACCGAGGACGTCCGTGCGCTCCGGGTTCCGACGCTGCTGGTCTTCGCGGACGCCGACGGCATCCCTCCGTCGCACATGGCCGAGTTCTTCGCCCTGCTCGGCGGGGGGCTGCGCGACGCCGGGTGGGACGGCGCCCAGCGGCCCGAGTCGCGGCTGGCCGTCCTGCCGGGGCGTACCCACTACGACGTCGTCCAGGCGCCCGAGCTGCCTGGGATGGTCGCCGACTTCCTGGCCTGACGGGCACGGTGGCGGGCCGGGACGGGCGGGGGCGAGGATGCGGGCATGACTTCTCCCGTCGGCACCCGCACACTCGGCCGCGACGGCCTGACCGTCTCCGCCCTCGGCCTCGGCTGCATGGGCATGAGCCAGATGTACGGCGCGGCCGACCGGCAGGAGTCGATCGCGACCATCCACCGGGCGCTCGACCTGGGCGTCACGTTCCTCGACACCTCCGACGTCTACGGCGAGGGGCACAACGAGGAGCTGGTCGGCGAGGCGATCGCCGGACGCCGGGACGAGGTCCAGCTGGCCACCAAGTTCTCCCTGAAGCACGACACCGGCTCCGGCATGACGATCGACGGGCGGCCGGAGAACGTGCGCGCCTGCGCCGAGGCCAGCCTGCGCCGGCTGGGCGTCGACGTCATCGACCTCTACTACCAGCACCGCGTCGACCCGAAGGTCCCGATCGAGGACACCGTGGGCGCCATGGCCGAGCTCGTGCAGCAGGGCAAGGTCCGGTACCTCGGGCTCTCGGAGGCCAGCGCCGCGTCCATCCGGCGGGCGGTCGCCGTGCACCCGATCGCGGCGCTGCAGAGCGAGTGGTCGCTGTGGACCCGCGACCTGGAGGAGTCCGTGCTGGCCACCGCCCGCGAGCACGGCATCGGACTCGTCCCCTTCAGCCCGCTGGGCCGCGGCTTCCTCACCGGGGCCATCACCAGCCCGGCGGACTTCGAGGAGGACGACTGGCGGCGCACCCATCCCCGGTTCCAGGGGGAGGCGTTCGACGCCAACCTGCGCCTCGTCGAGGCGGTGCGGGAGCTGGCCGCCGAGAAGGGCGCGACGCCCGGCCAGCTGGCACTGGCCTGGGTGCTGGCGCAGGGGGAGGACGTCGTCCCGATCCCGGGCACGAAGCGGCGCAGCTACCTCGAGGAGAACGTGGGCGGCGCGGCCGTCGAGCTGACCGCGGACGACCTCGCCCGGCTCGACGACATCGCGCCGCCGGGAGTCGCCGTCGGCGGCCGGTACGCCAACAGCGCCTACGCCTACGGCGACAGCCCCGAGCGGCCGTGACCGACCGCCTGCTGGTCGCGGTGTTCGCCTCGCCGGTGTCCGACGTCCTGGTGCGGTGGGCGGCGGAGCTCGGCTTCCGGACGCTGCTCGTCGAGCCGGGCGCCGGCAGGGTGGGCGTGCCTGCCGACCGCCGGGCGCAGGGCTTCGCCGAGATCGCGGACGAGCTGGCCGACGGCACCGCGGACGTCGTCGTCACCGACCACCACCGCGACGAGCTGGGCGAGCTGCTCCGGGACGCACTCGCCCATCCCGCGCGCTGGATCGGCGTCATGGGCAATCCGCGACACGAGGGACCGCACGTCGCGGCCCTCACCGCGCTCGGGGTGCCGCCGGAGGACATCGCGCGGGTGCACCGGCCGATCGGCCTCGACATCGGCTCCCGGCAGCCCGCGGAGATCGCCGTCTCCACGCTGGCCGGGCTGCTGGCCGACCGCAACGGCCGCAGCGGCGGCTTCGCGCACGGCGGCTGACAGCGCCGTGCCCGACCTGCTGCTCGGTGCCGATCTCGGCACCTCCGGGCTCAAGCTGGTCGCCCTCGATCCGGACGGCGCGGTGGTCGCGCAGGCCGAGCGCGCCTACGCCTACGACCGACCGGGTCCGGGACGCGCCCAGATCGACGTGCGGACCTGGCGGGTGGCGCTCGACGACGCCCTCGCCGAGCTGGGTCCGCGGCTGACCGGTGCCCCGGTCCGCGGGCTGGGGATCTCGGGGCAGATGCACGGCGCGGTCCTCGTCGACGCCGCCGGGACCGCGCTGTCCCCGGCGCTGCTGTGGCCGGACCAGCGGGCGGCCGAGGAGCTGGACCGGTGGCGGGCGCTGACCGACGACCAGCGGGCTGCGCTGGCCAACCCGCTCGTCCCCGGGATGACCGGCCCGCTGCTGGCCTGGCTGACCCGGCACGACCCGGCCACGGTGGCCCGTGCCTCGGCGCTGCTGCTGCCCAAGGACGCCCTCCGCGCAACCCTCCTGCCGGGTGCCGACTCGGCGGTGACCGACCGCAGCGACGCGTCGGCGACCCTGCTGTGGGACGTCGTGGCCGACGGCTGGTCGGAGAGCGCGTGGAGCGCCGCGGGCGCGGGGCGGCATCTGCGGCCGGCGGTGCTGCCGTCGGACGAGGTGGTCGGCGTCGCCCGGTTGCCGGTGGGGGAGGTGCCCGTCGTCGTGGGCGGCGCGGACACGCCCCTGGCGCTGCTCGCCGCGGGGGCCACCTCGGGTGCCCAGCTCAACCTGGGGACCGGCGCCCAGCTGCTGCGGCCGGGCCTCCGCCCTCTGGCGGTCGCCGACCCGGTCGTGCACACCTACGCCGACACCGGCGACGGCTGGTACGCCATGGCGGCCCTGCAGAACGGCGGCTCGGCCTGGGAATGGGCCTGCGACGTCCTCGCGCTGTCGTGGCCGGAGTTCGTCGAGGCGGCCGCTTCTGCCCCGGCCGGCGCAGGCGGGGCGGTCTTCCGGCCGTTTCTCACGGGCGAACGCGGGGGAGTGGCCGGGCCGCTGGAGCGGGGCGGCTGGTCCGGCCTGCATGCGGGGACGACGCGCGCGGACCTGGCCCGCGCGGCGCTGGAGGGCGTGGCCTTCGCGGTGCGCGCGGCGCTGGCGCTGCTCGACGTCGCCGCGGACGACCCGCTGCTGGTCACCGGAGGGGCGACCCGGTCCGGCGTCGTCCCCCAGGTCCTCGCCGACGTGCTCGGCCGGCCGGTCCGCCCGCTGGGTCTGCGGAGCGCGTCGGCGGTGGGTGCGGCGCTGCTCGCCGGCAGGGGAGTCGGCCTGGAGGTCGACCCGGAGAGGGAGGCGGGACCGCTCGTGGAGCCGCGCGGCGACACCGATCTGGAGGCGGCCTTCGCCCGATGGTCGGCGGTCTGAGGCCCGTCGGCCGGGCCGGCGGCGCCGCTGATCAGCCGGGCGGCACCGGAGGGACGGACTGCAGCGGGTTGACCGGGTCGGGCAGCCGGACGTGGGCCAGCGCCGCGTCGTGCAGGGCGCCGTTGGTGGCGATCGCGTGTCCGCCCGAGGGGCCGGGCGCTCCGGTCAGGTCGGTGAAGCGGCCGCCGGCCTCGCGCACGATCACGTCCAGGGCAGCGAGGTCCCACACCGACACCTCGGGCTCGCAGGCGATGTCGACGGCGCCCTCGGCCAGCAGGCAGTAGCTCCAGAAGTCGCCGTACGCGCGGGTCCGCCAGACCGACCGGGTGAGGTCGAGGAAGCCGTCGAGGACGCCACGCTCCTCCCAGCCCGACAGGCTCGAGTAGGACAGGCTCGCGTCGCTGAGCTCGGTGACCTCCGAGACGTGGCAGCGGGTGGCGCTCTCCAGCCGGCGGCCGGTCCAGGCGCCGACGTCCTTCGCCGCCCACCAGCGACGGTTGAGGGCCGGTGCGGAGACCAGGCCGACCACCGGCTCGTCCCCGTCGAACAGGGCGATCAGGGTGGCCCACACGGGCACGCCGCGGACGAAGTTCTTCGTGCCGTCGATGGGGTCGAGCACCCACCGGCGCGGGCCGTGTCCGGTCGTGCCGAACTCCTCGCCCATGACCGCGTCCCGGGTCCGGGCGCGGCTCAGCGTGATCCGCAGCATCTCCTCGACCGCCCGGTCGGCGTCGGTGACCGGCGTGAGGTCCGGCTTCGTGTCGACCGTGAGGTCCTGCGCCTTGAACCGGTCCAGGCTGATCGAGTCGGCCTGATCGGCCAGCACGTGTGCCAGCCGCATGTCCTCGGAAAAGCCCCGTGCCGACGTCATGGACACCGAACCTAGCCGGGGTCGCCGTCCGGCACCCTGAAGCACCCCTCGGGGGGCGCCGATACGGTCGCCTCCGTGGACGCCGCGACGATCGCCGGGCTGCTCGCCGACCCGGCGCGGCTGAAGGTCGTCGCGGCGCTGGCCCTGGGCGCCGGCACGATCGAGGAGGTGTCCGCCGCCGCGGGGCTGCCGCTCAAGGACGTCGCGCTGGCCGCCCGCAGGCTGGCGCGCGCCGGGCTGGTGCACCGCGACGGGCACTCGCTGGCGCTGCACACCGACCGGTTCGGCGCGGCCGCCCGGGCGGCGGCGGAGTCCGCGCCCCCGCCGCAACCGCTGTCACCGGACCCGGCCGAGGACGCCGTCCTGTCGGCCTTCGTCCGGGACGGCCGGCTGATGTCGATCCCGGCCCACCACGGCAAGCGCCGGGTGGTGCTCGAGCACCTCGTGCGGGTGTTCGAGCCGGGCGTGCGGTACCCCGAGCGCGAGGTCAACGCGCTGCTCGCCGTCTGGCACGGCGACGTCGCGGCGCTGCGGCGGTACCTGGTGGACGAAGGGCTGCTCACCCGCGAGGCCGGCGTGTACTGGCGCAGCGGCGGCTGGGTCGACGTCTAGGTCGACAGGTCGACGTGTCGACGAATCGGCTCGACGGTCCCGCACCCCCGGTGGAGCTCGCCGACGGGTCCGGCCCCGAGGACGGCCCGCTCGCGGCGCTGTCCATCCGGAGCGTCGCCGAGCTGGAGCACGGCGGCCGCACGGCGTGGGAAGCCATCGTCGACGCCACTCCCGAGTACGAGCCCCGGTGCGGGTGCTGCCCGCTGCTGCGATCGCCCGTGGCGGACGAGCAGGAGTGGGGAGCGGACTCCGACGACCTCCTCGACGTGTACCCGGATGCCTACCGCGTGCGGCTGGACGTGGGGACGGGGGTCTGCGTCCTCACCGAAGCGATCGGCGGTGCGATCGACGGTGCCGGCCACGACCTGCGGATCGAAGCGGTCGACGAGCCGATGGCCGACGAACTCTTCGAACAGCCCCGCTCCGGCTTCTTCCGCTGACCGGCCCCCTCGCACGATCCCGCGGCGAGCGGGCGAGCGGTGGGGGGCGAGGGGGTCCTACCAGCCGGGGCCGACCTGACCGACGGCGGCGAGCAGCACGCGCAGGCCGGCGAGCTGCTGCTGCCGCGCGGGCGGCCCGGCCGCCGCCCAGGGGTCGAGGGCGCACCCCGGGTCGTCGGCGGTGTGGCCGCAGCCCGGCGGGCAGTCCACGGCGATCTCCGCGATCTCGTCGAAGGCGGCGAGGACGTCGTCGGCGGTGACGTGGGCCAGGCCGAAGGACCGGATCCCCGGGGTGTCGATGACCATGCCCCCGCCGGGCAGGTCGAAGAGGACGGCGGAGGACGACGTGTGCCGGCCCTTCCCGATCTTGCTGACGTCACCGGTCGCCCGGAAGGCGTCGGGGACGAGCCGGTTCACCAGGGTCGACTTGCCGACACCCGACTGCCCGACGAAGACGCTCATCCGGTCGGTGATCCGGTCGAGAAGGGGTTCCAGCGGCAGGTCCCGGGAGAGGGCGACCGCGTCCAGCCCGAGGCCGGCGTAGCGGTCCAGCAGCGGCTGCGGGCTGCCGAGGTCGGTCTTCGTGAGGCAGAGCAGCGGCTCCAGCCCGCCGGCATAGGCGGCGACGAGACAGCGGTCGAGGAAGCCGAGCGCGGGCTCGGGATCGACGACGGCGGTGACGATCACCAGCAGGTCGGCGTTGGCGACCACGACGCGTTCGGTGGGGTCGGTGTCGTCGGCGGTGCGCCGCAGCGACGTCGTCCGCTCCTCGATGGTGACGATCCGGGCGAGGCTGTCGGTCCGACCGCTGGTGTCGCCGACGACCCGCACGCGGTCGCCGACGACGACGCCGTGCTTGCCCAGCTCCCGGGCCCGCATGGTGGTCACGTCGACGGCGCCCTCGGGGCCGTCGACCCGCACGGTCATCCGGCCGCGGTCCACCGCGACGACGAGACCGGGGACGGCGTCGGCGTGGGTGGGCCGGGTGCGGGTGCGGGGACGCGAACCGCGACGGCTGGGCCGGACCCGGACGTCGTCCTCGTCCGAGCGGCTGTCGTGCTTGCGGCCGCTCACTGCTCTGCTCCGGACTCGTTCCGCTCCTCGGTCGCTGGCGCTCCCTGCGATGCTCGCTCGCCCGTCGCCATCGCCCCGCTCAGCGCCCGGCTCCGATCGGCTCGCCCAGCAGACCCGCCCAGCGCTCCACGAAGTCCGGCAGCGTCTTGGTCACCGCGCCGGGGTCGGCCACCTGCACGCCCTCGATCGCCAGCCCCAGGACGGCGGCCGCCATGACCATCCGGTGGTCGGCGTAGGAGTCCAGCTGCGCCGCCCGGCGCGGCCCGGGCTCGATGACCAGGCCGTCGGGCAGTTGCTCGACGCGGGCGCCGACGGCGGTGAGCACCTCGTCGAGGGCCTGCAACCGGTCGGTCTCGTGCCCGCGCAGGTGCGCGATCCCGGTCAGCCGAGAGGTGCCCTCGGCCAGGGCGCACAGTGCGGCGAGCACCGGGGTCAGCTCACCCACGTCGCCCAGGTCGGCGACGAGTGGCCGGATCGAGCCGTGCCCGGTGACCTGCAGGCCGTCCGGCGTCCGCTCGACGTCCGCGCCCATGTCGGCCAGCAGCCGGTCGAGCTGGGCGCCGGGCTGGGTCGTGCTCTGCGGCCAGTCGCGCACCGTCACCCGGCCGCCGGTGACCAGGGCGGCACCCAGGAACGGGGCGGCGTTGGAGAGGTCGGGCTCGACGACGACGTCGCGTGCGGCGATCGGGCCGGGCACGACCCGCCAGCCGCCCGCCGTGGCGGTGACGTCGACCCCCTGAGCGCGCAGCGTCGTCACCGTCATGTCCACGTGCGGCATCGAGGGGACGCCGCCGCTGAGGGTCAGGTCGAGCCCCTCGTCGAAGCGCGCGGCGGCCAGCAGGAGCCCGGAGACGACCTGCGAGGACTCGCTCGCGTCGACGGTGACCGCACCGCCGCGCACCCGGCCGGTGCCGTGCACCGTGAACGGCGCCCGGCCGCGGCCGTCGTCGTCGATGCGCACCCCCGCGCCGCGCAGACCGGCGATCAGGCCAGCGTTGGGGCGGTCGCGCAGCCGCGGGTCGCCGTCGAAGCGCACGGCCCCGTCGGCGAGCGCGGCGACGGAGGGGAGGAAGCGCAGCACGGTCCCGGCCAGGCCCGCGTCGACGTCGGCCGGGCCCCGCAGGGGCATCGGGCGGACGAGCAGATCCTCGCCGGCGACGTCGATCCCGACACCGAGCGCCCGGAGGCCGTCGGCCATCAGGTCGGTGTCCCGGGCGCGGAGCGCACGGATCAGCCGGCTCGGTCCGTCCGCGATGGCAGCGAGGATCAGTGCCCGGGCGGTGATCGACTTGGAGCCGGGCAACCCGACGACGGCGTCGACCGGTGCCGTGCGGTGCGGCGTCGTCCAGACCGGGTTCACGCGCTCATTCTGCCCGAGAAAGGACCCCGTCCTTCTCCCGCCCCGCAAGCTCGGCACGAGCCTCGGGACGGGGCCTTGGGCCGCACCGTCACGCCTACCGCTAGCCGGCCTGCGGCTTGCTGGCCTTCTTCACCGGGACGGTGCGGACGAGCCGCCGGTTGGCGAACTCGAACATGGCCAGTTCGGACAGCTCGCGGCCGTAGCCGGACCTCTTCACGCCGCCGAAGGGCAGCTCGGGGGAGGAGCCGGTGGGCTGGTTGATCCACACCATTCCGGCTTCCAGCTGCTCGGCCACCGCCCGCGCGCGGTCGAGGTCGCTGGACATGACGGTGGCGCCCAGGCCGTAGTCGCTGTCGTTCGCCAGCGCGACCGCCTCGTCGGCGTCCTTGACCTTGTAGACGACGGCGGCGGGACCGAACAGCTCCTCGCGGAAGGCCCGCATCTCCGGCGTGACGTCGGTGAGGATCGTCGCCTCGACGAACGCACCCGCGTGGTCGGGGCGCTTGCCGCCGGCGACGACGGTGGCGCCCTTGTCGATCGCGTCCTGGATCTGCGCGTGCAGGTCCTGCGCGGCCCGCTCGCTGGAGAGCGGGGCCAGCGACGTCGACGGGTCGGCCGGGTCGCCGGGGGAGAAGGTGGAGAACGCCTGCTTGAGACCCTCGACGAAGGGCTCGTAGACGTCCTCGGTGACGATCAGCCGCTTGGACGCGGTGCAGGCCTGGCCGGTGTTCTGCATCCGGCCCATCGTCGCGGCCTTGACCGTGGCGCCGAGGTCGTCGGCGTCGAGCACGATGAACGGGTCGCTGCCGCCCAGCTCGAGCACCGACTTCTTGAGGTGCTTGCCGGCGAGCGCGGCGACCGACGAGCCGGCCCGCTCGCTGCCGGTCAGGGTCACGCCCTGGATGCGGCGGTCGGCGATGACCTGCTCGACGTCGGCGATGCGCAGGAAGGTGTTGGTGAGGACGCCCGCCGGGGCGCCGGCATCGGCGAACAGCTGCTCGATCGCCACGGCGCACTGCGGGGTGATCTCGGAGTGCTTCAGGACGACCGTGTTGCCGAGCACCAGGTTCGGGCCCGCCACGCGGACCACCTGGTAGAAGGGGAAGTTCCACGGCTCGATGGCCAGCAGGACGCCGACCGGCCTGGTCTCGACGACGGCCTCGCCCTTGCCCATGAGCGGGGTGATCGAGGTGGGCTCGAGGAAGCCGGGGCCGTTGTCGGCGTAGTACTTCAGGATCATCGAGCAGAGGTAGAGCTCGCCCGTCGCCTCCTCGCGGCGCTTGCCCATCTCCGTGGTGATGAGGGCGGCGAGGTCGTCGCGGCGCTCGTCCATCAGCTCGGCGGCCCGTCGGACGACGGCGGCGCGCTCCTCGACCGGCCGGGCCTGCCACTCCTGGTAGGCGGCGTGGGCACGCTCGATGATGCCGTCGATCTCCGAGGTCTCGGTGAAGGGGAACTCCTTCTCCGTCTCGCCGGTGAACGGGTTGACCGTCGCGTAGCGCCGCTCGGCGCTGTCGCTGGCGGTCTTCGGCTGCTCGTTCGTGGGGCTCTGCGTCGCGGTCACGCCTGATCCTCGTCTCTGGGTACGGCCGAGTCTCTGGGTACGGCCGATCGACATCGATGTCCGTACGAGGTCTACCCCTGCCCGGCACCTGCACGCACGGCGGGTTGTCGCAGGCCGCACCTAGAGTCTGGTCGGCAGGGAGTTGTGGTCGGCAGGAAGTCGGGTCGACAGCCGACAGGGAGGAAGCGCCCATGTGCGGTCGCTACGCGGCCAGCCGCAACCCCGACGACCTCGTCGTCGAGTTCGAGGCGGTCCTCGCCGAGGAGCAGAAGCCGCTGCCCGCGGACTACAACGTCGCCCCGACCAAGGACGTGTACGTCGTCCGGCACAAGAAGGAGCGCGACCCCGAGGGCGCTCCGACCGGCGGCGGTCACCGCGAGCTGCGGTCGGTCCGCTGGGGCCTGGTCCCGTCGTGGGCCAAGGACGCGTCGGTGGGCAACCGGCTCCTCAACGCCCGCGTCGAGTCGCTGACCGAGAAGCCGGCCTTCCGCAAGGCCGCCGCCACGCGGCGGTGCCTGGTGCCGGCCGACGGCTGGTACGAGTGGGCGAAGCGCCTGGACTCCCCGACGAAGCAGCCCTACTTCATCACCCCGCAGGACGGGTCGGTGCTCGCCTTCGCCGGCCTCTGGGAGGTCTGGGGGCGCGGGGAGGACAGGCTGTACACCTGCACGATCGTCACGTCACCGGCCATCGGCGAGCTGACCGAGATCCACGACCGCATGCCGCTGGTCCTGCCGCCCGACCGCTGGGCCGCCTGGCTGGACCCGGCGCGGGAGGACGTCGAGGAACTGTCGGCACCGACGCCGCTCGAGCTCGTGCACGCCCTGGAGCTGCGGCCGGTGAGCACCACGGTCAACAACGTGGCCAACAACGGCCGCGAGCTGGTGGCGCGCGCGGAGTCGGTCAGCGCCCCGGCCGACCAGCCCGCCCTGTTCTGACGGTGTCGTCCGCGACGGGGGAGACCCCCGTGATCGACCGTCCTCCGGGCGGGGCCGCGCTGCCCACCTGGGTCGCCGCGGTCGTCACCTTCCTCAGCTCCGGCGCGGTCCTGGTGCTGGAGATCGTCGGGCTGCGGCTGATCGCGCCCTACGTCGGGGTGACGCTGCAGACCAGCACGGCGATCATCGGGTACGCCTTGACGGCGATCGCGCTGGGCGCGTGGACCGGCGGCGTCGTCGCCGACCGGACGGACCCCCGTCGGCTGATCGCCCCTCTGCTCGTCGCCGGCGGCGCGCTCGTGATCGCCGTGCTGCCACTGGTGCGGTTCACCGGTTCCCTGCTCACCGGGCCCGACGCCGGGGCGGTCCTGCTGCTGGCGGCCGTCGCCGTCATCGGCCCGGCAGCACTGCTGTCGGCCGTGCCGCCCATGGTCGTGAAGCTGCAGCTGGCCAGCCTCGACGAGACCGGCGCGGTCGTCGGCCGGCTCTCGGGGATCGGCACGCTCGGCGGGATCGCCGCCACCTTCGCCACCGGCTTCCTGCTGATCGCGATCCTGCCCAGCAGCGTGATCCTCGTGGGGACCGGCGTGCTCACCGCGGTCGTCGGCATCGCGGTGGGCGTGCTCCTGCGCCGCCGGACCGGCGGCGGTGCCGGGAACGTGCCGGCCGGTCTGCTCGTCCTCGCCCTGGTCGGTGGCGGGCTCGCCGCCGTCGCGCCCACCCCGTGCGAGATCGAGACCGGCTACCACTGCGCGCGGGTGGAGGCCGATCCGGAGCGGGACTCCGGCCGGGTGCTCTACCTCGACACGGCCCGGCACTCCTACGTCGACCTCGAGGACCCCACCCACCTGGAGTTCGAGTACGTCCGTGCCATCGCCTCGGTCACGGATGCGCTCGGTAGCGACGGGGACGCGCTCTCGGCGCTGCACGTCGGCGGGGGCGGGCTGACGCTCCCGCGGTACCTGGCGGAGGTCCGGCCGGGCACGTCGAGCCTCGTGCTCGAGGTGGATCCCGGCGTCGTGACGATCGATCGCGAGCAGCTGGCGCTCACGACCTCCGGCGACCTCCGGGTGGAGGTGACCGACGGCCGGGTCGGGCTCGCGGCCGAGGCTGCCGGCACGCGGGACCTCGTCGTGGGTGACGCCTTCGGCGGTCTGTCGGTGCCGTGGCAGCTCACCACCCGCGAGGCCGTGGAGCTGGTCGATCGCGCACTGGCCGACGACGGCGTCTACGCCATCAACCTCATCGACCACCCGCCGCTGGGGTTCGTGCGCGCCGAGCTGGCCACCCTCCGCGACGTCTTCCCGCACGTCGCTCTGCTGGCCCGCACGCCGGTGCTGGCCGGGGACGACGGCGGGAACGTCGTGGCCGTCGCATCCCGCGCGCCCATCCCGGTGGGTGAGATCGCGGGGTGGCTGACCGACCGGGAGCTGGACTGGCGGGTCGCCGAGGGTGCCGAGCTGGATGCCTTCATCGGCGACGCCGCGGTGCTCACCGACGACTTCGCGCCGGTCGACCAGCTGCTCACCCCCTACGGCTGAGCCTCATCGACCGATCGGTGCGGTCCGCGCCTTCGTGAGCCGGACGAGGTCACCCGGCGGCAGCTCCACCTGCAGGCCGCGCCGGCCGGCGCTCACCATGACGGTCGCGAAGCCGAGCGCCGACTCGTCCACGACGGTCGGCAACGCCTTCTTCTGGCCCAGCGGGCTGATGCCGCCCAGCACGTACCCGGTGGCCCGCTCGGCGTCCGCCGGATCGGCCATGACCGCCTTGCGGCCGCCGGCAGCGGCGGCCAGTGCCTTGAGGTCCAGGGTGCCCGCCACCGGCACGACGGCCACGGTGAGCGCCCCGTCCACCCGCGCCACCAGCGTCTTGAAGACCTGGTGCGGATCGGCGCCGAGGGCGGCGACCGCCGCCTCCCCGTGCCCCTGGTCGGCAGGGTGCTCGGGGTCGTAGGGGTGCAGGGTGTGCGCCACGCGGCCCTGTTCGAGGGCCCGCACCGCGGGAGTCGCCGCCACGGCGCCGCAGCCTAGCGAGCGTTCCCTCCGACTCGGACCACGCGGGAATCGTCCCCCCACCCCGACGGTTGCACCGGCCGTGAGCAGCACCCTCTCCAGCGCCCGCCCGAGGGCCGCGCACCGGCGGCCCCCAGGCCGTCCCGACGCCGCGCGGCTAGGATCGACCGATGCGGCGCCCCGCATCCGGGGGCCCCAGAGAGGACGGTCGGTGCCTGAGCAGACCGCAGATCAGACCCCCGAGGTGACGGCCCCGGTGGAGACGCCCGAAGCGCGAGCGGACGGCAGCAGGGCCGAGGTGGCCGAGACCCGCGCCGAGCGGGACGCGCGCTTCGAGCGCGACGCGCTGCCCTTCCTGGACCAGCTGTACCCGGCGGCCCTGCGGATGACCCGCAACCCCGCGGACGCCGAGGACCTCGTCCAGGAGACGTTCGTCAAGGCCTACTCGGCCTTCCACCAGTTCGCCGAGGGCACCAACCTCAAGGCGTGGCTGTACCGGATCCTGACGAACACCTACATCAACAGCTACCGCAAGAAGCAGCGCCAGCCGCAGCAGTACCCCACCGAGCAGGTGCAGGACTGGCAGCTCTACGCCGCGGAGGAGCACACCTCCAGCGGCCTGCGGTCGGCGGAGATCGAGGCGCTGGACCACCTGCCGGATTCCGACATCAAGGAGGCCCTCCAGCAGCTGCCGGAGGACTTCCGGCTCGCGGTCTACCTGGCCGACGTCGAGGGCTTCGCCTACAAGGAGATCGCCGAGATCATGGGCACGCCCATCGGCACGGTGATGTCGCGGCTGCACCGTGGCCGGCGGGGCCTGCAGAAGCTGCTGGCCGATTACGCCCGCGAGCGCGGCTTCGTCCGCGCCGGAGCCGGTGAGGAGGCGAGCCGGTCATGACCGACGACGTGCATGGCCAGGCCGGTCGGGAGCAGGGCGAGCCGATCGAGATCCACTCCTGCGACGACGTCCTGTCCCACGTGTTCGAGTTCCTGGACCACGAGACCGGCGACGAGCGGCGCGCGCTGATCGCCGAGCACCTCGAGGACTGCTCGTCCTGTCTGCGCGAGTTCGGCATCGAGCAGGAGTTCAAGGCCCTGGTCCGCCGTCGGTGCGGAGGTGACGCCCCGCCGTCAGGCCTGCGCGAGCGCATCAAGATCCAGCTGACGACCGTCTCCTTCGAGGAGGACGGCACCCAGGTGAGCGTCGAGCGGATCACCACCCAGACGCTGACCGAGCGATCGGGCGACAGCCCGGCCTAGTCGGTACCGCAGACGCACGAACGCCTCGGTCCCCGTGGGGATCGAGGCGTTCCTGCGTTCCGGCCCGGCCTGGTTCAGGCGGAGCCCATGGCTTGATCCCGCGGCCCGGTCGCTCCTCGCTGCGATGCTCCCGGGCCTGTCATCAAGCGTTGGGCCGCTTGCCGTGGTTGGCCTTGCTTCCCTTGCGGGAGCGACGCTTGCGTCCACGCTTGGACATCGCTGCCCTCCTCTCGCTGCCGGTGGGCCCGGCGGACCCTCGTTCTCGCGGGCCGGAGCTCCGCTGCACGTATCGTGCGCGGCGTCGCCGGAACCGCCAAGCTGACGCTGCAAGCCTCTCACGGGGTGTTCCGGCTGCGTGCCGGGCGGGGGGATTGCTGAGGGGGCAGTGGTGGCACTGGAGATCGAGAGCGTGCTCGTGGCGGGCCGCGGACCGGCGGCGTGCGCGGTGGTGTCGGCGTGCACCCGGCTCGGGGTGAAGGCCGTGGCGGTGCACTCGGAGACCGAGCGCTCCGCGCGCCACGTCCGGCTGGCCGACGACGCGGTGCTCCTCGGACCTGCTGCGGCCAGCGAGTCCTACCTGGCCGTCGACCGCATCGTCGAGGCCGCCCGGCGCAGCGGCGTGCGCGCCGTCCTGCCGGTCACACCGGCGCTCGCGGGCAACGCCCGGCTGGCGGCCGCGGTGGCCGCCGCGGGCCTGCTCTGGGTGGGACCCGACGCCGAGGTGCTCGAGCGCCTGGGCGGGGACGGCGTGGAGCCGGCCAGCGAGAGCGGCTTCCTGGCGTGGGTGACCGCCGAGGGCCTGCGCTACGTCACCCCCGTCGTGCGGGACCGCGCGGCCGGCATCGCACGGGTGTCGTGGACGCCGGAGGACTGGGCGGCCGGCGGGACCCTGGACCTGCCCGTGTCGGCGCGGCGCCTGGCCGAGGTCGGCTGGCGCGGGCTGGTCACCGTGGGGATCGCGCCGGACGGTGAGCTCGCCGAGGTCGCCGCCGGGTTCTCGCTGGACATCGCCGTCCTCGAGCGGGCGCACGGCGTGGACGCCGTCGAGCTCGCCCTGTCGAGCACCGAGACCACGGGGAGCGCGCTGCCCGGCGGACCGACCCCGCGGGCGGCGGTCGCCGCCCAGCTGCGGGCGACGCTGGCGCCGGGGACGGCCGGCCGGATCAGGGGGCGACTTCCGTCCGGATCACGGCCCGGGGCGGGCACTGACGTCGACGTGGTGTCCGTCAGCGGCTTCGACCCGGGGGACCGCCTGGACGGCTGGTACGACGCGCTCCTCGCCACCGTCAGCGCGGCCGGCCCGGACACGCGCGCGGCGGCGGCCGCCGTGTTGGCGGTGCTGGGAGCGGTGCCGGACGTCGGGGTGCCGCACGACGGCGCGGACACCTCCGCCGTCCTCGACCGACTGGCCGTCGGCAGCGGCGTCCCGGCGGGCTGACCGGCGTGCTTGGATGACTGCGCCCGGAAGGCGCGCGCTCATGAGGAGGCACGGTGGCGGTCGAGGAGATCCACGCGGAGATGGTCTCCAGCGTCTGGAAGGTCCTCGTGCAGCCCGGTGCGCCGGTCGCCGCCGGTGACACGCTGGTCATCCTCGAGTCGATGAAGATGGAGATCCCGGTCCTGACCGAGCACGCCGGAGTCGTCCAGGAGATGCACGTGGTGGAGGGCGAGGTCCTCCAGGAGGGCGACCTCATCGCCACGGTCACGAACGCCTGAGAGGACCCCCTCCTCCCTCACCCCTCGCAGGCTCGGGGCGGTGCCCTGGAGGGGCCTTCAGAGCTCGCGGGCGTAGACGAGCAGGTCGACCCCGGGGACGGGGGACCAGTCCCGCTCCGGCAACCGGGTGAATCCGAGCCGACCGTAGAGCCGGTGCGCGGCGGTCATCCGCGGATCCGTCGAGAGCACCATCCGCCGCTTGCCGGCCGCACGCGCGCGGTCCAGGCAGGTGGTGACGAGCAGTTCGCCGATGCCCCTGCCCCGGGCGGCGGGATCGACCACGAGCATCCGGAACGCGGCCTCGTCGTCGGACCTGGTGATCTCGCCGAAGTCGCCGGCGAGCACCAGCGCCACGCTGCCGACCACCCGGTGGTCCTGGTCGCGCACCACCAGGAGGTCCGACCGGTCGGCGCGGCCGGCGACGTCGGCCAGCTCCGTGGCGTAGTCGGCGGAGGCGAGGCCACCGTCGACGTACACCCGCACGGTCAGCTCGGCGATCGCGCCGTGGTCCCCGGGAGCGGCGGCCTGCACGGACAGGGCGGGAGCGTGTCGGACCACGCCAGCACCCTAGAGAAAGGACCCCGTCCTCCTCACACCCCGCACGCTCGGCTTGAGCCTCGGGACGGGGCCATAGGCTCTGGGCATCATGAGCAGCCTCTCGGAGCGCCTCACCCGCGGGTCGGCATCGAGCCCCTCCCAGGTCGAGCACGCGCGGCGGCTGGTGGCCGACTGGCAGCTGCTGGCCGACCTGGCGTTCGCCGATCTCACGCTGTGGGTTCCGCTGCCCGGCGGGACGTGGTGGTGCGTGGCGCAGGTGCGACCGCTGACGGCGCCGACGAGCCGACCGGAGGACCTGGTGGGCGCCGAGGTGTCCGGCGAGGACGCCGAGCCGTTCCGCACCGCGCACCGCGAGGGTCGCCCGGTGACGGAGGGGGAACCGTACTGGACGGGCACCGCACCGCGCCGTCGCGAGATCATCCCGGTCCGGCACGACGGCGTGACGGTGGCGGTGCTGGCGAAGGACACCAACCTGGCCGTGACCCGGTCGCCGTCCACGCTGGAGCTGACCTACCTCGACATCGCCGCGGACCTCTGCCTCATGGTGTCGGCGGGCACGTTCCCGCCGCAGAAGCTGCAGGACGCCGAGATGAGTCCCCGGGTCGGCGACGGGCTGGTCCGCCTGGACGGCGCGGGGCGGGCGATCTACGCCAGCCCGAACGCGTTGTCGGCCTACCGCCGCATCGGGGTGGCGGGCGACGTCGTGGGTGCCGACCTCGCCGAGCTGACCCGCGGGGCGGCGGCCGACCGCGTCGCCGGTGAGGCGGCCGCCGCGGGCATCTGCGCCGCCGTCACGGGGCGCTTCCCCGACCCCATGGACGTCGAGGGCTCCACGGCCACCATGCTCGTCCGCGCGCTCCCGCTGCAGGCGCCGGGGGGCGAGGCCGGCGCGCTCGTCCTCGTCCGCGACGTCACCGACGTCCGCCGCCGGGACCGAGCGCTGCTGACCAAGGACGCCACCATCCGGGAGATCCACCACCGGGTGAAGAACAACCTCCAGACCGTCGCGGCCCTGCTCCGCCTGCAGGCCCGGCGGATGACCGAGCCCGCCGCCCGTGCCGCGCTCGAGGAGTCCGTGCGACGGGTGGCGTCGATCGCCGTCGTGCACGAGACACTGGCCGGCAGCCGCGAGGACGTCGTGGACGTCGACGACGTCCTCGACCAGGTGCTGCCGATGCTGGGCGACCTGACGTCGGTCGGACCCGCCGCCCGCACCCGGCGCACCGGCTCGTTCGGCGAGCTGCCCGCGGCCGCGGCCACGCCGCTCGTCCTGGCGGTCACCGAGCTGCTGCACAACGCGGCCGAGCACGCCTTCCCGGACGGACCGGGCAGCATCGAACTGGTCGCCGAGCGCGACGGCGACGACCTGGTGGTCCGGGTCCGGGACAACGGGCAGGGGCTACCGGAGGGGTTCGATCCCGCCGGCAGCGACGGGCTCGGCCTGCAGATCGTCCGGACCCTCGTCACCAGCGAGCTCGGTGGGGCCCTGTCGATGACCAGCCCGCACGCCCCGGACGCCGACGGACGACGAGGGACCGAGGCCGTGCTCACGATCCCCGGTGCGGGCCTGCCGCGCCGCTGAACGCACCGAGGCCGGTCCGGAGGGTTCCGGACCGGCCTCGGGGCGATCTCTGGTCGTGCGTGCGCCGCAGGGATGACCCCCGGTGCCGGTGGTGCTCCGGCTCAGGCGGTGGGCACCCGGGTACGGGCCTGGCGGCGCTTCAGCGCACGCCGCTCGTCCTCGGAGAGCCCACCCCAGACGCCGGAGTCCTGGCCCGAGCGCAGTGCCCAGTCCAGGCACCCCGCCACGACGGGGCAGCGGCGGCACACGGCCTTGGCCTGCTCGATCTGCACGACTGCCGGGCCGGTCGTCCCGATGGGGAAGAACAGCTCCGGATCCTCGTCCCGGCAGAGCGCGCGGTGGCGCCAGTCCATGGCGGTGTACTCCTTGGTGTCGTCTACGGTTGCTACTTCAGTCGCCGGCCTCGGACCGCGTTCTAGAGCCGACACCGGTTGCCCAGCGCTGTGGCCCAGCGACTACTTGCTTTGTTACCGGCAAGTTGCGTTCTCAGGTGATGTTTTCACGTGAAAGACGCCTGTCAAGCAGATCGAGGTCGTCGTTCGACCCCTCGTGAGCAACCTCACCACGCTCGTGCTAGGCCCGCCACTCGACGGAACCACACGCCGCACGCGGCCGTTGACAAGGCCGCTCCGGCATGCGTGAGGGTCCTGTCTCAGGCCACGACGCGCAGGGCGGCCGGGACGTGGCGCACCCTCAGTCCGGTCGCGGTGCCGAGGTGGTCGCCGTCGACCTGCCAACCCTGCGGGCGGGTGGCGGTCAGGGACAGCTCCTCGAGGTCGTGCCGGCGGTGCACGCCCCGGCCCCGCGCGTCCGGTTCGCGGGCCAGCGCCTGGCGCAGGGTGTGCAGCATCCGCACCGCGCCCATGCGGCCCATCGCGAAGACGTCCAGGCCCGCGTCGAACGACGCCTCGGGCGACGGGTTCACCGGCCGGGCACCCAGGTAGGTCCACGGGCTCACGTTGGAGACCAGGCAGAGGAAGAGCTCCTCCAGATCTGGTTCGCCGGGCAGGTGCAGCGTCATGGCCGGGCGACGGCGCTCCCGTCCGAGCAGGAAGGCGTTGGTCGCCTCCTTGACGTACAGGGCGCCGGTGGATCGGCGACCCGCTGCGCGCCGGGACTCGACGCGGGCGATGACCTCCGCGTCGAACCCGAGCCCGGCGGCGAAGACGAACCAGCGGGGGGTGGTCCACCCGTCGTGCGCCACGGCATCGGCGGCGGCCACCACCGCGGCGGCGCCGGGCGCGGTGCCGCGCACGGGGGCGGTGCTGGTGCCGGTGGCGCTGGCGGTGCCGAGGGACACCAACCGGGTCCGGCCCGCGCGCAGCGAGCGCAGGATCTCCCCGGTCGCCTCGACCGGGTCACGGGAGCGACCCAGGGCCCGGGAGAAGACGTTCGTCGATCCACCCGGGACGACGGCCAGCATGGGCAGGTGCGGGGACGGGCCGTCGGTGAGCATGCCGTTGACGACCTCGTTGACCGTGCCGTCGCCACCGACGGACACCACCAGGTCCACGCCCTCGGCGGCGGCCTGCTGCCCCAGTTCGCGGCCGTGGCCGCGGCGGGTGGTCTCGACGACGTCGAGCTTGAGCTCGCTGGCGAGGGCGCCGACCAGGACGTCGCGCATCGTGGCGCTGGTGCTGGTCGCCGCGGGGTTGACCACCACGAGCGCACGCATGCCGCCAGGCTAACCATGGGCGGGACGATCGGCCGGGAGGAGCAGTCGCCGTCCGCGTAATCTCGCGGTCGTGAGGGAGTCCAGCGGGTCGCCGCCCCAGCCGCCTCGCCGGGGGTTGGACCGGTTGTTCGGCGCCGCCGCCGACTCGCCGGCACCGCGCCCGGCACGGGAGCGGGTCGAGGTGCCGCCCTCGCTGCGCTGGGCGGCCGTCGTCGTCGGCGTGGAGGCCGCTGCCATCGGCGTCGGGGCCGTCGCGTGGCTGTGGCTGACCCTGACGAGCACCCCGGACAGCGTGGGGCGCGCGATCGCCGAGGTGGTCATCATCGCCCTCGTCGCCGTGGGCCTGGCTGCGGCCGCCCGGGGCCTCGCCCGGGTGGCCCCCTGGGCACGCGGGCCGGTCGTCGCGGCGCAGATCTTCCTCGGGCTGTCCGGGTTCGTGGCCGCGTTCGAGGCCGAGCGCCCGCTGATCGGCCTGCCGATCCTGCTGGTGGTGGCCACGGAGCTGTACCTGCTGGCCACGCCCGAGTCCCGCCTGGCCTACGTCGAACGGTAGGCCCCCCTTCGGCCTCCCTTCAGGAGCCCGCCCTGAGCTTGCGAGGGGTGGGGGAAGGGGGGTCCTTCTTCACACGAGGTCGATGACGTCGGCGATCGAGTCGAGGATCCGGCTGGGGCGGAACGGGAACCGGGCCACGTCGGCCGCCGCGGTGGAGCCGGACAGCACGAGCACCGTCTCCAGCCCGGCCTCGATGCCGGCGACGACGTCGGTGTCCATCCGGTCACCGATCATGATCGTCGACTCCGAGTGCGCCTCGATGCGGTTCATCGCGCTGCGGAACATCATCGGGTTCGGCTTGCCCACGAAGTACGGCTCGGCACCGGTGGCGCGGGTGATCATCGCCGCGACCGACCCGGTAGCCGGGAGCGGTCCCTCGGGGGAGGGGCCGGTGACGTCGGGGTTGGTGGCGATGAAGCGCGCCCCGCGGCCGATCAGGCGGATCGCCCGCGTGATCGCCTCGAAGGAGTACGTGCGCGTCTCGCCGAGGACGACGTAGTCCGGGTCGGAGTCGGTCATGACGTAGCCCACCTCGTGCAGCGCCGTCGTCAGGCCGGCCTCGCCGATGACGTAGGCCGAGCCGCCGGGCAGCTGGGTGGTGAGGAAGTCGGCCGTCGCCAGGGCGGAGGTCCAGATCGACTCCTCGGGCACGTGCAGGCCGGTCCGCGCCAGCCGGGCGGCGAGGTCGCGCGGGGTGAAGATCGAGTTGTTGGTCAGCACGAGGAAGCGCCGCTGCTTCTCGACCAGCCGCTCGAGGAACTCGGCCGCGCCGGGCAGCGCCTTCTCCTCGTGGACCAGCACGCCGTCCATGTCGGTGAGCCAGCACTCGGGGGCCACGCGCTCGGTCGTCATGGGACGGAGTCTGCCGGGCCGAACGCGGCGCCGTCGACGGTCCCCTGTTACGCCTGGTGCCGGCGGCGCGCGTGGGCCTCCCACGGCGGGAGCGGGTCGAAGCCACCGGCCCGATAGGTCCACCAGCCGGACTCGTGCGGCTCCCGCGTGCCGAGGGACTCGTCCAGGTGCACGGACAGGAACCGGGCGGCGGACTCCTCGGCGGGAAGCGGCTCACCCCAGGCGTCCTCCCCGCTCTCGGCGGCAGCTGCGATGAACTCCAGGAGGACCGCCTCGTCGAAGTGCAGCCGCGCGACCTCGTCGCCGTGCCGGATCTCGACGATGCCCTGCTCCGGCAGCAGCTCGGTCACCTCGGCGTGCTGCCGGGTGACCGTCTCGGAGCGGCCACCCCCGAGGAAGGTCGTCCCGATGCTGGTGCCGGACTCGATCTCGGCGAGCCGGCGCAGGACGGTGACGACACGTGGGTCCACGCGTCAGCCGGTGGTGGCGAAGGCGGTCAGCGCGTCGTCGGTGAGCCGGAAGACGGTCCACTCGTCCATGGGGACGGCGCCGGCAGCGCGGTAGAAGTCGATCGACGGGGTGTTCCAGTCCAGCACCGACCACTCCAGTCGCGAGTAGCCGCGCTCGACGCACACGGCCGCGAGGCTGCGCAGCAGCTCCTTGCCGAGCCCCGTGCCCCGGTGCTGCGGCTGGACGTACAGGTCCTCCAGGTAGACGCCGTGCGTGCCGCGCCAGGTGGAGAAGTTCAGGAACCAGAGGGCGACGCCCACGACCGCGCCGTCGTCAGCGGTGGCGACGTGGCCGAACAGCGCGGGGGAGTCGCCGAAGAGGCAGTCGGTGAGCTGGGGCTCGGTGAGGCGGACCTCGTCCAGCGCCTTCTCGTAGTCGGCGAGCTCGCGGACGAGGCCGACGACGGCGGGGACGTCGTCCGGCCGGATGGGGCGGACGCTCATGAGAAGGCCTCCGTGAACTTGTCCGGCAGCAGCCTGGCCAGCGGAGCGAGGATCGGGACGAGGATTGGCGCGAAGAGGTAGCCGTAGGCCAGCACGATGCCGGTGACCACGGGGACGAGGGCGAAGCCCACCACGAGCAGGATGGCGGTGGCGACCAGCCCGTAGGGACGGCCGCTCTTCGGGCTCACCAGCGACCGGAACGACCGGAAGCGGATGTTCGTGACCATCAGCACGGCGGGCACGAGGACGACCAGCAGCACCCACAGCCGGTCGCGGCCCTGCATGTGGTCACCGAAGGCGAACACCGAGGCCAGGACGACGCCGGCGGCCCCGGGGCTGGGCATGCCGATGAAGTACCGCTTGTCGGCGGTCGGGTCGATGGTGGTGTTGAACCGGGCCAGCCGGATGGCCGCACAGGCCACCCAGACGAAGCAGGCGACCCACCCGAGCGGGTCCCACTCGTCCTGTCCCTGCGAGAAGAGGGTGAAGGCCAGCAGGGCCGGCGCGAGACCGAACGACACGAGGTCGGCCAGGGAGTCGAACTGCAGGCCGAACGGGGTGACGGCGCCGACCAGCCGGGCGACGGCGCCGTCGGCGATGTCGAAGACCACCGAGAACCCGATCAGGACGGCGGCGAGGTCGTACTGCCCGCGGATCGACAGCAGGATCGCGAAGAACCCGCAGAACATGTTGGCCAGCGTGAACAGGCTGGGCAGCGTCGCGAGCGCCCGGCGGCGGGTGCCCCGGACGGAGCCGCGGACGAACTCGACGGTGGCCGTGCGTCGCGTCGGTGCCATGGCGCGACCCCTCAGCCCGCGGCGGGCCAGCGTGCGATGACGGTCTCGCCGCCTCGCACCCGCTGTCCCTTGGTCACGGTGACCGTGCACTCCGGTGGGACGAACACGTCCATCCGCGAGCCGAACTTCATCAGGCCCATGCGCTCGCCGGTCGCCAGCTGCTGCCCCGGGCCGGTGCGCGTGACGATGCGGCGGGCCAGGACCCCGACGATCTGCCGAAAGACCACCGTGCGGTCGCCGTCGCGCAGCCAGAGCTCGCTGCGCTCGTTCCGGTGCGCGGACTCCTTGCGGTAGGCGGCCAGGAAGCTGCCCTTGCGGTAGGAGCTCTCCACGACCTCGCCCCGGTACGGCGACCGGTTGACGTGCACGTCGACCACGGACAGGAAGACGCTGACCTGCTGCCAGTCGCCGTCGGGGGCGACACCGTCCTGTGGTGCCCCGGCCACCATGACGACGCCGTCCGCGGGGGAGAGCACCTCGTCGGGACCGGGGGGGGACGCGGTCGCACCGCCGGTCGGGGTCACGGAAGAAGAGGGCCATGTAGGCGGACAGGCCGAGGAACGGCCACGCCGCCCACCGGCGTCCGGCGACGGCTGCCACGGCCGCGGGGGCCAGCGGTCCGGTGATGAAAGGCCACCCGGCCCGGTCGATGCGCATGGTGTGCCGAACGGTACCGGCCCGGCCGGAGGACGTCCGACGGGTGGATCAGACCGGCGCGGACGCGCGGTCGGTGTCGGCGCCGAACTCGGTGACCCGGTCGCGGCGAGGGCCGCCGTACCAGTCCAGGCAGACCATCGTGGCGTCGTCCTTCAGGTCGCCGCCGGTGGCCCGGAGCACCGCCGAGCCCAGCTCGTGGACGACCTCGCGCGGGTGCAGCTCTGAACTGTCGGCCAGGGCGGCCGCGACGTCGAGTGCGGCGGCGTTGCGCTCGAGCATGCCGTCGGTGAGGAAGATGAGTCGGTCGCCCGGCTCCAAAGGGAAAGTCTGCACCTGGAAGGACCGCCCAGGGATGACGCCGAACGGCGGCTCGACGACCAGCTCGATCTCCTCGACCCGGCCGTCGCGCAGGCGCAGCGGCCAGGTGTGGCCGGCGTTGATGATCGCTGCCGTTCCGGCGCGCAGGTCGACCTGCAGCAGCTGCCCGGTGACGAACTGGCCGGCCTCGGCGTTCTCCAGCAGCGACTCGTTGGCGTACTTCGCCTGCTCGGCCAGGCTCAGGCCCCGCCGGCGCGCGTTGCGGAGCGCGCCGACGAGCAGGGTGGCGACGAGCGCCGCGGGGACCTGGTGGCCGACGGCGTCGGTGATGGAGATGAGCAGCGTGTCCCGGTCCAGGGAGTAGTCGAAGGTGTCGCCACCCACGGAGGCGGCCGGCTCCAGCCAGCCGGCGAGGGTGAACTGGCCGGCCTCGCAGGTGTAGGAGGTGGGCAGCAGCCGGCGCTGGATCTCGGCCGCGAGCTCGAACGGCGCCGAGCGCTGCCCCCACTCGAAGACGTCGGTGTGCCGGCGGGCCGCGATGATCACGTAGGCGAGCGCGTGCGCGGCGCTGCTGATGTCGGTGACCTCGTCGTCGGAGGGGAAGCGGGGGAGGTCGAGCTCGAGGAGGCCGATGGCGTCACCGCGGTCGGTGACCGGGACGACCATGCGGGCGCCGTCATCGACCGGCTCGACGTCGGCCTGCTGGGTGCGCAGGACCCGCTCGTAGAGCGTGCCGGGGAGCGGCAGGGTCTCCGCCCGTTCCGGACCGTGCGTCCGGGCCCCCTCGACGAAGTCCGTCGAGGTCAGGCGGACCACGGCCCGGCCGCTGAAGTCGGCGATGAGCAGCGTCACCGCCGTGGCGTCGACCATCCGGCCGAGCTCGGCGGCCACCGCGCCCACGGCGTCGATGGGGGCGGCCGCCTCGACCTTCTCCAAGAGTGCGCCGACGTCGATCATGAGGTCCTCCGAGCCGCGCATTGGCAGACCCTAGGCGCATGCGCGGACGCCGTGGGAGGTGCTGTCACAGCACGGCGCTGCCGGGCCGTCCCGGAGGACGACCCGGCAGCGCGGGTGCAACTGAGGAGACTAGGCGGCAGCCTTGGTCTCCCAGAAGATCTTGTCGATCTCGGCGATGTAGTCGAGGAGCTTCTGCCCCTCGGCCGGGTCCATGCTGCCCTTGCCGCCGGCCGCGCCGGCCTGCTTGGTGGCCTTGTTGAACAGCTCGTGCAGCTGCGGGTACTTCTCGAAGTGCGGGGGCTTGAAGTAGTCGGTCCAGAGCACCCACAGGTGGTGCTTGACCAGGTCCGACCGCTGCTCCTTGATCAGGATGGCGCGGGTGCGGAAGACCGGGTCCTCGTTGCCCTGGTACTTCTCCTGGATGGCCTTGACCGACTCCGCCTCGATGCGGGCCTGTGCCGGGTCGTACACGCCGCAGGGGAGGTCGCAGTGAGCGGTGGCCTCCAGCACCTGGACGACGCGGGCGGAGAACATGCGGGTGAGACGCATGGAGGTGCCTCCGGATGTCGTGGGGTTGTGTCGTCTGGAACCCTACTCGCGGTGATCCACGGCGACAGGGCGGGAGACGGGGCTCACGTGCCCGTTCACGGTCTCGACGCCCCGTGGAAGGTGGCCCGGGTGACCGGCCCGTCCATGTCGCCGACCGTGCGGCACGGTGACCGGCTGCTCGTCCGACGTGTCCGGCCGTCGGGCCGCGTCGCACCGGGGGACGTCGTCCTCGCCCGGTTCCCGTCCCGGCCGGAGCTGCTGGTCGTCAAGCGCGTGCGCCGGGCGGTCCCGGGCGGACACTGGCTGGAGGGGGACAACGAGTTCGCCACCGACGACAGCCGGTCCTTCGGACCTGCCGTCGTCGTGGGCCGGGTCGTGATTCGCCTCTGGCCGCGGCCCGGGCGGCTCCCCGCTGCGCCACCGATCTGGGAGCAGCCGATCTGAGGGCCGAGGGCCCTGACCGAGCTGGGACGACCGACCCCCGATTACGCTCGGTGTCCATGGGTGGCAACTCCATCGGCGAGCCGACGACCGACCGCTTCGCCGACGACCCGGCGTTCGCGGTCCACGAGGGCGGGAAGCTCTCGGTGACCTCCACCCGCGCCATCGAGACCATCGCCGACCTCGCCCTCACCTACACGCCCGGCGTGGCCCGCGTCTCCAGCGCCATCGCCGCCGAGCCGGAGCTCGCGCGCCGGTTCACCTGGGCCCCGCGCGTGGTGGCCGTCGTCTCCGACGGGACGGCGGTGCTCGGGCTCGGGGACATCGGACCGACGGCGTCGCTCCCGGTCATGGAGGGCAAGGCCTGCCTCTTCACGGAGTTCGCCGGCCTCTCCGCCGTCCCGGTGGTGCTCTCGACGACGGACGTGGACACCATCGTCGAGACCGTGGCCGCGATCGCGCCGTCGTTCGGCGGCATCAACCTCGAGGACATCAGCGCCCCGCGTTGCTTCGAGATCGAGGCCCGCCTGCGCGAGCGCCTGGACATCCCGGTCATGCACGACGACCAGCACGGGACGGCGATCGTCGTCCTGGCCGCGCTGCGGAACGCGGCGAAGGTGGTCGGCCGGCCGATCGGTGACCTGCGGGTGGTGGTCGCCGGGGCCGGGGCGGCGGGCGTCGCCTGCACCAAGATCCTGCTCGAGGCCGGCGTCGGCGACATCGCGGTGGCCGACTCGAAGGGCGTGCTGCACGCCGGGCGCGCGGACCTGACCCCGATCAAGCAGTGGCTGGTGGAGAACACCAATCGGGCCGGGTACGCCGGGACGATGGTGGGCGCGCTCGAGGGCGCCGACGTCTACCTGGGTCTGTCGGGCGGCTCGGTCCCGGAGGCGGCGATCGCCTCCATGGCGCCCGGCTGCATCGTGTTCTCCCTGGCCAATCCCACGCCGGAGGTCGACCCGGAGATGGCGGCGAAGTACGCCGCCGTCGTCGCCACCGGCCGCAGCGACCTGGCCAACCAGATCAACAACGTGCTGGCCTTCCCGGGCATCTTCCGCGGCGCCATCGACGCGGGCGCCCGGGCCATCACCGAGGACATGAAGCTGGCCGCGGCCGCCGCGATCGCCGACGTCGTCGGCGACGAGGTGCGCGCCGACTACATCGTCCCGAGCCCCCTCGACCGTCGGGTTGCTGAGGCCGTGGCGGCTGCCGTCGCCTCCTGCGCGCGGGAGCAGGGCATCACCCGCTAGGCGCGGGCCGGTAGACCAGGTCGAGGACGCCGGCCAGCAGCCGTTCGGCCACCGGCCGCGGCAGCGCGGCGACGAGGGCGTGCACCGGCGCCATGCGCTCGGGCAGCCGGCCGCCGCCGACCCCGGCGAGCTCGAGCAGCCCGTCGACCTCGGCCACGGTGAGGGTCCCCGGGTCGATCGTCGCCGCCGCCGCGACCAGGTCGGGGTCGGCGACCGGGCGGGGGAGCGCGGCCGCGGTCCGGGCCGCCTCGGCGAGGTCGGACAGGAGCGCGTCCACCCGGTCCGCCGTCGCACCGGTGACCGTCAGGTGCAGCGTGGCGGGCAGGTCGCCGCCGGGCTGGGCGAAGGGCGGCTGGGGCTGCAGCAGCCAGCCGCGGGCGGTCATCTCGTCCGCGAGGTTCAGCACGTCGACCCCCTCGGGTCCGTCCTGCGCCACCGCGACCAGCGTGGTGACCGGGTCGCCCACCACGCGGAGCCCGTCGATGCGCGCGATCCCCGTCGCCAGTGCACGGGTGGCCTCGTGCGCCTGACGAGCGAGCGCCCGGTAGCCGTCGGTGCCGAGCCAGCGGTGAACCGCCCAGGCCGCGGCCATGGCCCCGGCCGGGCGGGTGCCGGCCAGGGTGGGGTTGACGACGGGATAGCCGGGCCATCCGGCGGTGGCGAACCAGTGTTCCTGGCGCAGCTCCGGGTCGGCGGTCAGCAGCACGGAGACGCCCTTGGGTGCGTAGCCGTACTTGTGCAGGTCGACCGAGAGGGAGGTGACCCCCGGGACGGAGAGGTCGAACGGCTCGGGGACGTCGTCGAGGAAGGGCAGGATCCAGCCCCCGATGCAGGCGTCGACGTGGCAGGGGACGCCGGCCGCGGCGGCCAGCGCGGCCACCTCGCCGACCGGGTCGAGCACCCCGTGCGGGTACGACGGCGCGCTGACCACGACCAGCGCCGTCCGGTCGTCGAGCAGGTCCGCGACGGCTGCCGGCCCGGCCCGGCAGGTGTCCGGGTCCACCGGGACGTCGGCGACCTCCAGGTCGAACAGGTGGGCGGCCTTGCGGAACGCGGCGTGCGCGGTGACCGGGAGCAGCAGCCGCGGGCGGCCCGTCCCACCGCGCCGGCGCCACCGCTCCCGGGCGGCGAGGACGGCGAGCAGGCAGCTCTCGGTGCCACCGCTGGTCAGCGTCCCGACGGTCGCCGCGTCGCCACCGAGGAGACCGATCGCTGCCCCCACCAGGTCGTTCTCGATGCTGGCCACGCTGGGGAACGCCGTCGGGTCGAGCGCGTTCGTCCACTGGAAGGCCGCCTGTGCCCGGGCGGCGAGGTCCTCGACCTCCGGGCGACCGGAGTCGTAGACGTAGGCCATCGTGGCGCCGCCGTGCGTGGGCACGTCCCCGGTCTGGAGCGCGGTGAGCTCGGCGAGGACCTGGTCGGGGGTCATGCGGCGGTCTCCTGGGAAAGCGGGTCGAGCCGGTAGCGGGCCAGCACGGGCAGGCTGACGAGGACGAGCAGCGCGGGCAGGACGGTGAAGCCGAGCCGCACGGCCAGGACGGCGGCGTCGGACTGGGCGACCACCTCCTCGCCGGTGGACGACACGTACCCGGCGACGGCGAGCAGGCCGCCGAGGAGGCCCGGGCCGACGGCCAGGCCGAGGGTCTCCGCCGCCGTCCAGACACCGGTGAAGACCCCCGCGCGGCGTTCGCCGCTCGCCGACTCGTCGGCGGCGATGACGTCGGGGAGCATCGACAGCGGGAACATCTGCATGCCCGCGTAGCCGGTGCCGACGAGCACGACGAGGGCCACGGCGACGCCGGTCCCGCCGGCCGGCACCAGCGCGAGCAGGCCCGCGCCGATCGCGAACAGCGCCGAGGACACGAGCAGACCGGTGCGCTTGCCGAGCCTGCGGCCGACCCGCAGCCACAGCGGCATGACCAGGATCGCCGGTCCGACCAGTGCGCCGAACAGCAGCGTGCCGGCCGCCTCGTCGCCGAGCACCTGGCGCGAGAAGTAGGGGACCCCGGCGAGCATCACGCCGATCCCGAGCGCCTGGACGACGAAGCCGACGAGCAGCACCCGGAACGCCCGTGACGCCCAGGCCAGCCGCAGGGTCTCCAGCAGCCGGCCCTCGCTGCGCACCCGGGTCAGCGTCGGCGCCCGCCGGGTGCCGGCGACGGCGCCGAGCATGCCGAGGGCCAGCAGTGCGGCGACGAAGACGGCCATCGCCAGGTAGCCGCTGCGCCCGTCCCCGAAGGCGTCGACGACGGCGGGCGCCCCGGCACCCGCCAGCAGGATGCCCAGGGCGAGGGCCGCGACCCGCCAGGACATCAGCGTCGAGCGCTCGCCCGGGTCGTCGGTGATCTCGGCCGGCTGGGCGACGTAGGGCACCTGGAAGCACCCGTACGCGGTGGCCGCCAGCAGGAAGGTGACCGCGACCCAGCCGGCGGCGAGGGGCGGGGGAGCGCCGGGTCCCGCGAAGATCAGCACGAACAGCGGCGGCAGGCTGAGCCCGCCGGCCAGCATCCAGGGTCGGCGGGGCCCCCACCGGCTCGCCGTGCGGTCGGAGCGGCTGCCGATCCACGGGTTCAGCACGACGTCCCAGGCCTTCGGCAGGAACACCACGAGACCCGCGATGCCCGCGGCCACACCGAGGACGTCGGTCAGGTAGTAGAGGAGCAGCAGTCCGGGCACGGTGCCGAACGCCGCCGTCCCGATCGAGCCCAGCGCGTAGCCCACGTGCGTGCCGCGGGTGAGGCGCGCGGCGGGGGAGACGGCGGTCACAGGTTCGGCACCGTACCGGTCGGTCGCCTCGGGGGACGAAGGGTACGCCTCAGCCGAGGCTGAGGATGCGCTCCACGAGCGGGTCGATGGCGGTGCCGGCCGAGGTGTTGAGGTAGACGAAGACGGCGATGGCGATCAGGAACGCCGGCACCAGGATCGCCTGCTCCACGAACGCGCCCGTGCGTAGGTGGATCGGTGCCAGGCGGCTGCGGCGGATCAGCCAGAACAGCGGGACGGGCACGCCCTCCTTGGTGAGGAAGTCGCCCGCGATGTGAGTCAGCACCCCGACGGCCACCGCGTAGGGCAGCCAGGCAGGGCTGGGGCTGTGCTCGAGCAGGAGGTACGCCCCGCCCCACGACAGGACCAGGTTCCCGATGACCGTGTTCTCGGCCCGGCCGGGGATCACGAAGTGCAGCGCCCGCAGGGCCAGCCCGATCGCGAGCGCCATGACCAGCAGGCTCGACCAGTACGCCCCGGCGGCCAGGTAGGCGAGGAGGCCCAGGACGACGGGTCCGAGGATCGCGTCGTGCGTGCCCCAGCGGTGGCCGCGGGCGATCGCGCCCACCAGCCCCGAGGGCGCGTCGGTGGCCGGGCCCCACATCCGCGAGATCGTGGAGCCCTGCTGGTCCAGGTCGGGCAGCATCGCGAACCCGCCCGCCGCCGAGATCCAGGCGACCTGCGCGACGGTGCCGTGCACCGGCGCCCAGGGCAGCGTCGCGGCGCCGACGGCGAGCCCCGACAGGGCGTGGGAGTGACCGAGCACGCGCTCAGGGTGACGCCTCAGGGGAGCAACGTTCGGTAGGCGCACCGGCCCCTCGCGCGGCGGATGGCAGTGACGGGCCCGGAGGGTCCTCACTGCGATCCGCGGCACGGCTCAGTTCAGCGGGGGAACGGCACCTGGCGGCGGTGCGGTCCGGAGGATCGCAGGGTCATTCGTCGTCGTCCGTGCCGCCGCGGGCCAGCCAGGTGGCCAGCCGCTCGACGGGCACCTCGAACTCCGGGTTCTGGTCGACGAACGCCTGCATCTGACCGGCCAGCCAGGCGAGGCTGACCTGCTCCTCGCCCCGCCGGTCGGTGAGCTCCTCCAGACCTCGGTCGGTGAAGTACATCGACCCTCAGTCCGCGAAGGCCTCGGCGACGAGCTGGCGCTGCTCGACGTCGTGGACCTTGGCAGAGCCGACCGCGGGGCTGGCCGACGCGCGACGGCTGACCCGGCGGAAGGTCCGGCCCTCCGGCAGGTGCTCGGGGAGGTTGACCGCCATGAACTGCCAGGCGCCCATGTTGGCCGGCTCCTCCTGCACCCACACCACGTCGTTCGCGTTCGGGTAGCGCTCCAGCTGCGCCCGGATCTGCTCGGCGGGCAGCGGGTAGAGCTGCTCGACGCGCACGACCGCGGTGTCGGCGGTGCCCTCGGACTCCCGCTGCGCCATCAGGTCGTAGGCGACCTTGCCGCTGCACAGCAGGACCCGGCGCACGGCGGACCCGTCGAGCGGCTCGCCACCCACGCCGGTGTCGGGCAGCACCGGGCGGAAGTTCTGCTCGGTGAAGTCCTCCACCGGGCTGACCGCCGCCTTGGCCCGCAGCAGCGACTTGGGCGTGAAGACCACCAGGGGGCGGTGCACGTCCGACAGCGCCTGGCGGCGGAGCAGGTGGAAGTAGTTGCTGGGGGTGGAGCAGTTGGCGACGGTCATGTTGTTCTCCGCCGACAGCTGCAGGAACCGCTCGATCCGGCCGCTGGAGTGGTCAGGGCCCTGGCCCTCCAGGCCGTGCGGCAGCAGCATGACGACGCCGGAGCGCTGGCCCCACTTGGCCTCGCCGGAGCTGATGAACTCGTCGATGACCATCTGGGCGCCGTCGACGAAGTCGCCGAACTGCGCCTCCCACAGCACCAGCGCCTTCGGGTTGGCCACCGAGTAGCCGTACTCGAAGCCCAGCGCCGCGTACTCGCTGAGCAGCGAGTCGTAGACGAAGAACTTCGCCTGGTCCTCGGTGAGGTTCAGCAGCGGCGTGTACTCGGCGGCGTTCTCCCGGTCGATGAGCACCGAGTGGCGCTGCACGAACGTGCCGCGGCGGGAGTCCTGGCCGGCGAGCCGGACCGGGACGCCCTGCATGAGCAGCGAGCCGAAGGCCAGCAGCTCACCCATCGCCCAGTCGATGCCGCCCTCGCTGGCCATCGCGGCCCGCTTCTCCAGCATCTTCTGGAGCTTGGGGTGCGGCGTGAAGTCCGGCGGGAAGGAGACGTGGGCGTCACCGATGGTCTTGAGGACCTCCGGCGTGATCGCCGTGTCGACCTGCGACTCCTGCGGCGTCCGCGGGTCCATCACCGGCTCGGGCTTGGAGGTCTCCTGGGCGTCGTGGGTCTCGGCGAACGCGCGCTCGAGCTGCCCGCGGTAGTCCTTGAGAGCCTCCTCGGCCTCCTGGAGCGTGATGTCGCCGCGGCCGACCAGCGCCTCGGTGTACAGCTTCCGGACCGAGCGCTTGCGGTCGATGATGTCGTACATCAGCGGCTGCGTCATCGACGGGTCGTCGCCCTCGTTGTGGCCGCGGCGGCGGTAGCAGACGAGGTCGATGACGACGTCCTTGCGGAACTCCTGCCGGTACTCGACCGCCAGCCGCGCCACCCGGACGCAGGCCTCCGGGTCGTCGCCGTTCACGTGGAAGACCGGCGCGTTGACCATCCGCGCGACGTCGGTCGAGTAGAGGCTCGACCGGGCCGCCGTGGGGCTGGTGGTGAAGCCGACCTGGTTGTTGACGACGACGTGCACGGTGCCGCCGGTGCGGTAGCCGCGCAGCTGCGAGAGGTTCAGCGTCTCCTGGACCACGCCCTGGCCGGCGAACGACGAGTCGCCGTGCAGCAGCACCGGCAGCACCGTGAAGCCCTGCTCGCCCTTGTCGATCATGTCCTGCTTGGCGCGGACGATGCCCTCGAGGACGGGGTTGACCGTCTCCAGGTGGCTCGGGTTGCTGGCCAGCGAGACGGCGATCTCGGCCTCGGGCTTGAACGGGTTGCGGAACCTGCCGGTGGCGCCCAGGTGGTACTTCACGTCGCCGGAGCCCTGCACGGTGCCGGGGTCGATGTTGCCCTCGAACTCACCGAAGATCTTGGCGTAGCTCTTGCCGAGCACGTTGGCCAGGACGTTGAGCCGGCCACGGTGCGGCATGCCGATGGCAACTTCGTCGAGGCCGTGGTCGGTCCCCGCGAGGAGCACCTCGTCCAGGACCGGGATGAGCGACTCGCCGCCCTCGAGGCTGAACCGCTTCTGCCCGACGTACTTCGTCTGCAGGAACGTCTCGAACGCCTCGGCGGCGTTGAGCCGGCCGAGGACGTGCTTCTGCTTCTCGCGGTCGGGCTGCTCGTGCTTGACCTCGACCCGCTTCTGGAGCCACTCGCGCTCCTCGGGGTCGGTGATGTGCATGTACTCCACGCCGACGGTGCGGCAGTAGGAGTTGCGCAGCACGCCGAGGATGTCGCGCAGGGCCATCAACCGCTCGCCCGCGAAGCCGCCGACCGGGAACTTGCGGTCGAGGTCCCACAGCGTGAGCCCGTGCTGGAGGATGTCCAGGTCGGGGTGGGTGCGGACCTTGAACTCGAGCGGGTCGGTGTCGGCCATGAGGTGGCCGTTGCGCCGGTAGGACTCGATGACCTCGATGACCCGGGCTTCCTTGTCGATCTGCCCCTCGCGCGTGATCCGCACGTCCGGCATCCAGCGCACCGGCTCGTAGGGGATGCGCAGGGACCGGAAGACCTTGTCGTAGAAGCCGTCCTCGCCCAGCAGCAGGGCGTGCAGGCGACGGAGGAAGTCGCCGGACTCGGCGCCCTGGATGATCCGGTGGTCGTACGTCGAGGTCAGCGTGATGATCTTCGAGACGGCCATCTCGGTCAGCGCGTCGGGGTTCATCCCCTGGAACTCGGCGGGGTACTCCATCGCGCCCACGCCGATGATCGCGCCCTGGCCGGCGGTGAGCCGCGGCACCGAGTGGTTCGTCCCGATCGTGCCCGGGTTCGTCAGGCTGATCGTGGTGCCGGTGAAGTCCTCCATCGTCAGCTTGTTGGCGCGGGCGCGACGGATGATGTCCTCGTAGGCGGCCCAGAAGCCGGCGAAGTCCATCTCCTCGGCGCCCTTGATGGAGGCGACGACGAGCGACCGCGACCCGTCGGGCTTCGGGAGGTCGATCGCCAGGCCGAAGTTGACGTGCTCGGGCTGGACCAGCACCGGCTTGCCGTCGACCTCGGCGTAGGCGCTGTTCATGTTCGGGAAGTCGTCGAGCGCCCGGACCAGCGCGTAGCCGATGAGGTGCGTGAACGAGATCTTCCCGCCGCGGGAGCGCGCCAGGTGGTTGTTGATGACGATCCGGTTGTCGGCCAGCAGCTTCGCCGGCACCGCACGGACGCTGGTCGCCGTCGGCACCGTCAGCGACAGGTTCATGTTCTTGACGACGGCGGCGGCCGCGCCGCGCAGGGGCGACTGCGAACCGGCGGCGACCGGGGTCTTGGCGGCCGGCTTGTCCGCGGGCTTGTCCGCGGGCTTGGCTGCAGGCGCCGGGTCGGCGGGCTTCGGGGCAGGAGCCTTCGCCTCCGGGGCCTGGGCCGGGGCGGCGGGCTTCGCGGGAGCGGGAGCCGGGGCCGCGGGCTTCGGCGCGGGCGCCGGAGCGGCGGCCGCAGCGCCGTTGGACGGCGCGGTCTGCTCGCCGCCGCCGACGGGGCTGCCCGGCCGGTAGTCGGCGAAGAACTCGTGCCAGGCCTGGTCCACGCTGGCCGGGTCGGCGAGGTACTGCTGGTACATCTCCTCGACCAGCCACTCGTTGGTGCCGAATCCGTTCACCGGGGAGGCGGATGCGGAGGAGGACCGGGATGAGCTCACGCTTGCCACGGGGTCGAGTGCCTTCTTCGTCTGTGGGCGGCTGTCGGGATGCTGCCGTCTGGTGCTGTCGTCGTCTCGGCTGCGGCGTGGCCGCAGGCCGGGACTGCGGAACCTGAGGGCACGGCTGGACCGGGTGTCGAGTCTACGCCGGGTGTGCAGTGCCGACCGGGCATGACGTGCTAGTCGCCGGCACCGTGCGCGACGAGCAGATCGACGAGGGCGTCGTTGGCCGTCGCCCGGCCGGCGTCCCCTCGCCGGTGCCGGGCCGCGGCCACCCGGCTGATGTCCAGCGCGCTGGCGCCGTCGCTGGTCGTGGCGTCGACGTCAGCACCGGCCTCCAGGAGCACCCGCACGATCCCGGGCGCGTCGTCCGCCCCCGCCGCGACGGCGGCGTGCAGCGGCGCCCGGCCGGTGTCGGGGTCCCGGCGGTCGGCATCGGCGCCCGCGTCGAGCAGCAGGCGGACGAGTTCCAGCCGCCCGGCCGATGCGGCCGCGTGGAGGGCGCCGCTGTCGGCGTCCGCTCCGCGCTCGAGCAACAGCTGGGCCGTGCTGCGTGCACCGCCCATCGCGGCCCAGGAGAGCAGGTCCACGCCCGACCCGGGATCGCGGAGCGGTGCGCCGTCGTCGAGCCGGGCGGCCAGCTCGTCCCGGCGCCCCAGGTAGGCGGCGCTCGGGGCGTCGAGCCCGGCGCCCAGCTCGAGCAGCACCGGCACCAGGTCGGGGCAGTGCTCGAGCGCCACGTGCAGCGGGGTGCGGTGGTGCTCGGTGCGGGCGCCCACGTCGGCGCCCGCACCGACGAGGACCCGGACGACGTCGGTCCTGCCCTCGGCGACGGCGAGGTGCAGCGGAGTCCAGCCGCCCTGCCCGTCCCGTTCGACGGTGCGGTCGAGCAGCCGCGGAGAGGACTCGACCGCGGTCCGGACGGCGCCGGTGTCGCCGTCGGCGATCAGCCGGCCCAGTCGCTGGACCGTCATGCGTGTGGTCACACCTGATCGTCCTCCATCAGACGACGTCGCGGCGCACCGCCAGCAGCGTGCCCAGGAGCGCGGCCAGCAGGCCGTAGCCGAGCAGCAGGAGCGCGCCCTGCCAGGCCCCGAGCAGCTCCGGCCCCTCGAAGGTCGCCGTCAGCGCCTCGAGGCCGCCGCCCGGCATCCACTTGTAGGCCCCCGACGTCGCGGGGATCGAGCGGATCACCGGCTCGACGACGAACAGGTAGACCAGCCCTCCGACGATCGCCCCGACCTGGTTCTTCAGCAGCGCTCCGAGACCGACGCCGATGACGGCGTAGATGACCAGCGCGAGCGCGGAGCTGAGCAGGACCTCGAGGTTGTCCCCGTTCAGCGACGGGGCGGCTCCGCGGGCGCCGGCGTGGATGACCACGGTGACGTAGTTGACCGCGACGACGATCAATGCGAACACGACGGAGACCAGCGCGTACGCCAGCAGCTTCGCCACCACCACCTGACCGCGGCGGGGAGTGGTCAGGAACGTGGGCGTGGCCGTGCGGTGCCGGTACTCCTGCGTCATCCCGATGATGCCCAGGATGAGGAAGAGGATGTTGGCGTTGGCGCCGGTCGCCAGGGCCAGCTTCTCGTAGAGCGGCGTGCCGACCGCGGGGATGCCGCTCTCGGCGTTGCCCGCGAACGAGGTGAACAGGACCGAGAAGCCGATCACCATCACGCAGGCGCCGAGCAGGAGCCCGAGCCACACCTTGGTGGTGAACAGCTTGGTCCACTCGGCGCGCACCAGGCGGATCATCGGGTGGCCTCCTGAACGGTGGGAGAGGGGGCGGCGAACTGCTCGGACCCGCTGGTGAGCTGGAAGTAGATCTCCTCGAGGCCGCTCGTGCGGGAGCGCAGCTCGTGCAGCTCGACCCCGGTGGCGAACGCACGGCGGCCCACGTCGGCGGGTGTGGACCCGTGCACGGTGAGGGTGCCGTCCTCCTGGACGACCTGGGCGCCGTCGGCGCGCAGCACCTCCGCGAACCGCGCGACGTCCGGGCCTCGTACGAGCACGGTCCCGGCGCCGTCGGCACCCGAGCGCAGCTGCTCCATGGAGCCCTCCCGGACCAGCCGGCCGGCGCCGACGATGACGACCCGGTCGACGGTCTGCTCGACCTCCGACAGCAGGTGGCTCGAGACCAGGACCGTGCGGCCCTGGTCGTGGGCCATGTGCCGCAGGAAGCCGCGCAGCCACTGGATGCCCTCGGGGTCCAGGCCGTTCGCCGGCTCGTCGAGGACGAGGACGCCGGGGTTGCCCAGCAGGGCGGTGGCCAGGGCCAGCCGCTGCCGCATGCCGAGGGAGTAGCCGCCGGCCCGGCGGTCGCCGGCGTCGGCCAGCCCGACCTGCACGAGGACCTCGTCGGCACGGGACAGGGGGAAGCCCGCGGCCCGGCAGTAGACGCGGAGGTGGTTGCGACCCGATCGGGCCGGGTGGAAGGCCGTCTCGAGCACGGCACCGACGGTCCGAAGCGGCTCGGGCAGTGAGGTGTAGGGAGCGCCGTTGAACGTCGCCGTTCCCGCGTCGGGCTGCATCAGCCCGAGCAGCATGCGCAACGTGGTGGTCTTGCCGGCGCCGTTGGGGCCGAGGAAGCCGGTCACCGATCCCGGCTCGACGGTGAAGCCGAGGTCCGACACGGCACGTACCTGGCCGAAGGACTTGCTGAGTCCGCGCACCTCGACCCGGACGGGGTCGGCCGTCGCAGTGCTGGCGATGGAAATGATGTCTCCTCGTCGTGGGCCTGCGGGTCGTCCCCATCCAAGCGCACCAGGGGGTGCGCGAGGGAGCCCTTTACGACGGTGGGCGCGTCCTGTCCGCGGACGGCGAACCCCAGGTTGATCTCGGGATGACCCCTGGCACAGGGGTCACATAGAGTGCGCGCCGTGAGCGACACCTCGAGCGCCTACCGGACGGTCGTCGTCGGGACCGACGGTTCGGAGTCCTCCCTCCGCGCCGTCGCGCGGGCGGGCGCCGTCGCCGGCGCGTCGGACGCCACGCTGGTCATCGCGTGCGCCTACCTGCCGTCGGTGGACGACGACCGCGAGTTCGCCCGGGCCCAGGACGCCCTCGGTGAGGACGCCTACCAGGTCGTCGGCTCGCACCCCGCCGAGGACACGGTGCGGACGGCGGCCGAGCGGGCGGGCGCCGCGGGTGCCCGGAAGGTGCGGACGGTGGCCGTCGAGGGGTCGCCCGTGGAAGCGCTGCTCGACGTGGTCCGCCGGGAGGACGCCGACCTGCTCGTCGTCGGCAACCGGGGGCTGGCCGGGATCAAGGGCAGGCTGCTGGGCTCGGTCCCGGCGGACGCGACCCGCCGCTCGCAGGTCGACGTGCTCGTCGTGCACACCACCGGCTGAGGTCGCTGCACGCGCATGGACCACCGGGGGGAGGTGGCCGGCCCGGACGCCCGTGAGGCGCTCGAGCGCCTGCTGCTCGACGGGCCCCGCCGGTACACCCGGCTGCAGGTCGCCGAACTCGCGGGCATGGCGCCGGAGCGCACCCAACGGCTCTGGCGGGCGCTCGGCTTCCCGGACGCCGCCGACGACGACCCCACGTTCACCGACGCCGACGTCGAGGCACTGGGCGTCCTCTCGTCGCTGATCGAGTCCGGCTTCGTCGGACCCGAGACAGAGGCCTCGATCGCCCGTGCGATGGGGCAGTCGCTGTCCCGGCTCGCCGACTGGCAGACCGACCTGCTCGCGGACGCGCTCGCCCGCGCCGGGGGGCGGGACGACCGGCCGACGGCGTCCGTGGACGAGGCCGTCGACGCCGCACGCCTCCTGCTGCCGAGTCTCCGCAAGGTGCAGGACTACGTCTGGCGGCGGCACCTCGCGGCCAACGCCGACCGGTTGATGGCCGCGACCGGCCCGGGGGACCGCCGGGAACTCGCGGTCGGCTTCGCCGACCTGGTCGGCTACACCTCGCGGAGCCGGGGGATGGGTGGCCGGGAGCTCGGCGCCATGGTCGAGGACTTCGAGAGCACCGCCGCCGAGGTCATCGCCCGCCACCACGGCCGGGTCGTGAAGACGGTGGGCGACGGCGTCCTGTTCACGGCCGGCAGCGCGCTCGACGCCGTCGAGATCGGGCTGGCGCTGCCGGTCGCGTGGGACACCGACGAGCGGCCGCCGCTGCGGGTGGGCGCCGCGTACGGAGCGGTCCTGACCCGGCTCGGGGACGTCTACTCGCCGGTCGTGAACCTGGCGAGCCGGCTGACGTCGCTGGCGCGCCCCGGGACGGTGCTCGTCGACCGCGACCTCGCCGAGTGGCTCCGGGGGCACCCCGCCTACCGGGTCCGGCCGCTGCGCCGGGTGTCGGTCCGTGGGTACGACCACCTCCAGCCGTGGTTGGTGCGACGCCGCCCGACGGGGGACGACCCGGCGGCGCCGGACGTCTACGACGAGGACGCCTTCGACGAGGACTCCGTCGACGACGGCTCGGCCGACCAGGACGGGCCGGACGACGGAAAGCCGGTGTGAGGCCACGCAGCCGTCGGCTATCGTCGGTCCGTGCTCCCGCTGCAGTGATCGCCGTCCTCGCCCGGCCCTCTCGCACCGCACCAGGAGCATCTCCCCATGAGCGCCACCCTCGTCGCGCGCGGCCTCTCCGCAGGTCACGGCGCCCGCGTCCTCTTCTCCGGTCTCGACCTCGTCGTCGCCCCCGGTGACGTCGTCGGCCTCGTCGGCGTCAACGGCGCCGGCAAGTCGACCCTGCTGCGCACGCTGGCCGGGGAGCTGGCGGCCGAGGCCGGCTCGATCGTCGTCAGCCCGCCGACCGCCACCCTGGGCTACCTCCCGCAGGAGCACGAGCGCCGCGAGGGGGAGACCGTCCTGGCCGCGCTGGCCCGGCGCACCGGCGTGGCCGCAGCGCAGGCCACCCTCGACGCGGCCACCGACGACCTCACCGCCGGCCGCCCGGGCGCCGACGACGACTACGCCGACGCGCTCGAGCAGTGGCTGGCCCTCGGGGGCGCCGACCTCGAGGACCGCGCCGTCGAGGTTGTCTCGGAGGTGGCGCCCGGCGTCGCGCTCGACGCCTCCACCGCCGGCCTCTCCGGGGGGCAGGCGGCCCGCGTCGGCCTGGCCGGACTGCTGCTGTCGCGCTACGACGTCCTGCTGCTCGACGAGCCGACCAACGACCTCGACCTGGCCGGCCTGGACCAGCTCGAGCGGTTCGTGACGGGTGCGCGGGCCGGCATCGTCGTCGTGAGCCACGACCGCGAGTTCCTGGCCCGGACGGTCACGCGGGTCGTCGAGCTGGACCTCGCGCAGCAGCTGGTCCGGGTGGTCGACGGCGGCTACGAGGCTTACCTGGCCGAGCGCGAGGTCGCTCGACGGCACGCGCGCGAGGAGTACGAGGAGTACGCCGACACCAAGGCCGGGCTCGAGGCGCGGGCACGCATGCAGCGCAACTGGCTCGCCAAGGGCGTGCGCGACTCGATCAAGAAGGCGTCCGACGGCGACAAGCACGTCAAGAACCACCACCGCGCCACCTCGGAGAAGCAAGGGGCCAAGGCCAAGCAGACCGACCGGCGGATCGAGCGTCTGGAGGTGGTCGAGGAGCCCCGCAAGGAGTGGGAGCTGCGGATGGAGATCGCCGCCGCGCCCCGGGCCGGCGCCGTGGTCGCCACCCTCCGCGGTGCCGTCGTCAGGCGCGGGAGCTTCCAGCTGGGTCCGCTGGACCTGCAGGTCGACTGGGGTGACCGGGTCGCCATCACCGGCGCGAACGGGTCGGGCAAGTCCACCCTGCTCGGGGCGCTGCTGGGTCGGGTGCCGCTGGACGAGGGGAGCGCGTCCCTCAGGCCGGCGGTGCAGGTCGGTGAGATCGAGCAGGCGCGCAGCCGGTTCTTCGGCAGCGAGCAGCTGCTCGACGCGTTCTCCGCCGAGGTGCCCGACTGGCCGACCGCGGAGGTGCGCACACTGCTGGCGAAGTTCGGGCTCACTGCCGAGCACGTGCTGCGGCCGGCGGCGACGCTCTCACCCGGTGAGCGCACCCGCGCAGGCCTGGCGCTGCTGCAGGCCCGGGGGATCAACGTCCTGGTGCTGGACGAGCCCACCAACCACCTGGACCTCCCGGCGATCGAGCAGCTCGAGCAGGCGCTGGCCGGCTACCCCGGCACCCTGCTGCTGGTCACGCACGACCGCCGGATGCTGGAGGCGGTCGCGACCACCCGCCGGCTCGAGGTCGTCGACGGGCAGGTCACCGAGCGCTGAGCCGCTCAGGTCGCGGACGCGTCGAGCTCGTCGCCGATGCCGACCGCGTCCATCTGCGACCACGTGTCGGACACGTGGTGGGCCAGCACCATCAGGTCGCGGAGCTCACCGCTGCGGTCGCGGATGTGGTCGCGCAGCAGCGCCTCGCCGCTGAACCCCAGGTCGGTGAACAGGGCCAGCGCCGCGCCCTGCTCGGCGACGACCTCGACCACGAGTTTCGACAGGCCGGCCGACACCCCCTCCACGACGGCCCGCCGGGCGAGCTCGCGTCCGAGCCCGCTCCCGCGCCGCGTCGGGGAGACGACCAGGCGCAGCTCGCCGACGTGGTCGGACCAGCCGGGCAACGGCCGGACGGCGACGTAGCCGATCACGTCGCCGGTGCCGTCCCCACCCTCCCCGCCGGTGTCGACGGCCACCCAGCGGCCGCCGGGGGAGGAGTCGGTGGCCCAGGAGCGGACGGTGTCGGGATCGGTCACCTCCTCCTTGATGAACGTCCGGTCACCCTCGGGGAGCGAGCCGAAGAAGGCGAGCAGCGCGTCGCACCGCTCGGGGCCGAGCTGCACCACCGGCATGTCAGGCCTCCTGGGCGTCATCGGGCAGCGCGTCGCTGCGCCGGCGGACGAAGTCGATGATCGTGGGCACCGTCGTCTTCGCCGCGGTCCGCCCGACGACGAGACCCATGTGACCGGCGTCCAGGCACAGCTCGTGCTTGTCCGGGGACCCGACGAGGTCGATCAGGGGAGAGGTCGCGTCCGGCGGGACGATGTGGTCGCGGTTGGCGCGGACGGTGAGGAACGGGACCTGGATGTCGGCCAGGTGCACCGGGTCCCCACCGACCGTGAGCCGGTCGGTCAGCATGCCGTTGTTGCGGACGAGCATGTCGGCGGTCTCCTGGGCCGCGGCGCCCGGGAAGGGGACGTGGTCGTCCGACCAGCCGGTCATCGCCTGGTACGACGCGACGTACTCGTCGTTCCAGAGCCGTTCCCACAGGGTGACGTAGCGGGTCACCTCGGCCGTCGGCGTGAGCGATCGGAACCCCTGGACGACGACCGACGGCGGCACGTTGCCGTCCGACCCGAGGACCGAGCGGACGTCCATCCCGCCCACGGAGAAGATGTCGGCGAGCGGCCCCATGTGCCGGAAGTCGACCGGGGTGGCCAGGACCGTGAGGCTGCGCAGCGGTGCGTCGGGATGGTGGGCGGCGTAGAGCAGTGCGAGGTTCCCGCCGAAGCAGTAGCCGAAGAGGTTGACCTCGTCGGCGCCGGAGAGCTCCAGGATCCGGTCGATGCCGGCCGGGATGTAGTCGTCGGCGTAGTCCTCGAGCCGGTTCTCCGCGTCCCGCTCGTCGGGCTCCCCCCAGTCGAGCAGGTAGACGTCGAAGCCGGCCTTCAGGAGCTGCTCGACGAAGCTGTTGCCCGGGGTCAGGTCGAGGATGTAGCTCTTGCTGATCAGGCTGAAGACGATCAGCAGCGGCGGGCCGTAACGGACCCCGGCGTAGGTCTCCGGGTCGTTGCGGTAGTGCCAGAGCTGCGTGCGCCCGCGCTGCCAGACGACGTCCTTGGGTGTCTGGCCGACGCCGGGGCGGTCGACCCCGGCGACCAGCTTGATGCCGTTACGGGCGCGCAGGGCGTTGCGCTCGACGTCTCGCCGGACGCGGTCGAGCACCGTCTGCGGGCTGGGCACGGTCGGCATCGCTGTCCTCCGTCGTCGTCGACGTGGTGGGGGCGGGCGGGGTGGTGGACGCGCGGCGGCGCTCGGACTCCAGCTGCAGGGTCAGTCGCCGCACCTCGCGGTCCAGCGACCCGATCTGGGTCCGGAGCCGGGTGATGTCGCTGCCCGCGGGCAGGTTGACCAGGTGCCAGACGCGCGCCGAGAGCCCCTGGACCGACTCGCCGGCGACGGTCTGCGCGCGCCGCACGAGGGCGGTGGCCAGCGCGAAGTACTCGCTGCGCACCAGGTCCTCCGCGCGCGGTGCGACGGCGCGTTCGGCGGCGTCGAACGCCTGGCGCCACAGTGGCGGCGAGGGGGCGGGCTTGCGGGCCGGGGGAGTCATCGCGTGCCCACCTGCTCGGGCACCTCCACGGAGCGGCGCAGGATCTTCCCCGTGGGGCCCTTCGGCAGGGCGTCGACCAGCCACACGTGCCGTGGGTACTTGTAGGCGGCGACCCGGGACTTCACGAACTCGCGCAGCTCCTCGACCTCGGCGGTGGCGCCGGGCTTGAGCGCGACCGCGGCGGCGACCTCCTCGCCCAGCTCGGGGTGGGCGATGCCGACGCAGGCGACCTCGGCGACGGCGGGGTGCTCGTAGAGCGCCTCCTCGATCTCCCGCGGGTAGACGTTGTAGCCGCCGCGGATGATCATCTCCTTCTTGCGGTCGACGATGAAGAAGTAGCCGTCCTCGTCCAGGCGGGCGAGGTCGCCGGTGAGGAACCAGCCGTCCGGGATCGCCTTCGCGGTCTCCTCCGGCCGCTGCCAGTAGCCCCGCATGACGTTCTCCCCGCGGATGGCGATCTCCCCGACCTCGCCGCCCGCGACGTCCTTGCCGTCGTCGTCGACGAGGCGCATCTCCACGCCGGCGATCGGCGTGCCGATCGACCCGGGCTTGCGCTCGGCGTGCGGGTGGTTGAACGAGGCGACCGGGGAGGTCTCGCTGAGCCCGTAGCCCTCGAGGATGATGCAGCCGAAGGTCTCCTCGAACGACCGCATGACCTCGACCGGCATCGCCGAGCCGCCGGAGACGCACAGCCGGAGGCTGGACACGTCGGGGTCGGTCGCGCCGGGCGAGTGCAGCATCCCGGCGAACATGGTCGGGACGCCTTCGAAGATCGTCACCCCGTCCCGCTCGATGACCGACAGCGCCTTCGCGCCGTCGAACCGGGGGATGAGGGTGAGCAGGGAGCCCTTGAGGACGGCGGTGTTGAGGCCACAGGTGAGACCGAAGACGTGGAACAGCGGCAGGCAGCCCATGATCACGTCGTCGGCGGTGTTCTCCGCGAGCGTCTCGGCCGTCGTCCGGCAGTTGCCGGTCAGGTTGGCGTGGGTGAGCTCGGCGCCCTTGGGCTGACCGGTCGTGCCGGACGTGTAGAGGATGACCGCGAGGTCCTCGGCCGACCGCTCGACGGGGCCGTCGAGGGGGGCGGCGTCCATGAGCGCGTCCGGCGACGCGGGCCCGACGGTGATGGCCTCGACGCCGACGGTGCCCGCGGCCTCGACCACCGGTTCGGCCGGCTCGAGCGCCACCACCAGCCGGGCACCGGAGTCGCGCAGGTAGTACTCGACCTCCCGCGCCTTGAGCAGCGGGTTCATCGGCACGACGGCGGCGCCGGCCAGCAGCGCCCCGTAGAAGACGACGGGGAAGGACAGGACGTTCGGCAGGACCAGGCCGACCCGGTCGCCCGGGGCGATGCCGCGGGCGGTGAGCGAGCCCGCGACCTTCAGTGCCGCGTCGCGGAACTCGCCGTACGTGAGGACGGCGTCGTCCATCCGCAGCGCCGGGTGGTCCGGGGCCGCGCTCGCCGAGTCGATGAGGTTCTGGGCCAGGTTCTGCATGTGCTGCGCCTCTCGTCGAGCTCCGGGTGAGCGCCCTACCCGCCCGGGAGGTGGCCTACCCCACACCGCGGCTACGGTCGCTGGACAGACCGGCGACAGCGATGGGGAGCACCGACGATGGCCGACCGCACGATCCTGGACATGTTCCGACTGGACGGACGGGTGGCCGTCGTGACAGGGGCGTCCTCCGGGCTGGGGGCGGTCTTCGCCCGCACGCTGGCCGAGGCCGGCGCCGACGTCGCACTCGGCGCCCGGCGCGCCGACCGGATGGTCGAGACCCAGCAGGCCGTGGAGGCCGCCGGCCGGCGGGCCATCGCGGTCCCGACCGACGTGTCGCAGCCGGAGGCATGCCAGGCGCTCGTGGACGCGACGATGGCGGAGTTCGGCCGGGTCGACATCCTGGTGAACAACGCCGGGATCGGGACGGCCGCACCGGCCACCCGTGAGGCGCCGGACCAGTTCCGCCAGGTCATCGACGTGAACCTCAACGGCTGCTACTGGATGGCCCAGGCCTGCGGCCGGGTCATGCAGCCGGGCAGTTCCATCGTCAACATCTCCAGCGTCCTCGGCCTGACCACGGCCGGCCTCCCGCAGGCGGCGTACGCGGCGAGCAAGGCCGGGCTGATCGGCCTGACCCGTGACCTCGCCCAGCAGTGGACCGGCCGCAAGGGCATCCGGGTCAACGCCCTGGCGCCCGGCTTCTTCACCTCGGAGATGACCGACCAGTACCCCGAGGGCTACCTGGAGTCCCAGCTGGCCCGGGTGCTCGTCGGCCGCAAGGGCGACCCGGAGGAGCTCGCCGCGGCGCTGATCTTCCTGGTCAGCGACGCCGGCGGCTACGTCACCGGCACCACCATCCCCGTCGAGGGCGGGATGCTGACCAGCTGAGGATCAGCCCGCCCGGGCGATCAGGGCGCTGATCCGGTCGAGGATCTCCGGCCACATCTCGCGCGGGAGGTCGTGGCCCATGCCGTCGACGACGAGCAGCTCCGCGCCGGGGATCGCGGCCGCGGTGGCCCGGCCGCCGCTGACGTCGACCAGCGTGTCCTGCGACCCGTGGATCACCAGCGTCGGGACGTCGAGCTGCGCCAGGTCCGGCGTCCGGTCGTGCGTGGTGAGGATGGCCGCGAGCTGCCGGGCGACCCCGGCCGGGTCGTGGGCGCGGTCGAAGGACAGCCCGGCGCGGTCGCGCAGCGCGGCCTCGTCGAACTCGAATCCGGGGGAGCCGATGACCCGGTAGGTGTCGATGACCCGCTGGATCGCGCCCTCCCGGTCGGTGGCGGCCGGGGCCAGCAGGACGGGGACGGCGACGTCGGCCGGGGCGCCGACGCCGGGCGCGCCGGTCGTCGACATGATCGACGTGAGGCTGCGGACCCGCTCCGGCGCCTGCACGGCGACGAGCTGGGCGACCATCCCGCCCATGGAGGCGCCGACCAGGTGGACGCGGTCCAGCCCGAGCGCGTCGAGCAGGCCGACCGTGTCCGTGGCCAGGTCGGGGAGCCCGTAGGCGACCGACGACACGTCCCCGCCCATGATCGCCAGCACGTCCGGAGCGCCCGCGGCGTCCAGGTGCGTGGAGAGCCCGATGTCGCGGTTGTCGAAGCGGACGACGAAGTGGCCGCGGTCGGCCAGCTGCCGGCAGAACTCGTCCGGCCAGCCGATCATCTGCGTGGCCAGCCCCATGACCAGCAGCACCGGCGGGTCCTCGCGCCGGCCGAAGGTCTCGTAGGCGATCTCGATGTCGCCGACCTGCACCCGCTGGATCGCCTCGTCCGTCATGCGCCGGGACGCTAGCCGGTCACTCCCGCACGGATGTCGGTGGACCCGCTCGCGGCGGATCGGACGAGTGCCCCCGGCAGGATTCGAACCTGCGCCCCTGCCTCCGGAGGGCAGTGCTCTATCCCCTGAGCTACGGGGGCTCGTCCGTACGAGGAGAACGCTATCAGCCGCCGGACCGCGTCCGGAGGGAGCCCCTCACGGTGCCGGGAGGGGGGTTCCGCCGCGGGCGGCGAGCATGTCCGACATCGTCCCGGTCTCGGCGGTCTGGGTCTGGGCGATCGTGTCGGCCAGCTGGCTGACGGCGGTCTCGCCGGCGTGCTCGGCGGCGTGCTCCGCCATCTCCAGGCCGCCCTGGTGGTGCCTGATCATCAGGCGCAGGAACTCGACGTCGAAGGCGGTGCCGCGCAGATCGCGCAGCGCGGCGAGCTCCTCCTCGGTCGCCATGCCCGGCATCAGCGAACCGGTCGTGGACGTGCCGTGCCCGGAATGACCGCCGTCCCCGGACATCCAGGCCATGGTCTCGCCGCCGCTCTGCGGCACTCCCCAGAGCGCCAGCCAGCCCTGCATCCGGCCGGCCTGGTTGGTCTGCGTCGCCGAGATGTCGAACGCCAGCTGACGCACCTCCGGATCGGTGCTCCGCTCGGCGACGAGGTTGGCCATCTCCACCCCCTGGAGGTGGTGGCGGGCCATGTCCCGCGAGAAACCGGCGTCCACGGAGTCCGCGGACGGGGTCTCCGTCCGGCCGATCCCGAGCGCCACCGCCAGCCCGCCACCGAGCAGCACCAGACCGACCGCGATGACGGCCAGCAGCACCACGCGCAGGGGACGCTGCCGGTCGCCCGCGGGAACGGTCACGCCGGCCTCCTCCACCTCGGGTGCGCGCGCGGTGACGGGAGCGCCCATCAGGGGGCGCCGGTCTCCGTCGGCTGGCTCTCGGTACCGGTCGCGCCCTCGGTGGTCGGCATGTCGCTCGGGCCGATCGGGGTGCTCGCGTCGCCGGCGACGAGCGGGGCGGCGGCGAACGCGGGGTTCTCGCAGCTGGCGCCCGGCTCGGGGAACTCGCCGCTCTTGTAGGTCATGAGGTCCGCGAACTGCTTCACGCGGATGTCGTCGGCGCTGTCCACCTTGAGCTGGTGGTTCCACGACTGCAGGCTGATCGGCGAGTCGAGCCCCACGTACGGGGAGAGCAGCCGGCCGGACTCGCCGTCCACCAGTTCGGCGAGCGTGGCGATGTCGGCGTCGCTGACCTCGTCGGGGTTGTACGTGATCCACACCGCGCCGTGCTCGAGGCTGTGCACCGCGTTCTCGTGCCGGATGTCGACGTCGTAGACCGTGCCGGTGCAGTCGGCCCAGTTGCCGTCGTGCGGACCGCCGACCGGGGGGGACTCCTCGTACTGGACCGGCGTGGTGACGTGGTCCTGGCCGGCCGCGTAGTCGAAGCTCTCGGCGCCGGAGATCTCGTCGATCGACTCGACCTTGTCGGCGTTGGACGCGTTGACCTGGACCACCGCGTAGGTGATGACGGCGGCGGCGAAGACGACCACGGCCACCGCGGCGGCGATGAGGCCCCACGGACGCGCGGGCGCGACGACGTTGACCGCGGGGCGGGTGCGACCGCCGGTGCCCGAGGCCCGGCCCGCGCTGGTCGAACCGCCCTTGCCGGCAGGCCTGCCGTTGCCGCTCGCGGGCTTGCGGTCCTTGGCCAAGGCCTCTCCTCATGCTGGGGTACGGGTGCTCGTGGGCGGTGCTCTGTGGCAGGTGCTCTGTGGCGGGTGCAGCGCCGGCGCGGGCGCGGGCATGCCCCCGCCGTGCGAGTCTAGGTCGGCCGCCTGTGCGGTCCCTGTGAGCGCGCCCCGTGGATGGCCGCTGCTGGTCGCGCAACGGGCCGGCGAGGCCCGGGAGACCGGTCAGTACGCTCGTGCGGTGACACCTGAGCAGCTGCGTGACGTCGTCCGGACCGTCGTGGCCGCGGCCGTCGGCCGCGGCGCGCTCACGGTCGAGGTGCCCGACGACGTCGTGATCGAACGCCCGAAGAACCGGGCGCACGGCGACTACGCCACGAACGTCGCGCTCCGGCTCGCCAAGGCCGCGGGTCGCCCGCCGCGCGAGATCGCCGGCCTGCTGGCCACCGACCTCGCGGCGCAGCCCGGCATCGCGAGCGTCGACGTCGCGGGTCCCGGCTTCCTCAACATCACCCTGGCCCAGGGCGCGCTCGGGCAGATCGCCGTCCGGGCGGTGACCGCCGGCGCCACCTACGGGCGGACCGACGTGCTCGCCGGCCAGAAGCTCAACCTCGAGTTCGTGTCGGCCAACCCGACCGGTCCGGTCACCCTCGGGTCGACGCGCTGGGCCGCGGTCGGCGACGCGCTGGCCCGGCTGCTCGAGGCGAGCGGCGCGGACGTCAGCCGCGAGTACTACGTCAACGATGCCGGGGCGCAGATCGAGCGGTTCGGCCGCAGCCTGCAGGCCGTCGCGCTCGGGCGGCCGGTCCCGGAGGACGGGTACCAGGGCGACTACGTGGAGACGGTCGCGCAGCAGGTGGTGGCCGAGGTCCCCGGGCTCCTGGAGCAGCCGGAGGAGGAGCAGCTCGCCGTCTTCGCCGAGCGCGGCGTGGGCGCGATGGTCGCCGACATCCGCAGCACCCTGGACGGTTTCGGCGTCCACTTCGACACGTTCTTCTCCGAGCGGACCCTGCACGAGTCCGGCGCCCTGGAGAAGGCCGTCGCGACGCTGCGCGAACAGGGGCACGTCTTCGAGACCGAGGGTGCGGTCTGGCTGCGGACCACCGACTTCGGCGACGACAAGGACCGGGTGCTGGTCAAGGCCGACGGCGAGCCGACCTACTTCGCCGCCGACTGCGCCTACTACCTGGACAAGCGGGCCCGCGGGTTCGACCGGGTCGTCATCCTGCTGGGCGCCGACCACTCCGGCTACGTCGGCCGCTACAAGGCGCTGGTCGCCGCGGCCGGCGACGACCCCGCCACGCACCTGGAGATCCAGATCGGCCAGCTGGTGAACCTGGTGCGCAACGGCGAGCAGGTCCGGATGAGCAAGCGGAAGGGCAACTTCGTGCTGCTCACCGACCTCGTCGACGCCGTCGGGAACGACGCGGCGCGCTACGCCCTGGCGCGGGCGTCGGTCGACCAGCAGATCGACATCGACGCCGATCTGTGGAGCCGGCAGACCAACGACAACCCGGTCTTCTACGTCCAGTACGCGCACGCCCGCATCTCCTCGGTGCTGCGCAACGCGGCCGACCTGGGGTTGTCCCTGGGCGAGGCCGACGGCGTGGACGTGACGCAGCTGGCGCACGAGCGGGAGAGCGACCTGCTCCGGGCGATCGGCGAGTTCCCGCGGGTGCTGACGGCCGCCGCCGAGCTGCGGGCGCCGCACCGCGTCGCGCGGTACCTGGAGGAGCTGGCCGGGACCTACCACCGCTTCTACGACTCGTGCCGCGTCCTGCCGCGCGGTGACGAGGAGGCGACGGCGCTGACCACCGCGCGGCTGTGGCTCTGCGCCGCGACCGCTCAGGTGCTGCGCAACGGCCTCGACGTCCTCGGCGTGACCGCACCGGAGCGGATGTGAGAGCGCACCCGGCCGGCCCCCTCCACGGGAACATCCAGCAGCCGACCGCCGCCGGGGCACCGCCCAGCGACCTCGGCGTCCTGGACCCGCAGGTGTGGCCGCGGTCGGCCGAGCGGGTCGACGGCGTGCTGCACCTGGGCGGTCGCGCGGTCACCGAGCTGGCCCGCGACCACGGGACGCCGCTGTTCGTCCTGGACGAGGGCGACTTCCGCGGCCGGGCGGCGGACTTCGCGGACGCCTTCACCGACGCGGACGTGCACTACGCGTCGAAGGCGTTCCTCTGCGGTCAGGTGGCCCGGTGGATCGCCGACGACGGCCTGCACCTGGACGCCTGCAGCGGCAACGAGCTCTCACTCGCCCTGGCGGCCGGCTTCCCCGCCGAGCGGATCGCACTGCACGGCAACAACAAGTCGCTGGTCGAGCTGCAGCTGGCGGTCGACGCGGGGATCGGGCACGTCGTGCTGGACTCCTTCGACGAGATCGACCGGCTCGTCCCGCTGGGCGAGGCCCGGGTGGCCGCGGGGGGCGCCCCCGTGCCCGTGCTCATCCGCGCGACGGTGGGCATCGAGGCCCACACCCACGAGTTCATCGCCACCGCGCACGAGGACCAGAAGTTCGGCTTCTCCCTGTCCACCGGCGACGCGTTGACCGCCGCCGTGCGCGTCATCCGCGAGCCGGCACTGCAGCTCACCGGGCTGCACAGCCACATCGGCTCGCAGATCTTCGACTCCGAGGGGTTCCTCGCCGCCGCCCACCGGGTGGTCGGGCTGCTCGGCCAGGTGCACCAGGCCACCGGGGAGGTCCTGCCCGAGCTGAACCTCGGCGGCGGCTTCGGCATCGCGTACCTGCCGGAGGACGACCCCACCCCTCCCGCCGACGTCGCGGAGCGCATACGCGCCGTCGTCGCCTCCGAGTGCGCGGCGCTCGGGCTGCCCGTGCCCCGGCTGGCCGTGGAGCCGGGCCGCGCGATCGCCGGCCCGGGGACGGTGACGCTCTACGAGATCGGCACCATCAAGCCGGTGCGGCTGGGCGCCAGCGGTGCGCCCGGCACCCCGCTGGTGCGCAACTACGTCTCGGTCGACGGCGGGATGAGCGACAACATCCGTACCGCCCTCTACGACGCGAGTTACACCTGCGTGCTGGCCAACCGCACCTCCGAGGCCGCGCCGGCCCTGTGCCGGGTCGTCGGCAAGCACTGCGAGAGCGGTGACATCCTGGTGCGCGACCTGTGGCTGCCGTCCGACGTGCAGCCGGGTGACCTGCTGGCGGTCGCGGCCACGGGTGCCTACTGCTGGTCGATGGCCAGCAACTACAACTACCTGCTCAAGCCGCCGGTGGTGGCCGTGCGGGAGGGTGTGGCGACGGAGATCGTCCGCCGTCAGACACTGTCGGACGTGTTCGCCCTCGACGCCGTCCTCGCCGGCTCGCCCGCACCGTCGCCGGCGCCGTCCCAGCCCGCGCCCGAGCACCCGGTTGGAGCCCAGTCGTGAGCGCTTCCGAGATCCGGCCGCTGAGGGTCGCGCTGCTCGGCTGCGGCACCGTCGGCGGCGCCGTCCTGCGGCTGATCTCCGAGCAGGCGCACGATCTGACCGCCCGCATCGGGCGCCCGGTCGAGGTCGCGGGTATCGCGGTGCGCCGGCCGGCCCACCACCCCGACGTCCCGCAGCACCTGCTCACCACCGACGCCCACGCGCTGGTCACCCGCGACGACGTCGATCTCGTCGTCGAGGTGATCGGCGGGATCGAGCCGGCCCGGACGCTGATCCTGGCCGCCTTCGAGGCCGGCAAGTCGGTGGTCAGCGCCAACAAGGCGCTGCTGGCCGACGACGGCGTCGCGCTGCACGCCGCGGCCGCCAAGTCCGGCGTCGACCTCTACTACGAGGCGGCGGTGGCCGGTGCCATCCCGCTGCTGCGCCCGCTCCGCGAGTCGCTGGCCGGCGACCAGCTGCGCCGCGTCGTCGGCATCGTCAACGGGACGACCAACTACATCCTGTCGCGCATGGCCGAGACCGGCGCCGGCTTCGCGGAGGCGCTCGCCGAGGCCACCGACCTCGGGTACGCCGAGGCCGATCCCACCGCCGACGTGGACGGCTTCGACGCGGCCGCCAAGGCGGCGATCCTCGCCTCGCTGGCGTTCCACACCCCGGTGACCGCGGCGGACGTGCACCGCGAGGGCATCTCCTCGGTCTCGGCCACCGACGTCGCCCGGGCCGCCGAGATCGGCTGCACCGTCAAGCTGCTGGCCATCTGCGAGCGGGTGCCCAACGGCGACGGGGACTCCGTCGCGGTGCGGGTCCACCCCGCGATGATCCCGACCGCCCACCCCCTCGCATCCGTCGGCGGCGCCTTCAACGCGGTCTTCGTCGAGGCAGAGGCGGCCGGGCAGCTGATGTTCTACGGCCAGGGTGCCGGGGGAGAGCCCACCGCCAGCGCGGTCCTCGGCGACCTGGTGGCGGTGGCGCGCAACCGGCTGGCCGGTGCCGCAGGCCAGGGGCCCTCGGGCTACGCGGACCTCGCCGTCCGGCCGATGGCCGAGACGCCGACCCGGTACCACGTCAGCCTCGACGTCGCGGACAAGCCGGGCGTCCTGGCGACCGTGGCGCACGCGTTCGCCGAGCACGGGGTGAGCATCTCGACGGTGCGCCAGAACGGCCGCGGCGACGCCGCCACCCTGGTCATCGTCACCCACAGCGCCCCCGACGCCTCCCTGTCTGCCACGATCGCCGCGCTGCGGGACATGCCCGCCGTCCGGGGCGTCACCAGCGTCCTGCGCGTGGAGGGACTGTCATGAGCGCTGGGCTGCAGGGAACCGTGTCCCCGCGCTGGCCCGGCCTGATCGAGGCCTACCGCTCGCGCCTGCCGGTCACCGCCGACACCCCGGTCGTGACGCTCCAGGAGGGGGCGACGCCGCTGCTGCCGGCGCCCGAGCTCTCCCGCAGGACGGGCTGCGAGGTGTTCCTCAAGGTCGAGGGCGCCAACCCCACCGGGTCCTTCAAGGACCGCGGCATGACGATGGCCATCACCAAGGCCGTCGAGGAGGGGTCGAAGGCGGTCATCTGCGCCTCGACCGGCAACACGAGCGCGAGCGCCGCGGCCTACGCCGCCCGCGCCGGGCTCACCTGCGCCGTGCTCGTGCCGCAGGGAAAGATTGCCATGGGCAAGCTCGCCCAGGCGCTGGTCCACGGCGCACAACTGCTGCAGGTCGAGGGCAACTTCGACGACTGCCTCGCGCTGGCCAGCAAGCTGGCGATCGACTACCCGGTCAGCCTGGTCAACAGCGTCAACCAGTTCCGCATCGAGGGTCAGAAGACGGCGTCCTTCGAGATCGTGGACGTCCTCGGTGACGCACCCGACATCCACTGCCTCCCGGTCGGCAACGCGGGCAACATCACCGCCTACTGGCAGGGCTACCGCGAGTACTGCACCACGTCGGAGGATCCCGGGCCCGCCACCCGCACACCACGCATGTGGGGCTTCCAGGCCGCCGGTGCCGCACCGATCGTCACCGGCCAGGTCGTGGAGAACCCCAGCACGATCGCGACCGCCATACGCATCGGCAACCCGGCGTCCTGGACCAAGGCGCTCGCCGCTCGCGACGAGTCGGGCGGGCGCATCGACGCGGTCACCGACCGGGCGATCCTGGCCGCCTACCGGCTGCTGGCCCGGCACGAGGCGGTGTTCGTCGAGCCCGCGTCGGCCGCGTCCGTCGCCGGGCTGCTGCAGGTCGCCGAGGCCGGTGAGCTCGAGCCGGGACAGCGGGTCGTCTGCACGGTCACCGGCAACGGGCTCAAGGACCCGGAGTGGGCGATCTCGGGGGCACCGGCGCCCCTGACGATCCCGGTCGACGCGGCCGCCGCGGCCGCCCAGCTCGGCTTGTGAGCGGACAGGGACGTGAGCATCGCAGCGAGGAACGAGCGAGGAGCGGAGCGTCCCGCGGGAGCGATGACGGCATGGTGAGCGGCGACGCCGTCCGGGTCCGCGTCCCCGCTACCAGCGCGAACCTCGGTCCCGCGTTCGACTGCGCGGGCCTCGCCCTCACCCGGTACGACGTCCTCGAGTTCGCCGTCGCCCCCGCCGGCCTGACCGTCGAGGTGTCCGGTGTCGGGGCGGGGGAGCTGCCCACGGACGAGTCGCATCTGGTCGTCCGGGCCTTCCGGGCTGCGTGCGAGCACCTGGGCTGGACGCCGCCCGGTCTGCGCGTCCTGGCGGAGAACGGCATCCCGCAGGGCCGGGGGATGGGCTCCTCGGCGGCCGCCGTCGTCGCGGGGGTGGTGGGCGCCTGGGCGCTGTGCCCGGACGTCGGGGACATCGACCTCGAGGCCGTGCTGCGGCTGACCACGGAGCTCGAAGGGCACCCCGACAACGTCGCGCCCTGCCTGCTGGGCGGGGCGACGCTCTCCTGGACGGCCGCCGACGGTGCCCGGGCCGAGCGGCTGGGGGTGCATCCCGACGTGCGTCCGGTCGTCCTGGTGCCGGAGACCACGCTGTCCACCCACGTGGCCCGCGGGCTGCTGCCCGAGCTGGTGCCGCACGCGGACGCCGCCTTCAACGCCGCCCGCGCCGCGCTGCTGACGCACGCCCTGACCGCGGCGCCGGAGCGGCTGCTCGACGCCACGGACGACCGCCTCCACCAGCGGCAGCGCGCCGCCGCCATGCCGGCGTCCGCCACCCTGCTGGACGAGCTGCGGGCGGACGGGCACGCCGCCGTCGTCTCGGGGGCGGGGCCGAGCGTGCTCGTGCTCACCCGGGAGCCCGGCGCAGTCGACCGCATCACGCAGCTGGCCGGGACCGGCTGGACGGTGCTCGCACTCGACGTGGACGTCGACGGAGCCCGGGTGCTCGAGGCGAGGACTCAGGTATCTTCTCGGTAACGAGGAACACACGCCGCACCCACCGGTGTTGTCTGAGTCCGTGAGCTGCGACTAGGCTCACGGCGTAGCCGCCCACTCGGGCGAGCCTCGCGCGGGGCCGAAGCCGACGATCTCTCTTCGCCGCTGATCCGCCTCGCATCTTTTCGACCTGTTCCTCCGTGCGTACCCGCCTCCGGGCCGGACCGCCAGGGGACGGGGGACCCCTGTGCCGGTAGGCGCAGGTCACCGCAGGGAAGGACCTGTACGTGAGTGAAACCACCGACCTCTCCGTGAACGGCACGCAGGACGCTGCCGCTCCGGGCGAGGCACCTGCCGCTTCTGGGACGACGGCAAGCCCCCGTCGCCGCGGCAACGGGCTCTCCGGGATGCTGCTGCCCGAGCTGCAGCGGCTCGCCGGTGAGCTGGGCATCTCCGGCACCGGCCGGATGCGCAAGGGCGACCTCGTCGCCGCCATCTCCGCCCGCCAGGTCGGCGGCTCCGAGGGCGCGTCCTCCCCGGCCGCCGCCCCGGCCGCGCCGACCACCGGCACCGACGACGGCGCCCCCGTGGCCCGCGGCGTTGCTGCCTCCTCCGCGCCGCTCGAGGCCCCGATCAGCGGTGGCGCCAACGGCGGTCCGCTGACCGGTCAGCCCGAGACCGCGGCGCCCACGCGCCCGGTGCGTTCCCGCCGTGGCGCGAGCCGCCCGGCCGGCTCCCCGGCGGTCGAGACCCCGTCCACCGACGGGCCCCGCGAGGCCGACACCACGGAGGCCCGGACCGAGGCCCGGACCGAGGGGCCGGCAGGGGACACGACCTCCGGCGCCTCCACCGACACCGAGACCGCGCCCGACGGCGACCAGCGCACCGACGGTGACCGCCCGCAGCGCAACCGCGACCGGAACCGCAGCCGCGGTGACCGGGACCGCGACGGCGGCACCGACCGGCCCGCGAACGACCGCCCCGCGAACGACCGCCCCGCGAACGACCGGGGCAGCCGGGACGGCGGCAACACCCGCGACGGCAGCACCCGTGACAGTGGCGCCCGCGACGGCGGCGCCCGCGACGGCAACGCCCGTGACGGTGCCAACCGCGACGGCAACCGGGGTCCCGACCGCGGCGACCGCAACGATCGCGGTGGGCGTCCGGACAACCGGAACGACAACCGCGCCGAGGGCGGTCGTGGCGCCGGCCCCAACGACGACGAGGACGACGACTTCGAGGGTGGCCGCGGTCGCCGCGGTCGCCGCTACCGCGACCGCAACAAGCGCGGCGGCAACGCGCCGGGCAGCCGGGACCGCTACGAGCAGGGCGAGCCGACGGTCAGCGACGACGACGTCCTCCTGCCCGTCGCCGGCATCCTCGACGTCCTCGACAACTACGCGTTCGTCCGGACCTCGGGTTACCTCACCGGCCCGAACGACGTCTACGTGTCGCTGTCCCAGGTGCGCCGTTACGGGCTGCGCCGCGGCGACGCCATCACCGGCGCCGTCCGCCAGCCCCGGGAGGGCGAGCGCAAGGACAAGTACAACGCGCTGGTCCGCCTGGACACGGTGAACGGCCTCGACCCCGAGCAGGCCCGGGACCGGCCCGAGTTCACCAAGCTGACGCCGCTCTACCCGCAGGACCGCCTGCGGCTGGAGACCGAGCCGCACCTGCTCACCACGCGGGTCATCGACCTGGTCATGCCGATCGGCAAGGGGCAGCGCGCGCTCATCGTGTCGCCCCCCAAGGCCGGCAAGACGATGGTGCTGCAGTCGCTGGCGAACGCGATCACGACGAACAACCCCGAGTGCCACCTGATGGTCGTCCTGGTCGACGAGCGTCCGGAGGAGGTCACCGACATGCAGCGCTCGGTGAAGGGCGAGGTCATCGCCTCGACCTTCGACCGGCCGCCGGCGGACCACACGACGGTCGCGGAACTCTCCATCGAGCGGGCCAAGCGCCTGGTCGAGATGGGTCACGACGTCGTCGTCCTCCTGGACTCGATCACCCGCCTGGGCCGCGCCTACAACCTGGCGGCCCCTGCCAGCGGGCGCATCCTCTCCGGTGGTGTCGACTCCACTGCTCTCTACCCGCCCAAGCGCTTCCTCGGTGCGGCCCGCAACATCGAGAACGGCGGCTCGCTCACGATCATCGCCTCGGCGCTGGTCGAGACCGGGTCCACGATGGACACGGTCATCTTCGAGGAGTTCAAGGGCACGGGTAACGCGGAGATCAAGCTCGACCGCCGCCTGGCGGACAAGCGGGTCTTCCCGGCGGTCGACGTGAACGCGTCGGGCACCCGCAAGGAAGAGATCCTGATGAACCCCGACGAGCTGGCCATCGTCATCAAGCTGCGCCGGGTGCTGGCCGCGCTCGAGCCGCAGCAGGCGCTGGAACTGCTCCTGGACAAGCTGAAGAAGACGCGCAACAACGTCGAGTTCCTCATGCAGATCCAGAAGACGACGCTGGGGCCGGGCAACGACTAGCGCTCCGGGCCCGAGCGGCGACTAGCGCTCCGGGCCCGAGCGACGACTAGTCCCGGCCATCGGGGATACTTGCCGATCGAGCCCCGCCGACGGCGTCCGTCACCGCACGGAATACCACCCGCCCGCAGGCGTTCCACCACACGAACACCAGAGACTTCTCGGAAGAGGCGCCAGCCATGAAGAGCGACATCCACCCGGCCTACAACGTCACCACGGTGACCTGTGGTTGTGGCAACACGTTCCAGACCCGCAGCACGTCCGCGACCGGTCAGCTGACCGTCGAGGTCTGCTCGGCGTGCCACCCCTTCTACACCGGCAAGCAGAAGATCCTGGACACCGGTGGCCGCGTCGCCCGCTTCGAGAAGCGGTTCGGCAAGCGCACCCCCGCCGGTGCCGCCACCGGGTCCGAGACCGCCGGCAAGTAGCTCCTCCGACGGCGCCCGTGCCGCCCCTTCCCGGGGCGGGACGGGCGCCGTCGTCATGTCCGCCGCCCGCTCGTCCGAGAGGAGCCTCCCGATGAGCACCCCTGACCGCCTGTCGGTCCTGCTCGACGAGCACGCGTCGCTGGAGCGCGAGCTCGCCGACCCCTCCGTGCACGCCGACCAGTCACGGGCCCGCCGGCTGAGCCGGCGGTACGCCCAGCTCGCCCCGCTCGTCGAGACGGCGCGGGCGCTGGACGAGGCCCGGGGCGACCTGGGCACCGCGCGCGAGCTGGCCGGCGAGGACGCGTCCTTCGCCGCCGAGGCGACCACGCTCGGGCAGCGGGTCGAGGAGCTCGAGGCGCGGCTGCACGAGCAGCTGCTGCCGCGCGACCCCGACGACGACAAGGACGTCATCCTCGAGATCAAGGCGGGGGAGGGCGGTGCGGAGTCGGCGCTCTTCGCCGGCGACCTGCTGCGCATGTACCTGCGCTACGCCGAGCGCCGCGGCTGGTCGACCGAGATCCTCGAGGCCGTCGACGCAGAGCTCGGTGGGTACAAGGACGTCGCGGTCGCGGTGAAGTCGCGCACCGACGAGGGGATCTGGTCGCGGCTGAAGTTCGAGGGCGGTGTGCACCGCGTGCAGCGGGTGCCGGTCACCGAGAGCCAGGGCCGGATCCACACCTCGGCGGCCGGCGTGCTGGTGCTGCCGGAGGCCGAGGAGGTCGACGTCACCGTCGACCCCAACGACCTGCGCATCGACGTGTTCCGGTCGTCGGGCCCGGGCGGGCAGAGCGTGAACACCACCGACTCCGCCGTCCGCATCACCCATCTGCCCAGCGGCATCGTGGTCAGCTCGCAGAACGAGAAGAGCCAGCTGCAGAACAAGGAGTCCGCGCTGCGGGTGCTCCGCTCGCGGCTGCTGGCCGCCGCCCGCGAGGAGGCCGAGGCCACCGCGAGCGACCAGCGGCGCAGCCAGGTGCGGACGATGGACCGCAGCGAGCGGGTGCGCACCTACAACTTCCCGGAGAACCGGATCGCCGACCACCGCGTCGGGTACAAGGCGCACAACCTCGACCAGGTGATCGACGGCGACCTGGACGCCGTCATCGACGCGCTGGTCGGCGCGCACACCGCCGAGCTGCTGGCGGCCGGCTCCTGAACGTCAGGCCCCTGGTGACCGACGCCGTCCGCCGGCTCACCGACGGCGGCGTCGAGTCCGCCCGCGTGGACGCCGAGCTCCTGCTCGCCCACGTCCTCGGCGTCCCGCGTGCGCGGCTGCTCACCCTCGACGAGGTGGCCGACGACGACGCCGCCCGCTTCGGGGCGCTCGTCGAGCAGCGGGCCGACCGGGTGCCGCTGCAGCACCTCACCGGCCGGGCGCCGTTCCGCCACCTGGAGCTGGCGGTCGGCCCGGGCGTCTTCGTCCCGCGGCCGGAGACCGAGCTCATGGCGGGCTGGGCGCTCGACCGGCTGGCCGGGACCGACGGGCCGATCGTCGTCGACCTGGGCAGCGGCTCCGGCGCGCTCGCACTGTCCATCGCGCAGGAGCATCCCGGCGCCCGCGTGACCGCGGTCGAGCGTGACCCGGGCGCCATCGCCTGGACCCGGCACAACGCCATGGCACGTGTGGCAGCCGGGGACACGCCGGTCGGCGTGGTCGAGGGCGACATGACCGATCCTGCTCTGCTGCCGGAGCTCGACCGCCGGGTGACCGTCGTCGTGTCCAACCCGCCCTACGTCCCCGACGACGCCGTGCTGCCCCGCGAGGTCGCCGAGCACGACCCGCCGCTGGCGCTGTGGGGCGGTCCCGACGGGCTGGACGTCGTCCGCGGGATGCTGTCGGTGGCCGCGCGCCTCCTGCACCCCGGTGGTTGGCTCGGCATCGAGCACGCCGACCAGCAGGGCGGCGCGGTCCCCGCCGTCGTCCGGGCGCACGGCGGCTTCACCGACGTCGAGGACCACCCGGACCTGGCCGGGCGCCCCCGGTTCACCACCGCCCGACGGGTCTGAACCCGCGGTGGGGGAGACTCCCTCCCCGTGGCTGACCTCTTCGACTGCACCGACCCGGAGGAGCGCGCCGCCGGCATCGACGCCGCGGGCGCCGCGATCGCGCGGGGCGAGCTGGTGCTGCTGCCCACCGACACGGTCTACGGCGTGGCGGCCGACGCCTTCACCCCTGCCGCCGTCACCGGGCTGCTCGCCGCGAAGAACCGGGGGCGCACCATGCCGGTCCCGGTCCTGATCGGCGAGGCGTCCACCCTGGCCGGTCTCGTGGTGAACCTGCCCCGGGTCGCCCAGGAGCTGGCGCAGGCGTTCTGGCCGGGCGGGCTCACCCTCGTGCTCGAGCACGCGCCGTCCCTCGCCTGGGACCTCGGTGACGCCGAGGGCACGGTCGCCGTCCGGCTGCCCGACGACGAGGTCGCCCGTGATCTGCTGCGCCGGACGGGGCCGCTCGCCGTGTCCAGCGCCAACCGGTCCGGCCGGCCGGCCGCGACCACGGCCCAGCAGGCTGTCGAGCAGCTCGGTGACCACGCGGCCGTGGTCCTGGACGGCGGGCCCCGCGAGGGCTCGGCCGCCAGCACCATCGTCGACTGCACCGGCCCTGTCCCGCGGGTGCTGCGGGTGGGCGCCCTGTCCGTCGAGCAGCTCCGGGACGTCGTTCCCGACATCATCGACTGAGCCCGACGAGCAGGCCTCCGGGGTCCGCGCGGGGGGCTCGTGGCGTCGGCTGCCGCCGGGCAGAGATCCCGAGGAGGGGACCGCACGACCTCCGACGAGCAGGGACGGCACGTGGCGGCGGTGCGGTCCGGGAGGACCGCAGTGTCATAGTTGCTGCATCCCCACGCGCTCGCCCGGGCGTCGCGGGTAGCCGCAACGAGTCGATCGAGTGGGGGTCTGACCCGTGCGCGAGTACGCCGTCGTCCTGCTCACCGCCGCGCTGGTCACCTTCCTGACCACCCCGGTGGTGCGGATGGTCGCCATCCGGGCGCGGATGATGGCGGCACCCCGCGAGCGCGACGTGCACGTCATCCCCACCCCCCGCGGCGGAGGGGTGGCGATGTACCTGGGGGTGGCCGCGGCGATCCTCGTCGCCACCCGTCTCCCGGCGCTGCAGCGCACCTTCGACGACTCGCAGACCATCGCCGTGCTCGTCGCCGGCGGGTTGATCTGCCTCCTCGGGGTCCTCGACGACCGCTGGGGCCTGGACGCCCTGACCAAGCTGACCGGGCAGATCGCCGCCGCCGGCGTCATGGTGCTGCTCGGGGTGCAGCTGGCGTTCCTGTTCCTGCCGGTCGCCGACATCGGCACCATCTCGCTGGGTCCCGACATCGGCGTCCCGCTGACCATCCTGCTGACCGTCGCGGCGGTCAACGCGCTGAACTTCATCGACGGGCTGGACGGCCTCGCAGCCGGGGTGTCGGCCATCGCGGCGCTGGCCTTCTTCGCCTACAGCTACCACCTCGGCGTGGTCGGCTACGACGACGTGGCCAGCGCACCGGCGCTCATCACCGCCGTCCTGGCCGGCGCCTGCATCGGGTTCCTGCCGCACAACTTCAGCCCGGCCCGCATCTTCATGGGCGACTCCGGCTCCATGCTGGTCGGCCTGATGCTGTCGGCCGGTGCGGTCACGGCCACCGGGGGAGTGGACCCCCAGTCCTTCGACTCCGCCGCGAGCCTGCTCCCGCTCACGCTGCCGCTGCTGGTGCCGATCGCGATCCTCTTCATCCCCTTCGTCGACCTGCTGATGGCGGTGATCCGGCGCACCCGCAAGGGCCAGTCGCCGTTCTCGCCGGACAAGATGCATTTGCACCACCGGCTGCTCTCGATCGGCCACTCCCACCGCCGGGCCGTGCTGGTCATGTACTTCTGGGCCGCGCTGCTCTCCTTCGGCGCCGTCGGGCTGTCCATCACCGGCGGCCAGGCGGAGCTCCTCGTGGCCATCGCCGTCCTCCTGGTGGTGGGCGTCGTGGTGGTGCTCAGCCCCCGCGCGCGGCGGGCCGCCCGCGAGGCGCGGGCCGCCGAGCTCGCCGCGCAGCGCGAGCGCAGCCGCGCGGAGCACCCGACCGCCCGGGCCGTGCGTGCCCGGCCGCAGGCCGGTGCGCGCCCCGGGTCGGAGCAGCGGCCGGCCGGCGCCGGGCAGGTGCTCCGGTGACGCGCCCTCCGGGCGGCTCGACCGGCGGCGACGCCGCGTGGGACATCTCCTTCCTGCGGCCGGGCCTGCTGGCCACTGCCGCTGCAGCGGTCGTGGCGGCACCGGTCGCCGGTGTGGTCGGCGGCTGGGGGAGCGCGGTCGCCGTGCTGGCCGGTGCGGCCACGGTGGCGGTCTTCTTCTGCGTCTCCGCCGTGGTGATCGCCCGCGCCGGCCGGATCGACGACAGCCTGGCCCTGCCGGCGGCTCTCGGCACGTTCCTGGTCAAGGCGCTGGTGCTGTTCCTCGTCCTCGGGTCGATCCCCGAGGACGGCTGGCTGGACCGGCTCGCTCTGGCGTGGACCGTGATCGCGGCGACGTTCCTCTGGAGTGGCGTCCAGGCCCGGTGGGTATGGACCCGCCAGCTCTACTACGCACCCCCTCCGTCACCCCCCTCCGCGGCACCGTCGGCGTCCGCCGCAGGAGCCGGTGGGGTGCCGCGGCCGGACCCGGAAAAGCCCGCGTCACGCGGCTGAGATAGTGTCCGGGCCGATGGCCGAGAACAGCCCTGCTCGCGGGGATGCTCGACCGCGACCTGACGAACCAGCCCGTCCACCCAGTGGAGCGGACGTCGGCTGGGGCATCACCGGGACCATGCTCTCGGGGATGATCGTCTGGGGCGGGGTCGGGTGGCTGCTCGACCGCTGGCTGGAGACGCGGGTCTTCACCCTGGTCGGCGTCCTCCTCGGTCTGGGAGTGGCCATCTACCTGGTGGTCGTCAAGTACGGGGCCGTCGAACCACCTCCGGGAGGGCGGCCCACCAGCACGACCCGGGGCGGGCAGCGGAGCCGGCCACCGGAGTACCGCAAGACGCAGAAGGGACGACGGTGACCTCCAGCGCCTCAGCGCTCGCCAGCGTGCTCGCAGCCGAAGGATCCGGCGGGGACGACGGCTTCCAGGCTCCGACCGTCGAGGAGTTCTACCCGGAGCCGATCGCGGAGTTCGATCTCTTCGGGGTCGCCTTCGAGATCACCCGCATCACGTTGATCATGTGGCTCGCGACCGCGGTGATGATCGGCCTCATGGTCGCCGCCGTGCGCAAGCCCTCCATCGTGCCGGGCAAGATGCAGTTCATCGGTGAGAGCGGCTACTCCCTCATCCGCGACGGGATGGCCCGCGACGTCATCGGCCCCAAGGGTCTGCCGTTCGCGCCGTTCCTCGCCTCGCTCTTCTTCTTCATCCTCGCGAACAACGCGATGTCGATCGTGCCGCTGGCGCAGATCTCCCCGATGTCGAAGTTCGCGTTCCCGCTGGTCCTCGCGGTGATCGTCTGGGTCATCTACAACTGGGTGGGCATCCGCGAGCAGGGGGCCGGCCGCTACTTCAAGGACGCCGCGATCCCCCCGGGCGTGCCCATCGGCGCGCTCATCCTGGTGACGCCGATCGAGCTGCTGCAGGTGTTCGTCATCCGGCCGTTCACGCTGGCCGTGCGACTCTTCGCCAACATGTTCGCCGGCCACATGCTGCTGGCGGTGTTCTCGCTCGGCACCGTCTACCTGCTCCAGGTCGGCAACTTCTCGGCGATCTTCAGCGTCGGAGCGTTCGCCATGGCCCTGGCCATGACGTTCTTCGAGCTGCTCGTGATCGTCCTCCAGGCCTACGTGTTCACCGTCCTGACGGCCACCTACCTCAACGGCGCCGTCGAACCCGCCCACTGACCGCTCCACCCCGCCAGCCATCCGGGACGACCCCGGGTGACCGACACAGGAGGAAGACCCCCCAATGATCGAGGTTCTCGCAGAGCTCGAGGGCAACATCGGCGCTGTCGGCTACGGCCTCGCCGCCATCGGCCCCGGCATCGGTGTCGGCATCGTGTGGGCCGCCTACATCCAGGCGACCGCCCGCCAGCCCGAGTCGGCCGGCCTCACCCGCACCTACGCCTTCCTCGGTGCCGCGCTCTCCGAGGCGCTGGCGCTCATCGGCCTGGTCGCGCCCTTCATCTACGGCTGAGCCAGCCGGTCCTGTCCAGCTGACTCAGGGAGTGCAGAGCATGAACATCCTCGCTGCGGAGTCGCACAATCCGCTGATCCCGCCCGTGGGCGAGATCGTCGTCGGCACGATCACGTTCGCGATCCTCTGCTTCGTGATGATCAAGTACGTGGTGCCTCGCTTCGAGCAGGTCTTCGTCGCCCGTCGCGAGGCGATCGAGGGCGGGATCGAGCGCGCCGAGGCCATGCAGGCCGAGGCCAAGGCGGCGCTGGAGCAGTACCGCGCGCAGCTGGCCGAGGCCCGCAGCGAGGCCGCGCAGATCCGCGACCAGGCCCGTGCCGAGGGTCAGCAGATCCTCGAGGAGCTGCGGACCCAGGCGCAGGAGGAGCAGAAGCGCATCGTCGCTCGCGGCGAGGAGCAGCTGGCCACCGCGCGTCAGCAGGTGGTCAACGAGCTGCGGGGTCAGATCGGCACGCTCGCCGTGCAGCTGGCCGGCCAGGTCGTGGGCGAGTCCCTCGCCGAGGACGCCCGGCGCAGCGGCACGGTGGACCGTTTCCTCTCCGAGCTCGACGGCATGGCGGCAGCCGGCGACGGTGCCGGCGGCGCGACCCGCGTAGGCGGGAGCAACCGTTGATGGAGGCCTCGAGCCGGGCGTCGCTGGTCGAGGCGCGCGAGCGCCTGGACCAGCTCAGCCGGCCTGCTTCCGGGATGCTGGAGAAGGCGAAGGACCGCCTGACCCGGCAGCCGTCGCGCGCCGCGACCGGCCCCGAGCTGCTGGCCCTCGCCGACGAGCTCTTCTCCGTCGGCCGGTTGCTCAACGGTCAGCTCTCGCTGCGCCGGGCGCTGTCGGATCCGGCGGGCCGGCCCGATGACCGGGCCGCCCTGGCCCAGCGCCTCTTCGGCGCGAAGGTCTCCGACACGGCGCTCGACCTCATCGAGACGGTCGCGCGGCTGCGCTGGTCGCACCCGATCGACCTGGTGGACGCCTTCTCCGCACTGGCGACCGAGGCGTCGCTGGACGCCGCGGACGCCCGCGGCGAGCTGGACGGCGTCGAGGACGAGCTCTTCCGGTTCGGACGCATCGTCGGCGGCGATCGTGAGCTGGGCCGGATCCTGAGCGACCGCAAGGCCTCGACCGAGGGCAAGCGGGCGCTGCTGGACCGGCTGCTGTCCGGCCGGGTCAGCCCGGTCACCGAGCAACTGCTGCGCAACGTGCTCACCGGACCGCACGTCGGCACCGCCGAGAACGCCGTGGAGCGGCTCTCGGAGGTGGCCAGCCGGCGCCGCGGGCAGTCCGTCGCACGCGTGACCACGGCCGTGGCGCTGACCGCCGCGCAGGAGCAGCGTCTCTCCGACGTCCTCCGGCGGATCTACGGGCGCACCGTCGGCCTGCAGGTCACCGTCGACCCGAGCGTGCTCGGCGGCCTCGTCGTGCAGGTGGGCGACGAGGTCATCGACGGCAGCATCGCCCACCGCCTGGAAGCCGCCGAACGGCGACTGGCCGGCTGACCGCCCCCACCGACCGACCCACCCCAGACACCACCGCAGGGAAGAGGACGCGACCCATGGCCGAGCTGACGATCTCCGCAGACGAGATCCGCAGTGCCATCCAGAACTACGTCACCGAGTACAGCCCCGACATCTCCCGCGAGGAGGTCGGCACGGTCACCGAGGCCGGCGACGGCATCGCACGTGTCGAGGGTCTGCCGTCGGTCATGACCAACGAGCTGCTCGAGTTCGAGAGCGGTGTGCGTGGTCTGGCGCTGAACCTCGACGTGCGCGAGGTCGGTGTCGTCATCCTCGGTGACTTCTCCGGGATCGAGGAGGGCCAGCAGGTCCGCCGGACCGGCGAGGTGCTCTCGGTGCCAGTCGGCGACGGCTACCTCGGCCGCGTCGTCGACCCGCTGGGCAACCCGATCGACGGCGGCGGGGAGATCGCCACCACCGGCCGCCGCGCGCTCGAGCTGCAGGCGCCCACCGTCGTGCAGCGCCAGTCGGTGCACGAGCCGATGCAGACCGGCATCAAGGCCATCGACGCCATGACGCCGATCGGCCGCGGTCAGCGCCAGCTCGTCATCGGTGACCGCCAGACCGGCAAGACGGCGATCGTCACCGACACGATCATCAACCAGAAGGAAGCCTGGGCGACCGGCGACCCGGCCCAGCAGGTCCGCTGCATCTACGTCGCCGTCGGCCAGAAGGGCTCGACGATCGCGGCGATCCGCTCGGCCCTCGAGGAGGCCGGCGCGATGGAGTACACGACCATCGTCGCCGCGCCGGCGTCCGAGGCCGCGGGGTTCAAGTACATCGCCCCCTACGCCGGCTCGGCCATCGGCCAGCACTGGATGTACGAGGGCAAGCACGTCCTCATCGTGTTCGACGACCTGTCCAAGCAGGCCGAGGCCTACCGCGCGGTCTCGCTGCTGCTGCGCCGCCCGCCGGGCCGCGAGGCCTACCCGGGCGACGTCTTCTACCTGCACTCCCGCCTGCTCGAGCGCTGCGCGAAGCTCTCGGACGAGCTGGGTGCGGGCTCGATGACCGGGCTTCCGCTGGTGGAGACCAAGGGCAACGACGTGTCGGCCTACATCCCGACCAACGTCATCTCGATCACCGACGGCCAGATCTTCCTCGAGACGGGCCTGTTCAACTCCGGTGTCCGCCCGGCCATCAACGTCGGCATCTCGGTGTCCCGCGTCGGTGGCTCGGCGCAGATCAAGGCGATGAAGTCGGTCGCCGGCCGGCTGCGCCTGGACCTCGCCCAGTTCCGCGAGCTGGAGGCCTTCGCCTCCTTCTCCTCGGACCTGGACGCCTCCAGCCGCGCGACGCTGGACCGCGGTCAGCGCCTCGTCGAGCTGCTGAAGCAGGGTCAGTACTCGCCGTACCCGGTCGAGCGGGAGGTCGTCTCGCTGTGGCTGGGTACCACCGGAAAGCTCGACGTCGTGCCGGTCTCCGACGTGCGCCGCTTCGAGTCGGAGTTCCTGGACTACATCTCGCGGGGCGACAACGGCATCTTCGACACCATCCGGACGTCGAAGAAGCTCGAGGACGACACTGTGCAGAACCTGGAGAAGGCGGTCGAGGCGTTCTACGGCCAGTTCACCACCGGCGAGGGCGAGTCCCTCAAGGTGAACGAGGCCGAGGCAGAGGCCATGGACGCGTCGGAGCGTGGCCAGGAGCGCGTCCAGGTCAAGAAGAAGGCCTGACCCGTGGCCGCCTCCCTCCGCGCGCTGCGGCGCCGCATCCGCTCCACCCAGTCGACGAAGAAGATCTTCTCGGCCCAGGAGCTGATCGCCGGTGCCCGCATCGTGCGTGCCCAGGCCCGGGTCGAGGCGTCCAAGCCCTACGCCCGGGAGATCACGCGGGTGCTGTCGGCGCTGGCGTCGTCGGCCTCGCTGGACCACCCGTTGCTGACCGAGCGGCAGAACCCGCAGCGGGCGGCGGTCCTCGTGATCACCTCCGACCGCGGGTTCGCCGGCTCGTACAACGTCAACGTGCTCCGTCGCACAGAGGAGCTGCTCTCCCTGCTCCGCAAGGAGGGCAAGGAGCCGGTCCTCTACGTCGTCGGCCGCAAGGGGGAGACCTACTACTCCTTCCGCGACCGCGAGATGGCCGAGACCTTCACGGGCTTCTCGGAGCAGCCCGGCTACGAGGACGCGCAGAAGGTCGGCTCCTCGCTGATCGACGTCTTCACCGCCGGTGAGGACGACGAGGACGGCGGCGCCGGTGCCGACGGCATCTTCGGCGTCGACGAGCTGCACATCGTCTACACGGAGTTCCGCTCGCTGCTCTCGCAGGTCCCCGTCGCCAAGCGGATGGCTCCGCTGGAGGTCGAGGAGGTCGAGGAGTTCGACTACGAGCGCGAGGACCGCGAGCGCGGTGCGGCCGGTGACTCCGGGGTCCCGACGTCCTACGAGTTCGAGCCGTCCGCCGAGGGTCTCCTCGACGCCCTGCTGCCGAAGTACGTCACCACCCGGATCTACGCGGCGATGCTCGAGGCGGCCGCCTCCGAGTCGGCCTCGCGGCGCCGGGCGATGAAGTCGGCGTCCGACAACGCCGAGGAACTGGCGAAGAACCTCTCCCGGCAGGCCAACCAGGCCCGCCAGGCCGAGATCACCCAGGAGATCAGCGAGATCGTCGGTGGCTCCGACGCGCTGGTCTCGGCGGGATCCGGCGACTGACATGTTCCACCGGAACGCGCGAGACGAACCCCACACAGCACGCAGCCCGAGGGCAGGAGAGCAGTACAGATGACCGTCACCGAGGACCGTTCGACCAGCTCGCAGACCACGGCCGCCGGCCGGGTCGTGCGGGTCACCGGACCGGTCGTCGACGTCGAGTTCCCCCGCGACGCGATGCCCGACCTGTTCAACGCCCTGAAGGTCGATGTCACCCTGGCCGACCTGGGCAAGACGCTGACCCTCGAGGTCGCCCAGCACCTGGGCGAGGGCGTCGTGCGCACCATCTCGATGGCGCCGACCGACGGCCTGGTCCGCGGCGCCGAGGTGCGCGACACCGGGGAGTCCATCACCGTCCCGGTCGGCGACGTCACCAAGGGCCATGTGTGGAACACCCTGGGCGAGTGCCTGGACGAGCCGGGCTACGGCGCGGACGCCACGCGCTGGTCGATCCACCGGCACGCCCCGCGGTTCGACCAGCTCGAGGGCCGCACCGAGCTGCTCGAGACGGGCATCAAGGTCATCGACCTGCTGACCCCCTACGTGGCCGGCGGCAAGATCGGTCTGTTCGGTGGCGCCGGTGTCGGCAAGACCGTGCTGATCCAGGAGATGATCCGCCGGGTCGCCCAGGAGTTCGGTGGCGTCTCGGTGTTCGCCGGGGTCGGCGAGCGCACCCGCGAGGGCAACGACCTCATCACGGAGATGACCGAGTCCGGCGTCATCGAGGCCACCGCGCTGGTCTTCGGCCAGATGGACGAGCCGCCGGGCACGCGCCTCCGGGTCGCCCTGTCGGCGCTGACGATGGCGGAGTACTTCCGGGACGAGCAGAACCAGGACGTGCTGCTCTTCATCGACAACATCTTCCGGTTCACCCAGGCCGGCTCCGAGGTCTCCACGCTGCTGGGCCGCATGCCCTCGGCCGTGGGTTACCAGCCGACCCTCGCCGACGAGATGGGGGAGCTGCAGGAGCGGATCACCTCGACGCGTGGCCGGTCGATCACCTCGCTGCAGGCGATCTACGTGCCCGCCGACGACATCACCGACCCGGCGCCGCACACCACGTTCGCCCACCTCGACGCGACGACCGTGCTCTCCCGGCCCATCTCGGAGAAGGGCATCTACCCGGCTGTCGACCCGCTGGACTCGACCAGCCGGATCCTCGACCCGCAGTACGTGGGCGAGGAGCACTACCAGATCGCCCAGACGGTGAAGCGGATCCTGCAGCGCTACCAGGAGCTGCAGGACATCATCGCCATCCTCGGCATCGACGAGCTCGGCGAAGAGGACAAGGTCACGGTCAACCGGGCCCGGCGCATCGAGCGCTTCCTCTCGCAGAACATGTTCGTGGCCGAGGCGTTCACCGGGCAGCCGGGGTCCTTCGTGCCGCTGTCGGAGACGCTGGAGGCGTTCAAGGCGCTGACCGAGGGCACCTACGACCACCTCCCCGAGCAGGCCTTCTTCATGCAGGGCGGCCTCGAGGACCTCGAGAAGAACGCGGAGCGCCTCAAGAAGGCGTAAGGACCCCGCTGCCCCCCGCGCTCAGCGCGGGACCCTGCAGCGGGGCCACCGACGGCCGGGTCCCTCACGGAGGGCCCGGCCGTCGGCGTTCCGGGGCCGGGTGCGCCGACGGCGGCCCGCCGCGCACGATCGGGTGACCGGGGGTCACCCGGACGGGTGGAACAGGACTACCGTCGCTCCTGGCCGGCGCCGTCGGTGCCGACCATCCGACGCAGGAGCCCGATTCCGGGCGATGGACGAGGAACGAACGTGGACGCGAACGACGCGATGCCCGGTGCGGCCGAACCCGGCTGGACCTGGCCCCCGTACGCACCATGGGAGCCCGTCGACGGGGAGCCCTTCGGCATCGACGACTGGGCACCGGCCTCCACCGTCCGCCACCCCTGGGTGCGCGTGGGGCGCTGGACGCTGCTCTACCGCCGCTCCGCCTGAAGGCCCCCGGCCGGGCACCGCCCCGAGCCCGCGAGGGGTGGGGTGCAGGGGGTCCTTATAGAGTGACAGCTCCGTCCCGTGGATCCCGAGGAGAGTCGTGGCGACCCTGCAGGTCGAGTTGGTGGCCGTCGAGCGGAAGATCTGGTCCGGCGAGGCGACGATGGTCATCGCCCGCACGACCGAGGGCGAGCTGGGCGTGCTGCCCGGGCACGCACCGCTGCTGGGCGAGCTCGCCGGCGGTGGCGTGGTCACCATCCGCACCGAGTCCGGGGACGACGTCGTCGTCGCGGCCCACGGTGGCTTCCTCTCGGTCACCGAGAGCGGGGTCTCCATCCTCGCCGAGACGGCGGAGATCGCCGGCGAGATCGACGTGGAGCGCGCCCGCGAGGCCCTGCGCCGCGCCGAGGGCAACGGCGACGACCCCGAGGCGCTCGAGGCCGCCCGGCGCGCCCAGTCCCGCCTGCGGGCAGCCGGCGAGAGCGCCTGAACCACCGGTCCGTTCCCGTCAGGACAGTTCCGCCGAGCCAGGACGCATCGTGACCACGGTCCTGCTGGTCCTGCTCGGGGTCCTGGTCGTCGTGCTGGCGGTCGCCTTCCTGATCCGCCGCCGGTTCCTGCTCTCCGGTCTCGGTGCCGTCACGATGTGGCTGCGTCCGGCCGGTTCTCCCCGGTGGTCGGTGGGCGTCGCCTGGTACGGCGGGGACATGCTGCTCTGGTACCGCGGCCTGTCGCTGGCCGTCCGGCCCCACGAGCGCCTCAGCCGGGCCGAGCTGCGGGTGGGCTCGCGCCGCAGTGCTGGGCGCGACGACCTCGCGCTGCCCTCGGACGTCGTCGTCCTCGCCATCGCCACCCCGGAGGGGACCCGGGAGCTGGCCATGGACGGCTCGACGGTGACCGGCTTCCTGTCCTGGGTGGAGTCGGCCCCGCCGGGGAGCTAGGACGAGGTCGTGCCGCGCTGCGCGTGGGCACCGCTGTGCGCCCCGGGCTCCCACAGGATGTCGCCATCGGGGTTGGTCACCCGCGAGAGGATGAACAGCAGGTCCGAGAGCCGATTGAGGTAGCGGGCGGTCTCCGCGTTCGTGTGCTCCGCGTCCACCTCGAGCAGGGCCCACACGCTGCGCTCGGCACGCCGGGCCACCACCCGAGCCTGGTGCAGCAGGGCGGCAGCGGGAGTGCCGCCGGGCAGGATGAAGCTCTCCAGCTTCGGCAGCGACGCGTTGAACTCGTCGCAGGCCGCCTCGAGCCGCTCGGTGTAGGCAGCGGTGATCCGCAGCGGCGGGTACTGGGGGTCGGGGGCGATCGGCGTGCACAGGTCGGCGCCGACGTCGAACAGGTCGTTCTGGATGCTGCGCAGCAGGTCGGCGACGGCCGGGTCCGGCGCCCCCAGTGCCAGCGCCGTCCCGATCACGCTGTTGGCCTCGTCCACATCGGCGTAGGCCACCAGGCGCGGATCGGTCTTCGACACGCGGCTCATGTCGCCGAGGTGCGTCTGGCCGGCGTCGCCGGTCTTCGTGTAGATGCGGGTCAGCCGGACGGTCATGACCGGAGCCTATGACCTCAGCTCGACGCTCCGGCCGGGCGCGGGAGGGGAGCCACCGTAGGGTGGAACGGTGGAGTGCTTCGAGGTGACCGGCGGCACGGCCCTGACCGGCCGGGTGCGGGTCACGGGTGCCAAGAACAGCGCGCTGAAGCTGATGGCGGCCGCCCTGCTGGCCCAGGGCCAGACGGTCATCGACGAGGTCCCCGACATCCTCGACGTCGCCATCATGAGCGAGGTCCTGCGCCGGCTGGGCTGCGACGTGGAGTACGAGCGCGCGGGCGACGGCGGTGGCGGCGGGCGGGTGCGCATCGACGTGCCGGAGAAGCCGTCCACGGAGACCGACTACGACCTGGTCCGCAAGATGCGTGCCTCCATCAACGTGCTCGGGCCGCTCGTGGCCCGCTGCGGCAGCGCGCGCGTGGCCCTGCCCGGCGGCGACGCCATCGGCTCCCGCGGGCTGGACATGCACATCTCGGGCCTGGAGCGGCTGGGCGCCACGATCGTGAGCGAGCACGGGTTCCTCGTGGCGACGGCGCCACGGCTGTCCGGCACGGCGATCTGGCTCGACTTCCCGTCGGTGGGCGCCACGGAGAACCTGGTCACCGCGGCGGTGCTCGCCCGTGGCACCACGGTCATCGACAACGCCGCCCGCGAGCCCGAGATCGTCGACCTCTGCGCGATGCTCGTCGCGATGGGTGCCTCCATCGACGGCGCGGGCACGTCCACGATCACCGTGGAGGGCGTCGAGTCCCTGTCGCCGGTCACGTACACGACCGTTCCCGACCGGATCGTCGCCGGCACCTGGGCCATCGGGGCGGTGATGACCCGGGGCGACGTCGTCGTCGAGCGGGCGGTGGCCGCGCACCTCACGGTGGCGCTCGACAAGCTGACCGACGCCGGGGCCACCGTCGAGGTGCTGCCCGAGGGGCTCCGCGTGGCCATGGCCGACCGGCCCCGCTGCATCGACGTGGTCACCCTGCCGTTCCCGGGGTTCCCGACCGACCTGCAGCCGATGGCGGTGGCACTGGCCGCCGTGTCGACGGGCACTGCCCTCATCACCGAGAACGTCTACGACGGCCGGTTCATGTTCGTCAACGAGCTCGTCCGGCTGGGCGCCGACATCCGCATCGACGGCCATCACGCCGTCGTCCGGGGACGGGAGCGGCTGTCCAGCGCGCCCGTCGTGGCCACCGACATCCGGGCCGGGGCGGGACTGGTGCTCGCCGGGCTGGTCTCCGACGGCGTCACCGAGGTGCAGGACGCCTACCACGTCGACCGCGGCTACCCCGACTTCGTCGAGCAGCTGCGCGGTCTCGGCGTCACCGTGGAGCGCACCGAGCGACCCGGCTAGCCGCCGGGGAAGGTCGCGGCGAGGGACCGGGCCCGCTGGGCGTCCTCCGGGAAGACCAGGACGTCGGCCCGGTGCGGGGCCGGACAGCGCACGGTCGACCGGATGCCCGCGTCGGAGAGCACGGCCCGGAGCGCCAGCGCGGACTCCCGGCGGGACAGCGTGGCCACCCGGGTGAGCAGGCCGTCGTCGGCCTCCTGGGCAGGTTTCGACCGGCCGTAGCCGGTGCCGAAGGCCCAGCGCATGAAGAGCGCCAGCAGCGCGAGGGCGACGAAGGCGATCGTCGGCCCCACGAGGAAGTGCAGGCTGCTCCCGGCCCCGATCGGCATGACCCTCCTCTGTCCGGACACGTTCGAGTGTGCCACCGGTCACGGTCCCCGGCCGAGGCTGCTACCGGCGAGTAACCGCCCTACACTCCGCCGGTATGCCGTTCCCTTCAGCGCCGAAGGAGCGCGACCGTCCCTGGGTCATGCGCACCTATGCCGGCCACTCGTCGCCGGCCGAGTCCAACGCCCTGTACCGGCGGAACCTCGCCAAGGGGCAGACCGGTCTCTCGGTCGCCTTCGACCTGCCCACGCAGACCGGCTACGACCCCGACGACGAGCTCGCCGTCGGTGAGGTCGGCAAGGTAGGCGTCCCCGTCACGCACATCGGTGACATGCGCGCCCTCTTCGACGGCATCCCGCTCGACGAGATGAACACGTCGATGACGATCAACGCGACCGCGATGTGGCTGCTGGCGCTCTACCAGGCGGTCGCCGAGGAGCACGGCCACGACGTCAGCAAGCTGGCCGGGACCACGCAGAACGACATCATCAAGGAGTACCTGTCGCGGGGGACCTACGTCTTCCCGCCGGCTCCGTCGATGCGCCTGATCACCGACATGGTCGCCTACACGGTGACGACCATGCCGAAGTGGAATCCGATCAACATCTGCAGCTACCACCTGCAGGAGGCGGGAGCCACGCCGGAGCAGGAGATCGCCTACGCCATCAGCACCGCGATCGCCGTCCTGGACTCCGTCCGCGACTCCGGGCAGGTGCCGCAGGAGAAGTTCGGCGAGGTCGTCGCGCGCATCTCCTTCTTCGTGAACGCGGGCGTCCGCTTCGTGGAGGAGATGTGCAAGATGCGCGCCTTCACCCAGCTCTGGGACGAGCTGACGGCGGAGCGCTACGGCGTGCAGGACCCCAAGCACCGCCGCTTCCGCTACGGCGTCCAGGTCAACTCCCTGGGCCTGACCGAGGCGCAGCCGGAGAACAACGTCCAGCGGATCGTGCTGGAGATGCTCGCGGTCACCCTGTCCCGGGACTCCCGCGCCCGCGCCGTGCAGCTGCCGGCCTGGAACGAGGCCCTCGGTCTGCCCCGGCCGTGGGACCAGCAGTGGTCCCTGCGGCTGCAGCAGGTGCTGGCCTACGAGACCGACCTGCTCGAGTACGAGGACCTCTTCACCGGCTCCGTCGTCGTCGAGAAGAAGGTCGCGGAGCTCGTCCAGGGCGCCAAGGCCGAGATGGCGCGCGTCGAGGAGATGGGCGGCGCCGTCGCCGCCGTGGAGTCCGGTTACATGAAGAGCGCGATGGTCGGGTCGCTGGCCGAGCGCCGCCGGCGGATCGAGAGCGGCGAGGACGTCGTCGTCGGCGTCAACAAGTTCGAGACCACCGAGCCCAACCCGCTCACCGCCGACCTCGACACCGCGATCATGGTCGTCGACCCGGCCGTGGAGAACGCGGCGCAGGAAGCGGTCCGGACGTGGCGGGCCGAGCGGGACCAGGCCGCGGCCGACAGGGCGCTCGACGCGCTGCGCGAGGCCGCGGCCTCCGACGTCAACCTCATGGCCGCCACCCTCGACTGCGCCCGCGCCGGCGTGACGACAGGGGAGTGGGCCGGGGTGCTGCGCGAGGTCTTCGGCGAGTACCGCGCGCCCACCGGGGTGGCCGCGGCGACCGGCGGCGGCGAGGCCGACGAGACGCTCGTCGACATCCGCGAGCGGGTGCGCGCGACCGGTGACGAGCTCGGCGGCCGGCTGCGCTTCCTCGTGGGCAAGCCCGGTCTGGACGGGCACTCCAACGGCGCGGAGCAGATCGCCGTCCGCGCACGGGACGCCGGCTTCGAGGTGATCTACCAGGGCATCCGGCTGACGCCCGCGCAGATCGTCTCGGCCGCGGTCGAGGAGGACGTGCACGTCGTCGGCCTGTCCGTGCTGTCCGGCTCCCACCTGCAGGTGGTGCCGGCCGTGCTGCGCGGGCTCAAGGAGGCCGGCCTGGACGACGTCCCCGTGGTCGTCGGCGGGATCATCCCCGACAGCGACGCGCGCCGGCTCCGCGAGCAGGGCGTCGCACGGGTCTTCACGCCCAAGGACTTCGGGCTCACCGAGATCATGGGCCAGGTCGTGGACGTCGTCCGCGAGGCCAATGACCTCCCCGCCCATCCCGAGCAGAAGGTGCCCGAGCCGGCCTGATCCTCGGCTAGCGTCGGTCGCATGGCTGACGGCGCACCCCGGGTCGAACGCGACGGCGACGTCGTCCGCATCACGATGGTGCGGGCGGCGCGCCGCAACGCGCTCTCCCGTGAGCACCTGACGCAGCTGCTGGCCGCGGTGACCGAGGCAGGCTCGACCGACGCGACCGGCATCGTGCTGGCCGCCGAGGGCCCGGTGTTCAGCGCGGGGCACGACTTCGCCGACGTCGCCGGGAAGCCGGTGGCCGAGGTACGCAGCCTGCTGCTCCTGTGCACCGAGCTGATGCAGACCCTCCAGGACGTGCCCCAGGTCGTCCTGGCCCGCGTGCACGCCCTCGCCACGGCCGCCGGCTGCCAACTGGTGGCGTCCTGCGACCTGGCCGTCGCCGCGGAGTCGGCCGGGTTCGCCGCACCGGGCGGCAAGGGTGGCTGGTTCTGCCACACGCCGATGGTGGCGATCGCCCGCAACGTGGGTCGCAAGCGCGCGATGGAGCTGGCGCTGACCGGCGACGTCATCGACGCGCCGACGGCGCTGGACTGGGGCCTGGTGAACCGCGTCGTCCCCGACGTCGAGCTGGACGCGGCGGTCGACGACCTGATGGGACGGGCCACCCGCGGCTCGCGGGCGAGCAAGGCGTGGGGCAAGCAGACGATGTACGCCCAGCTGGACCGCCCGGAGCGGGACGCCTACACGACCGCCGTCGAGGTCATGGCAGCCGCGAGCCAGCTCGACGGCGCCCGCGAGGGCATGGCCGCCTTCCTGGACAAGCGGCCCCCGGTCTGGACCGACTGAGTGAGTCCGGGCACAGCCGGGCATGGCAGCGCCGCTGCGCGCCTTGACCTGTCCGTGCAGAACCTGTGGGGGCTCACGCGTCGGCGTGCCCTGGACTTCGGACGGATGACGACCGCCGGCTGTTGACGCCGGCCGTGCTCGTCGTCCCCTCCCGAATCCCCGAAAGGCTCCATCCCCGTGCTCGCTCGTCTCCGCCGCGTGCCCTTCGCGGCGCAGGTACTCCTCGCCCTCGTCGTGGGCGTGGCCCTCGGCTTCGTCGCCCGTGAGATGGGCACCGTCTCCGACGGCTCGCCCAACTGGCTGACCAGCACCCTGCAGACCATCGGCGGCACGTTCGTGACGCTGCTGAAGACGCTCGTCCCCCCGCTGATCGTCACCGCCGTGATCGTCAGCATCGCCAACCTCAAGCAGGTCTCCAACGCGGCCCGCCTGGCCGGCCAGACCCTGCTGTGGTTCGCCATCACCGCGCTCATCGCGGTCGGCATCGGCATCGGACTGGGCCTGCTCACCGAGCCGGGCCGGAACAGCTCCGTCGACACCGCCGCTCAGGCCGCCCCGGAGAGCACCGGCTCCTGGTTCGACTTCCTCACCGGCATCGTGCCCGGCAACGTCTTCGGCCTGCAGGCGTCGGCGGGTGCTGACGGCTCGGTCGGCCTGTCGTTCAACGTCCTCCAGCTCATCGTCATCTCGGCCGCCATCGGCATCGCCGCGCTGAAGGTCGGCGAGGCGGCCGAGCCGTTCGTCGGCTTCGTCCGCGCCGCCCTGGCGATCGTCCAGAAGGTGCTGTGGTGGGTCATCCTGCTCGCGCCGCTGGGCACCGTCGGACTGATCGGCAACGCCGTGGCCAGCTACGGCTGGGAGTCCCTCAGCTCGCTCGGCGTGTTCGCCGGCGCCGTCTACGCCGGGCTCGCGATCGTGCTGTTCGTCGTCTACCCGGTCCTGCTGCGCCTGCACGGCCTCTCGCCGCTGCGGTACTTCGCGGGTGCCTGGCCGGCCATCCAGCTGGCATTCGTCTCCCGCTCCTCGATCGGCACGCTGCCGGTGACCGAGCGGGTGACCGAGCAGAACCTGGGTGTCCCGCGGTCCTATGCCTCCTTCGCCGTCCCGCTCGGGGCGACGACGAAGATGGACGGCTGCGCCGCGATCTACCCGGCGCTGGCGGCGATCTTCGTGGCGCAGTTCTTCGGCGTGGACCTCTCCCTCACCGACTACCTGCTCATCGCCCTGGTCTCCGTCATCGGCTCGGCGGCCACCGCGGGAGTCACCGGCGCGGTGGTCATGCTGACCCTCACGCTGTCCACCCTGGGTCTGCCCCTGGCCGGCGTCGGGCTGCTGCTGGCGATCGACCCGATCCTCGACATGGGCCGCACCGCGGTGAACGTCGCCGGGCAGGCGCTGGTGCCGACGATCGTGGCCAAGCGCGAGGGCATCCTCGACGTCGAGCGTTACCGGTCGACGTCGACCATCGACCCGCTCGCGCGGGTCGAGGAGCGCGGGGGAGTGGACACCGACCTGCGTCGTCCGGAGCCCGTCAACGCCTAGTCCGCACCGCACACGAACGGCCCGGTCCTCTCTGTGGAGGCCCGGGCCGTTCGCCTGTCCGGGGCTAGTCCCCGAGGTCGGCGCAGCCGGTCTCGTCCGGCAGCAGCGGGCGGAAGGTGACCGACCACCGGGACCCGTCGCCGGTCACCCACGGGGTGGCGGCGTTGCCCGCCCCCGCCGCGTCGAGCACCGCCTGCGCCTGCGCGCCGGTGGCGGTCACGCAGGTGACGTCCGGCGGCCCGCCGGTGGGCTCACCCGGCAGTGCCGGCCCCGGCCACGGCTGCTCCGCCTGCACCAGCCCGTCGCCGGGGTCGACCCACGGCGAGGCGATCGCCGCGACGGCCTCCGGCTCGAACGACGAGGTGGCCGCGTCACCGGGGGTGGTCAGCGCGTCCAGGAGCCCCGAGAGCTCTTCCCGGGCCGCCACCTGGTCGTCGGTCAGGCCGTCGCCCTCCGTGGTCTCCCAGAGGGCGTAGACCTCCCGCACGTAGGTGTCCTCGGTGGTCACGACGGTGAACCGGGTCGACGTCGCATCGGCCACGGGCGGTGAGCCGAGGTCGGTGGTCTCGTCCACCCCGGCGGCGAGGGCGCGGTCCACGAGGTCCTGCACGCCGGCCGGGTCCAGCTGGGCCACCTGCAGGTTCGGCAGGGCGGGCCCCGGATGGATGGCGATCACCGGCCCCTCGGTGATCACCCGGCCGTCGGCGTAGACGCTGACCATCGGCAGCCGGCCGGCCAGCATCGAGGGGGTCACGAACCCGCCGGTCTGCTCCACCCGGAGGACGAGTCCCTCGCCCACGGCGGCCTCCGAGGACTCCGGCAACTCCCCGGGACCGCCGGTGGCATCGCGCTCCGCGCAGGCCGCGAGGCCCAGGGCCAGCGCGAGCGCCACCGCCGGCCGGACCGCCCGCATGATCGTCATGCCCCCTCCCACGACGGGGGCGCGGGCTGGGTTCCCGCGCCCGGTAGCGTCGCTGCCCGTGCGCCTGGTCCTCGCCCGTTGCTCCGTCGATTACATCGGGCGGCTCACCGCCCACCTCCCCATGGCGACCCGCCTGCTGCTGGTGAAGGCCGACGGCTCGGTGTCCATCCACGCCGACGACCGCGCCTACAAGCCGCTGAACTGGATGAGTCCGCCCTGCACGCTCAAGGACGAGCTGGTCGACGGCTCGGGGACGTGGACGGTCACCAACAAGACCGGCGAGCAGCTGATCATCACGATCGAGAGCGTCGACCACGACCACTCCCAGGACCTCGGCGTCGACCCCGGCCTGCAGAAGGACGGCGTCGAGGCCGAGCTGCAGCGGCTGCTGGCGTTGCACGTGGAGACCTTCGGCGCGGGATGGTCGCTGGTCCGCCGGGAGTACCCGACGGCGATCGGCCCGGTCGACCTGCTCTGCCGCGACGCCTCCGGTGCCGTGGTGGCCGTGGAGATCAAGCGGCGGGGGGAGATCGACGGCGTCGAGCAGCTCACCCGCTACCTCGAGCTGCTCAACCGCGACCCCCTGCTGGCGCCGGTCAAGGGCGTCTTCGCCGCGCAGGAGATCAAGCCGCAGGCGCGGGTGCTCGCTCAGGATCGCGGGATCGACTGCCTCACCGTCGACTACGCCGTCCTCAAGGGCACCGACGACCCCACCCAGCGCCTCTTCTGAGGACCGGCGGCCCGCCGCCGATGAGCGCGAGCTCCCCGGGACGTCGTAGCTCTCGTCACCCGAGGAGAGGACCGCGATGCCCACGGAACCCGCGAGCCGTCTCGAACCGCTGACCCCGGTCCTGGGCCGGTGGAGGACGTCCGGCAGCGTCCTGGACGACGCGGGAGAGGCCACCGCGTCCATCGCCGGTACCGATGTCTACGCACTCCTGCCGGGAGGGCACTGGATCGCCCACGACGTCGACGTGCGCATCGGTGGAGAACGCGTCGTCCTGCACGAGGTCATCGGCGGCGTGCACGGCGACGGCGGCTGGCAGATGCACGCCTTCGACGATGCCGAGCAGCCCGGCGTCATGCGCCTGACGCTCGAGGAGCCGGGAGTGCTCCTGCTGCACGGCGACGGTGTCCGGAGCTGGTTCCGCGTCGGGGTGGACGGCGACCACCTGACCGCGCGCTGGGAGCGGCTGGTCGACGACCGGTGGCTGCCCTGGATGGACCTGCGCCTGGACCGCGGCTGAAGTTACCCACCGGTAGGCCCGCGGAGCGGCGGCGCTCGGGGGGTGAGAGACTGCGCGCGATCACCGGCGGTGGGAGGAGATGGCAACGTGGCCAGGGAACTGAACGAGGTCGGCGTCGTGGGGCTGGGCACCATGGGTGCCGGCATCGCGGAGGTGCTCGCGCGGGCGGGCCTGTCGGTCACCGCTGTCGAGGTCACCGACGAGGCGCTGGCGCGCGGCCGCGGGCACGTGGAGCAGTCGACCGACCGGGCCGTCAGCCGCGGCAAGCTCGACCCCGCCGACCGCGACGCCATCTTCGAGCGGATCCGCTTCAGCAACTCGCTGGAGGACCTGGCGAGCGCCGAACTGGTCATCGAGGCCGTGCCCGAGCGCATGGAGCTCAAGGCCGACGTCTTCGCGCGGCTGGACAAGATCTGCGCGCCGGACACGATCCTGGCGACCAACACCTCGAGCCTCTCGGTCACCGAGCTCTCCGTGGTCACCGGCCGGCCGAGCAAGGTGATCGGCATGCACTTCTTCAACCCGGCGCCGGTCATGAAGCTGGTCGAGGTCGTGCAGACGGTCGTCACCGAGCCCTCCGTCGTCGAGGACGTCGAGGCGCTGGCCGAGCGGCTCGGCAAAGTCGACGTCACCATCGGCGACCGCGCGGGCTTCATCGCCAACGCGCTGCTCTTCGGCTACCTCAACCACGCGGTCTCCATGTACGAGAACCGCTACGCCACCCGCGAGGACATCGACGCCGCCATGCGGCTGGGGTGCGGCCTGCCGATGGGCCCGCTGGCGCTGATGGACCTCATCGGCATCGACACCGCCTACGAGATCCTCGACACGATGTACAAGCAGTCGCGCAACCGGCTGCACGCCCCCAGCCCGGTGATCAAGCAGATGATGACCGCCGGCCTGCTCGGCCGTAAGTCCGGTCGCGGCTTCTACACCTACGCCGAGCCCGGCTCCGCCGAGGTCGTCGACGACGCCGCGACCCCCGCCGCCGGTGGCGCGGCCGAGGGTGCGCGCCCGGTGCGGACGGTGGGCGTCATCGGCTCCGGGACCATGGCGACCGGCATCATCGAGGTCGTCGCCAAGGGCGGCTATGACGTCCGCTTCGTGGCCCGCAGCCCCGAGAAGGTCGAGGCCGTGACCACGGCGCTCACCAAGTCCCTGGACAAGCAGGTCGTGCGCGGGCGCCTGGAGGAGGGCGCCAAGGCCGAGATCCTGACCCGCGTCGCCGGGACGACGTCGCTCGACGAGCTCGCCGACTCGGACCTGATCATCGAGGCGGTCGTCGAGTCGCTGTCGGTCAAGGAGGCGCTGTTCGCCAACCTCGGCGAGATCGCCAAGCCCGGCGCCGTCCTCGCGACCACCACGTCCAGCCTGCCGGTCATCGAGTGCGCCAAGGCCAGCGGCCGCCCCGACGACGTCGTCGGGATGCACTTCTTCAACCCTGCCCAGGTCATGAAGCTCGTCGAGGTCGTCTCCACCATCTCGACGGCGCCGGACGTCGCGGCCACCGCGCACGCCGTCAGCGCGCAGCTGGGCAAGCACGCGGTGTCCTGCACCGATCGCGCCGGCTTCATCGTCAACGCGCTGCTCTTCCCGTACCTGAACGACGCGGTGAAGATGCTCGAGGCGCACTACGCGACCGCCGACGACATCGACGCCGCGATGAAGGTCGGCTGCGGCTACCCGATGGGCCCCTTCGAGCTGCTCGACGTCGTCGGGCTGGACGTGTCGCTGGCCATCGAGCGCGAGCTCTACACCGAGTTCCGCGAGCCGGGGTTCGCGCCCGCGCCCCTGCTCGAGCACCTGGTGACCGCCGGCTACCTGGGCCGCAAGACCGGTCGCGGGTTCCGGGACTACGCCAGCCGCTGACGCGTGCCCCGACGCCGTCCACGGGCGGGCTCGAGGCCTTCGGGCCGGGAGCCCGTCCGTCGCGTCGACGCCGTCGAGCAGGCCGGTGACGGCGACTGGGTGGTGCGGCCGGTCACCGGTTCGGCGACGGGCAAGACCTACCGGTGCCCCGGCTGCGACCAGGAGATCCGGCCGGGAACCCCGCACGTGGTGACCTGGGCCGCCTACGCCCGCGATTCCGACCTCGACCCCTGGGACACCGAGTCGGCCGCCGACCTGCGCCGGCACTGGCACACGACCTGCTGGCGGGCGCGCGACCGCCGTCGCTAGCCGACGGCCCGGGCGAAGACGACGACGTTGTCCTCGTAGCTGCCACGACTGCGGTCGAAGACGCCGCCGCAGGTGATCAGCCGCAGCTCGGCCCCCGACGTCGGGCCGTAGACCTCGGTGGTCGGGAACGCCGTCTTGGGAGCGCGCTCCACCCTGGTGACCGTGAACAGCGCCGTGCTGCCGTCGGCACGGACCACCCGGATCTCCGCGCCCGCGTCGACCGCGGCCAGCCCGGCGAAGACGCCCGGCGCCCCGGCCCAGTCGACGTGACCGGTGACCACCGCCGGGCCGGTCTCCCCGGGGGCCGGTCCCTCGGTGTACCAGCCGGCGACCGCCGGGTCCGCCGGTGGGACGAGCGCCCCTTCGGCGTCGGGCCCGGCCCCGATCAGCGCGGCGTCCACCCCGGCCGACGGGACGACGAGGCGATCGGGCGCGGGCGCACCGGCGACCACCTCGACCTCGGGTGGGGCGGGGCCGCGGAGTGCCACCGGAACGGCGCCGGCGGTGCCCGGCGTCCCGGCGAGGAGGGCGACGGCCACGCCGGTGGCGGCGAGCAGCACGCGGCCCCGGCGGGCCGCCGCGAGCCCGGCGAGGAGGACCCCCGCGGGCAGCAGGCTGCCGGGGAGCAGTGGTCCCGTCCCTGCCTCGACGCCACCGACCGGGACGACCGCGGGCGCGGCGGCATCCACCACCGGCCGCACGAGCAGCCCGCCGGCGGGGGAGTCGAGGACGAGCAGCGTCACGACCGAGGCCGCCGCGAAGGAGATCGGCACCTCGGTCGCCGGCCCGGTTCCGCCGCTGACGACGAGCAGGGCCGGCCCCTCGGGCACCGTCCCCGGCTCGCCGGCCGCGCCCAGGGGCAGGTCGGCCACCAGCGACGGTCCGCCCCGCACCGCCACGTCCAGCGCGGGCACCGCCCCGGCCGCTGCGACGACGCGCACGCGGGCCGAGCCGGCCGGGGGAGCGGAGAGGTCGTCGGTGAGCGTCTGCAGGGCCAGGTCGGCGAAGGCGCCGCCGAGGGTCACTGTGCGGGCCTCGCCGGACGTCAGGTCGATCCGGGTGGAGACCACCGGTGGAACCGTGCGGTCGGCACCGGCCGCGCGCACGCTCACCGCGTAGCTACCGGGCGCGAGCGGGACCGGGTCGCTCACGGTCCCGTAGGCCAGCCCCGTCGCCAGGTCCTCGCCCGGATCGGTCAGCGGGTCGGTCGTGCCCGGTGGGAGAGGTGCGAGCGCGACGTCGACCGCCGGGCTGTCGGGGGAGAGGTGGGCGATCCGCAGCTGCCCCGTCTCGGCGGCGCCGGCCGCCGGCGCCGCCGGAGCAGCGAGCAGCAGCGCCACCAGGACGACGAACAGCCCACGTGCCGTGCGGACCCGGAGGTCGCGCGGCGCGCGGGCTGTCGGTCGAGCGGGTGGGATTACGAACGCCCCTGGCCGACCGGCTGGTCGATGGCCTGGGTGGGCGGGCCCTGCACCGGAGCCGGAGTCGCGCCGGGCCGCGGCGGCATGGGCAGCTGGCGGGTGACCGGGTCCTGACGCGTCGGCTGGCGGGCAGCGGCCGCCTCGCCCTCACCTCGCGGGGCGGTCTGCGGGTTCGTGGACGGGCCGCTGGGCGTGGCGGACGCGGTGTGCGGCGTGGGCTGCGGACGGCGCTCGGGCTCGCGGGCCGGTGCGGCCTGCGCAGGAGTGCCGCTCGACGCCGGTCCGGCGTTCTGGGCGCCGGTGGCGGTGGCGCCCTGTGCGGCGGGAGCCGCCTTCGTCGGCGTCTGCTGCGGCGCGGGTGCCGAGTGCTGGGGTGCCGACTGCTGGGGCGCCTGTTGCTGGGGTGCCGACTGCTGAGGCGCGGACGGCTGGCTCGTGGACTGCTGGGGCGCGGACTGCTGCGGGCGGTCGCCGAGGTCGGGCAGGCTGCTGAGCAGCTGACGGGCCTGGAGCAGTCGATTGGTGAGCTCGTCGCGGACGTCGCGGATGGCCTCGGCCTTGGCCTCCGCCTCGGCGACGAGCTGCGCGGCGTGCTGCTCGGCGCCGGCGATGCGCTGCCGAGCCGCCTGGGTGGAGACGCGCTCGCGCTCCTCCTCCGCCGCCGCCGCCTCCGCGCGGCGGGCGCGCTGGGCGATGTCGAAGTCCTCCTCGACCTTGGCCCGGCGTGCCTGGGACTCGGCGTCGAGGCGGGCCACGCGCTCCTGCGCCATGGCGACGAGCTCGTCGGCGCGCTGCTGCGCCTTCTGCATGATCTGCTCGGCGTTCTGTCGGGCCTCGGCGAGCATCCGCTCCACCTCGGCCTGACCCGCGGCGTGCCGCTCGAGCAGTGCCCGCTCCTCGGCAGCGGTCTGCTCGCGCACGGCCTGCGCGTCGAGCGCCGCCGCGTGGCGGATCTCGCCGGCCTCCTCCTCGGCGAGCTGCAGCATGTGCTGGATGCGCTCGCTGATGTTCTCGAAGGTGGGAGCCGACGCCGACGCCGCCTTGCGGCGCAGCGACTCGATCTCGTTGTGCAGCGCGGACAGCTGCCCGGCCAGGTCCGCGGAGCGGCTGACGGCCGCGTCGCGGTCGGCGAGGGCGATGCGGAAGTCGGCCTCGAGCCGCTCGATCGCCTCGGCCACCTGGTTGCGGTCGTAACCCCGTAGTTGCACGTCGAACGAGTGCTGGGCCTCGTGGTGCGCTAGCAGGTCGCGGCGCGGGTCGCTCATGTCTCCATCCTCGCAGAAGGTCAAACGCTCGTCAGCGTGTCGCCGAGATATCCGGCGCCGGTGGCACCAGGACCCCCGTGCCCCCACCCCTCGCACGCTCGGGGCCGGCCCCTGAGCCAGGGTCGATGCGGGCACGGGGGTGCGGCGTCAGACCCCGCGGAAGCGGTTGATCGCCTCGAGGTGCTGCTCGCGCTTCTCCTGGTTGCGGACGCCGAGGCCTTCCTCGGGGGCGAGGGTGAGGACGCCGACCTTGCCCTGGTGGGCGTTGCGGTGGACGTCGAGGGCGGCCTGGCCGACCTCCTCCATCGGGTAGACCTTCGACAGGGTCGGGTGGATGAGGCCCTTGTCGATGAGCCGGTTGGCCTCCCACGCCTCCTTGTAGTTGGCGAAGTGGGAGCTGAGGATCTTCTTCAGGTTCATCCACAGGTACCGGTTGTCGTACTGGTGCATGTAGCCGGTGGTCGAGGCGCAGGTGACGATCGTCCCGCCCTTCTTGGCCACGTAGACGCTGGCGCCGAAGGTCTCCCGGCCGGGGTGCTCGAAGACGATGTCGACGTCCTCGCCACCCGTCAGCTCGCGGATCTTCTTGCCCAGGCGCTGCCACTCCTTGACGTCCTGGGTGTTCTCGTCCTTCCAGAACGCGTACTGCTCGGCGGAGCGGTCGATGACCAGCTCGGCGCCCATCTTGCGGACGATCTCGGCCTTCTCCGGGCTGCTGACGACGCAGACCGGGATCGCACCGCCGTTGAGCGCCATCTGGGTGGCGTAGGAGCCCAGACCGCCCGAGGCGCCCCAGATGAGCACGGTGTCGCCCTGCTTCATGTTGGCGCCGTTGCGGCTGACCAGCTGGCGGTAGGCGGTGGAGTTCACGAGGCCGGGGGCGGCGGCCTCCTCCCAGGAGAGGTGGCCGGGCTTGGGCATCAGCTGGTTGCTCTTGACCAGGGCCAACTCGGCGAGGCCGCCGAAGTTGGTCTCGAAGCCCCAGATCCGCTGCTGCGGGTCCATCATCGTGTCGTCGTGGCCGGCCGGGTCCTCGAGCTCGACGGACAGGCAGTGCGCGACGACCTCGTCGCCGGGCTTCCACTTGTTGACGCCCGGGCCGACCTTGAGGACGACGCCGGCGAGGTCGGAGCCGACCACGTGGTACGGCAGGTCGTGCTTCTTCGTCAGCTCGGAGACACGGCCGTACCGCTCGAGGAATCCGAAGGTCGAGACCGGCTCGAAGATCGACGTCCAGACGGTGTTGTAGTTCACCGACGACGCCATCACCGCCACGATCGCCTCGCCCGGGCCGAGCTCGGGGGTCGGGACCTCCTCCACGTGGAGGGACTTGCGCGGGTCCTTGTCCTTGGTGGTGAGGCCCTCGAACATGTCCTGCTCGTCCTTGCGCACCAGCACGGCGCGGTAGGACTCGGGCACGGCCAGCCCGGCCACGGCGTCCAGCTGGTCGCTGAGGATGGCGTCCCTGATCTCGTTCACGCGTTCTCCCGGGTCTTCGTCGGCTCGGTGGCGTTGCGGGGGGCGGTGCTCGGCGGTGCGGGTGGCGCGATGTTACCGATGGGTAACCCTGTGGTCGAGTCGGGTCAGTGAGCCGGGTGATCGGCCGGCTGGACCAGCTCGACCAGCACCCCGCCGGCGTCCTTGGGGTGGATGAAGTTGACGCGGCTGTCGGCGGTCCCGCGCTTGGGGACGTCGTAGAGCAGTCGCAGTCCGCGCTCGCGCAGCGTCGCGCTGACCGCCTCGACGTCGGCGACGCGGAACGCGAGTTGCTGCAGCCCCGGCCCGGAGCGCCCGATGAACTTGGCGATCGTGGACTCGGGGGTGAGCGGAGCCAGCAGCTGGATGCGGGTGTCACCGTTCCCGACGGCCAGCATCGCCTCGCGTACGCCCTGCTCCTCGTTGGTCTCCTCGTGCACGGAGTGCACCCCGAAGGCCTGGGCGTAGAAGGCGATCGCCTCGTCCAGGTCGGGGACGGCGATGCCGACGTGGTCGATCGTGGTGAACAGCTCCCCGGGCAGCCCGGTGTGCGCGTCAGTGGTCACGCGGGGCATCCTGCCGTCAAGACGTCTCAGACGTCACATCGATGTGGCACGGTTCACGCCCGGGTGACCGTGCTCCCGGACCGGGTGGCTCGTTGTGACCCGGAGAAGAGCGCAGTCCTATCCTTGTCGGGCAGTAGGACCCTGCGCGGTCAGCGTGTTCTGCCCTGTTGAGACGGTCGCCAGCGTCGGCGACCCGGCACTGGAGGCCCCCGTGAGCCAGAGCAACCGACCCCGCTCCGTCATCGTCAGCGGCGCCCGTACCCCGATGGGCCGGCTCCTCGGCTCGCTGAAGGACTTCTCGGCGGCCGACCTCGGTGGCGTCGCCATCAAGGCGGCGCTGGAGCGCGCCGGCATCTCCGGCGACCAGGTCGACTACGTGATCATGGGTCAGGTCATCCAGGCCGGCGCCGGGCAGAACCCGGCCCGCCCCGCCGCGGTCGCCGGTGGCATCCCCATGTCGGTGCCCTCGCTGACCATCAACAAGGTCTGCCTCTCCGGCCTCAGCGCCATCGCGATGGCCGACCAGCTCATCCGCGCCGGCGAGTTCGACGTCGTCGTCGCCGGGGGCATGGAGTCGATGACGCAGGCTCCGCACCTGCTGGCCAACTCGCGCACCGGCACGAAGTTCGGCGACACGAAGCTCGTCGACTCGATGGCCCACGACGGCCTCTCCGACACCTTCGACCAGGTGGCGATGGGTGAGCTGACCGAGAAGGCCAACAGCCGCTACGACCTGACCCGCGAGGAGCAGGACGAGTTCGCCGCGGCCAGCCACCAGAAGGCTGCTCGCGCCCACAAGGACGGCATCTTCGCCGAGGCCATCACCCCGGTCCTGATCCCGCAGCGCAAGGGCGACCCGATCGAGTTCACCGACGACGAGGGCATCCGCCCCGACACCACCGCGGCGTCCCTGGCCAAGCTCAAGCCGGCCTTCGCCAAGGACGGCACCATCACCGCCGGCAGCGCCTCGCAGATCTCCGACGGTGCCTGCGCGGTCGTGGTCATGAGCGCTGCGAAGGCCGCCGAGCTGGGCATCACGCCGATCGCCGAGATCGGGGCGCACGGAGTCGTCGCCGGTCCGGACGCGACGCTCCAGACCCAGCCCTCCCGGGCCGTCCAGAAGGCCTGCGCGCGCGAGGGCATCGACCCGAAGGAGCTCGACGTCGTCGAGTTCAACGAGGCGTTCGCCGCGGTCGGCATCGTCTCGACCCGTGAGCTGGGCATCGACCCGGAGAAGGTCAACCCCAACGGCGGCGCCATCGCCCTGGGTCACCCGGTCGGCATGAGCGGTGCCCGCGTCGTGCTCGACGTCGCGCTGGAGCTGCGCCGTCGCGGCGGCGGGGTCGGTGCCGCCGCGCTGTGCGGCGGCGGCGGTCAGGGCGACGCCTTGATCCTGCACGTGCCCGCCCCGGCGTGACCTCGGAGGGACTCGCGGTCCAGGCGGATGCCCCCGCCGGCCCCACGGGCAGGCGGGGGCGCCGTGCTGCCGACGTCCCGACGCTGGTCGAGCGCGCCCGCGAGGGTGACGCCCGGTCGGTCGCGCGACTGATCTCCCTGGTGGAGGATGCCAGCCCCGCCCTGCGCGAGGTGGCCGCGGCACTGGCGCCGCACACCGGCCACGCGCAGGTGCTCGGCCTGACCGGGTCGCCCGGGGTGGGCAAGTCCACGACGACGACGGCCCTGGTCCGGGCACTGCGGGCGACCGGCAAGCGGGTGGGCGTGCTCGCCGTGGACCCGTCGTCCCCCTTCTCCGGTGGTGCCCTGCTGGGTGACCGGGTGCGGATGCAGGACCACGCCGGCGACAGCGGCGTCTACATCCGCTCGATGGCCTCCCGCGGGCACCTGGGCGGGCTGTCCTGGTCCACGCCGCAGGCACTCCGGGTCCTCGACGCCGCGGGGTGCGACGTCGTGCTGATCGAGACCGTCGGTGTGGGCCAGTCAGAGCTGGAGATCGCCTCGCTGGCCGACACCACCCTGGTGCTGGTCGCTCCGGGCATGGGCGACGGGATCCAGGCGGCGAAGGCCGGCATCCTCGAGGTCGCCGACGTCTTCGTCGTCAACAAGGCCGACCGGGACGGCGCCGACACCACAGTCCGCGACCTCCGCTACATGCTGTCCCTGGGTGGCCGGCACTCGGAGGCCGGGCAGTGGCGCCCGCCGATCGTGAAGACGGTGGCCAGCCGGGACGCCGACAACGGGATCGACCAGGTGCTCGAGAAGATCGAGACGCACCGGGAGTGGCTGGCGGCGTCCGGCGAGGGGCAGCGCCGCCGCAGCGAGCGCGCCGCCCGCGAGATCGAGGCGATCGCGCTGGCCACGCTGCGCGAGCGCATGGGCGACGTGCACGGTTCAGCCGCCCTGGGCACCCTCGCCGGCCGGGTCGTCGCCGGCGAATCGGACCCCTACCGCGCTGCTGACGAGCTCCTCGACGAGCTCTGAACGGGCAGGTCCGGTCCCGCGCCGCGAGGATGGGCGGGTGAATGGCACCCCGGACGCCGTCGTCGTCGGAGCAGGGCCCAACGGGCTGGCCGCCGCTCTCCGGCTGTCGGCTGCCGGGTTGCGGGTGCGGGTCGTCGAGGCGGCGGAGAAGCCCGGCGGCGGGATGCGCACCGAGGAGCTGATGCGCCCCGGCTACCACCACGACGTCTGCTCGATCGTGCAGCCGATGGCCGCGGCGGCACCGTTCTTCCGCGAGTTCGACGCCGAGAGCCGGGGCGTGCGCCTCGTGCACCCCGAGATCAACTACGCCCATCCCCTCGACGGCGGACGCGCCTCGCTCTCGCACCGCTCGCTGGAGCTGACGGCGGCCGGCCTGGGGGAGGACGCCGCTGCCTACCGCCGCCTGTTCGAGCCGCTGGTCGAGCACGGCACGGACGTCGTGGACTTCTTCCTGACCAGCCGGCTGCGGCGGTTGCCCACCCGCAGCCCGCTGCAGATCGCCCAGTTCGGGCTCCTCGGCCTGCCGAACGTGAGCTGGCTGGCCCACCGGTACTTCGACACCGAGGAGGCGCAGGCCCTGCTCGGGGGCGCCGCGGCGCACGGGATGCTCGATCTCAGCCAGCCGCTGACCTCGGCGCTCGGGATGCTGCTCACGATGCTGTCCCACCACGTCGGGTGGCCGCTGATCGAGGGCGGGTCGCAGAAGCTCGCCGACGCGATGGTCACCGCGCTCGAGGAGCAGGGCGGTGAGGTGGTGACCGGCCACCACGTGACCGACCTGCGCGAGTTCGACGGCGTCCCGGCCGTGCTGCTGGACACCACGCCCGAGGCGTTCGTCGCGATGGCCGGGGACCGGGTGCACGAGGGCTACCGCCGCTGGGTGTCGCGGTACCACCACGGCGCCGGCGTCTTCAAGATCGACTGGATCCTCTCCGAGCCGGTGCCCTGGACCAACCCCGACGTCCGCCGGGCCGGGACGATCCACGTCGCGGGAAACCTGGAGGAGACGATCGCGGGGGAGCGGGCGCCGAACCAGGGCCGCCTCACCGACAAGCCCTACGTGCTGGCGGTGCAGCCCACGGTTCCCGATCCGACCCGGGCGCCCGACGGCGGGCACATCTTCTGGGCGTACGTGCACGTGCCGCACGGCGCCGAGGTCGACATGACCGACGCGATCGAGAACCAGATCGAGCGGTTCGCGCCCGGCTTCAAGGACACCGTCGTGGAGCGGTACACGAAGAACGCCGTCCAGATGGAGCAGTGGAACCCCAGCTACCTCGGTGGGGACATCTCCAACGGCCAGGCGACCCTGCGGCAGATGCTGGCCCGGCCCGTGCCCCGCTGGAACACCTACAAGACGCCGGTGACGGGCGTCTACCTCGCGTCGTCGGCGACGCCGCCGGGGCCCGCGGTGCACGGGGCGTGCGGGGACAACGCCGCGCAGGTGGCCCTGCGCGAGGTGTTCGGCGTCCGCGGCGTCCCGCCGCTGCGCCCCGCCCTGCGCTGACCACGCCCGGGGGGAGGCGAGAACCGCCCTCGTGCGCATGACGGCGGCTATCGGCCCACCGGTAGCCGCCGTCAGGCGGAGCGCGGTGCCCTCAGCGCTGCGGCGATCCGGGCCACCAGCGTCGCCCGGTCGTGCAGGTCGGCGGCGGTCACGAAGACGACGGTCCACCCGGCAGCGCGCAGTTCGGTGAGGCGCCGCCTGTCCTTCGCGACGTTCTGCCGCTTCCCGTGCCAGATCCCCTCGTACTCGACGGCCACCTTGTGCTCCGGCCAGGCGAAGTCCACGCGCGCCACGAACGCCCGGTCGGCGGAGCGCACCGTGTACTGCGCGGCCGGCCTGGGCAGGGATGAGGCCCACAGGATCAGCCGCAGCCGGGTCTCCTGAGGGCTTTCCGTCAGGCCGTCGGCGAGGGAGACCGCTCGCCGGATCCGGCGGCAGCCAGGGCCCACCACCTCCGTCGCCGCCTCGGCCAGCTCGATCGGCGTCACGAGGCCGGCGCGGAGGAAACGATCCAGTGCGACCACCGCCTCCTCGAGGGGGTCCAGTCGCGCGAGATCGAGGGCGGTGCGCAGGGGAGTCGTGACCCGGCCGCCGCCGCGGCGCGTGACGGCGTCCCGAGCCAGGGCTCGACGGCTCACCCGTACGCCACGGACGGCGCCGGCGCGGCAGGCGAGCGGTGCAGTGCACTCGACGTCGTCGTCGGCTCCGGCGAGGTCGACGCCCCAGAGCACCGCCGCACTGCGGCCGCTGAGTACGGCCTCGGGCAGGAGCAGGCGGGCCACGGCTCGGGCGCGGAGTCGGTGGTCGGGAGTGAGGGATGCACAGGCGTACACGTCCGGGAGGAGCCGGCGCCAGGCCGAACTCCGCAACTGACCGCGCGTGAGTCGGCCGGATCGGAGCACCTGCGAGCCGCGGAAGACCTTTCCGCGGAGCTCTTCGGGGCGGGACGGAGGACGAGGCACCGTCGCACCCTGCCCGTTGGGGCCCGAGTGGAGGTCGACGTGTCCACAGGTCGACGAGTCGACCCGTCGCTCGCCAGCGACGCCGTGTGCGCCCGCATACGCATCCGGGTACCCATCGCGGCGCCCGTAGCTGCCGTCTGCCGCAGATCGGCGGGAACCCGAACAGGGGACGATCGCGAACTGCCCCGAGCGCCGCCGGTAGCGTTCCGCTCATGGTCCGACCGCTGGGGCTGCCCTTCGACCCGATCGAGCGGGCGGGGCAGACGTGGGAGGAGCGGTTCGGGCCGGCGTCGGCGATGCGGGCCGCCACGTCCGTCTTCCGCGTCCAGCAGATCCTGCTCGCCCGGTTCGACGAGGCGCTCCGGCCGCACGCGCTGACCTTCGCCCGCTACGAGGTGCTGGTCCTGCTCACCTTCAGCCGCACGGGCGAGTTGCCGCTCAAGGTCATCGGCAGCCGGCTGATGGTGCACCCGACCAGCGTCACCAACGCGATCGACCGGCTGGTGGCGGCCGGCTACGTGCGACGGCGGCCCAATCCCGAGGACGGTCGCGGAGTCCTCGCGGGCATCACCGACGAGGGCCGGGCCGTGGTGACGACGGCGACGGCGGCGCTCACCGAGCTCGACTTCGGCCTGGCCGACCTCCCCGAGGACGAGCGGGCCGCCCTCTTCGACATCCTCCGCCGGGTCCGGCTCGGCGCCGGGGACGTTCAGGACACCCCGGGCGGTTGATCCACGCGAGATAGTCGGACGTCCTACTATCTCGTCATGGGACAGGACGCCGGTCAGCGGTGGCAGCAGCGGTACGACGCGGCACTGGCGGGCGGCAAGGTGCGCGACGCCGACTTCACGACGCTCTCCGGCGTCGAGGTGGCACCGGTCTACGGGCCGGCTGACGAGTCGACCGTGGAGGGCTTCGAGCGGATCGGCTATCCGGGCGAGTTCCCGTTCACCCGCGGCCTGCACGCCACCGGGTACCGCGGGCGGGCGTGGACCATCCGCCAGTTCGCCGGCTTCGGCAACGCGCAGCAGACGAACGAGCGCTACCGGATGATCCTGGCCGAGGGCGGGGGAGGCCTCTCCGTCGCCTTCGACATGCCGACCCTCATGGGCCGCGACTCCGACGACCCGCGCGCGCTGGGCGAGGTCGGCCACTGCGGCGTCGCGATCGACACCGTCGCCGACATGGACGTCCTGTTCGACGGCATCCCGCTCGGGGACACGACGACGTCGATGACGATCAGCGGCCCCGCCGTCCCGGTGTTCTGCATGTACCTGGTGGCAGCTGAACGACAGGGCGTCGACGTCGGGAAGCTCAACGGCACCCTGCAGACCGACATCTTCAAGGAGTACATCGCGCAGAAGGAGTGGCTGTTCGCGCCCGAGCCGCACCTGCGCCTGATCGGCGACCTCATGGAGTACTGCGCCGAGAACATCCCGGCCTACAAGCCGATCAGCGTCTCCGGATACCACATCCGCGAGGCCGGCTCGACCGCCGCGCAGGAGCTGGCCTACACGCTGGCCGACGGCTTCGCCTACGTGGAACTCGGCCTGTCCCGCGGGCTGGACATCGAGCAGTTCGCCCCCGGGCTGTCCTTCTTCTTCGACGCGCACATCGACTTCTTCGAGGAGATCGCCAAGTTCCGCGCCGCCCGCCGGATCTGGGCCCGCTGGCTGCGCGACGTCTACGGCGCGACGACGGAGAAGGCGCAGCAGCTGCGCTTCCACACCCAGACCGCCGGGGTGTCGCTGACCGCGCAGCAGCCCGACAACAACATCGTCCGGACGGCGATCGAGGCGCTGTCGGCGGTGCTCGGCGGCACCCAGAGCCTGCACACCAACGCCCTCGACGAGGTGCTCGCGCTGCCGAGCGCCAAGGCAGCCCAGATCGCGCTGCGCACCCAGCAGGTGATCGCCGAGGAGACCGGCGTGCTGAACGTGGCCGACCCGCTGGGCGGCTCCTGGTACGTCGAGGCGCTCACCGACGAGCTCGAGCGCCAGGCCGAGGAGATCTTCGCCCGGATCAGGGACATGGGGTCCGACGGCACCATGACCAGCGGCATCCTGCGCGGCATCGAGGACGGCTGGTTCACCGGCGAGATCGCCGAGGCGGCCTTCGTCTACCAGCGGGCCCTGGAGAAGGGCGAGAAGAAGGTCGTCGGCGTCAACACCCTGGCCGGCTCGGTCGACGCGCACGACAAGCTCGACATCCTCCGGGTCGGCCACCAGGTCGAGATCGACCAGAAGGCCGAGCTCGCCGCTCGCCGCCGGGCCAGGGACGACGACGCCGCCCGTGCCGCCGTCGCGCGGATGGTCGAGGTGAGCCGGACGGAGCAGAACATGGTCCCGGCCATGCTGGACGCCGTCCGCGCGGACGCGACGCTGGGCGAGATCTGCGACGCGCTCCGCGCCGAGTGGGGGAGCTACACGGAGCCCGCCCGGTTCTGACACACCCACCGGGCACGATGCCCGACATGGCTGATCCCACCCACCTGCACCACGCGATCGACTACGTCGAGCTGACCGTGACCGACCTCGCCGAGGCGAAGCGGTTCTACCGCGGAGCGTTCGACTGGGAGTTCACCGACTACGGCCCGGCCTACGCCGGCATCCGGAACGCGACCGGCGACGGCGAGGTCGGCGGCCTCCGCCTGGACACGGAGGCTGCCGGGCGAGGCGGTCCGCTGGTGCTCCTCTTCTCGGCCGACCTCCACGCGACCGTCGCGGCGGTCGGGGCCGCGGGCGGGCGGATCGTGAAGGGTCCGTACGAGTTCCCCGGCGGGCGGCGCTTCCACTTCCGCGACCCCAGCGGCAACGAGCTGGGGGTGTGGTCGGAGGGCTGACCCGACCCCTCCGACACGCCCGGCGACGCGGTGGGATCATGGCGTCCATGCAGCCCACCCGTCCCGGACGTCCCGACCCGCGGCAGGCCCAGCTGGCGGCCGCCATGTCCGGCGCCGTCGATCTGGCCGCCGTCAAGGCCCGCTCCGAGGCCGCCGCCCGTGCGGCCGCCGCGCCGCCGCCCAGTGCGGAAGCGCCGGCAGGCAGCCCGGGCGCCGCCGTCGTCGACGTCACCGAGGCCACGTTCCAGGCCGAGGTTCTCGACCGGTCCTTCCAGGTGCCGGTGGTCCTCGACCTGTGGGCCGAGTGGTGCGGGCCGTGCAAGCAGCTGTCTCCGGTGCTGGAGCGGCTGGCCGCCGAGGGTGCCGGCAGCTGGGTGCTGGCCAAGGTCGACGTCGACGCCAACCCGGCACTGGCCCAGGGGCTGCGGGTGCAGGGCATCCCGGCGGTCAAGGCGGTGTGGCAGGGGCAGCTGGTCGCGGAGTTCAGCGGCGCCATCCCGGAGGAGCAGGCCCGGCAGTTCGTCACCGAGCTCGTGCAGGCCACGACCGGGGGCGCGCTCCCCGGAGGTGAGTCGGCCGAGCAGGGGCCGGAGGACCCGCGGCTGGATGCGGCCGAGGCAGCGCTCGAGCGCGGTGACCTCGAGGCGGCCGAGGCGGCCTACCGGTCCATCCTCGACGCCGAGCCCGACCACCCCGAGGCGTCGCTCGCGCTCCGGCAGGTGCAGCTCTTCCGCCGGGCCGACGAGGCGGGTCCCGACGCCCTCGCCGCCGCGGACGCCGCACCCGACGACGTCGAGGCGCAGACCCGCGCCGCGGACTTCCTGCTCGGCACCGGGAACATCGAGGAGGCGTTCGAGCGCCTGCTCGACGTCGTCCGGCGCACGGCGGGGGAGGACCGCGACCGGGCGCGCACCCACCTGGTGGAGCTGTTCGCCGTCGTCGGTGACGAGGACCCGCGCGTCGGCGTCGCCCGGCGCCAGCTGATGGCCGCCCTCTTCTGATCGCTCCTCTTCTGATCGCTCAGAGCCCGCAGGCGCCGCCGCCCTGCACGAACCCGGCCCGGAAGAGGTCGACGAGCTGGAAGCCGGAGAGGTCGGCGGCGCCCAGCACGTCCTCCTCGACGCCGTAGACGAGCAGGAACAGCACGCTCTCGTCCAGGTCCCCGGGCGAGATCACCACGCCCGGCACCTCGCCGGCCGTGACCGCCGCGCTGAACCAGCCGGCCAGGCAGACCGCCGAGCGCAGCGCGTCCGGGTCGGCGGGGTCCAGGCCCAGCTGGCTGCGCGCGGCCAGGGCATAGGGCACGGCGATCCCGGTGGCGACGGCGTAGTCGCCGAGCTCGTACACCTCGGGCGTCAGGTCCTGCTCGTCGTAGCCGACGAGGTTGCCCTCCTCGCAGTACACGAGGTCGCGGTCGTCCGGGGCGCAGTCGGGGGCGGTGCCGTCGAACGCCTCGATCGACGGCGGGTCGAACCTCTCGTCGAGGGACTCGGTGAAGACCCGCTCCCAGAACGCGGGCAGCGCCCGCTCGACGAGGCCGATCAGGTCCGCGTACGGGGCGTTGCCCTGTTGCCGGAAGTCCTCGTCGCTGACGAAGCGGCCCTGGGTGAAGACCCGCTCCGGACCGAACTCGTCCCGGCAGGCGGTGGGCCCGTCGTCGAACCCTTCCTGGAACGCCGAGGCCCGGTCGAAGTAGGAGCCGTGCGCCGACTCCGCGGCCGAGCTGGTGCCCACCGGGTCGCGCAGCTGGAAGTAGCCCAGCAGGAGTTCGTCGAGCTCCGGCTCCCGCAGCTGCGACCGCTCGGCGTCACCGTCGGCCACCCAGCGCGTCCAGCTGCCCGCGAGGCAGTCGGCCTGCGTCTCGACGGCGATGGAGGCCTCGGGCGAGCCCACCCGGGCCTGCACCGCGTGCCCGAACTCGTGCGCCATCACCAGCGCCGGGATGAAGCGGCCGAACTCCCCGGCCAGCTCGCCCAGGAACGCCCGGTCGTAGGTGATGGAGTCGCTGTTCGGCGCGTCCTGCGCCTGGCAGTAGAACGCGTTGTTCTCCACCTCGGCCGGGTCGGAACCGCAGCCGACGCCCTGCGGGTACTGCGCGGGGTCGATGGCCCCGGGGTCGACGCTGAAGTAGCCACCCTGCAGCGGCAGGAACTCCGTGCCGAAGACCTCGGGCAGCTGCTGCGACCAGTAGTCCTCCAGGTCGGCGAGCGCGTCGCCGGCGAGCTGGTCGATCTCGTCGCCGTCGGCGCCCACCACCACGCCGGGGTCGCTGCCCGGCGGGCGGTCGCGCTGGACCTCCGGCTCGCCGATCACGATCGTGGCGCAGCCGGTCAGGCCGAGGGTCGTGACGGCCAGCAGCGCGGCCAGCAGCCGGCGCCGCGGAAGACGGGACATCCCCGGTGCATCGGCGTTCCGGGTCGCCGCCAAACCCTCTACCGCTCGAGCTCGCAGGCCTCTCCGCCCTGGAGGAAACCGGTGCGGAACGCGCCGACGAGCTCGAAGCCGGAGGCGTCCAGGTTCGGGAACACCTGGGGGTCGACGCCGTAGGTCAGCAGGAACTGCACGGCCTCGTCGATGTCACCGGGGCTGATCAGGGCGTAGTCGTCGAACGCGCCGTTGAACCACTGGGCCTGGTACCAGCCGGTCAGGCAGACGGCGGACCGCGTGGCCGCCCCGTCGTCGATCGACAGCCCCGCCTGGTCGCGGACGGCCAGGGAGTACGGGAGCGAGACGGCCGTCGTCAGCGCGAAGTCGCCGATGTCGTCGTAGGCCGGCGTGACCAGGTCGGTCTCGTCCACGTAGACGGTGTTGTCCTCGGCGCAGTAGCCGAGGTCGCGGTCCTCCAGGCCCTCGCACTCGGGAGCAGTGCCCTGGAAGCCCTCGATCGTCGGCGGCTCGAAGTCGGTGCCGAACGCGGCGGGGAAGACCTCGCCGTAGAAGACCGGCAGGGTGTCGCTGACGAAGCCCACCGCCTGGTCGAACGGCGCGTTGCCCTGGTTGAGGGAGTCCCGGTCGTCGTCGAACTCCGCGGCCGTGAACAGGCGGTCGGGACCGTAGGCGTCTCGGCACGGGCCCAGTCCGCCGTCGAACCCCTCGTAGAAGGCCGACACCCGGTCGAAGTAGGAGCCGTGCGCCTGGACGTCGTCCGGATCGCTGCCGACGTCGTCGCGCAGCAGCAGGAACCCGCGGATGACGTCGTCCAGCTCCGGAGTGCGGATGGAGACGTGCTGGGCCTCGCCGGCGGCGACCCAGGCCGTCCAGGCGCCGGCGAAGCAGTCGGCCTGCGTCTCGTCCTGGATGCCGCGCTCGGCGAAGCCGAACCGGCCCTGCATCGCGTGGCCGAACTCGTGCGCCATGACCACCGGCACCAGGAACCGCCCGTAGTCGCCGGCGAGCTCCTCCAGCAGGGTCCGGTCGTAGGCGATGACGTCGCAGGTGGGGTCGTAGAAGGCGTTGCCCGCGACGTCCTCCGGTGCGGTGGGCGACCCTTCGCAGCCGATGCCGGTCTCGGGGTACGCCGATTCGTCGACGGCGTCGGCGTCGACGGAGAAGTAGCCGCCCTCGAGGGGGGTGTAGTCCTCCCCGAAGAACTCCGGGTAGCCCTCCGTCCAGAAGGTCTCCACGTCGGCGAGCGCGTTGCGGGCGAACTGGTCGATCGGCTCGTCGGTCGACCCCGTGATGGGGAACTCGTCGGCGGTCACGTCGACGGGTTCGCCGGCTCCGGGGGACGCCTGCCCGGCAACGACCTCGGTGGAGCAGGCCGTGAGCAGCAGTCCCACGAGGACGGCGGGCACGGCGCGGCGCAGGACCGACCTCATCTGCGACTGGTTCTCCCTGTCTGAGGGGCCCGGCCCGCACTGGGCGGCCCGCGCGAACGGCTGCCGCCACAGGATGCCTGGTGGCGGGCCCCGGCGGGAGTCCCCGGCGCCTCGACGGCGCCGGGGACCCTCGCGGGACCGACCTCGCCTCAGCCTTCGTGCAGGAACCAGACGGTGCCCAGCGGGGGAGCGGCCACGGTCGCCGAGTAGGGCTGGCCGTGCCAGGGCTCGTCCTCGGCCTGGATCCCCCCGAGGTTGCCGACCCCCGAGCCGCCGTAGCCCTCGGCGTCGGTGTTGAGCACCTCTCGCCAGTGGCCCGGGCGGGGGAGCCCGATGCGGTAGCCGTGGTGTGCCGAGCCGGAGAAGTTCACGACGCAGGCGAGCGCGGAGCCGGCGGCCGGCTCGTCGCCTCCACCCGGCTGGGCGCCCTCCTTGGCGGGCTTGCCGTAGCGGAGGAACGACAGCACGTTGCCGGTGGCGTCGTTGGCGTCGATCCACTGGAAGCCGCTCGGGTCGACGTCGAGCGACCAGAGGGCGTCGACCTCCTTGTAGCGGCTGTTGAGATCGGTCACCAGCTGCAGGATCCCGCGGTGGGCGGGGTCGTCGAGGTGCCACCAGTCCAGCGACCGGCTCTCGGCCCACTCGGAGTCCTGGGCGAACTCCGACCCCATGAACAGCAGCTGCTTGCCGGGGTGCGCCCACATGTAGGCCAGGTAGGCGCGCAGGTTGGCCAGCTGCTGCCAGCGGTCGCCGGGCATCTTCCGGAGCATGGAGCCCTTGCCGTAGACGACCTCGTCGTGGCTGATCGGCAGGACGAAGTTCTCCGAGTACGCGTACATCATCGAGAACGTCAGCTGGCCGTGGTGGTAGTTGCGGTACACCGGCTCGCGCTCGACGTAGTCGAGGGAGTCGTGCATCCAGCCCATGTTCCACTTGAAGCCGAAGCCCAGGCCCCCGAGGTGGGTCGGGCGGGTGACGCCCGGCCACGACGTCGACTCCTCGGCGATGGTCATCACGCCCGGCACCTCGCGGTAGACCGTCGCGTTCATCTCCTGCAGGAACGCGACCGCCTCGAGGTTCTCCCGGCCGCCGAACTCGTTGGGCAGCCACTCGGTGCGCGAGTAGTCCAGGTAGAGCATCGAGGCGACCGCGTCGACGCGGATGCCGTCGATGTGGAACTCCTTGCACCAGTACAGGGCGTTGGCGACCAGGAAGTTGCGCACCTCGGAGCGACCGAAGTCGAAGACGAGCGTGCCCCAGTCCAGCTGCTCGCCGCGGCGCGGGTCACCGTGCTCGTAGAGCGGGGTGCCGTCGAAGCGGGCGAGCGCCCACTCGTCCTTCGGGAAGTGCGCCGGCACCCAGTCCACGATGACGCCGACGCCGGCCTGGTGGGCCCGGTCGATCAGGTAGCGGAGGTCGTCCGGGCTGCCGTACCGCGACGTCGGGGCGTAGTAGGAAGTGACCTGGTACCCCCACGACCCGCCGAACGGGTGCTCGGCCAGCGGCATGAACTCGATGTGGGTGAACCCGGCCGACACCACGTACTCGATGAGCTCGTCGGCCAGTTCGCGGTAGGACAACCCCTGCCGCCAGGACCCGACGTGCACCTCGTACACGCTCATCGGACGCTCGTGCCAGCCCACCTCGGCGCGCTGCTCCAGCCAGGCGTCGTCGGCCCACTCGTAGGTGGACCGGGTGACGACGGAGGCGTTCAGCGGGGGCACCTCCGTGGCGAACGCCATGGGGTCGGACTTCTCCCGCCAGGTGCCGTCGGCGCCCAGGATGTGGAAGCGGTACCGGCTCCCGACCTGCACGCCGGGGATGAAGATCTCCCAGACGCCGGAGGAGCCCAGCGACCGCAGGGGGTAGGCGCGGGCCTCCCAGTAGTCGAAGTCGCCGGTCACCTTCACACCGCGGGCATTGGGCGCCCACACGGCGAAGGAGACGCCCTCGACGGCGCCCCGGGGGGTGTCGTAGCTCCGGACGTGTGCGCCCAGCACCTCCCACAGCCGTTCGTGCCGGCCCTCGCGGATGAGGTGCTCGTCGACCGGCCCGAGGGTCGGCATCCAGCGATAGGGGTCGTCCACCGTGTGGGTGCTCGTCCCGCCCTGACCGTCGGGGTAGACGACCTCGATCCGGTAGTCACCGGGCTGGCGGGGCAGCGTCGCCTCGTGGATGCCGCCCTCGTGGAGCCGCCGGGCGTCGTACCGGCTGCCGTCCTCGTCGACGACGGCGACCGAGACCGCGTCGGGACGCAGCGTCCGCACGACCCACTCCTGGCCGACCTCGTGCGCGCCGAGGATGCCGTGGGGATCGCGGGACCACCCGTCGACGATCGCCTGCAGCTCCTCGTCGGTGACCTCGCGGCTCGTCGTCGCGGGGCCCGTGCCGCCCTCCGGGGAGGGGGCGGCGGAGGTGACGTCGCCCGCGGAGACGTCCGCGGGGGTCGGGTCCTGGGCGGCTGCCCCTCCGGGTGCGTCCGCGGCCGGCTCGACGGTCGCCCCCGGAGCCGCTGCTGCGTCCCGGCTCTCGCCCTGGCCCGGCGCCTGCGGGTTGTCGGGCTGCGCCGGGTCGGCGCTCGGCGCCTCGGGCTGCGGGGCAGCTGCGCCGGCCGGGTCGCCCGGCTCGGCGATCGGCGCCGGGGCGACCACCGGGTTGGCGGTGACCGGGCTGTCCTCGTCGGCGGGCTGCGGGGTCGCCCGCGTGACCGCGCGCTTGGCCGGCGCCCGCTTCGCAGGTGCCTTCTTCGCCGGCGCCTTGTCGGTCGTGGCTGCGGCCTTCTTGGCGGCCGGCGCCTTCTTCGTCGTCGTCCGCTTGGCGGCCTTCTTGGCCGGTGACGCGTTCACGACCGGCTCGGTGCCGGCGGCGGCCTCCGCCGCGGCGACCCGCTCCTCGACGGCCCGCTGCAGGTCGTCCTTGTCGGCCACCTGGCCGTTGTCGGCGGTGCCTCGCTCGTCGCTCGTCATCGTCTCGCCGTCCTCTGTAGTGCTCGGGGTCCTGCGTGAGCGGGCGTCACTCGCTGCTGGTCGACCGCGGCCCGGTCAGTCGGGACAGGGAGTTCAGCGGGATCATCAGCCAGTGCGGACGGTTCCGTGCCTCGTAGACGCACTCGTAAACCGCTTTGTCCGCCTCGAACGCCCGAAGGAGTGGTGATTCGCCGCACGGGTCCAGGCCGCTGGCGGTGGAGTAGCCGGTGCAGTAGGCCGCCCGGTTGCGGGCCGCCCATTCTTGCGCGCGGTAGGCGCGCTGCGCGTCGTCGGGCTGCTCGACGAGCATGTGCCGCGCGGCGTAGTCGAAGCTGCGCAGCATGCCGGCCACGTCGCGCAGCGGGCTGTCCAGCTCGCGCCGGGCGGCCAGGGGCCGGGCCGGTTCGCCCTCGAAGTCGAGCACGATCCAGCCGGTCGCGGTGCGGAGCACCTGACCGAGGTGGAGGTCGCCGTGCACCCGCTGCCGGAGGACCGGCTCCCGGCTGTCGGCCACCGAGGCGTAGAGCGCGCGCAGGCCCTCGGCGTGCTCGGCCAGCTGCGGGACGATCTCGATCGCCGCGGTCAGCCGCTCGTCCATCTGCGCGGCGACCGCCGCGTACCAGCTCTCGTCGGCCGGCTCGGTCGGGAGCACCTTCGCCATGTCGGCGTGCACCGACGCGGTGGCCGCCCCCAGCCGTTCGCTCTCGCCGGCGAAGTCGCCGCCGACCTCGTCGGCGTGCAGGTCGCCCTCGGCGTACAGGTCGCGGACGCTCGCCGTGGCCAGCCGCCAGCCGTCGCTGGCGTTGGGCACGAACGTCTGCAGCATCGCCACGGTCGCCTGCGCGTTGGCGGGGTCGGGGTCGTCGATCGCGATGTGGCCCAACAGCGGGGCGATGTGCTTGTTCTCCGCCTGACGCAGCGCGTCGTGCACCTCGACGTCGGGGTTGAGGCCGGGCTCGAGCCGCCGGAAGACCTTGAGGATGGCCTCCTGCCCGTAGATCAGCGAGGTGTTGCTCTGCTCGCCGGACACGATGTCGCCGGGCAGACCCTCGGGGATGTAGGCGACGCCGGCGGGGTGGAAGTGCATGGGGCCGACGGTCGACGCGTTGACCAGGTGGATCAGCCAGGGCGTCGTGGCCTCCCGGTCGCGCAGCGCGTCGTAGGCGTAGGTCTCCCGGCCGTCGTTGGCCACCGCGCCGACGAGCGCCGACTCCAGCTCCTCGACGGGATGGTCGCGCCAGGACAGGGGGACCAGGTAGGTCTCCTTGCCGCCGTCGGCATAGGCGACCCGCACCCGGTGGACGGACACCACCGGGTTGCCCCGGTCCAGGAAGAAGCCGTCCTCGGTGACGTCGGCCCACTCGCGGCCCTTGCTGCCGAACCACCGCTGGTGCGGCATCCATTCGCGGAACAGGTCGGTGAGTGCCTTCATCGGTCGTCTCCCGAGTCGCGGTCGGTGGTGTCGCCCGGCGTCTCCTCGGCAGCGGACACGAGCCCGGCTGCCAGGAGGGAGTCGGCCACGGAGCTGGAGGTGGCGTTCTCCCACTCCTCGTGGTCCTCGGTGGCCTCCGGTGCCGGCTTCGACAGCTCGAACCAGTAGAAGCCGTGGCCGGCGAGGGTGAGCATGTAGGGCAGGACGCCGATCTGCGGGAACTCCACCCGGCCGGTCAGCTCGATCGGCGTGTAGCCCTCGAACTGGCGCAGGTCCAGCTCCACCGGCTGCGGGAAGCGGGACAGGTTGTTCACGCAGAGGACGACGTCGTCGCCGAAGCGGCGCACGAACGACAGCACCGTCGGGTTGCGCGAGCCGATCTCCTCGAACGTGCCCAGGCCGAACGTCGGGTGCTCGTTGCGGACCTGGATCATCCGGCGCAGCCACTGCAGCAGCGAGTTGGTGTTGCGCAGCTGCGATTCGACGTTGGTGACCTGGTAGCCGTAGACCGGGTCCTGGTTGAGCGGCAGGTACATCCGCTGCGGGTCGGCGGTGGAGAAGCCGCCGTTGCGGTCGGGCGTCCACTGCATCGGGGTCCGGACGCCGTCCCGGTCACCGAGCCAGATGTTGTCCCCCATGCCGATCTCGTCGCCGTAGTAGAGGACCGGCGACCCCGGCAGCGACAGCAGGAGCGCGTTGAACAGCTCCAGGGTGTTGGTGTCGTTGTCCAGTAGCGGGGCCAACCGGCGGCGGATGCCGATGTTGGCCTTCATGCGGGGGTCCTTGGCGTACTCGTCCCACATGTAGTCGCGTTCCTCGTCGGTGACCATCTCGAGCGTGAGCTCGTCGTGGTTGCGGAGGAAGACGCCCCACTGGCAGTTGTCGGGGATGTCCGGCGTCTGCGCCATGATCTCCGAGATCGGGAAGCGCTGTTCGCGGCGCACGGCCATGAACAGGCGCGGCATCACCGGGAAGTGGAACGCCATCTGGCACTCGTCGCCGTTCTCACCGAAGTACTCGACGACGTCGGCCGGCCACTGGTTGGCCTCGCAGAGCAGCACGGTGTCGGGGTAGTCGGCGTCGACGACCTTGCGCACGTGCTTGAGGAACTCGTGGGTCCGCGGCAGGTTCTCGCAGTTGGTCCCCTCCTCCTCGAAGAGGTAGGGGACGGCGTCGAGGCGGAAGCCGTCGATGCCCAGGTCCAGCCAGAAGCGCAGGGCGTCGATGATCGCCTCCTGCACCGCCGGATTCTCGAAGTTGAGGTCGGGCTGGTGGGAGAAGAAGCGGTGCCAGAAGTACTGCTTGCGCACCGGGTCGAACGTCCAGTTCGAGCTCTCGGTGTCGACGAAGATGATGCGGGCGTCGGCGTAGCCGGTGTCGTCGTCGGCCCAGACGTAGAAGTCGCCGTAGGGGCCGTCGGGATCGCTGCGGCTGGCCTGGAACCACGGGTGCTGGTCCGAGGTGTGGTTCATGACGAAGTCGATGATCACGCGCATGCCGCGGGCGTGGGCCTCGGTGAGGAACTCGCGGAAGTCCTCGATGTCGCCGAACTCCGGCAGGACGGCGGTGTAGTCGCTGACGTCGTAGCCGCCGTCGCGCAGTGGGGAGGCGAAGAAGGGCGGGAGCCACAGGCAGTCCACCCCGAGCCACTGCAGGTAGTCGAGCTTGTCGATCATGCCGCGGATGTCGCCGACGCCGTCGGCGTTGCTGTCGGCGAAGCCCCGCACCAGGACCTCGTAGAAGACCGCACGTTTGAACCACTCGGGGTCCGTGCCGGGCGGGGGGAGAGCGGACCGGGACTCGGGGAAGTCGGGGACGGGAACGGTCATCGGGAGGGACAGACCTCGTTCGGGATAGCAGGTGCGGTCGGGGAGGAGGAGCTATGCGACCGGCGGCGGGAACTGCACCGGACGCGGGAGGGAGACCGCGAAGACGTGGGCCGGCTCCCGGTAGGGGTCCAGCTCCAGGTAGTTGAACTGGCCCCAGTCGTAGTGGGCGCCGGTGATCTCGTCCGTCACGCCGAACCGCTCGTGCCAGTCCAGCCCCAGCGTGGGCAGATCCAGCGACGTCGTCCCGATCTGGGCGTTGTGGCTGGACAGGTTCACCACGACGATCACCGCGTCCTGCGACCCGGGGTCGGTCTTGGAGAAGCAGAGCAGGTTCGGGTTGTCGACCGAGTGGAAGCGCAGCGTGCGCAACTGCTGCAGGGCCGGGTGCGCGCGCCGGATCCCGTTGAGCCGGCGCAGGTAGGGCGCGAGGCTCCGACCGGAGGCCTCGGCCGCCTCCCAGTCGCGCGGGCGCAGCGAGTACTTCTCGCTGTCGAGGTACTCCTCGCTGCCGGGCTTGACCGCGACGTGCTCGAAGAGCTCGAACCCGGAGTAGACGCCCCAGGTGGGGCTCATCATCGCCGCGAGGACGGCCCGGATCTTGAACATCGGCGGGCCGCCGAACTGCAGCGACTCGTGGAGGATGTCCGGGGTGTTGACGAAGAAGTTCGGCCGCATGTAGTGGCTGTTCGTGGCGAGCTCGCGGCCGTAGTCCTCGAGCTCGTCGCGCTCGGTCCGCCACGTGAAGTACGTGTAGGACTGGGTGAACCCGATGCGCGCCAGCTGGTGCATCATCGCCGGCCGGGTGAACGCCTCGGCCAGGAACAGCACGTCGGGATCGGTCTTCTTGACCTCCCAGATCAGCCAGTGCCAGAAGTTCAGCGGCTTGGTGTGCGGGTTGTCGACGCGGAAGATCTTGACGCCGGCCTCGATCCACACCCGGACAACCCGCAGGCACTCGGCGTAGAAGCCCTCGGGGTCGTTGTCGAAGTTGACCGGGTAGATGTCCTGGTACTTCTTCGGCGGGTTCTCGGCGTAGGCGATCGTGCCGTCGGGCTTGGTGGTGAACCACTCCGGGTGGGCCTCGACCCACGGGTGGTCCGGGGCCGCCTGCAGCGCGAAGTCCAGCGCGATCTCCATGCCGAGTTCGCGGGTACGGGCCACGAAGGCCCGGAAGTCGGCCATGGTGCCCAGCTGCGGATGCACGGCGTCGTGGCCGCCCTCGGCGCTGCCGATGGCCCAGGGCGAGCCGACGTCGTCCGGCCCGATCTCGTGCGGGTTGCCGCCCGGGAACTGCGACGAGTTGGGTCCCTTGCGGTTCACCGTGCCGATCGGGTGGATCGGCGGCAGGTAGACGATGTCGAAGCCCATGTCGGCGATGGCGGGGAGCCGGTCGGCCGCGGTGGCGAACGTGCCGTGCGTCGGCTTGCCCCCGACGACCGGGCCCTCCGACCGGGGGAAGAACTCGTACCAGGAGCCGTAGAGCGCCTCGCGGCGGTCGACCCAGATCTCGTACTCCTGCGAGCGGGTGACCAGCTCGCGCACCGGGTGCTCCCGCAGGTACTTCTGCAGGCCCGCGGCGAGAGCCGGGGCGATGCGCACGGTCAGCTCCTGGGCCTCGTCGCGCAGGGCGGCGGCAGCGGCGGTGACCCGGTCGCGCCAGTCGGGGTCCGCATCCGCCGCGACCCGGTCGAGCAGGCGGGCGCCCTCCTCGAGGTCGTTGGCGAGCTCCTCGGCGCCCTGGCCGGCCTCCACCTTCACCTCGACGGCGTGCTTCCACGTCTCCAGCGGGTCGCTCCACGCCTCGATGCGGAACGTCCACCGGCCCTCGCGGTCGGGGACGACGCCGGCGATCCAGCGGTCCGGCTCGGGCGGCAGCTTCGCCATCCGGACGAACGGGCTCTTCGCGTCGTCCTCGCCGGGCGCGGTCCACACGACGTTCGCGGCGACGGCGTCGTGGCCCTCGCGGAAGACGGTTGCCGTGATGGGCAGGTGCTCACCCACCACGGCTCGGGCGGAGAAGGACCCGCAGGACACGACGGGGGCGACATCGGAGATGCCGAGGCGGAGGTCAGCGCGGCCAGTCATCACCCACCACGCTACTGAGGTCCCGTCCCACGAGCACCTCGGCTCCCCTCGCGTCCCACGGACCTCACCCGTCGGGGCGGTGACGCAGGTGCTCGGGATTGTTCTGCCGTTCCCCTGGCGGTACGCCGTCGGCTGGTTAGTCTCGGCCGGTGCGTGCTCTTCGTCGGTTCACCGTCCGTGCGGCGCTGCCCGAACCCCTGACGCCCCTGTCCCAGCTCGTGATGAATCTCCGGTGGTCCTGGCACCCGGAGACCCGCGACCTCTTCGAGACCCTGGACCCGGGGCTCTGGCAGAGCTGCGGCGGCGACCCGGTACGGGCGCTGGGGGAGGTGTCGGCCGAGCGGCTCGCTGCGCTCGCCAAGGACCGCCGCTTCGTCCGCCGGCTGCAGGACGCCGTCGACGACCTCGACGAGTACCTGTCGACGCCGCGCTGGTACCAGTCGCTGGGTGCCGAGGCGCCGAAGAGCATCGCCTACTTCTCCGCGGAGTTCGGTATCACCGAGGTGCTGCCGCAGTACTCCGGTGGCCTCGGCATCCTGGCGGGTGACCACCTCAAGGCCGCCTCCGACCTCGGCGTCCCGCTGATCGGCGTCGGGCTGCTCTACCGGGCCGGCTACTTCACGCAGGGCCTGTCGGCCGACGGCTGGCAGCTCGAGCACTACCCCTCGCTGGACCCGCACGGCCTGCCGGTGAAGCTGCTCCGCGAGCCCGACGGCTCTGCCGCCGTCATCACCGTGCCGCTGCCCGAGGGCCGGACCCTCTACGCCCACGTCTGGCGGGCCCAGGTGGGCCGGGTGACGCTGCTGCTGCTCGACAGCGACATCGAGGAGAACGCACCCGGCGAGCGGCTGGTCACCGACCGGCTGTACGGCGGCGACGAGGACCACCGCCTCCGGCAGGAGATGCTGCTGGGCATCGGTGGCGTGCGGGCCGTCCGCGCCTACTGCGGGCTGACCGGCACCCCTCTGCCCGAGGTGTTCCACGCCAACGAGGGCCACGCCGGCTTCCAGGGCATCGAGCGCATCCGCGAGCTCTCCGAGGCCCACGGGCTGTCCTTCCCGGAGGCGCTGCAGGCGGTGCGCGCCGGCACGGTGTTCACCACCCACACGCCGGTCCCGGCCGGTATCGACCGCTTCCCGAAGGCGCTGATCGAGCGCTACTTCGCCGGCTTCGGCGTGCCGATGCACGACCTGCTCGTCCTCGGCGCCGAGGAGGACCCGTCGAAGTTCAACATGGCCCACATGGGCCTGCGGCTGGGCCAGCGGGCCAACGGCGTGAGCCGGCTGCACGGGCACGTCAGCCGGGGGATGTTCTCCGACCTGTGGCCGGGCTTCGACGAGGGCGACGTGCCGATCGGCTCGATCACCAACGGTGTGCACGCGCCGACGTGGACCGCCCGCGAGCTGGTCGAGATGGGCACCCAGACCTCCAGCCAGGGTGACCCGGTGGACGTCGACGGGCCCGTCCACTTCGACGGCGTGGACAAGATCGCGGCCGCCGACCTGTGGAGCATCCGGCGGACGCTGCGCTCGCGGCTGGTCGACGAGGTCCGCCGGCGGATCCGCGAGACGGCCCTCTCCCGCGGCGCCACCGAGGGCGAGGTGGGCTGGACCGACACCGCGTTCGACCCCGACGTCCTGACGATCGGCTTCGCGCGCCGGGTGCCGTCCTACAAGCGGCTGACGCTGATGCTGCGCGACCCCGCCCGGCTCAAGGCACTGCTGCTGGACCCCGAGCGGCCGATCCAGCTGATCATCGCCGGCAAGAGCCACCCGGCGGACGACGGCGGCAAGAAGCTCATCCAGGAGATGGTCGACTTCGCCGACGACCCGGAGATCCGGCACCGCATCGCGTTCCTGCCCGGCTACGACATCGGGATGGCGCGCTACCTCTACTGGGGCTGCGACGTCTGGCTGAACAACCCGCTGCGCCCGCTCGAGGCGTGCGGCACGTCCGGCATGAAGGCCGCGCTCAACGGCGGGCTGAACCTGTCCATCCGGGACGGGTGGTGGGACGAGTGGTTCGACGGCCAGAACGGGTGGGCGATCCCGACCGCCGACGGCGTCAGCGACCCCGACCGGCGCGACGAGGTCGAGGCGCGGGCCATCTACGACCTGCTCGAGAACCAGGTCCAGCCGCGGTTCTACGAGCGGGACGCCAACGGCGTCCCGGCGCGCTGGGTGGAGATGGTCCGGCACACGCTCCGGGAGACCGGCCCCAAGGTGCTCGCCACCCGCATGGTGCGCGACTACGTGCAGGGGCTCTACGTCCCGGCCGCCGGCTCGGCGCGGGCCATGGCCGGGGACGGCTACACGCCCGCGCGGGAGGAGGCCGCCTGGCGGTCGCACCTGCTCGGGAACTGGCAGACGGTGCGGGTGGCGCACGTCGAGGCCACCGGCGCGGGGGACACCCCGGAGATCGGCACGACCCTGGCCCTGCGGGCCGAGGTCGAGCTGCCGGGCCTCACCCCGGGCGACGTCGAGGTGCAGGCGGCCTACGGCCGCGTGGACGACGCCGACGGTCTGCACGACGTGACGAGCGTCCCCATGGCCCACGAGCAGACCGACGGCTCGCGGCACTGGTTCACGGCCACCGTCCCACTGGAGCGGACGGGCGCTTTCGGTTACACGGTGCGTGTACTCCCGCACTCGGCGCGCATGGCAGACCCGGCGGAGCTCGGTGTGGTGAGCAGCGCATGAACGTTGTGCACCAGACACTCGAACCTCGTACGTCCCATCTACCTCGCAGAACGTGGTGACACCCCGGCGTGGCGGCATCGCCAGGCCGCGCGGATCCTGTGTCGATCACTAGGCTGGACGCCATGCCAGACCGCTGTGAAGTACTCCCTGGAGACTCCGTCGTCGCGCGTCGCGGCGGCGGACTGCTCTGGGTCGACGCCCCGGGCTCACCCGCCCTCGTCGCGGCCCTCCACGCCTGCCTGGGCGTGTCGGGTCCCGGGGCGGACCGGGTACTCGCCGCCGTCGCCGGCCAGGTGAGCTCGCTCGCCCACGGCTCCGCGTCCTTCGCCCTCGTGATCGCCGACACGACGGGTGGCACCGGCACCGGCGTCGCCCTCTGGTCGGGCAAGGGGCAGCCGGCCGTCGACGGGGTCCCCGTGTCCGGCTCTGCCGTGGAGGGCGGCACGCTCGCCTCCGGGTTCCAGCTCGGCCAGACCCTGTACGTCGGTCCCGGCCAGGCCGCACCGCAGATGCCGCCGGGTGTCGCCTTCGACCTCGTCGACGGCACCGTCCCGGGGTCCGGTGCGATGCTGCAGCTGGCCGCGCCCGCGCCGTCGTCCTCGTCGGCCGTGCCGCCGGCCACCGCGAGCCCCTCGTCCTTCACCGCCGGGTCCGACGCCGGCTTCGGTTCGGGGTCCAGCCGGATGTCGGCCGCTCCTGACTCCGGCGAGCAGACCGCGTTCTGGCGGCCGGACAAGGCGGCCGCCCCGGTGCTGCGCTTCGACGACGGCATGGTCGTGACCGTCGACGAGGACATCGTGCTGGGCCGTCGCCCCGACAACCACGAGATGGTCACCAACGGCGGCGCCCGCCCGGTGCCGATCGCCGACACCCAGAACGTGCTGTCGTCGGCGCACGCCGCACTGCAGCGCTCGGGCAGCGAGGTGGCCCTCGTCGACCTCGGCTCGCTCAACGGCACGCACGTCGCCGGTCCCGAGGCCACCGAGTGGACCCAGCTCGAGCCGGGCGTCGCCCACCCGCTCTCCGACGGCGACCGCCTGCTCCTCGGCTGGACCGTCATCACCTTCGAGCAGCCCACCGAGTAGCAGCACCCAGACGAAGTGCGCTGAGGCCCCGTTCCGAGCCCTGGAACGGGGCCTCAGTGCGCTCTGCCCTCATGGCCTCCGGACGACGCGGAGCACCCAGACGCAGCGGCCGGGGAGCTCCACCGGGCCGGGGGCGATGATCGTCGTCTCGGGCGGGGCGCCGGTCGCGTACTCCGTGGAGACGACGAGCTCGTAGCCGTCGGCCCAGGGCGCGTCCGGCAGCTGCACCGTCACCGGCTCGGGGCCGGCGTGCAGCTGCACCAGGTAGGAGTCGTCGACGACGGGCCGGCCGTGCTCGTCGCGGTGCCGGATGCCCCGGCCGTCCAGGTACATGCCGAGCGTCTGCAGGCCGGTGTCGAACCAGTCCTGCGTCGTCAGCTGACCGCCGTCCGGGGCGAACCACGCGAGGTCGCGGGTGCCGCCGGACCCCGGGATCTCGTGCCCCTCGAAGAAGGCCTCCTGCCGGAGCACCGGCGCCGACCGCCGCAGCCGGACCAGCCGTGTGACGAAGGCGCGCAGGTCCTCGTCGACGTCCTTCCAGTCGATCCAGGACAGCTCGTTGTCCTGGCAGTAGGCGTTGTTGTTGCCCTGCTGCGTGCGGCCCAGCTCGTCGCCTGCCGTCAGCATCGGCACGCCGGTGGAGAGCAGGAGGGTGGTCAGCAGGTTCCGGACCTGCCGGGCCCGCAGGCTCTCGATCTCCGGATCGGTGCTCGGGCCCTCGACGCCGCAGTTCCAGTTCCGGTTGTGGCTCTCGCCGTCCCGGTTGTCCTCGCCGTTGGCCTCGTTGCGCTTGTGCTCGTACGTGACCAGGTCGGCCATCGTGAACCCGTCGTGGGCGGTGATGAAGTTGATGCTCGCGAAGGGCCGCCGGCCGTCGGAGCGGTAGAGGTCCGAGGAACCGGTCAGCCGGTAGGCGAGGTCCCGGACGCCGACGTGCGCACCGGACCAGACGTCGCGGACGGTGTCGCGGTACTTGCCGTTCCACTCCGTCCACGGCGGCGGGAAGTTGCCCACCTGGTAGCCACCGGGACCGACGTCCCACGGCTCGGCGATGAGCTTCACGGTGCTGACGACGGGGTCCTGGTGGACGACGTCGAAGAAGGCCGACAGCCGGTCGACGTCGTGCATCGAGCGGGCGAGCGCCGAGGCGAGGTCGAACCGGAACCCGTCGACGTGCATCTCGGTGACCCAGTACCGCAGCGAGTCCATGAGCAGCCCGAGCACCGACGGGCGGCGGACGTCGAGGGTGTTCCCGCAGCCGGTGTAGTCGGTGTACCGCGCCCGGTTGGCGCCGTCGAGCCGGTAGTAGCCGGGGTTGTCGATGCCCTTGAAGGACAGCGTCGGGCCGGTGTGGTCGCCCTCGGCGGTGTGGTTGTAGACGACGTCGAGGATGACCTCGATGCCCGCCGCGTGCAGCTCCTTGACCATGGTCTTGAACTCGAGGACCTGGCCGCCGCCGCTGCCCGAGGAGCTGTAGGCGGCGTGCGGCGCGAAGTAGCCGAGGGTGTTGTAGCCCCAGTAGTTGGTCAGCCCGCGGCGGAGCAGGTGCGGCTCGCTGACGAAGTGGTGCACCGGGAGCAGCTCCACCGCCGTGACGCCGAGGGACTGCAGGTGCTGCACGAACGCCGGGTGGGCGAGGCCGGCGTAGGTGCCGCGCAGGTGCGGCGGCACGTCCGGGTGCGCCGCCGTCGCCCCCTTGACGTGCACCTCGTAGATGACGGTGTCCGACCACGGGGTGCGCAGCGGACGGTCGCCGTCCCACGGGAACGGGTCGTGGACGACGACGCCGCGGGGCACGTGCGGAGCCGAGTCCTGGTCGCACGGACCGCCGTCGCCACCCTCCCCGGTGTAGCCGAAGAGCGACGGGTGCAGCGACAGGTCGCCGTCGACGGCGCGGGTGTAGGGGTCCAGGAGCAGCTTGGCCGGGTTGTGCCGGAGGCCGGCGGCGGGGTCGTAGGGGCCGTGCACGCGGTAGCCGTAGCGCTGCCCCGGGCCGACGCCGGGCAGCCGGCCGTGCCACACCTGGTGGGTGGTCTCCTCGAGGCGGTGCCGGTGCTCGGTGCCGTCGGGGTCGAACAGGCAGAGGTCCACCGCGTGTGCGCCCGCGGACCAGAGCGCGAAGTTCGTGCCGGTCCCGTCCCAGAGCGCGCCGAGCGGCGCGGGGCTGCCGGGCAGCACCTCACGGCCGGGGTCGCTGCCTGGTCCGCTCCAGCTGTGTCCGGTCACGCAGCGATCGTGCCAAGTCCGGAGCCCCTGCACGCGCAGGGTCGACGTGCCGTGTTGGTTGGATGGGGGGCGTGTCGAGTGCAGCCGCTGACGAGGCGGTCGTCCGGATGACCGGGGTCGACGTCGTACGGGGGGACAACTTCCTCCTCCGTGGCGTCGACTGGACCGTCGAGGCCGACCACCGGTGGGTGATCCTCGGCCCGAACGGCGCCGGCAAGACCACCCTGCTGCAGCTGGCGTCGGCGCAGATGCATCCCACCCGTGGCGAGGTGCGGCTGCTCGGCGAGACCCTCGGCGCGGTGGACGTCTTCGAGCTGCGTCCCCGCATCGGCATCACGAGCGCGGCGCTCGCGCAGCGCATCCCGCCGTCGGAGACGACCGGCGACATCGTGGTGTCGGCGGGCTATGCCGTCGTGGGCCGCTGGCGCGAGCGGTACGACGTCCACGACCTCACCCGGGCCGGGATGCTCATGGAGCAGTGGGGTGTGGCCCAGTACGCGCACCGCCCGTTCGGCACGCTCAGCGAGGGGGAGCGCAAGCGCGCCCAGATCGCCCGGGCGCTCATGCCGGACCCGGAGCTGCTGCTGCTCGACGAGCCGGGCGCCGGCCTGGACCTGGGTGGTCGCGAGGACCTCGTCGCGCGGCTCTCGGATCTCGCGAAGTACCACTACGCGCCGGCCCAGGTGCTGGTCACCCACCACGTCGAGGAGATCCCGCCGGGGTACACCCACGCGCTGCTGCTGCGCGGGGGAGAGGTGGTCGCCGCCGGCGCCGCGGGCGACGTCCTCACCGCCGAGGCGCTGTCGGAGACGTTCGGGCTGTCGCTCTCGCTGACCCGCACCGACGGCCGCTTCGCCGCCCGCCGCGCACGGTGACGGGCTGGAACGGCGCCGCTGCGGGGGCCGCGCCGAGCGAGCGAGGTGCGGGGGGCAGCGGGGTCCTTCTATGGTGCGGCCATGCCTGAGTTCGTGAGCCTGCAGGTCGAGGACGGGGTCGGCACGATCCGCCTCGACCGGCCGAAGATGAACGCGATCAACGAGCAGCTGCACCAGGAGGTGCGGGCCGCCGCCATGGAGGCGTCCGAGCGCGCCGACGTGCGCGCCGTCGTCCTCTACGGCGGCGAGCGGGTGTTCGCCGCCGGCGCCGACATCAAGGCCATGGCACAGCTGGACGCGGGCAGCATGACCGCCTGGGGACGCGAGCTGCAGAACTCCTTCCGGACGGTCGCCCACATCCCCAAGCCCGTCATCGCCGCCATCACCGGCTACGCGCTCGGCGGCGGCTACGAGCTCGCCCTCTGCGCCGACTTCCGGGTGCTCGGCGCCGGCGCCAAGATCGGCCAGCCGGAGATCCAGCTCGGCATCATCCCGGGGGCCGGCGGCACGCAGCGGCTGGCCCGCCTGGTCGGCCCCGCCAAGGCCAAGGACCTCGTCTTCACCGGTCGCCACGTCGGTGCGGAAGAGGCCCTCGAGATCGGCCTCGCCGACGCCGTCGTCCCCGACGACGAGGTGTACTCCACCGCGGTGGCGATGGCGAAGAAGTTCGCCGCCGGCCCCCCGCTGGCGCTGGCCGCGGCCAAGCGGGCCATCGAGGAGGGCCTGGAGGGCACCCTCGACGAGGGCCTGGCGCTGGAGACGCGTCTGTTCGCCGAGTTGTTCGACACCGAGGACCAGCGGACGGGCATGAGCTCCTTCCTCGAGAGCGGTCCCGGCAAGGCGACCTTCACCGGCCGCTGACCCCGGCCGCGCTGACCTGCGCCGAGGGTTCACCCGACGTTCGCGAGCCGTAACCGCCCCGGAACCGCTCGGGTCCGTCACAATCTCGACGCCGGCCGTCCAGCGTCAACGGGGCACTGGGCGGGCGCGGCGCCACTACCTGGAGGACCTGTGCGAGGAACCACCCTGCGAGCCGCGGTCGTCGTCGTGTCGACCGGACTCGTGCTCACCGCCTGCGGCTCCGACGACGGCGGATCCTCGGGCGGCGGCGGCTCCGACGCAGCCACCGCGACCTCCGCCGAGGACTTCGGCGGCATGGACGCCCTCATCGAGGCCGCGCAGGAGGAGGGGACGCTCAACGTCATCGCGCTGCCCCCGGACTGGGCGAACTACGGCGAGATGCTCGACACCTTCAGCGAGAAGTACGACATCGAGATCAACAGCGCCACCCCCGACGGCTCCAGCCAGGACGAGCTCAACGCCGTCGAGAGCCAGAAGGGCCAGGACCGCGCCCCCGACGTCCTCGACCTCGGCACCGCCTTCGCCCGGCAGGCGCAGGCGCAGGACCTCCTCGCGCCGTACAAGGTCGAGACCTGGGACGAGATCCCGGAGAACCAGAAGGACCCGGACGGCCACTGGTTCAACGACTACGGCGGCTTCATCTCCATCGGCTGCAACGCGTCGGTGATCGCGCAGTGCCCGACCACCTTCGAGGACCTGCTCGACCCGCAGTACGCCGGCCAGGTCGCCCTCAACGGTGACCCGACGCAGGCCGCCGCGGCGTTCAGCGGCGTGTGGGCGGCCTCCCTGGCCAACGGCGGGGACCTCGACGACATCGGCCCGGGGATCGACTTCTTCAAGCAGATCAAGGACGCCGGGAACTTCAACCCGGTCGAGATCACCCCCGCCACCATCCAGAGCGGCGAGACCCCGATCTCCATCGACTGGGACTACCTCAACGCCTCGTTCACCGAGGACTTCGCCGCCGACGGCGTGGAGTGGCAGGTCGCCGTCCCGTCCGACGGCGTCTTCGGCAGCTACTACAGCCAGGCCATCAGCAAGTTCGCCCCGCACCCGGCGGCCGCCCGGCTCTGGCAGGAGTTCCTGTACAGCGACGAGGGCCAGAACATCTGGCTGAAGGGCGGATCCCGCCCGGTCCGGCTGCCGGCCATGGAGGAGGCGGGGACCGCGGACGCCGACGCGCTCGCGGCGCTGCCCCAGGTCGACGGTGAGGTCGAGTTCCCGACCGACGAGCAGCAGACCGCGGCCCAGGCGGTCGTCGCCGAGCGCTGGAACGCGGAGATCTCCGGCTGAGTACCGCAGCCCCGGATCGCACCCCGGACGCCGTCGCGCCGGTCTCCCGCAGGGGAGGCCGGCGCGGCCGCGTGCTCGTCGTCCTGGGCGCGCTCCCTTTCTTCCTCTACGTCGCGGTCTTCCTGCTGCTCCCGATCGGAGTCCTGGCGGTCGAGGCATTCCGCGCCACCGACCCGGTCACCTTCGAGGAGACCTGGTCGACCGCCTCCATCCAGGCGATCACCGAGGGTCCCTACCGGCGCGCCTACGTGGGCAGCCTCCAGCTGTCGGCGATCACCGCCGTGCTCGGCGCCGTGCTCGGCCTGGCGCTGGCCGTAGCCGTCCTCCGGGCGCGGCGGGGCCGGCTGCTCCGCCGCCTGGTGCTCACCGCCTCCGGTGTCCTCGCCAACTTCGGCGGGATCCCCCTGGCGTTCGCGTTCCTCGCCACCATCGGCAACGCCGGCGTGGTCACCGCGTTGCTGACCGACACGCTCGGGCTCGGGCTGGGCGGTTTCACCCTGTTCTCGATGACCGGACTAGCGCTGGTCTACCTGTACTTCCTGATCCCGCTGATGGTGCTCACCATCATCCCGGCGCTGGAGGCGCTGCGGCCCCAGTGGCGGGAGGCGTCGGACAACCTCGGGGCCACGGGGTGGCAGTACTGGCGGCACGTCGGCGGTCCGGTGCTCGCCCCACCGGTCATCGGCGCCACCATGCTGCTGTTCGCCTCGGCCTTCGCCGCCTATGCCACCGCCAAGGCGCTCGTGGGCAGCAGCGTCCCGCTGGTCACGCTGCAGATCGCGAACGCACTGTCCGGTGACGTCGTCGTCGGCTCGGAGAACCGCGGCAAGGCCCTCGCCCTGGGCATGGTCGTGCTCGTCGGCCTGGTGATGGTCTTCTACGCCTGGGTCCAGCGCCGCACGCAGCGGTGGCTGGCATGACGGCCCTCGCCGAAGGGGTGGCCGGCGCCGGCAGCGTCGCCCCGGAGACCCCGGTCCGGTCGGGACGACGGGGCTCTGGTGCGTGGCGCTACGCCGTCCTCGCCGTCCTCGGCCTGTACTTCCTGGTGCCGATCGCGGCGTCGGTGTGGTTCACCATCCGGGAGCGCGACGGCGTCTCGCTGGGGACCTATGCCGAGATCCCGGGCGCCGAGGGCTTCGCCGAGGCGTTCACGCGGTCCCTGGCCATCGCCGGCCTGACGGTGGCCATCGCCCTGCTGCTCATGGTCCCGACCGTCGTGCTGGTGAACCTCCGCCTGCCCCGGCTGCGGACGACGGTCGAGCTGCTCACGCTCATGCCGCTGGTCCTGCCGCCGATCGCCCTGGTCGTCGGCGTCCGCAGCGTGCTGGCCTGGGCGCCGGACTACTTCTTCGGGACGCCGCTCGCGGAGGCCTTCTTCGCCCTCCAGGAGCCGGCGCTGCCCTGGATCCTGGTCTTCGTCTACGTGATCCTCGCGCTGCCGTTCGTCTACCGAGCGCTCGACGCCGGTGTCCGTGGGGCGGACCTGCGCACCCTGACCGAGGCCGCCCGCAACCTCGGTGCCTCCTGGCCCCGGGTGCTGGTCTCGGTGGTGCTCCCCGCGTTGCGGACGTCGGTGCTCAACGCCTCGTTCCTCACCCTCGCCCTCGTCCTGGGGGAGTACACGATCGCCGCGATCCTGGGCTTCGAGACGTTCCCGACGTGGATCGTGCGGATCTCGGGCTCGCAGCCGCAGCTGTCGGTCGCCGTGTCGGTGCTGTCGCTCGTCGTGACCTGGGTGCTGCTGCTGATGATCTCCGCGCTGGACCGCCGGCGCGGCACGAAGGAGAGCTCATGACTGCCGTGTCCACCCGGCCCGCCGGACCGGCCGACCTCCGTGAACGCCCGGGGGTGCCCATCCGCCTGGAGGGGCTGACCCGCCGGTACGGCGCCGTGGTGGCGCTCGACGGGCTGGACCTCGACATCGCCGGCGGCGAGTTCCTGGCCCTGCTCGGGCCCTCGGGCTGCGGCAAGACCACGGCGCTGCGCGCCATCGCCGGCTTCGACTCACCCGATGCCGGGCGGGTACTCCTCGACGGCCGCGACATCACCGGCGTTCCGGCGAGCAAACGCGACATGGGCATGGTCTTCCAGGCCTACAGCCTCTTCCCGAACCTGACCGTGGCCGAGAACGTCGGCTTCGGCCTGCGGATCCGGCGGCGCCCGAAGGCGGAGCAGGCCGCACGCGCGGCCGAGCTCCTCGAGCTGGTGGGTCTGGCCGACCGCGCGGCGCGCTATCCCCATCAGCTCTCCGGCGGTCAGCAGCAGCGGGTGGCGCTCGCCCGTGCCCTGGCCGTCGCGCCGCAGGTGCTGCTGCTCGACGAGCCGTTGTCGGCGCTCGACGCCCAGGTGCGGGTGCAGCTCCGGGAGGAGATCCGCCGCATCCAGCTCGAACTCGGGATCACGACCGTCTTCGTCACCCACGACCAGGCCGAGGCCCTGTCGGTCGCCGACCGGGTCGGGGTCATGCGCGGCGGCCGGCTCGAGCAGGTGGCGAGCCCCGACGAGCTCTACGAGCGGCCGGCGACGGGCTTCGTCGCGGAGTTCGTCGGCACGATGAACCGGGTGCCGGCCGAGCTCTCCGGCGGGGAGGTGCACCTGCTCGGCGTCCGGCGCCCGGTCACCGGTGCGGCCCCCGCGTCGCGGGACGTCGTCGCGCTCGTGCGTCCGGAGGCGCTGGTCGTGACGGCGGATCCCGCGGGCGTGGCGCGGATCGTGACCCGCACGTTCTCCGGAGCCTCGACCCGGGTGCTCGTCGCGCTCCCCGACGGGGTGGAGGTCCGGGTCGACGTGGCCAGCGCCACCAGTGGCGACCTCACCCCGGGGGCGGCGGTGACCGTCACCCCCGCGGAGCGCCCCGTCCTGGTGGTCCCGCAGGAGCCGCAGTGACGTCCTCGGGGGCTCCCACCGCCTCGGACGTGGACCGCTCCGATCCCGGTGGCCGTGCCTGGGTCGACCGCGCGGTGGCGATCGTGGAGGCCGACGCCCGCCGCAGCGCCGACACCCACCTGCTCGTCTACCCGCTGCCGCCCGAGTGGGGCGTCGAGCTGTACCTCAAGGACGAGTCCACCCACCCGACCGGCAGCCTCAAGCACCGGCTGGCCCGGTCGCTGTTCCTCTACGGCCTGTGCTCCGGGCAGATCTCCGAGGGCACCACCGTCGTGGAGTCCTCCAGCGGGTCGACGGCGGTCAGCGAGGCCTACTTCGCCCGGATGCTCGGACTCCCGTTCGTCGCGGTGATGCCGGCCTCGACCAGCCCGGAGAAGGTCGAGCTGATCGAGTTCCACGGCGGCCGCTGCCACTTCGTCGACCGTCCGTCGGACATCTACGAGGAGGCCCGCCGCCTCGCGGCCGAGTGCGGCGGCCACTACCTCGACCAGTTCACCAACGCCGAGCGGGCGACCGACTGGCGGGGCAACAACAACATCGCCGAGTCGATCTTCAGCCAGCTCGCGCTGGAGAACCACCCGGTGCCGGAGTGGGTCGTGGTCGGTGCGGGGACCGGTGGCACGAGCGCCACGATCGGCCGCTACCTGCGCTACCGCCGGTTGCCCACCCGGCTCGCCGTCGTCGACCCGGAGGGCTCGTCGTTCTTCCCCGGCTGGCGTGACCGGGACCTGACGACGGCGACCGGGCTGTCCTCGCGGATCGAGGGGATCGGCCGACCGCGGGTGGAGCCGTCGTTCGTGCCGACGATCGTCGACCGGATGGTCTGCGTCCCCGACGCGGCGTCGCTGGCGGCGATGCGGGAGCTGGAGCGGGCCACCGGACGGCGGGCCGGCGGCTCGACCGGCACCAACCTGTGGGGCGCGTTCCAGCTGGTCGCCGAGATGGTGGCGGCCGGACGCAGCGGCAGCGTCGTCACGCTGCTGTGCGACGGGGGAGAGCGGTACGCGCACACGTACTACTCCGACGAGTGGGTGGCCCAGCAGCGCCTGGACCTCGCGCCGCACACGGCCACCCTGGCGCACTTCGCCGCGACGGGGGAGTGGGCCCACCCCGCCTGATCCCGGCGCGGGCGGAACGACGCAACCCGGTCGGGCGTTGACCCGTCGCGGAGGCGTTGCCCGCCCCCGCCGGTTCCGACGAAGAGAGACATGAGTACCAGTCACATACGCATGGCCGTGCCCCCCGGATCCGTCGAGGGGGTGCGCGGCCGGTGACCGAAGTGCTCACGCTCCTGACCGGTGTGCTCGTGGTCTCGGGCATCACCGTCGTGACGGGCTACTTCGTGGCCCAGGAGTTCGCCTTCATGGCGGTGGACCGGTCGGAGCTCAGCGCCCGGGCGGAGGAAGGCGACGCCGCCGCCGAGCGGGCGCTGTCCGTGACCCGCCGCACCTCCTTCATGTTGTCGGGCGCCCAGCTCGGCATCACCGTCACCGGGCTGCTCGTCGGTTACGTCGCCGAGCCGCTGATCGGTGACTCCCTGGGCACGCTCCTCGGGGGCATCGGCATCCCCACCGCGATCTCGGTCGTGGTCGGCGCTGTGCTGGCCCTGCTGTTCTCCACCGTCGTCCAGATGCTCTTCGGCGAGCTGTTCCCCAAGAACCTCGCCATCGCCCGGCCGCAGCCCGTCGCCCGGTGGATGGCGCGGTCCACGGTCGTCTACCTGGCGCTGTTCGGTTGGCTGATCCGCGTCTTCGACGCGGCGTCGAACCTGCTGCTCAAGGCGCTGCGGATCGAGCCGGTGCACGACGTGGAGCAGGCCGCGACGGCGCGCGACCTCGAGCACATCGTCGAGGACTCCCGGGAGAGCGGGGATCTGCCGGCGGACCTGTCGATGATGCTCGACCGCATCCTGGACTTCCCGAACCGGGACGTCGGGCACGCGATGATCCCGCGGCCGCGGGTGGACACCGTGGCCGACACCGACACCCTCGGCGACCTGCGCGCGCTCATGGCGCAGGGGCACTCGCGGTACCCGGTGCTGGCGACCGACACCTACGACGTCGTCGGCGTCGTGCACCTGGTCGACCTGCTGACGACGCCGGCGCCGGACAGCGCGGCGGTCACGACGATCGCCCGTCCGCCGCTCGCCGTCTCCACCTTCAGCCCGCTGCCGGACACCCTGCGCCGGCTGACGGAGACCGACAATCAGCTCGCCTGCGTCATCGACGAGTACGGAGGCTTCGCCGGCGTCATCACCGTCGAGGACCTCGCCGAGGAGCTCGTAGGCGAGATCACCGACGAGCATGACACCGAGCACCCCGAGTTCGTCCCGGTCGCGGGGGACGGTGTCTGGGAGATGCCGGGCGACGTGCACGTCGACGAGGTCGAGCGCGCCCTGGGCGCCGACCTGCCCCGGGGCGACTTCGAGACGATCGCCGGCCTGGTCATCGCCGTCCACGGGGCGCTGCCGGAGGAGGGCACCCGGCTGGAGGTCGAGCTGCCGCCGGACCTCGCCGACCTCGTCGCCGAGGGCGAACCCGGCCCCCGGTACCTGCGGATCGAGGTGCTCGCCGTCGACCGCCACGTCCCGTCGCGGGTGCGCCTGGAGCTGCCCGACCGCAGTGGCGCCACGTCCCAGAAGACCGACCGATGAGCGACAGCCCGTGGGTCGTGCTGCCCGCGACGGTGGTCATCGTCGCGCTCAGCGCGTTCTTCGTCGCGGTGGAGTTCGCCGCACTCGCGGCCAAACGTCACCGGCTGGAGGACGCGGCCGCCAGCAGCCGCTCCGCCCGGGCCGCCCTGCGCAGCTCCTCGGAGCTGACCCTGCTGCTCGCCGGTTCGCAGCTGGGCATCACCGCCGCCACCCTCGCGCTGGGCGCGATCAGCAAGCCCGCCGTGCACCACTGGCTGACCCCGCAGTTCGAGGCATGGGGGCTCCCGCTCGTCGCTGCCGACGTCGTCGGCTTCGTCCTGGCGCTGATCGTGGTCACCTTCGTGCACCTGGTGGTCGGGGAGATGGCCCCCAAGTCGTGGGCGATCGCCCATCCGGAGCGCTCCGCGACCCTGCTCGCGCTGCCCATGCGTGCGTTCCTGACCGTCTTCCGTCCGCTGCTGCGGGTCCTCAACGCCGCGGCCAACGTCCTGGTCCGCCGGGTCGGGGTGGAGCCGGCCAACGAGGTCGCCGCCGGGCACAGCCCCGCCGCGCTGCGACACCTGGTGGAGCACTCGGTCAACGTCGGTGCCCTCGACGCCCGGTTCTCGGCACAGCTCAACAGCGCCCTCGAGCTGGAGCGGCTCACGGTCCGCGACCTCGTCCGGACGGGCGCCCCGCTGGTGGCGGTGCCAGCGGGCGCGACGGCCGGAGAGGTGCGCGAACGGACCCGGTCCACCGGGCACCTGCGGATCCTGATCGACGACGGCGGACGCATCAGCGGCGTCGTGCACGTCCGGGACACCCTCGCGGCAACGGAGGACGCACCGGCCGCGCGATTCGCTCGGCCGGTCTTCGGCCTCGACGCCGGCACCACCGTGCACGCGGCGCTGACCGCCATGCGGGAGACCCGTAACCACCTGGCGCTGGTCACCGACGCATCAGGCGTCGTCGGGGTGGTGACCCTGGCCGACGTCCTGCGCCGGCTTTTCCCGGAGAGGGCGGAGGCGTGACCGTCGTCACCCGCCCCTCGTACCGCCGCCGCGTTACCAGCCAGTAACCTCGATGATCGGAGCCAGGCGGGCCCGCGTGCCCGCGTCCTGAACGCGTCCTGAGGAAGGTCAGCGCGATGAACATCGTCGTTCTTGTGAAGCAGGTCCCGGACTCCGGCAGTGAGCGCAAGCTGGACCCGGCGGACAACACCGTCGCCCGCGCCTCGGCCGACAACGTCATCAACGAGATGGACGAGTACGCCATCGAGGAGGCGCTGCTCGTGCGTGACCGGGAGGGCGGCGAGGTCACCGTCCTCACCGTCGGGCCCGACTCGGCCACCGACGCCATCCGCAAGGCCCTGTCCATGGGCGCCGACAAGGCTGTGCACGTCGTCGACGACGCCATCCACGGCTCGTGCGCGGTGCAGACCTCCGGCGTCATCGCCGCTGCCCTGCAGCAGCTGGAGTACGACCTCGTCCTCTGCGGTGCGGAGGCGACCGACGCCCAGCTCAGCGTGATGCCCGCGCTGGTCGCAGAGCGGCTGAACATCCCGCAGCTCTCTGGCGCGCGGAAGCTCACCGTCGAGGGCGGCATGGCGAAGATCGAGCGGCAGACCGACGGCGGTTACTGGGCCGTCGAGGCGCCGCTGCCGGCGATCGTGTCCACCTGGGACACCATCAACGAGCCGCGCTACCCCTCGTTCAAGGGGATCATGGCCGCGAAGAAGAAGCCGGTGGAGACCAAGACGCTGGCCGACCTCGGCCTCGACGCCGGCAGCGTCGGCCTGGCCAACGCCACCAGCAAGGTGCTCGACTTCGCCGGCCGCCCGCCCAAGGGCGAGGGCGTGAAGGTCGTCGACGAGGGCGACGGCGCGCAGAAGTTCGTCGACTTCCTCGCCAGCCAGAAGATCGTCTGACCCGGCCCGGACTGAAGGAAGAGAGACAGAATCGTGGCAGAAATCCTGGTCCTGGCCGAGCTGAACCCGGCCGGCGGTGGCGTCCGCAAGACCACCCTCGAGGCCCTGACCGCGGCCCGGGCGCTCGGTGAGCCGTCGGCCGTCGTCCTCGGTGCACCCGGCACGGCCGCCGGCGTGAAGGACGCGCTGGCCGAGTACGGCGCGGCGAAGGTCTACGTCGCCGAGTCCGACGACATCGACGCCTACCTCGTCGCCCCCAAGGCCGAGGTCCTCGCGCAGCTGGTCGCCGAGAAGTCCCCGTCCGCGGTGATCATCCCGTCCTCCCCGGAGGGCAAGGAGATCGCCGGCCGCCTCGCGATCAAGACCGGCAGCGGCTTCCTGACCGACGTCACCGAGATCGCCGCCGACGGCACCGCGACCCAGGCCGCGTTCGCCGGGGCGACGATCGTGCACTCCCAGGTGACGGTCGGCACCCCGATCTACACCCTGCGGGGCAACTCGGTCACCCCGGAGCCGGCCCCCGCGGCCGCCGCCGAGGAGCCGGTGTCCGTGTCGGTCAGCGACCAGGCCAAGCTGGCCCGGGTCGTCGACCGCGTGGTGGAGCAGAAGAGCAGCCGGCCCGAGCTGACCGAGGCCTCGATCGTCGTCTCCGGTGGCCGCGGTGTGGCCAGCGCCGAGAACTTCGCCGTCATCGAGGGCCTCGCCGACTCGCTCGGTGCGGCCGTCGGCGCCTCGCGTGCCGCGGTGGACTCCGGCTTCTACCCCCACAGCTTCCAGGTGGGCCAGACCGGCAAGACCGTCTCGCCGCAGCTCTACGTCGCCGTCGGCATCTCCGGTGCCATCCAGCACCGCGCCGGCATGCAGACTTCGAAGACCATCGTGGCCATCAACAAGGACCCCGAGGCCCCGATCTTCGAGCTGGCCGACTTCGGCGTCGTCGGCGACCTGAACACGGTCGTCCCCGCCGCCACGGAGCAGATCACCGCCCGCAAGTAAAGGACCTCGCTGCCCCCCACGCCTCGCTCCGCTCGGCGCGGGCCCCTGCAGCGAGGCCGTTCCAGCACGTCACCAGTGGCGCCGGTCCCCCATGGGGGGCCGGCGCTCGGCGTGTCTTCGGGGAAGCAGACGCAGCTGCAGGGAGTTGACGCCGGACGTGGACGGCCGGGCGAGCATCTGGGACGCCGGCCACCGGCGGACGACGGTCGGGCTGCTGACCCTCGTCACCCTGATCGCCTTCGAGGCGATGGCCGTGGGGACGGCGATGCCGAGCGCGGTCGACGAGCTCGACGGCGTGGCCTGGTACGCGTGGCCGTTCAGCGCCTTCCTCGTCACCTCGGTCGTCGGGATGGTCGTCGGCGGTGAGGTCGGCGACCGGCGGTCGCCGCGGCCGGGCGTCCTCGCGGGCGTGGTCGTGTTCGCCGCGGGCCTGCTGGTCGCCGGGGTGGCCGAACACATGGCGGTCCTCGTCGTCGGACGCGCTGTCCAGGGGCTCGGGGCCGGCGTCGTCATCGTGCTGCTCTACGTCATCGCCGGGCAGGCCTACTCGTCCGAGCTCCGCCCGCGGCTCTTCGGCGCCTTCGCCGCGGGATGGGTGCTGCCCGCGCTGGTGGGTCCGCTGGCCGCCGGCCTGGTCACGACGCACCTCGGCTGGCGGGGGGTGTTCCTCGGACTGCTGCCGCTCGTCGGCGCCGGGCTCGCGCTGCTGCTCAGCGCGGGCGCCGGGCGAGCGCCGGTCCGCGACACCCCGTCGCACCGGCGGAGCAACGCCCCGTGGGCCCTGCTGGCCGGGGCGGGCATCGCCGCGCTGCAGTACGCCGCCCAGCGGCTCGACCTGGCCGCCCTCGCGCTCGCCGTCCTGGGCGCCGCGGGCCTGGCGCTCGGTCTGCGCCGGCTGCTCCCGACCGGCACCATCCGAGCCCGGCAGGGGATCCCGGCCGTCGTCGCCTCCCGGGGACTGCTCGCCGGCGCCTTCTTCGGCATGGACGCGCTCCTGCCCTTCGTGCTGACCGAGGCGCACGGATGGAGCGCGGCCACCGCCGGGCTGCCGCTGACCGCCGGCGCCGTCGGCTGGGTGCTCGCCGCGCAGCTGCAGGGACGACGGCCCGACGTGCCCCGGCAGAAGGTGCTTCGAGCCGGGTGCCTGCTGCTCGCGGCCGGCCTCGCGGCCACCGCCACCTCCGCGATCCCGGCCCTGGGCGGGTGGCCCGCCTACCTGACGTGGGGCCTGGCCGGCGTCGGTATGGGTCTGGCCATGCCCAGCGTCGGGGTGCTGCTGCTCGACCAGTCGCCGGAGGCGGAGCGGGGGGCCAACTCGGCGGCGCTGCAGATCTCCGACGTCACCGCGTCGGCCCTCTGCGTCGGTCTCTCCGGGCTCCTCGTGGCCGGCGCGGCCGACAGCGGCGGCGCGCTCTGGCCGGCGGTGCTCGTCGCGGTGGCCGTGCTGACCGTCCCGGCGATCCTCGGCGCGGGCGTGGCCGGGCGGACCGTCGCCGTCGATCAGGGCGCTCCGTCGAGCGCGACTACATTGGCTACGTCATGACTTACCTGGACCATGCGGCTACCACGCCGGTGCTTCCCGAGGTCCTGGCTGCGATGACCGAGCAGCTCGGCCGGGTGGGGAACGCCTCGTCGCTGCACGCGAGCGGGCGGGCCGCGCGCCGCGCCGCCGAGCAGTCCCGCGAGCGGTTCGCCGAGGCGCTGGGCGCGCGCCCGTCCGAGGTCCTCTTCACCGGCGGCGGCACCGAGAGCGACAACCTCGCGGTCAAGGGCCTGTTCTGGGCTCGCCGGGAGTCCGACCCGCGTCGTCGCCGCATCGTCGTCAGCCCCGCCGAGCACCACGCCGTGCTCGACAGCGTCGAGTGGCTGGCCCGGCACGACGGTGCGGAGATCACCTGGCTGCCGGTCGAGCCCAGTGGCCGGGTGCTGCCGCACGCCCTGGCCGAGGCGCTGGGGGACGGGTCCGACGTCGCCCTGGTCAGCGTGATGTGGGCGAACAACGAGATCGGCACGATCAGCGACGTCCCCGCCCTGGCCGACGTCGCCCACGAGGTCGGCGTCCCGCTGCACACCGACGCCGTCCAGGCCGTGGGCCAGGTGCCGGTCGACTTCGAGACCAGCGGTGCCGACGCCCTGACCATGACCGGTCACAAGCTCGGCGGCCCGATGGGCGCCGGAGCCCTGCTGCTGCGGCGCGACGCCGAGTGCACACCCCTGCTGCACGGCGGCGGTCAGGAGCGCGACGTGCGGAGCGGCACGCTCGACGTCGCGGCCATCGTCGGGCTCGCCGTCGCCACCGTCGCGGCCGTCGGCTCGCGTGCGGACCGCGCTGCCCGGCTGGCCGGCCTGCGCGACCGGCTGGTCGACGGGATCGTGGCGCAGATCCCGGACGCGCAGCTGAACGGCGCTCCGCTGGGCGACCGCGTCAACGGCGGGCCCGGGCGGCTGCCCGGTAACGCCCACCTGTCGTTCCCCGGCGCCGAGGGCGACGCCCTCCTCATGCTGCTCGACGCCCGCGGCATCGAGTGCTCGACCGGTTCCGCCTGCAGCGCCGGCGTCGCCCGCCCCAGCCACGTCCTGCTGGCCACCGGCGCCGAGGCCGACCGGGCCCGCAGCTCCCTGCGCTTCTCCCTCGGTCACACGTCGACCGACGCCGACGTCGACGCCGTCCTCGACGTGATCGCCCCCGTCGTGGAGCGCGCGCGCATGGCCGGGATGGGCCGGCGATGAGGGCCGCCGCATGAGGGTGCTCGCCGCGATGAGCGGAGGAGTGGACTCCGCGGTCGCGGCCGCGCTCGCCGTCGACGCGGGGCACGACGTGACCGGTGTCCACCTGGCGCTGTCGCAGAACCGGCAGACCCTGCGCAGCGGTTCCCGCGGTTGCTGCAGCGTCGAGGACTCCCACGACGCCCGCCGGGTCGCCGACGAGCTCGGGATCCCGTTCTACGTCTGGGACCTGGCCGACCGGTTCACCGAGGACGTCGTGGACGACTTCGTCGCCGAGTACGCCGCGGGCCGGACGCCCAACCCGTGCCTGCGCTGCAACGAGAAGATCAAGTTCTCCGCGGTCCTGGACCGCGCCATGGCCCTCGGGTTCGACGCGGTCGTCACCGGCCACCACGCGCGGCTCGAGGACGGCGAGCTGCGGCGCTCGGTCGACGCGGCCAAGGACCAGTCCTACGTGCTCGGCGTGCTCACGCCGGAGCAGCTGGCCGCGGCGATGTTCCCCCTGGGCTCGATGACCAAGGACCGGGTGCGCGAGATCGCGGCCGAGCGCGGCTTCGCCGTCGCCGCCAAGCCCGACTCGCACGACATCTGCTTCATCCCCGACGGCGACACCCGCGGGTTCCTCGCGCGACGCCTGGGCAGCCTGCCGGGGCCGGTCGTCGACGCGGGGACGGGGCAGCAGGTCGGGGAGCACGACGGGACGTACGGGTTCACCGTCGGCCAGCGCAAGGGCCTGGGCGTCTCCGTGGGGGACCAGCGGCCGCGGTACGTCCTCGGCATCGAGCCGGTCACGCGGACGGTGACCGTCGGGACGGCGGACCTGGCCGGGGTGCCGGCCGTGCGCACGGGCGTGCCCACGTGGACCGGCGCCGTCCCGGAGCTCCCGTTCGCCGCACAGGTGCAGGTGCGCGCCCACGCGGCACCGGTGGACTGCCGCGTGCACGCAGGCGACGGCGGGGGGCTGCTGGTCGAGTTCGCCGAGGAGCAGCGCGGCGTCGCGCCGGGGCAGTCCGCGGTGCTCTATGAGGCCGATCCCGTACGCGGCGACCGTGTCCTCGGGCAGGCCGCCGTGGCGATGGCGGTGGAACGGTCCGGAGCGGTGGGTCAGTAGCGTCGGCGCCGTGACCGCCGAGAACACCGACCCGACGTCGGACACCACCGCCTGGGGTCCGGCCACCGGCGTCGGGTCGCTGCCCGGTACCGACCCGGCCGAGGCGACGCGGCTGGTGGTCGGGGAGCTGCCGGACTTCGCGCACCTGCCCGAGCTGCCCGGCCGGGGTGCCGGCGCCGACCTGATCGGCCGCAGCGCAGCCCTCCTCGTCGACCTCGCGTTCGACCTGACGCCGGGCGGCTGGCGGCTGGTCCCGCGGCCGGGCATCGACCAGCGCCGGGCGCGGGAGTTCCTCGAGCGCGACCTCGACGCCCTGCACGACGTCGCGGACCGCTGGGTGGGCCCGTTCAAGCTCCAGGCCGCAGGTCCCTGGACCCTCGCCGCCGGCCTCGAGCGGACCCGGGGTGATCGCGCGGTCGTGGACAGCGGCGCGCGGCGCGACCTGGCGCAGTCGCTGGCGGAGGGGCTGGCCACGCAGGTCGCCGCGGTGGAGGCGCGGATGCCCGGCGCCCGGGTCGTCGTCCAGCTGGACGAGCCGTCCGTGCCCGCCGTCCTCCAGGGCGGGCTGCCCACCGTCAGCGGCTTCGGAAAGCTCGCGGCCGTCGAGGCGACGGTCGTCGAGCTGGAGCTCGCCGACCTCGTGGGGCGGTTGCCCGTCCCCGTCGTCGTGCACTGCTGCGCCCCCCGGGCACCCCTCGACCTGTTCCGCTCCGCCGGTGCCGCCGGCCTGTCCTTCGACCTGGGACTGGTGCAGGACCTCGACGCCGTCGGCACCGCCATCGAGGCCGGCACCCACCTCCTCCCGGGGGTCGTGCCCGGCACCGACACGACGCTGCCCGCCGCGAAGGCGACCGGTTCCCGGGTCCGCGCGTGGTGGAACGAGCTCGGCTTCCCCCTCGAGGACCTGGCCTCGGCGGTCACGCTCACGCCGTCCTGCGGCCTGGCGGGCGCGACCCCGACCTACGCGCGCGCCGCCATGGAACACGTGCGCGAGGCGGCGAAGTACCTCCGGCCGGAGTGACACCCCGTCCGGGGGAACGGCGGTTCGCTGTCACAGCCGCCGGATACCGTCGTCGCGTGAGCACGACGCCCATCGACGACGCGGCCGAACTCGACGCCCCTGCGGTGGTGGCCGCCACCGACCGGGAGGACGTCACCGAGGTCCCCGAGGACGCGCGGACGCGCCACCGGGACCTGTCCGAGGAGCTCGACCGCTACGCGTTCGCGTACTACGTGCGCGACGAGCCGCTGGTCAGCGACGGGCAGTACGACGAGCTGATGGGCGAGCTGAAGACCATCGAGGTCGCGCACCCGGCGCTCGTGACCCCCGACAGCCCGAGCCAGAAGGTCAACGGCGGGTTCACCGCGACCTTCGCACCCGTCCAGCACCTCGAGCGGATGCAGAGCCTGGACAACGCCTTCTCCAGCGACGAGCTCTCCGCCTGGGCGGCCCGCGTCGAGCGCGAGGGAGCCGCCGCGGCGAGCTACCTGTGCGAGCTCAAGGTCGACGGCGTCGCCGTAGCCATCGTGTACGAGAACGGCCGGATGGTCCGGGCCGCGACGCGGGGCGACGGGACGACGGGGGAGGACGTCACCGCGAACGTCCGCACCATGGCCAACGTCCCGCAGCAGCTCACCGGTGCGGACATCCCCGAGCTGCTCGAGGTCCGCGGCGAGATCTACTTCCCGGTCGCTGCGTTCGCCGACGTCAACGCCGGCATGGTCGAGGCGGGCAAGGCCCCCTTCGCCAATCCGCGCAACGCCGCAGCGGGGTCCCTCCGCCAGAAGGACGCGAAGGTCACCGCCTCCCGGCCGCTGCGCCTCGTCGTGCACGGCGTCGGCGCGCACCGCGGCTTCGACGTCGACCGGCAGTCGGCCGCCTACGAGCGGCTGCGCGGTCTCGGGTTGCCGGTGAGCGACCGGTCCCGGGTGGTCGACGACCTGGAGGCCGTCTGGGCCTTCATCGAGCAGACCCAGGAGCAGCGGCACTCGGTCGAGCACGAGATCGACGGCGTCGTCGTCAAGGTCGACCAGTACTCGCTGCAGCGCCGGCTCGGGTCGACGTCGCGGGCCCCGCGCTGGGCGATCGCCTTCAAGTACCCGCCGGAGGAGGCGACGACCACGCTCCTCGACATCAAGGTGAACGTCGGCCGCACCGGCCGGGTGACGCCGTTCGCGTACATGGAGCCGGTCAAGGTCGCCGGGTCGACGGTGCAGCTCGCCACGCTGCACAACGCGTCCGAGGTGGTCCGCAAGGGCGTGCTTATCGGCGACACGGTCGTGATCCGCAAGGCCGGGGACGTCATCCCCGAGGTGCTGGGCCCGGTCGTCGCCGCCCGGACCGGCGACGAGCGCCCGTTCGTCATGCCCACGCACTGCCCCGAGTGCGGCACGGAGCTCCGGCCGGAGAAGGAGGGCGACGCCGACATCCGCTGCCCGAACGCCCGGTCGTGCCCGGCCCAGCTGCGGGAGCGGGTGTTCCACGTCGCGGGCCGTGGTGCGTTCGACATCGAGAACCTGGGCTACGAGGCGGCGATCGCCCTGCTGCAGAGCCACCTGCTGCAGGACGAGGGCGACGTCTTCTTCCTCGACGCCGACCAGCTGCAGCGGTCGTCGTTCTTCACGAAGAAGGACGGCACCCTGAGCGCCAACGGGGCGAAGCTCCTCACCAACCTGCAGAGCCGCAAGGACGTGCCGCTGTGGCGGGTGCTGGTGGCGCTCTCCATCCGGCACGTCGGCCCGACCGCCGCCCAGGCGCTGGCCCGTGACTTCCGCTCGCTCGACCGGATCATGGCGGCGTCGGAGGAGGAGCTCGCTGCCGCCGACGGCGTCGGGCCCACCATCGCGACGTCCGTCCGCGACTGGTTCGAGGTCGACTGGCACCGCGACGTGGTCGAGAAGTGGCGTCAGGCCGGGGTGCGCATGGTCGACGAGGGCAGCGACACCGGTCCCGGCCCGCTCACCGGCGTCACCGTCGTCGTCACCGGGTCGCTGCGCGACTACAGCCGCGACCAGGCGATCGCCGCCATCCAGGAGCGCGGCGGCAAGGTGACCGGCTCGGTGTCGAAGAAGACCGGCTTCGTCGTCGTCGGCGCCGACCCCGGGAGCAAGTACGACAAGGCCGTGCAGGTCAAGGCCCCCGTCCTCGACGACGACGGGTTCGCGGTGCTGCTCGCCGACGGACCCGAGGCCGCACGCGAGGTCGCCACGATCGGCGACGGCACCGACGAGGCGCCGGCGGAGAGCTAGGCCGGCGGGAGCGACGCCACGGTGGTCGCGATACCGGTGAGGTGGGCCAGGCGGAGCAGCTCCGAGCGCCGGAACGCCGGACCGCCCGACCGGCCCAGGACGACGGCGCAGCCCGGGCCGCCGTAGGGGGCGGCCATCATCTCGATGGCCATCTCCCGCCAGCGCTCGGGCAGCCACTCGTCCTCGCTCGGCAGCAACCGCGGACCGGCCAGCGGCATCCACGGCAGCAGGAGCCCGTCGAACGTCGGGGCGGCCTCCGACGCGGCAGCGACCTCCCACGCCTCGTCGGGGGAGTCGACCGCCGACAGGACGACGGCCCAGCCGCTGTGGAAGACGCGGGGGAGCTCCGCCGCGAGCAGCTTGGCGGAAGTGCCCTCGGCGGCCCGGGCCAGGGCGTCGAGCAGTTCCAGTTCCCGGTGGGTGTCCAGCGGCCCCGCGAACGGTCGCAGGCTCTCGACCGAGACCCCCGGCACCTCCTGGGCGGCCGTGATCAGGCTGTCCGGGAGCCCGCCCCGGGGGAGCTCCACCACGACGTCGTCGACGGCCACGCCGTGGCCGCGCTCGAGGACGTCGAGGGACACGATGTCGATCCCGGCGGTGCCGAGGGCGGTCGCGAGGGCACCCAGGGCGCCGGGCCTGTCGGGCACCACCAGGCGCAGGAGATAGGACACGGTTCCTCCGGGGTCGTCCTCGAGGTGGGCCGATCTCCGTCGATCGCGAGGGGGTCAGCCTCTCACGCGCTGTTGGCCGGAGAGCCCCGTGCTGTCCCACGTAGAGTGGTCGGGTCACCCACGCGGCCGAGACCCGGGGCCGCGCTCGTCGTCACGCACTGCGAAGTGGAGTTCCACCCCAGCATGAGCACGCCGTCCCAGGGTCAACTGTCCCGCGACGAGGTGGCGCACCTCGCGCGCCTCGCCCGGCTGGCGGTGACCGACGAGGAGCTCGTCCTCTTCGCCGGTCAGCTGGCCGCCGTGCTCGACGCCGTGGCGCAGGTCGGCAAGGCCGGCGTCGAGGACGTCCCGCCGACCACCCACGCCGTCCCGATGACCAACGTCATGCGCGAGGACGTCGTCCGGCCGAGCCTGCCCCGCGAGACCGTCCTCGCGGGCGCGCCCGCCGCCGAGGACGACCGTTTCCGCGTGCCCCGCATCCTCCAGGAGGAGGCGTGAGCACCTCCTTCACCTCCATGACCGTCTCCGAGCTGCAGGCCGCGCTCGCCGACGGCGCCACGTCGGCCGACGTCACCCGCACCTACCTCGACCGCATCGAGGCCGAGGACGGCGTGCTCGGCGCCTACCTGCACGTCGACCCGGAGGCCGCTCTCGAGCGCGCCGCCGCCGTCGACGCGTCCGGGAAGGCGGGCACCGGCCTGGCGGGCATCCCGGTGGCGCTCAAGGACGTCGTCGTCACCGAAGGCATCCCCACCACCAGTGGCTCGCGCATCCTCGAGGGCTGGAAGCCGCCCTACGACGCGACAGTCGCCGCCCGGCTGGCCGCCGCGGGCACGGTGCTGCTCGGCAAGACCAACATGGATGAGTTCGCGATGGGCTCGTCCACCGAGAACTCCGCCTACGGCGTCACCCGCAACCCGTGGAACCCCGAGCGGATCCCCGGTGGGTCCTCGGGCGGCTCGTCCGCCGCGGTCGCCGGTGGGCTGGCCCCGTGGGCGATCGGCACCGACACCGGTGGCTCGATCCGTCAGCCGGCCGCACTCACCGGCCTGGTCGGCCACAAGCCGACCTACGGCTCGGTCTCCCGGTACGGCCTCATCGCCTTCTCCTCCAGCCTCGACCAGGCCGGCCCCATGGCCCGCACGGTCCTGGACGCCGCGCTGCTGCACGAGGCGATCGGCGGGCACGACCCGCTCGACTCCACGAGCATCGACGTCCCGGTGCCGGTGCTGGCCGAGTGCGCCCGCCGCGGCGCCGAGGGCGACCTGTCCGGCCTGAAGGTCGGCGTCGTCCGCGAGCTCGGGGGCCAGGGCCACACCGACGGCTACGAGCAGGGCGTCCTCGACCGCTTCACCGAGGCCGTCGCCCTGCTGGAGAGCATGGGCGCGGAGGTGCGCGAGGTGTCCTGCCCCGCGTTCGACCTCGCCCTGCCGGCCTACTACCTGATCGCACCGAGCGAGGCGTCGTCCAACCTGTCCCGCTTCGACGGCGTCCGGTACGGCCTCCGTGTCGGCGACGACGGCAACCACGACCTCGACGAGGTCATGGCGCTGACCCGTGAGCAGGGTTTCGGCGCCGAGGTGAAGCGCCGGATCATCCTGGGCACCTACGCGTTGTCGAGCGGGTACTACGAGGCCTACTACGGCCAGGCGCAGAAGGTGCGGACGCTGATCTCCCGCGACTTCTCGGCCGCCTACGCCGACGTCGACGTCCTGGTCAGCCCCACGACGCCGACCGTCGCGTTCCCGCTCGGCTCCCGCGTGGACGACCCGGTCGCCATGTATGCCGCGGATCTCTGCACGCTGCCGGCCAGCCTGGCCGGGGTGCCGGCGATCTCGGTGCCGTGCGGGCTCTCCGACGGCCTGCCGGTCGGCTTCCAGGTCATGGCGCCCGCGCTCGCCGACGAGCGCTGCTACCAGGTGGCCGCGGCCCTCGAGGCCGCCCAGGACGCCGCCCGCGGGTCCCGGTTCCTCGACCAGCTGCCGCGACGCGACGCCGAGCCCGTGGGTGGTGCCGCGTGAACGGGGCACTCAAGGCCGCCTGGGCGCTCACCGCGTTCGTCATCGTCGCCGGCGTCGTGGGCTGGATCGTCACCGACCGTGCCGCCTTCGCCGTGTTCGTCTTCCTCGGGGTGCTGACCGGTGTCGGGGCCGCTTTTGCCCTCCGCACCGCCCCGGGCGCTCCCGTCCGCAAGGAGGACCCCGCTCCATGAGCACCGACACGCTGGTCGACTACGACCAGGTCCTCACCCGCTACGAACCGGTGATCGGCCTCGAGACGCACGTCGAGCTCGGCACCGCCTCCAAGATGTTCTGCGGCTGCTCGACCACGTTCGGCGCCGAGCCGAACACCCAGACCTGCCCGGTCTGCCTCGGCCTCCCCGGCTCGCTGCCGGTGGCCAACGCGATGGCGATCGAGTCGACCATCCGCATCGGCCTGGCGCTGGGCTGCCGGATCGCCACCTGGTCGCGGTTCGCCCGCAAGAACTACTTCTACCCGGACATCCCCAAGGGCTTCCAGACCACGCAGTACGACGAGCCGCTCTGCACCGCCGGGCACCTGGACGTCGAGGTCGACGGCGAGACCTACCGCGTGGAGATCGAGCGCGTGCACCTCGAGGAGGACACCGGCAAGAACCTGCACGTCGGCGGCGCCACCGGCCGGATCCACGGCGCGGACCACTCGCTGATCGACTACAACCGCGCGGGCATCCCGCTGGTGGAGATCGTCACCCGGCCCATCCCGGGCGCCGGCGCGAAGGCCCCCGAGGTGGCCAAGGCCTACGTCACCGAGCTGCGCGAGATCCTGCTCGCGCTCGGGGTCTCCGAGGTTCGGATGGAGCAGGGCAACCTGCGCTGCGACGTCAACACCTCCCTGGCCCCGATCGGCAGCCTGGAGTGGGGCACCCGCACGGAGACGAAGAACGTCAACTCGCTGCGGTCCGTGGAGCGCGCCGTGCGCTTCGAGATGCGTCGCCAGGCCGCGCTCCTCGACGAGGGAACGCGGATCCTGCAGGAGACCCGGCACTTCCACGAGGACACCGGCACCACCTCGCCGGGGCGCAGCAAGGAGGAGGCCACCGACTACCGGTACTTCCCCGAGCCCGACCTCGTACCGGTGGCACCGGACGAGGAGTGGGTCGCCAAGCTCGCCGCGATGCTCCCGGAGCTGCCCGCCGCCCGCCGGTCGCGGCTGTCCGACGAGTGGGGCATCACGCCGACCGAGATGGCGTGGCTGGTCAACGCCGGCGCCGTCGAGCTGGTCAGCGACACGGTGGCGGCCGGCGCCTCGCCGTCGGACGCGCGCAAGTGGTGGCTCGGTGAGCTGGCCCGCCGGGCGAACGACGCCGGCACCGACCTGTCCGACCTCGCCGTCACGCCGGCGCAGGTGGCCGAGCTGATCGGGCTCATCTCCGCCGGGACGATCAACGACCAGCTGGCCCGTCAGGCCCTGGACGGCGTCCTGGCCGGTGAGGGCGGTCCCGCCGCCGTCGTGGAGGCCCGCGGGCTGGCCGTCATGGGCGACTCCGACGAACTGGTCGCCGCCGTCGACGCCGCCATCGAGGCCAACCCCGACGTCGCCGAGAAGGTCCGCGGAGGCAAGGTGCAGGCCATCGGCGCGCTGGTGGGTGCCGTCATGAAGACCACGCGCGGCAAGGCCGACGCGGCCACGGTCAAGCGCATGCTCGAGGAGCGCCTGACCGCGTCCTGATCGCCGGCGTCCCTCAGAAGGGCGCCGGTTCGTTCTCGGGCTGTGCTGCGCGGGCGGTTTCGTCGTCGTAGCCGGGTGGTCGGGTGATGCGGGTGACGCCGCTGGGTGTGGTGACGGTGAGGACGCCGTCGTCGGTCATGGTGAAGGTCCAGCCGGGGGCGTGGGTCTTGAGTCGGTGGTGGCGGCGGCACAGGCAGCAGAGGTTCTCGCAGTCGGTGGCGCCGCCGTCGGCGTGGGCGAGGGTGTGGTCGAGGTCGGCCCAGCCGGCGGTGTTGCGGCAGCCGGGATGCCGGCAGGTGCGGTCGCGGGTGGTGACGAAGCGGCGCAGGGCGGCGCTGGGCCGGTAGCGGTCGACCGGCGGTGGCCGGTCCAGCACCGGGCAGCCGCAGTTCTCATGGGCGTCGCTGTCGGGGTGGCGTGCGCAGCCGCGGCGGGCCAGGCGTTCGAGTTCGGCCCGGGCGACGACGGCGCGCAGGGCGCCGGTGACCGGGTCGGTGAGGGCCAGGTGCAGGGTGCCGCCGGCCGGGGCCTGCAGCCCGCCGGGGCACAGCGCGTCGAGCTCTTCGAGCAGGGAGCGCAGGTGGGCGGCGGTGATCGGCTCCCCGCCCAGCTCCGCCGTGGGCGCCGAGGCGGGGTCCCGGAGGGCGCCCAGGGGTGCCAGGACGGTGAGGTGGGCGGTGACCGGTGGCCGGCTGGTGTCCCAGGGGCGGGTGACCAGGTCGTAGAGCACCCCGACCCGCAGCTGCCCGATGCCGTGCGAGTCGCCGTCGGCTTTGGCCATACGTGCGTAGCCGTCCAGGGTGCGGCTGATGGTGTCCGCCATGTCCTGGGGCAGGAACACCGACAGCTGCGCCATCCCGTCGCGCATCGGCCGGACGGTGACGTCGGCGGCGCGGGCGGCCTGCTCCCGCCGCCGGTCGGCCGCCGCCGGGTCGTGGCGCAGCAGTTCGGCGCGCACCGCGGCCTGCAGCCGGCGGATGGACAGCTCCCGCGCCCCGGGCAGCACCGCCGCCTCGACCGCGGCAAGGATCTGCGGCTCCAGATCACGGGAGGGTTCCAGCAGCTCGGCGGCCAGCGCCATGCCGCGCGGCCGGTCCAGCTGGCCGTCGGCCATCGCCGCCCACGTGCCGGACAGCTTCTCGACCAGCAGCACCGATAGGTCGGCCTGCCTGGTCGCCGCGGTCCGCGAGCAGCAGGAGATCATCGCCAGCTCGTCAGCGAAGAACTCACTCACCCCGGGTGCTGCTTCCCGACCGGGGCCGGGCAGCCAGCCCGGTGACGCCGCACCGGGCTCACCGATCTGCCGATCCCGGGAGTCCGGCCGCCGCCCGGCCAGCTCCGCGACCAACTCGGCCCGGTAGGCGGCCAGCCGGGCCTCCACCTGATCGATCCGCTGCAGCTCCACGGCGATCTCGGCGTCGGTGCGCGCGGCGACCGGCAGCAGCTCACCCAGCCGCGTCGGCCGCTCGACCACCCCGGGTGGCAGGACCGACGGCGGCCACGGCGACTCGTCGAGGGTGTTGACCGTCACCCCGACGCCGAACCCACCGCCCTCGAACACATGAGCGACGATACGGACGGGGTCCGACAGTTTCCGACGTGCGGCCGCAGGTCAGAGCGGAGAGTTGCCGGCCGCGGACGGCGGGAGGATCCGGAGTACGCGGTCGTCGTCCTCGGCCGGCGTCCCGATGCCGTCGCGGTTCGACGTGGTGATCCACAGCGCGCCCTCGGCGTCGATGACGACGGTCCGCAGCCGGCCGTACTCGCCGCCCAGGAACTCCTCGGGCTCGCCGACGACGGCCCCGGTGCCGTCCAGGGTGAAGGCGTGCACCCGCTGGCCGTCCAGTGCGCCGAGGAAGATCGCACTGCCCGCGGCGGCGCACCCGCCGAGGCCACCCTCCTCGGCCGGCACCTCGACCAGGGGAGCCACCGTGCCGTAGTCGGCCCCCTCGGTCACCCGGTCCAGCGCATCCGGGCCCTCGGCCGCGTCGTCGGTGGCGTAGAGGGTGGCGGTCGGCTCCTCGGGGTCGGGGACCACCGACTGGCACAGCGCCGTGACGTCGCGGTGGCCGAGGCTGTGCACCGGGCCGGCGCCGACCGGCCGGCCGAACACGTCGATCTGCAGGACCTTGCCGGCGAGCGAGTTCGGGTCCGCTGCGAGGGCCGGGTCGCCGACGTCGCCCGTACCCACGAACAGGTTGCCCTCGAGCCCGAACACCAGCCCGCCGCCGTTGTGCCGTTCACCGCGGGGGATGCCGGTCAGCACCGGGTTGGGGGTGCCGCCGAGCGGGAAGCGCACCACCCGGTTGTCCGTCGCCGTGGAGACGTAGGCGTAGAGCAGGCCGTCCTCGACGTAGGTCGGCGACAGCGCCAGGCCCAGCAGCCCGCCGTCGCCGGCGGTGTCGATGCCCGGCACCGTCATGAGCTCGCGGGCGGGGGAGCGGTCGGGGAACACCTGCACCAGCCGGCCGGTGTCCCGCTCACCGACGATCGCGCTGCCGTCGGGCAGGAGCACCAGGCCGGTCGGGACGCTCAACCCGGAGGCCACGACGTTCGGGTCGCCGCCCTCCTCGCCGGCTCCGGGCTGCGCGGGCTCACCGGGGACCGGGGCACTCGACGACGGCGGGCCCACCTCCGGCGGCGCACCCTCCGGGAGCGGCCGGAACGGCCCGTCGGGTTCGTACCCGTCGCTGCCGCACGCGGTCAGCACGGCGGCGGCCAGCGTCACGGCGAGCAGCCGTGAGGTCCTGCGCGCCGGCCGTCGTCCCACCCGCATCACAGTACGTGCGCCCGCGCCGTCGCCGCCTAGAGTCCGGGCGTGCCGAAGGTGCCCCTGGAACCGGACGAGACCCTGCACGTGCTCGTGCCCTCCCGCGCGCTGGGGGCCGCCGTCGAGGCGCTGTCCCCCCGCGTCCGGGCGCACCGCATCGATCCGGCGGAGGCCGCACCCACCGCGGAGGCGGCGCTCGCCCAGGTCTGGGTCCCGCGGTCCAGCGGCGCGGACCTGCCGGGCCCGGAGTTCTTCGAGGCGCTGCCGCAGCTGCGCCTGGTCCAGTTGCTCAGCGCCGGGGCGGAGCGGTTCGTCGACCGGCTGCCCGAGCACCTGCTCCTCTGCAACGCACGCGGCGCGCACACGCCGTCGACGGCGGAATGGGCGGTGACGGCGACCCTCGCCGCCCAGCGCGGGATCCCCTTCTTCGTGCGCGAGCAGGACGCCGGGCGGTGGTCGCCGACGACCCACCGCTCCCTCGTCGGCGCCCGCGTCCTCGTCGTCGGCGCGGGCGACATCGGCCGCACGATCGGACGGATGCTGTCCGGCTTCGACGTCGAGCCCACCTACGTCGCCCGGACCGCGCGGGAGGGCGTGCACGGCATGGACGAGCTGCCCGACCTGCTCCCGGACGCCGACGTCGTCGTCCTCATCGTGCCGGTGACACCGGAGACCACGGGCATGGTCGACGCGGCCTTCCTGGCCGCCATGCCCGACGGCGCCCTCCTGGTCAACGCGGCCCGCGGGGTGGTCGTCGACACCGACGCCCTGCTCGCCGAGCTGTCGAGCGGCCGGTTGCGTGCCGCGCTCGACGTCACCGACCCCGAGCCGCTGCCGCCGGGGCACCCGCTGTGGTCGGCGCCCGGCCTGCTGCTCACCCCGCACGTGGGCGGGGCGGTGCCCGACACGAACGCCCGCGCGGCCGCCGCGGTGACCGACCAGCTGTCGCGGGTGCTGGCCGGCGAGCCGCTGGTCAACGTCGTCGACCGGTACTGAGCCGTCAGGCCGGGGGCGGCGGGACCTCGATCCGCCCGCCGGAGAGGGCGGCCAGCTGCGGGAGGTCGCGCGCCCGCATGACCGGCAGCTTGAGCTCGGTGCCGGCGGTGGTGACCAGCCACAGGTCGCCGCGCTGCGCGACGCGGATCCCCGCGACCGACGTCCACGGCACCCGTCGCTGACCGAACGCGGCCCGGATCGTCAGGCCGTCGTCGGAGACGTCGACGCCGACCCGGAGCACCCACAGCGCGACGACCAGGGGGATCAGCAGCAGTACGGGGGTCCACGGCGCGGAGAAGGCCAGCGGGATGACGCACAGCGCCAGCAGACCGACGGGGAACAGCGCGGTCCGGCTCATCCGCAGGCGGGCGGGGGAGTCCACGACTTCCGATCCTCCCAGACCGCTCATCCCGTGAGCCGGGCCAGCTTCTCGGCGGCGTCCGTGCCGACGGCGGCGGTGTAGACCACCAGCTGGAGGCCGGGGGCGTCCGAGGGGGTGACCTGGTGGTGCTCCAGCACGAGCGTGCCGACGACCGCGTGCTCGAAGCGCCGTTCCGTCGAGCTGAACCGGTCGACGTCATGGCTCGCCCAGCCCTCGCGGAAGGAGGGACTGGCGGCCTGCAGCCGCGTGACCAGGTCGACCACCTCCGGATCGCCGAGCCGTGGGCCGGCCTCGGCGCGGAACTGGGTGAGGAAACGCCGGCTGTCGCCGGCCCAGTCGCCCAGCAGCGTGCGGACGGCGGGATCGGTGAAGACCACCCACAGCAGGTTCCGGTCGGCGGCCGGCAGCGCGGCCACCCCCGGGTAGAGCCGCTCGTAGGCCCGGTTCCAGCCCACGATGGACCAGCTCGAGGTGATCGCGTACGCGGGGGAGGAGCCGAGGGCATCCATCAGCCGCTGCAGGTGGGCCGGCACCCCGTCGAACGCTCCGGAGGTCTGCGCGCCGCCGTGACCGGAGAGCCGCAGCAGGTACTCGTGCTCGGCGGTGGACAGGTGCAGCGTGCGGGCGAGGGCGTCCATCACCTGGCGCGAGGGGCGGATGTCGCGCCCCTGCTCGAGCCACGTGTACCAGGTGTGGCTCACCCCGGCGAGCAGCGCGACCTCCTCCCGGCGCAGACCCGGTGTCCGGCGGCTCCCACCCGCGGGCAGGCCGACCGCAGCCGGGGACAGCTGACGGCGCCGGGAACCGAGGAACTCGGCGAGCTCACGCCGGGTGCTGGCGGTCATGCGACCTCCTCAGGTCGGTGGTGGTACCAGTACTAGCATCAACGCCGTCTCGGAGTAAGCCGCCGGGCGGCCTAGCATCGGCGCTCGTGACGACCACCGAGGACCGCCCCGCAGGCAGCGAGACCGCCAACCTCAAGCCGCGCAGCTTCGAGGTGACCGACGGGGACGCCAAGGCCCCCGCCCGCGCCATGCTCCGCGCGGTGGGCATGGGCGATGACGACTTCGCCAAGCCGCAGATCGGCGTCGCGTCGTCCTGGAACGAGATCACCCCCTGCAACCTCTCCCTGGACCGGCTCGCCAAGCGCGCCAAGGACGGCGTCCGCGCCGCCGGCGGCTTCCCGCTCGAGTTCGGCACGATCTCGGTCTCCGACGGCATCTCCATGGGACACGAGGGCATGCGCGCCTCACTGGTCTCCCGCGAGGTCATCGCCGACTCGGTCGAGACGGTCATGTTCGCCGAGCGGCTGGACGGCTCGGTGCTGCTGGCCGGCTGCGACAAGTCGCTGCCCGGCATGCTCATGGCCGCCGCGCGCCTCGACCTCGCCAGCGTCTTCCTGTACTCGGGCTCGACGATGCCCGGCAAGCTCGGGGACCGCGACCTCACGATCATCGACGTCTTCGAGGCCGTCGGGGCGTGCGCGCGCGGGCTCATCTCCCGTGACGAGCTGACCGCGATCGAGAAGGCGGCCTGCCCCGGTCAGGGTTCCTGCGGCGGCATGTACACCGCCAACACCATGGCCAGCGTCGCCGAGGCCCTGGGCATGGCCCTGCCCGGAAGTGCCGCTCCGCCGGCCCCCGACAGCCGCCGCGACGCGTTCGCCGTCGCCTCGGGGGAGGCGGTCGTGAACCTGCTCCGGAAGGGCATCACCGCGCGCCAGATCATGACGCGGGAGGCGTTCGAGAACGCGATCACCGTCGTCATGGCGCTGGGCGGCTCCACCAACGCCGTCCTGCACCTCATGGCGATCGCGCACGAAGCACAGGTGGACCTCGAGCTCGAGGACTTCAACCGGATCGGCGACCGCACTCCGCTCCTCGCCGACGTGAAGCCGTTCGGCCGCTTCGTGATGACCGACGTCGACCGCATCGGCGGCGTCCCGGTGGTGCTGCGCGCGCTGCTCGACGCCGGGCTCCTGCACGGCGACGTCCTCACCGTGACCGGGAAGACGATGGCGGAGAACCTCGCCGAAATCGCCCCGCCGGACCCCGACGGCGCGATCATCCACGCGATGAGCGACCCGATCCACAAGACCGGCGGGCTCTCGGTGCTGCGCGGCTCGCTCTCTCCCGAGGGGGCCGTGGTGAAGTCGGCCGGCTTCGACACCGAGGTCTTCGAGGGCACCGCCCGCGTCTTCGACGGCGAGCAGGGCGCGATGGACGCCGTCACCGAGGGCACCCTGAAGCCGGGCGACGTCGTCGTCATCCGGTACGAGGGCCCGAGGGGCGGACCCGGGATGCGCGAGATGCTCGCCGTCACCGGCGCGATCAAGGGTGCCGGTCTCGGCAAGGACGTCCTGCTGCTCACCGACGGCCGGTTCTCCGGCGGCACGACGGGTCTCTGCATCGGGCACGTGGCGCCCGAGGCCACCGACGGCGGCCCGATCGCCTTCGTGCGCGACGGCGACCCCATCCGGCTGGACCTGGCCGCCCGCACCCTCGACCTGCTCGTCGACGACGAGGAGCTGGCCCGGCGCCGGGAGGGCTGGAGCCCGCTCCCGCCCCGCTACACGACCGGTGTCCTGGGCAAGTACGCCAAGCTCGTGGGCTCGGCCGCGCAGGGGGCGATCTGCGGCTGAGCAAGGACCCCTCGCCCCCCCACTCGCGGCGGGGCCGTGCGAGGGAGCCTTAACCCCGACGGGTGAGGTCGCCACGCGCCGGCTCGTCTCCGTTCCCGGGGGTGCCGAGAGAACGGTGTGGACTCCCGTCGATGGTGGCTGCTCGCCGCCGCGGTCCCGGTCGCCCTCGGGTGCCTGGTGGCCGCGGTGGAGCCTGCCCTGCGCGCTGTCGGCGAGGTCGCCGTCGTGGCCGCCGGTCTGATGGCCTCCGCGGTCCTGTGGACCTCCGCGTCACGGACCGCCCGCCCACGCGCCTGGCGGCTCTTCGCCGTCGCGCCGCTGCTCCCCGCCACCGGTGCGCTGGTCGCCCTGGTGGCCGCCCCCGTCGAGCCGGTACAGCTCGCGGTCTACCGCTGGCTCCCCACGGTGCCCGGATACGTCATCGCGATCATCGCGATCCTCAGCCTCGTCGACTGCCGGCGACTGCGCGTGCGCCCCCGGGTCGCCGTGGAGGTCGCCCTCTTCCTCTTCGCGTCGCTGATCATGGTCAGCCTGCTCGTCGTGGGTCCGGCCGGTCGCTGGGCGGAGCTCGCCATGGACGAACGGGTGGTCCTGGGCGCCGCCGTGGTCACCACGTCCGCCACCATGGCGGCCGCGCTCACCGCGCTCGGCCTCGCCGAGCCGAGCCGCCGCCGCATGGTCGTCGTCCTCCTCGCCGGCACCGCCCTGCTCACCGCCGGCCGGGGCCTGGGCACGTCGGCGATGCTGTCCGGCGCGTCGGTGCCGCTGATCGCCGCTCGCTTCTCGGTCTCCACCGGCCTGTTCCTGCTGGCCCTCGCGGTCCTGCTGGACACCCGGCAGGTCGGTGCGGACTCCGCTGGACAGGGGCGGTGGTCGTTCGACCTCGCGCAGGTCCTCCCGCACCTCGCGCTGCTGTCCGCCGTGGCCACCGTCGGCGGGGTCGCCCTGACCGGCGGCCGGCCGACGGAGGGCATGATCGTCGGGCTGTTCTTCTGCGTCGTGCTGACCGCGGTGCACCGGTGGCTGACCGCCCGCGAGGAGCAGCAGCTCGCCGCCCGCCTGCGGCGCAGCGAGGCCTACTTCCGCTCCGTGGTGCGGTCCGCGGGGGACGCCGTCGTCGTGCTCGACGACGCCCTGCGGATCAGCTGGGCCTCCCCGGCACTGGATCGCGCCCTCGGGGACGCAGCGGGCTCGCTCGTCGGCACGGAGCTGCTCACCGCGGTGCACCCCGACGACGTCCCCGGGCTGAGGGCGGCGCTGCCCGTCGACGGCGGAGCACCTGTCCCCGTCCCCGCGGGCAGCGGCCTGCTCACCCTCCGGCTGCCCGACGGCGCGGGGGAGTGGCACTACCTCGAGGCAGGGGTGTCCGACCTGCGCCGGGACGCCGACGTCGGCGCGGTGGTGCTGCACTGCCGCGACATGACCGAGCGGCACGCCCGCGAGCAGGCACTCCAGGCGATCGCCTACACCGACCCGATGACGGGGCTGCCCAACAACGCCGGGATCCTCCGCGCCCTCCAGGGCGAGGTCTCCGGGTCCCCGGGGGAGCCGGCGACGCTGCTCCTGATCGAGCTGATCGGCCTGAACGCCGCGCGCGACAACGCCGGCCGGGAGACCGTCAGCAGCGCCGTGGCCGAGGTCGGCCGGCGCCTGCGCGCGACGGTGCGCGGCGAGGACACCGTGGCCCGGATGGGCGGCGGAGCCTTCGCCGTCCTGGCCCACGGCGACGACGGCGACGCCGACCGGCTGGCCCACCGCTGCCTCGCCGTCGTCGAGCAGCCGATCGCGACCTCCGCGGGGATCCTCGAGCTGACCGCCGCGGTCGGACTCGCCGGGATGGACCCCGGAGCTGGCGTGGACGTCGTCCTCGAGCGCGCCGACCTCGCCGTACGGGCCGCCCACGAGGCCGGCCCCGGTTCCGCCCGCCGCTACGACGCGGCCCTCGGGGACGCCGCCGCACGGCGGACCCGGCTCCGCCACGACCTGCAGGGTGCCGCCGCCAGGGGTGAGCTGTTCCTGGTCTTCCAGCCGACCGTCTCCCTCGAGGAGCAGCGCGTCACGGGCGTCGAGGCCCAGCTGCGCTGGCGGCACGGCACCCTCGGGGAGATCTCCCCGTCGGAGTTCGCGCCCGTCGCCGAGCGGGCCGGTCTGATCGGTGAGCTCGTGCGCTGGTCGCTGGAGGCGGCCGCCGTCGCCGCCGTCGGGATGCCGGAATGCGGCAAGCCCCTCCAGCTCGGCATCAAGGTCCCGGCCGGCTACCTGGCCGGCGGCAGCGTGGTCACCGACGTCGAGGCGGCGCTGCTGCGCTCCGGCCTGGCGCCGGAGCGGCTGGTGCTGGAGATCGACGCCCCGGCCGTGATGTCCGACGGGGAGCGACTGGGCCAGGACGTCGCCAGCCTCCGGCTCATGGGCGTGCACGTGGCCCTGTACGGCTTCGGCAGCGGCTCGTCCGCCCTGGCGAACCTCACGCGCCTGCCCATCGACATCGTCAAGCTCGACCGCTCGCTGATCACCCGTATCGACCGCGATCCGCAGAGCCGCGCGCTGTGCGAGTCCGTGATCGGCATCGGCCGGGCGCTGGGGCTCCACACCGTCGCCGAGGGCGTGGAGACCGCGGCCCAACTGGCCGCGCTCACCGCTTTCGGCTGCGGCTTCGCCCAGGGGTTCGTGATCGCCCGTCCCGCGCCGCTCACGCAGTTCGTCGAGTCGCTCGCCGACGGGGACGGCGTGCTGCTGCCCGGGTCGGCCGGCACCCGGTGAGCCGTCCCGGGACGGGGGATCCCCGGACACCCACGTGGCCGTGGGCCGCGGTCGCCGGCTGGCTCGCCGCGGTGGCCGCCGCACTGGTCGTGCAGCTGCTCACCCACCCGGCCGCGAATGCGCGCAGCGCCCCGGCTGTCCTGGCGGTCGTCACCTTCGTCGTCGGCGCTCTCGTCCTGCGGCACAGCCGGGGCCTGGACCCGCAGGTCGCCGGCATCTGGCGGGCCTTCGCCGCCATCGCCGGGCTCCTCGGGCTCGGCCACCTCGCCCGGGCCATCGCCGGCGTCGGCGTCAACCCGACGGCAGCGGGGCTCTCGGACCTCCCGCTGGTCGCCACGGGCCCGATCGCCGTCCTCCTGTGCGTGCGCCTCGTGCGCTCGGCGGGCGGGCGGCTGCGCGTCCAGGTCGTCCTGGACGCCGCGGTCGCGCTGATCTCCCTGGGGCTCCTTCTCGGTCTCCTGGTGCCGCTGGCGAGCGGCCCCGGAAGGGACCCCCTGCTCACGCTGGGCTACCCGGCGATCAGCGGGGTCCTGGTCGCCGCCGGGCTGGTCACCTTCTCGGGGGTCTCCGCCCCGCGCCGGCCCGCCGCCGCCTGGTTGCTGATCGCGTTCGCCTCGCTGGCGGTCACGATGGCCAGCGGCGCCTTCGCGGTCGGCAGTCCGTCCGCGGTTCTCGACGCGGTGACATCGACCGCCTACCTGGCCATGGTCGCCGCGGTGACGCGTGCGCTGGCCGACGACCCCGGGCCGCGGGCCCGCACGGACGAGCCGACGGTGGGGGTGCCCCTGGCCGGCATCGTCGTCAGCTACTGCCTCGGCTCGGGGGTGCTCCTGCTGCTCCTCGGCGGGCTGGCCGCCGGGCGCCCGATCGGCCCCGCCGAGGCGGTCACGGTCGCCGTCCTGACCGCCCTGACGCTGCTGCGGACGCTGGTCTGGGTTGCCGACGGCGCCCGCCTGACCCGGCAGGTGCTGCGCACCGAGGCCTACTTCCGCACGCTGGTGCACCGGTCGGCCGACCTGACCGTGGTGCTCGACGCCCGTGGCCAGGTCACGTGGGCCTCCGCGGGGACCTCGACGGCGTCGTCCTGGCCGGTCCGGGACCTCGAGGGCCGGGTCCTGCGCGACCTGGTCCACGACGACGACCGCTACGAGCTGCACCGTGCGCTCGACCCGGACGCCGGCGGCGACGACCGGGACCCGGTGTTCCGGCTGATCGGCCGCGACGGGTCCTGGCGCGAGTTCGAGACCGTCCGGACCGCATCGTCCGCGGGCCTGCCCGGTGGCGCCGGGCCCGGGCAGCGGAGCCGCGACGGCGTGGTGCTGCACCTGCGCGACGTCGCCGGCCGGCGCAGCACCGAGCGCGAGCTGGAGCGGCTGGCCTACACCGACTACCTGACGGGGCTGCCCAACCGGGCCCGCCTGATGGCCGCCCTGGCCGCGGCCCGCACGCGGGCGGCGAAGGGACAGCCCGCCAGCTTCCTGCTCCTGGACCTCGACGGCTTCAAGCCGGTCAACGACATCGCCGGGCACGAGGCCGGCGACCACCTGCTCATCCAGGTCGCCGAGCGGCTGCGGGCGACCGTGCGCGACGGGGACCTGGTCGGCCGCCTCGGCGGCGACGAGTTCGCCGTCCTGGTCGACGACGGCATCGAGGAGGCGACGGCGCTCGCCGAGCGGATCGTCGCCGATCTGCGCACGGTGCGCCCGGTCGCCGACGGCGGGACCGCGGGGGCCGTCGCCGCCGGGGTCGTCTTCGAGATCTCGGGCAGCATCGGCGTCACCGAGCTCGACCCGGCCGACGACATCTCCACGACGATCCGGCGCGCGGACCTGGCCCTGCGGGCTGCCAAGGGCGCGGGGAAGAGCTGCGTCCGGACGGCGGGGCACGCCATCGACAGCGCCCTGGGCCGGCGCACCCGCCTCGCCCGCGACCTCGCGGCCGCGATCGAGCTGGAGCAGTTCCGCATGGTCTACCAGCCCGTGGCCGGCATCGAGGAGCGCCGCATCCTGGGCCTGGAGGCCCTGGTCCGCTGGGACCACCCGGTGCTCGGCACGGTGTCACCGGACGAGTTCATCGAGCTGGCCGAGGCCGACGGCCTCATCGTGCCGCTGCAGCAGTGGGTCCTGCGCACGGCGACGGCGGACTTCGCCGGTCTGCTCGCCGAGGACCGGGACCTCAAGCTTGGGATCAACATCTCCGTCCGCCACCTGCAGGCCGGGTGCCTGGCCCCCGACGTCGCCCAGGCCCTCGCCGAGTCGGGCGTCCCGCCGAACCGGCTGATGATCGAGGTGACCGAGTCGATCATGCTCGACGCGGAGGACCGGCTGCAGAGCGATCTGGCCACCCTCCGGGAGATGGGCTGCATCATCTCCCTTGACGACTTCGGCCGCGGCTACTCGTCGCTGGCCTACCTCGCCCGCCTGCCGGTCGACGTCCTGAAGATGGACCGCGAGTTCATCGGCCAGATCGAGACCGACCCGCGGGGGGCGGTGCTCGTGGCGGCGGTCGTCGACCTCGGTCGCACCCTCGGCATGGACGTCGTCGCCGAGGGGGTCGAGACCCCCGGACAGCTGCAGGCACTGCGGTCCATGCAGTGCCGGTTCGTCCAGGGATGGCTGATCGGCCGGCCGATGGCCATGGCGGACCTGCCCGCCTTCCTCGACGACTTCGACCCGGAGGTGTTCAGCTCCGGCCCGTTGGAAATGGACACCAGTGTCCACGTGGTGGGACGGGCTGGTTGACGACCGGCGCCGGTGAGGCGCACAGTGTGCAGGTGCCTCGCGCCTCCCTGATTCTCGTAGTCGCCTAGCGCGTCGGTCCTGCGACCGACGCGCTGACCCCTCCGTGCCTGTGGCACGAGGGGTTTTTTGTTGCCCGAGCTCGTTCCGCCCGCCCCACCCGCCTTGCAAGGCCAGGAGAACGCCGAGATGACCACCACCCCGAGCGAGCACGCGTCCCGGGACCACACCGCCCGCGATGCGGCCACCCGTGAGGCGGCCGCCGCCCTCACCGGTGTCGAGACGACGGCCCGTTCCATCGCCGAGGCCGCCGCCGAGCCGGCGACCGGCATCACCGGGGCGCAGAGCCTCGTCCGTTCGCTCGAGGCCGTCGGCGTCGAGGTCATCTTCGGCATCCCCGGCGGCGCGATCCTCCCGGCGTACGACCCGCTCTTCGACTCCCGGGTGCGGCACGTGCTCGTGCGCCACGAGCAGGGCGCGGGGCACGCCGCGACCGGCTACGCCCAGGCCACCGGCAAGGTCGGCGTCTGCATGGCGACCTCCGGCCCCGGGGCGACCAACCTGGTCACCCCGCTGGCGGACGCGCACATGGACTCGGTGCCCGTCGTCGCCATCACCGGGCAGGTGCCCAGCGCCGCGATCGGCACCGACGCCTTCCAGGAGGCCGACATCCGCGGCATCACGATGCCGGTGACGAAGCACAACTTCCTGGTCACCGACGCCCGCGAGATCCCGCAGCGCATCGCCGAGGCGTTCCACCTGGCCAGCACCGGCCGGCCCGGCCCGGTCCTCGTGGACATCCCCAAGGACGTGCTGCAGGCGACCACCGACTTCTCCTGGCCGCCGCGGCTGGACCTGCCCGGGTACAAGCCGACCACCCGGCCGCACGGCAAGCAGGTCCGCGAGGCGGCGGCGATGATCGCCGGCGCGCGCCGGCCGGTCCTCTACGTCGGCGGCGGGGTGCTCAAGGCCGGCGCCACCGACGAGCTGGCCGAGCTGGCCGAGCTGACCGGCGCACCGGTCGTGACCACCCTCATGGCCCGCGGCGCGTTCCCCGACAGCCACCCGCAGAACCTCGGCATGCCGGGCATGCACGGCAACGTCACCGCCGTCACCGCGCTGCAGAAGGCCGACCTGCTCGTCGCCCTCGGTGCGCGCTTCGACGACCGGGTGACCGGCGACCTCGCCAGCTTCGCTCCTGGCGCGCTCGTGGTGCACGCCGACATCGACCCCGCCGAGATCGGCAAGAACCGCAAGGCCGACGTCCCCATCGTGGGCGACGCCAAGGAGACCATCGCCCAGCTGGTCGAGATCCTCCGCAGCGAGCGCGGGGCGGGGGAGGCCCCCGACCTGAGCGCCTGGTGGGCACAGCTGGACGAGTGGCGTCGGCGCTACCCCCTGGGCTACGACTGGCCCGAGGACGGCTCGCTGTCCCCGCAGTACGTGATCGAGCGCCTCGGTGCCATCGCCGGGCCGGACGCGATCTACGCCGCGGGCGTCGGCCAGCACCAGATGTGGGCCGCGCAGTTCGTCAAGTACGAGAAGCCGGGCACCTGGCTCAACAGCGGCGGCCTGGGCACCATGGGCTACGCCGTGCCGGCGGCCATGGGTGCCAAGTACGGCCGTCCCGACACCACCGTCTGGGCGATCGACGGCGACGGCTGCTTCCAGATGACCAACCAGGAGCTCGCCACCTGCGCGATGGAGGGGATCCCGGTCAAGGTCGCCGTCATCAACAACGGCAACCTCGGCATGGTGCGGCAGTGGCAGACCCTCTTCTACGAGGGTCGCTACTCCAACACGAAGCTGCACGCCCGCAACGCCGACGGCACCCCGAAGGCGGTGCGCATCCCCGACTTCGTGCTGCTCGCCGAGGCGCTGGGCTGCGTGGGCCTGCGCTGCGAGAGCAAGGACGACGTCGACGCGGTCATCGAGAAGGCCATGTCGATCAACGACGCCCCGGTGGTCATCGACTTCGTCGTCGGTCACGACGCCCAGGTGTGGCCGATGGTGGCCGCGGGTGCCAGCAACGACGACATCCTGGCCGCGCGCGGTCTGCGACCGGTCTTCGGCGACGGACAGGTATAGCGGAAGGACCCCGTCCCCCTCACCCCTCGCTCCGCTCGGGGCGAGCCTCTGGACGGGGCCATCGGTCGTCCGCCCCCCTTGGAAGGAAACGTGCGCATGTCACGCCACACGCTCTCCGTGCTGGTCGAGAACAAGTCCGGTGTCCTGGCCCGCGTCTCGGCGCTGTTCAGCCGCCGCGGTTTCAACATCGAGTCGCTCGCCGTCGGGCCGACGGAGAACCCCGACCTGTCCCGGATGACGATCGTCGTCGACGCCGAGAGCCAGCCGCTCGAGCAGATCACCAAGCAGCTCAACAAGCTGATCGAGATCATCAAGATCGTCGAGCTGGACTCCGGGGCCGCGGTGCAGCGCGAGCTGCTGCTGGTCAAGGTGCGCGCGCCGCTGGCCGAGCGCACCCAGGTGCTCCAGACCGCCGAGCTGTTCCGCGCCCGGGTGGTCGACGTCAACCCCGACACCGTCACCCTCGAGGCGACCGGTACGCCGGACAAGCTGCAGGCGCTGCTCGCCGTCCTCGCCCCCCTGGGGATCAAGGAGATGGCGCAGTCCGGGACCGTGGCCCTGGGCCGGGGTCCTCGATCGATGTCGGGCGCCGGTACCTTGCGCCCCGTCGAGCGCTCCGCTTAACCCTCACCGCACTCGCACAGACCAACCGAAGGGAACAACCACAGCATGGCCGCCGAGATCTTCTACGACGACGACGCCGACCTCTCGATCATCCAGGGGCGCACCGTCGCCGTCCTCGGGTACGGCAGCCAGGGGCACGCGCACGCGCTGTCCCTGCGCGACTCCGGGGTCGACGTCCGCGTGGGCCTGCCCGAGGGCAGCAAGAGCCGGCCGAAGGCCGAGGCCGAGGGCCTGCGCGTCGTCACCCCCGCCGAGGCGGCCGCCGAGGCCGACCTGATCATGATCCTGGCGCCGGACCACGTGCAGCGGACCCTCTACGCCGAGTCGGTCGAGCCGAACCTGCAGGACGGCGACGCGCTGTTCTTCGGCCACGGCTTCAACATCCGCTTCGGCTACATCAAGCCCCCGGCCGGTGTGGACGTCGCGATGGTCGCCCCCAAGGGTCCCGGCCACCTGGTGCGCCGCGAGTTCTCCGACGGCAAGGGCGTGCCCTGCCTGGTCGCCGTGGAGCAGGACGCCAGCGGCTCCGCGCTGCAGCTCGCGCTCTCCTACGCCAAGGGGATCGGCGGCACCCGCGCCGGCGTCATCAAGACCACCTTCGCCGAGGAGACCGAGACCGACCTCTTCGGTGAGCAGGCCGTGCTCTGCGGTGGCGCCAGTGCGCTGATCACCGCCGGGTTCGAGACCCTCACCGAGGCCGGCTACCAGCCGGAGGTCGCGTACTTCGAGTGCCTGCACGAGCTCAAGCTGATCGTCGACCTCATGTACGAGGGCGGGATCGCCAAGCAGCGCTGGTCGGTGTCGGACACCGCCGAGTACGGCGACTACACCTCCGGTCCGAAGGTGATCGACGCCCGGGTCAAGGAGTCCATGGGCGAGGTCCTGGCCGCGATCAAGGACGGCTCGTGGGCCGCGGCCTTCATCGCCGACCAGGACGCCGGCGCGCCGGACTTCACGGCCAAGCGCGCGGCGGCCGAGGCGCACCCGATCGAGGAGACCGGCCGCAAGCTGCGCGGTCTTATGAGCTGGGTGTCCGCCTCGGACGACTACACGGGCACGGCCGCCCGCAGCTGACCCGAGACGCGACACGGCCCCCGCTGCGTGATGCAGCGGGGGCCGTGTCGCTTCAGGCCCCCTGCAGGGGCCCGCCGCGAGCTTGCGAGCGGTGGGGGGCAGGGGGTCCTTTCAGTAGCTCAGGCCACGGGACGCGAAGTACTGCTTGGACTGCGGCTGCATCAGGAAGAAGACGATCAGCGCCGGAAGCACGAGGCTCAGCAGGTTGGAGCCCACGAAGCCGTAGCCGCTGATCACCGACCAGAGCATGAACAGCACCGTGATGGCCAGGCTGGCATAGCTGCCGAGGAGCAGCAGCTTCGGCGACTTGCCGGTGAGGACCTGGATCCCGCCGATGAGGACCACCACGGCGATGGCGAGGGAGACCAGGCTCAGCAGGCCGAGCACGGCGCTGAAGGCGAAGACCAGCGACAGGCCCAGGAGCCCGAACAGGGCCCCCAGTCCGCCGATGACGATGCCGATGACGGCGGCTGCGGTCACCTGGCCGGGCCGCTGGCCGGCGCCGTACCCCGCGGGAGCGCCGGACCAGCCCGGCGCCGGTGCGCCGTAGCCCTGGGCGGGCGGCGGGGGCGGGGGTGCACCCCAGGGCTGGCCCTGCGGAGCACCGCCCTAAGGAAGGTTCGGGTCGGAACCGGGCTGGTCCCATCCGGGGGTGGGGCTGGACATGGGGCGGTTCCTCCTAGGCGTATCCGCCGGTCAGGCGGTCGGTGGCGGAGTGTAGGGCCCGCCACCTCCACGGGGGGAGTTCCCGCCCCCCGACGCGGATACCGGCGGGCGGTGGGTCAGCGGCCCCGACGGGCCCGGTGGGCGGCGAAGAACTGCGCCGCCGGCTTCATGGACAGCAGGATGACGATCGCCAGGGCGGCGAGGAACAGCAGCAGGCTCCACAGGATCCCGCCGGCACCCGAGTTGTCGGGGTCCGCGACGCTGCCGAGCAGTCCCAGCAGGGTGACCGCCAGCGCGATCGAGCCGGTGACGATCAACAGCACCCGGCTGCGCCCGGTGAGGGCCCAGACCGAGCCCCAGATGATCGCCGCGGTCCAGGCGGCCATCAGCACCCCGAAGACGACGACGACGGCGAAGATGCTGTTCTCGACGTCGTCGTTGTCGGACAGGCCCCCGAAGAGCGAGGCGGTGGCCGAGCCGGCGACGAAGAGCAGCAGCGTGAAGATGACGCCGAGCGCGCCGAAGACGAACCCCAGGACGGCGGCGGTGACCACCGAGCCCGGCTTGGCCGGCTGGGCCGAGCCGTACTGCCCGTAGGCCGGCGGCTGGCCGTACTGCTGGCCCTGGGCGGCCGGGTACTGCTGCCCGTACCCGGACTGGTCGTAGCCGGGCTGACCGTAGGCCTGCTGCGGCTGCTGGCCGTACTGGGGCTGGCCGTACTGCTGTCCGTAGTCCTGCTGGCCGGCGTCCTGCTGCCCGTACTGGGGCTGTCCGTACTGGGGCTGCCCGTACTGCGGCTGTCCGTACTCGGGCTGTCCGTACTCGGGCTGTCCGTACTGGGGTTGCCCGTGCTGGGGCTGTCCGTACGGGGGCTGGCCACCCGAACCGGGGGTGGTGGACTCGGAACGACCCTGGTCGTCGGACTGGCTCATGATCTCCTCCGTCGGCGCCGGCCGTCCCGACTCCCGCGGCCAGGATGTCGGGGCGGATGCGCAGGCACAAGCGCACCGCACCCGCGGGTGCGGTGTCGTCCCACTGTGCGGACGCTCCTAGGCTGTCGCCCTGTGACTGCCATCGTGCCGGGGACCTCGCCCGTCGTCCTGATCGCCGAGGAACTGGCGCCGAGCGTGCTGGAGGTGCTCGGGACCGACGTCGAGATCCGCCACGTGGACGGCGCGGACCGCAGTGCCCTCCTCCCGGCTCTGGCCGACGCCGCGGCGGTGATGATCCGCAGCGCCACGCAGATCGACGCCGAGGCGCTGGCGGCGGCACCGCACCTCAAGGTCGTCGCGCGGGCCGGCATCGGCCTCGACAACGTGGACGTCCCGGCTGCCACGGAGCGGGGCGTCATGGTGGTGAACGCGCCGACGTCGAACATCGTGAGTGCTGCCGAGCACGCCGTCGCCCTGCTGCTCGCCGCGGCGCGGCAGATCCCGGCCGCCGACGCCTCGCTGCGCGAAGGGGCCTGGAAGCGCTCGAAGTTCATGGGCGTCGAGGTCACCGACAAGACCGTCGGCGTCGTCGGGCTGGGGCGGATCGGCGTCCTGGTGGCCCAGCGGCTCGCCGCCTTCGGCGTCACCCTCATCGCCTACGACCCCTACATCCAGCCCGGCCGGGCCGCCCAGCTGGGCGTTCGGCTGGTGTCGCTGGAGGAGCTGCTCCGCGAGTCCGACTTCATCACCATCCACCTGCCGAAGACCCCCGAGACGCTGGGCCTCATCGGGGCCGCGGAACTGGCCACCACCAAGAAGGGCGTGATCATCGTCAACGCCGCCCGCGGCGGCCTGGTCGACGAGGCCGCCCTGGCCGACGCGCTCGTCTCCGGCCAGGTGGGTGCCGCCGGCCTCGACGTGTACGCCCAGGAGCCGACCACCGACAGCCCCCTCTTCGGTCTGCCCAACACGGTCGTGACCCCGCACCTGGGGGCGTCCACCACGGAGGCGCAGGACAAGGCCGGCACCGCGGTCGCGCGGTCGGTGCGACTGGCGCTGCAGGGCGAGTTCGTGCCGGACGCGGTCAACGTGCAGGCCGGGGGGATCGTCGCCGAGGACGTGCGGCCGGGGCTGCCCCTGGGCGAGCGGCTCGGCCGGGTCTTCACCGCGGTCGCCGGCGGGCTCGCGCAGTCGGTCGCCGTCGAGGTCCGCGGGAAGATCGCCGAGTTCGACGTCTCGGTGGTGCAGCTCGCCGTCCTCAAGGGCGTCTTCTCCGACGTCGTCGAGGAGCAGGTGACCTACGTGAACGCCCCGCTGCTGGCCGAGCAGCGGGGCCTCGAGGTGTCGCTCGCCAGCGACGTCGAGAGCCCCGACTACCGCAACCTGATCACCGTGCGGGGCGCGATGGCCGACGGCACGCAGGTCACGGTCTCCGGCACGCTCTTCGGCAAGAACCAGGTGCCGAAGCTGACCGAGGTGAACGGGTTCGACATCGACCTCGACCTCTCCGGCTACCTGCTCTTCTTCGTCTACACCGACCGCCCGGGTGTGGTCGGGACCGTCGGCGCCGCCCTGGGCGAGGCCGGCATCAACATCGCCGGGGCACAGGTGAGCCGCACGACGCGGGGCGGCGAGGCGCTCATGGCCGTCACCGTCGACAGTCCCGTGCCGGCCGAGCTGCTCGGTGACATCGCCGGGCGCATCGGCGCCCGCGAAGCCCGCTCCGCCGACCTCAACGCCCGCTGACCTCACCGCCCACTGACCTCAGGAGTCGTCCCCCATGCGTTTGGCAGTCATCGCCGGTGACGGCATCGGTCCCGAGGTCGTCGCGGAGGGCCTGAAGGTCCTGCGGGAGGTCGCCCCCGACGTCGAGCCCACCCACTACGACCTCGGTGCCATGCGCTGGCAGCGGACCGGTGAGCTGCTCCCCGACACGGTCGTCGACGAGCTGCGCGGGCACGACGCGATCCTGCTCGGCGCGATCGGCGACCCGAGCGTCCCGCCGGGCATCCTCGAGCGCGGTCTGCTGCTGCGGCTGCGCTTCGAGCTCGACCACCACATCAACCTGCGTCCCGCCCGGTTGTTCGACGGGGTCACGAGCCCGTTGGCCGACCCCGGACCGATCGACATGCTGTGCGTGCGCGAGGGCACCGAGGGGCCCTACGTGGGCAACGGCGGCGTGCTGCGGAAGGACACCCCGCACGAGGTCGCCACCGAGGTCAGCCTGAACACGGCCTTCGGCGTGGAGCGGGTCGTCCGCTACGCGTTCGAGCGGGCCGTGGCCCGCCCGCGCAAGCACCTCACACTGATCCACAAGACCAACGTGCTGACCCATGCCGGCGGGCTCTGGTCGCGCACGGTGGAGGAGGTGTCCGCGGAGTTCCCCGAGGTCACCGTCGCCTACCAGCACGTCGACGCCGCCTCGATGTTCTTCATCACCGACCCGGGCCGGTACGACGTCATCGTCACCGACAACCTCTTCGGCGACATCGTCACCGACATCGCCGCCGCGGTCACCGGGGGCATCGGGCTGGCGGCCAGCGGCAACCTCGACGCCTCGGGCACGAACCCGAGCATGTTCGAGCCGGTGCACGGATCGGCGCCCGACATCGCGGGCCAGGGCATCGCCGACCCCACGGCCACCGTGCTGTCGGTGGCGCTGCTCCTGGAGCACCTGGGCCGGACGGAGCAGGCCAAGAAGGTCCACGCGGCGGTCGCCTTCGACCTCTCCACCCGCTCACCGCAGGGCCCCGTGCGCACGACCGACGTCGGCGACCGGCTCGCCGCGCTCGCCGGCGGATAATCCGGGGCCGGCCGCCACTGGCGGTCGGCCACCGGCCCACCGGCCGCACCAGCGGGGCGGCCTGCGTGCTTTCATGGTGGCGATGCACACCGTCGGCACGATCATCATCAGCTAGCGCGCAGTCAGCTCCCCGACTGCGCGCAGACCTCCCGTACCCGGGGGGTCTTTTTCGTGTTCGGGCCGGATCACCGCTCCAGGAGTTCCCATGACCAGCACCGACTTCCACGTCTTCGACACCACCCTGCGCGACGGCGCCCAGCGGGAGGGCGTCAGCTACTCCGTGGCCGACAAGCTCGCCGTGGCGCGGCTGCTCGACGAGATCGGCGTGGGCTTCATCGAAGGGGGCTGGCCGGGGGCGCTGCCCAAGGACACCGAGTTCTTCGCCCGCGCCCGCACCGAGCTGAAGCTCCGGCACGCGCAGCTGGTGGCGTTCGGGGCGACCCGCAAGGCCGGCGTCCGGGTCGAGGAGGACCCGCAGGTCCGCGCGCTGCTCGAGGCGGAGGCGCCGGTCGTCTGCCTCGTCGCCAAGTCCGACGTCCGCCACGTCCGGGAGGCGCTGCGCACGACGCTCGAGGAGAACCTGGCGATGGTCGCCGACACGGTGGCCTTCTTCGTCGCCCACGGCCGCCGGGTGTTCCTCGACTGCGAGCACTTCTTCGACGGCTACGCCACCGACCCGGACTACGGCGTGCGGGTTCTCGAGACGGCGTTCGCGGCGGGTGCCGAGGTCGGGGTCCTCTGCGACACCAACGGCGGGATGCTGCCCATGGGCGTCGGGCGCGTCGTCGCCGACGTGCGCTCGCGGACGGCGGGAAGGCTCGGGATCCACTGCCAGGACGACACCGGCTGCGCGGTGGCCAACACGCTCGCAGCGGTCGAGGCCGGCGTCACCCACGTGCAGGGGACCGCCAACGGCTACGGCGAGCGGGCCGGCAACGCCGACACGTTCGCGCTCATCGGCAACCTGGTCACCAAGATGGGCCTGCCGGTCGTGCCCGCGGAGTGCCTGCCGGAGCTGCAGCGCGTCAGCCACGCGATCGCCGAGCTCGCGAACATCGCCCCCGACGAGCACCAGCCCTTCGTCGGCGCGTCCGCCTTCGCCCACAAGGCGGGCCTCCACGCCAGTGCCATCAAGGTGCGGCCAGAGCTCTACAACCACCTCGATCCCGCGCTCGTGGGCAACGACATGCGCATCCTGGTCACCGAGATGGCCGGTCGTGCCTCGATCGAGCTCAAGGGCCGGGAACTCGGCGTCGACCTCGTCGGGCAGGGCGACGCCATCGGCCGGGTCGTCGACCAGGTGAAGGTGCTGGAGGCCGACGGCTGGTCCTTCGAGGCCGCCGACGCGTCCTTCGAGCTGCTCCTGCGCGGGCAGCTGCCCGACGCGCCTGCGCCGCTGTTCGAGCTGGAGAGCTACCGCACCTCCGTGGAGCACTGGGGGAACGGCGTCGTCGTCAGCGAGGCCACGGTGAAGGTGCACCTGGTGAACCCCGACGGCACGCGGGAGCGGGTCATCAGCACCGGCGAGGGGAACGGGCCGGTCAACGCGCTCGACAACGCCCTCCGGCAGGCGCTGGTGAGCCGGTACCCGCAGCTGGCCGGGGTGTCGCTGGCCGACTACAAGGTCCGCATCCTCGGCTGGAAGGGCGGCACCAGCGCCACCACCCGCGTGCTGATCACCACCACGGACGGGGTGGGCGAGTGGACCACCGTCGGCGTCCACGACAACATCGTCGAGGCCTCCTGGCACGCCCTCGTGGACGCCCTGACCTATGCCGTGGTGCGCCGCACGCCCACCGAGGGGTGACGGCTCGGCGCTCGCCCGAGGACGGCTCGCCGCCCTGCAGCACGGGACCCGGCGACCCCGTTTGACGTGACCTGGGGCACGCCATAGGTTCAGGAAGGGAACGGATGTTCGCCATGCGAACACCGCTCGCCCTTCCCCGGCCGAAGGAGTCCCCATGCGTCGCCTGCTCACCCCCGTCGCGGCTCTGGCGCTGCTGATCCCGCTCGCTGCCTGCGGAGGTGACGACTCCTCCGGGGACGGCGGGGGTGGGGGCGGCGATGCGCAGGAGGTCCGCGAGCTCCGCGTGGGCGTCATCCCGATCGTCGACGTCGCGCCCATCTACCTCGGTGTGGAGCAGGGCTTCTTCGAGGACCGCGGCATGGACGTCGAGCTGGTCCCCGGGTCAGGTGGCGCCGCCGCCGTCCCCGGCGTCGTGTCGGGCGACTACGACTTCTCCTTCGGCAACGTGACGTCGGTGCTCCTGGCGGGCTCCGAGGGTCTGCCGCTGCGCATCGTGGCCAACGGCGTCGCGACGACCGGCGACCCCGAGACCGACTTCTCCGGCGTCGTCGTGCCCGGGGACAGCGCCATCCAGGATGCCTCCGGACTCCAGGGCCGGACCGTCGCGGTGAACAACCTGAAGAACATCGGCGAGGTGACGATCCGGAAGGCGATCGAGGACGCCGGTGGCGACCCCTCCGACGTCAACTTCGTCGAGCTGCCCTTCCCGGAGATGCCCGCAGCGGTGGCCGGCGGCGACGTCGATGCCGCGTGGGTCGTCGAACCGTTCCTGACGGTGTCGAAGAACCAGGGGAGCCGATCGATCCTCGCGCCGTTCGCCGAGCCCATCGAGAACCTGACGGTGGCCTGCTACTTCACCACCGAGCAGATGCTGCAGGAGGACCCGGAGCTGGTCGACGAGTTCCAGGCCGCCATGGAGGAGTCCCTCACCTACGCGAACGAGAACCCCGACGAGGTCCGCCGCATCATCCTGACCTACACACAGGTGCCGCCGGAGGCCGCCGAAGCGATCGCGCTGCCGTCCTTCCCGGCCGAGATCGACGTGGAGTCGGTCGAGACGGTCGCCGAGCTGATGCAGGAGTTCGGCATCACCTCCGAGCAGGCCGACGTCGACTCGCTGCTCGCGACCGACTGACCCGTGGGCGGCACGACGACGACCGGGACGGGGGCGGCGCCGACCGTTCGGGAGGCCACCCTGGACACCTTCCGGCGGCTGGGTCTGACGACGATCTTCGCCAATCCGGGCTCCACCGAGGTGCCCTTCCTGACCGGCCTGCCGGACGACATCCGGTTCGTCCTCGCCCTGCACGAGGGCTCGGTCGTCGGCGTCGCGACCGGCTGGGCGATCGCCGCCGAGCGCCCGGCCCTGGTCAACCTGCACACCACCGCCGGCCTGGGCAACGCCGTCGGCGCGCTCGCGACCGCCCGCGTCAACCGGGCGCCCCTGGTCGTGGTGGTCGGCCAGCAGGACCGTCGGCACCTGGCCCTGGAACCGTTCCTCACCGGACGGCTCGAGGGACTGGCCGGCGACTACCCGGTCTGGGTCAACACCCCCGCGACCGCGCAGGACGTCCCCGGCGCGATCGCCCGGGCCTACCACGAGGCGGTGACCGCCCGCGGTCCCGCGATCGTCGTGGTGCCGATGGACGACTGGTCGCAGCCCATGGCCGGCGCGGGACCCGCCGCCGCGCCGCGCGAGGTGCGCCGCCCGGCCGGCGTCGACGAGCAGACCCTCGACGAGGTGGCCACGCTGCTCGACGGGGCCCGGTCCCCGCTGATCGTGGTGGGCGCCGGCGCCGACACCGCCGGCACCCGGGCGGCGCTCGTGGCGCTGTCGGAGACCCTCGACGCACCGGTCCGCCAGGAGGCCTTCGGGGCGCGCGCGGGGTTCCCGCAGGACCACCCGAACTACCAGGGGCTGCTCCCGGCGTCCCGCGGGCGGCTGCGCGGCGCCCTCGAGGGGCACGACGTGGTCCTCGTCGTCGGCGCCCCGGTCTTCCGCCAGTACCCCTACGAGGACGGGCCCTTCGTGGCCGACGGCGTCCGCGTGATCGAGGTGAGCCAGGACCCGGCCGAGGTGCACCGCAGCCCCGCCGACCTGGCGGTCCTCACCGACCCCGAGGTCTTCTGCGCGGGTCTTGCGGGGCGCGTGGCGCGCCGGCAGCCCTCGGGCAGGGCGCGGCGGGTGGTGCCCACCGTGCCCCCGCCGGGAGCGGGCGAGCCGATGCGGGCGCCGCACGTGTTCGCCCTGCTCGCCCAGCGCACCGATCGGGACACCGTGGTCGTGGAGGAGACCCCGTCCACCCGTCAGGTCCTCGAGGAGATGCTCCCCTCGCGCGAGCCGCTGGGGTACCTCGGCGTCGCCATGGGCGGGCTCGGCTTCGGCATGCCCGCCGCGATCGGGGTCCGCATGGCCCGGCCCGACCGCCCGGTGATCGCGCTCCTCGGGGACGGCTCCTCGATGTACGCCGTCCAGTCGCTGTGGACCGCGGCGAACTACGGCGTCGGCGCCCTGTTCATCGTGTTCGCCAACGGGGGCTACGCGATCATGGACAAGCTGGCCGAGCGGGCCGGCGGCAAGGCCCCCTGGCCAGGCTTCCCCGAGGTGCGGCTGTCCGCCCTGGCCACCGCCCTGGGCTGCCCGGCCCAGCGGATCAGCAGCTACGAGCAGCTGCTCGAGGTCCTCGACGACGTCCTGCCCCGCCTGCGGACGATGGACGCGCCTCTGCTGCTGGACATCGACGTCGCTCCGGAGCGGGAGTTCAACCCCTGATCGGTCAGCCCCGAGGCTGGATCTCACCCATCGGTCCCCACCCGGGGACGTCGGCGGCGTCGACGTAGATGATCTGCGGCTGGGCGGACACGAGGTCGGGGGCCTGCTCGACGAAGTCCCGGAACGCTTGGGTGCCGACGTGGGCCCCGCCGGCGTCGGCGTCGCGGAAGCCCTCGATGCACACCCAGGTACCCGGCTCCTCGACGCTGCGCGACCACTCGAAGAACAGGCTGCCCTCCTCCGCGTTCACGGCCCGGGCGTAGTCGGCGGCCAGGACGGCCCACTCCTGCTCGCGCTCGGGACGGACGGGCATCTTCACGACGATGAGGATCATGGGAACTCCTGACTGTCGTGGCGGGTGGGGCCCGGAGGGCTCCGCGCAGCGACGACGCAACGGCTCAGCGGGATGGGGACGGCACCTGGCCGCGGTGTCGGCCGGAGGCCGACAGTGTCACAGCGGGTCGAGCCGACGGCGCAGCAGGCAGAACTCGTTGCCCTCCGGGTCGGCGAGCACGTGCCACCCCTCGTCGCCGGTCTGGCCGACGTCGGCCCGCGTGGCGCCCAGCGCGAGCAGCCGCTCGAGCTCGGCGTCCTGGTCGCGATCGGTGGCGTTCACGTCGATGTGCATCCGCAGCTTGCCGGGCGTGGGGTCGGGGACCCGGCCGAACACCAGGGTGGGGGCCGCGCCACCGAAACCGGCCTCGGGGCCGATCTCCACCGCGCCGTCCTCCTCCCGGCCCAGGACCCGGTAGTCCAGGACGGCGGCCCAGAAGGCGGCGAGCGCCTCGGGGTCGTGGCAGTCCACGACGAGCTCGGAGAAGCGGCAGGCCATGGGCGCCACGCTAGGGCAGCGGAGCGGCCGGACTAGCCTCGGGGCGTGCGCATCGTTCGTTTCGCCTCCCCCCAGGGCATGTCCTTCGGCGTTCTCGACGGAGACGGCCAGGTGGCCCAGATCGAGGGCCACCCGTTCGGCCGGATCTCCTTCACGGGAGCGCGCTACGCGCAGGCGGACATCCGGCTGCTCTCGCCGATCCTGCCCAGCAAGGTGGTGTGCGTCGGCAAGAACTACGCCGCCCACATCGCCGAGATGAACACCGGCGACGCCCCGAAGGAGCCGCTGCTGTTCCTCAAGCCCTCGACGTCGGTGATCGGCCCGGGCGACGCCATCCGCATCCCGCCGGGCAGCACCAACGTGCACCACGAGGCGGAGCTCGCCGTGGTCATCGGCGCCCGCGGTGCCCGCAACGTGACGCCGGACCAGGCGGCCGCCAGCATCTTCGGGTACACGATCGGCAACGACGTCACCGAGCGGGACATGCAGAAGAGCGACGGGCAGTGGACCCGGGCCAAGGGATTCGACTCCTTCTGCCCGATCGGCCCGTGGATCGAGACCGACCTCCCCGGCCTGGGCCTGGACCCGGCCGACCTCGAGGTCGCCTGCACCGTCGACGGCGAGCCGCGCCAGCAGGGCCGCACGAGCCAGCTGATCTTCGACGTGCCGACCCTCATCTCCTACATCTCGCAGGTGATGACGCTGCTGCCGGGCGACGTCGTCCTCACCGGCACGCCGTCCGGTGTCGGCCCGATCCAGCCCGGGCAGCGCGTCGAGGTGACGATCCAGGGACTGGGGTCGCTGGCCAACAGCGTCGCGGCGGCCGAGGGCGTGTCGACCGCCGGTGGCGCCCGATGAGCGAGGTGCGCACCCGGTTCTGCCCGTCACCCACCGGCACGGTGCACGTCGGGCTGATGCGCACCGCGCTGTTCAACTGGGCGCACGCGCGGCACACCGGTGGCACCTTCGTCTTCCGCATCGAGGACACCGACGCCTCCCGCGACTCCGAGGAGTCCTACCGGCACCTGCTCGACTGCCTGCGCTGGCTGGGCCTGGAGTGGGACGAGGGCCCGGAGGTCGGCGGACCGCACGGGCCCTACCGGCAGTCGGAGCGGGGCGAGGTCTACGCCGACGTCGCAGCGTCGCTGCTGGCCTCCGGGCACGCCTACGAGTCGTTCTCGACCAACGAGGAGGTCGACGCCCGCCGCCGGGCGGCCGGCCAGGACCCCAAGCTCGGCTACGACAACCACGACCGCTTCCTCACCGACGCCCAGAAGGCGGCCTTCCGCGCGGAGGGCCGCGACCCCGTTCTGCGGCTGCGCATGCCCGACGAGGACCTGGTCTGGACCGACCTGGTGCGCGGCGAGGTCCGCTTCGCGGCGGGCTCCGTCCCCGACTTCGTCCTGGTGCGCGGCAACGGCGCCCCGCTGTACCCCTTCGTCAACCCCGTCGACGACGCGCTGATGGGCATCACCGACGTGCTGCGCGGCGAGGACCTGCTGCCCTCCACGCCCCGTCAGCTGGCCCTCTACGCCGCGCTCACCGACATCGGCGTCGCCTCCGCCACTCCGCGGTTCGGGCACCTGCCCTACGTCACCGGCGAGGGGAACAAGAAGCTCTCGAAGCGCGACCCGCAGTCCAACCTCGACGTCTACCGCGAGCGCGGCTTCCTGCCCGAGGGCTTCGCCAACTACCTGGCGCTGCTGGGCTGGTCGATCGCCGAGGACCGCGACATCTTCTCGATGGCGGAGATGGTCGAGGCCTTCGACGTCACGCGGGTCAGCGCCAACCCCGCCCGCTTCGACCTCAAGAAGGCGGAGGCGATCAACGCCACCCATCTGCGCGCCCTGCCGGTGGAGGAGTTCACCGAGCAGGTGACGCCGTACCTCGCGGGCGCGGGCCTGGTGACCGAGCCGCCGACGCCCGAGCAGCAGCGGCTGCTGACCGCGATCGCGCCGATGGCCCAGGAACGCATGATCGTGCTCTCCGAGGCCGTGGGCCTCCTGCGCTTCCTCTTCGTGGAGGACGTGGAGATCGAGCCGTCGGCAGCGGAGAAGCAGCTGTCCGGGGCCGACGCCGCAGAGGTGCTCGACGCCGCCACCTCGGCGCTGGCGCAGCTCGAGGACTGGTCGACCCCCGCGATCGAGGCGGCGCTGAAGGGCGCCCTCGTCGACGGGCTGGGCCGCAAGCCCCGCCAGGCGTTCGGCCCGGTCCGGGTGGCGGTGAGCGGCCGCACGGTGTCGCCGCCGCTGTACGAGTCGATCGAGCTGCTGGGCCGGGAGCGCACGCTGGCCCGACTGGCCGCCGCCCGCACCCTCACGGGCGGCGCCGCCGGATGACCGGTGCGGGCGGCGACCCGGCCGCCGAGCCGTACGAGGGCCCACCGCCGACGCGCCGTCCCGCGCCCTGGCAGGGCGCACCGGTCACGCCGCCCTGGGCTCCGGCGCCCTGGGGTCCGCCACCGCCCTGGCCGCCGCAGTCCGCGTGGCCACCGCAGCCCCCGCAGTCCCCGTGGCCGCCGCAGCCGTACGCGATGGGCCCGCCACCGGGCTGGGCGCCGGCCTTCCCGCCACCGCCGGTGGTGCGCTGGGCGCCCCCGCCGGGCACCCCGCCGCACGACGAGCCGACGTCCTTCCTGCTGGCCATGCGGTCCCGGGACTGGGCCTGGTGGCGGCCGGCGCTCGGGTTGCTGCTGCTCGTGGTCGTGTACGTCGCCCTGGCGGTGGTCACCGCGGTCGCCGGTGTCGTGGGGCTCCTGGCCTCCGGCGCCGACCCCGGCGCTCTTCCCGACCTGGCGCTGGACGAGTTCAGCGACCCCTGGGTGCTCCTCTTCCTCAACGCCTCGCTGATCGTCGCCATCCCGTGCGTGTGGATGGCCTGGGCCGTCGTGCACGGGATGCGCCGGGGGTGGTCCTCGTCGGTCCTGGGACGGCTGCGCCGGCGCTTGCTGGTGCCCTACATCGGGTTCGCCCTGGCGACGCTCGGTGTCGGGATCGGCCTCTCGGTACTGCTCGGCTTCACCGCCGGGGGAGAGGAGGTCACCGGGCCGGTGCCCTCCTACGGATGGCTCCTCGTGGTCGTGCTGCTCACCACACCGCTGCAGTCCGCCGCCGAGGAGTACGTGTTCCGCGGCTACCTCAGCCAGGCGATCGCCGGCTGGATCCGCGCGCCGCAGGTGGGTGCGGTGGTCGCCGCGGTGCTGAGCGCCGCCCTGTTCGCCGCGGCGCACGGCCAGCAGGACACCCTGACGTTCCTCGACCGCTTCGCCTTCGGGCTGACCGCGTCGGCGGTCGTCTGGCTGACCGGTGGGCTGGAGGCAGCGATCGTCCTGCACGCCGTCAACAACGTCCTCGTCTTCGTGCTCGCCGGTGCGCTCGGCGAAGGGGTGGCGACCGACCAGGTGCCTGCCGGGCTGGGCGTCGCGTTCGCCGTGCTCAGCCTCACCTCCATGGCCGCCTACATCGCCGTCGTCGCCCGGACCCGGGGGCGGCTGGGGCCCGAGACGCTCACCGGGGCACTGGACCTGCGGACCCCGACGCACCCGGCGCCGGTGCCCGGGCGCTGAGCCGTCACCGGGGGTGGGTGCGACCCGGCCGGGACGCGTCGGGTATCGTCTTCTGCGGCGCCGCGAGGTGCCACCCATGGGGTATGGGGTAATTGGCAGCCCGACGGTTTCTGGTTCCGTTAGTCTAGGTTCGAGTCCTGGTACCCCAGCGAGGAAGAAGTTCTGTCCTCCGCAGCACCGCACGGCCCCGTCGTCTAGCGGCCCAGGACGCCGCCCTCTCACGGCGGTAGCGAGGGTTCGAATCCCTTCGGGGCTACACCACACGAGAGCCCCCGGCCTTCCCGGCCGGGGGCTCTCGCGGTTCTCGGGGGCCCCGCGTGGCGGCTCCCGCCGCCGTGGCAGAATGGCGGCGCACTCACGGTGCACGGCCCCGTCGTCTAGCGGCCTAGGACGCCGCCCTCTCACGGCGGTAGCGAGGGTTCGAATCCCTTCGGGGCTACACCGCACGAGAGCCCCCGACCTGCAGGTCGGGGGCTCTCGTCGTTCCGGGTGAAACCGGCCCCCTGACTGGCAGGGTGATCCTCGGGCGGACTAGCGTCGACCCGGCCCTTCACGCTCGGTGACACGGCCGACAAGAGGGGTGGTCAGCGGTGATCCGGACGAGCCGGCGCCTGGCCGACGGCCGGGAGATCCTGTACTTCGACCGGGAGCCGACACCCCGCGACGCCGTCGACACCCGCGACCTCCCGCAGGTCGCCAACCGGTCCCAGCTCCGCTACGACGCACTGCTCGGCGAATGGGTGGCCATCGCCTCGCACCGGCAGACCCGCACCTTCCTGCCCCCGGCCGACGAGTGCCCGCTCGACGCCTCGAGCCCCGGACGCCCGACCGAGATCCCGGAGAGCGCGTACGAGGTCGTCGTCTTCGAGAACCGGTTCCCCTCGCTGGCCACCGGTGTCGACCGCGACGTGCCGCCCACCGCTCCCGGTGCGCCGCTGGCCGAGCTGCGGCCGGGCTACGGCCGCGCCGAGGTCGTGTGCTTCACCGATGACCACGAACGGGTCTTCGCCGACCTCGGGCACGACCGGGCCCGGCTGGTCGTCGACGTCTGGGCCGACCGGACGGAGACGCTGGGTGCGCTGGACGGCGTCGAGTACGTCTTCCCGTTCGAGAACCACGGCGAGGAGATCGGGGTGACGCTGGCGCACCCGCACGGGCAGATCTACGCCTATCCGTACCTGCCGCCGCGGATCGAGCGGATCCTGACCTCGGTGCAGCGCCACCGGGAGAACACCGGCGGCGACCTGTTCGCCGAGGTCGAGGCGGCCGAGCGCTCCGGGCCCCGGGTGGTCACCGCCAACGAGCACTGGACGGCGTTCGTCCCGGCCGCCACCCGCTGGCCCTACGAGGTGCAGCTGTTCCCGACCCGGCGGGTGCCCGACATCCCGTCGCTCACCGACGACGAGCGCGACGCCTTCGTCGACGTCTACCTCGACGTCCTGGGCCGGTTCGCACACCGCATGGACACGCCGATGCCCTACATCGCGTCGTGGAACCAGGCCCCGGTGCACTCCGGGCGCGAGGACTGGTGGCTGCACCTGCAGGTCTTCTCCTTCCGGCGGGCCCCGGGGAAGCTGAAGTACCTCGCCGGCTCGGAGTCGGGGATGGGCGCGTTCATCACCGACACGAACCCGGAGGACGTCGCGGAGCAGCTCCGGGCGGTCGTCCTCCCGTGATCAGCGACGAGGACGCGGCCGTCCGCGCCCGGCAGGCGTTCCAGGACCGGTTCGGCGCCGCTGCCGAGGGCGTCTGGGCCGCGCCGGGCCGGGCGAACGTGATCGGGGAGCACACCGACTACAACGGCGGCTTCGTGCTGCCGATCGCCCTCCCGCACACCACCCGGGCCGCGGTGGCCCGCCGCACCGACGGCACGGTCGTGCTCGCCTCGCTCCAGCACCCCGACCAGGTGGTGGAGGTCGCCGTCGCCGACCTCGCGCCCGGCCGTCCGGACGGCTGGGCGGGCTACCCCGCCGGCGTGGTGCACGAGCTCAGGGACCGTGCCCCGGGCGGGTTCAGCATCCTCGTGGACGGCGACGTCCCGTCCGGCGCCGGTCTGTCGTCGTCGGCCGCGCTGTCGTGCTCCGTCGCGCTGGCGCTGCGGGACCTGCTCGGTCTCGACCTCGCCCCCGGGGACCTGGTCGACGTCGCCCGCCGGGCGGAGAACGACTTCGTCGGCGCACCCACGGGCATCCTCGACCAGTCGGCGTCGCTGCTCTGCACCAGCGGGCACGCCCTGTTCCTCGACACCCGGGACCGTTCCAGCCGGCAGGTGCCCTTCGACCTGTCCGCCACCGGGCTGGCCCTGCTGGTCATCGACTCCGGCACCACGCACGACCACGCCGAGGGCGGCTACGGCGACCGGCGGCGCGAGTGCGAGCAGGCCGCCGCCCGGCTGGGGGTGGAGTTCCTGCGGGAGGTCGAGGACGAGGCGTCCCTGGGCGTGCTGGACGACGGCACGCCCGAGGGCGACGTGCTGCTCCGGCGGGCCCGCCACATCGTCACCGAGGACGCCCGGGTCCTGGAGGTCGTGGCCGCGCTCTCCGGGGACGCCGACCCGCGGGCCATCGGCCCCGTCCTCACCGCCGGCCACGCGTCCCTGCGCGACGACTTCGAGATCTCCATCCCGCTGCTCGACGCCTGCGTCGAGTCCGCACTCGAGGCCGGCGCCCACGGCGCCCGGATGGTGGGCGGCGGGTTCGGCGGGAGCGTCATCGCGCTGGTGGACGCCGATGCCGTCGACCCCGTCACCGGGGGCGTGGCCGCCCGCTTCGAGCGGGAGGGCTCCGCCCCGCCCCGCACGTTCGTCACCGTGCCGTCCGCCGGCGCCCGCCGCCTGTCCTGACCGACGCCGAGAAGAGGATCCCGATGGACGACGCCCTGCAGCTCGACGCGAACCTCGTCGACTACGCGCTGGTCGCTGCCTACTTCGCCGTCGTGCTGGGGATCGGGTTCGCCGCCCGCCGGCGGGTCTCCGACAGCCTCGACTTCTTCCTCTCCGGCCGTTCGCTGCCGGCGTGGGTGACCGGCCTCGCCTTCATCTCCGCGAACCTGGGCGCCGTCGAGATCGTCGGCATGTCGGCCAACGGGGCCCAGTTCGGCATGGCGACCATGCACTACTTCTGGATCGGCGCCGTGCCCGCGATGCTGTTCCTGGGCATCGTGATGATGCCCTTCTACTACGGGTCCAAGGTCCGCAGCGTCCCCGAGTTCATGCGCCGGCGGTTCGGCACCGGGGCGCACCTGGTCAACGCCATCAGCTTCGCCGTCGCGCAGGTGCTCATCGCGGGCATCAACCTCTACCTGCTGGCGCACATCGTCGAGCTGCTGCTCGGCTGGCCGCTGTGGGTGTCGCTGATCGTCGCCGCGGTCGTCGTGCTCAGCTACATCACCCTCGGCGGGCTGTCGGCAGCCATCTACAACGAGGTCCTGCAGTTCTTCGTCATCGTCGCCGCGCTCGTGCCGCTGACCCTGATCGGCCTGCACCGGGTGGGTGGTGTCGGCGGGCTGATCGACAAGGTCACCGACGCGGGCAACGAGGAGATGCTGCAGTCCTGGCCCGCGACGGAGCTCACGGGCTTCGAGAGCCCGTTCTGGTCGGTCGTCGGCATCGTCTTCGGCCTCGGGTTCGTGCTGTCCTTCGGCTACTGGACGACGAACTTCGTCGAGGTGCAGCGGGCCATGGCCACGCACTCGATCTCGGCCGCGCGGGCGACGCCGATCATCGGTTCGTTCCCGAAGATGTTCGTGCCGTTCATCGTGGTCATCCCCGGCCTCATCGCCACCGTCCTCGTCCCGGAGGTCGTGGAGGCGAAGGCGAGCGGTGACCCGGACTTCGACTACAACAACTCGATCCTGTACCTGATCAGCGACGTGCTGCCCAACGGTCTGCTGGGTGTCGCGCTCGCCGGTCTGCTGGCCGCCTTCATGGCCGGCATGGCGGCCAACATCTCCGCCTTCAACACCGTCTTCAGCTACGACCTGTGGCAGCAGTACGTGAGGAAGGACCGGCCCGACGACTACTACCTGAAGGTGGGCCGGTGGGCGACGGTCGGCGCCACCGTCACCGCCATCGGGACGGCGCTCATCGCGTCCGGCTACACGAACCTGATGGACTACCTCCAGACGCTGTTCGGGTTCTTCAACGCGCCGCTGTTCGCCACGTTCATCCTCGGCATGTTCTGGAAGCGGATGACGCCGACCGCCGGGTGGGCGGGCCTCGTGTCGGGCACCCTCGCTGCCGTCGCCGTCGCCTTCCTGAGCGAGGACGCCCTGGGTGCGCTGTCCACCGGCGTGATCCCGCTCGGTGGGCAGGGGGCGAGCTTCGTGGCCGCCGGCGCCGCGTTCGTCGTCGACATCGTCGTGAGCGTCCTGGTCACCCAGGTGACGCAGCCGAAGCCGGTGTCCGAACTGGTCGGGCTGGTCTACTCCGAGACGCCCAAGGAGCAGCGCACCGATCCCGAGGCGTCCCGGCTGCCGTGGTACCGGTCGCCGACGAAGCTGGCCGGGATCTCGCTGGTCATGGTGATCATCCTGAACGTCATCTTCCGCTGAGTCAGGGGACTGGACCGATGAGCACAGCAGGGAGCTCCGCAGGCAGTGACGCGGGCACGGGCTCGGGCGAGAAGCACGCCGCCGGCGCCTTCGACGTCCGCAACGTCATCGCCGCACTGATCGGCTTCTACGGCGTCGTCCTGGTCGTGGTCGGCCTCGTCGACAACGACGAGGACGCGCTCGCGAAGACCGACGGGTTCAATGCCAACCTCTGGGTCGGCCTGGCCATGATCGTGTTCGCGCTGGCGTTCGCGCTCTGGACGCGCCTGCGGCCGATCGTGGTCGCGTCGCCGGAGACCGGGGACGACGCACCGGCGCCACCGGCGCACTGAGGGCGGCTCACGCCGGGAGGCCGGCGTGCATCAGCTCGCCGTTGCCCGGTAGCCCGTCCCCACCGTCGGCAGCGCCGCCGCGGACGGCCATGGGCCGGCCGCAGGCGCCGGGCACCCAGGCCGAGTCGGTGAGCTGCACGTGCAGGTGCGGTTCGCTGCTGTTGCCCGAGTTGCCGCAGTCGGCGACCTGCTCGCCCGCCGCCACCCGGTCCCCGACGGCCACGCGCACCGAGCCGCGGCGCAGGTGGGCGAGCACGACGCAGGTGCCGGCGCCGTCGTCCAGCACGAGGTGGTTGCCGAGCAGCCACCGGGTACCGCCCACCTGGCGGACGAAGCCCTCCACCACCATCAGCCAGATCAGCGACGCCCAGCCGCTGCGGGCCCGGTGGTCGCGCCGCCGGTCGTGTGCCCGCACGACGGTGCCGTCGAGGGGGGCGAGCACCGGGAGGCCGAAGGCCGGGTAGTCCGTCACCGGTCGCCACTGGCCGCCGGACCCGAAGGCCGGGCGCTCGCGCTCGGCCGGCTCGGCCACCAGGTCGACGGCCCAGGTCTGCCCGAAGCCGTGGGTGCCGTGGGACGGCACGCCCATCGTCGGCGAGTTCAGCGCCCGCCAGGGGCCGAGCACCGGCGGCTCGACCACGCGCACCTCGGCCGGCGGCGGGGCCACCCGGTCGAGTGCGATGCCGGCCAGGAGCGCCACCACACCGACGAGCTCCCCGAAGGGCAGGCCGACCACTCCGGCGAGGACGAGGAACACGCCGAGCGGCACCAGCGGGGGACGGATGCGGGCGACGGCGATCCGCGCGTTCATGCCGACACCGCCGCGAGGACGACGTGCAGCGGGACGACACGCTCCGCGGGAACGGCGTAGGACCCCCGGGCGGTGGTCCGGAGCCAGCCGGCCGACGTCAGCTGCCGGAGGTGGTGGTGCAGCTGGCCGGTGGTGCCGAGGCCAGGCAGGGCGGCGAGCGCGGCCGTGGTGGTGCAGCCGGCCAGCACCTCGCGCAGCAGCCGGAGCCGCACCGGATGCGACAGCGCGCCCAGGACCGGTGCGGCGGCGCTGTCGACGGCCTCGTCGCCCCGGGCCTGTTCGGCGCCGTGGGTGCGCTGCCAGGAGTACTCCTCGCCGGTCGGCAGGGTGACCCGGCCGGCGTAGACCACCGCGCCGCCGGGAAGCGTGCCGGCGTCCTCCGCCAACCCCTCGAGGACCCAGAACCGTGGCGAGAGCCCGACAGGGGGCTCCGGGGGCTCACCGGCGGCGCGCTCGAGCGCGGCGAGCCGCTCCTCGATGTCGCGCAGGCGTGCGTCGTCCATGCGTCCTAGAGTACGAAAATACGTAGAACCGTCGCAAGTCCGACGGGCGGGTCGTCAGCGGGCGGCGCGGGCGATGGCAGCGGCCGCGTCGAGGACGGCGCCGATGATCTCCGGGCTGGGACGCCGTCCCAGGCGCTCGACCGGACCGGAGATGGAGACGGCGCCGAGGACCGTCCCGGCGCCGTCGCGCACGGGCGCGGAGAGGGAGGCGACCCCGGGCTCGCGCTCGGCGACGCTGTGCGCCCAGCCGCGGCGGCGGACGTCCAGCAGCGTCCGGGCGGTGAAGCTCGCCGACGGCAGCAGGCGGGTGACCTCGTCGGCCGGGGTGAAGGCCAGGAGGGCGTGCGCGGCCGACCCTGCTGTCATGGGCAGCCGGGCGCCGACGGGCACCGTGTCGCGCAACCCGCTGGTCCGCTCGGCGGCGGCCACGCAGACGCGGGTGGCCCCGTCCCGCACGTAGAACTGCGCGCTCTCCCCGCTCGCGTCCCGCAGCACGACCAGGTGGCGCCCGGCCAGGTCCGCGAGGTCCGCGCCGCCCCGTCCGAGCTCGGCGAGTGCGGGACCGGGCGTCCAGGCGCCCTCCGGGGTGCGCCGCACGAGCCGGTGACCCTCGAGTGCGACGGCCAGCCGGTGGGCGGTCGCGCGGGGCAGTCCGGTGCGGCTGACCAGCTCGGCGAGCGTCGCCGGCTCGTCGGCGACGGCGCGGAGGATGGTCACCGCTTTGTCCAAGACGGCGACGGGGTTAGGCTGTCCCATACAGCAATACTCGCATCCCACATCATGGGAACGCCAGCGAGACCTCCGAGAGGACGAACCGTGCCGAAGACCCTGGCGGAGAAGGTCTACGAGGCCCACGTGGTGCGCAGCACCGCGGGCGAGCCCGACCTGCTCTACATCGACCTGCACCTCGTCCACGAGGTGACCAGCCCGCAGGCCTTCGACGGTCTGCGCGCCGCCGGCCGCACTGTCCGCCGTCCCGATCTGACGATGGCGACCGAGGACCACAACGTCCCGACCCTCGACATCCTCAGCCCGATCGCCGACCCGGTCAGCCGGGCGCAGATCGAGGCGCTGCGGAGGAACGCGGCCGAGTTCGGCATCCGGCTGGCCCCGATGGGCGACCGCGACCAGGGCATCGTCCACGTGATCGGTCCGCAGCTGGGGCTCACCCAGCCGGGGATGACGATCGTGTGCGGCGACAGCCACACCTCCACGCACGGCGCGTTCGGGGCGCTGGCCTTCGGCATCGGCACCAGCGAGGTCGAGCACGTGCTGGCGACCCAGACGCTGCCGCAGTACAAGCCCAGGCAGATGGCCGTGACCGTGGACGGGGAGCTCCCCCCGGGCGTCTCGGCGAAGGACATCATCCTGGCCGTGATCGCCCAGATCGGGACCAACGGCGCCCAGGGGCACGTCATCGAGTACCGGGGGAGTGCCATCGAGGCGCTGTCCATGGAGGCTCGGATGACGATCTGCAACATGTCGATCGAGGCGGGCGCCAAGGCCGGGCTCATCGCGCCCGACCGGACCACGTTCGACTTCCTCCAGGGCCGTCCGCACGCGCCGCAGGGAGCGGACTGGGACGCCGCCGTCGAGTACTGGTCGACGCTGCGCACCGACGAGGGGACCGTCTTCGACCGCGAGGTCGTGCTCGACGCCACGACGCTCACTCCCTTCGTCACCTGGGGCACGAACCCCGGGCAGGGCCTGCCCATCGCCGGCGCGGTCCCCGACCCCGCGGACTTCGCCGACGAGGGCGAGCGCCGGGACGTCGAGCAGGCGCTGGCCTACATGGGGCTGGAGCCCGGCACGCCCCTGCGCGAGATCGAGGTGGACACCGTCTTCCTCGGCTCCTGCACCAACGGCCGCATCGAGGACCTGCGGGTCGCCGCCGAGCTGCTGCGCGGCAAGCGGATCGACGCCGACACCCGGATGCTCGTGGTCCCCGGCTCGGTCGGCGTCAAGGCGCAGGCCGAGGCCGAGGGCCTGGACCGGGTCTTCCTGGACGCCGGTGCCGAGTGGCGCGGCGCGGGCTGCTCGATGTGCCTGGGCATGAACCCCGACCAGCTCAAGCCGGGCGAGCGGTCGGCCTCGACCAGCAACCGCAACTTCCAGGGCCGGCAGGGCAAGGGCGGTCGCACCCACCTGGTGTCGCCGTCGGTCGCCGCCGCGACCGCTCTCACCGGGCGCCTGACCGCCCCTGCCGACCTCGAGAACGCTGGAGTCTGACCCCGATGGACGCCTTCACCACGCACACCGGCACCGCGGTCCCCCTGCGCCGGTCGAACGTCGACACCGACCAGATCATCCCGGCCGAGTACCTGAAGCGGATCACCCGCACCGGCTTCGAGGACGGGTTGTTCATCGCCTGGCGCACCAACGAGCCCGACTTCGTGCTCAACCAGCCGCAGTACGCCGCCGCGTCGATCCTGGTCGCGGGGCCGGACTTCGGCACCGGGTCCTCGCGCGAGCACGCCAACTGGGCACTGCTGGACGGCGGCTTCCGCGTCGTCATCAGCTCCCGGTTCGCCGACATCTTCCGCAACAACTCGACCAAGGCGGGGCTGCTCACCGTCGTCCTGCCGCAGGAGCAGGTCGAGGCGTTGTGGGCGGCGGTCGAGGCGGACCCCGCGACGCCGGTGACGGTGGACCTGCAGGCGAAGCAGGTCACCTACGGCGCGACGACGGTGCCCTTCGAGATCGACGACTACGTGCGCTGGCGCCTGCTCGAGGGCCTGGACGACGTGGGCCTGACCGAGCGGAACCTCGCCGACGTCGAGGCCTTCGAAGCCGGCCGCCCGGCCTGGCTGCCGCGGGCCCTTCCCGTCCTCGAGGGCTAGAGCTTCGGGGTCGGGTCCCCGGAGGTCAGGCGGGCGCGGCCGGGTCGGCGTCGAAGTCCCGGTGGTAGTCGGCGCTCAGCGCGCCCGGCCGCCCGCCGAGGACCCACACACTGCCCTTGGCGGCCGGTGGGTGCAGCCGGGCCGGCACGCCTTCCCAGCGGACGCCGAGGGCGAGGAGCACCGACGGGATCGCCCCGCCCTGGCTGCAGACGACGGTCACGCCCGGTCCGCTCCGCGGGGCCAGCAGCCGCTCCACCGCGGCCAGCCCCGCCTGCGGGTCCGCGGAGAACTCCTGTTCGCCGAGCTCCGGCAGTGGCTGCACCGGGAGCCCGAGGCGTTCGGCGAGCGGTGTCACGGTCTCCTGACACCGGGTGGGGGGCGCCGACAGGACGGCCGTCGGCGCGAACGCCGGCAGCACCGCGGCGAGCCGGGCGGCCTCGCGGCGGCCCCGTCCCTCGAGGGGGCGCAGGTCGTCCGGGCCGTCCCAGTCGCGGCGGCTGCCCGCGTGCGCGTGCCGCACGAGCAGGAGCGTGGGCATGCGCGGCACGTCCGCGCGCACCAGATCGGCGATCACTGCCCGGTCGTGCTCGTACGTGCACCGGTCGGTGGCCTGCTCGGGCGTCAGCCAGCGCAGGTCGTCCACCTCGTCGTTGGCCTCGAAGGCCCCGCCGACGGCCTGCATCACCCAGTAGTCGACCTGCTTGAGCCCGTCGGCCACCGGATAGCACGTGCGGAGGCTGCGCCGGCCGACGACCACCCGGAGGCCGGTCTCCTCACCGACCTCGCGGACGGCGGCGGTCAGCGCGTGCTCGCCGCGGTCGAGCTTGCCCTTGGGGAGGGACCAGTCGTCGTAGCGGGGGCGGTGCGCGACGGCGACCTCCAGCCCGCCGTCCTCGCACGGCCGCCAGACGACCCCGCCCGCGGCCGCGGTCACCGGCTCAGCCAGCGCGCTCACCCATCTCCTCGAGCCGCTGCGCCTGGTAGTCGAGCTCACCGGAGCGGGCCCAGCTGCCGTCGCCTCCCAGCTGCCAGCTGCGGACGTCGGGCGCCATCGCGGCGTCGAACATGCCGGCCAGCTGCTTGCGGGCCGTCTCGTCGCACACCCGCAGGAGCACCTCGACGCGCCGGTCGAGGTTGCGGTGCATCAGGTCGCTGCTGCCGATCCACCACTCGCGGTCGCCGTCGTTCTCGAACGCCATGACCCGCGAGTGCTCGAGGAAGCGCCCGACGATCGACCGGACGCGGATGGTCTCCGACAGCCCGGGGACGCCGGGACGCAGGGCGCAGATGCCTCGGATGAACAGCTCCACCGGGACGCCGGCCGCCGACGCCTCGTAGAGCGCGTCGATGATCTTCTCGTCGACCAGCGAGTTGAGCTTGAACCGGATCCCCGACGGCTTGCCCTCGGCGGCGTGCCGGGCCTCCCTGCGGATCTTTTCCAGCAGGCCGGCGCGGATCCCGTGCGGGGCGACCATGAGCATGCGGTAGTTCGTCTGGCGCGAGTACCCGGTCAGGGTGTTGAACAGATCGGTGAGGTCCGCGCCCACGCGCGGGTCGGCGGTCAGGATGCCGAGGTCCTCGTAGATCCGCGCCGTCTTCGGGTTGTAGTTGCCGGTCCCGATGTGGCAGTACCGGCGCAGGACGCCCTGTTCCCGCCGGACCACGAGCGCCGTCTTGCAGTGCGTCTTGAGCCCCACCAGGCCGTAGACGACGTGGCAGCCGGCGCGCTCCAGCGAGCGGGCCCAGGTGATGTTGGCCTCCTCGTCGAACCGGGCCTTGATCTCGACCAGGACGACGACCTGCTTGCCCGCCTGCGCGGCGTCGATGAGGGCGTTGACGATGGGGGAGTCGCCCGAGGTGCGGTAGAGCGTCTGCTTGATGGCCAGCACGTTGGGGTCGACGGCGGCCTGCTCGATGAACCGCTGCACGCTCGTGGCGAAGGAATCGTAGGGGTGGTGGACCAGGACGTCGCCCTCGCGGAGCGTCGCGAACACGCTCTTGGGGGTCTCGCCCTCGCTCAGCCGGGGGTGCGTGGCCGGCACGAACGGGTCGTCCTTGAGCTCGGGCCGGTCGAGGTCGTAGAGCGCCATCAGGGCCGCGAGGTCCAGCGGGCCCGGGACCGTGACGACGTCGGCCGTGCTGATCTCCAGTTCCGACACCAGGACCTCGAGGATCTGCGGGTCCATGGAGTCGGTGACCTCCAGCCGCACCGCCGGGCCGAAGCGGCGCCGCGCCAGCTCCCGCTCGAGCGCCTGCAGCAGGTCCTCGTCCCGGTCCTCCTCGACCTCCAGGTCGGCGTTCCGGGTGACCCGGAACAGGTGGTGGTCCAGCACCTCGAGGCCCGGGAACAGCTGCGGGAGGTGCGCGGAGATGAGGTCCTCGAGCAGCAGGAACGTCGTCGTCTTGCCGGGCGCGCCGATCGGGATGAACCGCGGCACGTTGTTGGGCACCTTGAGCCGCGCGAACCGCGGGGCACCGGTGTCGGGGTCGCGCACCGACACGGCCAGGTTCAGCGACAGCCCGCTGATGTAGGGGAACGGATGCGCGGGGTCCACGGCGAGCGGGGTGAGCACGGGGAAGATCTGGTCCCGGAAGTACTCGCGGAGCCGGCGGGCGTCGTCGTCGGCGAGGTCCGACCAGTGCAGGATCCGGATGCCGACGTCCTGCAGCCGGGGTGCGACGTCCTTGATGAAGACGTCGGCGTGCCGCTGGACCAGTTCCTGCGTCCGCGCGGTGATGCGCTCCAGCTGCTCGCGGATGGTCAGGCCGTCCGGCGAGCGGACGGTGAGGCCGGTGGTCTGACGGCGCTTGAGGCCGGCGATGCGCACCATGAAGAACTCGTCCAGGTTGCTGGCGAAGATCGACAGGAACTTGGCGCGTTCGAGCAGTGGCAGGCTCTCGTCCTCGGCGAGCTCGAGGACCCGGGCGTTGAAGTCCAGCCAGGACAGCTCCCGGTTGAGGAAGCGGTCGGCGGGCAGGGAGCGGGTGCTCGACGGGTTCTCGGGGGGCACTCGTCCATCGTGCCGCACCTGGGTGAACGGCGAGTGATCAACTCTGCCCGGGGGCCGGTCAGCCCGCCAGGCGGGCGACCACGGCGGTCGTGCGCGGGCCCCCGCCGAGCAGCAGCGCCGCGCGCAGGTCGGCCTCCGTGTCCACGTCGCGCACCAGCCCGGGCCACGAGCCGGCGAGCGCCACCGCGCCACTGGTCAGGTGGGCCTCGGCGGAGCCGGCTCCGAACCGTGGCCGCAGCGGCACGTCCACCGCGGTGAGCAGCGTCGTCCCCGTGCCCTGGGCATCCGCGACGAAGGCGCGGGCGGTCCCGGCGGCGGCATCCAGGGCCGCGGCGAGCTCGTCGGCGCGCACGGCGGGCAGGTCGGACGACAGGGCGGCCACGGCCGGGCCCGGTGCGCTGCGCACGCCGTGCTCGAGGGCGGGATTGAGGCCGCGGTCGGGCTCGTCGGCGACCACCCGGGCGCCCAGCTCCGTGACGACGGCCGCGGCGGCGGGATCGTCGGTGACGACCACCAGCGTGTCCACGACGGTGCAGGCGAGGGCAGCGGCCACCGTGTCGGCCAGCAGTGCGAGGACCAGCTCGCGGTGCGCCTCCTCGGCGTCGGGACGGGCGGCGGTCAGCGGGCGGAGCCGGGTCTTGGCCACGCCCAGCCGCTTCGCGGGGACGACGACCGACCAGCTGCGCACGGGCACATGTGAGCACACCCGCTCACGGGCTCCACGCCCACGGGGGACCCGGTGCGCGTCGGGAGCGCGTCCAGGGTCGATCATGGGCAGGATCACAGCGAGGAGAGGAGGTGATCCGATGGCGGAGCAGACGCCCGCGGGGGCACGGAGCTCGACGGCCGCGCCGCCCGCCGCCCCGCGCCCGATGAAGTGGCGCACCCGGGGCCGCCTGTCCTACGGGATGGTCGCCGCGATCGTCGTCGTCCACCCGGTCTCCTCGCTCCTGTTCCGCCTGCGCTACCGGCACGCCGACCGGCTGCCGCCGACCGGCCCGGTCCTGCTGGTGGCCAACCACGTCTCGATCCTGGATCCGCTGGCCTGCGCCCGGCTGGTGTTCGACGCCGGCCGGCTGCCGCACTTCCTGGCCAAGGAGTCGGTGTTCAGGGGATTCGCGGGCACGCTGCTGCGCAGTGCGGGGCAGATCCCCGTCGCCCGGTTCTCCGACGCGGCGCACGAGGCGCTGGACGCGGCCCAGGCGGACCTGCGCGCCGGCAACGTCGTGGTGATCTACCCCGAGGGCTCGGTGACCCGCGATCCGGAGTGGTGGCCGATGCAGGCCCGGACCGGCGTCGCCCGACTGGCCCTGACCACCGACGCCGTGGTCCTCCCCGTGGCCCAGTGGGGACCGCAGCGGGTGCACGACTACCACACGAAGAAGCTGCGGCTGCGCTTCCGCGCGCCCGCCGAGTACCAGGTCGGAGAGCCGGTGGACCTCACCGAGCAACGGGCCCGCGTGCGGGACGGGCAGCCGCTCCCCGCCGCACTGCTGAGGGAGACGACGGACCTGATCATGACCCGTGTGCGGAACGAGCTGGCCGAGCTGCGGGGGGAGCCCGCGCCGCTGACCTTCTCTCCGAGGCCGCGCCGCGAGCTGCCGGGCGACCTGTCGGGGAGCGCCGCATGACCCGCGCGGCGGTCCTGGGGGCCGGCTCGTGGGGGACGACCTTCGCCAAGGTCCTGGCCGACGCCGGCTGCGACGTGACGCTGCACGCCCGCCGGCCGGAGCTGGCGAAGGCCATCACCGAGGACGGCGAGAACCGCGACTACCTGCCCGGGGTCCGGTTGCCGGCGGCGGTCCGCGCCACGGCCGACGCCGCGGAGGCACTGCTGGACGCCGAGGTCGTCGTCCTGGCGGTTCCCTCGCAGTCGCTGCGGGACAATCTCACCGAGTGGGCTCCGCTGCTCCCGGGCGACGCCACGCTGCTCTCGCTCATGAAGGGCATCGAGCTCGGCACCACGAAGCGGATGAGCGAGGTCATCTGCGAGGTGACCGGCGCCGGCCCCGACCGGGTCGCGGTCCTTTCCGGACCCAACCTGGCCCGGGAGATCGCCGAGCAGCAACCGGCGGCCACCGTCATCGCCTGCACCGACGCCGACCGTGCGGCCGCTCTGCAGGCGGCCTGCCACACCCGCTACTTCCGGCCGTACACCAACCCCGACATGGTCGGCTGCGAGCTGGGTGGGGCGGTCAAGAACGTCATCGCGCTGGCCTGCGGCATCGCCGAGGGGCTCGGCTTCGGCGACAACACCCGCGCGTCCCTGATCACCCGTGGGCTCGCCGAGACGGCCCGCCTCGGCATGGCCCTCGGGGCCGAGCTCACCACCTTCGCGGGCCTGGCCGGCCTCGGTGACCTCGTCGCCACCTGCAGCTCGCCGCTCTCCCGCAACCGGACGTTCGGCGAGAAGCTCGGCCGCGGCATGTCGGTCCAGGAGGTGCAGGAGAGCACCCGCCAGACGGCGGAGGGCGTGAAGAGCTGCCGGTCGATCCTGGACCTGGCCCGGGCCCACGACATCGACGTCCCGATCACCGAGGCCGTCGTCCGGGTGTGCCACGAGGGGGAGGCCCCGGCGCAGATGGTGCGGGAGATCATGAGCCGCGAGGCGAAGCCGGAGTGAGCGGGAGCTCGTGGGGCGACGGCACGCGATCGGTCCGCGCGGGGGAGGGTGCTCCGGTCGCCGGGGCACCGCTGCGCCCGTCGCCGGTCTTCGCCGCCCCGTTCCACCTGGCCGACCTCCCGCCGCGCGCCGGCGGGACCGACGCCTACGCCCGGACCGAGCAGCCGACGCTGCGCGACTTCGAGTCCGCCGTCGGCGAGCTCGACGGGGGCCGCTGCCTGTCCTTCGCCACCGGGATGGCGGCGCTCACCGCCGCTGTCCTGTCCTGCGCCGGCTCGGGTGACCGGGTGGTGCTGCCCTCGGACGGCTACTACACGACGCGGCTGCTGGCGGCCGAGGAGCTGCAGCGGTTCGGCATCGAGGTCGCCTACGTGCCGACACCGGACGTCGAGGCGTTCGCCGCCGACGGCGGGCTGGACGGCGTCCGGCTGGTGCTGCTGGAGTCGCCCAGCAATCCCCAGCTCGACGTCTGCGACATCGCCGCCGTCGCCCGCGCCGCGCGGGCGGCCGGTGCCCTGGTCGCCGTCGACAACACGACGGCGACACCGCTGGGCCAGCGGCCCCTGGAACTCGGCGCCGACATGACCGTCGGCAGCGACACCAAGGCGCTGACCGGGCACAGCGACCTGCTGCTCGGGCACGTCAGCGTCACCGACGACGAGCTCTGGGCGCGGATCAAGGGATTCCGCGACCGCACCGGCAGCACGCCCGGCCCGTTCGAGGCCTGGCTCGGCCACCGCTCGATGAGCACCCTGGACCTGCGGCTGGCGCGGCAGGCGCAGAACGCCGCCGCGGTGGCGGAACTCCTCGCGAGCAGCCCCGCCGTCACCGGCGTCCGGTGGCCGTGGCGGCCCGAGGACCCGTCCTTCGCGCTGGCCTCTCGGCAGATGCTGCGGCCCAACGGCGTGGTCTCGGCCGAGCTCGCCGACGAGGCCGCGGTGGCGCGCCTGCTGGCCGGAAGCCGGCTCTGGACCGCTGCCACGAGCTTCGGTGGCGTGCACAGCACCATCGACCGGCGCGCCCAGTGGGGCGGGGACGCCGTCGCGCCCGGGTTCGTGCGGCTGTCCTGCGGCATCGAGGACACCGCGGACCTGGTCGAGGACCTGTCAGTCGCCCTGGTTGCCCTCGACTGATCGGGCGACCCGCCGGGCGTGCGCGCCGCGGGCCGTCATCCAGAGGCTGAGACCCCAGTAGTAGGCGATGTAGACCAGCGACGCCGCGATCACCCACGGGTTGGGATCGGGCAGCTGCACGACGAGGACCCCGTACAGGACCGCCCAGGCGGCGCTCAGCGTCAGCGTGAGCCCCTGCAGGGCCCGGGTGCGCGACGGGTAGAGGTAGCGGATCGGGATGAAGACCAGGATCGCGAAGACGACGAGCGTCACGCTGGTCACCAGCTCGCTGACGTCGAGCACGATCACGTAGAACGCGACGATGTTCCAGTAGCTCGGGAAGCCGAGGAAGAAGTGGTCGGTCGTCTTCGCGTCGACCCGGCAGAACTGGTAGCAGGACGCGAGCAGGGGCAGCGCCGCCACGATCCAGCCGACCGCGCCCTCGGGCAGGTAGCCGGTCGTCCACAGCAGCACGAGCGGCGCGAACACGTAGGTCAGGTAGTCGACGATGTTGTCGAGCAGGGCGCCGTCGAACCAGGGGATCGTCTCCTTCACGCGGAAGCGGCGGGCCAGCATGCCGTCGGTGCCGTCGATGAAGAGCGTGGCAAGGACCAGCCAGAGCGCGGCCTCCACGTCGCCCTCGAAGGCGGCGAAGACGATGAGCAGGCCGAGGACGGAGCCGCTGGCGGTGTAGAGGTGCACGGCCGCACCGGCCAGGCGCATGCCGGGGGAGAAGGCAGGGGACGGCGCGTCGGTCTCGGTCGCCGCGGCGTTCTCGTGCACGCGGAGAGGTTGTCACATCCCCTCCACTAGGGTCTGCGGTGATGACCGGTATGGCGGGCAAGCTGCGGATCGCGGTCGTGTTCGGGGGCCGCAGCGCCGAGCACGCCATCTCCTGCGTCTCGGCGGGGAGCGTGATCGCGGCCCTCGATCCCGACCGCTACGAGGTCGTGAAGGTCGGCATCACCCCCGACGGCGGGTGGGTGCTGGCCGAGCCCGACCAGCGGCTGGCCATCACCGACGGGAAGCTGCCCGAGGTCTCCGGCGGCACCGCCGTGTCCCTCGTGGGCGATCCCGCGCGCCGGGGCCTCGCGGTCCTGGACCCGGGCGCCGCGATCGGGCCGGCGTTCACCGGCGTGGACGTCGTCTTCCCTGTGCTGCACGGCGCCTACGGCGAGGACGGGACCATCCAGGGGCTGCTGGAGATGGCCGGGCTGCCCTACGTCGGGTCGGGCGTGTTCGCCAGCGCCGCCTCGATGGACAAGGAGTTCACCAAGAAGCTGCTCGCTGCCGCTGGGCTGCCGCAGGGCGACCACGTCGTCCTGCGGGACGCGACCGGTGCGATCAGCGCCGACCCCGACCTGCTGGACGAGGCGGCCCGGGAGCGGCTGGGCCTCCCGGTCTTCGTCAAGCCGTCGCGCGCGGGCTCCAGCATCGGCATCACCAAGGTCACCGACTGGGCGCAGTTCCCCGAGGCCGTCGCCACCGCCGCGGCCGTCGACCCGAAGGTGATCGTGGAGGCGTCGGTCCCCGGCCGGGAGATCGAGTGCGGGGTGCTGGCGGGCGTCGGCGGGGCGCTGCCGGAAGCCAGCCTGCCGGCGGAGATCCGGCTGCGGCCGGGCGTCGACTGGTACGACTTCTCGGCCAAGTACCTGGACGACTCCGTCGACTTCGACGTGCCGGCCGACCTCTCGCCCGAGCAGGTGGCTGCGGTGCAGGCGGCCTCCGTGCGGGCCTACCAGGCGATGGACTGCCGCGGCCTGGCCCGGGTCGACTTCTTCCTGGGCACCGGTCCGGACGGTCGTGACCGCCTGGTCATCAACGAGGTGAACACCATGCCGGGGTTCACGCCGATCTCGATGTTCCCGCGGATGTGGGCCGCGAGCGGCCTCAGCTACCCGGAACTGGTCGACCGGCTCGTCGCGTCCGCGCTCGACGGCGGCTCCCGGATCGTTCGGTGAGCTCCGGGCGGCTGCCCCGGTCCCGTCGGGGAGCCGTCCTGGTCGCCGCCCTGCCCGTCCTCGGGTGCCTGCCCGGGTGCACCGTGGCCGTGGACGGCGTCCCCTCGGCGGCGACCCCCACGGCCATCCCTGGGTCCGCGCAGGACCTCGAGCGGCTGGTCGTGACGGCGGTGCCCTCCGGGCTGCCCCGTCTCCCCGACGAGGAGCTGGATCCGCCGGCGGGCGAGAAGCGGATCGAGGACGTCGCCACCTACGCAGAGGACCCGGCGCGCGAGCGGGACGTGCTGGAGGACTACGGCTACCGCTTCGGCTGGGAGCGGTTCTGGGGCGACGGCCCGACCGTGCTGACCGGCGTCTTCGTGGACCAGTTCGAGACCCGGGCCGGGGCAGGCGCCTACGCGACCGACCTGGCGCGCAACGACGCGGAGCACTACGACGCCGTCCTGGACGAGGACCCGCTCGACCTGCCGGGGAGCTGCGATCTGCTCTCGGTGGCCGATCCGGGCCCGGACAGCGCCCTGACCGGGCCGACGGTCATCGCGTGGTGCGGGTCCGGTGTGTTCAGCGTCGGGGTCACCGCGGTGGCCCCGTCCGTCGACGTCGCCGAGGACGAGGTCCGCGCCGTCCTGACCGAGCAGCTGGACCGCCTGCCCCCGCGGTGAGCCCGGCGTCACTCGCCGGGATCGGGCTCCCGGTACTCCAGGGCCGCGGCGATCTCGGGCGTGAGTGCGGTGACCGGGGCGCTGTCGACCTCCGGCGGCAGGCTCATCTGCACGTAGACGGGGCGGTCCACCGTGGTCCACACCGTGACGTCGGGGTCCGACGTGTCGACGTACCACTGGACGCCGTTGATCTGGATGGCCGAGACGCCGACGACGAAGCCGGCCGGCCGGTCCACACCGCAGATCAGCACGATCGGCGGCTCGCCCCAGGCGTACGCGTAGGGCGTGTCGGACTGCACCCGCCGCGACGCCTCGCCGGCCAGCTCGAGCGGGAGCCTGCCCATCAGCCCGGGGCAGGAGGCCTCGGCCTCGGGGGTCGCCGGCGGCACCTCCACGGGCAGCACCGGCAGGTCCTCCCGCTGGGACGGCGTGCTGCCGTCGATCGCCGCGGGCCCACGGCCGTCGTCGTCGACCTCGCGGCCGCCCAGGACGTTCACCAGGATCACCGCGGCGAGCACCACGGGGACCAGGACGGCGGTCGCGATCAGCGCGATGCGCCGCAGCGGGTCCTCGGGCGGCCGGGGGGCGGGGGTGTCCTCGGTCAGCGGAGGGGCCTCGTCGGCACTCAGATGTTGACGACCGGGCACGTGAGCGTGCGGGTGATCCCGTCGACGGACTGCACGCGGGCCACGACCAGGCGGCCGAGGTCGTCCACGGAGTCGGCCTCGGCCCGGACGATGACGTCGTAGGGGCCGGTGACATCCTCGGCCTTGGTCACCCCGTCGATCTCGCTGATCGTCGACGCCACCTGGGCGGCCTTGCCGACTTCGGTCTGGATGAGGATGTAGGCGTGGACCACGGGAAACCTCTCTCGGGCAGCACTGCCGGGTCGTCGTCCCCGCCGGGTGGCGGTCAGTTCGCCGAACCTACCTCAGCACCGGAAGGCAACCGATGACTCGCCCTCGCCCGCTCGTACCGCGGGGCGATCCCGCCGACACCGTGAAGGTGGTCGGGGAGTTCGCCGTGATCGACCGGGTGCTCGCCCAGGCGGGCACGGCCCGCGCCGCCCAGGTGGGCCCCGGTGACGACGCCGCGGTCCTCCGCACGCCGGACCGCCGCGTGGTCGCCACCACCGATGTCCTGGTGGAGGGCCGGCACTTCCGGCGCGACTGGTCCTCGGCCGAGGACATCGGGCACAAGGCGGCGGCCGCCAACCTCGCCGACGTCGCGGCGATGGGCGGTGTGGCCACGGCGCTGCTGGTGGGCCTGGCCTGCCCGGCCTCGACCCAGACCGCCTGGCTGGAGGGCGTGGCCGCCGGTCTGGCGGCCGAGTGCGCGCCGCTGGGCGCCGCCGTCGTCGGCGGGGACCTGGTGGCCGCGGCGGCCGACAGCGAGTCCGTCGTCCTCTCGGTGACGGCCCTGGGCGACCTGGGTGGACGGGCTCCGGTGCTGCGCTCCGGCGCCCGGCCCGGTGACGTGGTGGCCCTCGCCGGCCGGCTGGGCTGGTCGGCCTGCGGGCTGTCGGTCCTCCGGCGGGGGTTCAGCAGCCCGATCGCCGTGGTGGCCGCGCACCGCCGGCCGACGCCGCCGTACGCGGCCGGACCGGGCGCCGCCGAGGCGGGAGCCACCGCGATGTGCGACGTCAGCGACGGCCTGCTCGCCGACCTCGGGCACATCGCCCGGGACAGCGGTGTGCTGGCCGACCTCGACCGCGAGGCCCTCGTGCGGGCGTGCCTGGAGCCGGCCGGTCCGCTGCAGCAGGTGGGCTCGGCGCTGGGGACCGATCCGCTGGCGTGGGTGCTGACGGGCGGCGAGGACCATGCGCTGGTGGCCACCTTCCCGGCGCGGACCCCGTTGCCGGTGGGGTGGACGCCGATCGGCCGGGTGCGCAAGGGGCGGACGACGGGTGTGCTGGTGGACGGACAGCCGGCCGCCGACGTCGTGCAGGCGGTGGGCGCGGAAGGATCGGGTCATGTGCACTTCGGCTGATCAGGGCCCCGGGGGTCGGGGCGTCCTGCGGGACGGCAGGGCGGCGAGCCTGCGCGCGCTGCCCTACGACGACCCGCTGGCGCAGTACCTCGTCGAGGCGGTGCAGCAGGAGTACGTGCGGCGCTACGGCGGGCGCGACGCCGCGGTGGTCGACCCCGCCGAGTTCCTGCCTCCCCGGGGGGCGTTCCTGGTCGCCGAGGTCGACGGCGTGCCGGCCGGCTGCGGGGCCTGGCGGGCGCTGCCGTCGGGGCAGGCGGAGATCAAGCGGGTCTACGTCGAGCCCGCGTTCCGGCGCCAGGGCGTGGCCCGGCTCGTGGTGGCTGCGCTCGAGCAGGGGGCGGCAGCCGCCGGGCACGCGGAGGTCGTGCTCAACTCCGGCCGGGAGCAGCCGGAGGCGCTGACGCTGTACGCGGAACTCGGGTACCGCCCCGTCCGCGGCTACGGCGTGTACGCCTGTGCGCCCGACGCCGTCTTCCTGGGTAAGCCCCTGTCCGTGCCCGAGGTCTCTCGGGAGGAGGAGTCCTCGTGGGTGTCGTGACGTTCTCCGCGGCCTACGGGGCCGGCGGGGCCGAGGTCGCACCGGCCGTCGCCCGGCGACTGCACCTGCCCTTCCACGACCGCGCCATCCCGGCCCAGGTCGCGGGGCGGCTGGGCGTGCCGGTCGAGGAGGCCGAGGCCAACGACGAGACGGTGGTGCGGGGGCTGTGGCGGCTTGTGGCGAGCCTCGGCACCATGCCCGACCCCGTGGGCGGCGTCGTACCGGCGACGGCGCTGCCGGACGCGCGGTCCTACCGGGAGCAGACCGAGCGCGTCCTCGCCGAGATCGCCTCGGGGGCCGGGGGAGTGGTGCTCGGTCGGGCCGGGGCGGTGGTCCTCCGCGACCGGCCGGACGTGCTGCACGTGCGCCTCGACGGTCCGCGGGAGCGCCGACTCGAGGCGGCGGTGCGCCGGTCCGGCCGCCCGGCCGAGGAGGTGCGCCGCGAGATGGAGGCCAACGACCGCACGCGCGAGGCCTACGTGCGGCACTTCTACCGCTGCGATCCGGCCGCCGCGAAGCACTACCACCTCGTGGTCGACGGCACCGCGCTCCCGGTGGAGACCGTCGTCGACCTCGTGGTGGTCGCCGCCCGGGCCCGGGGGATCGGCTCGGACGACGACCGATAGAGCCCGCTCGGGCGCCCGGCCCGGAGTCAGACGCGATCGAGTGCGACGTGGGGGCCGGTCGGCAGCTGGACGGCGACCGCGTCGCCCGGACGAACGATCCCGCTCGTGATCACCACCGCCATGACACCGGCCCTGCGCACCACGCTGCCGTCGGCGGCACGGCCCACGACCTCCCGCAGCAGGCCGGGGCGGAACTCGTCGATCTGCCGACAGGGATTGCGCAGCCCGGTCAGCTCGACCACGGCGTGCTCGCCCAGACCCAAGCGCGTGGCGCGTGGAAGGCACATGAGATCGACTCCGATGGTCAGGACGTTCTCACCGAGCTGACCCGGCGCGATGTCGTAGCCGATCGCTGCCAGCCCGCTGAGCAGCTCCGCGGGGATGAGGTGCACCTGCCGCAGGTTGGGCTGCAGCGGATCGACCGCCACCCGCGAGCGGTGCTGGACGGTGGGGCCGGCGTGCGCGTCATCCTGCACGCCGAGGCCGGCGACGAGCCGGACCTGGACGACGGGGTGCTTGCTGAAGCGATGGGCGGCGTCCCGGGACACCGCGGCCACGCGCGGCTCAGCGTGGGCCGGCTCCGGCGGACGCGAAGAAGCCCGGAGGTCGTTGACCTCCGGGCTTCCCTGGTGCGGGTGCACGCCTGGGTCAGGCGCGCACGACCTTGCCGGCGCGGATGCACGAGGTGCACGCGTTGATCCGGCGACGGTTGCCGGGGGCGATGAGCGCCCGCACGGACTGGATGTTCGGGTTCCAACGGCGCGGCGTGCGGCGGTGCGAGTGCGACACCGACATACCGAAACCGGGCCCCTTGCCACACACATCGCACACGGCAGCCACGGTTGAATCACTCCCAGAGAATCGTTCACAGACGGCGGGGCAGGCAGCACCCGCAGAAGACCGTCGGCCAGTCTAGCCGTTCCCTGCCGGCGGTGCCGCCGGGGCCCTCCAGCGGTACCCGGAACGGGCGTCCGGACCCGCGGATCGCCTGTCCTGTCGGCTCATCTGGGTACCCTCCGGCCGTGGTGGAGGCGCTGGACGACGACGCGGTCGGGCAGTGGTACCGGACCGCGGTCGAGGTCCTGTCCGAGTCCCGCGGCCGGCTCGACGATCTCAACGTCTTCCCCGTGCCCGACGGCGACACCGGGACCAACCTGCTGCTCACCGCGCAGGCCGCCGTCGCCGCGCTCGACGCGGAGGGCCGCCGGACGACGGAGTCCGCGTGGTCGGTGCTGGCGCGGGGCGCGGTCCTCGGTGCCCGGGGCAACTCCGGCACGATCCTCGCCCAGCTGCTGCGCGGCCTGGCCGACCAGCTCGCCGGCCACCAGCCGGCCGACGGTCCCGCCTTCGCCTCCGCCCTCCAGAAGGCCGCGGAGACGGCGTACGGCGCGGTGGCCGATCCCGAGGAAGGCACCTTCCTCACGGTCGCGCGGGCCGCCGGCGAGGCTGCCGTCGCCTCCGTCGACGGGAACCGGGGAACGCTGGCGGCAGTGGTCCGGGCTGCTGCCGACGGCGCGCGCGTCGCCCTGGAGGCCACGCCCGGTCAGCTCGCCGTGCTCCGGGAGGCCGGCGTGGTCGACGCCGGAGGGGCCGGGCTGTGCCTGGTCCTCGACTCCCTGGTCACCACGGTCACCGGCGTGGAGCCCGACCGGCCGCCACTGGCGCGCCGCGAGCGCGGGCACGGACACAAGCACTCGGGGGAGCACCTCCCGCACCCGCCGCCGGCCGGGCCGGGCAGCGAGGTGCAGTTCCTCCTCGCCGACGCCGACGAGGAGTCCGTCACCCGACTGCACGAGCGCCTGGCCGCCCTGGGCGACAGCCTCGTGGTGGTCGGCGTCGACACCCCGACCGGCCGGGAGTGGAACGTCCACGTGCACTGCGCCGACGTGGGTGCGGCCATCGAGGCCGGCATCGAGGCAGGCCGCCCGCACCGGATCTCGGTCACCCCGCTGGCTCCCGTCCTGCCCACCGCCCCGGTGCCCGGCACCCGAGCGGTGGTGGCGGTCGTCTCCAGCGACGGGCTCGCCCAGCTGTTCGCGGGCGAGGGCGTCCACGTGGTCTCCTGCGGCCCCGAGGGCGTCGTCGAGGACGACGTTCTGGAGGCGGTCCTCGCCTCCACGGCGCACGAGGTCGCCGTGCTGCCCAACGACGCCTCGCTGCTGCCGGTGGCCGCCCGGGCGGCCACCCGCGCCCGCGAGGTCGGCCGCGAGGTCGGCGTCGTCCCCACCCGGTCCCCGGTGCAGGGTCTGGCGGCCATCGCCGTCGCCGACCCCACCCGCCGCTTCGGCGACGACGTGGTCGCGATGGCCGAGGCCGCCGCCGCCACCCGCTGGGCCGAGGTCACCGTCGCCGAGCAGGAGGCCCTGACCTCCGCCGGCCGGTGCCAGCCGGGTGACGCGCTGGGATCCGCCGAGGGTGACGTGGTGGTCATCGGCAGCGACCTCGCCGCCGTCGCGTGCGAGCTGCTCGACCGGCTGCTGTCCGCGGGGGGCGAGATGGCCACCCTGCTCGTGGGCGAGGACGAGGAGCTGGGCGACACGGTCTGCCGGCACCTCGCGACCGTCCACCCGACCATCGAGGTCAGCCGGTACGGAGGGGGCCCCGGCGGCATCCCGCTGCAGGCCGGGGTCGAGTGAGGGTCACGTGCAGGTGAGGACATGGCGGTGACCCTCGAGACGCCGCTGGCCCGCGTCCTGGGGCCGAAGACGGCGACGAGCATGGCCGAGCAGCTGAACCTGCACACGGTCCGCGACCTGCTGCGCCACTACCCCCGGCGCTACGCCAGCCGCGGCGAGATGGCCCGGCTGGACGACCTGCAGAAGGGCGACCGCGTCACGATCCTGGCGCAGGTCCGGAGCGTGAGCACCCGGCGCATGCGGCAGCGCTCCGGCACCATCACCGAGGTGACCGTCGGCGACGGCGCCGGCTCGATGACCCTGGTCTTCTTCAACCACAAGCACGCGGCGCTGCGGCAGGGCGCGTGGGGGCTGTTCGCCGGCAGCGTGGGCAGCTACCAGGGGAAGCTGCAGTTTACCCACCCCGACTGCCACATGCTCGACAACGACACCGGGGACGACGACTGGGCCCGCGCTCTCGTCCCGATCTACCCGGCGAGCAAGGACGTCTCCAGCTGGGTGATCCAGAAGTCGCTGAAGCTGCTGCTCGGTCCCGAGGGGAACCTCGGCGGGCTCGTCGAGGACCCGCTGCCCGAGGACATGCGGACGCGGCACGGGATCCTGCCGCTGGCCGCCGCCCTGCTCGACATCCACCGGCCGACCACGATGGAGGACGTCGAGCACGCGGCGCACCGGCTGAAGTGGGACGAGGCGCTGATCCTCCAGCTCACCCTTGCCGCCCGGCGCCGTGCCGCCGCCCTGGAACCCGGCACGGCACGCCCCCGGCGCGCCGGCGGCCTGCTCGACGCCGTCGACGCCGCGCTGCCCTTCGCGCTGACCGACGGGCAGCGGGCCGTGGGGGAGGAGCTGGCCGTCGAGCTCGACCGCGACCAGCCGATGCACCGGCTGCTGCAGGGGGAGGTCGGGTCGGGCAAGACCGTCGTCGCCCTGCGGGCGATGGCACAGGTCGTCGATGCGGGTGGGCAGGCCGCACTCCTCGCACCCACCGAGGTGCTGGCCGCCCAGCACGTCCGCGGCATCCGCGCGCTGCTCGGACCGCTGGGCCGGGCCGGCGAGCTGGACGGCGACCCCACCGGCACCCGCGTCACGCTGCTCACCGGCTCGTTGAAGGCCGCCGCCAGGCGCGAGGCCCGGGCGGAGGTCGCGGAGGGCCGGGCCGGCATCGTCGTCGGCACGCACGCGCTGCTCCAGGAGGGCGTGGAGTTCGCCGACCTCGGCCTGGTCGTCGTCGACGAGCAGCACCGGTTCGGCGTCGAGCAGCGGGACGCGTTGCGCGCCAAGGGGAACCGGCCGCCCCACGTGCTCGTCATGACCGCCACCCCGATCCCGCGGACGGTCGCCATGACCGTCTACGGCGACCTGGAGATCTCCACGCTCCGGCAGCTCCCCAGCGGCCGGGGAGGGGTGTCGAGCTCCGTCGTCCCCGTCACGGAGAAGCGCGCCTGGCTCGACCGCGCGTGGGAACGGCTGCGCGAGGAGGTGGCCGCCGGCCGGCAGGCCTACGTCGTCTGCCCGCGGATCGGGGACAGCCCCGAGGACGCGGCGGGCGCCGAGGACGAGCCGGAGGACGTCGACGGCGCCCCCGAGGACGGGCCGCAGGGCGACCGCCGCCCACCCCTCGCCGTCCTCGACGTCGCCGAGCTCCTGCGCAGCGGACCGCTGGCCGGGCTGCGGCTCGACGTGCTGCACGGCCGGCTGACCCCCGAGGAGAAGGACGCCCGCATGCGGGCCTTCGCCGAGCGGGAGATCGACGTCCTCGTCGCCACCACGGTCGTCGAGGTGGGGGTCGACGTGCCCAACGCCACCGTCATGGTGGTGATGGACGCCGACCGCTTCGGCGTCAGCCAGCTGCACCAGCTCCGCGGCCGGGTCGCCCGCGGCAAGCACCCCGGGCTCTGCCTCCTGGTCACCGAGGCACCCAGCTCCTCGCCGACCGGCCAGCGGCTGGCCGCCGTGGCCGCGACGTCCGACGGCTTCGAGCTGGCGCGCCTGGACCTGGAGACCCGGCGGGAGGGCGACATCCTCGGCGCCGCGCAGTCGGGCAAGCGCTCCGGCGTCCGCATGCTGTCGCTGCTGGAGGACGAGGAGCTCATCGCGGCCGCCCGCGCCGAGGCCACCGCTCTGCTCGAGACCGAGCGCGGGCTGGCCGACCACCCGGGCCTGGCAGCCGAGGTGGCGCGGCTGGCCACCGACGAGCGCGCCGACTACCTGGAGAAGGCGTGAGTAAGGACCCCGTCCCCCTCATCCCTCGCAAGCTCGGGACGAGCCTCTGGACGGGGCCATGACGAGGCTGATCTCGGGGACCGCCGGTGGGCGCCGGCTCAAGGTGCCGCGGGCGGGCGTCCGCCCGACCGGTGACCGGGCCCGCGAGGCGCTCTTCAACGCCCTGACCCACCTCACCGATCTCCACGGCGCCGCCGTGCTCGACCTCTACGCCGGGACCGGGGCCCTCGGGCTCGAGGCGCTCTCCCGCGGGGCGAGCACCGTCGTCTTCGTCGAGTCGGCGCCCGGGGTCCTCCCGGTCCTCAAGGAGAACCTGGCCGCCGTCGGGCTCCCCGGGGGCCGGGTGGTGAAGGGCTCGGTGCCCACGGTGGTGGGCGGCGCACCGCCGGCGCCGTTCGACGTCGTCCTCGCCGACCCGCCCTACGACACCCCGGTCGACGAGGTGCTGACCGTGCTGCGATCGCTGGCCGGCGGCGGCTGGCTGGCCCCGGACGCCGTGCTCGTGGTCGAGCGCAGCAGCCGCGAGGACCCCTGGGACTGGCCGACACCCCTGATCGGGTTGCGCGACCGGCGCTACGGAGAGGCCCAGCTCCGGTACGGTCGCTTCCCGTGAGGCGTGCCGTCTGCCCGGGATCCTTCGACCCGGTGACCAACGGGCACGTCGACGTCATCACCCGGGCCTCGGGGCTGTACGACGAGCTCGTCGTCGCGGTGCTGGTGAACCCGGGCAAGGCCGGTCTGTTCACCGTCGAGGAGCGCATGGAGCTGCTCCGCGAAGCGGTCACCGACCTCCCGAACGTCACCGTGGACAGCTTCGAGGGCCTCCTCGTCGACTACTGCCGCACCCACGAGATCCCGGTGATCGTCAAGGGTCTGCGCGCGGTGAGCGACTTCGAGTACGAGCTGCAGATGGCGCAGATGAACCGGGAGCTGGCAGCGGTCGAGACCCTGTTCGTCCCGACCGCCCCGCAGGTCGGGCACCTCTCCTCGAGCCTGGTGAAGCAGATCGCGAAGTTCGGCGGCGACGTCTCGCGCCTCGTCCCCAAGGCGGTCGACGACCGGTTGCGGGAACGGGCGCAGCGCGAGGGCCGGTCGTGACCGAGCTTGCGAGGTCACGCGGAGACAGGGCACCGTCGGGCACGCGGATGCCGAGCGCCAGCGAGGTGTGCGCGTGACCGAGGTCGTCTACCGCCTCTACGAGACGGTCGACGAACTCACCACCGTCATCGAGAACGCGCGCAGCGTCCCGATGTCCGCCTCGTGCATGGTCCCTCGCGACCACCTGCTCGACCTCCTCGACGACCTGCGGGAATCGCTGCCGGAGGACGTGCAGGCCGCCGGCGCGATCGTCGAGCAGCGCACCGAGATCCTCCAGCAGGCCCAGGCCGAGGCCGAACGGCTCACCGGCCGGACCCGCGACGAGAGCGAGCAGCTGCTCGTCGCCTCGCGCCGGCAGCGCGACGAGCTGCTCGGCACGGCCCGGCGGCAGCGCGACGAGCTGCTCGACCAGGCGCAGGCCGACGCCGAGGACATCCTCGCCGAGGCGGAGGCCGAGGCCCAGCGGCTGATCGCGGAGGCCGTCGCGCACCGCGAGGCCCTGCTGGCCGACGCGCAGGCACAGCAGGCGGAGATGCTCGAGGCCGCGCGCGTGGAGCACGAGCGCCTGATCACCGAGACCGAGGTCTACCGCGGCGCCGTCTCCCGCGCCGACGAGCTCGGCGCCCAGACGGCCGCGGAGGTGGCCCGCATGCGGGCCGAGGTCGACCAGTACGTCGACAGCCGGCTCGCGGACTTCGGGACGACGCTCGAGCACATGCTGCTCTCCGTCGACCAGGCGCGCTCGAGCCTCCGCGAGCAGTAGACGGCGGGGCCGCCGGTCGGTTCCGGGGATCGGGTAGTCTCGACTCCTGGTCCGACCGCCGGTGTCTTCTTCGCCGAGTGGTCCCGACTTCCCCCACTGCCTACCGCGAGTACTGACATGTCTGCCGCTTCTCCGCTCCGCTCAGGTGCCCCGTCCTCCGGCTCTCGGCCGCAGGACGCCCGGCGCCCCGCTGCCAACCCCTGGCGCGTCGACCTCCGGGAGCTGGGCCGCCGCGCAGGATCGATGCAGGAACTCGACCGGACCGCCCCGGCGCCCGAGGACTGGCGCGTCGAGCTGATCGGCGTCCCCGCCGGCACCGAGGTGCACCTCCGGCTGCGGTTGGAGTCGGTCATGGAGGGTGTGCTCGTCAGCGGCGAGATCGAGGCCCCCCTCACCGGCTCCTGCGCGCGCTGCCTCGAGTCGATCGAGGACACGCTCTCCCTCGACCTGCAGGAGCTCTACGCCTACGAGGGCAGCACGACCGAGGCGACGAGCGAGGAGGACGAGGTCCGCCGCATCGAGGGGGACTACCTCGATCTCGAGCCGCTCGCCCGCGACACGGTCGTGCTCGCCCTGCCGCTGGCCCCCGTCTGCCGCGACGACTGCGCCGGCCTGTGCGTCGACTGCGGCCAGCGCCTCGACGACCTGCCGGACGACCACGCCCACGAGATCGTCGACGCCCGCTGGGCCGGCCTCGCCGCCAAGTTCGGCACCCCTTCTTCCTCGCCGGGCGCCCCCGGCGAGAGCCCCACCACTGAGGAGAACTGACCGTGGCTGTCCCGAAGCGGAAGATGTCCCGCGCCAACACCCGTTCGCGCCGTTCGATGTGGAAGGCGAGCGCGCCGACCCTGTCGCCGTGCCCGAACCGCGCCTGCGGCGAGCTCAAGCCCCCGCACCAGGCGTGTCCGACCTGCGGCCAGTACGACGGCCGCCAGGTTCTCTCGGTCTGATCGCCGGTACCACGGTGGGCCCGGTCGCCGGCGTGCGCTCCTCCGCGAGCGTGGCTGACGGCCGCCCACCGGGCGGTCCCGAGCACGCCGAGCGGTCGACCGCCTGGCTGCGGGACGCCCTCGGCGTCGAGCTCCCCGACGGCCTGCTCGGCCTCGCGCTCACGCACCGGTCCTTCGCGTACGAGAACGGCGGCCTGCCGACCAACGAGCGCCTGGAGTTCCTGGGCGACTCGGTGCTCGGTCTGGTCGTCACCGACGAGCTCTACCGCAGTCAACCCGACCTCCCCGAGGGCCAGCTGGCCAAGCTGCGTGCCTCCGTCGTCAACATGACGTCGCTTGCGGGCGTGGCGCGGCGGCTCGGCGACGGCGGCATCGGCCCCCACCTCCTGCTCGGCCGCGGTGAGGAAACCACCGGCGGCCGGGGGAAGGACTCGATCCTGGCCGACGCCCTCGAGGCGCTGATCGGCGCGATCCACCTGGGCTGCGGCCTGGACGCCGCGGCCTCGATCGTCCACCGGCTCTTCGACCCCATGCTGGTCGAGGCGTCGACGCGGGGCGCCGGCCTGGACTGGAAGACCAGCCTCCAGGAACTGGGCGCTGCCCGCGGCCTGGGAGCCCCGGTCTACCAGGTCGTGGACGACGGCCCCGACCACGCCAAGACGTTCGCCGCCGCCGTCCTCCTCGCCGGCACCGTCTACGGGCAGGGCGGCGGACGCACGAAGAAGGCCGCCGAGCAGGAGGCTGCCGAGGCGGCCTGGCGCGCGCTCACGCAGGACGCGCCCGCGCAGGACGGCTGAGCGGTGCCGGAGCTTCCCGAGGTCGAGGTGGTCCGGCGCGGCCTGGAGCAGTGGGTCGCGGGGCGCACCGTCGCCGCCGTCGAGGTCCACCACCCGCGCGCCGTGCGCCGGCACCTCGAGGGCACCGAGCACTTCGTGGCAGCCCTGACCGGTCGCACGCTGACCGCCGCGCACCGCCGCGGCAAGTACCTCTGGCTGCCGCTCGCAGAACCCGACGGGGCGCCGTCGGGCCGGGCGCTGGTCGGTCACCTGGGCATGAGCGGACAGCTGCTCGTGGAGAAGCCCAGCCAGCCGGACGAGACCCACCTGCGCGCGCGGTTCACGTTCACCGACGGCGGCCGGGAGCTGCGCTTCGTCGACCAGCGCACCTTCGGAGGGCTGGCGGTGGAGGAGAGCGCGGGGGAGGACATCCCGCCGCGGCTGGCGCACATCGCCATCGACCCTCTGGACGCCTCCTTCGACGAGGCGGCCTTCAGCGCTGCGCTGCGGCGCCGGCGCACGGAGGTCAAGCGGGCGCTGCTCGACCAGACGCTCATCGGCGGGGTGGGCAACATCTACGCCGACGAGGCCCTGTGGCGGGCGCGGCTGCACGGCGCCCGGCCCACCGACAAGCTCACCCGGGCACAGGTCTCCGACGTGCTCGACGGCGTCCGCGACGTGCTGGGGGAGGCCCTGGCGCAGGGCGGGACGTCGTTCGACTCGCTCTACGTCGACGTCAACGGTCAGAGCGGCTACTTCTCCCGCTTCCTCGCCGTCTACGGACAGGCGGACCGCCCCTGTCCCCGGTGCGGGACGCCGATCCGGCGGGAGTCGTTCATGAACCGCTCGAGCTACAGCTGCCCGCAGTGCCAGCCACGACCGCGCACGTCGCCCACCCGCCGACAGCGGGCATGAGGCGCGTCGTCGCGCACGTGTCGGGTCACGTGCAGGGCGTCGGGTACCGCTGGTTCGTCAGCGGGCTCGCGCGACGGGCCGGCCTGACCGGGTACGCGCGCAACCTCTCCGACCGCCGTGTCGAGGTGGCGCTCGAGGGCGAGGACGACGCCGTGTCCGCGGTGCTCGCCGCGCTGGACGGACAAGACGCACCCGGCGCCGTGACGTCGGTCGACTCGCGGGACGAGCCGGTGCGGGGCGGGTCGGGGTTCACCACAGAGTGACGAAGACGACATCCCCCCGACACGGGGAGTAGGCAGACTCCGCGTTGACCTGCGTGTCGGGGCCTGTCACCCTGGGGATACCACAGCCCGCGCCGACCGACATCCGGGGCGCCGGGCACTCCCTCTCGCTCGGAAAGGCCGTCGCAGTCATGGCCAAGGCTTTGTTCGGTCACGTCGTAGCACCCGCGGAGCTCCGCCTCGTCGAGGAGAACGCGGTCCTGCGCGCCAAGGTGCGCCGCCTGCAGGAGGAGCTCGAGGAGCTCCGCACCCAGCGCGACGCCGTGATCGCCCACGAGCTGCTGTCGATGGCCGGCGAGAACGCCGAGCCCGCGCTCGCCTGATCGGCCCGGCAGGACGGGTGGGCTGAACCCTTCCGTCACACCGGTACCAAAACCCCGGAGATCCGGGGTTCCGGGTGTTCCCTGGACTAGGGTCCCCGTTCTGTGCACCTCTCCAGCCTGACGCTCAAGGGCTTCAAGTCCTTCGCGTCCGCCACCACGCTCCGGCTGGAGCCCGGCATCACCGCCGTCGTCGGCCCCAACGGGTCGGGCAAGTCCAACGTCGTCGACGCCATCGCCTGGGTCCTCGGCGAGCAGGGCGCCAAGAGCCTGCGCGGCGGCAAGATGGAGGACGTCATCTTCGCCGGCACGGCCGGCCGCCCCGCCCTCGGCCGGGCCGAGGTGACCCTCACGATCGACAACTCCGACGGCGCGCTGCCGATCGAGTACACCGAGGTGTCCATCACCCGCCGCATGTACCGCTCCGGCGAGAGCGAGTACGAGATCAACGGCGACAAGGTCCGCCTGCTCGACGTGCAGGAGCTGCTCAGCGACTCCGGCATCGGCCGCGAGATGCACGTCATAGTCGGCCAGGGCCAGCTCGACGCCGTCCTCTCCGGCCGCCCCGAGGACCGGCGGGCGTTCATCGAAGAGGCCGCCGGCGTCCTGAAGCACCGCAAGCGCAAGGAGAAGGCGCTGCGGAAGCTCGAGGGGATGTCGCACAACCTCGACCGGCTGGCCGATCTCACCGTCGAGCTCCGCCGCCAGCTCAAGCCGCTGGGTCGCCAGGCAGAGGTGGCCCGCCGTGCCGCGGGCGTGCAGGCCGATCTCCGGGACGCCCGGCTGCGGCTGCTCGCCGACGACCTGGTGCAGCTGCGCGACTCCCTCGAGAAGGACGTGGCCGACGAGACCGCGGCTCGCGAGCGCCGAGCGGTCGTCGAGCGGGAGCTGTCGGTCGTGTCGCGGCGGGAGTCCGAGCTGGAGGCGGCCCTCGCGGCCGGTGCTCCGCGGCTGCAGGCGGCGTCGGACACCTGGTACCGGCTCTCCGCGCTCGGGGAGCGGTTCCGCGGCGTTGCCCAGCTCGCCGGCGAGCGGCACCGGCACCTCGCCGCGGCCCCGCCCGCCGCTGCGGCCGGACGGGATCCCGACCAGCTCGACGCCGAGGCGAACCGGGTGGAGGCGACCGAGACCGAGCTGGCGTCCGGGCTGGACGCCGAGCGCACCCGGCTGGCGGCCGTCGTCGCCCAGCGGGGTGAGCTCGAGACCGCCCTGGCCGCCGAGGAGCGCGCCTGGGTCGCCGCCGCCCGAGCGCTCGCCGATCGTCGCGAAGGCCTCGCCCGGCTCTCTGGCGAGGTCTCCGCGGCCCGGTCCCGGGTCACAGCCGGTCAGGCGGAGATCGAGCGACTGTCCCTGGCCGCCGGCGAGGCCGCCGACCGCGCCGAGGTCGCCGCCGAGCGGCTGGCCGAGCGACGGGAGTCGGTCGCGGACCAGGCGGACGGCGACGTCGCGCTGACCGCAGCCCACGAGCAGGCGGTGGCCGCCCACGCCGAGGCGGCCCGGCTGGTCGCCGAGCTGACCGAGGCCGAACGGGCGGCCGAACGCGACCGGGCCTCCTGGCAGGCCCGCCGCGACGCCCTGGCCCAGGGCCTCACCCCGGTCGACGGCGCGGCCGCCGTCCTCCAGTCGGGGCTCGCCGGGGTGCTCGGCCCGGTCGCCGACCGGCTCACCGTGCGGGCCGGCGACGAGGTGGCGGTGGCCGCGGCACTGGGCGGTATGGCCGACGCCGTCGTCGTCTCCGGCGTCGCGGAGGCCGCGGCAGCGATCGCCCACCTCAAGGACGACGACGGCGGACGGGTCGGGCTGCTGGTCACCGGTGGCCTGCCCCCGGTGGCGCGCGACGGCTGGCCGGTCCTGCCCGAGGGCGTGCGGTGGGCACTGGACGCCGTCACGGCGCCCGGCGACCTGCAGCCCGCGCTCGCCCGCGCGCTGGAGCGGGTGGCCCTGGTCCCCGACCTCGATGCCGCCGTGGCGCTGGTCAGCACCCATCCGCGGGTGCGTGCCGCCACGGCCGCCGGCGACCTGATCGGCGCGGACTGGGCGGTCGGCGGTCAGAGCGACGCCCCCTCCAACCTCGTCGTCCGGGCCCGCGTGGACGAGGCCGACGGCGAGCTGACCGACGCCGTCGCGCGCGCTGCCGACCTGGCCGGTCGCCTGGCCGAGGCGCGGGCCGCGGCCCAAGAGCGGTCGGCCGACGTCGACGCCGCCCTGGTGGCGCGGCAGGCATCGGACCGCTCCCGATCGGCCGTGGCCGCCGAGCTCGCCGAGCTGGGCGCTGCCGCGCGGTCGGCGGAGGCCGAGGCCGAGCGGTCGCTCGCGGCGCGGGTCCGGGCCGAGGGTGCGCTCGAGCAGGTGCTCGCCACCCTCGCCGCCCTGGAGCAGCGGCTGGCCGAGGCCGAGGCCGCGCCGGTCGAGGAGGAACCGTCGACGGAGGCCCGTGACCGGTTGCGGGCCGAGGTGGCCGCGGCACGGCAGGCCGAGACCGAGGCCCGGCTGGCCGTGCGCACGGCGGAGGAGCGCGCCCGGGCCCTGCACGGCCGCGCCGAGTCCCTGCGTCGGCAGGCCCGGCAGGAACGCGCGGCCCGCGAGCGGGCGGCCGCCGCCCGGGCCGCGCGGGAACGGGGAGCAGCCGTCGCCGCCGTCGTCCGTGCCGACGCGGAGGCCGCGCTCGTGGCCCTGGGGCGGTCGCTGACCCGCGCCGCGACGGAACGGGACGCGCTGGCCGCCGCGCGCAGCGGCCAGGAGGCCGAGCTTCTCGAGGTCCGCGCCCGGGTCCGTACGGCCACGGCGGACCTGGACCGGCTGACCGACGAGGTGCACCGCGACGAGGTGGCGCGCGCCGAGCAGCGGTATCGCATCGAGGCGCTGGAGGCGCGTGCGGCGGAGGAGTACGGCGTCGACCTCCCGACCCTGGTGGGGGAGTACGGGCCGGGGGCCCCGGTGCCGCCGACGCCGGCGCAGGTCGCCGCTGCGGAGGCGGCGGGTGAGCCCGAGCCGGACCCGGAGCCCTACGACCGGGCGGCGCAGGAGCGCCGGGCCGCGAAGGCCGAGCGCGACCTGGCCACCCTGGGCAAGGTCAACCCGCTGGCGCTGGAGGAGTTCGCGGCGCTGGAGGAACGGCACGCCTTCCTCGCCACCCAGCTCGAGGACCTGAAGAGCACCCGCCGGGACCTGCTCACCGTGGTGCGCGAGGTGGACGAGCGCATCCACGACGTCTTCGCCGCCGCCTTCGCCGACGTGCAGCGGGAGTTCGAGGGCGTCTTCGCCACGCTCTTCCCCGGCGGCCAGGGACGACTGGTCCTCACCGAGCCCGACAGCATGCTCACCACTGGGATCGAGGTCGAGGCCCGGCCGCCGGGCAAGAAGGTCAAGCGGCTCTCGCTGCTCTCCGGCGGGGAGCGCTCGCTGACCGCGGTGGCCCTGCTGGTGGCGATCTTCCGCGCGCGGCCTTCGCCGTTCTACGTGCTCGACGAGGTCGAGGCGGCGCTGGACGACGTCAACCTCGGCCGTCTGCTGACTCTGGTGGAGCAGCTCCGGTCGACCTCGCAGCTCATCGTCATCACCCACCAGAAGCGGACGATGGAGATCGCCGACGCCCTGTACGGCGTCAGCATGCGGGGCGACGGCATCACCGGCGTGATCAGCCAGCGGCTCCGGGAGCTGGAGACCGCCTGACGACAGCCGCGGGAGCGTCGACGTGCCTACCGGCCGGCGGTGATCCACGATGGGGGACATGGGCTCTGACGGGGGCTCGGGGCGGCGTCCGCTGACGTCGACGGAGCGGGCGCTGCTCGACTCGCTGCTCGACCATGAGTTCGACGGCGTCAGCGAGCTCCGGGAGCAGGCGCTCCGGGTGACGGCGTCGACCGGCTGCGAGTGCGGCTGCGTAACCATCGACCTGCACGTGCCCGAGGACGCCCCGGTGTCCGCCGCCGCCGGGCCTGTGCCTCTCGAGGGCACGGTGGTCGACGCGGCGGGCGAGGTGATCGGCGGCGTCCAGGTGTTCCTCGCCGACGGTCGGCTGGCGGGCCTGGAGGTCCATTCCCTCGACGAGCCGGTGCCGGTCGTCCCGTCACCGGAACTGGTCAGTTGGGAGAGCTGGGCTGACCCGCCGGCCGATGACCGGCCGTCCTTCTGGCAGCGCCTGCGCTCCCGGTCGGCCTGAGGTCAGACGCCTGAGGGCACCTGCAGATCCACCATGAAGGGCAGGTGGTCCGACGCCCCGTCGGCGTCGAGGACCTGCGCACCGGCGACGCCCACCCCGGCGGACACCCACGCCTGGTCGATGCGGCGGTGCGGGGCGCGCGCCGGATGGGTGTGCCCCTCGTCGCGCTGCCAGAAGCGCCAGCCTGCCTGGTCACCACGCTCGGGAGCCAGCTCCCAGGCGTCGGTGAACCGCTCCCGCAGCGGACCGAGTTCCGGGGCGGCGGGGGGCGCGTTGAAGTCGCCGACGAGGACGCCGGCCGCCATGTCCTCGGTGTGCAGCGCCGCCAGCGCGGCCACCTGGGCCGACCGTTCCTGCGCCGACCGGGTGGTCAGGTGCGTGGCGGTGACCCAGAGTGTGCTGCCGTCGAGCTCGAGCATCGTCCGCAGCGCGCTGCGGGGCTCGCCGCCGCCGGGCAGCCGGTGCACGTCGCTGACCAGGATGGGCAGGCGGGAGAGCAGCGCGTTGCCGTACTGACGCGGGGGCAGGTCACCCGGTCGCGGCTCGTCGATCGCCGGCCCCCAGGCCAGCTGCATGTCCAGGGCCCGGGACAGCAGCAGTGCCTGGTCGACGTCCTCGCTGCGGTCGCCGAAGTACCGGTCGACCTCCTGCAGGCAGATCACGTCGGCGTCCACCGACGCCAGGACCTTGGCCAGGCGCGGCAGGTCGTGCCGGGAGTCCTCACCCACACCGTGGTGGGTGTTGAACGTGACCAGCCGCACCGGGACGGGCGGCTGGTCGGGGCCAGGAGCCGGCTTGATCCCGTGCGGACCTGTCATGGGCCCAGCCTCTCAGGCCGGTCCCTCTCCGTCCCGCGCCAGGGGCATGTCGAGCACCTGCCGGAGGTCCGGCTGCCCGAGCTCGGTGACGGAGAGCACGAAGCGGGCCGAGCGCCCGTCGAGGACGAGCTCGCCGATCTGGTTGCCGAAGAAGGGGCCGGCCTGCTTCTCCCACAACAGCGAGCTGGGCTCGGCCCGGACGGCGCGGGCCAGCGCCTCCATGAGCGTGCGCGCCCACCGGCTCCAGCCGATCCGGAAGCCGATGCGGATGGGGTGCGGCGCCTGGTTGTGCAGCGGGGAGACCGTCAGCTGGTGCACCCGCGCGTCGAGGTCGCCGGGTCGCACGAGCTCGGCGGCGTAGGCGTGGTGGACGTCGCCGGAGAGGACCAGCGCCGTCGCGGGCGCCCGGCCGTGCTCGCCGCGGGCGACCGAGGTCAGGGCCCGGCCGAGGCGTTCGAAGGAGTCGCTGAAGGCGGCCCAGTGCTCCAGGTCCGCGGCCTGCCGCACCTTCTCGGCGAGCCGTCCCCGCCACCGGCCGTGGTGGCGGACGTTGAGCGTCTCGTTCCACCGTTCGATGGCGTGGATGGCGTGGGGGAGCAGCCACGGCAGCGAGGTGCCGATGATCAGGTGCTCGACGCCCTCGTCGACCGCCCGGCGCATGGCCGCTTCGATCCAGTTGAACTCGTCGTCGTCGACCATCTTCCGGTCCTGCTCGTCGAGCACCCGGCCGGCCCGGCTGTCGATCATGATCAGCCGGTTGTCGCCCCAGTGCCGGACGTAGCTCCACCGGATGCTGGCCGGCTCCGCGTCCGCCCGCGCCGCCATCTCGCGGAGCATCGGCTCGGCGTCGTCGCTGCCTTCCGGCATGCCGAGGATCGCCTGCCAGGTCTTGTTGCCGTCCAGCTCCTGCGGGCTGAGGTTGCCCAGGTGCTGGTAGACCCAGTAGCTCACCAGCCCGCCGCTGATCCGATTGGTCCACCAGGCCTGACCGGTGACCTCCCGCCGCCAGGCGGCCGAGGTGTTCCAGTCGTCGATCATCTCGTGGTCGTCGAAGATCATCGACGACGGGATCGTCGACAGCAGCCACCGGACCTGGGGGTCGCTCCAGGACTCGGCATAGAGCCGCGTGTACTCCTCGAAGTCCGCAACCTCCTCGTCCGGCGCGGACGTCGGGCGTGAGCCGTGCCGCTCGCGGCGCAGCTCGAGCCAGGACTTCGTGCCGTGGGTCAGCTCGTCGGCGTAGACCTGATCGCCGAGCAGGACGAGGGCGTCGGGCCACTTGTCCTCCGGCTGGGCGGCGATGCGGGCGGCGTAGGCGTCCATCGCGTCGGCCGGGATGCCCTCGTCCGCAGCCACCGTGCTCGGCGTCGCGTACCGGCAGGACCCGAAGGCGATGCGGAAGCTGCCGTCACCCCCGGCCGTGCGGATGCGACTGGGCGGGAAGGTGGAGTTCTCCGGCGGCCACACGCGGACGTCGTCCAGGTGCACCTCGTAGGGCGTCGTGCTGCCCGGCTCCAGGTCCTCCACGACCACGAGCGCGTAGTGGTGGCCACCGACGCAGAAGGTGCGTGCCGTCCGGCCGAGGACGGTGACGGTGCACGGGCGGTCGGTCTCCACCCAGACGGTGGCGGAGACGGGGTCCACGTGCCGCAGCAACGGGCCCAGCATGAGGACCGGGTGGGGGTTCCTGGTCAGCGGCATCGGTCCAGCCTCCCTCACGAACCTGTGTCCTGCCGCAGAGTCCCCGGAAGCACCGTCCCCGGGACTGGAAGACTCGGCACATGGAATTCGTCCTCATCGCGATCGCGATCCTCGTCGTCGCCCTCATCGCCGGGGTCGGGCTGCTGGTGGGCAAGGGCCGCAGGACCACGCGCCTGGACGACGATGCCCTCCCGGGGACGACGCTGACCCGCCCGCGGCCACCGGCTCCCGTCGAGCAGCCCCGACCGAGCGGCTCGACCGCCTCCGGTCTGGGTCTGCCCCCCGAGACGGCCGAGGCGCCGCCGGTCGACCTGCCGCCCGCGGAGGCTGAGCCGGACCTGGTCTTCGAGACGCCGCCGCCGTCCGCCGGTCGGCTGGTGCGGCTGCGGTCCCGGCTGGCGCGCTCGCAGTCCTCGCTCGGCCGCGGCCTGCTCACCGTGCTGGCCCGGGAGAAGCTCACCGAGGACGACTGGGAGGAGGTCGAGGAGACCCTCCTCGCCGCCGACGTCGGCATCGGCGCGACCACCCAGATCGTCGAGCGGCTGCGCACCCAGTCGATGGTGCTGGCCACCGCATCGGGCGCCGACCTGCGCGAGCTGCTGGTCCGCGAGCTGACCGCCGTCCTCGGGCCCGACATGGACCGGACGCTCGGCGTCACCCGCCACGAGGGCCGGCCCGGAGTGGTCCTGGTCGTCGGGGTCAACGGAGCCGGGAAGACGACCACGGTCGGCAAGATCGCGCGTGCGCTGGTCGGGGACGGGAAGAGCGTCGTCCTCGGCGCGGCGGACACCTTCCGGGCCGCCGCTGCCGACCAGCTGGAGACCTGGGGCGAGCGGGTCGGCGTGCTCACCGTGCGGGGGCGCGAGGGCGGCGACCCTGCGTCGGTGGCCTTCGAGGCCGTGCGGACCGGTGTCGAGGGCGAGGTGGACGCGGTACTGGTCGACACCGCGGGACGGCTGCACACCAAGTCCGGGCTGATGGACGAGCTCGGCAAGGTGAAGCGGGTGGTGGAGAAGCAGTCGCCGGTGACCGAGGTGCTGTTGGTCCTCGACGCCACGACGGGCCAGAACGGCGTCGTCCAGGCGCGCGTGTTCACCGAGGCGGTCACCGTCACCGGCGTGGTGCTGACCAAGCTGGACGGCACCGCCAAGGGCGGGATCGTGGTGCGCGTCCAGCAGGAGCTGGGCATCCCGGTCAAGCTCGTCGGCCTGGGGGAGGGACCGGACGACCTCGCGCCGTTCGAGCCCCGCGCCTTCGCGGAGGCGCTGGTCGGCGGCGCCGACTGACCGGCGGGGCGGTCAGCCGGCGGTCCGCGCCGGGAACATGGCGGCCATCTTGTCCAGGCACTGCTCGAGGCCGGCGAGCGACAGGGCGCGGGCCTCGTCCGTCCGGTAGCCGCGCTCGGTGACGGTCAGCTCCGTGCGGCCGCCCGCCCGCGGGGACAGCGTGACGACGTGCGGCACCCGCTCCGGCACGCCGGGTGGCGGGCTGACCGGTGAGCGGTCGGCCGCGGTGAAGGCCAGGTCGAACTCGATGCGCTCGTAGGGCGTGATCGACCGGTAGGTCCAGGTGTTCCAGTGGTCGGTGCCGCCGTACTCCGCGGGCGCACGCATGCACAGCAGGGAGGTGCCGCCCTCCCGGACGTCGAGGTCGGCGAGGGGGACGGTGAAGCCGGCGGGACCCCACCACCGGGCGACCTGCTCCGGCTCGATCCACGCCCGCCACGCCTCCTCGGGCGGGGCGTCCAGGACGCGGCCGGTGCTCAGGTCCAGGGTGCCGATCTCGGTCATGTGGGTCTCCTCGTGGTCGGTCGGTCCGCCGGTAGGACGACCGACCCGCCAGGAACTCATCGCAGCCCGCCGGCTCGGGCTCGGCCCGGACGGCGGGCGGTGACCGCGGTGACCGCGGTCACCGGTCCCGGTCCCCGCAACACGACCGCAATGCGGAGGGGTGACACGCGGAGCGGAGTTCACGGCCCCGAAACGCGGCGGCGACCGCCGCGGAAACACGGGGACGGCACGGTGAACGCCACGTCGCCGCTCGCCCGAGCGTCGGGGGCACACCGATACCGGCCGCAGGCCGACGACCCACTCAGGAGGTTGCCGTGGTCAACACCGGCGACACCGCCTGGATCCTCACCAGCGCGGCGCTCGTGCTGCTGATGACCCCAGGCCTCGCGCTCTTCTACGGCGGCATGGTCCGCGCCAAGAGCGTGCTGAACATGATGATGATGAGCTTCGGGGCGCTGGCACTGATCAGCGTCCTCTGGGTCATCTACGGCTACTCGATCGCGTTCGGCAACGACGTGGGCGCCGGCCTCCTCGGTGACCCGGGCGAGTTCTTCGGCCTCAAGGGCCTGATGGAGGACACCACCGGCGAGGAGGGTGGCCTGCCCGCCATGGCGTTCGTCGGCTTCCAGGCCGTCTTCGCCATCATCACCGTCGCGCTGATCTCCGGTGCCATCGCCGACCGGGCCAAGTTCGGGTCCTGGATGGTCTTCGCCGGCGTCTGGGCGACGATCGTGTACTTCCCGGTCGCGCACTGGGTCTTCGACTTCACGCTCACCGACGACGACGGCACCGTCACCCACACCGGTGGCTGGATCGCCAACAACCTCGCTGCCCTCGACTTCGCCGGCGGCACCGCGGTGCACATCAACGCCGGTGCGGCGGGTCTCGCCCTCGCCCTCGTGCTCGGCAAGCGCCGCGGCTTCGGGCGCGAGGCCATGCGGCCGCACAACCTGCCGCTGGTCATGATCGGCGCCGGGCTGCTCTGGTTCGGCTGGTTCGGCTTCAACGCCGGGTCCGCGCTGGCGGCGAACAACACCGCGTCGGTCGCCTGGGTGAACACGCTCGTCGCCACCGCCGCCGCCACCCTGGGCTGGCTGCTCGTGGAGAAGATCCGGGACGGGCACTCGACGTCGCTCGGCGCCGCGTCCGGCGTCGTCGCCGGCCTGGTGGCGATCACCCCGGCCTGTGCCGCGGTCTCGCCGATCGGCGCGATCATCACCGGTGTCGTCGCCGGTGTGCTCTGCGCCCTGGCCGTCGGCCTGAAGTACCGGTTCGGCTACGACGACTCGCTCGACGTCGTCGGCGTGCACCTGGTCGGCGGGCTCGTGGGCACGATCATCATCGGCTTCCTCGCCACCGCGGACGCTCCGGCGGGTGTCGACGGACTCTTCTACGGTGGTGGCGTCGACCAGTTGTGGCGTCAGGTCGTCGGCGCGCTCGCCGTGCTGGCCTTCTCCTTCGTCCTCACACTGGTCATCGGCTTCGTCATCCAGAAGACGATCGGCTTCCGGATCACCGAGGAGGACGAGGTCACCGGCATCGACAACGTCGTGCACGCGGAGTCCGGTTACGACTTCGCCTCGCTCGGCAGCAGCGGTTCCACTGCACCACTGGCCGGCCAGGCTCGCGCCGAGGCCCGTAGCACCGAAGGGGTCGGGGCATGAAGCTCGTCACCGCCATCGTCAAGCCGTTCAAGCTCGACGACGTCAAGAACGCCCTCGAGCTGATCGGCGTCGCCGGTCTGACCGTGAGCGAGGTCCAGGGCTTCGGCCGCCAGCGCGGCCACACCGAGGTCTACCGCGGTGCGGAGTACCAGGTGGACTTCGTGCCCAAGGTGCGCATCGAGGTCGTCGTCAGCGAGCTGGACGCCGCCCGCGTCGTCGACGCGGTCGTGGAGGCCGCCTCGACCGGTCAGATCGGGGACGGCAAGGTGTGGGTGACGACGATCGACGAGATCGTCCGGGTCCGCACCGGCGAGCGCGGCGACGACGCGCTCTGAGTAAGGACCCCGTCCTCCTCATCCCTCGTTGAAGGACCCCCTGCCCCCCACGACTCGCGCGCTCGCCGCGGGACCCTGCAGGGGGCCGGGGGAGGGGACGGGGCCGCACGTCGGCCGGGGTGGTGGGATGGTCCACCGCCCCGGCCGACGCTCTTCCCACGACGGTGCCGTTCACGAGGAGGACGACGTGCTGGACCTCGCGGCACTGCCGGGACTGAGCCGCGCCGAGCGCGTCCAGGCGCTCGACACCTGGCTGGACGGCCTGCTGGCCGACGCCGTCGGCGGCACGCCGCCGCCGAAGCAGCGCCGCGGGGGACCGCCGCCGCTCAGCGGCACCGACGGACTGGCGCTGGTCGCCGTCGGCAGCCTCGGGCGGCGCGAACTGCCGCCCCACGGGGATCTGGACCTCGTCCTCGTCCACGAGGGCCGTCCGGAGGTCGCAGCCGTCGCCGACGCGCTCTGGTACCCCGTCTGGGACGCCGGACTGCGGCTGGACCACTCCGTGCGCACCGTCGGCGAGGCCGTGGCGGTGGCGTCCACCGACGTGAAGGCGGGTCTGGGCCTGCTGGACGTCCGCTTCGTGGCCGGTGACGCCGAGCTCGCCGCGCGCCTGCGCACGGCCACCCTGGCCAGCTGGCGCCAGTCGGCATCGAGGCTCCTGCCGCAGCTCCGCGACCTGCGCCGTGACCGCTCCCGGCAACTGGGCGAGCTGGCGTTCCTGCTCGAGCCCGACCTCAAGGAGGCCTACGGCGGCCTGCGGGAGGGGCAGGTCCTGCGGGCGGTCGCCGCCGCGCAGCTCGGCGACGAGCCCGGTGCCGAGGTGGAGCGGGCCTACGCCTTGCTGCTCGACGTGCGCGACGAGCTGCGCCGGCGCAGCGGGCGGCCGAACGACGTGCTGGTCCGCCAGGAGCAGCGCCCGGTGTCGGTCGCCCTCGGCCTCGCCGACGAGGACGCGCTGCTCCGCGAGGTGAGCCTGGCCGGGCGGCGGCTGGCCTTCGTCGCGGACGAGACGTGGCGCCGGGTGGAGGCAGCCCTCGTCCGCCGTCCCCGCGGCCGGTACCGGCGCGTGCGCCGGGAGCCGCTGGCCGAGGGCGTGGTCCGGCAGGGCGACGAGGTGGTGCTCGCCCAGGGCGCCAAGCCTGCCGCCGACCCGGGGCTGCTGGTGCGCGCGGCCGCGGCCGCCGCGCGTGCGGACCTGCTGCTGTCGCCGTACACGCTCAAGGTGCTCGCCGTGCACAGCCCGCCGGTGGTCGAGCCCTGGCCCGCGGAGGTGCGCTGGTCGTTCCTGCGGCTGCTGGCCAGCGGGCGGTCCGCCGTCCCGGTGCTCGAGCAGCTGGACCAGGAGGGGCTGCTCGCCCGGCTGATCCCGGAGTGGGACCGCATCCGGTCGCTGCCGCAGCGTCATCCGTGGCACCGGTTCACCGTCGACCGGCACCTGGTCGAGGCCGCCGCCGCAGCAGCGGAGCTCACCCACGACGTCGACCGGCCCGACCTCCTCCTCGTGGCGGCGCTCCTGCACGACATCGGCAAGGGGTGGCCCGGCGACCACAGCGAGGTGGGGGAGCCGATCGCGGCGGGGATCGCCGCCCGGATGGGCTTCGGCGAGGCCGACGTCGCCACGGTGGCGACCCTCGTCCGGCACCACCTGCTGCTCCCGGCGACGGCCACCCGCCGGGACATCGACGACCCCGCCACCATCGACCGGGTGGCGTCGACGATCGGTTCCGACCCCGCGGTCCTCCAGCTGCTGCACGCGCTCGCGCAGGCTGACGGGGCCGCGACCAGCGCCTCGGCCTGGTCGCCGTGGAAGGCGCATCTCGTGGCCGCGCTCGTCGCACGGGTGCAGGGCAAGCTCGGCGGCGGACCCGTCTCCGCGCCGGAGCCGTTGCTCCATCCGTCCGGGGCCCAGGTGATTGCCCCGCTGCCCGACTCCGCCGAGACCGCCGCCGCGGTGACGGTGGGGATCGAGGACGTCGCCGACGGCCAGCAGGTCACCGTTCGCGCGCCGGACCGTCCTGGGCTGCTCAGCACGTGCGCAGGTGTCCTGGCCCTCAACCAGCTCGATGTCCGGGCCGCGAAGATGTCCGTCGAGGACGGGTACGGGACCGGCGTCTTCGCCGTGCGTCCCCGGTTCGGTCGCGCGCCCGTGCCCGAGATCCTCGCCGACGCCGTCCGGGCGGCCCTCGAGGGCACCCTGCCGCTGGCCGAGCGGCTGCGGCAGCGCGAGGCCGACTACCGGCAGGACGGCGGCCGGGCCGTGCCGCCGCGCATCTCCTGGCACAACAGCGAGGTCAGCGGTGCCGCCACCGGCATCGTCGAGGTGCGCGCCGCCGACCGGGCGGGGCTCCTGTACCGGCTCACGGCGGCGATCACGGGGGAGGGGCTGGACGTGACGTCGGCCCGCATCGAGACCCTCGGCGCCGACGCCGTCGACTGCTTCTACGTCTGCAACCCCTCCGGCTCGCCGGTCGAGCCCGACCAGCGCCGGCGGGTCGAGGTGGCCCTGGTGGCGGCGACCGTCGGCGCCGCCTCGGCCGAGGAGCTCCGCGGGGCCGACACGCCGGGCTAGCTCCGGAGAACTGTCGGTGGCGCGTGCGACGGTCGAGCGACCGGGACGGAACCGTCCCCCTGGCGAAGGAGTGCACGTGGACAGCCGACTGTGGCCCTGCCCCCCGTGCGGCGAGACGACCGAGCACGTCCAGCCGCCCTGCGCCGACGGGCACACCGACGCGGGCGGCGAGTGCCCCGAGTGGGCGTGCGTCGAGTGCGGCTCGGCCGTGGTGAAGGGTGAGCTGTCCCCGGTGGCCGACGTCGTGCGCGCCCGCATCGCCGCCTGAGGCGAGTCGATACCCTGGGGTCAGGTGGCGCGGGTCTCCCGCGCCCGTGACAACTGCTGAGGACGTGCTGTGTTCGAGACCCTCTCCGACCGCCTGGACAAGGTCTTCACCGGCCTGCGTGGCAAGGGCCGGCTGACCGACGCCGACATCGACGCGACGGCGCGGGAGATCCGCATCGCCCTGCTCGAGGCCGACGTCGCCCTGCCGGTGGTCCGCGCGTTCATCGATGCGGTCAAGCAGCGGGCCCGCGGGGCGGACGTCTCGCAGGCACTGAACCCGGCGCAGCAGGTCATCAAGATCGTCAACGAGGAGCTCATCGGGATCCTCGGCGGCGAGACCCGCCGCATCCGGCTGGCCAAGCAGTCGCCCACGGTGATCATGCTCGCCGGTCTGCAGGGCGCCGGTAAGACCACCCTCGCCGGCAAGCTCGGCCGCTGGCTCAAGGAGCAGGGGCACACCCCGCTGCTGGTGGCCTGCGACCTGCAGCGCCCCAACGCGGTCAACCAGCTGTCCATCGTGGCCGGCCAGGCCGGCGTCGACGTCTACGCCCCCGAGCCGGGCAACGGCGTCGGCGACCCGATCCGCGTGGCGGCCGACTCCATCGAGCACGCCCGGCGCACGATGCACGACGTCGTCGTCGTCGACACCGCCGGACGCCTCGGCATCGACGCCGAGCTGATGGCCCAGGCCGCCGGGATCCGGGACGTCGTCCAGCCCGACGAGACCCTGTTCGTCGTCGACGCGATGATCGGTCAGGACGCCGTCACGACGGCGACCGCCTTCCAGGAGGGCGTCGGCTTCAGCGGGGTCGTGCTGACCAAGCTCGACGGCGACGCCCGTGGTGGTGCCGCGCTCTCGGTCCGGCACGTGACCGGCCAGCCGATCATGTTCGCCTCCACCGGCGAGAAGCTCACCGACTTCGACGTCTTCCACCCCGAGCGCATGGCCTCGCGCATCCTCGGCATGGGCGACGTGCTCACCCTGATCGAGCAGGCCGAGAAGACCTTCGACGCCGACCAGGCCGAGCGCATGGCCGGCAAGCTGGCCTCCCGCGAGGGCTTCACCCTCGAGGACTTCCTCGAGCAGATGATGGCCATCCGGAAGATGGGCCCGATCGCCAACCTCCTCGGCATGCTCCCCGGCGCGGGAGCGATGAAGGAGCAGCTCAAGCAGGTCGACGACCGCGACCTCGACCGCACCGCGGCGATCATCCAGTCGATGACACCGGCCGAGCGGGCAAACTCCAAGATCATCAACGCGTCGCGGCGGGTGCGCATCGCCAACGGGTCGGGCGTCAGCGTCACCGACGTCAACCAGCTGCTGGAACGCTTCGTCCAGGCGCAGAAGATGATGGGCCAGATGGCCGGCAGCATGGGTCTGCCGGGCATGGGTCCCATGTCGAAGAAGCAGCGCGGACGCCAGATGCAGGCGCAGTCGAAGAAGGGCAAGAAGGGGAAGGGCGGCAAGAAGGGCGGCCCCGCGCGGCGGCCCGTCGGCGCTCCCGGCCTCCCGCCGGGTGCCGGGTTCCCCGGTGGCGGCATGCCCGGCGGGATGCCTCAGCTGCCGCCCGGGATGGGCCAGGGCCTGCCCGACCTTACGAAGCTGAACTTCGACCAGTTCAAGGACGACCGGCCCGGCCGGTGACCGCCCCGCTGCACCTCTCCGGCCTGCACCTGTCCGGCGTGGTGCTCCCTGAGGGGGAGCACCGCGACGTCTGGGTGCGCGACGGCCGGTTCACCTTCGAGTCCGTCCCCGGCGCGGAGACCGTCAGCACCGGCGGCTGGCTCCTGCCGGGGCTGGTCGACGCCCACTGCCACGTCGGCATCGGGATGGGCGGCGCCCACGTCGACGACCTCGACGGGCTCCGCGAGCAGGCCCTCGCCGAGCGCGCCGCCGGCGTGCTGGCGCTGCGCGACTGCGGCTCGCCCGTCGACACCCGGGCCCTCGACGACGAGCCGGACCTGCCCCGGATCATCCGGGCGGGCCGGCACATCGCCCGCACCCGCCGCTACATCCCCGGTCTCGGTGTCGAGCTCGAGCCGGACGCCCTCGTGGACGAGGTCCGCGTCCAGGCCGGACGCGGCGACGGGTGGGTCAAGCTGGTCGGCGACTGGATCGACCGCAGCGTCGGCGACCTCGCCCCGGAGTGGCCGCAGGACCGGCTCGAGGCGGCCATCGCGGCCGCGCACGCCGAGGGCGCCCGGGTCACGGCGCACACCTTCGGCACCGATGCGCTGCCCGGGTTGATCGCAGCGGGCATCGACTGCATCGAGCACGGCACCGGGCTCACCGAGGAGCTGATCGGCCAGATGGCGACCCGGGGCACGGCCGTCGTCCCGACGCTGGTGAACGTGGAGAACTTCCCCGGCTTCGCGGAGGCGGGGGAGCGGAAGTTCCCCGCCTACGCGAGCACGATGCGGCGGCTGTACGCCGACTCGGGTGCCGTCGTCCGGGCCGCGTTCGAAGCGGGCGTGCCGGTGTTCGCCGGCACCGACGCCGGTGGCGGGATCGAGCACGGCCGGATCGCCGACGAGGTCCGAGCACTGCACGCCGCCGGCCTCCCCGCCGAGGCGGCCCTGGCGGCGGCGTCCTGGAGTGCCCGGGCCTGGCTCGGTCTGCCCTGCATCGAGGAGGGCGCACCGGCGGACGTCGTCGTGTTCGACGCCGATCCCCGTGCCGACCTCGAGGTGCTGTCCCGCCCCGGGCTCACCGTCCTGCGCGGGCGCATCGTCGCCTGATCGATGATCCGGAGGACGCAGGGATGGTGACGCGCAGGACAGCGGCCACCGGGCGGGCGCACGTGGTCACCGGTGGCGGACGCGGCATCGGACGCGCCGTCACCGAGGCGCTCCTCGACGAGGGCGATTCCGTCGTGGTGGTGGAGCGGGATCCCGACGCGGTGCCATGGGCGGAGTCGCACGCGGCGGGCTCGAGACTGGCCGTCGTGACCGGCAGCGCGGCCGAGGAACGCGTCGCCGAGGAGGCCGCCGACCGTGCCGAGGAGGCCGGCCGGCTGGTCGGGTGGGTGAACAACGCGGCGGTCTTCCGCGATGCCGGGCTGGACACCGCGTCCGCCCGTGAGGTCCTGGACCTGGTGGAGCTGAACCTCGCCCCGGCGCTGACCGGCTGCGCGACCGCCGTGAAGCGGTTCCTCGCGGCCGGATCGGGCGGGTCGATCGTGAACGTCTCGAGCCACCAGGCGCAGCGGGCCGTCCGCGGGGCGCTTCCCTACGTCGTCGCGAAGGCCCCGTCGAGGGGCTGACCCGGGCCGTCGCGGTCGATCACGGCGACGCCGGCCTCCGGGTCAACACCGTGGCTCTCGGCTCCATCCGCACCGCGCGGTACGACGGTCTCCTGGAGCAGGAGGGTCCGGAGGCGGCGGCCCGCACCCGGGCCCAGATGGCGCGACTCCATCCCCTCGGTCGCGTCGGCGAGGCGTACGAGGTCGCCGCCGTCGTGACGTGGTTGCTGTCCGACGCGTCGAGCTACGTCACCGGTGCGGTGATCCCCGTGGACGGTGGTCGTGCCGCCCGAGGCGCCGACCCGGAGGAGACGTAGCCGCCCCGGCTTCCGGGGCTCCGGATACCTGCTTCCGTCCTCCTGGGAGACTTCCCCCGTGCTGTTGCGGATGTCGACCCTGTTCCTGCGGACCCTGCGTGACGACCCGGCCGACGCCGAGGTCCCCTCCCACCGCCTGCTGGCCCGCGGCGGGTACATCCGCCGGGCCGCCCCCGGCGGGTTCACCTGGCTGCCGTTGGGCTTCCGCGTGTTCCGCAACGTCGAGCGCATCGTCCGCGAGGAGATGGACGCGATGGGTGCGCAGGAGGTGCACTTCCCGGCGCTCCTGCCCCGCGAGCCCTACGAGGCGACCGGCCGGTGGACCGAGTACGGCCCCAACCTCTTCCGCCTCCAGGACCGTCGCGGCAACGACTTCCTGCTCGGCCCCACCCACGAGGAGATGTTCACGCTCCTGGTGAAGGACCTCTACGGCTCCTACAAGGACCTGCCGCTCTCGCTCTACCAGATCCAGACCAAGTACCGGGATGAGGCGCGACCCCGGGCGGGGCTGTTCCGCGGGCGCGAGTTCACCATGAAGGACAGCTACTCCTTCGACGTCGACGACGCCGGTCTGGACCGCTCGTACGCCGCACACCGCGCCGCCTACATCAAGATCTTCGACCGGCTCGGCCTGGACTACGTGATCGTCTCGGCGATGTCCGGTGCGATGGGCGGCTCGAGGAGCGAGGAGTTCCTGCACCCCACCGCGATCGGCGAGGACACCTTCGTCCGCTCGCCCGGCGGCTACGCGGCCAACGTGGAGGCGGTCTCGACCGTCGTCCCGGACGCGATCCCGCTGGAGGGACTGCCCGAGGCCCACGTCGAGAACACCCCCGACACCCCCACCATCGAGACGCTGGTCGCCGTCGCGCAGCAGCTGTTCCCCGACGCCGGCTACACCGCAGCCTCGACGCTGAAGAACGTCGTCGTCACCCTGGCGCACCCCGACGGCACGCGTGAGCCGCTGGTCATCGGCCTGCCCGGTGACCGCGAGGTCGACGCCAAGCGGCTGGAGGCCCAGCTCGCGCCGGCCGAGGTGGAGGCGTTCACCGACTTCGCCGGCAACCCCGCGCTCGTCAAGGGGTACATCGGGCCGCAGGTCCTCGGCACCGAGAGCGCGTCGAGGATCCGCTACCTGGTCGACCCCCGCGTGGTGCCCGGCACCCGCTGGATCACCGGGGCCAACGAGCCCGGCAAGCACGTGTTCGACCTGGTCGCCGGGCGCGACTTCACCTGGGACGGCGTCATCGAGGCGGCCGAGGTGCTGGCCGGTGACCCGGCGCCCGACGGCTCGGGTCCGCTGGAGCTCGCCCGGGGCGTGGAGCTGGGCCACATCTTCCAGCTCGGCCGCAAGTACGCCGAGGCGCTGGACCTCAAGGTGCTCGACGAGAACGGCAAGCTGGTCACGGTGACCATGGGCTCCTACGGCATCGGCGTCTCCCGGGCGGTGGCCGCGATCGCCGAGTCGACGCACGACGAGCTCGGCCTGGTCTGGCCGCGCGAGGTGGCGCCCGCGGACGTGCACCTCGTCGCCACGGGCAAGGACGCCGCCGTGTTCGAGGCCGCGGAGGCGCTGGCGGGCGAGCTGGTCGCCGCCGGGCTCACCGTCCTCTTCGACGACCGGCCGAAGGTGTCTCCCGGCGTGAAGTTCAAGGACGCCGAGCTGCTGGGCATGCCCACGATCGTCACGGTCGGCCGAGGGCTGGCCGAGGGGGTCATCGAGGTCCGCGACCGCAGGACCGGGGTGCGCGAGGAGGTGCCGGTCGCCGAGGTCGGTGCCCGGGTACAGGCCGCCGTCCGCGGCTGATCCGGGCCCGGCGCGCAGCTCCACCTGGCATCCGTCCGCACCCTGCGGGTCGGCGGGCCGGCCGGAGGCGGGCAACCGCGGTTCGCTGTGGTGCACCGGACCAACGCCTGGCCACAGCGCTCCTCCGGGGATCTGGCATCATGGTCGGTCGAACACGGCGGTAGCGGCCCTCTCACCGTTCCCGGCCGTGTCCATCGCTCCGCTCCGGCGTAACCCCACACGCCGTCCCGGCGAGCAACCACACAGCGTTCGAGGAGTACACCACCCACCGTGGCCACCAAGATCAAGCTCATGCGCCTGGGCAAGATGCGCGCGCCGTACTACCGCATCGTCGTCGCCGACGCCCGGACCAAGCGTGACGGCCGCTCGATCGAGACGATCGGCAAGTACCACCCCAAGGAGGACCCCTCCTTCATCGAGGTCGACTCCGAGCGGGCGCAGTACTGGCTCGGTGTCGGCGCTCAGCCGACCGAGGCCGTCGCCGCCATCCTCCGGGTCACCGGCGACTGGCAGAAGTTCAAGGGCGAGCCGGCTCCGGCCCCGATGAAGGTCGCGGCCCCCAAGCCGGACAAGAAGGCCCTCTACGAGGCCGCCGTCCGCGCCGGCATGGACGAGCCGACCACCGAGGCGACGACCGCCAAGAAGAAGGCCGCGCCGAAGAAGGCCACCGCGGACGCTCCGACTGCCGACGCTCCGGCTGCCGAGGCCCCCGCCGCTGACGCAGCGCCCGAGGCTCCCGCCGCGGACGCCGCCGAGACGCCCACCGAGTAAGACGTGCTCGAAGACGCGCTCGAGCACCTGGTCAAGGGGATCGTCGACCACCCGGAAGACGTGACCGTCGACCTGCTCACCAACCGCCGCGGCAAGACCCTCGAGATCCGGGTGCACCCCGACGATCTCGGCAAGGTCATCGGCCGCGGGGGGCGCACCGCCAAGGCGCTGCGCCAGGTGATGACCGGTGTCGGTGGACGGGGCCTCCGGGTCGACGTCGTCGACACCGACGGGCGCTGAGCACGGCTGACGTTGCCGGAGCCCTCGCACGACATCGACACCGTGGTGGTCGGCCGCATCGGCCGACCCCACGGTGTCCGTGGTCTCGCGACCGTCGAGGTCCGCACCGACGACCCGGACCTCCGGTTCGCTCCCGGGACGACGCTGATCACCGATCCGCCTCGGCGCGGACCCCTGACGATCGTCGACAAGAAATGGCACAGCGGCACGCTGCTGCTGCAGATCGCCGCCCCCTCGGGTGAGGTCTACGGCACCCGGGAGGAGGTCGACGCCCTCCGCAACACGCTCCTGCTGGTCCCGGTCGCCGATCTCCCGGAGATCGAGGAGCCCGACTCCTACTACGACCACCAGTTGGTCGGCCTGTCCGCACGGCTGCCCGACGGCTCGGTCGTGGGAGAGGTGACGGCGGTCCGGCACGAGGCCCAGGACCTGCTGGTCCTGCGCCGCACCGACGGCGGGGAGGCGCTGGTCCCCTTCGTCTCGGTGATCGTCCCCACGGTCGACCTGGACGGGGGCTTCCTGGTGGTCGATCCCCCCGAGGGGCTGCTCGACCTGTGAGCTCCACGGCCTACGACATCCAGGTCATCACGATCTTCCCCGAGTACATGGCGCCGCTGGGCCAGTCGCTGCTCGGCAAGGCCGCGGAGCGGGGTCTGGTCACCGTCGGCGTGCACGACCTGCGGCAGTGGACCGACGACGTCCACCGGACCGTCGACGACGCCCCGTACGGGGGTGGTCCGGGGATGGTCATGAAACCCGAGCCGTGGGCGCTGGCACTGGAAGCCGTCCGCCCGCAGGGCACCCGGCTCGTCGTCCCGACACCGGCCGGGCGCCCGTTCACGCAGGCCATGGCCGCGGAGTGGGCCGCCGAGCCCGGCCTGGTCTTCGCCTGCGGCCGCTACGAGGGCATCGACCAGCGGGTCGCCGACTGGGCCGCCGACTCCGGACCCGTCTCCGAGGTCTCCATCGGCGACTACGTCCTCGCCGGCGGCGAGTCCGCCGTCCTGGTCATGGTCGAGGCGGTCACCCGGCTCCTGCCCGGCGTCGTGGGCAACCGGGAGTCCGTTGAGTTCGACTCGCACGCCGACGGCCTGCTCGAGGGTCCGTCCTACACCCGTCCGGCGACCTGGCGCGGGCACGAGGTGCCGCCGGTGCTGCTGTCCGGCGACCACGCGGCCATCGCCCGCTGGCGCCGGGCGCAGTCGCTGCAGCGCACCGCCGGCCGTCGTCCGGACCTGCTGGCCGCGCTGCCCGAGGACGGGCTGACCGACGCCGATCGGGCCGTGCTGGACCAGCCGTGACACCGGGCGAGCGGGGGAAGCCATGGGTCCGGCCGACCGCCCGCGTCGTCGTCCTCGACCCGGCCGGTCGCATCCTGCTGCTCGGCGCCCGGTTGACCGATCCGGCCGTCCCGCCCGGCGACGTCCTGTTCTGGTACACGCCCGGCGGGGGAGTGGAGGACGGCGAGAGCGTCCGCGAGGCCGCCGTCCGCGAGCTCGCCGAGGAGATCGGCCTGGCGGTCGGGCCGGCCGACCTGGAGGGCCCGGTGTGGCTGCGCCGTCACGTGGGCGCCTTCGCCGGCGTGGACATCGACTCCCGCGAGACGTTCTTCGTCCTCCGGGACGTCGTGCACGAGGTCGACCCGGCCGGCCGGACGGAGCTGGAGCTGCTCGGGGAGGAGCCGCACCGCTGGTGGTCGGTCACGGAGATCGCCGGGAGCGGTGCGACGTTCGCCCCGGGCGACCTCGCCGACCGGCTGCCGGAGCTGCTCGGCGGTCCGTGGACGGGGCCGCCGCGCATCGTCGCCTGAAGATGTGGCACAGTAGAGAGCTGCTGCAGGCCGTCGGTGATCGCTGACGGTGGCTCCCTACGGGAGCGCAGCCACCCCGGAACGGACGGCCGGCGCACGCTGCTGTCCGACCGCATCGAGCCGCTAGAACTGAGGACTGCTGAGATGAACACCCTGGACGCACTCGACGCCGACTCGTTGCGTGATGACATCCCCGACTTCCGCCCCGGGGACTCCGTCAAGGTGCACGTGCGCGTGGTCGAGGGCAACCGCTCGCGCATCCAGGTGTTCCAGGGCGTCGTGATCCGTCGTCAGGGCGGCGGCATCCGCGAGACCTTCACCGTGCGCAAGGTCAGCTTCGGCGTGGGCGTGGAGCGCACCTTCCCGGTGCACACCCCGGTCGTCGAGAAGATCGAGGTCGTCACCCGCGGTGACGTCCGGCGCGCCAAGCTGTACTACCTCCGTGAGCTCCGCGGCAAGGCCGCGAAGATCAAGGAGAAGCGCGACGTCGTCACTCGCTGAGTGACGTCGCACTGACACGCTGACAGCCGGTCGCGACCGGCTGAGCTCGCGGCGGGTCTCCCGGGCCGTAGGCTGCTCCCCGATGAGCAGCGATCGGCCCGGGGGGCCCGCCGACGTGTTTCCGGGCGACGACCCGCATGACCGCGACGACGACGGGTCCGTCACCCACGGGACGACCGGACGGGGCTCGCGCCGCGCACGTCGCGAGAAGCCGGCGAAGAAGGGCTCGCTGCTCCGCGAGCTGCCGGTGCTCCTGCTGATCGCGTTCGTGCTCGCCCTCGTCGTCAAGACGTTCTTCGTCCAGGCGTTCTTCATCCCGTCCGGTTCGATGGAGCAGACGCTGCACGGCTGCACCGGCTGCACCGGCGACCGCGTCCTGGTGAACAAGGTCCCGTACTGGTTCGGCGATCCGGAACCCGGCGACATCGTCGTCTTCAAGGGCCCCGACACCTGGACGCCCGAGGTGTCCGTCGCCGAGCCCAGCAACTGGTTCACCGGGGCGCTGCTGTGGCTGGGGCGCGCCGTCGGCGTCGCGCCGCCCAGCGAGGACGACTTCGTCAAGCGGGTGATCGCCGTCGAGGGCCAGACGGTCCAGTGCTGCGACCCCGAGGGCCGGGTGACCGTCGACGGCGAACCGGTCGACGAGCCCTACATCTTCGAGAACACCCCCCAGGAGTCGCGGGCCTTCGGACCCGTGACCGTCCCCGAGGGCCGGCTCTGGGTGATGGGTGACCACCGCTCGGCGTCGGCGGACTCCCGGTCGCACGTCAGCGACCGGTACGGCGGCACCATCGCGGTGGACGACGTGATCGGCAAGGCGGCCGTGATCGTCTGGCCGGTCAGCCGGTTCGGTCTCCTCGACGACCCCGACATCCAGGACGCGGCGGCCGCAGCTGTCGATCCGTCGGACCTGACCGCCTCGACCGTGACGGCCTCGACGGTGACTCCGTGGGCGATCGGACTGGCCGGCGCGCTGCCGATCACGGCCTGGCTGCGACGGCGCCGGTCGTCCGACGACTGACCCGTCGCTCCCGGTTCGACCATTCCGCAGTGCCCTGTACTGCGGCGTCGCATTCCGCTGCGCGGCTCACGACCGTTCTGTGGGTCAGTTGTGACCGGCCTCGCATCAATCTGCTGCCGCAGATACCAATGAAGAAAATGCGAGAAAAGTATTCAAGTAACCGTTTCACCCTTCCGATGGAGACATTGCAAGTTCCCGGAGTCGAAACGGAGTCAGTTGTGTCTGCACCTATGGCGAGCAATGCCCGCGGGGTCACCCGCGTGCTCCTCCTCGCTGATGCGCCCGTCCTGCGTCGCGGCCTGGTCAGCATGATCAACGAGACGGCCGGCATGCAGTCGGTGGGTACGCCCGGCGAACTGCGTCGCGCCCTCACGCTGGTCGAGTCGGCCCGCCCCGACGCGGTCGTCGTCGAGCTCGGCTCCGGCCGCGCCGCGACCCTCAACGCCTGCCGCGACCTGCGGCGCCGCTTCCCCCGTGTCGCGATCGTCGCCCTGGCCACGTCCGAGGACCCGGCCATCGTGAACGAGGCGATCGCGGCGGGCATCCGCGGCTACCTCATGATCAACACGTCGCCGACCCTGCTGGGCTGGGCGATCCTCGCCGCCCGCGCCGGCCGGACCGTCGTCGACCCGCAGATCCGCCGGGTCGAGCCGACCGGCGTCCCCGCGGCGAAGCCCTTCACGCCGGAGGTGCCGCTCACCCGGCGCGAGTCTGACGTGCTGGACGAGCTGCTGCTGGGCCAGTCCAACCGGCAGATCGGGCGGAACCTCTTCATCAGCGAGGACACCGTCAAGTCCCACGTCAAGGCCATCCTGCGCAAGCTGGGTGCCCGCGACCGGGCGCACGCCGTCTCGCTGGTGCTCTCCAACCGCCAGCCGGGCTGCACCTGTGGCGCCCACGGCGCACCGCAGGCCACCGCGCACCAGACCGACGGGCCCGAGGCCGACCTGGCCAGCCCTGACCTGGGGCTCGCCGAGCTCTGACCCACGGCACCTTCCTCCGGCAGAACGGGCCGGCCCCATCCGGGGTCGGCCCGTTCTGCCGTCCGGACGGTGTCGGTCGTCGTCCGGTGAACCGCCCGTCGTACTGTCGGACCGCGATGGCCTCCCGAACCACCCACCCGACGTCGAGCCCTGCCGTGCGCGCCCGTCGCGCGATCGGCGACGACGACCGCCCCGACTCCCTCTGGGACATGGAGCGGTCGCTGCGCCGGCGCGGGTTCGAGGTGGTCGCCGGTGCCGACGAGGCCGGTCGGGGCGCCTGCGCCGGTCCGCTCGTCGCCGCTGCCTGCGTGCTCCCCTCGGGCCGTCGCGGGCGGGTGCCCGGGCTCGCCGACTCCAAGCTGTTGACCGCGGCAGCCCGCGAGCGGGTGTACGCGGAAGTGGTCGACCGTGCCCTGTCGTGGTCGGTGGTCGTCATCCCCGTCGAGGAACTCGACGAGCGGGGCATGCACGTCACCAACATCGAGGCGCTGCGTCGCGCGGTCACCGCGCTCGACCCCTGCCCGGACTACGTGCTGACCGACGGCTTCCCGGTGCCGGGGCTGACCCGGCCGGGTCTGGCGGTGTGGAAGGGGGACCGCGTGGCGGCCTGCGTCGCGGCAGCGTCCGTCCTGGCGAAGGTCACCCGGGACCGCATCATGCTGGAGCTGCACGAGCGCTGGCCGGAGTACGACTTCGCCGGCCACAAGGGCTACATCACCGACGTGCACAGTGCCGCGCTGGACCGGCACGGGCCGTGCCCGGAGCACCGGATGCGCTTCGTCAACGTGCGCAGCGCCCGGGACGCGCACGCGGCGCGCAACCTCCCGGTCACGGCGGCGGTCGGCATGGTCGATGATGGAGCCATGACCCCAGTGCCCGGAGAGGTTCGATGAGCACCGAGGATCTCGAGAAGTACGAGACCGAGATGGAGCTGCAGCTCTATCGCGAGTACCGGGACATCGTCCGCCAGTTCACCTACGTGGTGGAGACCGAGCGGCGGTTCTACCTGGCGAACTCCGTCGACCTCCAGGTCCGCGAGGCCGGTGGCGAGGTCTACTTCGAGCTGAAGCTGTCCGACGCCTGGGTCTGGGACATGTACCGGCCGGCGCGGTTCGTGCGCAACGTGCGGGTGCTGACGTTCAAGGACGTCAACGTCGAGGAGCTGGACAAGCCCGACCTCGAGCTGCCGGAGAGCCCGCAGATCCCCTGACGGCCCCACGGCAGCCGCCTGGCGTCGTCCACAGATTTCCCGCCCTGTGGTGACCGCTCGCCGAGAACCATTAGGTTCAGTAACGGTCCTACGGAGGAGGAGCGCGCGTGGCTGATCTGGAGGTCGATCTCGACCTGCTCGGCGAGACCGCCGGAAGTCTCGGCATGCTCATGCACGAGTTCGAGCGGGCGTCCGACATCGTCGAGGACGCAGAGACCGCGATCGGCCGCAACGCGCTGCTCGACGAGATGCGCGAGTTCGTGGACGACTGGAAGCACAACAGGGAGAAGCTGCTGAAGTCGCTCCAGGCGGTGTACGAGGCGGCCAGCAAGAGCCGTGAGGCCTACATCCAGGCGGACAACGAGCTGGCTCAGTCCATCCAGACCGCGACCGAGGCACCCCGATGAGCGTCAGCCCCGTGCCGCCGGCCTCCTTCGATCCGGTCGACGACCGCAACGGCGTCCCGGGTGATGCGGGGGCCGTCGGCGACCTCGCCCGCCGCTACGCCAACACAGCCGCCGAGATCGAGAGCCAGGCGGCCCACCTGCGGACCCTCACCTCGCAGGCGCGGAGCAGCTGGAAGAGCGAGGCGGGGGACAACTTCGTCTCCGTCGCCGGCGATCTCTCCGAGCGCATCGTGAAGGCCCAGGGCCGCTACGAGGCGGCCGCGCGGGCGCTGAACCAGTACGCCGACGGGCTCGCCGACGTGCAGACCGACGCCTACGACGCCGTGCGCCGCGCCCAGGCGGCCGAGGACGAGCAGCGCGCCCTGCGCAACTCCGACCCGACCCCCGCGGGCGCCGGCGCCACCCCCGAGCAGGTCGCTGCGGCGGGGGAGGCCCGACGCCTCCACGACAACGCGGTGCAGGCAGCCGGTGACCGGCTCTCGACGGCGACGTCGGACTACCGCGAGGCGGTCGAGGAGTACCACCGCATCGCCCGCGATGCGGCCGGCATCCTCCGGAACGGCCGGGACGACGACGTCGCCGACGGGTGGTGGGACCGCAACGCCGGCTGGATCTCCAAGGTCCTCGACGTCCTGTCCGCGATCGCCCTCGTGCTCACCATCGCCGCCGTGATCATCGCCGTGGTCGCCACCGGTGGCACCCTGCTCGCCGCTCTGGTGCCCCTCCTGCTGGCCGGCAGCACGCTCCTCACGGGGGTCTCGCTGCTCGGCCATACCGCGCTGTGGGCGACCGACAACGGCTCCTTGAGCGACGTCCTGTGGGACCTCGCCGGCGTGCTGACCCTGGGCCTGGGCAAGGGCGTCACGGCCGGTGCCCGCGGCCTGCTGAGCGTCGCCTCGCGCACCGGTGGCCGCGTCGCCGGAGCGCGGGCCGGCCGTGCGGCGTTCAGCGCGGCCGGCCGGTCCTCGCTGCTGTACGACGTGGGCCGGTTCGTGCCCTTCGCCCGCCCGGTGATGAGCCTGTCGCCCGGTCTGCGTGCCTCCTTCGGCGCCGCGGACTCGGCGGCGGCCACGGCGTCGGCGGGGGTGGCGACGGCGGCGGCGACGGCCGCCAGCAGCGGCCTCACCCGCGGCCTGGCGATGGCCGACCTCCCCACGGCCCAGGCGCTGTCGGCGATCAACCACGTCCGGCAGACCGTCGGGAACAGCGCACAGCTGTCGGTCCTCACCGGCCTGGCCGGGGCGATGGTCGTCGGCGGCACGACCGTGCCCGGCGTCGTGACCAACGGCAAGTCGGCCCTCGACATCCACACGAACTTCTTCGCCGAGCCCGCCCAGGAGGCGCGCGACCAGGCGGCGCGCGCCGACATCGTCGACCAGTGGTCCATGCCCCTGTCGCCGCACCGATGACGGCTGCCGAACGGATCGCCCGGGACTTCACGCTGCTGCTCCCACCCGGGTGGGCGCGCATCCCGCTCGACGGCCGGGTACCGCTGCGGGTGAAGAACCTCGTCACCGAGCGGGTGGCCGACGTCCCCGTCGAGCAGCGCGAGACCCTGCGCGCCGCGCTGACCCGGGAGCTCACCGCCGTCCTCGAGTCGGCGGCCCGCCAGGGCGGCCTGGACGTACTGCTCAGCGTCGCCCCGGTCGCGGGTCAGCCCGTGCCCGCGTCCGGCCTGGTCACCCATCTGGCGGGCCAGGGGAACGGCGACGCGCTCGACTCCCTCGTCGGCACCCTGGCCGCCGGCTCGGGCACCTCGAGCGTGCGCGAGATCGGCGTCGTGGAGGTGGCCGCCGGGCCGGCGGTGCGCCGGCTCACCACGCGCCGGGAGAGGGTCGACGGCCAGGGCGACCTGCCCGGCGGCGTCCTCACGGTCACCCAGGTCGACTACTTCGTGCCGTTGCCCGGGACGAGGGACCTGCTGGTGCTCACCTTCACCACGCCGATCGAGCAGCTCGCACCGCCCCTCGTGCAGCTCTTCGACGTGATGGGCGGCAGCCTCCGGTGGGTGACCAGGTGAGCGATGGGGTGAGCGATCAGGTGGGCGATCAGGTGGGCGACGGCCCCCCCGACATCGTCGTCGACTACCCGGCCGGATGGGCCCAGGTGTCCGCGGACGACGACATCGCCGGCTGGGCGCCCGCGGCCGCTGATCAGCTGTGGGCCTCGTCCGGGCAGCCCTACAGCGCGCTGGACGTGCAGGTCCTGGGCGCCCAGCTGGAGATCATGGCGCGCAGCGCCTTCGTCGTTCCCTGCTTCGGGGCCTTCGTCTTCTGTCCCGAGCTCGCCCGCGGTCCTCGTGCGGTGTTCCGGCTCAGCGGCCTCCGCTTCCCGCGGGGCACCCCGGACGACCGGATCGTCGACGACATCCTGCTGCCGGGGGGCCAGCAGCTCGTCGAGCCCCAGGTGGAGCACCTGTCCGGCCCCGGTCTCCGACGCTTCCGGGTGCGCCAGCGGGCGTGGACGGAGGAGTCGCGCGCGCTGTCGGACTTCATCGCCTACGTGTTCCCCTTCGAGAGCGGGGGATGGGTGCTGTCCACGTCGCTGCCCGACCCGCGCGAGGCCGAACGCTGGCTGCCCCATTTCGACGAGCTGGCCGCTGGGGTCCAGTGGCAGGAGGTTCCGTGAACGCCGTCGAGATCCGGCCCGGCATGCCGGACATGAGCTACTTCAAGGGCACGCCCGACCGCGAGCCGGCACTGCGGCGCTGCCGGCTGGTGGTCGACCGCTCGGCGGGAACCGCGACCTGGGTGGGTGACGGACTCCGGGAACGGCGGGTGGACCTGACCCTGGGGGAGGGTCCCGGTCAGCTGGCCGAGCTGGTCCGGGTCGTCTACCCGTGGTTCTTCCTGTCCGACGAGCTCGCCGGCCGGCTGCTCCTCGTCGACTCCGGCGGCCGCGTGCTGGCGCGCAGCATGCGGGCGTCCCAGCGCATCTTCGAGCAGATGTGGCCCTTCGACGTCCTGGACGCGAGCGGCCTCCCCGTGCGCGAGGAGCGGTTCGCCAATTCCCGGCGACTGCAGCAGGCTCATCGCGGAGCCGCTCCCGACTGGCCCATCACCGCCGGTCGGGGCTGGATGCTGCTCACCAGCATGTCCGGGGCCGTCCTGGTGGTGGGGTTGTTCGCGTTGTTCGTGGTCCTCACGGGCTGGTCGGCCTAGCCGTCCTCGTGCGGATCACCGGGTCGGCGGCAGTGCCGCCTTCGCCCGGAGGATCTCCTCGACCGTCCGCAGCTGGCCCAGCCCGAGCTGCCGTGCGGCCTCGGTGGTGTCCCAGTCGGTACCGGACGTGGCCAGCAGCCGGTTGAGCGCCAGGACGCCGGCCAGGGACGGCGCGACCGGCGCGAGGACCGTCGACAGGACGGCGTAGCCGCCGGCGGGCTGGCTGACGACCCGGACCCGGCGGCCGAGCACCCGCTCGTAGATGCCGGCGACCTCGGTCCAGGACAGCGCCTCCGGGCCACCGAGGTCGAGCGGTCCCTCGCCGGTCTCCGGCCGGACCGCTGCGGCGAGCCCGGCGGCCGCGTCGTGGACCGACAGGAACGCCTGCCGAGTCGAGGCCGGCCCCGGCACCAGCATCAGGCCGCGCCGGTCGATCGTGGCCCCGGTGAGCCGCCGGAAGCGCCGGAGCGTGGGATAGGCACGACCGAGGGTCGTCCGGTTCTCACCCCGCAACGGCAGCTCGCTGCCGACGAGGGCCAGCCACACCTCGGTGAAAGGTGGCATCCGCAGCGACAGCCAGGACATGCCGGAGTGCTCGAGCAGCCGCTCCGTACGTCGCTTGGTCCGGGCCACGGGGACCCGCTCGTCCAGCGGTGTCCGCGGCACGCTGGCGACCACGAACCGCTGCACGCCGGCGCGTTCCGCTCGCCGCACCAGTTCCGCGTGACCGGTGTCCACGAGGGCGGCGCTGTCGCCGCGCCGCACGGGGGCCATCGCGTTGGCCGTGGACGCCACCGCCGTCACCCCCTCGAGGGCCGCGTCGAGCGTGTCCGGGGAGCCGAGGTCGGCGACGGCCAGGGCCGCCCCGGTCGCAGTGAGATCCGTCGCCGTCGCCGGGTCGCGGACCATCGCGCGCACCGGCTGGTCGGCCGCCCGCAGCCGCCGCACGACGAGGCTGCCCACCTGTCCCGTCGCGCCCACCACGAGGATCACGGTGCCCTCCTCGCGTCGTCCGGCCGGTCGCACGTCCACAGCCGGGTGTGCCGTCCACAGGTTCCCACGCGCTCTGGACCCGACTCCCCGGTCGGGCGACGGTCGACCGGTGTCCACCACCACCTCCGAACTCGGCGTCCACGGCGAGCGCATCGCCGCCGCCTACCTCACCTCGGCCGGTCTCCGGCTGCTCGACCGCAACTGGCGCTGCCGGGAGGGCGAGCTCGACATCGTCGCGCGTGACGGCGACGCCCTCGTCTTCTGCGAGGTGAAGACCCGGCGCGGCGTCGGCTACGGGCATCCCGTCGAGGCCGTCACCCCCGCCAAGCAGCGGCGGCTGCGCACCCTGGCGCACCGCTGGCTGGCCGCGCACGACGAGCACGCGCCGGAGCTCCGGTTCGACGTGGTGGGCGTGCTCGTGCGCTCCGCGCGGCCGGCGGTCGTCACCCACCTCCGGGCGGCCTTCCTGTGACGCTCGCCCGCACCTGGTCGGTGGGTCTGGCCGGGGTGCACGGCGCCATGGTGGAGGTCGAGGTCGACATGGCCCAAGGGGTGCCGCACGTCGCCCTGGTCGGCCTTCCCGACGCGGTGGTCCGGCAGTCGGTCGACCGCGTGCGTGCGGCCGTCGTCAACGCCGGGGCGAGCTTCCCCCAGCGGCGGATCACGATCGGGCTGTCGCCGGCCTCGATGCCGAAACAGGGCAGCGGGTTCGACCTGGCACTCGCCGCGGCGGTCCTCGCTGCGTCGGGAGTGGTGCCCCGGGAGTCGGTCGACCGGCTGGTGCTGCTGGGCGAGCTCGGACTGGACGGATCGGTGCGCGCCATCCGCGGCGTCCTGCCGGCCGTGCTGGCGGCGGCCCGTGCCGGGCACGCCCAGGTCGTCGTCCCCGCTGCGAACGCCGACGAGGCCGCGCTGGTCGACGGCGTGGAGGTGCTGGCGGCCGCGACGCTCGCCCAGGTCCTGGCCCACCTGGCAGGACGGGAGCGCCTCGCCGCGCACGTCCGCGGCCCGGTGCCGGAGCCGCCGCCACCGCTGGATCTGGGCGACGTCGTCGGTCAGGCGGCAGGACGACGGGCGGTCGAGGTCGCCGCCGCGGGCGGGCACCACCTCTTCCTCGCCGGGCCGCCCGGGGCCGGCAAGACGATGCTGGCCGAGCGCCTGCCCGGCCTCCTCCCGCCCCTGGACGAGCAGGCCGCGCTCGAGGTGACCGCGATCCACTCGGTCGCCGGAACGCTCCCGACCGGGGCACCGCTGGTCACCCGGCCCACCTTCGAGGCGCCGCACCACTCGGCGACCATGGCGGCGCTGATCGGCGGTGGCTCCGGCCAGATCCGCCCGGGCGCGGTCTGCCGAGCCCACCGCGGGGTCCTCTTCCTGGACGAGGCGCCCGAGTTCCCGCGCGCGGTGCTGGACACCTTGCGCCAGCCGCTGGAGCGCGGGCAGGTGACCATCCAGCGGGCCGCGGGCTCCGCGACGTTCCCCTGCCGGGCGCAGCTGGTGCTCGCCGCCAACCCGTGTCCGTGCGCGAGCGCGGCCGGCGACACCGCCTGCACCTGCAGCCCCCTGGAGCGACGGCGCTACCGGTCCCGCCTCTCCGGGCCCCTGCTCGACCGCATCGACCTCCGGGTGGATCTGCCGCCGGTCACGCGCGCCGCCTGGCTCGACGGGGTGGGGCAGCCGGAGTCGACGGCCGCGGTGGCCCGGCGGGTGGCCGTGGCGCGGGCGGCGGCGGGGGAGCGGCTGGCGGGGACCGGCCTCGCCGTCAACAGCCAGGTCCCCGGGCGGCTGTTGCGGGAGCGGTTCGCCGTACCCCGCCCGGCGCTGCGGCTGGCCGAACGGGCGCTGGAGCGAGGTGCGTTGTCGGTCCGCGGCTTCGACCGGGTGCTGCGCGTCGCTTGGACGATCAGTGACTTGGCGGGCCAGACGGTTCCCGGTCCGGACGACGTCGCCGAAGCGCTCGGCATGCGGCTACAGCGGGCGGCGGCGTGACGGGCAACGAGGATCTTCCAGCCCACACGTGCTCGATTGCGGCGCTGGAAGAGTCAGGTCCTACTAAGGGCTCGTGTCGCTCAGCAATGGCCGGTGAGCAGAAGAAGAGGCCGCCCCTCCTCGTCCTCCCAACGCCCCGCCGTCCACTCGATCTGGCCCTTGCGGCGCGGCTGTTCGGTGATGACGTGCGGCCGGACGGTCTGCCACTGCTCCTGGGCATCGACGCCGTCGAACCAGTCGAGTTGACTGCCACCCCAGTAGAAGAGGACCAGCGGCGCGCCTTCCGTCACCAGACGCTCGGCGTCCTTCCTCTTGGCCCGACTGGTGCGTCGGGAGTACCGACGAGTGTCCGGGCCAACGAGCCAGCCCTGTTCGACTTCGCGCCACTGTTCGTCGCTCAGACCCGTACGCACGCCCACATCCTGAGGCACACAGCTGCCGCCTTCGGGAAGGCACCTCGCTCGTCGTCGCAGCGGGGGAGGCCCCTCCGCTCGACGAGGCCGCGTCACTTCTGCGAGATCGTTGTCCTGCGGGTCGCATGGACTCTGAGCGACTTGGCAGGGCGCGCGGTTCCCGGTCCCGATGAGGTCGCCGAGGCACTGGGGATGCGGTTGCAGCGGGCAGCGGCATGAGCCGCCACGATGCCCGCCTGACCCACTCGGGGTTGACGGCTCATCGGGCGCTGTGTGGCATGGCTGTCGCATCGCTACGGTCTGACCATGTCGTACTGGTCCGGCGCTGTTCGTCGGGTGATCCCTGCGTTGCTCGTCGGCGTGGTCGTGGGACTGGTGTGCCTGCTCGTCTGGGACCCGACCGCGGCGCTCGTCGTGGGGGGAGCGACGTTCTTGGCAGCAACGTTGCTGCCCGTCAAACAGCCCAAGAGGTAGCCGACTTCGGCTACTCCGTTGTCCAGCGGGTCGCATGGACGTTGAGCGATCTGGCCGGCCGCACGGTGCCAGGTGCCGACGAGGTCGCCGAAGCGCTCGGCATGCGCCTCCAGCGGGCGGCGGCGTGAGCCTGGACGAGGACCTCGACGAGGCGCGTGCCGTGTCGGGCGCCGGCCCGGGACTGCGCCGCGCCCGCGCGTGGCTGAGCCGGGCGGTGGAGCCGGGGACGATCGACTTCTGGCGCTACGTGGAGGACGCCGGCCCGGTCGACGCGGTCCGCCGACTCCGCTCGGGGCAGGCGCCTGCATCCATCCGCTCGCTCGTGGGCGCTCGCGCGGGCGAGGACGCCACGCTGGCCGATCTCGCGCGTGCCGAGCGCTGCGGTGCCCGGCTCCTGGTGCCCGAGGACGACGAGTGGCCGGCGCTGCCGCTCCAGGCGCTCGCGCTCGCCGTGTGCGACGAGCCGATCGAGCGGAGGGAGCAGTCGGACCGGACGAAGGCCCTGGTACCGCCGCTGGCGCTGTGGGTCCGGGGTCCGGCCCGGCTCGACGAACTGGTCGACCGGTCGGTGGCGATCGTGGGATCGCGGGCCTCGACCGCGTACGGGGAGCACGTGGCGGCCGAGCTCGGGCACCAGCTGGGCGAGCGGGGCTGGACGGTCGTCTCCGGCGGCGCCTACGGCATCGATGCTGCCGCGCACCGCGGAGCGCTCGCGGCCGAGGCGCCGACCCTGGCGGTCCTGGCGTGCGGCGTGGACCGGCCCTACCCGGCCGCGCACGGGGCGTTGTTCCACCGCATCGCGGAGACCGGGCTGCTGGTCAGCGAGTGGCCACCGGGCTGTGCGCCCCTGCGTCACCGGTTCCTGGTCCGCAACCGCCTGATCGCCGCGCTCACGCGGGGAACCGTGGTGGTGGAGGCAGCCGCCCGGTCCGGCGCTCAGGCCACGGCTCGCCGCGCGCAGGACCTCGGCCGCCAGGTGCTCGTCGTGCCGGGCCCGGTGACCAGCGCGATGAGCGTGGGTTGTCACGAGCTGCTGCGCGACGAGGAGCTGCGTGCGGTCCTGGTGAGCTCCGCGGCGCACATCATCCAGGCCGTGGGCCGGATCGGCGACGACCTCGCGCCGCCGCTGGTGGGGCCCTCCTCGCCCAGGGACGGGCTGTCCGACGTGGCCCTCCGCGTGCTGGACGCCTGTCCCGTCCGCACCGGTGTATCGCCGGACCGGCTGGCCGCCGTCGCGGGATGCGACGTCCTGGACGTCCTGCGGGTGCTCCCGGCGCTGGAACTGGCCGACCTGGTCGAGTGGACCGGCACCGGCTGGCGGCTGCGGCCGCCCGCGGGGAAGGGGGGTCGCGGCGCGGCGGCTTGACGGGCGGGAGGCGCCGTCGGACTGTTCCCCGATGAGCGCGGGAACGGCGGAGACGCGGGCGGCGCTGCCGACAGCGCTGGCCGCCGCGCTCGAGGGCTACGAGGACCACCTGCGCACTCAGCGGGACCTGTCCGACCACACCGTCCGCGGGTACGTGACCGACGCGGTCAGCCTGCTCGACCACCTGGCCCGCCGGGGCGGCGGACAGGTCCACGACCTCGACCTCGCGACGCTCCGCAGCTGGCTGGCCCAGGGGCGGACCCGGGGGCACGGCCGGGCCACCACCGCCCGGCACGCCGCGTCCGCCCGCTCGTTCGCCGCCTGGTTGCGCCGGGCCGGCCTCATCCCCGAGGACGTCGGGCTGCGGCTGGTCAGCCCCAAGGCGCACCGCACCCTTCCGGACGTCCTCGCCCCCGACCAGGCGCGGGCGGTCGTCGAATCGGCCGCCGGCGCCGAGGAGCCGATCGGGCTCCGCGACGCGGTGGTCCTGGAGCTGCTCTACGCCAGCGGCATCCGCGTCAGCGAGCTCGTCGGACTGGACATCGACGACGTCGACCGCAGCCGTCGGCTGCTGCGGGTGCTCGGCAAGGGTGGCAAGGAGCGCAGCGTCCCGTACGGCGTCCCCGCCGAGCAGGCCCTCGACGCCTGGCTGACCCGCGGCCGCCCCGCGCTGGCCGTTCCGGGGTCCGGTCCGGCCCTGTTGCTCGGGGCCCGCGGGCGACGTCTGGACCCCCGCGAGGTGCGGCGGACCGTGCACTCCGCGGTCGCCGGCACCGACGGTGCGCCCGACATCGGCCCGCACGGACTGCGGCACTCGGCCGCCACGCACGTGCTCGAGGGCGGCGCCGACCTGCGGTCGGTCCAGGAACTGCTGGGCCACGCTAGCCTCGCCACCACCCAGATCTACACGCACGTGACGGTCGAACGGCTGCGGGCGGTGCACGCTCAAGCACACCCGCGGGCTTGAGAGGCGGGCCGCGCTGCCGATACGGAAGTGCAGTGGCCACGACGGGGCAGGACCACAGCGCAGGACCGACGACCAGTACCGAGGAGCGCGACCGTGCCTGAGGCGACCATCCACCGGCTGGACGAGTACGACGAGTCCCGCGAGGACACGGACGCGATGCTCGCGCGGCTGTGGGCCGACTACGTCGCCGACCGCGACCCCGGGCTGCGCGACCGGCTGATCCTCCACTACGCGCCGCTGGTCAAGTACGTCGCCGGCCGCGTCGGCAGTGGTCTGCCCGCCCACGTGGAGCAGGCCGACCTCGTCTCGTACGGCACCTTCGGGCTCATCGACGCGATCACCCGGTTCGAGCCCATGCGCGAGGTCAAGTTCGAGAGCTACGCGATGGCCCGGATCCGCGGCGCGATCATCGACGAGCTGCGCAACACCGACTGGATCCCGCGGTCGGTGCGCATGAAGGCGCGCCAGTTCGAGCGCACCGTCGCGGACCTGGAAGCACGCCTCCACCGCACCCCGACCGACGAAGAGGTCGCGGCCGAGATGGAGATGGACGTCGAGGACATCCGGAAGTTCCTCGGCCAGCTGTCCCTGGTCAACGTCGTCGCCCTCGACGAGCTCCTCACCGACGACGACGGCGGCTCCCCGAGCCTCGGCGACACCCTGCAGGACTCCAGCGCCCTCGACCCGCAGGCCATGGCCGAGCACGGCGAGGCCCGGCAACTGCTGGCCCGTGCCGTCGAGCAGCTGCCGGAGCGCGAGAAGGTCGTCGTCAGCCTCTACTACTTCGAGGGGCTCACCCTGGCCGACATCGGCCGAGTCCTGGGCGTGACCGAGAGCCGCATCTGCCAGCTGCACACCAAGGCCGTGCTGCACCTGCGCACGAAGCTCGCCGACATCGCCTGAACGTGGCGGCCCGGCGAATGCTCCAGGGTGTCCTCGTCCCGCTGATCACGCCGTTCGACGACTCGGGGCGAGTGGACGTCGCGTGCCTGGAACGCCTCGCCGCCGAGTCGCTCGACGCCGGTGCGGCCGGAATCGTCGCACTGGGGACGACGGGCGAGGCCTCGGCGCTCGACGAGGAGGAGCGGGCCCAGGTCGTCGCCGCGTGCGCACGGGTCTGCGGTGACCGGGATGCGCAGCTGATCGTCGGCGCGGGCACCAACGACACCCGGACGACGATCGCGCGCCACGAGCAGCTCGCCGAGTTCCCCGGCGTCGCCGCATCGCTCGCGGTGGTGCCCTACTACGTGCGGCCGTCCGAGCCGGGGATCGTCGCCCACTTCGCCGCCGTCGCCGACCGGTCGCCCGTCCCGGTCGTCCTCTACAACGTCCCGTACCGGACGGGCCGGGGGCTGGGGCCCTCGTCGCTGCTGGAGCTCGCGGCACACCCGAACGTCGTCGGCGTGAAGCAGGCCGTGGGCGGCCTGGACGCCGACACGCTGCGGTTGCTGGCCGAGGCGCCGGCGTCCTTCGCGGTCCTCGGCGGCGACGACGCGTACCTGTTGCCCACCGTGCTCATGGGCGCCGTGGGCGCGATCGCCGCGGCCGCCCATCTCCGCACGTCGGACTTCGTGCAGATGGTCGACGACGGTCGGGCCGGCCGCGTGGTCGCGGCCCGCGCCCGCGCGGAAGCCCTGCTGCCGGTCGTGCTGGCGGCGTTCGCCGAGCCGAACCCCGCCGTCATCAAGGGGGTCCTGCACGCCCAGGGCCGGATTCCGACGCCGGACGTGCGGCTGCCGCTGACCAACGGTTCGCCCGCGGCCGTCGACGCCGCCCTCACCGCGATCCAGGCCGGGCACCGCTGACCCCCTCCCACGGGAGCAGGCGCACCCTGGGCGGGCGCAGGAGCAGCAACGGGTCCAGGTAGCGCTCGCCCCGGCGCAGCCCCCAGTGCAGGCAGGCCTGCACCGGGCACCCCTCGTGCCCGGTCGCGAGGGTGCCGACGGGGGAGCCTCGCGCGACCACCTGCCCCGCGGCGACGGAGGCGTCGACCGGCTCGTACGTCGTCCGCAGGCCGTCGACGTGGTCGATGCTGATCACCGGTCGTCCGGCCACCGGGCCGGCGAAGACGACCACCCCGTCCCCGGCCGCCAGCACCAGCGCCGACGGCGTCCCCGCGAGGTCGGCCCCGCGGTGCCCGGCCGCGTAGGGGTGGGGGAGCTCCTCGAAGGGCCGGGTCACGATCAGGTCGCCGTCCAGGGGGCCGGTCCAGTCGGCACCGGACGCCGGCGGTGTCGGGGGCGGCGGGACCGCTGCCGCGGACACCGGCCCGACGACGAGGGCGATGAGCGCGAGCAGCGCCGGGACGCGGGACCACATGGGCCGAACCTGGCGTACCCGATGCCCCGAGGAGCGCGGTGGTGGGCGGTCTGTGGACCGGCTCTCCCGCTGGGGAAGGGTGCCGTCGGTGTCGCGTATGCTGTCCGGTGCGGCCCGTTCCGACGGGTCGACTTCGCGCGTCCTCCTCCCGCCGGATCAGGCGGGGCAGTCGCCACCTCGGTCCCGACGGGCAACCGCCGGGGGTGTGGCGCAGCCGGACGCCAGGGCGGTGCACCACCCGGTGCCCGCGACGAACCGAGAGTGCGCGCGGCCGCGGCCGCGCGCGGACAACAGAGAGGCTGCAATGGCAGTCGTCAGCATGAAGCAGCTGCTCGACAGCGGCGTGCACTTCGGGCACCAGACCCGCCGCTGGAACCCGAAGATGAAGCGATTCATCTTCACCGAGCGCAACGGCATCTACATCATCGACCTGCAGCAGACGCTCGGGTACATCGACAACGCCTACGAGTTCGTCAAGCAGACGGTCGCCCACGGTGGCTCGATCCTGTTCGTCGGCACCAAGCGTCAGGCGCAGGAAGTCGTCGCCGAGCAGGCCACCCGCGTCGGCATGCCCTACGTCAACCAGCGCTGGCTGGGCGGCATGCTCACCAACTTCCAGACCGTCTTCAAGCGGCTGGAGCGCCTCAAGGAGCTCGAGGACCTCGAGCAGACCGGTGCGCTGGTCAGCCTCTCCAAGAAGGAGCAGCTGGTCCTCTCCCGCGAGAAGGCCAAGCTCGAGCGCTCCCTCGGCGGTATCCGCGACATGAAGAAGGTGCCCAGCGCCATCTGGATCGTGGACACCAAGAAGGAGCACATCGCCGTCGGCGAGGCGCGCAAGCTGAACATCCCGGTGGTGGCGATCCTCGACACCAACTGCGACCCCGACGAGGTCGACTACAAGATCCCGGGCAACGACGACGCGATCCGCAGCATCGCCGTGCTGACCCGCGTGGTCGCCGACGCGGTCGCCGAGGGCCTCATGGCCCGCTCGGCCGCCCAGGCCGATGCCGGTCGCGGCGAGGCCGCCGAGCCCGCCGTCGGTGCCGGCGAGCCCCTGGCCGACTGGGAGCGCGAGCTCCTGACCGGTGGGGACGCCGCTGCTGCCCCGGCCGACGACGCCACGGCCACCCCGCTGCCCGAGACCCCGGCCGAGCCGCCCACGGTCACCGCTGAGGAGATCGCCCCGACCGCGGGCGTCCCCGCCACCGGCGACACGAGCACCGGCACCCAGGGCGCTCAGAACGGCTGAGTAAGGACCCCCTCGCAGCGACCCGCCGCTCGCACGCCGGCGGCGGGTCGCTGCGAGGGGCCTTCCAGGCCCACTCACGCACCCAGACTTCTGAGGAGAAGGAACATGGCTGAGTTCACCGCAGCCGCCGTCAAGCGTCTCCGCGACGCCACCGGCGCCGGCATGATGGACTGCAAGAAGGCCCTGACCGAGGCCGACGGCGACTTCGACAAGGCCGTCGAGCTGCTCCGCGTTAAGGGCGCCAAGGACGTCGGCAAGCGCCTCGAGCGCTCGACGACCAACGGCATCGTCGTCAGCAGGGACGGCGCGCTGCTCGAGCTCGACTGCGAGACCGACTTCGTCGCCAAGAATGCCGACTTCGTGAAGCTCGCCGAGCGCCTGCTCGACATCGCGCTCCAGACGCGGCCGGCCGACGCCCAGGCGCTGCTGGCCGCCGAGGCCGACGGCCAGACCGTGGCCGCGCTGGTCGAGTCGGAGTCCGCGCGCATCGGCGAGAAGCTCGTGCTCAGCCGGTTCGCCGTCTTCGAGGGCGACGTCGCGACCTACCTGCACAAGCGGGCCACCGACCTGCCCCCGGCGATCGGTGTCGCGGTGCAGTACAGCGGCGGCACAGAGGAGGCCGCGCGCAGCCTGGCGATGCACATCGCCGCCGCGCGTCCGCGCTTCCTCAACCGTGACGAGGTCCCGGCCGAGACGGTCGAGACCGAGCGTCGCGTCGCCGAGCAGACCGCGAAGGAGGAGGGCAAGCCGGAGCAGGCGATCGTCAAGATCGTCGAGGGCCGGGTCAACGCCTTCTACAAGGACTTCGTCCTGCTCGAGCAGCCGTCGATCACCGAGCCCAAGCGCACGGTGAAGCAGATCGTCGACGAGGCCGGTCTGACCGTCGAGCGGTTCGCCCGCTTCGAGGTCGGCCAGGCCTGATAAAGGACCCCCTTGCCCCCCCACCGCTCGCAGGCTCGCGGCGGGGCCCTGCAAGGGGGCCGTTCCAGCACGTGGCGTTCGGCCCCGCTCCCACCCCGGGAGCGGGGCCGTTCGTCCGCGTGGGGCCCTGCGGCGCCATGCGGCAGGATCGACCCACTGACTTCGAGCGAGGGATGACGCGCCTTGACCGACACCACACCTCCGTTGTCCGCCCCCACCGCGTTCCAGCCGGCGGACGGCAACGGCTACCAGCGGGTGCTGCTCAAGCTCTCCGGTGAGACCTTCGGCGGCGGCAAGGTCGGCGTCGACGCCGACATCGTGCGCGGCATCGCCGAGCAGCTGGCGGAGGTGATCGCCAAGGGCACCCAGGTCGCGGTCGTCATGGGCGGTGGCAACTTCTTCCGCGGCGCGGAGCTCAGCCAGGCCGGCATGGACCGCACCAAGGCCGACTACATGGGCATGCTGGGGACGGTCATGAACTGCCTGGCCCTGCAGGACTTCTGCGAGAAGGCCGGGCTCGAGACGCGCGTGCAGTCGGCCATCACCATGGGCCAGGTCGCCGAGCCCTACATCCCGCGCAAGGCGATCCGCCACCTCGAGAAGGGCCGGTTGGTCATCTTCGGCGCCGGTGCCGGCATGCCCTACTTCTCCACCGACACCGTCGCCGCCCAGCGCGCCCTGGAGATCGAGTGCCAGGTCCTGCTGATGGGCAAGAACGGTGTGGACGGCGTCTACGACGACGACCCGCGCACCAACCCCGACGCCGTCATGTACGACGACCTCGACTACGCCACCGTCCTGGCCAAGCAGCTCAAGGTCGCCGACGCGACGGCGATCAGCCTGTGCATGGACAACGCCATGCCGATCGTCGTGTTCAACCTCCTGCGCGACGGCAACATCGCGCGGGCGACCGCAGGTGAGAGGATCGGCACGCTGATCAGCCAACCGGCCTGACCCCGGTCACGACGGAACGACAGCGAAGACGATGACGGTGGGCGCCGACGCCCACCGCCGATGGAGGGAAGACCCGTGATCGACGACACCCTGCTCGATGCCGAGGAGCGGATGGACAAGGCCCTGTCGGTCGCCCGCGAGGATCTCGGATCGGTGCGGACCGGCCGGGCCGCACCCTCGATGTTCAACAAGATCATGGTCGACTACTACGGCGCCTACACCCCGGTGCCGCAGATGGCCTCGATCACCGTGCCCGAGGCGCGGATGGCCGTCATCAAGCCCTACGACATGGGGCAGCTGGCAGCCATCGAGAAGGCCATCCGCGACAGCGACCTCGGCGTCAACCCCACCAACGACGGCCAGATCCTCCGCGTGACCTTCCCCCAGCTCACCGAGGAGCGCCGCCGCGACCTGGTCAAGCAGGCCCGCGCCAAGGGCGAGGACGCCAAGGTCGCCATCCGCAACATCCGGCGCCGTGCCAAGGACGAGCTCGACCGCATCGTGAAGGACGGCGAGGCCGGCGAGGACGACGTCCGCCGCGCGGAGAAGGAGCTCGACCACCTCACCGAGCAGCACGTGCAGGGCATCGACGAGGCCATGAAGAACAAGGAGACCGAGCTGCTCGAGGTCTGACCCCGACGGCCCGCGAGCTCATGACCCCGCCCCGATGACCGAACCCTCTGCCGCGAACCGGCCCGGCACGTCCGGGCCGGGCACCGAACCGTTGCCCCGCCAGGGTTCGCCGGCCGTGCAGCACTCGGAGCCCCTCGACGGTCCCGTGCCCGACCGCCCAGTGCCCGACCGCCCAGTGCCCGACCGCTCCGTGCCCGACCTGCCGCAGCGGCCGTCCTGGAGCGATCCCGCGGACGGCGACACCGGGCCCGTCCCCATCGTCGGCGACCGGCCGACGCCGCCCCTGCGGGGGATCAGCCCCGGACCGAGCGCGACGGCGGCACCCCTCCCGACCGAGGTGGAGGAGCTGCCGACCACGGAGAGGCCCGCGGGCGGTCGCGCCGGCCGCGACCTCCGGGCCGCGATCGGGGTCGGCGTCGGGCTCGTGGCGGTCATCCTGGCGTCGCTGTTCGTCTGGCGCCCGGCGTTCCTGGCCGTGCTCCTGGCGGCCATCCTGGTCGCCGTCGTCGAGCTCACCCGTGCCCTGGGCGCCGGTCGGTTCCACCCGCCGCTCGTGCCCCTCCTGGTCGGGACGCTGGTCATCGAGGGCCTGGCCTGGAGCCGCGGGCCCACCGGGCTGGTCGTCGGATACCTGCTCACCGCCCTCGCGGTGGTGCTGTGGCGACTCGGTCACGGGCCGGCCGGCTACCTCAAGGACGCCGCCTCCGGGGTCCTCGTCGCTCTCTACGTGCCGTTCCTGGCCGGCTTCGCCGTCCTGCTCCTGGTGCCCGACGACGGCGCGGTCCGCGTGCTCGCCTTCATCGCCACCGTCATCGCCAGCGACGTGGGCGGCTACGCGGCCGGTGTGCTCATCGGCAGGCACGCGATGGCCCCCACCATCAGCCCGAAGAAGTCCTGGGAGGGCTTCGCCGGCTCGGTGGCCACCTGCATGCTCGTCGCCACCCCGGTCATCGCGCTGGCCCTCGACGGACCGTGGTGGGGCGGCGTCCTCTTCGGTGCGGCCATCGCGGCCACGGCCACCATCGGTGACCTGGGCGAGTCGCTGATCAAGCGCGACCTGGGCATCAAGGACATGGGCAACCTGCTGCCCGGCCACGGCGGCATCATGGACCGGCTGGACTCCCTCCTGCCGTCCGCCGCTGTCGCCTACCTGCTGCTCTCGGTGCTCGCCCCCGTCTGAATCAGCCGGGTCGGCTGACGGACCACGTCCTCCCCACCGTCCCGAAGCCGCGACGGGCGTACCACTCCCGCGGCCAGTCGTCGGCGGCCGCCTCCAGCACGACGAGGTCGCAGTCGGCCGCCGTCGCGAGGTCGAGGCAGCGGGCGAGCACGGCATCCCCGTGGCCACGGCCCCGGGCGGTCGGGTCGGTCATCACCGACTCGACGGCGGCGGTGGCGCCGTCGATGCGCACCTGGCCGGCGGCCACCACCCGCCCGGCCTCGCGCACCACCACGTCGCGCACCGCGACGACCCGGTCGTTGAGCTGCTCGCGGCCGATCAACTGGGTGACCACCCGGTCCAGGTCCGTCGCGGTACCGGGCAGGTCCGACCGCCAGGACCGGTCCCACAGGTCGTGCACCTGGTGCTGGGGGGCGACCTCGGCCCGCTCGCCGCCGGGCAGCGAACCCGCTCCGCGGGCCATCAGCAGCAGCTCCTCGACCTCCCAGCCGCGGGCACCCAGTTCCGCGGCGACGTCGCCGGCGCCGGGCCACAGGAGCGCCGCGGTCAGGTTCGGCCAGCCCGCGTTGCCGCCCACATCGGCTGCAGTCGCCTCCACCGTGCCGGCGTCCACCGGCTCGGTGAGGACCAACCGGTTGTTGTCCCGGGAGTGCGGGAAGTCGGGGTCGAGCACGGCGACACCGCCGGGGACGTCGCCTGTGCCGACCGCGCGGCGTACCGGCAGGGACGCGTAGAAGGCCAGGGTCCGGCCGAGGACGTCGTCGGGTGCGGGCAGCACGGGCGGCACCGGCGGACGGTAGGGGAGGACGGCCACGACGGCGTGCGTCGGCAGCGAGCCGTAGAGGTGGGGGAAGCGCCGGCCGTCGGGGTCGGCGGGCACCCCCTCCTCGAACCGCACGGGGTCGGTCAGCCGGGCCGGGTCGATCACGAGCAGCAGCAGATCGCGGCGGCCCGGGTAGAGCGCCCGGGCCGGGAGGTGGACCTGGTCCGGCGTGGACAGGTGCACGAACCCGACGGATGCCAGGGACGGCGGGCGGACGGCGCCCTCGTCGAGCGCGGCCCGCCACCGCGCGGGCTCGATCAGGTGCAGGAGCAGATCCTCGGCCACGGAGGCGATCCTGGTGCATCCGTGCGGCACGATGTCGGGATGCCCGACCGCGACGACCGCCGGCGGCTGGCGGAGGGCTATCGGGCCTTCGTCGGGGAGGCGGCCGCGGAGTCACCGGTCTACTCCGCGCTGGCGGCTGCGGTCGCCGAGGACGGCGAGGTGCTGGACTTCCTGTCCGGGTTGCCGGAGGGCAGGCGCGGGCCCCCGCTGCTGTTCGGCGCGCTCGCGTACCTGGGTGGGGTCCCGGCGGACGGAGCCGCCCTGCGCGAGCGGATCCTGGGGGATCACGACCGTCTCCGGACGACGATGCTGCAGCGCACCACCCAGACGAACGAGGCCGCACGCTGCGCCGCCCTGCTCCCGGTCCTCGCGGCGATCGGCGGTCCGCTGGCGCTGATCGAGGTGGGTACCTCCGCGGGCCTGTGCCTGTATCCCGACCGCTACAGCTACGACTACGACGGTCGGCTGGTCGGCGCCCGGCAGCCGGTCCACCTGCGCTGCGCCACGTCGGGTCCCGTGCCGGTCCCGGACGCGCTCCCGCACGTCGGCGCTCGCATCGGCATCGACCTGAACCCGCTCGACGTCACCGACGCCGGCGACCTGGCCTGGCTGCGCGCACTGGTCTGGCCGGGCCCCGCGCAGGCCGAGCGCCTGCAACGGCTCGACGCGGCCGCCGCCGTCGTCGCGCAGGACCCGCCCGTGCTGCTGACCGGCGACCTCGTCGCACGGCTGCCCGATGCGCTCGCCCTCGTGCCGGACGGCGCCACCCCCGTCGTCCTGCACACGGCCGTGCTGCCGTACGTGGGCGCGGCCGGCCGGGCGGCGTTCGTCGAGCAGGTGCGCAGCCTGCCCGTGCGCTGGGTCGCCCAGGAGGGGGCGGGCATGGTGCCCGGCACGGGGAAGCCCCACCCCGGCGGATGGGGCCCGTACTTCGTGCTCTCCCTCGACGGGCGACCGCTCGCGCACACCGGGCCGCACGGCGGGCGGATCGACTGGCTGACCCCCGAGTGACCCGGCGTCGTCAGGGACCGGTGGGACCCAGCGGTGGGTCAGGGTCGATGCCACGGGCGTGCAGGGCGGACTCGATGGCGTCGCAGACGGCGCGGACGACCGCGACGCGGGCCCACCGCTTGTCGTCCCCGGCGATCACGTGCCAGGGCCCCGCGGGGTGGTCGGTGCGCTCGAGCATGTCCTCGACGGCGGCTTCGTAGGCGGGTCGCTTCTCGCGGTTCCGCCAGTCCTCCTCGGTCAGCTTCCACGCCTTGTACGGGTCGTCGCGGCGCGACTCGAACCGGCGCAGTTGCTCCTCGGGTGAGAGGTGCATCCAGAACTTCACGACGATCGTGCCCTCGGCGGCCAGCGTCGACTCGAGGTCGACGATCTCGGCGTAGGCGCGCTGCCAGGCCTCGTCAGTGGCAAACCCCTCGACCCGCTCCACCAGCACCCGGCCGTACCAGGTGCGATCCAGCACGGCCATGCCGCCCCAGCCCGGCAGCACCGGCCAGAACCGCCACAGGAAGTGGTGCCGCTTCTCGTCGTGGGTGGGGGCGGCGAACTGCGCGACCCGCACGTGCCGCGAGTCGAGCTCCTCGACCAGGCGCTGGATCGCCCCGCCCTTGCCGGAGGCGTCCCAGCCCTCGAAGAGAACCAGCAGCGGGGGACCGAGCTCACCGGGGCCGATCTGGCCGCCCAGGAGCAGGCGCAGGTGCACCAACCGCTCCTGCGCCGCCTTCAGCTGCTCCTTGGCGTCCTTCTTCGACAGGCTGACGGAGAGGTCGACGTCGGCGAGGCGGCTCATGGGCAGAGAGCCTGACGCAGCAGGTCCGTCCTGTCGCGCCGAGCAGGCCCGAAGGGTCCGCGCAGTCGAAGGACCCCCCTGCCCCCACCCCTCACAGGCTCGCGGAGGGACCCTGCAGCGGGGCCTGACGGCTCAGCGTGGGTCGGGAGGGCTCCTGGTCGCGGTGTCATCCGGAGGATGACGAAGCATGGAGTCGGATCCAGGCGTGCATGGCGATCCCTGCGGCGACACCGGCGTTGATCGACCGCGTGGAGCCGTACTGGGCGATGGAGAGCACCCCGTCGGCGGCGTCGCGGGCCTCGGCGGACAGGCCGCTGCCCTCCTGGCCGAACAGGAGGACGCAGGCGCGCGGGAGCTCCGCCGTCTCCAGCGGCCGGGCCCCGGGGAGGTTGTCCACGGCCAGGAGCGGCAGGCCCGCCTCCCGGGCCCACTCCACGAGGGAGGCGACGTCGGGGTGGTGGCGGACGTGCTGGTAGCGGTCGGTGACCATGGCCCCGCGCCGGTTCCAGCGCTTCTTCCCGACCACGTGCACGGCCTCGGCGAGGAATGCGTTGGCCGTCCGGACGACGGTCCCGATGTTCAGGTCGTGCCGCCAGTTCTCAATGGCCACGTGGAAGGGATGCCGACGGGTGTCGAGGTCGGCCACGATCGCCTCGACGGTCCAGTAGCGGTAGCGGTCGACGACGTTGCGCCGGTCCCCGTGCTCGAGCAGCTCGGGGTCGTACCGGTCGTCCTGCGGCCACGTCCCGGGCCACGGGCCCACGCCGACGGTGTCGAGGACGGCCTCCGGCGGGGTGAGGTCGGTCTCCGGGTCGGCCATCCGGCCCACGCTAGTGGGACCATGGGGGACGCCATGACTGCCCTCCCGCTCGTCTTCGACGCCCCACGCCGGGGCATGCCCCCGCGCCACCTCGCCGATCTCACCCGCGAGGAGGCGCGCGCCGCGGTCACCGAGCTCGGACAGCCCGCGTTCCGCGCCGACCAGCTGGCCCGGCACTTCTACCGCGGGGTCACCGATCCGGCGCAGATGACCGACGTCCCCGCGGACGCCCGCCACGCGCTCTCCGAGGCGCTGCTGCCGGGCCTGCTCACCGTCGTACGGCACCAGACCGCCGACGACGGGCGCACCCGCAAGACGCTGTGGCGGCTGCACGACGGAGCGCTGGTCGAGAGCGTGCTCATGCGCTATCCCGACCGCGCGACGGTCTGCATCTCCAGCCAGGCCGGCTGCGGCATGGCCTGCCCGTTCTGCGCCACCGGCCAGCAGGGCCTGACCCGCAACCTCTCGGCCGCCGAGATCATCGGCCAGGCGGTGGCCGCGGCGGCCGCCATGGCGAACGGCGAGATCGACGGCGGCCCCGGACGGCTGTCCAACGTGGTCTTCATGGGCATGGGGGAGCCGCTGGCCAACTACGCCCGCGTCCGCAAGACCCTCGACGCGCTGCTCACCCCGGCCCCGCACGGGCTCGGCCTCTCCCAGCGATCGGTGACGGTCTCCACCGTCGGCCTGGTGCCGGCGATCCGCCGCCTCACCGACGAGGGGCGCAACGTCACCCTCGCGGTCAGCCTGCACGCCCCGGACGACGAGCTGCGGGACACGCTCGTGCCGATCAACACGCGATGGAAGGTCGGCGAAGTGATCGACGCCGCCGACGCGTACGCGCGGAAGACCGGCCGCCGGTACTCCATCGAGTACGCGCTCATCCGCGACGTCAACGACCAGCCCTTCCGGGCCGACCTGCTCGGGAAGCTGCTGGCCGGGAAGCTGGCGCACGTCAACCTCATCCCGCTCAACCCGACCCCGGGCAGCAAGTGGGACGCCAGCCCGCTGCCGGCCCAGCGCGAGTTCGTCGCGCGGCTGCGCGCGGCGGGCGTGGCGACGACGGTCCGCGACACCCGGGGCCAGGACATCGACGGCGCCTGCGGCCAGCTCGCCGCGTCCGACAGCGTGAGCCCACCCAGCGTCTCGCTCCCGATGCCGTCCGTCGAGCCACCGACCGAGCTGGGCGCCGAGGGAGACGAGTGACGTCGGCTGCTCACGCGGCCGAGGCGCACGAGCACAGCCACGCCGACGTCTCCGGCGGCTGGCTGCGGGCCGCCGTCTTCGGGGCCATGGACGGGCTGGTCACCAACACGGCGCTGGTCGCGGGCGTGGGCGGGGGCGGGGCAGCCCCGCGGGCCATCGTCCTGGCCGGGACGGCGAGCCTGGTGGCCGGCGCGATCTCGATGGCGCTGGGTGAGTATACGTCGGTGAAGACGCAGAACGAGCAGCTCGACCTCGAGGTCGAGAAGGAACGTCGCGAGCTCGCGCGCAACCCCGAGGGTGAGCTGGCGGAGCTGGTGGGGATGCTGCGGGCACGCGGGGTCGACGACGGCCTCGCCCACCAGGTCGCGGTGCAGCTGTCCCGCGATCCGGAGACCGCACTCCGTCTGCACGTCGTCGCCGAGATCGGCCTGAACCCCGAGGACAAGCCGTCGCCCGCAACGGCGGCGGTCTCCTCGTTCCTCACCTTCGGCACCGGCGCACTGCTGCCGCTGCTGCCCTACCTGTTCGGCCTCTCGCTGCTGTGGGTCGCGCTGCTCTGCGGCGGGGTCGGCCTGGTCGTCGCCGGGGCGGTGTCCTCCCGCTTCACGCCCCGGCCGTGGTGGTTCGCCGGGCTGCGTCAGCTGGTGTTCGGTGCCCTGGCGGCCGGGGTCACCTACTCGATCGGCTCGCTGATCGGCGTCAGCTTCGCCTGACCCGGTGGCTCACGGGCTGCAGTACAGCCCGGCGGCCGCCAGTGCGGCGGAGGTCTCTGTGGTGGCCCGGCGACGGTAGCCCTCCTCGTCGACGACCTGCGCCGGCAGCACGTCGACCCGTGACAGGTCCGGTCGCCGCGAGCCCGAGGAGATCGGTGGGCGACGTGCCGGCGTCCAGGGTGAGGGCGCCGGAGGCCGCCCACGCCAGGCCCTGCGCTCGCCAGGGTCGGACAGCGGATGAGCGAGCGGCTCTCGCGAACGCGGCGAGCACCGAGCCGGCGGCCGAGGGCGCGCCCCTCGGGGTCCGGTGGCGCCGGGGTCCACACGCCGTCGACGAGATGTTCGGGGTGGCGCGACCGGACGAGCGCCAGGGCGGTGAGGCCGTCGACCGTCTGCCGGCCGGGCCGGAGGATCTCCAGGCCGGCCGCGCGGTCCCGGACCGGTTCGGGGACGTCGACCTCGACGCCACCGACCGCATCGACCACGTCGGCGAAACCGGCCAGGTCGCGCCCAGCAGGATCCACGTCGTGCCGTCGGCTGTCGGCAGGACGACGTCCACCTGCTCGACCCGTCCCTGCAGCACCGCGACGTCGGCGGCCAGCAGGCCCAGGACGACCGCGGCGACCGTGCAGGCGGTCCGCAGCCGGACGCGCAGACGCCGCGGACGCCGGCCGGGAAGATCCCGACCGGCGTCCGCGGACGTGCGTCATGGTCAGACCTGAGCAGCCGCACCGGAGCGGCGGCGGGCGACCACCATGGCGCCGGCCCCGACCAGGACGAGCGCCAGGCCGCCGACCAGCGGCGCGGTGACGTCGGCGCCGGTGCTGGCCAGCTGCTTGCCGCCGGCGGCCACCGTGACGGGGTAGGACACGACGCTGCCGTCGGCGCGGGTCACCTTGAGCGTGTGGGCCCCGGCCGGAGCGCCGGCCGGCACGACGTGGCGTTGACGACGCCGTTGGCGTCGGCGGTGAAGGTGCCCCCGAGGGAGCGGACCTCTTCTGCGGTGCGGGGCGGAGCTCTCAGCGGCTGCGCCAGGCGTTCTTCCGACGTCGGATGTCCCAGACGAGGATCAGGACCATGCCGAGGGCGATGCCGACGATCCAGAGGTCCTCCATCCGGCCCTCGTGGTTGCCGAGCAGGTAGGTCAGCATCGCGAACACGGCGAACCAGGCGCCGATGCGGCCCTTCTTGCCGGTCTCGCCGTGCCAGCCCCAGTCCTCGGGCCGCTCGTGCTCGACGGGGTGGGCACCAGCGCGGACGACGCCCTCTTCACGACCGGGCTGGTTGACCCGCTGGGTCTCGCTCACGCGTTGCTCCTCGCTGGCCTGGGTGGAGCGCCTTCCCGGCGCTGATGCGTGTTCTGCCTCGCCCGCACGCTCGCGGACCCCCACATTCTGGCAGGCCGCGGGGCCGGACACCGGGCGAGGTGGCCCGGCGACGGCGCGCCGTCCCGTCGGGGAGGATGCGACCCGTGAGCGAACAGGGACGTGAGCATCGCCTGGACCTTCGAGCGAGGAGCGGAGCGGCCCGCGGCAGCGAACCGGAGGAACCGTGAGCGAACCCCGTCAGGTCACGCTGCTCGGCTCCACCGGCTCGATCGGCCGGCAGGCGATCGCGGTCGCCCACCAGAACCCTGACCGCCTGCAGATCACCGGTCTGGCGGCGGGCGGTGGCGACGTCGCCCGCTTGGCCGAACAGGCGCTGGCCCTCGGCGTCCGGACCGTCGCCGTGGCCCGGGCGACCTCCGCACAGGACCTGCAGCTGGCCTTCTACGCCGAGGCGTCGAAGCGCGGCTGGGCCAAGGGGGAGTACTCGCTGCCCGAGATCCTGGCCGGTCCCCGGGCGGCCGAGGAGCTGGCGGCGCGACCCGCGGACGTCGTCCTCAACGGCATCACCGGCTCGATCGGGCTGCGACCCACGCTGGCGGCGCTGCAGGCCGGGCGGACCGTGGCGCTGGCGAACAAGGAATCGCTGATCGCCGGGGGAGCACTGGTGACCGAGGCGGCGGCCCCCGGCCAGCTGGTGCCGGTGGACTCCGAGCACTCCGCCCTGGCCCAGTGCCTGCGCGGCGGGTCCCGGGACGAGGTCGCCCGGCTGGTGCTCACGGCGAGCGGCGGGCCCTTCCGCGGCCGCACCCCGGAGCAGCTGGCCGACGTCACCGTCGAGCAGGCGCTGGCGCACCCGACCTGGGCCATGGGCCCCGTCGTCACCATCAACTCCGCGACGCTGGTGAACAAGGGCCTGGAGCTCATCGAGGCGCACCTGCTCTTCGGCGTCCCCTACGCCGACATCGACGTCGTGGTGCACCCGCAGTCGATCGTCCACTCGATGGTGACGTTCGCCGACGGCGCGACGATCGCGCAGGCCAGTCCGCCGGACATGCGGTTGCCCATCGCGCTGGCGCTGGCCTGGCCCGAGCGGCTGCCGGTCGTGCAGCCGGCCCTGGACTGGTCGTCGGCGAGCAGCTGGGAGTTCTTCCCGCTGGACGACGCCGCGTTCCCCGCGGTGCGCCTCGCCCGGGTGGCCGGCGAGGCGGGTGGCGTCGTCCCGGCGCTGTACAACGCCGCGAACGAGGAGGCGGTCGCCGCCTTCGTGGCGGGTCGCCTGTCCTTCCGGGGCATCGTCGACCTGGTCGCGCGTACCCTCGACGACGCGCCGGACCTCGGCGTCCCCACCTCCGTCGAGGACGTTCTGGCGGCGGAGAAGTGGGCCCGGGAGCACGCCCGGGCCGTCATCGGCCGGGGCATGTGATGGAGGGGCTGCACTGAGCGGGCTGCTGCTGAGCGTCCTGGGAATCGTCGCCTTCGCGATCGGACTGCTCTTCTCCATCGGCTTCCACGAGGCCGGTCACTTCTTCTGGGCGCGGAAGTTCGGCATGCGCGTGCCCCAGTTCATGGTCGGCTTCGGCCCGACCCTGTTCTCCCGGAAGCGGGGGGAGACCGAGTACGGCATCAAGGCCGTCCCGCTCGGCGGCTACATCCGGATCGTCGGCATGATCCCGCCGGCCGAGGAGGGCGAGAGCAAGCGCGCCACCCGCATGCGCAGCTTCATCGCCGAGGTCCGCGGCCAGGCGCTCAACGACGTCCTCCCCAGCGACGGGGACCGCGTCTTCTACAAGAAGCCGTGGTGGCAGCGGGTCATCGTGATGTTCGCCGGGCCGTTCAACAACCTGGTGCTCGCGGTCCTGTTCTTCACCATCGTGCTCACCGCGTTCGGCGTCCCCGAGGCGTCCACGACGATCTCCCGGGTCCCCGGCTGCGTGCTGCCGGCGGGGGCGGACACCGCCGGTGCCGACGACCCCTGCGAGGTCCCGATCACGGCCGAGGGCAGGACGTGCGAGGCCGGGGCGCCGGGCTGCGCGCTGCCCGAACGGAGCCCTGCCGCGAAGGCCGGCCTCCTCCCGGGCGACACGATCGTCGCGATCGACGGCGAGCCGATCTCCCAGGAGACCGAGGTCGGCTGGGAGCGCATCCAGTCGACGATCCAGCGGAGCCCGGACCAGGCGGTCGTCTTCACCGTCGAGCGTGACGGCGAGGAGCGCGACCTCACCGTCACGCCGATCGAGAACACCGTCTACGCCTCGGCCGAGGGGACCGACACGAAGGTCGTCGGCTACGTGGGCATCGGGCCCGACCAGCCCTACGTGCAGCAGTCGGTCACCGAGGTGCCGGCGTTCCTGGGCGAGTACGTGGTCGGTGCCATCGACCGGCTGACCCAGATCCCGCAGAAGATCCCGGCCCTGTTCCGTGCCGCGTTCCTCGGCGAGGAGCGCGACCCGCAGGGACCCATCGGGGTCGTCGGCGTCGGGCGGATCTCCGGCGAGATCTTCGCGCTCGACGAGATCACCACCGCCGAGAAGGTCAGCACGTTCTTCCAGCTGCTCGCCGGGGTGAACCTGGTGCTGTTCCTGTTCAACCTCCTGCCGATCTACCCGCTGGACGGCGGCCACGTCGCCGGCGCCCTGTACGAGAAGGCGCGCTCCACCGTTGCGCGGTTGCGCGGGCGGCCCGATCCGGGGCCGTTCGACATCGCCCGGTTGATGCCGGTGGCCTACGTCGTGGCGGGGCTCTTCCTCGCGCTGTCGGCCCTGCTGTTCATCGCCGACATCGTCAACCCGATCACGCTGGGCTAGCGCGTCCGGCGCACGTCACAGCCGCGCCACCAGCGCGAATCGCATCGCGGGGGATACTGGCTGTCATGGCGATCCCCGTCGGCCTCGGCATGCCCGCTGCGCCTCCTCCCGTCCTCGCCCCCCGGCGCAAGACCCGGCAGCTGGACGTGGGCGGCGTCGGTGTCGGCAGCGACTTCCCGGTCAGCGTCCAGTCGATGTGCACGACGAAGACCGCCGACATCAACGCGACGCTCCAGCAGATCGCCGAGCTCACCGCCTCGGGCTGCCAGATCGTGCGCGTGGCCGTGCCCGACACCGACGACGCCGAGGCCCTGCCGATCATCGCGAAGAAGTCGCAGATCCCGGTCATCGCCGACATCCACTTCCAGCCGCGGTACGTCTTCGCCGCCATCGAGGCGGGCTGCGCCGCCGTCCGGGTCAACCCGGGGAACATCAAGAAGTTCGACGACAAGGTGGGGGAGATCGCCCGCGCCGCCAAGTACGCGGGCACCCCGATCCGCATCGGCGTCAACGCCGGCTCCCTGGACAAGCGGCTGCTGGCGAAGTACGGCAAGGCGACGCCGGAGGCGCTGGTCGAGTCCGCGCTCTGGGAGTGCTCGCTGTTCGAGGAGCACGACTTCCGCGACATCAAGATCTCGGTGAAGCACAACGACCCGGTGGTCATGGTGCGCGCCTACGAGCTGCTCGCCGCCCAGTGCGACTATCCGCTGCACCTGGGCGTCACCGAGGCCGGCCCCGCCTTCCAGGGCACCATCAAGTCCGCGGTCGCCTTCGGCGCGCTGCTGTCCCAGGGCATCGGCGACACCATCCGCGTCTCCCTCTCCGCCCCGCCGGCGGAGGAGGTCAAGGTCGGCAACCAGATCCTGGAGTCGCTGAACCTCCGTCAGCGCGGGCTGGAGATCGTCAGCTGCCCGTCGTGCGGTCGCGCGCAGGTCGACGTCTACAAGCTGGCCGACGAGGTGACCGCCGGGCTCGAGGGCATGGAGGTCCCGCTCCGCGTCGCCGTCATGGGCTGCGTCGTCAACGGTCCCGGGGAGGCCCGGGAAGCGGACCTCGGCGTGGCGTCCGGCAACGGCAAGGGGCAGATCTTCGTGAAGGGCGAGGTCGTCAAGACCGTGCCCGAGTCGCAGATCGTGGAGACCTTGATCGAGGAGGCCATGCGCATCGCGGCGGAGCAGACCGCGGCAGGGACGCCCTCCGGGGCGCCCGTCGTCAGCGTGAGCTGATCCGTCCCGTGCTCCGCACGTCCGCTGCCCGCGTCCTCGACGAGGGTGACGAGTCCGCCGTCCACCGACTGCTCTCCACCGACCCGGTGGCCTCCTGCGTCATCGCCGGTCGCGTCGAGACCTCCGGCACCGGGCCCGCGTCCCTGGGCGCACCCCTCTGGGGCTTCGGCGGGGGCGGAGACCTCAAGGCGATCTGCCTCGCCGGGGCGAACCTCATCCCCTTCGCCGTCCCGGGGGCCGAGGCCGCTGCGGCCGCCGCGTTCGCCGAGCGGGCCCGGCGGGCCGGCCGGCGATGCTCCACCATCGTGGGCCCGGCCGGGGCCGTCGCACCGCTCTGGGACCTCCTCTCGTCGCACTGGGGCCCGGCTCGCGACCACCGCCCCCGGCAGCCGCTGATGGCCATCGACGGGCCCCCGGCCGTCCCGGCGGAGCCCCGCGTCCGGCCGGTCCGTCCGGCGGAGTTGGAGACGCTGCTGCCCGCGGCGGTCGCGATGTTCACCGAGGAGGTCGGCGTCAGTCCCTTGCGGGTCGACGGCGGGGCCGGCTACCGGGCCCGGGTGGCGGAACTGGTCCGCGCCGGGCAGTCCCTGGCCTGGATCGAGCGCGACGAGGTGGTCTTCAAGGCCGAGATCGGTGCCGTGTCGCGCGCGGCCTGCCAGGTGCAGGGCGTCTGGGTGGCCCCCGCGTATCGAGGTCGTGGCATCGGGACGGCGGGGACGGCGGCCGTCGTCGAGTACGCGCGCACGGTCCTCGCGCCCGTCGTCAGTCTCTACGTCAACGACTTCAACACCTCCGCGCGGGCCGCCTACCACCGCGTGGGGTTCCGGGAGGTCGGGCAGTACGCAAGCGTGCTGTTCTGACGGTCCTGCCCGGAGGTTCGCGGCCGGCGCAGCGAGGCGTCAGAGGGACGGGGCTCTTCTTCTGGAAGGCTGACGCGCGTGCCGACGTGGACGCGCCCCCGACCTGCCCCCGCTCTCGCGACCGCCGTCCTGGTGCTGTCCGTACCGGTCCTCGCGGCCTGCTCGGGCAATTCCGAGGACGACGTCCGGGACGCGGCGAGCAGCTTCCTCGAGGCATGGGCCGGCGGGGACACCGCCGCGGCAGCGGCCGGGACCACCGACCCGGACGCTGCCACCGCCCTGCTCGAGCAGACGACCACGGACCTGCCCGAGGCGGCCCTCAGCACCGAGCTGGGTGAGGTCAGCGTCGACGACGGCACCGCCACCGTTGGGTGGACGGCGACCTGGGACCTCGCGGCCGCGCCGGACTGGACCTACGAGTCCACGCTGCGGCTGGAGGAGGGCGACGATGCCTGGCAGGTCGTCGCCGAGCCGGCCCTGATCCACCCCGAACTGGGCGAGGGCCAGCACCTGCAGCTCACCCGCACCCTGCCGGACCGGGCGCCGATCACCGACGGGACGGGGGCACCGCTGTTCGCTCCGACGGAGGTCGTCAACGTCGGCGTCGATCCGGCTCAGGTCACCGACCTGCCCACGCTCGCCGCCGGACTCGCGGCGGCCACCGGCGTGGCGGCCGAGGAGATCGTCGCCGACGTCGAGGCGGCGCCCGAGGGGCAGTTCGTCCCCGTGATCACCCTCCGGCGGCCGGACTTCGAGGCGATCCGCGCGCAGGTGTTCGACCTGCCCGGTGCCGTCTTCCCGACCGACACCCGGCTGCTCGCCCCGACCGCCCGCTTCGCCGCCGCCCTGCTCGGACGCGTCGGGGCCGCCACGGCCGAGGTGATCGAGGAGTCCGCCGATGACGGGGTGGCCCGCTACGCCGCCGGTGACCAGCTCGGGCTGTCCGGACTGCAGCGCGCCTTCCAGGAGCAGCTCGGCGGCACGCCGGGCTTCACCGTCACGGTGGTCAGCACCGACGAGGGCACCGCCGACGCGGGGATGGAGATCGCCGCCGTGGCACCCCAGGCCGGCACGGCGGTGCAGACGCCGCTGCTGCCGGCCGTGCAGAGCGCGGCCGACGCCGCTGTCGCCACGCAGGAGCTGGCCACGCACCTGGTGGTCGTGCGGCCCGGGACCGGCGAGATCCTCGCCGTGTCCTCCAACGAGGTGGCCGACGCGGGCAACGCCCTGAACGGCCAGTTCCCGCCGGGTTCGAGCTTCAAGACGGTCAGTGCGACGGCGCTCCTCTCCACCGGCACGCTCACGCCCGGCACCGCGGTGCCGTGCCCCGGGACGACGACCGTCGAGGGCCGCGAGTTCGAGAACCAGGACCAGTTCGACCTCGGGACGGTTCCGTTCACCGAGGCCTTCGCGCAGTCGTGCAACACGACCTTCATCCAGCAGGCGCTCCAGTTGCCGGACCCCGCGCTCGCCGAGGCCGCGACGTCCTACGGCGTCGGCACCGACTGGCAGCTGCCGGTGGGGGTGTTCGGGGGGAGCGTGCCCGCCGACAGCACCGGGACGACGAAGGCGGCGAACGCCATCGGCCAGGGCGAGGTGCTCGCGAGCCCGGCGCAGATGGCGCTGGTCGCCGCGGCGATCGCCAGCGGTACGCCCGCTGCGCCCGTCGAGGTCGTGGGCGGGGAACCGGCCGGTCCCGCTCCTGCGGGCCCCGGCCAGGCGGTGCTCGACGCCCTGCGGCCGATGATGCGGCAGGTCGTGCTGTCCGGGACGGCGACGGCGCTGGCCGACCGGGGCGAGGTGTACGGCAAGACCGGGACCGCGGAGTACGGCAGCAACACCCCGCCGGACTCGCACGGCTGGTTCGTGGGCTACCAGGTGGCCGGTCCGCAGGGCGACATCGCGTTCGCCGTTCTCGTCGAGGCGGGTCAGTCCAGCAGCGCCGCGGTGGGTGTCACGGACGCCTTCCTCGGCAACCTCGGCTGAGCCCCGCTGCAGGGTGCTTCTGCGAGCGCGCCCGCGGCAGGGCGGCGGGGTCTTCCCTCAGGCGGTGGGCAGCCCTGGGAGGGCGCGGGTCACCGGTGACTGGCCGGCCGCGCCGCGCCACCCGACGGCCCGGACCTCGGCGCCGGTGAGCGCCCTCATCGCCAGCTCCCGGGTCGAGCGCTCCACCGCCTGGTCCAGGACGCGCACCCAGGCCGCGGAGACGCCGTCCTCCAGCACCACGGCCAGCGCCGACGCGTCGGCGGGGGAGAGGACGGGGAAGGGGAGGCCGTAGGCGCCCTCGGCGGGCACCGGGTCGGCGCGGCGCGCGGCGAGGACGGCGACGACCTGGTCGCGGACGTCCCGGTGGGCCGTCTCGGAGGCCTGGGCCAGATCCTGCGAATCCGCGTCGAGGGCGGCACCCACGACGCCGTAGCCCCACACCGCGGCGTGCTCGGACGCGAGTGCCTCGCGCAGGGCCGCGTTCTCCGTGCCCTGGTCGAGAGTGCCCGGTCCGTCGTCGTCAGCCATCGGTGTTCCTCGTCATGCCAGTCGTCCGTCCTGCCCGGCCAGCCCGGCGGCGATGGAACCCAGCAGTGCGGCCCGTGCCCCGGACTGGTCGAGGCAGGCCGTGGCGTGCGAGGCGGCCGCCGCCGCGACCTGGCCGCGCAGCCACCCGCGGGTCCCCGGCGCCGGGGGAGCACCGGCTACCGGTGCCGACGCGGATGCGGACGCCCCGGGAGCCGCCGCCCGGAGGCGGGCCAGCTGCTCGTCCGCCTGGGCGGCGAGGTCGGCCACCTCCGCGGCGAGGGCGGGGTCGGCGGCGCCCGCGGCCACGAAGGCCGACACCACCGTCTCCTGCACCGCGACCTGGGCGCCCAGCTCGTCGGCCTGCTGGGTGGTCGCCTTCTCCCGCTCGTCGGCGGAGGACGACGTGCAGCCCGTCGCCAGCACGGCCAGTCCCGCCGCCGAGGCCGCGAGCAGGGTGCGCCGGGAGAACCCCCGCGGGCCGGAGGGGAGCGGAGAAGACATCTCCGCCATTCTCGCAGGCGGGACACCTCGGTGCCGGTAGTGCCGCCAGGCGCGTCCGCGCCCGTCCCGGGCGGACCCTCCGCCCCACCGGCCCCACGTCGTCGTCCGGGGCCGGCTCCGGCGTGCGGTCGGGGCGCCGCGCCCGGGGCGGTAGCCTGAGCACTTCCCCCCCATCCGGGTCCGCCCACCGCTGCACGCGGCTCGGCGCCCCAGCGGAGGGGTCCGGCGTTCCGCACGAGGCGGCCGCTCGAGCCCGGAGGAGGAGCCCGTGCCCACCTCTCACGGCACCCCGCGCACCGATCCGGCGACCGCTCGGCTGGCGGGCTGGATCGAGCCCGCCGTCGCCGGAGCCGGATACGACCTGGAGGAGCTGGTGGTCACCCCCGCCGGACGGCGCAGCGTCGTCCGGGTCGTCGTCGACCGCGACCAGGGAGTGACGCTCGACGACATCGCCGAGGTGAGCCGCGCCGTCTCCGACGTGCTCGATCGCAACGACGACGGAATGGGGCGGACGCCCTACGTGCTGGAGGTGACGAGCCCGGGTGTGGACCGGCCGCTCACCGAGCAGCGGCACTGGCGGCGCAACACCGGCCGGCTGGTGACCGTCAGGGTCGGGCCGTCGGGCAGCGCCCAGGAGGTCACCGGCCGGGTGACCGCGGTGGACGGCTCCGGCGTGACGCTCGCCGTCGAGGCGCAGGGCAAGCCGGGAGCCAAGAAGCGACCGCCCACCCCGCGCACCGTGCCCTGGTCCGAGCTGGGCAACGGACGGGTGCAGGTGGAGTTCGGCCGGCCCGGAAGTGCTGAGGACGACCTGATCGACGACGACCTGACCGACGACGACCTGACCGACGACGACCTGACCGACGACGAGGAACTGATCGACGACCCGGACACCGACGACACCGTCGGGCCGGGCAGCGCGCCCCGGGCGCGAGGAGGAGCACAGTGAACATCGACGTCACCGCGCTCAAGGCGGTCGAGCGGGAGAAGGGCATCCCCGCCGACACGGTGATCGAGGCCATCGAGACGGCGCTGGTGACCGCCTACCGGCACGCCGACGGCGCGGCCAAGCACGTGCGGGTGCACGTCGACCGCAAGAGCGGCGAGGTCGCCGTGCTCGCCCAGGAGCTGGGCCCGGACGGCGACGTCGTCCGCGAGTGGGACGACACCCCGACCGACTTCGGCCGGATCGCGGCCAGCACCGCCAAGCAGGTCATCGTCCAGCGGCTGCGCGACGCCGAGCACGAGCAGACCTTCGGCGAGTACGCCGGCAAGGAGGGCGACATCGTCAGCGGCATCGTGCAGGCGCACGACCGTCGCAACGTCCAGGGCACCGTGCTCATCGACATCGGCAAGGTGGAGGCGGTCCTCCCGCAGGCCGAGCAGGTACCCCACGAGGAGTACACGCACGGCAGCCGGATCAAGGCGTACGTGGTGTCGGTCGCCCGCACCTTCCGCGGGCCGCAGGTCACCGTCTCGCGCACGCACCCGAACCTCGTCCGCAAGCTGTTCGCCCTCGAGGTCCCCGAGATCGCCGACGGCAGCGTCGAGATCGTCGCCGTCGCCCGCGAGGCGGGCCACCGGTCGAAGATCGCCGTCCGGACCAAGGTCCCGGGACTGAACGCGAAGGGTTCCTGCATCGGGCCGATGGGCCAGCGCGTGCGCAACGTCATGAGCGAGCTGCACGGCGAGAAGATCGACATCGTCGACTGGTCGGACGACCCGGCCACGTTCGTCGCCTCGGCGCTGAGCCCGGCGCGGGTGAACAGTGCGCGGGTCGTCGACCCCCAGGCCAAGGCCGTCCGGGTGATCGTGCCGGACTTCCAGCTGTCGCTGGCGATCGGCAAGGAGGGCCAGAACGCCCGGCTCGCGGCCCGGCTGACCGGGTGCCGCATCGACATCCGGAGCGACGCCCAGCCCGACGACGACGACGCGACTCCCTCGCCCGGGGTGGGGCGCCCGCCGCTGCGCTCCGGCGCTCCCGCGGGGCAGACGGGTGGCCGACCGTCCTCCCACCGCCCCCCGCCACGACGCGCGGAACATCCCGGCTCCGCCACGCGCTAGAGTGCGGGGTGGCCGAAACGTCGGAACCGGTGCGCACATGTGTGGGCTGCCGGCAACGCGCTCCGGTCAGCGATCTGTTGCGTGTCGTCGTCCGTTCCGGGGCCCTGGTCCCGGATCCGCGGCGGCGGCTCCCCGGACGGGGGGCCTCGGTGCACCCCACCCCGGGGTGCCTGCACGCAGCGGAGCGACGCCGGGCCTTCACCCGGGCACTGCGCCTCCCCGGAGGCAGCCCGCTGGAGGCCGGTCCGCTCCGGGACCACGTCCTCGGCTCCTCCTCGGAGGCCGCCGGAGCACGGACCCGGGCGGGCGAGTGAGTGCGGCAGCTGCCGCGCCCACCCTCTCCAGCAGTTCCAGATCGGATCGGCACCAGGCCGGTCCGCATGTCGACAGGACATCGTCGGATGACTCAGCCGTGAAGTTCTCACGATGACCATGCGCCACTAACGACGAGGTCGAGCGGGCAAGCCGCCGGCCTCACAAAGAGGAGACCCGTGCCAGGCAAAGCCCGCGTACACGAACTCGCCAAGGAGTTCGGTGTCGACAGCAAGACCGTGCTCGCCAAGCTCAAGGAGCAGGGCGAGTTCGTGAAGTCCGCGTCCTCCACCGTCGAGGCCCCCGTGGCCCGTCGGCTCCGTGAGGCGCTGGGCAGCAGCACCGGCGGCGGTAACGGCTCGGCGGCCCCCCGGCCTGCCGCGCGTCCCGGCCCCCCTGCCCCCGCTGCCCCCGCTCCCGTCGCGCCGGTTGCGGCTGCACCGTCGGCTCCGGCCGCACCTGCTGCCCCCGCCGCCCCGGTGGCCCGACCGGCCGCGCCCGCTCCGGGCCCGCGTCCGGCCGCACCCGCTCCGCAGGCTCCTGCAGCGAGTGCCCCGACCCAGCAGCCGGCCGCTCCGCGTCCGGCCGCGCCCCGTCCGGCCCCGGCCGGCGGGTCCGCACCGGGTGGCGCAGGTCCGCGTCCCGGCCCGCGTCCCGCACCGCGTCCGGGCAACAACCCCTTCAGCTCCCCGCGGCCGGCCGCGCCGCCCGCTGCCGCGCCCGGTGCCGGGCCTGCTGCTGGTCCCGGTGCCGGTCCCCGGCCGGGTCCGGCTGCCCCCGGCGCGCGCCCTGCGCCCGGCGCACCGCGTCCGGCTGCCGGTCCGGGCGGTCCCCGCCCCGGTCCTGGTGGTCCGCGTCCCGGTCCCGGCGCCGGCGGTCCCCGCCCGGCTGCGGGCCCCGGCGGGCCTCGCCCCAACCCGGGGATGATGCCGCAGCGCCCGTCGCCGGGCATGATGCCCGGCCGGCCCGCCGGTGGCGGCCGTCCCGGTGGCGGCCCCGGTGGTCCCGGTGGTCGTTCCGGTGGTCCCGGTGGCGGCGGTGGCCGTCCGGGTGGTCCCGGTGGCGGCGGCGGCTTCCGTCCCGGTGGCGGCGGCGGTGCCCCCGGCGCCGGCGCGCCCGCCGGTGGTGGCTTCCGTGGTGGCGGCGGTGGCCGCGGTCGCGGCCGTGGTGGCTCGGGTGCCGGTACCGCCGGCGCCTTCGGCCGTCCCGGTGGTCGTGGTCCGGTCCGTGGCCGCAAGAGCAAGAAGCAGCGGCGTCAGGAATTCGACTCGATGGCGGCGCCCAGCATGGGTGGCGTCTCGCTGCCCCGCGGCAACGGGCAGACCGTCCGACTGCCTCGTGGCGCCTCGCTGACCGACCTGGCCGAGCGGATCAACGCCGAGCCGGCCGCGCTGGTCACCGCCCTGTTCCACCTGGGCGAGATGATCACCGCGACGCAGTCGGTCAACGACGAGACGCTGCAGCTGCTCGGCGCCGAGATCGGCTGGGTCATCCAGGTCGTCAGCCCCGAGGACGAGGACCGCGAGCTCCTCGAGACCTTCGACCTCACCTTCGGTGACGAAGAGGGCGACGAGGACGACTGGTCGTCCCGTCCGCCGGTGGTGACCGTCATGGGTCACGTCGACCACGGAAAGACGAAGCTGCTGGACGCGCTGCGGCACACGAACGTCGTGTCGCGCGAGGCCGGCGGCATCACCCAGCACATCGGCGCGTACCAGATCGTCACCGAGCTGGAGCACAACGAGCGGCCGATCACCTTCATCGACACCCCGGGCCACGAGTCGTTCACCGCGATGCGTGCCCGTGGCGCGAAGGTCACCGACATCGTCGTGCTGGTCGTCGCGGCCGACGACGGCGTCATGCCGCAGACGGTCGAGGCGCTCAACCACGCCCAGGCCGCCGAGGTGCCGATCGTGGTCGCGGTCAACAAGATCGACAAGGAGGGGGCCAACCCCGCCAAGATCCGTCAGCAGCTCACCGAGTACGGCCTGGTTGCCGAGGAGTACGGCGGCGACACGATGTTCGTCGACGTCTCCGCGATCAACCGCCAGGGTCTCGACGACCTGCTCACGGCGATCCTGCTGACGGCGGACGCCTCGCTGGACCTGCGCGCGAACACCGAGCAGGACCCGCAGGGCGTCGTCATCGAGGGCAAGCTGGACAAGGGCCGGGGCCCCGTCGCCACGGTGCTCGTCCAGCGCGGCACGCTGCGCCAGGGCGACTCGATCGTGGCCGGCGACGCCTACGGTCGCGTCCGGTCGCTGCTCGACGAGCACGGCAACAAGCTCAAGGAAGCCCTGCCCGCACGTCCGGTCCAGGTCGTCGGTCTGACGTCCGTCCCGCGTGCCGGCGACACCTTCCTCGTCGTCGAGGAGGACCGGGTGGCCCGGCAGATCGCCGACCGCCGCCAGGCCCGCATCCGCAACGCGCAGAACGCCTCCATGCGCAAGCGGATCAGCCTCGAGGACCTCGACGCCGCGCTCAAGGAGACCCGTCAGCTCAACCTGATCATCAAGGGCGACAACTCGGGCACCGTCGAGGCGCTCGAAGAGGCGCTGATGAAGATCGAGGTCGACGACGACATCTCGCTGCGGGTCATCCACCGCGGCGTCGGTGGGATCACCAAGAGCGACATCGACCTGGCGCTGGCCGACGACGTCATCGTCCTGGGCTTCAACGTCCGGGCCGAGGGTCAGGCCACCGAGCTGGCCAACCGCGAAGGGGTGGACGTCCGGTACTACACGGTCATCTACCAGGCCATCGACGAGATCGAGGCCGCCCTCAAGGGGATGCTCAAGCCGGAGTACGAGGAGGTCCAGCTCGGCACGGCGGAGGTCCGCGAGGTCTTCCGGGTGCCGAAGATCGGCAACGTCGCCGGTTCGCTGGTCCGCAGCGGCACGATCGTCCGCAACTCGAAGGCGCGGCTCGTGCGTGACGGGGCCGTGGTCGCCGACAACCTGACGGTGGAGTCGCTCCGCCGGTTCAAGGACGACGCGACCGAGGTCCGCGAGGGTTACGAGTGCGGTATCGGTCTGGGGTCGTTCAACGACATCAAGATCGACGACGTGATCCAGACCTTCGAGATGCGCGAGATCCCGCGCACCTGAGAAAGGACCCCCTTGCCCCCCACCACTCGCACGCTCGTGGCGGGTCCCTGCAAGGGGGCCGTTCCAGCCGGTCGGCGGTGAGCAGTTGTTCACCGGAACTCTCACCGCCGACCTGCTGCTGGGCGACGTCCACTCGCTCAAGGAGAAGCGCTCCGTGGTGCGGCCGATCGTGGCCGAGCTGCGGCGCCGCTTCGCCGTGACGGCGGCCGAGGTGGGCGACCAGGACCTGCACCGCCGCGCGCAGCTCGGCGTCGCCATCGTCGCGGGGGACACCGGTCAGGTGACCGACGTCCTCGATGCGTGCGAGCGGTTGCTGGCCGAGCGGCCGGAGGTGACGCTGCTGTCGACGCATCGCCAGCTGTTCAGCGACACCGACTAAGGACCCCGTCGCCCCCCACCGCTCGCGAGCTCGCGGTGGGCCCCTGCGACGGGGCCGTCCCTACCCACCCACGATGTCACGTGGCAGTTCCCAGGAGGACCGATGGCTGATCCGGCCCGCGCCCGCAAGCTGGCGGTGCGCATCCGTCAGATCGTCTCCGCTGCGATCGAGACGCAGATCAAGGACCCCCGCCTGGGCATGGTGACCGTCACCGACGCCCGGGTCACCGGCGACCTCCGCGAGGCGACGGTGTTCTACACCGTCTACGGCGACGAGACGCAGATCGCCGACTCCGCGGCCGCGCTCACCAGCGCCACCGGCGTGCTGCGCTCCACGGTCGGCAAGCAGACCGGCATCAAGTTCGTGCCGACGCTCACCTTCATCGCCGACATCGTCCCCGACACCGCGCGCGAGCTCGAAGAGGCGCTGGAGCGTGCCCGGCACGCGGACGCCGAGCTCGCCCGCGCTCGCGAGGGCGCCAAGTACGCCGGCGAGGCCGACCCCTACAGGAAGCCGGCCGAGGACGACGAGGACGACGACGACACGGTCGGGCCGGACACTGCCGATGACAGTGTCGACGATCCCGCCACCACCAGGAGTGCCGGAATGCGAGCGACCCAGTGAGCGAGAACGACCCGGATCCGCACGAGCCCGACGAGGGTCAGGGGAGGTCGGTGCTGGGCGGCCAGGAGGTCCCCGGCGCCGGGGACCCCACCGACGGCGGCAAGCACGGCCAGCTGGGCGACGCCCCCAGCATCACCGCCGACGAGCCCGAGGACGGTTCGACGTACCCGGTCGGCGGCGGCTCGGTCACCGAGGAGCGCAACGCTCCTCCGGTCGCCGATCCCGGACCGGACGCCTGAACGGCGATGTCGCTCACCTCCGCCCGCGCGGCGGACGCCCCGCTGCGCACCGCCGCCTCGGTGCTGGCCGAGGCGGCGGACACCCGCGCCACCGTCGTCCTGTCCGGGCACGTGCAGCCCGATGCGGACGCTCTCGGCAGCACGCTGGCCCTCGCCGAGGGGCTTCGGCGTCAGGGTGCCCGCGTCCTGGTCACGTTCCCCGGCCCCTTCACCCTCCCGGCCTCCCTCGGCTGGCTGCCGGGTGCCGAAGGGCTGGTGCCGTCGACCGCCGTCCCGTCCTCGCCGGACGTCTTCGTCAGCCTCGACGCCGCATCGCCCGCTCGCCTCGGTGAGCTCGCCGTCCTCCTGGACGCCGCAGGCACGTCGGTCGTCGTCGACCACCATGCGAGCAACCCCGGGTTCGGGGACGTCCAGCTCGTCGACGGCGGCGCCCCCGCCACGGTGACGCTGGTAGCCGGGCTGCTCGACGAACTGGGCGTCGCGCTGGACCGACGGCTGGCCACCTGCCTGTACGCCGGGCTGGCCGCCGACACCGGGTCCTTCCGATTCGGCAACACCCGTCCGGAGACCCACGAGCTCGCCGCCCGGCTCCTGGCCACGGGCATCGACCACTCCGACATCAGCCGGCGGCTGTTCGACACCGCGCCCTTCGGCTGGCTGGGGCTGCTCTCCGTCGTCACCGGGCGCGCGGTCCTCGAGCCCGACGTGGGGGCCGGCCTGGTCTGGACGTATTCGAGCACCGCCGAGGCGGGCGAGCACGGGCTGCCCGGTGAGCAGCTCGAGGCGCTCGTCGACGTCGTGCGGTCCACCGAGGAGGCCGACGTGGCCTGCGTGCTCAAGGGCCAGGACGACGGTTCGTGGTCGGTGTCCCTGCGGTCGCGGGGCGCCACGGACGTCGCCCGGGTGGCGATGGCGCTCGGCGGGGGCGGGCACGTCCTCGCCGCCGGCTACAGCTCCCACCTCGACCGGGAGAAGACCATCGAGGCCCTCCGCATGGAGTTGCGCGCTGCCTAGTCCGACCCCGTCGGTGCTCTCGCTCGCCGTCCCCGCGCTCGTGGTGCTGGCGGCCGAGCCGCTCTACCTGCTCGTCGACACAGCTGTCGTCGGCAACCTGGGGACGGTGCCCCTCGGTGGGCTCGCCGTCGGCGGTGGCCTGCTCGCCTGGGCAGCGGCGCTGCTCAACTTCCTGGCCTACGGCACCACCGCCCGGGCCGCGCGTCGCGCCGGGGCCGGCGACCGGGACGGTGCGGTTGCCGAGGGCGTCCAGGCCACCTGGCTCGCGCTGGCCCTCGGGCTCGGCGTCCTCGTCCTGTTCCAGGTGCTCGCGGGACCGTTGACCCGGCTGCTCGCCGGGAGCCCGGGCGCGGTCGCCGAGGCGGGGGAGCAGTGGCTGCGGGTCGCGAGCCTCGGTGCCCCGCTGCTGCTGGTCTCGCTGGCCGGCAACGGCTGGATGCGGGGCGTCCAGGAACTCCGGCGGCCGGTGCGGTACGTGCTGGCCGGGAGCCTGCTGAGCCTCGTGCTCTGCCCGCTGCTCGTGCACCCGGCGGGCCTCGGGCTGGTGGGCTCCGCCGTCGCCAACGTCCTCGGGCAGACGCTCACGGCCGGCCTCTTCGTCCGGGCGCTGACCCGGGAGGGTGTCGGCTGGCGCCCCCGGCCGGCGGCTCTCCGCATCCAGCTGGTCATCGGGCGCGACCTGTTGCTGCGCGCGGCGGTGCTGCAGGTGTCCTTCCTCGTCGCCGCCGGGGTGGCTGCCCGCGCCGGCACCGCGTCCCTGGGCGCCCACCAGATCGCGCTGCAACTCTTCTTCTTCCTCGCCCTGGTGCTCGACGCCTACGCCATCGCCGCCCAGACCCTCGTCGGTCACGCACTCGGCGGCGGCCGTCCGGCCGACGCCCGCGCGACGGCGTCCCGCGTCGTGCTGTGGGGGCTGGGCACCGGGGTCCTGGTGGGGGCGGCACTCCTCGCGTCGCGCGACGTGATGCTCCCGCTCTTCACCGACGACCCCGCCGTCCTGCAGCAGGCGGAGATCGTGTGGTGGTTCCTCGCCCTCATGCAGCCACTGGCCGGGGTCGTCTTCGCCCTCGACGGGGTCCTCATGGGCGCCGGGGACGTCGGCTACCTGCGCACGGTGACCATCGGGTCGGCGGTCGTGGGGTTCCTGCCCCTCTCGTTGCTGGCCGGTCCGCTCGGCTGGGGTCTCGCGGGCATCTGGACCGGCCTCTGCCTGTTCATCGCCCTCCGCCTCGTCGGCGTGCTGGTCCGGGTGGCGGGTGACAGATGGCTCAGCGCGCCTGCGACTGTGGGTACGTGAGCCCTCGCAAGCCCGACGCCGACGTCCCGCCCGGTCTGCTCCTCGTCGACAAGGCCGGTGGCATGACGTCCCACGACGTCGTCGCCCGGGCCCGCCGGGTCCTGTCGGTCCGCAAGGTGGGCCACGCCGGCACCCTGGACCCGATGGCCACCGGCCTCCTGGTGCTCGGCGTCGGCGCGGCGACCCGGCTGCTCGGGTACGTGGGCGGCCACGACAAGACCTACGAGGCCACGATCCGCTTCGGGCAGAGCACCGTCACCGACGACCGCGAGGGCGAGGTCCTCGCCACCGCCTCGACCGCGCACCTGGACGACGACGCGATCGGCGCGGCCCTGTCCGCCCAGACCGGACCGCTGCAGCAGGTGCCCTCGTCGGTGAGCGCGGTCAAGGTCGACGGCCGCCGCTCCTACGACCGGGTGCGGGCCGGCGAGGACGTCGAGCTCGCCGCTCGATCGGTGACCGTGCACCGGCTCGACGTCCACCGGATCGAGCGGCCGACCCCGGATCTCGTCGACGTGGACGTGACCGTCTCCTGCACTGCCGGCACCTACATCCGGGCCATCGCCCGCGACGCGGGGGCCGCGCTGGGCGTCGGCGGGCACCTCACGGCCCTGCGGCGCACGGCGTCCGGACCGTTCTCCGTGGACCGCGCGGCTCCGGTCGAGGAGGCGGGCGCCGCGCTCGCCGCCGGTGGTGGCGACGGCTTCCTGCCTCTCCCCCTGGCCGCGACGACCGTGTTCCCGACACGGGCGGTGACGGAGGAGGAGGCACGGGCGATCGGCTACGGCCAGCGGATCCCGGCCACCGGGGCGGCCGACCTGCACGCGGCCATCGATCCGGAGGGACGGCTCGTCGCGCTCCTGGAGGACGCCGGCACCAGCGCGCGCGTGGCCGTCGGCTTCCCCGCCGCGTGAGAGCCTGCCGTCCGTGAGCACCCTCGACGAGCGTCTCGCGGCCCTGGACGCCGAGCTGGCCGACCTCCCCGGCGTGCTGGTCGCGTTCTCCGGGGGAGTGGACTCCGGCGTCGTCCTGGCGGCGGCGGTGCGGTCGCTCGGCCCCGACCGGGTGGTCGCCGCGACGGCGGTGTCCCCGAGCCTGCCGGCCGCCGAGCGCGCCGGCGCCGTGGCGTTCGCGGAATCCCTGGGCGTGCGCCACGAGCTGCCGCGCACCGACGAGCTCGCCCGTGAGGGCTACCGCGCGAACGCGGGGGACCGGTGCGCGTTCTGCAAGGCGGAACTGGTCGACGTCCTCACCCCGCTGGCCGCGCAGCTGGGAATCGCCGACGTCGTCACCGGGACGAACGCGGACGACCTGCGCGCGGGGTTCCGGCCGGGGATCCGGGCGGCCGCCGAGCGCGGCGCCTGGGCGCCGCTGGCGCGTGCGGGCATGACCAAGGACGACGTCCGGGCCGCCGCCCGCCGCTGGCGGCTGCCCCTGGCGGACAAGCCGGCCGCCGCCTGCCTGGCCAGCCGGATCGCCTACGGCGTGCCGGTCTCCGCCGAGGGCCTGGCTCGCGTCGAGCACGCGGAGGCTCAGCTGCGACGGGTTCTCGCGGACGCCGGCCTCGCGGTGCGGGACCTGCGCGTGCGGGACCTCGGGGACGACGCCGCCCGGGTGGAGGTCGACGCCGCGCTGGTCCCCGCACTCACCGCGCGCGACGACCTGCTCGCCGTCGTCACCGGCTTCCGCCGGGTGGAGGTCGATCCGCGCGGCTTCCGGTCGGGATCGATGAACGAGCTCCTGCCCGATCCCGTTCGCTACCGCTGAGCGGACCTCGAGATCCGCGCGGCGGCCACGCCCGCGCCGAAGCCGTTGTCGATGTTGACCACGAGCACTCCCGGCGCGCAGGCCGTCAGCATCGTGAGCAGCGCGGCCAGCCCCTCGAAGGCCGCGCCGTACCCGACCGAGGTGGGCACGGCGACGACGAGCCGGTCGGTCAGCCCGGCGACGACGCTGGGCAGCGCCCCGTCCATGCCGGCCACGACGACGACCGCGTCGGCGGCCGCGATCCGCGGAGCCACGGCGAGCACCCGGTGCACGCCCGCGACACCGACGTCGTCGACCCGCGTGCAGCCGACCCCGGACGCCGCCAGCGTCGCGGCGACCTCCGCCGCCACCCGGCCGTCCGACGTGCCGGCGGTGAGGACCAGCACGTCCCCGACCGGGGAGGGCAGCTCGCCGACGAAGGCGCACCGGGCCTCGGCGTCGACGACCGCGTCCGGCCACCGCTCGCGGACGGCCGCCGCGGTGTCGTCGTCCACCCGGGTGGCCCACGCCAGACCGGCCCCGCCGTCGAGCAGCGCCGCGAGGCAGCCGACGGTCTGCGCGGGCGTCTTGCCGGCGGCGTAGACCACCTCGGGCGTGCCGGTGCGCTCGGCCCGGTCCAGATCGAGCCGGGCGAAGCCCAGGTCGGCGGTGCGCTGTGTGTCCACCTCCCCAGCATGCGCGATCGTCCCGCGCGATTGGGCGCGGCCCGGGTCGGGAAGAGTCGAGCGATGAGCATCGTCAAGATCAACGCGGTCACGGTCCCCAAGGACAAGCAGGAGCGGTTCGAGGAGCGCTTCCGCGGGCGTGCGGGAGCCGTGGAGACCACCCCCGGGTTCGAGTGGTTCGAGCTGCTGCGCCCCGTGGAGGGCACCGACCAGTACCTCGTCTACACGCGGTGGACCACCGTCGAGGACTACGAGGCGTGGCAGTCGAGCCAGGACTTCGACCGGGCCCACGACGGGGGTGGCGACACCCTGGCGTCGGCCGCTCCGCACTCCGCCCACGTGTGGACCTACGAGGTGCTCGAGTACGCGGGCCCGAAGGCCAACCAGGCCGGCCAGGCCTGAGCGCCCATGGCGCCCGCCCGTGGCGGGGATAGTGTGGCGGGCGTCCCGGTGGACGCCGGGACGCCCGAACACGCGCACTCGCAGGTGGGAGCCATGACCGACACGCTCGCCGACAGCCGTACCTCCTCGCGGATGTTCACCGAGAGCGTGCCGCTCGTGGTGGAGGACGTGACGCGTCGCCCGGCCGCCGAGCGCGCCGCGATGCTGGCCGACCCCGGCTTCGGCCGGTACTTCACCGACAGCATGTTCGTGGCGCGCTACCAGGCGGGGAAGGGCTGGTACGACGCCCGGCTGACCACCTACGGCCCGCTCCCGATGGACCCGTCGACCGCGGCGCTGCACTACGCGCAGTCGATCTTCGAGGGGCTCAAGGCCTACGCCCAGCCCGACGGGAGCGTGGCGACGTTCCGCCCGGAGGCCAACGCCGCACGATTCGCCCGCGGGGCCAAGCGGCTGGCGATGCCGCCGGTCCCCGAGGACTCCTTCATCGCAGCCGTCGACGCGCTCGTCGACGCCGACCGCGACTGGGTGCCCACCGGTCCCGACCAGACCCTCTACCTCCGGCCCTACATGCTGGCCAGCGAGCCGTTCCTGGGGGTGCGGCCCGCGTCGGAGTACCTGTTCCTGGTCATCGCCAGCCCGGCCGGCGCCTACTTCCCGCGGGGCGTCCACCCGGTGTCGGTCTACCTGTCCGAGGACTACATCCGCGCCGCCCCCGGCGGGACCGGTGACGTCAAGTGCGCCGGGAACTACGCCGCCAGCCTGCTCGCCCAGGAGCAGGCGATCGCCGCCGGCTGCGACCAGGTCGTCTGGCTGGACGCGTTCGAGAAGCGCTACGTCGAGGAGATGGGCGGGATGAACCTGTTCTTCGTCCTCGGCTCCGGGGACGACGCCGAGCTGGTCACCCCTGAGCTCACCGGCACCCTGCTCCCCGGCATCACCCGCGACTCGCTCATCGAGGTCGCCCGGGCGACCGGTCACCGGGTCACCGAGCGCAAGTTCTCCGTGGACGAGTGGCGGCAGGGCGTGGCCGACGGCTCCGTCACCGAGACGTTCGCCTGCGGCACCGCGGCGGTCATCACCCCGGTCGGCGAGGTGAAGGCGCGCACCGGCGACTTCGTCGTCGGCGACGGGACCCCGGGACCGCTCACGATGACGCTGCGCGAGTCGCTCCTGGACATCCAGCACGGGCGGGTGGCCGACACCCGCGGCTGGCTGCACCGGATCGCCTGAGCGCGGCCGACGAGCCGTGCTGCGCTGGCGGGGGCTGGAGGCGACCCCGGGTGATCTCGGCCGCACCGTGGTCACGGTGGGCATGTACGACGGCGTCCACCGAGGGCACCAGAAGCTGATCGGGACCGCCGTCGACCGGGCGCGGGCGATGCGCCGCCCGTGCCTGCTCCTCACCTTCGACCCGCACCCGGCCGAGGTCGTCCGGCCCGGGTCGCACCCGGCGATCCTCACCTCGATGGATCGGAAGGCCGAGCTGGTGGCCGGGCTCGGGGTCGACGCGATGTGCGTGCTGCCGTTCACCCAGGAGTTCATGCGGCTCTCCCCGGAGTCCTTCACCCACACGGTGCTGGTCGAGCACCTGCACGCCGCCGAGGTGGTCGTGGGGGAGAACTTCACCTACGGGCACCGCGCCTCGGGCACGGTGGCGACGCTGCGCACCGAGGGCCGCCGCTTCGGCTTCGCCGTCGAAGGAGTGGCGCTCGCCGAGGACGCCTCCGACGACGGCGAGGTGACCATCTCCTCGACCTACATCCGCGCGTGCGTCGCGGCGGGGGACATGGTGTCGGCGGCCCGGGCGCTGGGCCGCCCGCACCGGGTGGACGGCATCGTCGTCCGCGGCGACCGCCGGGGACGCGACCTGGGGTATCCGACCGCCAACGTGGAGACCCCGCCCTTCACCGCCATCCCCGCCGACGGGGTGTACGCGGGGCACCTCGTCACCCGTGACCCCCGCTCCGGCGTGAGCAGGGAGCGGTTCCCGGCCGCGATCTCGGTCGGCACCAACCCCACCTTCCAGGGCAGCCGGCGCACGGTGGAGGCCTACGTCCTCGACTACGAGGGCGACCTCTACGGCGAGCACGTGGGGGTGGAGTTCGCGCAGCGGCTGCGACCCATGGCGGCGTTCCCCGACGTCGACGCGCTCGTGGCCGCCATGGCCCAGGACGTCGCCGACACCCGCACCGTCCTCGAGATGCCCGGCGGGTCCTGAGCCGGCGCTCATCCCGCCAGGTCACTGCGGCAACCGGCCCCCGGAACGACGCTGGTAGCCTGGGAATCCGCCGGGGTGACCCGGCGTGTGTGCAGCCTGCCCCCGTGATTCAAACCGGGGGCCACACGTGACCCGCCCCGGAGGCGATCCATGGCGCTCGAGAGCGCAGTCAAGAAGCAGATCATGACCGAGTACGCCACGGTCGAGAACGACACCGGTTCGCCCGAGGTCCAGGTCGCGATGCTGACCAAGCGGATCAGCGACCTCACCGAGCACCTCAAGATGCACAAGCACGACCACCACAGCCGGCGGGGTCTGCTCCTGCTGGTCGGTCGTCGTCGCCGCCTGCTGAACTACCTGGCCAAGACCGACATCAACCGCTACCGCTCGCTCATCGAGCGGCTGGGTCTGCGCCGCTAGCACGACGAGGGGGCCGCTCCGGGATCATCCCGGGACGGTCCCCTTCCTCGTGCGGCACCCGCCGCACGAGGAGAACCGGCCCGCCGCCGGACGCGTCCCCGTAGGGCCGGTCCTCGGTAGTGGCCCCCGGGACGCCGCCGTACCCATGAGTGGGTCCCCCGCAGACGGGGAACGGCACGGGCCCGAGGGCTTCGATCGAGCACCGGTCGCCCCGGACGCAGGACGGCTCCGCACCAGACGAGCGGGTCGTCAGAGGAGTCGCAGGTCGGCACGAGGCCGCCGCGACGAAGAAGAGAGAAGGACACGTGTCCGCACCCACCATCACCGCAGAGTTCGACGCCGAGGACGGCGTCACGACCGCCACCGCGGTCATCGACAACGGCAGCTTCGGCAGCCGTTCGGTCACCTTCGAGACCGGCCGGCTCGCCCGTCAGGCTGCCGGCTCCGTCGTCCTCACCATGGGCGACACCATGCTGCTGTCGGCCACCACGGCCGGCCGCCAGCCCAAGGAGCAGTTCGACTTCTTCCCGCTGACCGTCGACGTCGAGGAGCGGATGTACGCCGCCGGGCGCATCCCCGGCTCGTTCTTCCGCCGTGAGGGCCGCCCGTCCGAGGACGCGATCCTCACCTGCCGCCTGATCGACCGCCCGCTGCGCCCGACCTTCGCCAAGGGTCTGCGCAACGAGGTCCAGGTCGTCATCACGGTCATGTCGCTGGACCCCCAGCACCTCTACGACGTGCTGGCGATCAACGCCGCCTCGGCGTCCACCCAGCTGTCGGGTCTGCCCTTCTCCGGCCCGGTCGGCGCCACCCGCGTCGCTCTCATCAACGGCCAGTGGGTCGGCTTCCCGACGCACACCGAGCTCGAGGACGCCGTCTTCGACATGGTCGTGGCCGGCCGCGTCCTCCCGGACGGCGACGTCGCGATCATGATGGTCGAGGCCGAGGCCACCGAGAAGACCATCGAGCTCATCGCCGGCGGCGCCACAGCGCCGACCGAGGAGGTCGTGTCGCAGGGTCTCGAGGCCGCGAAGCCCTTCATCAAGGCGCTGTGCGACGCGCAGTCGGCGATGGCGGAGAAGGCGGCCAAGCCGGTCGCCGACTTCCCGCGCTTCCTCGACTACCAGGACGACGTCTACGCCGCCGTCGAGGCCCAGCTCGGTGACAAGCTGGCGCAGGCGCAGCAGATCGCCGGCAAGCACGAGCGCGAGGACGCCACCGACGCCCTCAAGGACGAGGTCAAGGCCGCGCTGGCCGGCCAGTTCGAGGGCCGCGAGAAGGAGATCTCGGGAGCCTTCCGGGCGCTCACCAAGAAGGTCGTCCGTCAGCGGATCCTGCGCGACAAGGTCCGCATCGACGGCCGTGGCCTGACCGACATCCGCCCGCTGTCGGCCGAGGTCGAGGTCATCCCGCGCGTGCACGGCTCGGCGCTGTTCGAGCGCGGCGAGACCCAGATCCTGGGCGTCACCACGCTGAACATGCTCCGCATGGAGCAGCAGCTGGACACCCTCTCCCCGGTGACCCGCAAGCGCTACATGCACAACTACAACTTCCCGCCGTACTCCACCGGTGAGACCGGCCGCGTCGGCTCGCCCAAGCGCCGCGAGATCGGCCACGGCGCGCTCGCCGAGCGCGCTCTCGTGCCGGTGCTGCCGAACCGCGAGGAGTTCCCCTACGCGATCCGTCAGGTGTCCGAGGCCCTCGGCTCCAACGGCTCCACCTCGATGGGCTCGGTCTGCGCCTCGACGCTGGCCCTGCTCAACGCCGGTGTGCCGCTGAAGGCGCCGGTCGCCGGCATCGCCATGGGCCTGGTGTCCGACGAGGTCGACGGCAAGACCGAGTACGTCGCGCTGACCGACATCCTCGGCGCCGAGGACGCGTTCGGTGACATGGACTTCAAGGTCGCCGGCACCAAGGACTTCGTCACGGCCCTCCAGCTGGACACGAAGCTCGACGGCATCCCCTCCGACGTGCTCGCCGGTGCGCTGACCCAGGCCCGCGCGGCCCGGCTGCACATCCTCGACGTCATGGGCGAGGCCATCGACGCCCCCGACGAGATGAGCCCCTACGCCCCGCGGGTGACCACGGTGCGCATCCCGGTCGACAAGATCGGTGCGGTCATCGGCCCCAAGGGCCAGATGATCAACGCCATCCAGGACGAGACCGGCGCCGACATCACCATCGAGGACGACGGCACGATCTACGTCGGCGCCTCCGACGGCCCCTCGGCCCAGGCCGCGGTGGACCGGATCAACGCCATCGCCAACCCGACGCTGCCCAAGGTCGGCGAGCGCTTCCTCGGCACGGTCGTCAAGACCACGCCGTTCGGTGCCTTCGTCTCCCTGCTGCCCGGGCGGGACGGCCTGGTGCACATCAGCAAGCTCGGTGGCGGCAAGCGCATCGGCAAGGTCGAGGACGTCGCGAACGTCGGCGACAAGATGCAGGTGGAGATCACCGACATCGACGCCCGCGGCAAGATCAGCCTCGTGCCGGTCGCCGAGGGTGACGCCGGCGGTGCTCCGGCCGAGGCTCCGGTCGAGGCCGCTGCCGCACCCGCGGGTGAGTGATCACGCCTGACATCACGGGAACCGGGGCGGGTGCAGCTGCACCCGCCCCGGTTCCCGTCGGGGTGACCGAGCTGCTCGACCTCGACGAGGTCGGCGGCCGGGTGGAGCGCACCGAGCTGCCCGGAGGCCTGCGCGTCCTGACCGAGACGATGCCCGGCGTCCTCTCGGCGACGCTCGGCATCTGGGTCGGTGTGGGGTCGCGTGACGAGAGCCCGGCCGTGGCCGGTTCCTCGCACTTCCTCGAGCACCTGCTGTTCAAGGGGACGGCGACCCGCGGCGCGCTGGAGATCGCGACGGCCATGGACGCCGTCGGCGGTGAGATGAACGCCTTCACCGCCAAGGAGCACACCTGCTACTACGCGAACGTGCTCGCGTCCGACCTGCCGTTGGCGGTCACGCTGCTGTCGGACCTGGTGACCGAGGCCCGCAACACGGCCGAGGACCTGGAGTCCGAGCGCACCGTGGTGCTCGAGGAGATCGCCATGCGCGACGACGAGCCCTCCGACGCGGTGCACGACCTGTTCAGCGAGACCCTGTTCGGCGACACCCCGCTGGGCCGTTCGGTGCTCGGCACCGTCGAGTCGATCGAGGGGCTGACCCGCGACGACGTCGACGGCTGGTACCGCAGCCGGTACGCCGTGCCCTCGATCGTCGTGACGGCGGCCGGCCGGGTGGACCACCAGCAGGTGCTGGACCTGGTCACCGCGGCCTTCGCCGACCGGCTGTCGGGCGACGCGCGGCCGGCGCCGCTGCGCACCGGTGACGGGGTGGTCGACAAGCCGGCCCGTGCCGCCGGGCTGATCAACCGCCGGACCGAGCAGACCCATCTCCTGCTGGGCACCCCCTCCATGGGCCGCCTCGACGAGCGCCGGTACGCCGGTGCCGTGCTGGACGCCGCCGTGGGTGGCGGCATGAGCTCCCGGCTCTTCCAGGAGATCCGGGAGAAGCGTGGCCTGGTCTACAGCGTCGGGTCGGCGCTCTCGCACTACGCGGGCGCCGGTTCCTTCTCGGTCTACGCGGGGTGCTCCAAGAAGCGGGTCCCGGAGGTGCTCCGGCTGATCCGCGCCGAGCTGGACCGGGCCGCCGCCGACGGCATCACCGCCGAGGAGGTGGCCCGCAGCCGCGGTCAGCTCAAGGGCGGTCTCGTGCTCGGCCTCGAGGACACCGGGTCCCGCATGAGCCGGCTCGGCAAGAGCGAGCTCTCCTACGGCGAGTACCTGCCGGTACGGGAGGTCCTGGCGCGCCTGGACGCCGTGGACGAGACGCAGGTGCGCGAGGTGGCCGCCGAGCTGTTCAGCCAGGACACGTGCCTGGCGGTGGTCGGTCCCTACCGCGAGTCCGACCTCGACCGTCTCTGATGACGGACCTCCCCGCCCCCCACCCTTCGCACGCTCACGGCGGACCCCTGCAGGGAGGACGAGGGTGACTCAGCACGGTGCGCTGTCCCGCGCGGCGTTCGCCGTGGTCGTCCTCGTGTCGCTCGCGGTGCTGTTCGCCCCCGCGTCCGACGTGCCCAGCGCGCCACCGGGGGTCGACAAGATCGTCCATGTCGGGCTGTTCGCCGCGCTCGCCTGCTCCGGACGGTGGGCGGGGATCGGGGCAGTCGCCCTCGCCGCACTGCTGATCGGCTACGCCGTCGTCAGCGAGCTCGTGCAGGGCCTGTCCCCGCTGGCACGGAGCGCCTCGGTGGCCGACGGCCTGGCCGACGCGGTCGGCATCGTCCTCGGCCTCCTGCTCTGGGGACTGCTCGCGCGGAGAGTGCCCACCGGGCCCTGAACCCGGCGGCTTGCGTCCAGGCCCCGCTGCGGGAAGCCTGGCGGCGTGACCACGAGCACCTCCACCCCGGACCAGCAGGACTCGCCGTCGGCAGCCCCGGAGGCGCCGCTGACCAACGTCGGGGTGCTGGGAGCCCGGGGACGCATGGGCACCGAGGTGGTGAAGGCGGTCAACGCCGCCGACGACCTCGAGCTGGTGGCCATGGTCGACGACGGCGACTGGCTGTTCGACGTCGCGAACGCCGGTGCGCAGGTGGTCGTGGACTTCACCCGGCCCGACGTGGTCATGGACAACATCCGGTTCTGCATCGACAACAACATCCACTGCGTCGTGGGGACGACAGGCTTCGACGAGGCCCGGCTGGCCACGATCGCCGAGTGGCTGCAGCCCAAGCCGGAGGTGGGCGTCGTCATCGCCCCTAACTTCGGCATCGGTGCGGTGCTGCTGATGAAGTTCGCCCAGGAGGCGGCCCGCTTCTTCCCCTCGGTGGAGGTCGTCGAGCTGCACCACCCCGACAAGGTCGATGCCCCGTCGGGAACGGCCGTCCGGACGGCCCGCCTCGTCGCGGCAGCCCGGCGGGCGGCAGGGCTGCCGGCGTCACCCGACGCGACGACCGACTCGCTGCCGGGTGCCCGCGGCGCCGACGTCGAGGGCGTGGCCGTGCACGCGGTGCGGCTCACCGGTCTCGTGGCGCACCAGGAGGTGCTCATGGGAGCGGCGGGGGAGACCCTCACCCTGCGCCACGACTCCTTCGACCGTGCCTCGTTCATGCCGGGCGTGCTGCTCGCGGTCCGGGAGATCGACCGCCGGCCGGGCCTCACCGTGGGGATCGAGTCCTTCCTCGGCCTCTGACGACGGGCGTCGCAGGGGGGGTGGGGACCCCCCGTGCACGGCCCTCAGAGGTCGTGTAGTGTTCTCCATGCGCCGCGCGGACCGGATACGGTCTGCCGGTCCAGCCCCCCGGGTGGGGAGTTGCTGGAAACCGGCGTAGTGTTGGACATCCAGCCAGCAGGGAAGCCCCGGATGGGGTGGAGTTGTTGCGCGTCCGCTCTTTGAGAACTCAACAGCGTGCCGAAAGTCAGTGCCAAGTAATACCCCGTGCCGGGGCCTTCGGGTTCTGGTTTGGGATTCCTT
>NZ_OCNK01000011.1 GCF_900230285.1 Blastococcus haudaquaticus | reverse complement strand
AATGGTTGTCCGGCGGCGTCCTACTCTCCCACCCCGTCTCCAGGGCAGTACCATCGGCGCTGAGAGGCTTAGCTTCCGGGTTCGGAATGTTGCCGGGCGTTTCCCTCTCGCCATGGCCGCCGTAACTCTGTGAACATGTACGAACCATTCTGGTTCGTGCGTTCAGAACCGCACAGTGGACGCGAAGCAATCTTCGTAAATTCGACTTTGACCTGATGGTTCCCGCACCCCCCTTGAAGAAGAGGGTGTGTGTGGTCAAGCCCTCGGCCTGTTAGTACCGGTCAGCTGCACACCTTGCGGTGCTTCCACTTCCGGCCTATCAACCCGCTGGTCTGGGCGGGGGCCTTACCCGGTTGACCCGGTGAGAGACCTCATCTTGAAGCGAGCTTCCCGCTTAGATGCTTTCAGCGGTTATCCCTGCCGAACGTAGCTAACCAGCAGTGCACCTGGCGGTACAACTGGCACACCAGAGGTTCGTCCGTCCCGGTCCTCTCGTACTAGGGACAGCTCTTCTCAAGTCTCTTACGCGCACGGCGGATAGGGACCGAACTGTCTCACGACGTTCTAAACCCAGCTCGCGTACCGCTTTAATGGGCGAACAGCCCAACCCTTGGGACCTACTCCAGCCCCAGGATGCGACGAGCCGACATCGAGGTGCCAAACCATCCCGTCGATATGGACTCTTGGGGAAGATCAGCCTGTTATCCCCGGGGTACCTTTTATCCGTTGAGCGACACCGCTTCCACATGCCGGTGCCGGGTCACTAGTCCCAGCTTTCGCTCCTGCTCGACCCGTCGGTCTCACAGTCAAGCTCCCTTGTGCACTTGCACTCGACACCTGATTGCCAACCAGGCTGAGGGAACCTTTGGGCGCCTCCGTTACATTTTGGGAGGCAACCGCCCCAGTTAAACTACCCACCTGACACTGTCCCTGATCCGGATCACGGACCGAGGTTAGACATCCAATTCGACCAGAGTGGTATTTCAACGGCGACTCCACGAACACTGGCGTGCCCGCTTCACAGTCTCCCACCTATCCTACACAAGCCGAACCGAACACCAATATCAAGCTATAGTAAAGGTCCCGGGGTCTTTCCGTCCTGCCGCGCGTAACGAGCATCTTTACTCGTAGTGCAATTTCGCCGAGCCTGTGGTTGAGACAGCTGAGAAGTCGTTACGCCATTCGTGCAGGTCGGAACTTACCCGACAAGGAATTTCGCTACCTTAGGATGGTTATAGTTACCACCGCCGTTTACTGGCGCTTGAGTTCTGAGCTTCGCACCCGAAGGCACTAACCCGTCCCCTTAACGTTCCAGCACCGGGCAGGCGTCAGTCCGTATACATCGTCTTACGACTTCGCACGGACCTGTGTTTTTAGTAAACAGTCGCTTCTCACTGGTCTCTGCGACCCCCCACCGCTACCCACCGCAAGGGTGTTGACGGTAAAGGGCCCCCCTTCTCCCGAAGTTACGGGGGCATTTTGCCGAGTTCCTTAACCACAGTTCGCTCGATCGCCTCGGTATTCTCTACCTGACCACCTGAGTTGGTTTGGGGTACGGGCCGCTCGGAACTCGCTAGAGGCTTTTCTCGGCAGCATAGGATCATCCAATTCGCCTCATTCGGCTATGCGTCGGGCCTCACCCTGTATGCGACGCGGATTTGCCTACGTCGCGGGCCACACCCTTGCACCGGTACTACCACTCACCGGTAGGACTACCTTCCTGCGTCACCCCATCGCTTGCCTACTACCAGTCCGGGTCCCGCGCTAGTCCCCCACACTCACCCCGAAGGGATCGCACGAGGTGTTCGGGCGGTTAGCATCGCTGGGTTCAGCATGGGCGTTCCTTCGCGGGTACGGGAATATCAACCCGTTGTCCATCGACTACGCCTGTCGGCCTCGCCTTAGGTCCCGACTCACCCTGGGCGGATTAGCCTGGCCCAGGAACCCTTGGTCTTCCGGCGGGGGAGGTTCTCACTCCCCTCTCGCTACTCATGCCTGCATTCTCACTCGCGTGGCGTCCACGGCTGGATCACTCCGCCGCTTCGACCGCCACACGACGCTCCCCTACCCATCCACGCACCTGGCCGCCACCTCGAGGGCAACGACGGGCTAACGCATGAATGCCACGGCTTCGGCGGTGTGCTTGAGCCCCGCTACATTGTCGGCGCGGAATCACTTGACCAGTGAGCTATTACGCACTCTTTCAAGGGTGGCTGCTTCTAAGCCAACCTCCTGGTTGTCTCTGCGACTCCACATCCTTTTCCACTTAGCACACGCTTAGGGGCCTTAGCCGATGATCTGGGCTGTTTCCCTCTCGACTACGAACCTTATCGCCCGCAGTCTCACTGCCACGCTCTCACTTACCGGCATTCGGAGTTTGGTTGACGTCAGTAACCTTGTGGGGCCCCTCAGCCATCCAGTGCTCTACCTCCGGCAAGAAACACGTGACGCTGCACCTAAATGCATTTCGGGGAGAACCAGCTATCACCGAGTTTGATTGGCCTTTCACCCCTACCCACAGCTCATCCCCCAGGTTTTCAACCCTGGTGGGTTCGGTCCTCCACGCGGTCTTACCCGCGCTTCAACCTGGCCATGGGTAGATCACTCGGCTTCGGGTCTAGGGCACGCGACTGATGGTCGCCCTGTTCGGACTCGCTTTCGCTACGGCTACCCCACACGGGTTAACCTCGCCACGTACCACTAACTCGCAGGCTCATTCTTCAAAAGGCACGCAATCACCCCGGACCGAAATCCTAAGGCTCTCACGGCTTGTAGGCACACGGTTTCAGGTACTATTTCACTCCCCTCCCGGGGTACTTTTCACCTTTCCCTCACGGTACTTGTCCGCTATCGGTCACCAGGGAGTATTCAGGCTTAGCGGGTGGTCCCGCCAGATTCACACCGAATTTCACGGGCTCGGTGCTACTTGGGAAACACGTCCGGGAGATGCAGCGTTTTCGTGTACGGGGCTCTCACCCTCTACGGCGACCCCTTCCAGAGGCCTTCCACTAACACATGCATTTTCTCACTCCCCGTCCCTTCGGCAGAAGGAACTGGACGGTCCCACGACCCCGACCACACAACGCCTGCCGGCTATCACATGCGATCGGTTTAGCCTCATCCGCTTTCGCTCGCCACTACTCACGGAATCACGGTTGTTTTCTCTTCCTGTGGGTACTGAGATGTTTCACTTCCCCACGTTCCCTCCACACGCCCTATGTGTTCAAGCGCGGGTCACACCACATGACTGGTGCGGGGTTCCCCCATTCGGAAATCCTCGGATCAACGCTCGGTTGACAGCTCCCCGAGGCTTATCGCAGCCTCCTACGTCCTTCATCGGCTCCTGGTGCCAAGGCATCCACCGTGTGCCCTTAACAACTTGGCCACACAAAAATCCCGCAACACCACCCCCGGAAGGAAGCGTGCTGCGGGCCTACAAGAACCCTGCTAATCAGAGTCTTTAAAGATGCTCGCGTCCACTGTGCAGTTCTCAACGTACGACCAGACACCGCCCACACGCCCCCGCCAGACCCCGGACTCCCCACAGGGAACCAGGCGGTACGAGAAACAGGACGGCCCTGACACAAGAGCAACGTCACCACCCACCAGGTTCCCCCGGCGGACAGGTCCGCTCTCTCAGGACCCAACAGCGTGCCTACGAACCGAACCCATCCCTGTCCACCACGTTCCACACCCGCATGCGCGGGCCGTACTAGCAGCGACCAGAGAGGCCGGCCGAACTGGTCAGCGTTCCACCCTCGAGCACCACCCCAGAAACTGCGCGACCCTCCGAGACTGGAGAACCGTCGTGTCCTGGGCGCGGCTCTGCACCACACCCCCGAGGGATGCGGTGAAGTGCTCCTTAGAAAGGAGGTGATCCAGCCGCACCTTCCGGTACGGCTACCTTGTTACGACTTCGTCCCAATCGCCGATCCCGCCTTCGACGGCTCCCTCCACAAGGGTTGGGCCACCGGCTTCGGGCGTTACCGACTTTCGTGACGTGACGGGCGGTGTGTACAAGGCCCGGGAACGTATTCACCGCAGCGTTGCTGATCTGCGATTACTAGCGACTCCAACTTCATGGGGTCGAGTTGCAGACCCCAATCCGAACTGAGACCGGCTTTTTGGGATTCGCTCCACCTCACGGTATCGCAGCCCTTTGTACCGGCCATTGTAGCATGTTTGCAGCCCTAGACATAAGGGGCATGATGATTTGACGTCATCCCCACCTTCCTCCGAGTTGACCCCGGCAGTCTCCTATGAGTCCCCACCATCACGTGCTGGCAACATAGAACGAGGGTTGCGCTCGTTGCGGGACTTAACCCAACATCTCACGACACGAGCTGACGACAACCATGCACCACCTGTGCACGGCCCTTACGGACCCACCATCTCTGGAGGATTTCCGTGCATGTCAAGCCTAGGTAAGGTTCTTCGCGTTGCATCGAATTAAGCAACATGCTCCGCCGCTTGTGCGGGCCCCCGTCAATTCCTTTGAGTTTTAGCCTTGCGGCCGTACTCCCCAGGCGGGGCGCTTAATGCGTTAGCTGCGGCACGGAACTCGTGGAATGAGCCCCACACCTAGCGCCCAACGTTTACGGCGTGGACTACCAGGGTATCTAATCCTGTTCGCTCCCCACGCTTTCGCTCCTCAGCGTCAGTTGTTGCCCAGAGACCCGCCTTCGCCACCGGTGTTCCTCCTGATATCTGCGCATTTCACCGCTACACCAGGAATTCCAGTCTCCCCTGCAACACTCTAGTTTGCTCGTATCGACTGCAGACCCGAGGTTGAGCCTCGGGATTTCACAGCCGACGCAACAAACCGCCTACGAGCTCTTTACGCCCAATAATTCCGGACAACGCTTGCACCCTACGTATTACCGCGGCTGCTGGCACGTAGTTGGCCGGTGCTTCTTCTGCAGGTACCGTCACTTTCGCTTCGTCCCTGCTGAAAGAGGTTTACAACCCGAAGGCCGTCATCCCCCACGCGGCGTCGCTGCGTCAGGCTTTCGCCCATTGCGCAATATTCCCCACTGCTGCCTCCCGTAGGAGTCTGGGCCGTGTCTCAGTCCCAGTGTGGCCGGTCACCCTCTCAGGCCGGCTACCCGTCGTCGCCTTGGTAGGCCACTACCCCACCAACAAGCTGATAGGCCGCGGGCCCATCCCCAGCCGATGAATCTTTCCACCACCAGACCATGCGGTCAGCAGTCATATCCGGTATTAGCCCCAATTTCTTGGAGTTATCCCAGAGCTGAGGGCAGGTTGCCCACGTGTTACTCACCCGTTCGCCACTGATCCCCCCGCAAGCGGAGTTCACCGTTCGACTTGCATGTGTTAAGCACGCCGCCAGCGTTCGTCCTGAGCCAGGATCAAACTCTCCGTAGATGAATTCGAAACCGGCTGAGAACCGAGAGCTAGCACTCTCGATATCAATCAACCAAAGGAATCCCAAACCAGAACCCGAAGGCCCCGGCACGGGGTATTACTTGGCACTGACTTTCGGCACGCTGTTGAGTTCTCAAAGAGCGGACGCGC